>CAVUMB010000001.1:0-70291 GCA_963742405.1 uncultured Alphaproteobacteria bacterium
CAGGCATGGATGGCCGTCCGCTCGATCGGTGAAGCCGCCACACGCAAGCAGTCGGTCGAACGCAAGCCCCTGATCGAATACATGGTATCGCCTGAATTCGAACTGGCTGCCTTCAAGGGACGGGCGTTGTCCTACCGCCCATGGAACGGCCAGCTCCGCCAACCTATCGTGCTCGGCACCGGCAAGATGCATGTCACCGTTTCACCTCAACCCGGGTTTCTGCACCAGTACACCGAACTCGATACCTTGGGTGTCGACAGGCCCGAAACAAAGTGCCGCGCGTACACGAAATAACTCGCGGCGCCCCCGCTGCAATCGACGCCACAAGCCCACCGCACTTGAAAAGAGACCGCCAATGACAACTATCAAAACCGCCACCGCCCTGGCCGCTTTGTCCCTCGCAAGCCTCGCGCTCGGCGCCGGCCCCGCCGCCGCCTACAAGGTCTTCATCTCCAATGAAAAGGAGAACACCATATCGGTGATCGACAGCGAAAAGCTGGAGGTCGTCCATACGATCAAGACCGGCAACCGCCCGCGCGGCATTATTCTCTCGAAAGACGGCAAGTGGGTCATCGTTTGCACGTCAGATGACAATCGCATTCAGGTTTATGACTCCGAGACCTATGCCTACGTGAAAGATCTACCGTCGGGACCCGATCCTGAATTGCCAATCTTGCATACCTCCGGCAACCCGCTCTACGTGTCTAACGAAGACGATAACCTCGTCACCGTTGTCGATATTTTCAAAGGCACCATCATCACCGACATTCCTGTTGGCGTGGAACCGGAAGGCATGGGCATCAGCCCGGACGGCAAAATGCTCGTCAACACGTCCGAAACAACCAACATGGCCCATTTCATCACGACCGATGGGTTTAAAAACGTCGAGAACATCCTGGTCGACAATCGCCCGCGCGTCGCCGAATACAAGTCTGACGGATCCGAGGTCTGGGTCTCGGCCGAAATTGGCGGCACCGTCAGCGTGATCGATCCGGTGTTGAAGAAGGTCACGCACAAGATCAACTTCGAAATTCAAGGCATCACCAAGGATGCCATCCAGCCGGTTGGTGTGCGCTTCAATCAGGATAACTCGAAGGCGTACGTCGCTCTTGGTCCGGCAAACCGCGTCGCTGTGGTCGACGCAAAGACCTACAAGGTAGAGAAATACATACTCGTCGGTCAGCGCGTCTGGAATCTCGGCTTCACTCCCGATTTCAAACTTTTGTTTACGACCAATGGCACTTCCAATGACTCAACCGTCATCGACGTCGCGTCTGAAAAGGCGATCAAGTCGATCAAGACGGGTCGGTATCCATGGGGCGTCGTGTCCTCGACGACGCCGATGAAGGCCGCCGATAACGGCAACGGACAGAACGCTCGTTGACAGCAAGCGGCGACCGATGCCGGACGCCGCTTCTGCCATGTTGCACGCAATGACGAGGAACAACAGTCATGACAGCCATCTCTGAAGACACGGTCGCGAAGGTGCCGACGTCAGCCGGCGCCGAGGCCCTCGTCGTCAGCGGCGTCAGCCACCGGTTCGGTGACAAGCAAGTCCTCGATAACGTCTCTTTGACGGTGCCGCGCGGCGCTTTCACAGTGCTTCTCGGTCTCAACGGGGCCGGCAAGTCGACACTGTTTGCTCTCGTTACCCGGCTTTATGACAACGTCTCGGGTGAAATTCGCATCCTTGGCCACGACGTGCGGCGCAAACCGACAGCCGCGCTGCAGCGGCTCGGGGTGGTCTTCCAGAGCCGGACCCTCGACAGCGACCTGACGTTGGAACAGAACCTCTATTATCACGCTGCCCTGCACGGGATCCGCAAGTCCGACGCCCGGCAGCGTGCGGTAGAATCGTTGACCACCGTCGGCCTTGCCGACAGAGCCCACGAGAAGGTGCGCAATCTCTCTGGTGGCCAAGCCCGACGAGTGGAAATCGCCCGTTCGCTATTGCACCGTCCGGGTCTGCTGCTGCTCGACGAAGCCACCGTCGGTCTCGATATCGGGTCGCGCGAAGGTGTCCTCGGGATCGTCCGCGGTCTCGTCGAGCGAGAGGGTATGGGCGTGTTGTGGGCGACGCATTTGATTGATGAGGTTGCGCCCACGGATCGTGTCGTGGTTATGCACAAAGGCCGCATTCTCTACACGGGTCTGCTGCCGGGTCTGCTAGACGTCACGGGCAAATCCGACGTTCGCGAGGCCTTCAGGTCCATGACCGGCACAACGGCAACGGCGGAGGCAGCATGAACTTGGAAGCTCCCATTCGTCCGCTCGATGTGGAAGCGCCGCGCCGCCACGGGTTCGGCGCGTATTTGGCCTGTTTCCGCGGGATCGTCTGGCGCGAAGTTCTGCGCTTTCTCTACCAGCGCGAACGGTTCTTCTCCGCCCTGGTCCGACCGCTGGTCTGGCTGTTTATCTTTGCCGCCGGCTTCCGGCAGGTTCTCGGCGTCTCGATCATTCCGCCCTACACGACCTACGTGCTGTACGAGACATTCATCACGCCAGGCCTCATCGGCATGATCTTGCTCTTCAATGCCATGCAATCGTCTCTGTCGATGGTTTACGACCGGGAAACGGGCTCCATGCGTACCTTGCTCGTAGCGCCCTTTCCGCGATCGTTCCTGCTCTTGTCGAAATTGATCGGTGGCGTCGCCGTTGCTGTTCTTCAGGCCTACACGTTTCTGGCTGTCGCTTACTTCTGGGATATCGTTCCGCCCTGGCACGGATATTTGACCGTGCTTCCAGCCCTCATCCTGTCGGGTCTGATGCTCGGCGCGATGGCCTTGCTGATGTCCTCGCTGATCCGCCAACTCGAAAACTTTGCGGGCGTCATGAACTTCGTCATCTTCCCGATGTTCTTCGCTTCTTCCGCACTGTATCCGCTCTGGCGCATCCGCGAAGGCAGCCCCTTCCTTTACGAGCTGGCGCGGATCAATCCGTTCTCCCATGCCGTCGAACTCATCCGCTTTGCCCTCTACGGCGAGATCGGCGCCACGATCGATCCGACACTGACACCCGCTTCCCCGGGCATCAGCCTGGATGGCATATTGATCCCGCTCCAGTCGGGAGAACTACTCGATATCACCCACCTCGTCGTCGTGGTCGGCTGCACATTGCTTTTCCTCGGCGCCGCAGTCTTTGCCTATAACCCCTCGAAGGGTCTGATCGCGCGGCGCGGCGGTCCAGGCGGCGGTAACGCCGGCTAAACGAAGCGTAACGATTTCATTGTTGAAAGCACTCTACCCGCGTGAGAATAGCTGTCCGCATGCAAGTCCGGCCATACCGGCGCCCATAAGAAAAGTCTAAACCGAGAGGAAAATTCCCTGATGAAGCGTCAAACTTTTAAGGCGGCACTAATGGCAGCCGCCGGCGTCTTCACCTTATCGGCCACCGCTTGGTCCGCCGCCGATCCGAAGAATCCGGATTGGCCGTGCGTACAAAAGAAAGTTGAGAACCTGTCGGCGAACTCCATCTGGGACGGCCCCTCCCTGGACGAACACAAGCAATGGTTCAATGCCGAGAAGATACCGGCTCTCGTGACCAAACTGGCCTCTCGCCGCGTGCCCATTGAGAAGGCCACCGCCGCCATCGACGATTACGCCGCCTCCGTTCCGCAAGCAGATCGAGACAGTCAATTGACCAAGCTGTTTACCGGGCTCTTTGAGACGGTGAATAATCAGCGCCGCTCCATCATCAGCGGCATCGAAAAATATCAACGGTCGCAGAAGTCGCGCGCCGAAGAACTGGAAAAGCAGGGCGTCGATCTCGCTAAGCTCAAGGGCGACATCGTCGTCGACGACACCGCTGCCGTGCCGGAGAGCGAAGAGGAACAGAAGCAATACTGGGCTGGACGTATTTTCCAGGAGCGTCAGGCCAACATCCCAATCGCCTGTGAATTGCCAGCAGTGCTGGAAGAAAGACTGTTCGAACTCACGCGCCACATCCGCTCAAAGATGTCGAAATAGGCGTTGAACTAAAGCGTTTCCGGCCGGCTCCGCAAAGCGGAGTCGGAAACGAGGATCAAGAAAGCCCGGATTCGTTACGCGGAGTCGGAAACGCCAATTGTCATGGCACCGGCGTCGCCGCGACAAGGTCGTTGCCGATTGCCTGCCAACCGTCAGTTCCCTCGGGGAACCAGAATACCGACGTATAGCCCCACGCCAGCGCCCGCTTGGCGGCGTTCCATGACATCCAGCAGTCCTTCAAACAAAAAAATACGATCGGCTTGGACTGATCCTGCCCGGTTAGTTTTTCCAGCCTCGTCTTGAAGTAGGTCTCAAAATCAGGCGAGAGCACGCCATAGCCGACATTCGGTAACCAGTGCGCGTCAGCAATTGTCGAATGTGGGGGATCTCGCCACACGGTTCCGGCTGGCAGAATTCGGCGGCTTTGGCGCGCGCGGGTACACATCGAGGAACACGCTGCCCTTTTCCGCCAGAAGCTTCTCCGCCTCGTCTGCGGTTACCACCCGGGCACCTTTGAGAGTGCGCGGAACCGGCATCCGGTAGTCGTTAGTCCGATACCCATCAGGTTCAGGCACATCACCGGTCGAAGGCGTCGGCGTGATGGATCGTGGATCGACGAAGCTACTGTCTGCGACCGCGGAACGTTCCGGCGTCACCGCAATCAAAGCAAGCAATGTCCACACGATAACGCGGCCGGCGATTGCAATCGCCGGCCGCGCATTCGAACCCAAAGCAAAGTTCATCATCGATGCCGCCGCGATTACTTGCGCGGTGCGGTAAGCGGCTTGAGGTCTTCATCGAGCAGCGGCACGTTAAAGCTCAGCAGGATTTCGTCGATATCGCCCTGACGCTTTTTGATGATGTCATTGAGCTGGCGCTTCCAGTTGCTCTCATTGGCGCGCACGCCCATCGTAATGCGGTAGTCGGGCTTGGCCGTTCCTGGCACATGCTCGGTGATCGGGTGCACGGTCAGCTTTTCCATGTGCGGCTTCAAAAACCAGCCGGCAAACGGCCCCCACAGCACGCCGACATCGATTTCGCCCTTCAGCACGTCATCGATGATTTCCTGCTCCGGATTGACGTACCGGCGATCGACATTGATGAGGTAGGATTTGGCATTCTGCATCAGGCCCGCCTTTGCGATCTGATCGCCGATGGGACCACCCTGATTGCTGATGCGCTTGCCCTGCAATTTGGGATCGGAAAACGAAGTCACGCCTTCGAGTTCGCTGCCCTTCTTGTAAAACAACACGTACGTCGTGTGGTAATAATGATTGGTATTGAGCGTGTACTCGTCCGCCTGAACGGTGCCTAAAACGAGATCGCATTTTTTGGCGGCCAGCGTCCGCCGGATCAAGCCAAACCCGCCCGGATACCAGGTGTATTCGACCGGCACCTTGAGCTCGTCAGCGACCACCTCCGCGATCTTGTTCTCGAAGCCTTCACCCTTGTCGTTCGAGTAGGGCATATTTTCGGGGATTGAGCAGACCCGTAGAACCTTGCGGTTGACGGCATCCGCCAAGTTTCCGTCAGCGGCGTGAGCAGGCGCCAGCGCGCCAAGCGACACGGCCAAAGCGGCCAGAACAATTTTCTTCATCGCACTCTCGTTGTTTCCATGGCACCGCTGCTTGAGACAGAACCCAATGCAATGCCGTTGCTTTGTTTCTTTTCGCGCACTTTCCGTGTCGAGCAGAACGATCCGGTCGCGTCACGTGACATATACGGGGCCAACTACCGATCCGCACATGAAGTTCTTGTCATGGACGGGCATCGCCGGCCCCATTTGCGAGACCGCAAAGCCGTAACGAAAAACGCGGCGGTCGCCAGGACCGCCGCGTTCATCAAGTCACAGTAAAACGTCAGGTCACTCGCCGATGCAGGACTTTTCGGCTTCCTTGGCTTCCGTCGGCTTTTCAGCGCGCTGATCGGCGCTGAGACGGCCTCCCGGCAGCGCATCCGTCGAACGGGCGCGGAGGTAAACGTAAAGATCGTCGATGTAGCACATGACGTTCTTGTTATCGCCGAATGCGGGCATGATGTACTTCGTGCCGGCGACATCTCGGATCTGACCCGAGGCGACCACTTGAAGAAACTTCGTGTAATCGATGACCTTCAGTGAGTTCTTTCAAAGCCGGAGCGAACGACGATCCTTCGGCATTCGGGCCATGGCAGACATGGCACTCGGCGTGATACCGCCGCCAGCCAGAATACGTCATCCAGTCGACCTTCTTGACAACGTCGGTGTTATCCGTGCCGCGCTCGACGTTGAACGTCGGAGAGCCGTCGGGGAGCACCCAGCGACCGGCTTCCCACTTCTTGCCCTCTTGAGCAGCCTTGAAAAGTGCAGCATCCGGCAGCGCACTTTCTGCGCCGGCCGTCTTCTCCGTTGGCGGCGACGGAGCCAATGCCGGAGCCGGCGTCGGTTCGCTCGCAGCCGGAGCGGGAGCAGGCGCAGCGGGAGCGGGTGTCGCTTCTGCGACAGGGGCCGGAGCGGCCGGGGCTTCAGCCGTAGGCGCAGGCGCGGCCGGCGCTTCAGCCGGAGCGGGTGTCGCTTCTGCAACGGGGGCCGCAGCGGCCGGGGCTTCAGCCGCAGGCGCAGGCGCGGCCGGCGCTTCAGCCGGAGCGGGTGTCGCTTCTGCAACGGGGGCAGGTGCGGCGGGTGCTGCAGCCGAGGGGGCGGGCGCAGGTTCAGGTGACGCAGCAGGTGCGGCAGCGGGAGCTTCAGCGGTCTGGCTAGGCGCAGGGGTCGGTGCTGTTTCGGGTGCAGCAGCCGGCGTCGGCTCAGCGGCAGGTGCGGGGGGCTCCGCAGGCGCGGCGGCAACGGGAGCCTCGGACGTCTTGGGAGCCTCGGCCTTCTTTTCCTCGTCGCCGCACGCACTAAGCGTGAGCGCCAAGGCCAATGCGGCTGCCATCGTGGTGCACCGCGCAAGCATGGTCTTCGTCATGTCTGCAGCTTTCTCCCTGGAGTGACACCGCTGACCGGTGCCTCACTTTTTTGTCGCGACAGTATGATCAGAAATTCTTCGATTGAAATAGGCGCCGCTCATGTTTTTTCCATAACCGTAAAGACATCGCCGCCAATCAACCGGCGGTCCTGTTAAAGACCGCCGCTGTAATTGCAATTCAAACCACCGAAGCTAATCGCCGATGCAGGACTTTTCGGCTTCCTTGGCTTCCGTCGGCTTCTCGGCGCGTTGATCAGCGCTGAGACGACCGCCCGGCAGCGCATCCGTCGAGCGCGCCCGAAGGTAAACATAAAGATCGTCGATGTAACACATGACGTTCTTGTTATCGCCGAATGCGGGCATGATGTACTTGGTGCCGGCAACATCTCGGATCTGACCCGAGGCGACCACCTGGAGGAATTTTTCGTAATCGATGGTTTTGAGTGAGTCCTTCAAAGCCGGAGCGAACGACGAGCCTTCGGCGTTCGGGCCGTGGCAGACGTGGCACTCGGCGTGATACCGCCGCCAGCCGGAATACGTCATCCAGTCGACCTTCCTGACGATATCGGTGTTGGCCTCATCGCGATTAACGTCGTAGGTCGGCGAACCGTCGGGAAGCACCCAGCGACCAGCTTCAAACTTCTTGCCGTCCTGCGCCGCCTTGTGTCGCGCCGGATCGGGCAGCGCACTTTTATCACTGTCGGCTGCAGCGGCCTGACCGGCAAAGCCAGCAGAAAGAAGCGCCAAAGCGGCAGCGCCGATCATTCCATACCCTAGGCTCTTCACTCGTTTCCTCATTCAATCTATCGATCGTTCAAGATCGGTTTCGATGTTCCGATTGGCTCGGTTTTTTGGCGCCCCTCAGAACTCACCGCGGGCGCTCGACCTTGCACAGTTAAGGTCGGAAGCACTGATACAACAGCAGAGAACGGGCACTCCAGCGCGAAGCGGCATTTTGCAAACAATGCGACAATACGCACGGAGACTTTGCTGAGCGACATACACATGCCGCCAAATAAGAAGGCCGGCGCGGAATAACCGCGCCGGCCTCTAGTTCAAGTCGACAGACCACCGATTAGGGCAGCGAGTAGACCGTGAGCGTGCCACCGAGATCGGTGTAGGACTTCAGACCGGCGTAGTTACCGACTGCGCCCAGACCGTCCGTCGGCTTGTCGAGACCAGCGGCGAGACCGATGCCAGCCCAGCCACCAACGCCCGAGTACAGGCCGATGTACTGCTTGCCATCGATGGCATAGCTGAACACGTTACCGATCGAACCCGACGGCAGACGATGCTTGTACAGCTCCTTGCCGTCCTTCGCGTCGCGGCACTTCAGGTAGCCGTCCAGCGTACCGTGGCAGGCGAGACCGCCAGCGGTTGTCAGAACGCCCGACCAGACCGAGAAGGGCTCGTCATGCTGGTGAACGATCTTGCCAGCAGCGCCATCCCAGATCGTGAAGTGACCCGTGTTCGTCTTGCCTTCCGGCGGGAACATGGACAGCGTGGCGCCGACGTACGGCTGGCCAGGCGTGTACGAAACCTTGAAGGGTTCGTAGTCCATGCAGACGTTGTTGACGGGAATGTAGAACAGGTTCGTCTGCGGAGAGTACGCAGCCGGCTGCTGGTCCTTGAAGCCAAGGGCAGCGGGGCAGATGTTCTTCGTGTTCACGTCAGCGCCCTGAACGAAGGTCGACTTAGAGTCGAGAACCTTCGGACGGCCGTAGGTCGGCGAAGACTTGTCGAGATCGACGCCCGAAGACCAGTTCAGATCTTCGTCGTAGGGCTGAGCGACGAGCGGCTCGCCGGTGAGGCGATCGATCGTGTAGCCGAAGCCGTTACGGTCGAAGTGAGTCAGAACCTTACGGTCAGCGCCGCCGATCTTCTGCGTGGTGAGGATCGACTCGTTCACGCCGTCATAGTCCCACTCGTCGAACGGGGTCATCTGGTATGCCCAGGCGGCCACGCCGGTGTCGGGGTTACGAGCGAAAATCGTCATCGACCACTTCTGGTCGATCCGCTTGCCGTCCGGTCCAGCGCGCTGCGCCGGGTTCCAGGTCGAGGGGTTGCCCGTGCCGTAATAGAACGAGGTTGGCTTCCGGATCGTACGAGTAGAAGCCCCAAGTCGAGCCGCCACCGATCTTCCACTGGTCGCCAGTCCACGTCTTGAGCGACGAGTCCTTGCCGACCGGCTTGCCGAGCGACATGGTCTTTTCCGGATCGACGAGGATGTCGGAATCCGGGCCCATCGAGTAGGCGCGCCAGAGCTTCTTGCCATCGGCGAGCGAGTAAGCCGTCACGTGGCAGCGAACGCCGAACTCGGCGCCCGAGGTGCCCATGATGACCTTGTCGTTGACGATGATGCAGGTTGCCGGTGTAGGTTTCACCCTTCTTGGGATCGCCGTTGACCTGCTTCCACTTTTCTTTGCCCGTTGCTGCGTCGAGAGCAACGATCGTCGTGTCGGCGAGACCCATGATCAGGGTGTTGCCGGCGATCTGCGGACCGCGGTTGACGGTGTCACAGCACATCACGGGGATGACCGACGGATCCTGCTTGGGCTCGTACTTCCAGAGGATCTTGGGCTCAACGGGGTTCTCGAGGCTGAGCTTGAAGACCTTGTTCGGGAATGCCGAGTGCAGGTACAGATCCTTGCCGATCACCGATCGGCGAACCTTCGTGACCGCGAAGAACGCCGGTCGAGAACTGCCAGGCAACCTTCAGGTCCTTGACGTTCGACGTGTTGATCTGGTCGAGACGTGAGTAACGCCAGCCTTCATAGTTGCCCTGCTGCATCGCCCAGTTGTTGGGGTCAGCAATCGCCTTCTTGACGTCGTCGTTCGCCATAACTGGCGACGCCGCCGCCGAAGCGAGCAGGCCAATAGCGAGTGCACTTTTGCGCATCGCGCTTCCTCCTTGAGATTCTTGCCACGCTTGCAGAATGATCAGCCACGGGCTTTTCCGGGCCGGCTGCTGGACGGGGCTTTTGTCCCCTTTCCAGTTCCAACTCAGGTGGGAAACGCTCCTCCGAACGTCGCCCCCGGGTCTCATCACCGCAGCGGCATGTAGACACTTTCTCGTGAGGACCGCAAGACAATCCGTGAGATCATTTTTTCAGCAACACTCGCGATTGCAATCAAATTCACGACTTTTTCGGCTCGAATATCAGCATGTTGCGACCTTTTATTGCCTGTTTGTGCAGCGCACGCCTAGTTTAAGGCAGCCCACCGCACCCATCTCGGCAATTGACATATGAATTGAAATGTGAAAAATGCTTGTCCCCACACACATTGCATAATATGATTTCGTCACGGAATTTCACTCAAAAGCGAGGTTTTTCAACGTCATAACTTGTCGCGACTTCCGATATTGATGTTGACGACCTATATGCACGGCGTGATCCAACTCCACCGCACCGATGTGTTACCGTCGAGTTGCAGGGCGAATTGTCCCAAAGGATTCGATATGGAGCTTGACCGCCGCACTTGTCTGCAGGCTGGGCTAGCGGCCGCAACGCTGCCGGTCCTGCGCGTCATTCCTGTGCAAGCAACCGGTACGTTCGTGGTCGAAATCGCGCCGGGCGTTTTCGTTCATCGCGGTCAGCACGCCGTGTTTTCTCCCGAAAACGCAGGCGACATTTCGAACCCCGGCTTCATCGTCGGCAAGCGATGCAGTCGCCGTCATCGACACCGGCGGTAGTCCCGTCGTTGGTCGCAACATTAAGCAGGCCGTCGAAGCAGTCACCAGCCGTCCGGTCCGCTATGTCATCAACACCCACATGCATCCCGATCACGTGTTTGGAAATGCAGCTTTTGCAAACGATGGCGTCGTCTTTGCAGGCCACCACAAACTCGAACGCGGATTGACGGCGCGTGCAGATCGGTATTTGGCGATCAATAGCGAACTGCTCGGCCCACGCGTCTTTGAGGGCACGAAGATCATCGCGCCGACGCTGACATTCGACGGCACCGGGACGCTCGACCTTGGCAGCCGCAAGCTGGAGTTGATGGCACATCCGACAGCTCACACCGACAACGACCTGTCCGTGAAGGACATCACGACTGGCACCGTTTTCATGGGTGACCTGCTGTTTGTCGAGCACATCCCCACCATCGACGGCTCGATCAAAGGCTGGCTCGCCCTACTAGACCGCATGGCACAGACCCCGCCCGTTCGTGTTGTTCCCGGCCACGGTCCCCACGCGCTGACTTGGGCCGATGCTGCAACACCGCTCCATCGTTACCTATCGACGGTCGCAACCGACGTCCGGGCTCTCATCAAACAGGGCAAGACGCTCAGCGAAGCGACGCAAACTGCCGGCCAGTCGGAAAAGGATGCATGGGTCCTGTTCGAGGAGTATCATAAGCGAAACGTTACGGCGGCATTCGCCGAACTCGAATGGGAATGAACTTGCCCAGCAAGCGGTATGACCCTCGGTGCCAATGAGAAACGACGACCACCGCCAGACGGAGACCACCTGAAATGCAATTTGCAAAATCTGTCGTGAGAAGCGTCCTGACCGCTGCCGCATTGACCCTCGGCGCGAGCCTGATCGCCGGACCCGGCATCGCAGCCGAACCGGTCGACGGCAACGCGCTTTTGGAAGCCGATCTCTGGCCGGCGCTTCAAAAGGATGTATTCGGCGCCAAGCCGGTGAACGAAGATACCTCAACCGTGACGCTCGAAGCGCCTGTCCGGGCCGATGACGCCGCGCTCGTGCCAGTCACGATCCGCATTCCCGCAGCGGCCGCCGCACGCGTGACGAAGCTGACGCTCATCGTCGACAAGAACCCGGCGCCCGTTGTCGCCGAATTCGAGTTCGGTCCAGCAGCCGGCATTGGTGATCGTGTGCTCTCGACACGCGTTCGCGTCGACATGTATTCCAACATTCGCGCCATCGCGGAAACCGCCGACGGCACGTTGCACATGGCCACCCAGTTCGTGAAAGCGGCTGGCGGTTGTTCAGCACCGGCCTTGAAGGATACAGATGCGGCTCTCGCCGATGCCGGTCGCATGATCGTGCGAACACTGGAGACAGCCGACGCCGGTGGCAACCGGCAAGCCCAGTTGATGATCAAGCACCCGCAGTATTCCGGCCTGCAATTGAATCAGGCGACGGGTTTTTATATCCCCGCCCGCTTCGTACGCGAGATCGACGTCAAGAGTGGCGACGATCGCGTCTTCAAAATGATCGGCGGGATTTCAATCTCGGAAGACCCCAATTTTCGTTTCACATATGCGCCGGGCGGCGATGGCAGCCTCGATGTCACAGCCGTTGACACCGAAGGCAAAGTTTTCACAGGCCGGACCGGTCCGAAAGGATCGTGAACCGGCCTTGAGCCGCGCGACATTCGACCCGACGAGAAAAGGGCGCCGTTGCAAAACGGCGCCCTTGTCGTGTGAGACTAACGCCAGACTTCAAAAGCAGCGCAGTTCGCCTTCGATTTGCGCCTGCTTCAACTTGTGCACGATCGCCATCGCCTCCGGCCGATTGAATTGCGCGACGCTCTCGCCACCGCGCTGACGAACCGACAAAATCGTTTCGGCTTCCTCGTAATCCTTGAACGGCAGGATGCCGGCGATCACGTCGATCGAGCACGCGCAGCGCTCCAGCGCCAGCCGCGTGTTGCCGTTGACCTGCATGCAGCCAAAGACGTAATCGGCACGTGTGAACGTCGGATAGTCATTGATGACGTCAGCGTCGAGTTCCTGTGCATCGGCTGCGGTGAGGCCAATACCAAGAACGAGCCCGAACGCGGCAACGCCGGAAAGCCAGCTGCGCATCACTTTGCCTCCACCAACACAAGTCGATCCGTCATCTTGCCGGTACCGGCTTGGCTGCTGAAGATCTCGGCGTTGAGCTCGTAAAAATATCCGGGAATGTCCTTGCTCAGAACGAAGGTAAACTTCGAATTTTCGAACCCCTGCATCTTGTGCTTGTTGGGATCTTCAACGAACGGAGCGATCGTGACTTTGTAACCGTCGACGGACTTACCCCCGAAGTCGACCTTGACCGGCTCCAGCTTGGCCTTGTCGACAAACGCATCTCTCATGCGGCCTTTAATATAATTATGGTTTCCGCCCGACATGACGCGGTAATTTTCCACCGACTTGTCCAGGAACCAAATGAAGACTGGATTGATGCTGACGCCGTCGAAATTTTGAACGGGCCGCTGCCGATCACCTGTAAACACGGTTACGTTCAAATTCCGCTGACCGTCTGGCGTTTCATCCGCCACCGCGATCTTGACGTCGTCATTGAACGCCTTGCCCATCAACTTCTCGTCGGTGACGGAATGATCGAACTTGTAAGCGATTCCACCGCCCTTTCCGACGAGATCGAGATGGCGCGCATTAAAAATGAGGTCAACTGGTTGCGGCTGTTCTGCGGCCGCCATGGCACCGATCGGAAGGATCAGCGCAAGGGCCACGACAGGGGCAAGTCCACGCACGAAGCGCAACATTCTCAAGTTCCTCCTATTTCCCCGCCGGCCATCTCGGGCTCTCGGGCGGGCCGTCTTTTAAGACAGCGACGCCCGGCGGGGCAATGTTTGTTTCAACGCCGGCTGGACATCCGGATGCGCCGGAACCTAACCAAAGGAACGTCGCCCGGGCAGCCCAAATTGATGAGATTGCGAAGATTTAAGGTTGCCGCGTCACGCGCACTTCGCCGCCCCCCAGCTTAATGGAGGAAACGGCCGAACGCCCGCGGACCATCCCCGACCGGAACGCGAGCTGTCACCGTCAGCGTCGCCACGTCCACCTTCTCCAGCGTATTGGCATCCCAGCAGGCGACCCAAACCGCTGTTCCGGAGGGATCCGTTTCGATACCTTCCGGAAATCCGCCGACGCGGATCGTCGCCACGGGCACAAGGGTCACTGCATCGATCACGGACAGCGATTCGTCGTGCTGATTGGTCACAAAGAGCCGGTCACCGGCCCGCGCCACAGCATAAGGCCGCAATCCGACGGGGACGTCCCGCACCCGCACGCGGGTTTTCAGGTCAATAACCGTGATCGAGTTCGAGGCCACGTTGGCTGTGTAGATACGTCCCGCCATGTCGTCTATGGTGACACCAAACGGCCGATCGCCGGTTGGAATTGTTCCCACAAGCTTGAACGTCGCCGCGTCGATGATCGACAGCTGGTTGCTATCGCGGTCGGCGGTGAGGATGGTCGCGCCATCGGCGGTTACGGCAACACCTGATGGCGACTGACCCGTCTCGACGGTGGCTTTGATCGCCAATGTCGCGGGATCAAGGGCGGACAGCCGGTGTTGGTACCAATCGGCAACGTAGACGATGCCTGATCGCGGATTGACGGCGATGCCGAGCGGTCCCTGCCCAACAGCCGCCCGCGCAACGACGGCCTTTGTGGCCGTATCGACAACGATGACCTCACGGCCATCAGGCGCGGCGACGTAGGCCCGCGCGCCGTCAGAGGACAGCGCAATGCCCGCTGGCTTGCCGCCGATGGAAATCTCGTCCGTTTGCTTGCCGCTCGCCAGATCGACAATGGAAAGGCTGTTTCCAAGCTGATTGGTGACATACGCTGTCCGCGCAGACCCGGTCGCCTTTGCCCCCGCGTTTGCCAAGTTTGCGGCCAGGATGCACAGCAGCATCAAGAAAACAAACTGCCCGGCACGCAGCCGGGCAGAATGAATGCGGGCATCTCCGGCGACAGTCACGCGATCAACCGCCCTCGAATTTCTTCTTCAGCGCTCCAAGACCGCTCTGCACGATGTCGGTCACAGCGTTGACGGCTGCTTCATCTGAAAGTTCCGGCGGCGGATCGTTGTTGACGAAGCCGCGGTAGAAGGCGGCACGCCATTCGACAATCGTCTTCTCAGCCGTGCCCGATACGTTGATTTGAGCGGCATAATTGGTGACGGGAAGAACCTTAACGTCGACGTCGGTGATTTCGTAGCCCATTCCCCGCTCGGCGGCGGAATATTTCGTCAGCTTCTCGTTAATCACGCCACCCGACTTGAGCGTCAGCTTGCGGGTTGCCCCGACATCATTGCCCCCAGTGCCTTCCGTCTTCGCAATTGCGGGATGCCAGCTCATATCTTGGAAGTTGCTGATCGCAGCCCATACCTTATCGGCGGGCGCGTTGATCTCGATCTTGGAAACGACTTTTTGGCGCGAGGGACCATGCGCGTCGGCGGCAGCGGGCAGAAACGCCGCGAACGCCACCAGTAAGGATGCCAGCACTCTCACCATAAAGTCTCCTCCACAACCAATGCTCTGCGGCCACTGCTCGGGTCCACGCGCGCGCACCATAGTGAGCGACGATTGTGAGCGCAATTGGATGCTTTTCCCAAGCTATCGATCTGCGCTTTTTCGCCGCCTGACCACGGTCACGCCACCCGACCAACGCAGTTGTCAGCGACAGGCGTCCATGCTTTTGTGCGCCTCCAACTAAAGAACGAGCCCCAGACAATGACCGCTGTCCAAGCGGGTGCTCAGACAGCACCGGCGTCCGCTGCACAAACACATGCTCACGTGACCTGCCCGTTTTGCGGCCTGCGTTGCGATGATCTCGAAATCGCCCGCACCGGCCAGACCCTGAAAGTGACCCGCAACGGCTGCGATAAGGCCAAGGCAGGTTTCGAACGTCCATTAACGCAATCCATGCCGCGCGTCGGGGGCAAGGACGTCTCGCTGCCCGAAGCGATCGCCGCCGCCGCGGCATTGATCGGCAACGCGCGGCTTCCCGCATTCGGTGGCCTTGCGACGGATGTCGACGGCATGCGCGCGATCATGTCGATCGCCGACAAGACACGCGGGGTCGTTGACCATGCCTTTAGCGAGGCACAGGGCCGCAACATCAAGGTGCTGCAGACCAGCGGCTACATCATGACGACGCTGACGGAAGCTCGCAACCGCGCCGACCTGTTCATCATTGCAAGCGACGTCCACACGTTCCACCCGCGCTTTTTCGAACGCATCGTCTGCAATGAGAAATCGATGTTCTCCGAAGCGCCAGCCAAGCGCACGATCGTCTTTCTTGGCGAAGGCTATGACACGTCGGCGGCCGTTGGCACGCGCATCGGCGACGTCATCCAGATCAATTGCCCCAAGCAACGTATAGGCGAGATTGTTTCCGCTCTGCGCACCCTGCACAAGGGCGTGCCGCTGCCGGCAGGCGACATTGCCGGCGTTCCCAGATCCCAAATCGAAGATCTGCTCGCCCGCTGCCACAAGGCCGACTACGGCGTCATCGTGTGGGTGCCGCCGGCTCTCGATTTTGCCAACGCCGACCTCACCGTCCATCAGATCTGCGAGTTTGTAAAAGATCTGAACGTCAAACAGCGCTTCGCAGGATTATCGCTGGGAGGCAATGAAGGCGCGAGCACGGCCGTGTCCGTGTGCACCTGGCAATCGGGCTACCCCCTGCGCGTCAGCTTTGCGACAGGTGAGCCGAAATATGATGCCAACCTGTTCGCTATTCCCAAGCTCATCGCATCCCGGCAGACGGACTGCCTCGTCTGGCTTGCGACCTTCACCGCGGATCTTTCTCCGCCCACGACCGATATTCCCACCATCGTGATTGGCTCGCACGACATCAAGCTGGCAAATGAGCCTGCCGTTTACATCCCAGTGGGCACTCCCGGCATCGACCACAAGGGTCAACTCGTGCGCTGCGACAGCGTCGTGTCCCTCCCGCTCCGCGATCTGGAACGCGCGGCGGGCCTGCCCCGCACGGTCGACGTTCTCGCTGCCCTCGAAGCCGCTCTCTGAACCGCGAAAGACGATTGCTCCATGTTGATCAAGTTCACCGGCGGTAAGGTCTACGACCCGGCCAACGGCGTCGACGGCGAAATCCGTGATATCCATGTACGCGACGGTCGTATCGTGACGCCGAGTGCCGGCGAAACGGTGCAGCAGGAATACAATCTCGCCGGCAAGGTCGTCATGGCAGGCGGCATCGACCCGCATTCGCACATCGGCGGCGGCAAGGTCACGATCGCACGCATGATGCTGCCGGAGGATCATCGCGGCCACGAGGTTCAACGCGGAGATTTGACGCGGTCGGGCTGCGGCCATGCCGTCCCATCGACGCTGACCGCCGGTTATCGCTATGCCGAGATGGGCTATACCGCCGCCTTTGAACCCGCCATGCTGCCGGCCAACGCGCGCCAGGCGCACATGGAGATGGCCGACACGCCCATGATCGACAAGGGCGCGTTCGTCATGCTCGGCTCCGACGATTACTTCCTGCGCTTGCTGACGCGCGGCGCGCATAAGGATGAGATCAAGGATTACATCGCCTGGAGTATGCACGCGGCACAGGCGCTCGCCGTCAAGGTCGTCAACCCCGGCGGCATCTCTGCGTTCAAGTTCAATCAGCGCGCGCTCGACCTTGACGAGAAGCATGTCTTCTACGGCGTCACGCCCCGTGACATTATCCTGACGCTCGGCCGCTCACTGCAGGAATTGGGCGTTCCGCATCCCATCCATATCCACGGCTGCAACCTGGGTGTGCCCGGCAACAAGGACACGACGCTCGCCACCATTCGCGCCTCCGAAGGCACGCCTATCCACCTCACCCACATTCAGTTCCACAGTTACGGCACCGAAGGCGACATGAAGTTTTCTTCAGGTGCCGCCGAGATCGCCGAACTGATCAATCAGTACAAGAACGTCTCCATCGACATCGGCCAGATCCTCTTCGGCCAGACCTGCACCGCATCCGGCGACTCGATGCGCCAGTACGGCAATACAAAGAGCGCTCACCCCAAGAAGTGGGTAGTGATGGATATCGAATGCGATGCCGGCTGCGGCGTGGTGCCGATGAAGTATCGCGACAAGAGCTTCGTCAACGCGCTCCAGTGGGCGATCGGGCTTGAGATGTTCCTGCTCGTCAACGACCCCTGGCGCATCTTCCTGACCACGGATCACCCGAATGGCGCACCGTTCACCACCTATCCGCATCTGATCCGCCTGCTCATGGACAAGACGTTCCGCAACGAAATGCTGCGCCGGATTCACCCCGGTGCCCAGGCGGCAACGATCCTCGGATCGCTCACCCGTGAATACTCGCTCTATGAAATCGCCATCATGACCCGCGCCGGCCCGGCCAAATCACTCGGACTGAGGGATCGCGGACATCTCGGCCCCGGCGCCAACGCCGACATCACCGTCTATGACGACAACCCGGACCGCGAAGCAATGTTCACGACACCGCTTTTCGTCTTCAAGAACGGCGAACTGATCGTGCGCAACGGACGAATTGTAAAAGTCGTCACCGGAGCAACGCACGTCGTGCGCCCTGAATATGATCGCAAACGCGCCGAGAAACCGTTGAAAGATTACTTCGACAGCTATCACACCGTGCAGATGGAGAACTTCCGTCTCCACGACGACGAAATCATCACCGCCGGCTGCGGCCACGCGCCCGGCACCTGCGGATGTCTCGTTGTCCACCCCACCGGGGCACGCACATGACGCTGAGCCAGAACATGAAGGTCAACGGCGTCGCCATCGACGATACCTTTGCCGAGGCATTCGGCATGAGCGGCACCGCTCTCATCATCACCGCCGACAGCGCCAAATGGGCGATGATCGCGGCCACGACGATGACGGGCTTTGGTACGTCGGTTATCGGCTGCGGCGCCGAGTGCGGCATCGATTACGAGATCCCCGCCTCTGACACGCCCGATGGCCGCCCCGGCGTGCGCGTTCTCGTGTTCGGCTTCTCTCCCGACGCCATCCTGCCGCAATTGAAAAATCGCGTCGGACAATGCGTCCTGACGAGCCCCGGCTCGGCTTGCTACAATGGTCTCGACAGTCCCCAGCGGCTCGCGCTCTCCGCCGGGCCCGCGTTTTTTCGGCGACGGCTGGCAGATGTCGAAGCGGCTCGGCAAGCGCCGCTTCTGGCGCGTTCCCGTCATGGATGGTGAGTTCACCATCGAAGATAATGTCGGCGTCACGACCGATGCGGTCGGGGGCGGCAACTTGCTCATGCTCGGCCGCGATCGTGCCGGCCTTCTGGAAACAGCGGAAGCCGCCGTCGCAGCGATCGCGAAAGTGCCCGACGTGATCACCCCGTTTCCGGGCGGCATCGTACGCTCGGGTTCGAAAGTCGGCTCCAAGTACAAAGGCGCACTCGCCTCGACCAATAATGCCTTCTGCCCGACATTGCGCGGCACGACTGAGACCGAACTCGACCCGGACACGATCGCCGTGCTCGAAATCGTCATAGACGGATTGACGTCGCAGGCCGTGTCGAACGCCATGCGCGCCGGCCTCAAGGCTGTCACCGACATCGGCGCCGCGAAAGGTGTCACGCGCGTTTCAGCCGGCAATTACGGCGGCAAACTTGGCCAGTTCCACTACCACCTGAAGGATTACGTCGCATGAGCGGGCTCAAGCTGCGTCTGAAATCCACCCCCGTCGGCCGGCTCGACCTGTCGTGTTTGCAGCCTGCGCCATTGACCGCGCAATCGGCCGAGGACGTCGCGCGACTGCCTTTCGAAGGCGGCACGCTAGGCGACCTGTTTGAAGTCACGTCCACGAACGACGCGGGCACGCTTGTGTTGGCGCAAACGACACTGGCCTGCGACGGCATCGGCGATCACTTGGCGTCCGGCACGCTCATCGTCGAGGGCGATGCCGGTCAGTACGCCGGCCGTTACATGAAGGGCGGCCGTCTCGACATTCGCGGTTCGGCCGGAAACTATCTCGGCGCCGGAATGAAGGGCGGCCTTATCACCGTTACCGGATCGGCCGGCAGCTATGTTGGCGGTTTACTGCACGGTGAAAAGTTCGGCATGGCCGGCGGAATCATCCACGTTGGCGGAGATATCGGCGAACGCGCCGGGGATCGGATGCGCCGAGGCACGATTGTCGCCGCGGGCAAAACCGGAGCGGCGGCCGGTTCACGCATGGCGGGTGGAACAATCTGGGCCGAAGGTGGCTTTGGTCCTGGCGCCGGGCCGCTGATGCGCCGCGGCACGCTCATCGGTCCGAAGGCAGATGACATGCTGGCGACTTTCGCCGATTGTGGCCTCCACGATATGGTTTTTCTACGCCTTATCAGCCGGTTCGTAGCAGCCGAATTGGGCCCGCTGGCACCGGCGCCGCTGCCCGCGAAGGTGCGCCGCTTCGCTGGGGATCTCGCGTCCATTGGTAAGGGTGAGTTGCTGCTGACCGGCTGACCGGCAAGTGCCCGCAAGTTCTGAACCGGCATAAGATGACCGAACCGGGCCGTTGATCCGTGCGAAAGGTGCAGGCGTAAGTCATCTTATGCAACGTCAGCTTCGGCGGGCGTGGCCTCGGGCGTGTCGCCCGCACAAATAAAACCGGGAGAACCACGCCCCATGCTGACGATCGTTATCTCAGCCTGCATGATTGCAGACCCTTCCAGCTGCAAAGATTACACCCTGCCTGTCGACGGCGACATGGACACGATCCAGTGCGCTATGCTCGCGCCACCATTTCTTGCCAATTGGCAGGAAACGCATCCGCAGTGGACGGTCAAACGGTGGAAGTGCCAGCCAGCAACAATGAACGATACCTGATCGCTGGACCACCCAAGGTATTGTTGCGAATTATGCGAAGCGGACTGTGATCAGTCCGCTTTTGCGTATCGAGAACCCGGCAGCGTGCCGCTGATCTCGTTGACGAACTTCTGCCGGATCGCGCGCTCGAAGTCGCCGAACCCCTTGGCCGGCAAGACAAACGCGCCGGGCCCGCCTATGACGTGTTCGGAATACCAGCCTTCCAGCGACGGGCCATCATCACCCTCCAGGATTGGCAAACCATTGATGATGACGCCGGAGTTGACGAGTTCATCGCGCACGATGTCAATCGGCTCCTCGCGGTTGCAGTTGTCCTTGCCATCCCCCGACACATCGACCACGACCCGTGCCGCCTGCGCCGGAATTTGGGTAACGACCTTGTCGGCGATCATGCGCATCATGCCGGACATGCAGGTAAACTCGCCGCCCTCGCGCGGCAGCCGGCGAACCTGCTGCGCCACCGCCGCGGCTTCCTCTTTCGAAGAAATGCGGGTCCACGGTACAGAAATTTTTGGCTTGTCGGCCCACATGACGAGCGAAATCAGGATGCTGCCGCGGCTCCCGGCCAGGATCGCCTCGACGACCCCCTCATCTTCCAGCGCCTTGGCAATCCCATCCAATTGCAGCCGGTATCGTGTTGCATCGACGGAGTTCGAGACATCGACGGAAACGACAAGCGCGGTGTCGACCTCCGGAAAATCTTGCGCGTTGGTGGCAAACGGAACCGCGAGCGTCAGCGCCAGAGCCAAGTATGCGGCCCAGTTGCGAACCCGGGCCATCAGCGGCGTGGCGATTGGCATGCGAAACTTTCCACCCAGTCGATTGGCGCCTTTACCTCAGCGCTTTATCCAGGTTGAGAGCTAGGCCCAAACCCTTGGCGCTTTCAAGACCTTTGACTTGCCTCAAATCGGCATCTGCCAGATCAGCACCCGTCAAATCCGCGCCGGTCAGGTCAGCCCCCTTGAAGTCGACCCGCGACAGATCGGTGCGCGTCAGCCGCGCACCGGCGAGATTGGCATTGGCGAACGAAGCCATGGCGAGCGACGCGTCGTCGAAATTCGCGCCCCTCAGAATCGCTCCGTCAAATCGGCATCCTCGGCAGAAGTTGCGCGGCAGGAACGAGATATCGGCACGCGGATCATGGGGCGAGAAATCAAAGCCGGACAGATCCGCGCTCTTGAACGACGCCCCATCGATGCGGCCGGTAAGTCGCACACCGCGCAAGTTAGCATTGTCGAATACAGGCGCCTCACGCCAATCACTGCGCAGATCCGAATAAATGGTCGGCCGCATCAGGGTTGCGCCCTCCAGATTGGCACCGGAAAAATTGGCAAAGGTCAGCACGGTCCGATCGAGTCGCGCCCCGGCGAGATCGGAACTCGACAAGTTGGCGTTCGAAAGATCGGTTCCAAAAACATCCGAACGGTTCAGCCGCGCGCCTTTGAAGTCAAGACCCGATAAATCAAGGTGCTTCATCCCCCGGTGGGAGAAATCAATAACCATCCCGGTCTTGCTGGCCTTGAACAGAGCCGAGGTGACCTGCCCCGCCGTTGTGTCGTTGGAAAGTCCTTCGGCAGCGCGAATTTCCATCGTTGTCGGATCAGGATGCGGCTCAACCACCGTAAACGGTGCACGAGGCAGGCCCAGCACCACATCGGCAGCTCTGGTCTCGATAGACGACCAGGCGAACATCGGACAAATGAGCAGAACATAGCGCCATCTGGCGCTGCTACCCGCTTTTGCCCGCCCTTGCATCGCTACTCACGGCCTTAAAGCCGAGCCCCTCTATGTTGACCCGTAAGATAAACAACGGATCGCCATCAAGAGTAGATCACAGACCCGTCACGTCCTCCACGGCTCAATTGAGCTTGATGGAGCCGAAAAGTCGAACGCTGGCCCCGGGCTGCAGCACATCCTCGCGGCGTTTGAATGAGGCGGAATTCAATACGTCGTCGTCGGCAAGGTTGTCGCCTCTGAGGCCGATCGTTATTTCCTGTGGGAGGCTGGCTGCTCCGTCAAAGCGAGAGGTGTAGCTCAACTCGGCGGACACCAGCGTGTACCCTGGCGTTGTCAATTCATCGACGGCGACACGATCCTGATCGAAGGCGTGCAAGACGCCAGCGCGGGCAAACCAATTCAGATCGCGGTAGTAAAGTCCGCCTCCAAGTCGGTGAGGCGGAATACGGGGGACGTTTTCTCCGTCGGCGAACTCGGCATTGACGAAGTCGTATTGCCCGTCGACGCCCCATACGCCCTTCCAGATCGCCGCCACGTCATATTGACCACCGATTTCTACGCCGTAAAAAGTAGCGCCTCGTTGCTGGTAGACAATCAGATCGAGATCACCCACTCCACCGCAACTGTCGAGAGTTTCCTCACAAGAGACGCCATCAATGATCTGCTTGTAAATGAACCCGTCGAACTTCGTGTAATAGGCCGTCGCGTCAAAGCGGAAAGCGCCCGCTGCCTTTCCGAAACCGAGTTCGACAGTGCGTGCACTCTCGATATCAAGGTCAGGGTTGCCGATTTCGAAAGTACCCGTTGCTTCATGCACGCCCTTGGAAAAGAGTTCCGGCGCCGCCGGGGCCCGTTCGACATACTGACCATTGAGCCGTGCCACGACCCCCATCGGTAGTTCGTAAAGCGCACCGAGACTACCGCTGAACGGGGTGAAACTGCGCGTCCCCTCGAACAGGCCAGGATTATTCAAGTCCGCAATACTCGTGTACCCGTCGCCCTGCGCTCTTGTCTCTTCGATACGAGCGGCAGCCTGCAAGCGCAGCGCGTTTGTAGCCTGCAATTCTTCGAACCAGAATCCAGCGATGGATTTGACATTCGCGGTATCCAGCAGCGCATCAACGGGCTCATCGACGGCCACGCCTTTGATATCCTGGTCACCCCACTGCACGCCGACGGCGCCGCTCCATTCACCCAGACTGTTGCGGAACGACTGATGTTGCAGTTCGGCGCGCGCTTCGTATTCTTTATTTGTAAAGCGAGTACCAACGATGTCGCCGCCCTCAGCTTCGTCGAAAATCACCTCGTTATGAGTGTAGTCGGACGCGCCGAACCAGACGCGTAGAGCTTCTATGCCCATGTCCTGCACGCGCCACTCTCCCTTGACCTGGACTTTGTCCTGTTCGAGGTCGATGCGCGGCCGCACTTCCAGAGCTTCCTCACCCGGGATACCGTACAGACTTTCCAGGCGCGTGAAGGCGACACCAAGGAAACCAGATGGCCCCACGAGCGATGTGCCGAGAGAAAAACCGTCGCTGTTGACGAAGGTATTGGCCTCACGGCCCTGGGGGGTGTCGTAATCTTCCGTAATGCGCTTGAAGGCATCAGCATGCACAGCAACATTCCCCGATCCGGCGGTAGCTCGAATTGCGCCGTCACGGCCTTCGTCGACGGACGTAAGACCGCCTTTGATCTCACCGGAAAAACCGCCGTTGGGAATGACGGTCGGGATGCGTTGGTTCTCGATCGCCACGACGCCGCCAATGGCCTGACTGCCATAACGCAGTGTTGCCGGCCCGCGCACGACCTCGACCTGATCTGCGGCGAACGGGTCGATGGTGACGGCGTGGTCTTCCGACAGGGCTGAAACGTCGCCGCTACTCAACCCGTTTTCCTGCACGCGGACACGATGGTTATCGAGGCCGCGAATGATCGGCCGGTTCGCGCCAGCAGCGAACGTCGATCCGGCGATGCCGGGTTTGTTCTGCAGCGAGTCCGTGATGGTGGCGCCTTGATTGGAAAGAATCTCGCCCTCTTTCAAAACGGTGATTGTGGCGAACGCATCTTCCACAACGATCAAGGTGCCCGGCACGGCTGCAACAGGACCGAGTGCTTCGCTGCTTGGCCCGACCGACTGCAGTTCTCCAGTGGCGGTCGCGGGCTGCTGCCGGGGCTCGGATGTGCCCGCTACCGGCTTTTCTTTCGGCTTGGCTACGGGGCTCGGTGCCGTCACGACAACTTCGGGAAGCTCGACCGCCCCCGTGTTCTGTCCCAAAGCCGTCTCTGAAAAAGTACCGACGGCAATGGCGCATAGAGTTGCCATGCCCGACAACCGCGTCCCGACCGCCAATTTCCCGCTCGTCGCGAATACCAACGACCAAAACATCATGCGCCACCAGTACCGGATATTATAATATCACATCCGCTAAATGTGCGGATAATATCCGGATCGGCAAGCAATCACTTTGCATCGGAGTAAGAGAGGAGCAACGTGCGGCCTTGCGGCAACACGCCGGATGCCCCTCGGTTTTAGGCTATTTGCGAAACACAGCGAGCGCACGTGCCGCGCAGTTCGAGCGTCATCTGGCGCAGCACAAAGTGCGAGTCTTCAGCCCAATTTACCAATGCCGTCAGCGCTGTAGGCTCGTCAAATTCGTCCACGCCGCCACAGCGATCGCAAATTGCGAAAATGGCGGTCCCCTTGTGCACCGCGTGGCTGCAGGCAACAAAAGCATTGAGGCTTTCCAGCCTGTGTGCCGCACCCGAGGCGATCAACCGGTCGAGTGAGCGATAAACCGTCTGCGGAGCCAGCGTCGCCTTGTCCCGCACGCTTTCGATAATCTCATAAGCGCTCACCGGGCGGCCGGCATTGCGAAGCGCGTCGCAGATCAGGCGGTCCTGCTCCGTCGAAGGGCGACGTTTGGCGGGTTTTTTCATCACAACGATGCTTGTCCGGCATACCCAATCCGATCGCAAGGCAAAGTTACACGCTAAACAACGGCGAAGACCGCCAACGCATCGGCATCTCTCGGTCAATGAGTTGTGGTTGCACTTGTCGGCCGTTGCGCGGAAGTGGGTTTGAAGGCTATAAGCCCGCCATCTCAAGCAACCGCGTGAGACACTGCCCGGCACCCTTGGAGGCCGGTTCGCAGCTTTTTCTATTTGGAGAACTCGTCATGGCTTCAGAGATCGTTGCTCTCAAAGCCACGGCGCGCCCGCGTGCAGGCAAGGGGGCCGCACGCCAAGCTCGCCGTGAAGGAAACGTACCCGCCGTAATCTACGGCGACAACCAAACTCCCGAAACCATCGTCCTCGAATACAACGAACTCTGGAAGCAGATCCTCAAGGGTCACTTCACGGCGTCGGTGTTCGACATCGACATCGCCGAAAAGGGCAAGATCCGCGTCATTCCCCGTGACGTGCAAGTCGATCCCGTGAAGGATACCCCGCTCCACGTCGATTTCCTGCGCGTCGGCAAAGATGGCATCATTCGCGTTGCCGTCCCGGTGAAGTTCATCAACGAGACGCTTTCGCCCGGTTTGAAGCGCGGCGGCATTCTCAACATTGTTCGTCACGAAGTCGAGGTGTATTGCCCGTTCGACCGCATTCCCGCGTCCTTTGAAATCAACCTCGAAGGTCTCGAAATCGGCAAGTCGATCCACATCTCCTTCGTCGAACTGCCCGAAGGTGTGCGTCCGGTGATTGGCGACCGCGACTTCACGATCGCCACCATCGCCGGCGTGCGCAAGGAAGAAGAGGCCGCGACCGACGCGACCGCTTCTGCCGCTCCGGCTGGTGCCGCGAAGGGCGCTCCGGCTGCCGCTGCCGCCAAGGGTGCAGCTCCTGCTGCCGGCGGCAAGGCCGCTCCGGCCGCTGGCGGCAAAGCTGCCCCGGCAGCTGCCGCACCGAAGAAGAAGTAACACGACAAGACCGGCGCGCTGCCGTCCGCGCGCGCCGGTCACCCCTTCTGCCCGGGAGCCTTTGCCGCCATGAAGCTCTTTGTCGGTCTGGGCAATTACGGCGAGAAGTACGCCCGGCACCGGCACAACATTGGCTTCATGGCCGTCGAACGCCTCGCCGAATTGCATGGCTTCGGCCCCTGGAAGAAAAAATTCAAAGGGCTTGCTGCTGACGGCGAAATCGGCGGCGAGAAGGTCCTCCTTCTCAAGCCCGAAACATTCATGAACGAGAGTGGGCAAAGCGTCGGCGATGCCGCTCGCTTCCTCAAGATCTCCGAAGGCGATGTCATCGTTTTCCACGACGAACTCGATCTGCTGCCTGGCCGCATAAAGGTCAAAACTGGCGGCGGCAACGCCGGCCATAACGGGCTGCGGTCGATCTCGGCACATTTGGGCAACGAGACGGTGCGCGTTCGTCTCGGCATCGGACATCCCGGATCGAAGGACGCAGTGGCGCATTATGTGCTGAGCGATTTCACCAAGGCCGATCGGGTTTGGCTGCCAGACCTCCTCGACGCCGTCGCCAAGGCCGCCACGCATCTGGCCCGTGGCGATGCGCAGCGATTCCAAACCGAGGTCGCGCGGCTTTTGCAACAGAACGGCGTCAGCGGCCAAAGCGATGATAGTGCAGCCAACGAAACGCGCGAGCGTTCGCCGCGTCCCATTACATCTGGCGGCCCGCCCGGTGAACGGCAATCGAAGCGCGCTGGTGCTCTGGCCGAAAACCTCGCCAAATGGCTCTCAGGCCGCAAGTCCAGGGACTGAACAAAGCCACCCGCGTCGCCATCCCCGGTTGATCCTCAGCGCGTAGCGTTGTAGCCCAGCGCAAACAAGAACCAGGGACAACTCGGATCATGGGTTTCAAGCTCGGCATCGTCGGCCTGCCGAACGTCGGCAAATCGACGCTCTTCAATGCCCTGACGCAAACGGCGGCGGCGGAAGCGGCGAATTATCCGTTCTGCACGATCGAACCCAACGTCGGCGAAGTCGGCGTTCCCGATATTCGCCTCGACACGCTTGCCAGGATTGCAGGATCGGCACAGATCATTCCCACCCGCCTGACATTCGTCGACATCGCCGGTCTCGTGCGCGGCGCGTCGAAAGGCGAAGGCCTCGGCAACAAGTTCCTGTCGCACATCCGTGAAGTCGATGCGGTCGCCTACGTGCTGCGCTGCTTCGAAGATGATGACATCACCCACGTCGAAAACCGGGTCGATCCATTGGCCGACGCCGAAGTTGTCGAAACCGAACTGATGCTCGCCGACTTGGACAGCCTCGAAAAGCGCATTGGCCCGATCGAGAAGAAGGCCAAGGCTGGCGACAAGGAGTCAAAAGCACTGTTCGTACTGATGGAGAAAATTCTGCTGCCGCTGCGCGACGGGAAACCGGCACGAACGGCCGATATCACTCTGAAGAACAGCCAGCTTTTCGCGCCTTGCAACTGCTGACCGCCAAGCCCATCGTCTACGTCTGCAATGTGGACGAGGGCTCGGCTGCCGCCGGCAACGCGTTTTCCGCGCAAGTGGAACAGCGCGCCAAGGCCGAAGGCGCGGTCGCGTCATCATCTCGGCCAAGATCGAAGCGGAGTTCGCCGGATTGCCGGAAGCGGATCGGCGGAATTTCTGTCCTCCATGGGTCTCGAAGAACCGGGATTGAACCGGCTCATCCGCGCCGGTTATGCGCTGCTCGATCTCGTGACCTACTTCACTGTCGGTCCCAAGGAAGCCCGAGCTTGGACCATCACGCGCGGCACCAAGGCGCCGCAGGCCGCGGGCGTCATCCACACCGATTTCGAGAAAGGCTTCATCCGCTCCGAAACGATCGGCTACGACGACTACGTGGCCGGCAGCGGTGAAGCAGGAGCCAAGGAAGCCGGCAAGATGCGCCTCGAAGGCAAGGAGTATGTCGTCAAGGACGGCGACGTGCTCCACTTCCGCTTCGCAAACTAGGAGAGGAGACCATCATGTCCGATGCACCGCCCGACCGCCTCTCCGTCGATCCGTCAAGCCCGCACTACAATGAAACCGTTCTCGCCCGCGACGTCGGTATTCGCTTCAACGGCATCGAAAAAACCAATGTCGAAGAGTATTGTGTCAGCGAAGGCTGGGTGAAGGTCGCCGCTGGCAAGGCCAAGGATCGCGCCGGCAAAGCGATCACGATCAAGCTGAAAGGGACAGTGGAGCCCTATTTCAAGGACCCGTCACCGGCTCGCGTGACAGGCTCTCACCCTGGACCGTGACGTGGCGCTCCAACGATACTAAGATAGGCTCGAAGATCATCAACGGGCGAAAAGAGACCCCATGATGCAACGGCCACCAGCCTGGATCGTCGTCAGCACGCATCCGCATAAGGAAGCGACGGCGATCGGCAATCTCGCCAATCAGGGGTTTGGCTCGTATTGCCCACTCGTGCAGAAAGCGTGTCCGCCATGCCCGCAAGACGACGAACGTTCTGCGGCCCCTTTTCCCAAGCTACCTCTTCGTCGAACTGCCATCGGACGACACGCCGTGGCGGCCGGTGCTTTCCACATTCGGTGTCCGCTCGGTCATCCGCAGCGGCGATGACCCGAGCCGGCTGAGCGGGGAATTTATTGCCGCCTTGCGCGCCCGCGAAGAAGACGGCGTGATCATCGCCCCGCCGCACCCCTATGTCGTCGGACAACAGATCCGAATCGCCGGGGTCCGTTTGACGGCACCGTCGCCACGATCATCGGGCTCGGCGAAAAAGATCGACTGACCGTCCTGATGGAATTTTGAATCGACCGGTCCGCGTGGCGGTCGATGTGCGCCAGGTGACATCGGCTTGAAGGCCATCACCGCGCCGGCCGCCTGGTCGTCCCGGCCGGCTGTAGATGGCTCTGCATGTACGATTTCAATTCGCGGATCGCCGGGATCGGTTTGAAATCCGGAAGCACCATGGCGCGAACGAACACGCCATCGAGGTAGGTCGAGATGAACGTCGCCGTCTGTGTCGGCATCGACCCGCCCGAACTTTCCGGAAGCCACACCCGCCTCGATCGCGGACTGCAGCAGCAGCCGTTCCTCGTCGTAGAACGTGCGAATGGCGCGATCGATGCTGACTTTGCGTTCAGCCGTTGAGACGTAGTCGATCGACAGCTTGATCAGCTTGGCAATCAGAATCATAAGCGCGGATATGGTTGTCGATCCACGCGAAAATGAGATCGGCCGGCTCATCGAGGCCGTTCTCGTCATGCGGAAAGATTGAAACGCCCGCTCGATGGCCAACGCAAGCGCCCGTCGGTACAGCTCTTCCTTATTGGTGAAGTAGTAGAAGATGAGCGCTTGATTGAAGCCGGTCACCTTCGCGATATCGATCGTGCGAACGGATGAAAAGTTCTTGGCTGCGAAGAGATCGAGCGCCGCCGACAGAATGGCGCTTTCGGCTTCCACCGTGATTGCTGCCGGCTTTGGGCCGTCCCACGCTGTGCGCTCGCTTCGCCATTCCATGCCCACCTTTCAGGCGACCAATTCCAAAATTTTGTACGAAACTTGTGCAAATACGATGTATTTTGCACTTTCAGTCTCAAATTAATTGCGCAATTAATTACTCTCGCAACGCCACTCTTGCAAGTCCGATCTCGTTGCCAGCACCACGACCGAGGAAAAATCATGAGCTCCGCCGCTGACCCATCCATCAACGAACTCGCCGGACGCCTGCGTTCCGACGGCGTCAAATACATGTTCGCAAGCTACGTCGATCTTCATGGCGTATCGAAGGGCAAAGTGGTTCCCATCGATCACCTCGGCCGCATGATGAAGGGATCGGAACTGTGCACTGGCGCAGCACTCGACGGCGTACCGCAGGACGTGTCCGACGAGGAAGTGGCCTCGCACCCCGACGCGAATTCCGCGATCGTACTGCCCTGGCGCAAGGACACGGCCTGGTTCGCGTCCGACCTGTGGTTGAAGGGCGCGCCGTTCGATGCCTGCAGCCGCAACATCCTCAAGCGCGTCCTGGCCCAAGCGGCCGACATGGGCTTCACCTTCAACCTCGGCATGGAAGCTGAGTTCTTCGTCCTGAAAGACGATCCTGCAAATCCCCTGGGCTTTGCGCCTGTTTCCGACCGCAAGAACCTCGAAAAGCCCGCCTACGACGTGTCCCGCATGCTCGACAACATGGATTGGATGAACGAACTCGTCTCCGCCATGAACGGGCTTGGCTGGGATGTCTATTCGTTCGACCATGAGGATGGCATCGGTCAGTTCGAAGTCGACTTCAAATTCTTCGATGCGCTTTCCATGTCCGACCGCTATGTCTTCTTCCGAATGATGGCGCACGAAATCGCACGCAAGCATGGTGCGTTCGCAACCTTCATGCCCAAGCCCTACGTCGATCGGGCAGGTTCGGGCGCCCACTTCAACATGTCGCTGGCCGACATCAAGACAGGCAAGAACCTCTTCGCCTCCGACGACGACCCGCGCGGCTGCGGCTTGTCAAAACTCGGCTATCAATTCATCTCCGGCGTCTTGGCCCATTTGCCCGCGATCTGCGCCGTCGTCGCCCCGACGGTAAACAGCTACAAGCGGCTCGTTCTCAAGGGATCGATGTCGGGGTTCACCTGGGCACCGATCTGGGGCTGCTACGGCAACAACAACCGCACCAACACGGTTCGCATTCCACTCGGTGGCGGCCGCGTTGAATTGCGCGCCGCCGACAGCTCATGCAATCCCTATCTCGGCGCGGCCCTCGTCCTCGCAGCGGGCCTCGAAGGCATTACCAACGGCAGCGATCCGGGCGATCCACACACCGAAAACATGTACCTGAAATCGCCCGAAGAACTTGCCAGCCTCGGCATCAAGCGCCTGCCGCAGACATTGGGCGATGCCGTCGAAGCATTCGCCGCCGATCCGTTGGCCAAGAAAGTATTCGGCGACGGCATGTACGGTGCCTGGCTCGACTATAAGCGCGACGAGTGGATCAGTTACCTGAATCACGTTTCCGATTGGGAACGGAGCCGGTACCTCAAGTTCTTTTAAAACGACGGCAGCCGCGGACATTTATCTGCGGCTGCTCCGTGTCACGCGACCACCGGTCTGCGACCAATACTGTAGTAGGTGAATCCCCGCCGGTGCATATCTTCCGGACGATAGATATTGCGCAGATCGACGACGATGGGCGCTTTCAAGAGGGACTTGATGCGGTCAAGATCGAGTGCGCGAAACTGTTCCCACTCCGTCACAAAACAAAGCGCGTCCGCTCCCTCGATGCATGAATAGGCGTCTGGCATGTATTCGACGTTGGTGAGTTCGCCCTTCGCCTGCTCGACACCCTTCGGATCATACGCCTTGATCCGCGCGCCATTGTCCTGGAGGTAGCGGATAATGGCGATCGACGGCGCATCGCGCATGTCGTCGGTATTGGGTTTGAACGTCAGGCCCAACACCGCGATCGTCTTGCCGCGAACGCTTCCGCCGCACGCCGTCATCACCTTGCGCGCCACGCCGCGCTTGCGCTGATCGTTGACGGCAATCACACTTTCCACAAGCCGCTGCGGCACCCCGAAATCCTGGGCGGTCTTGGCCAGCGCGTTGGTGTCTTTCGGAAAACAAGAGCCGCCATACCCCGGCCCGGCATGCAAGAATTTGGTGCCGATGCGATTGTCGAGACCGATCCCCCGCGCCACGTCCTGAACATTGACGCCGACTTCTTCACACAGGTCCGCGATTTCGTTGATGAACGTGATCTTAGTGGCAAGAAACGCGTTCGAGGCATACTTGATGAGTTCGGCCGCCCGCCGCTCGGTAAACATCAGCGGTGCCTGGTTGATGAAGAGCGGCGAATAAAGATCCGACATGACCGCGCGGGCCTTGTCATCCGTTACACCGATGACGATCCGGTCCGGCTTCTTGAAATCCTGGATTGCAGCCCCTTCGCGCAGAAATTCCGGATTTGACGCCACCGAGACGTCGGCATCCGGCCGCGCCTCGCGGATGATACGCTCGATCTCGTCGCCGGTACCGACCGGAACCGTCGATTTCGTGCACACCACCGTGAAGGCGTTCAGAGCAGGGGCAATATCGCGGGCAGCCTGAAAGACGTAAGCGAGATCGGCATGATTATCGCCGCGTCGGGAGGGAGTACCAACCGCAATGAAAACCACGTCTGCGGCGGCAACCGCTTCCTTCAATTCAGTTGTAAACGAAAGACGGCCGTCACGGACGTTGTTGGCAACAAGAGCATCAAGACCCGGCTCGTAAATCGGAATGATACCTTTGTGAAGGGCCGCGACCTTGTCCGCGTCTTTGTCGACGCACGTGACTGTGTGACCGAAGTCAGCAAAACAAGTTCCAGATACGAGACCCACATAACCGGACCCGATCATAACCACGCGCATGAAAGTTCCCCCACCCTCGCTTGGCAATCAACGTGTCGGGTAATCGGATGCACCGGGCCCGTCAACCGCTAAGCGGTCGCGGGATGCCGACCGTCCCGTTGAAGGCGCTCAAGACACCGCGCCAGCCCATCTGGCCACGGTGGCAAGCGCAGACCGAAAACTCGATCCAAGCGCGAGCAGTCAAGCCGCGAATTGGCCGGGCGCCGCGCCGGCGTCGGATAGGCGCTCGTCGAAATGGGCTTCACGAGCGGTGCCTTTCGGCCGGCCGCTGCTTCCATTCGAAAGATTTCGCGCGCAAGGCCACACCACGTGACCTCCCCGCTGCCCGCCGCGTGGAAAACACCGAACACGTCGCTCCTGATTGAAGCCTCAGGCAGCCGGGTCGCCATCGCTAAGATCACATCCGCCAGATCGGGGGCATAGGTCGGCCCACCGATCTGGTCGTCGACCACGGCGATCTCGTCCCGCGTCTCGGCCAGCCGCAACATGGTTTTGACGAAGTTGCTGCCGAACGGACTGAAAACCCAACTGGTCCGCAAGATCACATGCCGCGCCGTTCCGGCAGCGACCTCCTCCTCGCCCGCGAGCTTGGATTTTCCGTAGACGCCAAGAGGTTGAGTGCTATCGGTTTCGACATAGGCCCGTGAACTCGACCCGTCGAAAACATAATCGCTGGAGACATGGATCAGCGGAATTCCAGCAGCCTCGCAACACTGAGCAATAAGACCCGCCCCGCGCGCGTTGACATCAAACGCCTCGTCAGGCTCACTTTCGGCCTTATCGACCGCCGTGTAGGCGGCAGCATTCACGACAACGGCGGGCGTGTACCGTTCGATTGCACGGCGGATACTCTCGCACTCCTTGATATCCACCTCCGGCCGCCCGGCGGTGACCACTTCGACGGCCGACCCATTTTTCTCCGCCAGGCACCGGGCTAACTGGCCTGTAGAACCGATGACCAGCAGTTTCATGTTGGAACGTGTTCCGCACCGACTTCAGCGTCATTCGCCAGGCCGAGCCGTTGGCCCGCATAGACTTTCTTGCGCAACGGTCCCCACCACGCTTCATTGTCGAGATACCAGCCCACGGTTTGTTCAATCCCGCTGTCGAAATTCTCCTGTGCCCGCCAACCCAGTTCGCTTTCGATCTTCGATGCGTCGATGGCGTACCGATGGTCGTGTCCGGGCCGATCGGTCACGTAGGTGATCAAGGACGCACGAGGAGTGCCGGTCGGCCTCAGGCGGTCGATTAGTTCGCAAACTCGGTGCACGACGTCGATGTTACTGCGCTCATTGCGTCCACCGACGTTGTACTTTTCACCAAGCCGCCCCCGCTCCAGTACGGTCAGTAACGCCCGCGCGTGATCCTCGACGTAAAGCCAGTCACGAATATTGGTGCCGTTGCCATAGACAGGCAGCGGCTGCTCATGGAGCGCATTGAGGATCATGAGCGGAACAAGTTTTTCGGGAAACTGGTACGGTCCGTAATTGTTGGAACAGTTGGAGATCAGAGCCGGAAAGCCATAGGTGCGATGCCACGCCTGCACCAGATGATCGGAGGCGGCCTTACTGGCAGAATAGGGCGAACTGGGATCGTACGCCGTGTCTTCACGAAACAGGCCTGCCTCGCCGAGCGAACCATAAACTTCATCCGTCGAGATGTGCAGAAAGCGAAATGCGGCCTGGGCGGGCTGCGGAAGGCCACTCCAATAGCGGCGCGCCACCTCCAGCATGACGTACGTACCGACGACGTTCGTCGTCACGAATGCACCGGCGCCCGCAATGGAACGGTCGACATGGCTCTCGGCCGCAAGATGCATCACAGCGTCCGGCTGGAAACTCTCGAACGCCGCCGCCATCGCGGCTTGATCGCAGATGTCCGCCTTCAAAAACCGGTACCCAGGCTGACCGACTATCGATGCCAAACTGTCGAGATTGGCGGCATACGTCAGCTTGTCGATGTTCAGAACCTCGAAGCCATTGTCGCCCACCAGATGTCGGCAAACCGCCGATCCGATAAATCCCGCGCCTCCGGTCACAATGACCCGCATGATAACCTCCCGGCGCCGACTTAAATGCCCGCGTAGTCGAGTATGCTTGAACTGTTACGGGTGACGAGACAAGCACCGGGAAGAGCACCGCACAACCGGACGGATCTTGTGTTGTTTTCTTACCGCGATCACCTGACGATAGCCGTATGACAAGCTTTAAAAACGTGATCATCGATTCGATCGACTGAGCGACATGGTTTGTTCATCACACAATCACGGAATGATGGTCCAAAAAGCTGGCAACGGTGGGTTCGTGGACATTCGCCAGCACGACCGCTTCCCAGAATTTTCCATCCAGGTCCACGTTCACGGACACCAGCGTTCCTGAAATGGTGTCTTCTAGTCTGACCAGTTCGGCGATCGGCAGTTGCGGTGGCGAACTGAACAAGCCGCTGAAGTCCAGGCGGTCTCCGGCGCCAAAGTCCGTGATCTTGTCGAGTCCTGCCCGAACGCCCGTCGGCGTCGATGATATCTTCTCGCAACCAGATAAACGTGTCTTGCCCGGCCGACAGCGTACTACCAGCCTGCCCTCCTGATAATGTGTCACTTCCCGGCCCGCCGCGGATGACATCATTGCCACCGTCGCCGAAGATGATGTCGTTGCCGGTGCCGCCATTGATCCGATCATCGCCGCCTCCACCATAGAGCCCGTCATTACCAGCGCCTCCGTCCATGACGTCTGACCCTGCACCGCCGTTGATCAGATCGACGCCATCGTTTCCGTTGAGGGTGTCATTCCCGTCTTGCCCGGATAGCGTGTCATTGCCGGCCCCGCCGAAGATAACATCGTCGCCGGCCCCCGCAGCCACCGTGTCGTTGCCGCCACCGGCATCGATGACATTGTTGCCGGAGTTCCCCGTGATCGTATTGGCGAGATCATTGCCGACTGCTGCAACGTCTCCGCCACCAATCAGCGTGAGTTTCTCCACGTGAGACGGCAACGTGTAGGAAAGACTCGAGCGCACTTCATCGATGCCTTGTCCGGCAAGTTCGCGGACGATGTCGTTGCGGCTATCAACGATGTAAGTGTCGTCGCCGAGCCCCCCGGCCATCGTATCGTTACCCGCGCCGCCATCGAGAACATTCGCACCGTCGTTACCGGTGATAACGTTATCCAAAGCGTTGCCGGTTCCCTTGAGGGGGGCTGATCCCGTGAGGATGAGCGACGTGTCAGTGGCACCCAATACGGTATCGACCGACGCCACGACAGGTTTTGGGGCCGGGTTGATGAGCCCCTCAACGGTGGCAGTCGACATCAGGTCACCATCGCTGATCGTATAGGTGAACGCGGCCCGACCACTCACATCGGCAGTGGGCGTAAACACCAGCTGGCCCTGCAAAAATCCGACTCGGCCGTCGGCGACACTCACATCAGGACCGCCGTCCGTCAGCGCTTGACCATCCACAGCCGTCACCATGAGCTGCCCACGATCAATGTCATAGTCGTTCCCCAGCACATCGATGACAACCCGCCCGTCCTCAGCGACGACGAAGCTATCGCTCGCCGCAACGGGGGCGTCGTTGATCGCATTGATCGTGCCAGTGACACTCCCGACCGTGCTCAGCTTCCCATCGCTCACCGTGTAGGTGAACATGACCTCGCCATTCACATCCGCCGAGGGTGTGAAGATGAGCCCGCCATCGGCGAGCGCCACGCTGCCATTGCCGACGCTGACGGCTCCACCCTCCTTGATCGCCTCGCCATTGATCGACGTGACGGTCAACCGGTCGCCGTCAACGTCTCGGTCGTTTGACAACACATCGATGGCAACTCGCCCGTCCTCAGCGACGACGAAGCTATCGCTCGTCGCAACGGGAGTGGCGTTGACTGAGAACTGCTCCACATCCAGCGGCAACTCGCCCGTTCCAACTGGGGATTTGTCGACAACTGGGATGACAACCTTGGCGTCGCTCGGCACTAGAAGAACCGCAGTGACGTCGCCAACGTCGCGCACAGCGGCATCGCCGATAGGCTCGACCGACACTGTGGCAGCCGCGGCCTGGACGCTTGAAAGCTCGATGATCACCGGCGCAATGTGGGTTGCATCGGACATCGTGAGGGGTGGCGCAAGTACATGAGCGCCGATATCTGCTTTCTGGCTCGTGCCAGCCGACGTGGTCAAAGTGTCCGATGCTTGCGGGGTTACTGCATCGATGCCGCCCGTGCCAAGTTCGGCCACCAACTCCGGGGACCGAAAGCCCAGCAGCGACCCGAACGCAAAGACCGCCGGCGCGACAAGGCTAAGGAAAAAATCCGTGAAACGCCGAGACATATCTGTACGCCTACGCACTGAGTTACCAAAACTTAAACTTAACCAACTATAAATTGGTTAAGAGAAGTTTAACGCTCAGCGGAGCGCGCAGCGATGCGCTTGACGATATGCGAGGCAGAGGCCCAGACGCGAGAGTTTCAAACGCTGTAGTAACGTCGATACCAATCGACAAAATGGGCGACACCTTCTGTCACCGGTGTTGACGGGCGATAGCCGACCGCCTCTTCCAGGGCGCTGACATCGGCAAAAGTGTCGGGGATATCACCCGGCTGCAGCGGCACAAGCTCTCGAATGGCAGACCTACCCGTCGCTGCTTCGATCGCTGCGATGTAGTCAGCGAGCGCCACGGGCTGGCCGTTGCCGATGTTGAAGATGCGGAATGGCGCGGACGAACGCGACGGATCGGGCGCCGCGCTGTTCCAATCCGCGTCGGGTTCAGCAATCTGATCGGACGCCCGAACGACCCCTTCGACAATATCATCGACATACGTGAAATCGCGCGAGTGTTGGCCGTTGTTGAAAAGCCGGATCGGATCTCCGGCTATGATCGCCCTTGTGAAAACGAACAGCGCCATGTCCGGGCGCCCCCACGGACCATAGACGGTAAAAAATCGCAGGCCCGTCGTCGGCAACCGGAACAGATGACTATAGGAATGCGCCATCAGTTCGTTGGCTCGTTTGGTTGCGGCGTAGAATTGCAACGGGTGATCCACACCCTCGTGCTCGCTGAACGGCAGCTTCGTGTTGCCGCCATAAACGCTCGAAGTCGAAGCATAGGTCAGATGCGGAACGCCCGCGTGTCGGCACGCCTCAAGAATATTCGTGAACCCAACCAGGTTAGACTGGACGTAAGCGCCGGGGTTCTCCAGCGAGTAGCGAACGCCCGCCTGCGCCGCGAGATGGATGACCCGGTCGAACCGTTGCGCTGCAAAAATCCGGGAAACCAAATGTTCGTCGGCCAGATCACCGCGCACAAATGTCCACGCTCCAGGTGAGTTGTGGGACAATCGCGCCAACTCGGCGAGGCGGGCCTCCTTCAACGTGGGATCGTAGTAGTCGTTGACATTATCGAAGCCGACGACCTCATCGCCACGCCCCATAAGCGCCTTCGCAGTGTGGAACCCGATGAAGCCGGCGGCACCCGTGACGAGAATTTTCATGACCGTCCCTGTTGCGCGGGGTAGGCCCGCGTGCGACATCGGCGTGATCGCCGCCCATGACGGTGCCCACTATTCTCGCCGCGACTGATGTAAGGCGGATACCCCGTGGCTTATGTTTTTATCAATCGATTTTTTTATCCAGACCATTCCGCAACCAGTCAACTTCTGACGGATTTGACTGTCGCCCTTGCCTCATCCGGCGATACAGTCACGGTTATCACCTCCCGCCAACTCTACGACGATCCGAATATCCAGCTGCCCGCCCGCGACGTTCACCGGGGCGTCGAAATCATACGCCTGTGGACCACACGGTTCGGCCGCTTGGACCTCGCAGGCCGTGCTATCGATTACCTGACGTTCTACTTCTCGGCCATCTGGCAACTCCTGCGCCACGTCCATAAGAACGATGTCGTCATCGCAAAAACCGATCCACCGATGCTCTCGGTCGTGGCCGGCCCGATCGCTTGGTTGAAGGGCGCCAAGCTCGTCAATTGGCTGCAAGACCTCTTCCCCGAAGTCGCCATGGCCGCCGGACCGGGAAAAGACGGCGCAATGGGACCGCTCTATCGAGCGATGAAAGTGTTACGCGATCGATCTTTGCGGGCCGCTGCCATGAACGTCGTGCTCGGCGACCGCATGGCCGCGCGGGTCACGACCTTGGGTGTCGAACCCCACAAGATCCGGGTCATTTCCAACTGGGCTGACGCTGACCTCCTGCACCCGATCCCGCACGCCCAAAATGCGCTGCGCCAAGACTGGGGGTTACAGGATAAATTCGTCGTGGGCTATTCCGGCAACCTTGGTCGTGCCCACGAATACGCAACCTTTCTCGATGCCATCGCCGAGATCGAGCGCCAGCCGCAACGCAACCCACTTGTCGTGTGGCTCTTCATCGGCGGCGGGGTTCTCTATGAGGACTTTGTTCGCGAAACGGTACAGCGAGGGCTCACCTCCGTCGTCTTCAAACCCTACCAGCCGCGGGAAAGACTTTCGGAGGCCCTCAGCGCCGCCGACGTGCACCTGGTGTCACTGCGTCCCGACATGGAGGGCTTGATCGTGCCGAGCAAGTTTCACGGCATCACCGCTGTAGGCCGCCCTGCAATCTTCATCGGCGATGCGGACGGAGAAATCGCCCGCCTCATCAAACGCTATGATTGCGGCGCTACTGCCGAGCCCGGTGACGCAAAAGCACTCACCCGCACGATCAGCGCCTTGGCGCACGACCCGGTTCGCCGCGCAGAGTTCGGCCACAACGCGCGCGCAGCGTTCGAAGCTGCCTTCGAGAAGTCGATGGCCGTCAGGCAATGGCGGGAACTCTTGGCATCGGTTGCAGACCATACGTGACGGCAGAGAGGCTTCGGCCCGGGCTCCGCTATCGTCTACGCCTGGATCAATTGGTGGCGAACACGTGCTCGCCGCAAGTTTTACTCTCACTTGGGTAGAGCGTGCTCGAGCGCCCCAAGAGCCAATATCCCATGAGCCCGAAGACTTCATGCCAAACCCTGGCCGAAAGCGCCTCCGGAGTTTGTGGCGTATCATCGACCGGCCAAGGCAGTACTGGAAATCCGACCGCCTCAAACGCGCCGACCGCTCTCGGCATGTGCAGCGCTGATGTCACCACCGCCCAGCAAGCCCCCGGCCGAGGTGCGAGCAGATCCTTACTGTAGAGCGCATTTTCATAAGTGGTCGTCGCCCGCCGGTCGATTGTCAGCGGCGTCGTCGGCCGCGCTCGCTTGCGCGCAACCGCAACCTCCACGTCACCAGGACCGCTGAGTACCACGGGCGCGCCTGGAAATCGTTCCGCCAAACGTAAGGCCACCACCACGCGTTCAGGCGTTCCGCCCAGCACAATGATTCCGTCAAGGCGCGTGTCGGTGAGCTTTGCAGCAGGGACCCGCGCCTCAAGCCCGCGCGCCACGGCACCCGTCAACGACCGGTCAAGACGCGGTGAAAGGAGGAGAAGCGGTGAAAGGAGCAGCAGCCCGGCCATGGGCAAAGCTGTCGTCGCGGGCAAACGAGCCGCGGGCCGCAAGACGCCGGTACGGGACATGGAACGCACTGTGGAACAACAAAAAGGACTTGCGGTCCATATAGTCCCGAGCGGGAAAACAATTCGTTAAGTGGGGGGCGCCCACCCGCTGCGGGACCACCTTCAGCTTGAGGCCAGTCGCTCAAATTGGCGCGAATGGAAATTGGGTTCGTTTCGCAAAAAGACAGCCACGACCCGCTGAAATCAAATACTCTGTATACTGATATTTGGCGTGTATTGTCGAAGGCAAACGTCTCATGCGGCGTCTTTCCTATTACGCCGCCATTGCCGACCGCTTCTGGCAAATGATCGCCCGGCTGGCCGTTCCGATGCGCGAAACAGCCCCCCGGATGGTTTGGGTGGGCGCGAAATCGATCCGTGTCTGGCACGAAACATGCTCAGCGCGCCTCAGTATGAATTCTTATCATGGAGGCCATGATGGCCACCGAAAAGATGCTTGCCGCGAACCGCGCCAACGCCCTGAAAAGCACAGGCCCACGCTCGCTCGCCGGTAAAATAGTCGAGCGGATGTGTTGTTTCAGGAGAACGCAGATGAGGATTAAAAGGGCAGAGCGCGGCAAAGAACGAAAGAGAAGAAACGGCAAGGAATCGGCGTGGAGGCATGATGGCCACCGAAAAGATGCTTGCCGAAACCGGCCAACGGCCTGAAAAGCACAGGGCCACGTTCGCTCGCGTAAACGGTCGAGCCGGAATGCTCTCTCGCATGGTCTGACCGCGAAGCAGCCGCTGCTCCCCGGCGAGTGTTCAGCGGAGCGTGAAGGCGTTCGGAAGGTATTGCTTCGAAATACAGCTAGGAGCGCTACCGCTGCGAGCGGCCTTTCGCCTTGGCAACCGACTGTGCGCCCAATACCGTGCGCCCAATAGTGTCGTCGTCTTTCAACGATCGTGAGATTTTCAATGTCGATCCTTGTTGCAACCGCCGCAGAGCTTCTAAATGCCCTGGCCAACGCCACTCCTGGAACCACGATTGAACTTGCCAGCGGCAACTATGGAGATGTCGTTCTCAATGGGTTTCGCTTTACGGAGGCGGTGACCCTTCGATCCCAGGATCCGAAGACTCCGGCCATCTTCGAGAATGTCTTCGTCAAAGATTCAAGCCACCTGACCTTTGATCACATTGATGTGCACCACGTCCTCGCTGAAGGCGAACCGGACTGGTCGGGCGCCTTTCGCATCAACTCTTCTGATCACATCACCATTCGCAGTTCCGCGATCTACGGCACCGCCGACGGCAACCATACCAATGACGGCCAGGGACTACTGATCCTTGATTCCAGCCACATCGTCCTGGAGGGCAATACCTTTCACGATCTGAAGACGGGGCTCGCCGTCGGCCGTTCTGAGAGTGTTGAGATCCAGAACAACCACTTCTCCGATATCCGCAGTGATGGCGTACAGATCGCGAGCGTGCGCGATGTCGCGGTGGAGGGGAACAGCTTCACAAACTTCCGCCCCGCCTATCAACTCGGTGACCATCCCGACATGATCCAAGTGTGGAACGACGGCTCGTTCGGGGCCATGTCCGGGATCACGATCCGCGACAACACGCTGACGCGCGGTGAGGGCGGTGACGTCCAAGGGATCTTGTTCCAAGGAGCCACCCGCCAGGCGAATGGGTCCCTCGCCGCACCGACCAGCCAAGTCTTGATTGAGGGCAACGTCATCGATGGGGGAACGTCTCAGGGCATCTGGGTCAGCAATGTCGATCAGGCTCAGATCTCACACAACGTGCTAACCCTGGCTACTGGCGGGGCTCTGGCGCCCACGATCAAGACGGAACTCACGACCAACGCGACCGTCGCCTACAACATCGCCCCGGTCATTGCCGACGTGGGCTCCACCGCGCTCAGCAAAATTGAAAACATCCTCACCTCAGGGGCCGTTTCGGGCATTTCGAGCAACGGCACCAGCGCTGGCGATGTCCTTGATGGCGGGACCGACAACGACAAACTCTCAGGCCTGGCAGGTGACGACACCGTTTATGGCAACGACGGCAACGACCAGCTGACAGGTGGCGACGGCAATGACCGGCTGTTCGGCGGCTCGGGAACGGATTGGCTGAACGGCGGCAGCGGTCATGACGAACTCCAGGGTGGCTCTGGCCGTGATGCGCTCTTTGGCGGCGACGGAAATGATCGATTGTACGGTCAGGACGGCAACGATGTTCTCTTTGGCGACGCGGGCAACGACCTCTTGAACGGGGGAGCGGGCGCGGATGAGTTGCACGGGGGCAGCGGCAACGACGGCTTCTATGGAGGCGGCGCAGACGACCGCATTTATGGTGATGCGGGCGTCGACACGATCTTTGGGGATGGCGGCAACGATCGCATTGATGGCGGGACCGGCAATGACGTCTTGCGCGGAGGGGCTGGCTCGGACACGTTTGTGTTTCAGTGGGCGAGTGGCTCCGACCGCATCCTGGACTTCGAGGCTGGGATAGATCGGTTGGACTTCTCTCAGCTCGCGACCGTCACGTCGTTGGACGATCTTGAGATCATCACGTCCAGTCCGACGACCGTATCCATTCATTATAACGATGGAACAGCGAGGTTGAACTGCAGGTCACTTCGGCAAACCCGTTCGTGATCGGGGCGTCGGATTTCATTATTTAGCGTCCGCAAATTTTGCCCGGCACGGTCGTTGGGACGGTGATCCGGGATGGCCTGAGCTTTGTCGCGCGAAGTCACGATCGGTCAACGCAAGCGATGGATCGATATTCGGAACGCTGTGCATCCTGCTCATATGACGGGCACACGGCCTTCCGCCGGTCCAATCCGCCACGCTCTGTGTCCTCTTGGCCCTGACCGCCGAAATTCCACTGTTCAATTAAATCCGAACGCTTGCATCCCCCCACTGAATCTCCACCAATGTGCACGTGTGTGGGGAGAATGTGAGATGACATGGCGTCGATGGGTGCTGGCCGGTCTGTTCGCAATAGTACCCTCGTGGGTTGCGGCCGACGATCAAATCGGAACAGCCGTTCGCATCGTGAACAAGGTGACGGCGGATCAGGCGCCGCTTGGTACCGGCGATGGCGTGACGCAAAACCAAACCATCGAAGTTGCCGCCAATTCACTGGGTGAGCTGAAACTCAAGGACGATACGCTCGTGGCCCTGGGGGCCGGCGCTCGCCTCGTCCTCGACAAATTCGTTTTTGATCCATCGACGGGCTCGGAGAACATCGCCGTGCGCCTTGTTGGCGGCGCGTTTCGCTTCATCACGGGCGCCGCAACCAAGCGGGCCTACAAGATCAGCACGCCATCGTCCGTCATTGCCATTCGCGGCACGATGTTCGACGTCTACATCGCACCGAACGGTACCGAGTGGTTGCTCCTCCATGTGGGCGCACTTGAAGTCTGCGACACGCGCGGCGGGGGACAAAAAAATTGCCGTGTCCTCAAAAATCCCTGTGATGTTTTGCGGATCCCACCCGATCAGGGCATCGGGACACCAGGGGTGTTCCGCACGGCGTTCGGTGACGCCACGGTGCCGTTCGAGGTCGCCTTCCCATTTGTCGAGAACCCGCCTTTCGCAGCCGACGACATTTTGCATACGCGGGAACAGATCGAGCAGGCGCAGTGTCCGCGGCCCTATGAACCGCGCGCCATCCGTGCAGATTACACAATAACTCCTCAGGGGACCGCGCCGCCACCCACCTCCCCGCCGCCCGCAGCGCCCGGCGTGATCAGCGCCTTGCCGTCGGTTGCGATCGGTATTGCCGCGGCCGTCGCGGTCCTCTCAGACGATGACAGGCCGGCCAGCAAATAAGTCTGATACCGGCGGAGACCTGCATGGCTGCGGAGGAGGCCGCGTCGGCGTCGGCCAGGTATGACCGGCGAGGTCGGCGTTAACCGGATTGGGTTCGTTTTGCAAAACCGAGATCAGCAATTAGTTGCATATGCTATCTGCAGGTTAAATGCCCCCCGGCAGAGTGCTAACGGAAAACGATCATTAGCACTCTAGGGCGGCAAGTGCTAAAATCACCCACTGTGCCTGCGAGGGGTGTCGTCGACACGCTAAACCGCACATCGCCCCCAAAAGTGAGATTTGAGGATTTCAATGAAATTCCGTCCCTTGCACGATCGCGTCGTCCTTCAGCGGCTCGAAGAGGACAGTAAGAGCGCAGGCGGCATCATCATCCCCGATACCGCCAAGGAAAAGCCGATGCGAGGCAAAGTCGTTGCCGTGGGCCCGGGTGCTCGCGACGAAAGCGGCATGATCATCCCGCTCGACGTCAAGCCGGGTGACACCGTGCTGTTCGGCAAGTGGTCGGGGACCGAGGTCAAGATCGACGGGGACGATCTCCTGATCATGAAAGAGAGCGACATCCTCGGCGTGATCGAGGGCACGGCCAAGATGAAGGCCGCCGCCTAAGGCCTCACACCGCCGTTTCCCCAATTCCAGGAGTTGCCCCACATGCCATCGAAAGACGTGAAATTCGGTCAAGACGCGCGCGATCGCATGCTGCGCGGCGTCGACATTCTCGCCAACGCGGTCAAAGTCACGCTCGGTCCCAAGGGCCGCAATGTCGTGCTCGACAAATCTTACGGCGGGCCCCGCATTACCAAGGACGGGGTGACGGTCGCCAAGGACATTGAGCTCGAAGACAAGTTCGAGAACATGGGCGCGCAAATGCTCAAGGAGGTCGCCTCCCATACGTCCGATACTGCCGGCGACGGCACCACGACCGCCACCGTACTGGCCCAGGCGATCATCAGAGAAGGCGCGAAATCTGTTGCGGCTGGCGCGAACCCGATGGACCTGCGGCGCGGCATCGACCAGGCGGTTGCCGCCGCCGTCGAAGAACTTCGCGCCAAGGCCAAGAAGGTCACCTCCAACGCCGAGATCGCTCAGATCGGCACCATCTCGTCCAACGGCGACGCCGAGATCGGCGCCAAGCTCGCCGAGGCCATGCAGCGTGTCGGCAACGAAGGCGTGATCACGATCGAGGAGAGCAAGAGCCTCGAGACGGAACTCGACGTCGTCGAAGGGATGCAGTTCGACCGCGGATATCTGTCGCCCTACTTCATTACCAACGCCGAGAAGATGCGCGTGGAGCTAGAGGATCCCTACATCCTGCTGCACGAGAAGAAGCTCGGCGGCCTCCAGGCGCTGTTGCCGCTGCTCGAGGCGGTCGTGCAGACCGGCAAGCCGCTCCTCATCATCGCCGAGGATGTTGAAGGCGAGGCGCTCGCCACCCTCGTCGTCAACAAGCTGCGCGGCGGCCTCAAAGTCGCAGCCGTCAAGGCTCCCGGCTTCGGCGATCGCCGCAAAGCCGTTCTGGAAGATATTTCCATCGTCACCGGCGGCAGCCTCGTATCGGAGGATCTCGGCATCAAGCTGGAGAATGTCACTTTGGATATGCTTGGCCGCGCCAAGAAAATCACGATCGACAAAGACAACACGACGATTGTCGATGGGGCTGGCCAGAAGGCCGACATTGAGGCGCGGATCAAACAGATCAAGGCGCAGATCGAGGAAACCACGTCCGACTACGACAGCGAGAAGCTGCAGGAGCGGCTAGCGAAGCTCGCCGGCGGCGTCGCCGTCATCAAGGTCGGGGGCGCAACCGAAGTCGAGGTCAAGGAACGCAAGGACCGTGTCGACGATGCGCTCCATGCCACCCGCGCCGCCGTCGAAGAAGGCATCGTGCCAGGTGGCGGCGTGGCCTTGCTGCGCGCCATCGCCGCGCTCGCGGCTCTCAAGCCCACCAATGAGGATCAGAAGACCGGCATCGCCATCGTGCGCAAAGCGCTGCAGGCTCCTGCGCGGCAGATCTTTATCAACGCCGGAGAGGACGGGTCGGTGATTGTCGGCAAAATTCTCGACAACGCCACGTATGCGTTTGGCTTCAACGCGCAGTCGGGAACGTACGGCGATCTCGTCGCCGAGGGAGTCATCGATCCGGCCAAAGTGGTGCGTTGCGCGCTCCAGGACGCGGCGTCCGTCGCCGGCCTCTTGATCACGACCGAAGCGATGATCGCGGAATTGCCAAAGAAGGATGCCGCGCAAGCCCCGATGCCGGGCGGCGGCATGGACTACTAGGGTGATGAGGCAGAACTTCGCCCAATCGCTTGAGACGCCAAAGCGAAGTTCTGCAACCCACGCCTCCAGCCGAACGCGCGGTCTATGGGGGTGCGGCCGCATCCCGCGCTTGAGCTGCGGCAAGCTCGTGTGGATCGATGTCGACGATCTGCCGCGTCAGGCTTGCCGTGCCAATTGACGGCAACGAGATCGTCGTTGACACCCGGCGATAGGCCTCGAACGAGAGCATCTCGATCAGCTCTTCCTCCGTCTCGATCGTATAGCTGCCGGCGGGCAGGAGGCCATCGACACCCTCCAGCGTGACGGGGTGTTGAAACGTCACCGTTGTCCGGTTTGAGCGCGTTGTCATCGCTTCTCACCCCTGTGTCGCCGACTACGCTCGGAGCGTCGTTTGAAGCGCCTGCAATATTTCACGCACCCTCTCCGCCTGGTCGTCGTCGCTTGAACCGGTATCGCATGCGATCATCTCTGCGAACTGAACCGCATTTTCGAGCCAGCCGAGGAGCGCGGTGACGATGCCCTTATCGATTGCTGTCAGGTCGAAGGCGATAGCGTCGATATAGGACAGAGCACTTTGGCAGTTTGTTCGAGCCTGACTGAGATCGACGTTCCGCGTTTGCGTTTCGAGCAGGGACTCGAAACGCTGCAAGTATCCGGCGAAGCACACCCTGACCCGTTGGAGGTCATCGGCGCATATCAGTGCCGGACGCGTTTGCGTTGTCCGCGAAGTGACCGCACGAACGATAGGAGCCAGCTGAGGGTCGTGAAACGGATTCGGCATGCGCTCCGACTCCAGGCGCGGACGACGTGATTTGTAACATGTTCATGCCGCTCCAGCGGCGCTAGACGTCCGATAGCCAAGAAATCGTCTGTCAGTGAACTGGGTTGCTTGGAACGCTTTAAAGCGCGGCACGTTTATCAACCATCTTCTCATATAACTTAGGAGGCTCGCAGATGAACTGGGATCGGATCGAAGGCAACTGGAAGCAGTTTAGCGGTAAGGTCAAAGAAAAATGGGGCCAACTCACCGACGATGACCTCACGAAGGTCAACGGAAATCGTGAGCAGCTTGAGGGTGTCCTGCAGCAGCGCTACGGTTATGCCAAGGACAAAGCTAAGTCTGAGATCGATCAGTGGTCAAATGGCCTCTGACAAGTTTTCCTAAGTTTAAGTCCCAAGTTTAAGTCCCAAGAAATTTCAGGGGAGGGCTCAGAAGATGAGCCCTCCTATTTGTCGGTCAATAACTGAAAACTGAAAACCTGCGACTTAATTAAAAAGTAGCTACCCTCCTGCTCACGGCAGGGGGGTGGGGTCATGAACAAATTTTACGCGCAGATCGTGGTGCGATCGGAAGTTCAATCGAGCTCACGTCTTGAGATAGAGTTTTCCGATGTTGCGGGGCAACGGCAAACTGTCAGCTTGAGCGCCGATGCGATCGCCGCGCTTGCAGAGATTGTCAGCCAGTTTTCGAAAATGCAGCCGTCGCGGGACCATTTGACGAAAATCCCGAGGCACTACGCCGTTGGTCACGGGAGACACGAACCCGTTGTGTTGCTGCGCTTTGAGGACGAGCACGCCTATGGCCTCAGCCCCGACCAAGCCGTTCAGCTGGGAGAGGCGTTGCTGGAGGAAGCCGAAGCGATGGCGACCGTGCGATACTCTGTTCGGCAGTAATCCCTCGAATGATTTGACGAGCCGCCACCCTCACAGCAGATGTGCGCGGCAGCTAAGTACGTGTCGGCGCTTGGAGCGTCGACGGAAATCAAAACAGTAAGTACCGTCGACCCGCCTAAACTTTTATCTTCGTGCGTTCGGCTCGCATGAGCCTTGATGCGGCTGCGGTGTCGAGCAGGAATGCGGACCGGTTCCAGCGTTCTCCCACGAAGACTCAAAATTACGAAGGATCGAGCCTCGCGCTTGGGCCTCACGCTTTCTCAAGCCAATTCACCACAGCCAGTTCGGGCACCCGCTCGAACTCCCGGACGTTAGCGGTTACAACCGTAAGCCCGAGAGCGCGGGCATGAGCGGCAATGAGCATGTCGTTCGGTCCGATGGGCGTGCCCGCACCTTCAAGGCGGCCACGAATTTCGCCGTAATGTTCATCGGCAGGCGTCTCGAAAGGCAGGATTGGCAACGCATTCAGAAGCGTGCGCAGGTTAGCGCACAATCGAGGGCCGGCGTTTTGAGCCTCCAGCTTGGCCAAGCCAAACCGTATCTCCGCAGCGACAATGATACTTGTGACAACGGCCTCCTCACCGACCGCGGCAATGCGTTCGGCACACGCGCCTTGAGGGTGTCGCGCCAGATCAGAAACAATGTTGGTGTCGAGCAGAAATTGCGCGGCCATGTCACAGCTTCACATCGCCAAGAGGGAGGAGCCCCCTGTCGACATCGGGAAGCTGTTCTTCGGTCGGTTGCATCGCTGCCAAGGCCCGTAGCAAATTGGTACTCACCGGCGCCGCCTCGATAACAAGCCGCTCACCTTCTCTACGCAGGACAACCTCGTGACCCGGAAATTCCAGATCCTTCGGAATCCGGACAGCTTGGCTGCGCCCGTTACGAAAGAGCCGCACGCGGCGATCGGTTGAGTTAGAGTCGATGGAATGCGTCATATGACAAGCATCTGCACGGTGGACGCGATGGTCAAGCACGATTTACGATGAATGAGACCAGAACTTCCTCCCGCAAGACCGCTCCAGGGTGGGTCAGACATCGACTCAAACTGCGCTTGGGCGGATAGGCTGTAAAAGGGATTTCACTGGGGTAACGATCACCGCACCCATCGCGATTGAAGTCGATCTTGAAGATTATCTTTAGAGCAAGACATGAAGACGATACGCCATCCTGATTTGGAACCCGAACATCCCGCGCATCTGCTCGCCGAGGAGATCGCGGCGCGGTCCGTGTCGAAGGTCGCGCTTGCCAAGGCCTTGGGCGTGGCGAGGCGCACACTCTTCGACCTGCTCGAACAAAAGAGCGGGGTTTCGGCCGAGATGGCCGTCCGGCTTGAAGCCGTCCTTGGTCCTCCAGCTGAATTCTGGATGCATCTGCAGACCGAGCATGATCTCTGGGCCGCTCGGCTCAAATTGAAATGTAAAAAGCTCAAGCCCCTCGATCGGGCCGCGTAAGCTCGCAAACCAGACCCCGTTAAATCCACGACCGTTGGGAGATCAACGCGACGGCTTCCGAAGGCGGACGCCTGGTCCCTGTTTGTCGTCCTGGTCGAGCGCGCGCCCTGACGAACACAGCAAAGGACTGCGCAAGCTCACTATGCAGCGAGCCGATGGACGCCTGATCACCTTCGTGTTCCATCCTCACGCTGACGCCGATGCCAGCTTTCTTAGGCCCTTGACTTGAACAGTCTTGCGCGCCTGCCACAAGTCATAGGCGGCCTGAAGCGCAAGCCATGTCTCTGCCGTCGAGCCGACGACAGCCTCAAGTCGAACGGCCATCTCAGGTGTCACGGCCCGCTTTGTCGTCATGATATCATGCAGGGTCTGTCGACTGATCCCCAGGGACTCGGCCAAGACCGGCTTCGTCACATTGAGCGCAGGAAAAGCATCCTTGCGGAGGATCTCACCGGGGTGAACCGGACTGATGGTCGAGTGGCGCTTGTTCATGACCCAAGGTTCCCTAGTGATAATCCAAATAGTCCACGTCAACCGCATCGGGACCTTCGTCCGACCATGCAAATGTCAGTCGCCAATTTTTATCGACCCATACCGCATAGCGGCCCTTGCCCTTGCCTTTGAGGCGATGAAAATTCCAACCTGGGACGTCCATGGCTTCCGGGCAGGTCGCGGCATCCAGCATGCCGAGTTGGCGTCTGATCTTTTCGATATGACGGCTATCCAGACGACGCGCATCACCCTTCCACCAGTACTTCTCCAGTGCCTTACTCCGAAAGCTTCGGATCATGCCGACGACCCTTTTAGACGGGAACATGTAATGCAATGGAAGACCAAGTCAAGTCATGCCTTACTTGTATTTGAGCGCAAGTCGCGCAGACGATTCCTCTTCGCTGTGCCACGCTTCCGATCTGCCTGTCGGCGATAGCCTCCATCATGGAGGGCCTCACAAGCTTTCTCGATTGATGCGGCCTATTGCCAAACCTTGAGCGCCACGGCGAAAGACCCCGCGATAGAGATCCTGCCTCGATTAGCGCGCGACGTGCATAGGGCCCGTCATCTCTGAGAATGCAATGTGCCGCGGTTTCCGCGCCTGCAGAACCAGCCCGGTCTGCGTTCGCTCGAGGCCCCTGTACCGGTTGCCGAGGAGCCCCAGCAAAAAGCCAGTGAGTGGGCCTGCTATGGCCTTAGCGTTGTCGAAGGATGTCATGTCGAAAGAGAGCCGGTGTTGCCACGTGCCCCAAAGAAGCCTGGTGAAATATCTATCTTATCTCGTCACAACTCACCTGCCGCCTTATTGATTGCCGCCTGACAGCGGATCACAGTTTGGTCGGATACCCCACAAGGGCCTGACTTAGCGCCTGAACTGCGGATCGCAACGACTGGACGGATGCATCGCGAGCCGAGCTCACCGCAGCGGCCTCTTTAATCGAACGCCCGGACCGAGCTTGTCGTCTTGGTCGATGAAGACTACGCCGGCCTTGACTCGAGAGCCTTCTGAATGCGAATCACTGTGTGCACCATGCTCGTCAGCTCGCCCTCCGTACTTTCTAGCCTCTTGACGGTTGCTAGCCCGACGCCGCGAGCGCTCGGCGAGTTCAGTCTGGCTGATGGCCAAGAGGCCCCGTGCCGCCCTTATCTGACTGGCATAATCATCTCGCAGCTCTCACACGTGAGCAGACTGGCAGTTGACAGCTCAGCCTCATACGTGATACAAAATATCTTGTGTGATACTAATGGTTCTTCCGTATGAGTACATTCACCCGTGTCCCCGCCGCGCGTAAATCAGAGATCATTGGCTATGCTGCGGCTCGTCGCCAAATTCTCGCCGACTTTCCCGACCTCGACGATGAAACCCTCCACGACACCCTCGAGGGAATCACCGACCTCCGGCAGATGCTAGCCGAGGTCGTCCGCTCGGCACTAGACGATGAAGCCCTCGCGGGCGGGCTCTCCACACGTCTTTCCGACATGAAGGCGCGGCTTGAGCGTCTGGAAGAGCGGGCCAAGCGCAAACGGCAGCTCGTGCTGCGCGCTATGGCGGACTGCGAAATCCAGAAACTCGCCGAAGCGGACTTCACGGCGTCCGTGCGCAGCGGCGTGCCGACGCTCGAGGTCACCGTCGAAGACAAGATCCCGGCGGCCTACTGGAAGCCGCAGCCACCCAAACTCGACAAGCAAGGGATCATCGCCGCTCTCAAGACGGGGGCGACCGTTGAGGGGGCCACCCTGCTCCCACCGCAGCTGCAATTGAGTGTGAGGACCAAGTAATGGCGTTGTCCGACAAGCAAGCCAAGGCGTTGAAGGCGAAGCTTCGCCACCAACACGTGAAGACGCGCGAAAGCCATGGAGCCACGGTTTCCTATGTCGAAGGCTGGCACGTGATCGCGGAGGCCAACCGCATCTTCGGCTTCGAGAACTGGGATCGCCAGACGCAGACGCCGGAGTGCTTGTGGTCCGAAGTCCAACGCGGGCAGACGGTCTGCTTCTATTCGGCCAAGGTGCGGATCACGGTTCGATCGGGCGACACCGTTACGATGCGTGAAGGGATCGGAACCGGACTCGGCCGATCACCCCAAGCTGAAGTGGCCCACGAGATGGCCGTGAAGGCTGCGGAGACCGATGCGACCAAGCGCGCTCTGGCGACCTTCGGCAATCCGTTTGGTCTTGCTCTCTACGATCGCGAACAGACGCACGTCACCAAGCCGCGCGACAAGGCTCCACCGCCGGCACTTCCGTCAGCTCCCATCACCTTTTCTCTGGTCCTCGCGGACGAGCGCACCTTGGAACTGACGGATCTGGCTGCCTTTGTCGAAGCGACCCGGCGCGAGTTGTCGAAGCTCGATACGTTGGAGGCCACGTACGCGTTCTGGACGTCGAACCTCGGCGCGTTCACCGATGCCGCTCGGCTCGACGGCAGCGGTGCAGGTGCCGATCTTGTCGCAGCGCTCAAGGATCGTCTGCGCGAAATCAATCAAGCAACGCCTGTGGCTCCATTGAACGGGCGCGGACTGCTGATCCCCAAGGAAACACGGATCCGCGATCGCGACCATCTGGCCTTCGTGGCACGCCAACCCTGCCTCGTCTGCGGCCGGCGACCGGTCCAAGCCCATCATCTGAAGTTTGCCCAACCTCGGTCCATGAGCCTCAAAGTGTCAGACGAGTACACGGTGCCGTTGTGCAACGGACATCACGATGCCCTGCACAAATCCGGAGATGAACGGGCGTGGTGGGCCCGTCATGGGATCATCGATCCGTTGAAGTTTGCCGCACGCTTGTGGGCGGCGTCACGGAATGGGGAGCGGGAGGACTTTGACGAGGCGTCACACGCCGAGTTATTCCGGACCCAGGCCGTTGCGATAGCGGATGCTGATCCGGCTGAGTCATCGATCTCGCCCGAACACTCGGCCAAGTGATCCCGTTCTGTCGAAGGGGAAGTGGCCATCGAACGCTCAATCGTGCGGTCCCCGGCTCAACGCTCAATGTGAGGATCGAATTCCGTGGCAAGCGAACGCCAGATTGCGGCCAATCGTTTGAATGCTCGACTGAGCAAAGGACCGCGAACCGTTGAGGGACGCGCAGTCAGCCGCCGCAATGCGCTGAAGCATGGCCTGACGGCCCGGAGCCTCATCATTGAAGGTGAGAATGCCAAACGACTCGAGGCGCTTCGCGACGAACTCCTTGAGACCTACGCACCCCAAGGCGTGGTCGAGGAACACCTCGTCGACATGATGGCCGGACTTCTCTGGCGCCTGCGCCGCGTGCCGTCGCTGGAAGCCGCGGCATTTGCATGGATGCAGCGCTGTCACCGGCCTCAGGGTCTGGCGGACCAGATGGACGTTCAGCGCGGCACGGACAAGGCAAAACACAGAAAGCAAAGCCTTGGTCGCGCCGTCTTCCACCTGGTGCGCGATGGCGATCTCCTCGACAAGCTGAACCGCTATGAGACCCACCTCATGATGCAACTCGGTCGGGTCGCCGCGGCACTGGACCATCAACACGCGAAACGAAAGACCACGCTAAACCTTCCAGCGCGTCTTTAAAACCTCTAGTCAGGCGCGGGCTTGGTTTGTCGCTTTCGCCTTTATCATAATCAACTTCTGCATCGCATGTTCAACTGCGGTCGCGCCGGGGCAGTCGGCATTCATCGCAATGTCGAGATTGGCTTCGTCGATCATTCGTGCCTTCACAGAACCGTATCCTCAACGACAACGCATTCAACGCTGTCAACCCAGCTACACCAGTGCTAGTACTTAGATACGTCGAACCGTATCCAACGTCATTCATTAGGACTAGTGCTCACTACTCCTTCACATTAGGAGAGTGCATGATGGACAAAGATGACCTAATCAAACTCGCCCAAGAGTTTGACGAATTCGCCAACAACACCAAAAATGATGGCACGCGTCAGAAGTGGTATTCCCATCAAGCCGACAATTGTCGGCGAATGGCGAGCGGATTACCCGAACCAAAAGTTGATAGCCATCACACGCAATTTTATTGGACCGAAGGACGATCACGACCGCCTCAATGTTCGGGTTCGATTCGATCCGCTGAGACGACACTGATCACGACCGGTTCAGCATCGAATTGATCCGCCTCACCGCAGTTCGTAGCAATTGACGTAGACGCGTGGCGTCCGCTGCACATCGTAGCCGGCCAAGCATTGAACCAGATAGCTCTCGCTCGATGTGCTTTAACAGGATCAGCGCCGAGCGGTTATCAAAGGTGCTCGTATAGCCCGCGACTTGCCAACCCGATTTCAACAGCTGCTCGATCGACGTCTTGTTGTCGTCGGTCTGGGCCGAGGCCGTGTCGCACCAGCAGCCGCTCATTGCCATGCTAATCAACAGTACACTTCGATGTCGGCTCTGATCCATGGCAAGCCTCGGGACTAGGATACAATCGCTGCGGCACGACGCGCTCGAATGCACCGCTGCCGTTAAGCCACTCGCACATCGCCGCAAGATTTCGCTTGCCGCCCCAGCCGTCAATTCTCGGTTGAAAACATACTTTCTGTCCGTCGAGGCGATAAGGCAGCCGCTTGAACTTGGCACGAAGACTTTCGACTGCGGCGCCCACAGTTAATCCAGATCAACGGGCGGCAAATTCGGTCAAGAACATACGATCTGCTATCCGGCTCAGGCACGAAAGAGCCCCGCCGAGCGCCTTTTGCCTCGAGCGGGGCCGCGTGATCGATGACCCGGATCTGAGTCGCCATCGGGCGTAACCATTGTTTATTGGAATTATGACCTGCCCGGGCTGACGCCTTATGAGTGGGATTATGAGCGAACATCCCTTCCTTGAAGCGTTACAGGCGCCCGCCAATGATGGGCCGGTTGTGCTAGGCCCCACGGCCTCGTTGATCGGCTGCCTGGCGCTACCGGGTGACGTGATCGTCCAAGGTCATGTCGAAGGGGAAATCAAAGCCAGCGGCGTCCTCGTTTCAGCGTGTGGGACCATCTCAGGGACGGTCGTCACCACTGAATTCATTGTCGAAGGTCAAGTTCTCGATAGCCTGATCTTTGCGGACCGAGTTGTGCTCCGTGACGGGGCGTATGTGACCGGTGAAATCTGGCATCGAGAATTGGTATTGGAAGCCGGACACATATTTGAAGGCAAAAGCCGGCGCCACGAGGATCCGAAAAGCCTGGCACCGTGTCAGCCACACGGTCCAGAAATGGTTGCGCAACCTACCGATGCCAACGAAGAAGAATTCGGTGAATTGGCGTTAGTGAATGAGGGCTCTACGGCCGAAGCCGAATCCGACAATTGAAAAGGAGCCTCGTGCACAGATTGCACGCCAGAGGCCAAGGCTCGCTCAAAATCCACGCGCTTGGAGCAACATCAATGTTTCTCTGCCAAGCGCCCGCCGCTATTGCGCAGACATGGCCAAACCCCCGCGCCTTGAGAAGACGGCGGACTAGGGATTTACTCCAAACATGGACTATATTGCATTCGCTAATCATGCACTGCAGCACGAATACATAAAGTCATAAAAACACTAGACCAACGATTGATCGTTCTGCACAAGTGTCTTGCTGGCTATCCGCGAAGTCAACAAGCGAACCCAGCAGTCTAGGGAGGAGAGTTTAGCAGTCTGTTTTGTGGCACCCTGCTTCCATCGCGGACGCTAAACTCTCACCCGGCACGCAAAAGACAACTGGCCTGTATATTTTCACCTGCGCAATGCAGAGAGAACGCGTCGGCTATCACCAGCCGCTTACGCGCGAAAAGGCTGAACTTTTGCGCCTCACCGTATGTAAGAAGCACTGGTGGCATCACCGCCATCACTCGTGCGACCGAACACCTAAAAACTCATCCGCAATTGCGCGTCGTAAAATCGGCATTGACATGATTTGTCCTCCGTCTGAGTGTTAATCACATAACCATCGCCTTTGGGGAGGAAACAATGCAAAAAATTCTGACGAGTGCCTTTGCCTTTGCAGCTCTCGTATCGTCGTCCGCAGTTTTTGCTCAGCAGAACCTTGTGGCCGACTGTGCACCTGACATTTCCAAATACTGCTCCAACGTCACCCCGGGTGCCCATCGGATCGTGGCATGCCTCATTTCCTACGAAGACAAGATCTCTCCGCGCTGTCGCATGTCCGCGTATTTGGGCTCGGAAGACCTTGGCGTTCGGATGAAAGCGTTGAAGGTAATGGCGACAAATTGCTCCTCTGATATTCTTCAATATTGCTCAAGTGTCTCGGCTGGTGGTGGCCGCATTTACGACTGCTTGATGAAGAACAAGGCCACTCTCACCAACGATTGTCGAAGCCAAATACCCACCGCCCAGCAATTCATGAAGGACTAATGCAGTTCGGCGAACGCGAGCGCCCCGGCCTACGGGTCGGGGTGTCGCTTCCGAGTTGAGGCAGGGCAACGGCTTGGTTGCCGTGCCCAAAAGGCTCAATTCTTGATGCGTGCTTCAATGCCCGCGACCTCGGCGGAGCATGAGGCGCTGAGCTTGGCTTTATTCGTGATCAGGCACTGGGCAATCTGGCCGCCGCCGGCTTTGGCGTCAGCGCAAAGCGTGTCGATTTCCGGCGCGCAGACAGCCGCGGCGCGCTTGGCACTGCTGATCGTGAGCTCCACGGCATCGCCTACGTCGACCAGCGTGGTGAAGCATTTGTCACTGAGTTTGTCCTCATGCGCCATCATGCAGAGCACGAGGCGACCTTCACCAGGCGTGACCTGGCCACAGAACGATTTGATGTCGGTTGCACAAGCCGCCTGAATCTTCGTGATGACCTTTTCGGCCTTGTCGGTGACGGCCTTTGCGATATCGGTCTCAGCGTTCGACACGTTCGGCGCAGTGATGAACACTGCAACGACGGCGATACCTCGGGAAATGTTCGAAATGACGTTACGCACGAGAGACTCCTATGGAAGTTGAAGACAGAAAGCTGAGTGCTAATTACAGCGAAATGAGTGGCAACATCAGAAGCCCACGGTGGCTTTGACGACAGGGCCCGACGTGCGAACCTCGATCTCTTCGTCCCAATTGCTGCCGTCATGCTGCAAGTCAGCGTCGATGAACCGGTATCCAGCGGCCACAGCAAACATATCGGTGAACCAGTAGGTCACGTTCGCGGTCGCGGCGATGTAGTAGCCCTCGTAGCCTTCATAGCGAAAGGCCATTCCGTCGAACGACCCATCGACGGTCCATTGGTTGGAGAGGGCATAGGTTGCATACAGTCCCAGTGTCGGCACGACCCACGTGTTGCCCGCATCTTCTGGTCCCGCAGTGAGGATCCCGCCAACCGAGCCCTTCAGGCTCACGTCGGCGTGGAGCACGTTCAAACCAAAGCGCCCACCAATTTCCGTCTGACTGTCTTTAAAAAATGAATAGCCGATCGAGCCGGTATAGACTTGTTGATCATAGGTGCTGTCAGCTGGTACCCGACATCGAAAATGCCGTGTCCGAACTCAAAAAGGGAGTCGTTGCTTTTGCGACCGGACGCATCGAGGGACGTGAAGTTGAAGTCGAAGCGCCAGTCGTCCGCAAATCGCCAACGCATCGCGAGGTAGGGAACCGTTTCCGTACCTTCGAGGCCGATCTGGGCGAAACGAACCCGACCGCCGGTGAGACTTCCTTCGGAAGTGGCATCGCCGTCGAGATGCTGGAAAATTGCACCCGCTTCGAAAACCCAGTCCTTTGTCAGCGAAGGATTGCTGGAGGGCTCCGCGGCCGCGGCAGCGGACGACATCACAGCAATAGATGCAAGCGGCACTCGCGCTCAGAATTCGCACGGATCCGCCCATCTTTTTGCTCCCCATATGCATCACTTGACTTAAACGTCTTGCCGGGTAGCCCGATACGCAATTTCCGTCAAAGCCCAAGAATTTTCAATTTCGTTGTTGATATGCCACATTCGCTGGCACGACCGTAATTGGTGAGCTGTGTTTGCACCAGAACACTCTCAAGTATTTGCCAACCCATTGAATTATAAAACCGAAGATAAGCCAAGCCGATTGCAGCAAAGCGCTGTATTCGCGGCGTGAACCGATCCAGTCCCGCCAGACGTCGCGCCGACGGCACCGCAACATGCCTGCACGTCCTGATCGAGTGGTCTGGCAACTGCACCGTGTTCCGTCACTGGAAGCCGCGGCATTTGCATGGATGCAGCGCTGCCACCGGCCTCAGGGCTTGGCGGGACAAGATGGAGCTCTGCGCGACAGGGGCAAGGTAAAGCAGAGAAAGGAAAGCCTTGGTCGCGCGATCCTCCACCTCGTGCGCGATGGCGATCTCCTCGACAAGCTGAATCGCTATGAGCCCCCCCCTCATGATGCAACTCGGTAGAGTTGCCGCGGCCCTGGACCATCAACACGCGCAGCGAAAGACCACGCTGAAATTGCCAACGCTGGCTCACGAGTAGAACGGTGTTACGCGGTACGGATGCTCTCAATGGTGTCCTGCGCGCAAAGAGATGTTATCGCGCATGATAGGCGCTCACGGGCCGGACCGCCGGCTGTGCCGGCTGGCCCCACGCAGGGGCGGCGCTTGCGCCGGGTCGCCTTGCTCCCGGACATGCGCTCCTCACACCTCGTGTCAGGCGGGTTTGGCATATGTTGGTCTGGGTTAGCGGATTAGGTGCGGAGCGGGTTTGACTTGGGATTGAGCCCAAATCAGGGCCCCAAGGCCCGCAATCGCTCAGGCACTTGTCGCGTCAAGCCGCTGCCGGCTCGGCGGGTTCCACCGAGAGCCGCAGGCCCAGCGCCTTCAATACCTTGAGAAGGGTCGAGAGTTCGGGATTCCCGCTTGCGCTGAGGGCACGATAGAGGCTGGGACGTGCGAGGTCTGTCTCCTCAGCAATCTTCGCAATGCCCTTCGAGCGTGCGATCACGCCCAGCGCTTCAGCAATCAGGGCCTCGTCACCATCGGCGAAAACTTCATCGAGGTACGCCGCGATGTCCTCGGGTGTGTCGAGGTAATCGGCGCTGTCAAAATCCTGAACGGCGATCTTCTTGCCCGTCATGGCCTACTCCTCTACCTGTGACGCCAACGATTTGGCCTGCGCGATGTCACGCTCCTGCGTGCTCTTGTCTCCACCGGCGAGAATGATGATCAGCTCCTCGCCGCAGCGCTTGAAGTAAACGCGATACCCAGGCCCATAGTGGATCCGCATCTCACTGATGCCGTCGCCAACAGGCTCGACATCACCCGGATTGCCGAGCTTCAGGCGGTCCAGCCTCACGAGAATCTTGGCGCGTGCCTTGGAATCCCGCAGCCCCTTCAGCCACTGGTCGAAATGCTCTGTTCGCCGCACCGCGATCATAACCCGAATGTAGCTTATAAGCGACAAACTGTCAACGCCGAAGAGATTCGGCAGCGGATTGCCGGAGCAATAGTGCCTCGCAGAGGCGGCTAATTTGTTAGGCCGCGCCGGACTAAAAATGCGGTAGACAGCTCTTGTGCGGAATAGCGCATTTGCGTTCAGTGTTTGGCTCAGCCCCCTCTTCGTATCTTCGATGCAACGACGATTGGAGGGCGCCCTTGCCGAACGTCGCGATCCATTTCTCGAAGCGAGGCATTGATCTGCATCTTCCAGCTTTTTCCCCGTTTGCGTGCGCCGTCTAGCTCCGATTGAAGGGTGCTTTCGTCCGTTTCAAGCAGGATGTCGATCAACTCCTGAGCCTGCCTCAGGTCCTTCTGCTTCTTAGCGCGTGCTGTTGGTTTGCGCCTCTGGGCCACGATGAGCTTGTGGATCGCGAAGCGGGCGGGCGGTGGCACCCTCACTCGGACGCCGGTGCCGTAGAGAGCCAAAGTTTCCAGTGTGACCTCGGTCGCGTGCTCCTGGAAACTCAGCGGAACCGCCGCGGCGTTGAGACTCTTGATCAAAACGGGTGATTTGCGACCTCGACCGAAACGGGTCAAGAGTTCAACAATAAACCCGTTGGACGCGCGAAATGCCTTGGGGAGCTTGTCATCGTGGCTCCAGATCGGCTCAAAAGATGGGTCGGCCCTCTTGAGCAGCGTATGGAAGTCTTCTTCGTGATCGCCCGGGACAAACTCCGCAACCGACAGATCCACGTCATTGGTGGCATAGGTTGCGGTTGGCAAGTAATAGCCAAGAACAGGCGCATAAGTCTGATATGCGGCTGTACCAACCAATGTCATGCCGCGGTTGAAGAGACCGGCATTGGCGACCACTTCCAAAATGCGCCCCAGGATTAAACTTGGAGCAGGGAATCGCCCCGCCTTTAAAAGTGTCACCGAGCTTCTGAGGCTTTTGGCCCTTTCGGCGGCGCGACGAAGGCGGGCGACTTCTGCTTGCACGGCCGGATCATCGGCAGAACCAAGATAGGTCTCAATCCGCGCGCTGCCGTCTTTCTTAGTCGCGTAAACGTACCTTTTCTTCTTAATCGTCTTCGTGGCGATCGATGCCGCATCATTATCGCCCATCTCCAGGCTCTGGAGAACGTCTGCGTATATGGTCATCAAGTTGAGCGGGATCGGCTTCATCGCCCTGCTGGCCGGTTATCTACAGTTCCTTGAAACTGTAGATAACAAAAAGCTGTCGTTTGGTCCAGCCCCGGCTATCTGCGCGTCGCCCTATCGCGGAACAATGGCATCGACAAACGGCTCCGGCAGCGGCGGTCATGGCACGAAAGCTGGTGTGGACGCGGTCAGGTTACAGTTTGCGATAGGATGGACCACGAACAGTCTTAGGACCGTCTCTCAACAATTCTCAAACTACGGCAGTGCTCGAGGGCGGGGCGCTTGACCTCGATGCAGGGCCCGAATTGGGATCGTTTCGCAGAGGCGAGGTTGAGATCATGAGCCCTGGAGCGTGTTCGCGCCGGCTTGAAGGGACGCGCTTGGCACGAAAGCTGCTGAACGGCCGGTAAGGTTACAACCGGAGACGGCGGCACCCCATTTTGGGACGCGGCTTGAGGATCATTGGATATGGCCACGGACAAGCAGATCGAAGCCAATCGCCGGAATGCTCTATTGAGTACGGGCCCGCGATCGTTGGCTGGAAAAAAGAAGAGCAGCCTTAACGCTCTTCGCCACGGGCTGACCTCCGAACACATTGTCCTGCCCGGGGATGATGCGGAAGAATTTCGCCAGATGCGGGGGGCCCTGTTCGCTTCGCTCCGGCCTGAGGGCGTTCTTGAAAATCAGCTGGTCGAGCGCATCGCCACGGCGACTTGGCGACTGCTCCGGATCCCGGTCTTCGAAGCCGCACTTTTTGATTGGGGTGCACACATCCTTGCGGCCACACATGACGCCCCCGACGAACTGAGCGACGCACCGGATGTCGAGCGAAGAAACGATCCCTTCCCGCAGACGAGTGACCCCATCCACGATTTACAGGACAGTTTGCGGCTGGGGCGCGTGCTGGAATCGTTGCTCAGCACCGACGCCTTGACCAAACTCATTTATTACGAAGGCCGACTGCAGCGGCAGCTCAGCGCCTACATGGCGGACTTGCTCAAACTTCAGCGACCGCGCCAAGAGGCCCAGAAGCTTGCTGAAAAGGAAAAGGCGTCCGCAAAACCCAAATCGCGTGGTGCCGGTCCTCATTTCGATCCCGAAAACGATCCTCGCTATTACGCCTATCTCGATTGGCTACGCCAACAAGAAATGGGGCCCCCGTGACGCCTCTGTGATCCCGGTTGACTCGCACCCGTGCGCCGTCACGGTGCAGAGATGTTGGAAGGATTTTTGACGCCGCATGCCGACAGAGTTCACCGTCTTCGCAAAGAACCGCGCCTTGCGGTTTGTGACCGTTGCCAGCTATCTCACCATTGCCCTCCTCTCCTCGGTTCCCGGCGAACTTCGGCCCCATGTGCCGGGGGTCTCCGACAAAGTAGAGCACCTGATGGCTTTTCTAGCGTTGGGGGCTCTGACGATGCTGACCGCCCCGCGCCATGTCTCCAGTCGACTTTTGGTCGTGGGGCTCGTCACGTATGCGGCGGTTCTGGAACTTAGCCAGATTGTCATTCCTGGCCGCGTGGCGTCTCTGGCGGACCTGGCCGCGAGTTCATCGGGTGTCGTTCTGGGCATCACCTTGGGAGGGCTGATCCGGCCTTCGCTCGCCGCCACGCGATCGGCTCTCTCGACCGGCCTGACGTGCCACGCTGTTGGCGGGGCGGAACGTCAAGTCCCCTCGGACCCGCCCACAGACATGCCCGAGCGGATCAAACGCGACAGTCGGTGAGCGATAGCGGACAACGACGAAGTCGCCGGACGAGCACTTGGCAAAAGTGTTGTTCCATTTGCGCGTCAAAGCGTGGTTAGTTTTCTCTTACAAAAACCGGCCATTTCCGATGCGCCACCTGCCACACATTAATCATTTCACTGTCTTCAATGCACAATTCTATTACGGCGCCCGTTGCGTGATGGAGAAATCAGAGTGGCATGGCCCATTGCGTCATGTGCTCCGATCACGACCTTCGCAATTCGGCAAAAAACGCAGCAAAAACCGCATGAACCGAGTTAGTCCAGTGTGTGCACCCGCGCTCAAAAATTCCCCTCCATACTCGCCGCCTTTCAATGAACGACGTACACAGATGGCCGGCCCCACGATCGCTGCTTACCCTCTCGTGAGGCGAAATCCTTAATTAAGTCGATCGCCTTTAGTTCTCGTCGTCCGCATCGTTAAGACGTGGAATTAATTCGTATCCGGTACAAAGGAGCCTGAAACGGTGCCATGTGGGCCCCGATCACGTGTGAGTTTTGACCATGGCCAACGTAACGGCAACGACAGGCGTCGATCAGTTCACCGGGACCGGCGGTAACGGGAACACGGCGTACGAACAACGATGAAATCCTCGTCACCGCCCAGAACCAGATCCAGTCCGGCGACCTGTTCGATGGCGGCGCCGGCACGGACACGCTGCGCCTCGACGCGTCGCTCGACTTCACGTCGATCATCAACGGCACGACCAGCGGCATCAAGAACATCGAGATCATCCGCTTCAATGGCGCCAACACGGCGACGTTCCGCTCGGATCAGTTCGGTGCCGGTCTTCTGCTCGAGTACGCTGACGCTGCAGGGCACCAACGGCGGCGTTCAAACCATCGTCATCAACATGGTCAGCGGCTGCCACGACACTGAACATGTCGGCCTGGCAGTTCAACAATTGGACCGGCGGCACCGATATCATCAGCGTTGTCGGCTCCAGCCTGGCAACGACACCATTCTGGTCAGCTCGCAGCACACGCGGTTTGACGGTGGAGCCGGATCCGACACGGTCGACTATTCGACCTGGGGCGGCGGATTCACGCTGACGCTCAACGACATCCACCTGGGCGATGGCGACTTGGAACAGCGGTCTCACCGACCAGTTCCGTAACGTCGAGAACATCATCGGATCGACAAGCGACGATACGATCACCGGCGACAGCCTGGACAACCGGCTGAGCGGTGCGGGGGGCGACGACATCTTGAGCGGCGCTGCAGGCAACGACACGCTGGACGGCGGCACGGGCAACGACACCATGACGGGCGGTGTCGGCAACGACACCTTCTATCGTCGACAGCGCCTCGGATGTCGTGATCGAGCGCGCCACGGATGCCGGCACGGATCTCGTCTATTCCTCCGTGACCTTCTCGGCCGCGGGGACCAACCAGGACGGCATCGAGAACATCACGCTGACCGGGACGGCCAACATCAACGCGACCGGCAATGCGCTTGCCAATGCCTGACCGGCAACTCCGGGCAACAACGTCCTCGACGGCGGCACCGGCGCCGATACGATGACGGGCGGCGCGGGCAACGATACCTACACTGTCGACAACGCGGGCGATGTCGTCGTCGAACTGTCCTCCGACGCTGGAACGGATCTCGTCAATTCGTCCGTGACCTTCTCGGCAGCCGGCACCAACCAGTCCGGCATCGAGAACATCACGCTGACCGGAACGGCGAACATCAATGCGACCGGCAATGCGCTCGCCAACGTCCTGACGGGCAATTCCGGCAACAACGTTCTCGATGGCGGCACCGGTGCCGACACGATGACCGGCGGCGGCCGGGAACGACACCTATACGGTCGACAATGTCGGCGACGTGGTCATTGAACTCAGCTCGGACGCAGGAACGGACCTGGTCCTCTCGTCGGTCACCTTCTCGGCCGCCGGGACCAACCAGTCCGGCATCGAGAACATCACGCTTGACCGGCACGGCCGCGATCAACGCGACCGGGCAATGCGCTTGGCCAACACCATCGACCGGCAACACCGGCAACAACGTGCTCGATGGCGGCACCGGCGCCGACACCATGACCGGCGGGCGCGGGCAGCGATACCTACACGGTCGACAATGTCGGCGACTGGTCGTGGAACTGAGCACGGATGCGGGCACGGACCTCGTCCTCTCCTCCGTCACGTTCTCGGCCGCCGGCACGAACCAGTCCGGCATCGAGAACATCACGCTCACCGGGACTGCCAATATCAACGCCACGGGCAATGCGCTCGACAACATCTGACCGGCAATTCCGGCAACAACGTGCTCGATGGCGGCACCGGCGCTGACACGATGACCGGCGGCGCGGGCAACGACACCTATTTCGTCGATAACGTCGGCGACATCGTCATCGACCGCGCGACCGACCCTGGAACGGACCTCGTCTCGTCCTCCGTGACCTTCTCGGCCGCCGGAACCAACCAGGACGGCATCGAGAACATCACGCTGACCGGGCACGGCCAACATCGATGCCACGGGCAACGCGCTGGCCAACATGATCACCGGCAACTCCGGCAATAACGTCCTCGACGGCGGGACAGGCGCCGACACGATGACCGGCGGCGCCGGATCGGATACCTACTACGTCGACAACCTCAGCGACGTCGTCGTCGAACTCTCCGCGAATGCCGGCACGGACCTCGTCTATCTCGTCCGTGACCTTCTCGGCGGCCGGCACCAACCAGTCCGGCATCGAGAACATCACGCTGACCGGGACGGCCACGATCAACGCGACCGGCAATGCGCTCGCCAATGTCCTGACCGGCAATACCGGCAACAACGTGCTCAACGGCGGCACCGGCGACGACACGATGATCGGCGGCGTGGGCAACGACACCTATTACTGTCGATAACGTCAGCGACGTGGTCGTCGATCTGGCCTCGGACTTGGGCGACGGATCCGTCTTCTCGTCTGTGACGTTCTCGGCGGCCGGCGCCAACCAGTCCGGCATCGAGAACATCACGCTGACCGGTAGCGCCACGATCAATGCGACGGGCAATGCGCTCGCTAACGTACTGACCGGCAACGCCGGCAACAACGTCCTCTTTGGCGGTGATGGCAACGACACGCTTATCGGAGGTCTGGGTAACGATACGCTGACCGGCGGTTCCGGCGCGGATATCTTTGCTTACGACGCGTATGATACGACTGGTGCCCAGTACGACGTCATCACGGACTTTTCTATCGCTGAGGGAGATCGAATCAGCCTTGGCGCAACTGGTCCGGCAAGCTTCGAGATGCTCTCGAGGTGGGTCATTCGTTCGGACAGCTTCGGCAACGCGTTCTGGCCGGCGGTTGGAACGGCCAGGCTCAGTACCTGACGCTCACTGACGTATCAAGGGGAAGCCTTACGGCAGATCAGTTTATTTTCGACGCCTCCACCACGCCCCGGACTATCACGGGCACGAACGGAACCGATATGCTGTTCGGTGGGCTTGGTGACGACACTATTTCCGGCGGGAACGGCATCAACTTCCTAATCGGTGATGCAGGTAACGATACTCTCATCGGTGGCGACGACAACGATGTCCTCGACGGTGGCACCGGCGCAGATATCATGACCGGCGGAAAGGGCAACGACACCTATTACGTCGATAACGTCGGCGATATCGTGAACGAGAACGGGCTCAATGATGGTATCGATCGCGTTTACGCAACCGTCAGCTTCTCATTGACCGGAACGGCGTCGGCCGTCGAGAACGCATACCTCTTCGGGATAGGCGACTTCAACCTGACAGGCAATGACCTTAACAATATACTAGCTGGCAATGATAGGAACAACGTGCTCGATGGAGGCCTGGGCAACGACACTCTGAGCGGAGGCGCGGGTAACGATACGCTCATCGGCGGTTCGGGCAATGACACGCTCACCGGCGGCGCTGGAGCAGATACGTTCGTTTTCGGGTCCGGCAGCGGACAGGATCGCATCACCGACTTCAATCGGACTGAGGATTTTCTCGACCTGCGCGCCTACGGGATCGATACGGCGGCAGACTCGCCCCCTTTGCTACGAACCAGGGTACCAACCTCGTGCTGAACTTCGGCTCGGGCAACACCATCACCATCCAGAATATGCAGGCTGCCCAAATCCACGACGGCATGTTCATCGTCTGACATGATCGCCGAAAGGCACCGCGCGGAAAGGCGGGCCTCACGTCTGCGACGCAACCAGGAGCGGAGAGAAGCCAGCACCGGATCGGCCAGTGACGGTTATCCCATCGCACTCAAGCCAAGCGTGAGCGCTGAAGCGGCTGGACTGCCGGGAAACACCTAAATAAAGCTTGGTCGCGTAGCCATGCCTTCGCAGCCAACGATCGGCGGCATAGCCTGGATCAGACAATCCGCTCGCCATGGTGTTCGTTCGGCTACAACGCTTATGGCCCATGCCACGCGATCAAGATCGAGATTACGCAGCCCAGCTGCCACCATGGGGATCGGTTGCCGCTCAAAACGGCGAAGGATTGCGCGCAGCGGAGAGCGAGCGTGCTCAACGCGCGCAAGGAACATCTCGAAAAGTGCACGAAAGATATACCGTCGCTCCGAAGAACTGAGCCGAAGGCGGCGCCGGACCTGGGCTGCGACGATCGTCGTCATACGCACCTTGTTTCGACTGGTACAATGAGCCGATGCGATTCCAGATCTCCGGCCAGCGCGCGGATATCGTGCTCCAACACGTCGCGTGAGACGCTGTACTTCGCCTCGAGGAGATCGCAGATCGCTGACAATGACTGGCCCTCTGCAATGAGGCGCCAGACCTGTGCACCGACCGCATCAAGCCCGAAATAGCGACCCTGTTCTTTGTCCAGCAGGACCGTCTCGTCGGCGACATCGCACGCTACAACATGGCAGGACGCTCCGAATGTCTTTGTGAGTTCCATCATTAGTCTCCGATTGGACCAGCCTGAGTGCAGCCGCGGTCACCGTCGAAGGTGGCTCTAGCGAGGCCGCACACATTCCCAAGCTGTTCGTAGGAACGCGGATAGGAGAGACGGTACACTGGGACGCAGGATGTAAAACGCCGTGCGACGTCAAGTAATTGAAGTGCTCCCCCAATATCCGAAACGACGAGTTGAAAGCTGTTTTCGATGACGGCCATACAGGCTGCTGACGGCCCCAACCGTTCGACGCTCGCGACGGAAGTAGCGTCCTTGCTCAAGACGAAGAGCGCAGTGACTGGCACCGCAGATGAAGGGCACCTATGAGGCACTTCGACTTCGAACCTTCGTCGAATAAGCCGCCATTGGAACAAGGGGCAGCCCTTCGGGAACAACATTGGCGACGCTATTCGGCCAGAGGCGGAGACTGGGATACGTCGCCAAGGCGGACCAATCACAGTCACTTCCTACAAGGCGGGCTCCATCGTCGGAGAGTAGCTCATCGCCCGACGCGCCGAGCGCGGCGCAGAGCGTCGACTTTCCCGCGCCCGAAGATCCCGCGACGATGAAAGCGGCGCCGCGCCGCCGGATAAGCCCGCGTGAAGGACGGCTTCGCCGGGTGAGCGCGAGAACCCGAGGCGACCACGTGATCGAGGAGGAGGTGGCGAACCGTCGCTTCTCCATCCAAGTTCTCATTCAGGCAGCTGCGGCACCGGATGCGAACGACATCCTTGAGCGGCGAAATCAAGAAGTCTGCCATGCTTGGAAAACGTACGACAAAAAGTTCCCGCCCCTGTGTGGCGGACACCTCGACTGAACCCAAGCCGGAGGCCGGCGGTGGAGAATATCAAACGTCCGCCGCCACTCCGAATGAGATCCTTCATGGTCAATTTCTATGCGCACCGACGGAACCAATCCGCAGCAAACACCTCGCCAAGTTCCGGAAAAGCTAACTCGCTGACAATATTGAGACCAGCGAATCGGTAGCGCCGGGCCACGATGGGCAGTCTGGGCTGTACGTGTGACGATCTTGGAACCGCTGCATCTGCTGTCGGCTCGACGTATCCGGGCGCTATCATCAGGGGTATGGGGGTTGGGGGTGAGAGTATCAGCTGGAAAACCCTCCTCACCAGGAAGGCTGCCGGCTGCCGTGAGGCATTTCACATCACCGAACACCGTCAGCTTCGGCGATTGATAATCACTCCTCTGATCACTCGAGTTTGCTATTTTTTTCTTGTCGTCGCTCATGTGATTCCAGCCTCATTGCACTATCCGACGACGCGGCGCTCAACTCACACGCCGCGCATTTTGCAGTGCGAATCAGGGGCAAACTTCTACGAATTCCTCGTACCGCTTGATCTGGGGCCTCGCAACCGCAACGAAGCGGCATTCGGCCAATATACACAGCTGCAAAGCCGTCAATCGGGCCAAAGCGTTACTTTTGATATTCGTCTTGACGCAACAGCCACCTTGCGAGAATGGCGGCGGTGTAGACCTGCTCCTGCTCGGGCTGGGAAAGCGAGGCACCATCGGGATAGGCACGCAAGGCAGTCCGCAGACGATCGATATCATAGTACGGCGCGATGCGTTCCAGATGCTCAATTGACAAGAACTCCTCGCGCCTATTGGCGGAATCGATAACGGCCTTCGAATAGACCCAGCCAAGATGGTTGCGCCCCCGTCTCCAACGCACCTCGTCCGGCATCTCCCCGGCTACGATCCTGCGAAGAATGAATTTCGGCCAACCGTTGCGCGTCAATTGCTCGACAGGGAGTGAGAAGCAAAGTGAGGCGACTTGAAGATCGAGAAAAGGATCGCGTGGCTCAATACCGACGCGGGACGCCTCACGCTCGTATCGCTCGCGTGCTGCCACGATGCGAGGGTCAAACAGCCTTGCTGCCCGCCTCTCAGGCGATCCTGGGGCAAATGAAAGCCGGAGCCGCGCCTCCTCGGCTGACAGCCTGGCGCTTAGCCCAATTCTGCGGGCAAAGATCGGGCAAATGAAACTGTCGGGACGCGCTGAGTCCGAGCGATGAGACGGTTGATCCAGCTTACGGCGCAGTCTGCGTGCCCAGTCTGGAATCGACGCAGCTCTGAATTCTTGTGCCAACCTACTTGCCGGACTGTCTCCGCCTCCCCAGTAGGCGTGCTGAGCGTGCGCCTCACGAACCGCCGTACGCCAGTATCCACGCCGGACGAGGTAGGGTAGATAGCCGCCGTCGGCGAACACGAGGTCGCCGCCGACACCGTCCAGAATCGCCCTTAAGCCGGTCCGCCTCGCGGCGAGATAAACGGCGCGGACCAGCGTCATGTGCCGGTCGAGTGGCGATTTCGGGTGTAGCGTGAAACCGATGAGATCGCTCTCCAGTTCGCCAAGCGCGGAATGGTTCACAAATTGGGGATTAAGACCTCCCATCGCGACAGCCGTCCGGATCATCTGGGTCTCTACGCAGACTTCGGGATCTGGCCGGAAGCGCCGATACTGTTGCGAGTTGGCCATGCCCCTCCTCTGCGCGGATTTTGCGCCCCAGGGCCGCAACGCTCGTGGAATCGAAGCCACCGCTCAGCATCGCGCCCGTCTCACCGCCTCCGCGCAATCGGCGACGCACCGCCTCGCTCAATACCGTGCGGACGCGGTTTTCGTAGTCCCCGTCAGAACGCAGCTTCAATTTTTTCAACGGTGCGAAGGTCCAGTAACGCTCGACGGATAGCGCATCGGCCGTAACGATCAAACTGTGGGCCGCCGGCAATCGTGAGATGCCGACATAGAACGTACATTCAGCATTATACCCCTCCAACCCGCCCACGATCGCATCGGCGATCCGCGCCTCGTTCAGGCGCCGGGGGACGAACGAGAGGGCGATCAGAGCCTCGGGATCGGAGGCGAAACAGATGCCCCCGTCGGCGGCATGGTAATGAAACGGGCGCATGCCGATGCGGTCACGGGTGCAGAAAACGTCGCGCTTGCGACGGTCGTAGATGGCCAGCGCGAAGTCCCCATCGACGTGCGACAGGCTCGAACGCCCCCAGATTTCATAAGCCCGCAACACGAGCTCGCTGTCCGCGCGGCTTCGCAGGTGCACGCCCACACGCAGAAGCTCCGTGCGCAACTCAGGAGCGTTCCACAGCGTGCCGTCCATGACCAGAACGACGCTGCCGTCGTCATTGGCGAGGGGCTGCGCCTCATCTTCGGCTTCTTCCGTGGTTCGCAACAGACAATGGCCCAGCGCAACATGATCGTCACTCCAGTGCGCAATTCGGTCCGGTCCGCGATGCGGCATGGCAGCTGTCATCCGCGTGATCTGACATCGAGCCCGCGAGGATCGCTGTTGAAACGAACGATGCCGCAGATGCCGCTCATCACCCGAATCCTACTCAAGCCGCTGCAAAACGGTGAAAGGCTCGGCCGTCGCTCACACGCCACCACCCGGTCGGCAAGCGCGAGGCTGGCGGGACGGTGCGTGATGATGAGGATGGTACGCGAATCCCTTCAATGCCCGCAGGCCTGCCACAACGTGCATCTCGCTTTC
>CAVUMB010000002.1:0-17421 GCA_963742405.1 uncultured Alphaproteobacteria bacterium
TGCCTCTGCCATGCCGGACAAGCTCAAGGCCCGACGGCATTCGATGCTGGGCTACGTCAACCCAATCGATTCGAGACGAGATGCGATTAGCTTAAGTTATTGTCCACAGTACCGGAGGCAGCTCATTCAGCCCCTCAATGACTGAGCTCAATCCAGGCGCAAGACAATGATATTGCTTGATAATATCTGGTGCTGCCGGAGGGGATTGAACTCTCGACCTCTCCCTTACCAAGGGAGTGCTCTACCACTGAGCTACGGCAGCTAACACGATGAAAAGGCACCGTTGACGACGGAACATAGAACACGCGGAGCACGGTAGCTTACGACTGCATCTGAGATTAGCCCCGAATGGCGCCGAAGGGCCCGGCTCGCGGGGATCGTGTAACGCAGTGGCCGAGCCCCCGCAACCGCGATTTCGGCATCAGCCCGGCAGCGGCCGGTTCGGCGTAGCGCGGGCCAGGATAGCCTTCATGTCGGATCGGTCGAGCCCCTGGCCATAGGTCTGGCGCGCGGCTCCGTCGATCCGCGTGGCGATGAAGGCATCGGCGACGGCGGTATTGCCTTGCGCCCGCAGGATCGCCGCGGCGGCGAGCTTGGCCAAGCCTTCGACGAGTTGCCGAGCCCTTACGTCGAGCAGGCGCGGCTCGAAGAGAACAGTTTGAAGGCGTTCGAAAGCGGCGGCGAGAACCGCATCGCCGGCACATGCGCCGCGTAACTCTTCGGTCACGTATTCGACAACATCGGGCTCCTTCTGAAGGACGCGCAAGACATCGAGCGCCATCACGTTGCCAGAGCCCTCCCAAATCGCATTGACCGGCGCTTCGCGATACAGGCGCGCCATGTTCCAATCCTCGACATAGCCATTGCCGCCGAGGCACTCCATCGCTTCGCAAATAAGCGGCGACGTGATCTTGGTGACCCAGTATTTGGTGACCGGGGTCATCAACCGACGCCATGCTGCGGCGCGCGGGTCACGGGCGCGATCGAATGACCGGGCAAGGCGGAACGACAAGGCGACGGCTGCCTCCACATCGAGGGTCAAGTCCGCCAACACTTGCTGCATCAGCGGTTCGCCGACCAACGCACGGCCACCGGCGAAACGATGCTCGGCATGATGAACCGCTTGTGCAACGGCCGAGCGCATCAAGGCGGATGAGGATATCGCGCAGTCGAGCCGACAATACGTCAACATATCGACAACGGTTGTGACGCCCCGGCCTTCCTCGCCTATCAACCAGCCGCTAGCGTCGTGAAACTCGACTTCCGAGGACGCATTCGAGCGGTTACCGAGCTTGTCCTTCAGGCGCTGGAGGTGAATGGCGTTGACTGTGCCATCGGGTAGAAATCGTGGCGTCAGGAAAAGCGACGGGCCACCTTTAGCCTGGGCCAGAACGAGGAACGCATCGGACATGGGTGCCGACATGAACCATTTGTGCCCAGTGATCGAATAGAGACCGTCGCCATTAGGGGTCGCGCTAGTCGTGTTGGCGCGGACGTCGGTTCCACCCTGCTTCTCCGTCATGGCCATGCCGATCATGGCACCGGACTTATCGGCGGCAGGTTCAAAGCGCGGATCATAGGTGCGCGACAGCAGTAAAGGCAGCCAGTCCTGCGCCAGCGTCTCATTCTTCATGAGAACGGGCACCGCCGCATTGGTCATTGTCAGCGGGCAACAGTGGCCCGGCTCCATTTGCGCGGCGAGATAAAGGTGAGCGGCGCGAACGACGTGCGCAGCCTTATCGGGCGATCCGCCCGCCGGTCCGAGATGCGTCCACGTTGAATTTGCGATGCCCTCCGCACACGATAGACGCATCAGGTCATGGTAGGCGGGATGATAGGTGACCACATCCAGACGGCGGCCGAAACGGTCGTGAGTTTCGAGTTTGGGCGGATGAATATTGGCGAGAAAGGCCAACTCTTGCGCTTCCTCAGACCCGGCCGTCAGACCAAAGCCGTTCAATGTACGGGCGGCGGAGACAGCGCCTTCGCGCGCTATGGCGTCCGCCAGGGCGACATCGCAGGCAAACAGATTAACATCGGTGAGTGGGGGGGGCTGGTTTATCACCGCGTGCGTCGCGAAGCGGTCGCTCATTCTCCAACTGCCTCCCTGACTGCAGCTTTTAAGCACATCGCAACTTTGAAGTCGCGCCAATTGGGCACGGTTGTGGAGAGACGCTTGCCGGGTCCGAACTGAACGCGTATAGACACCGCTTTAATGGCTATGTCCGCACAGAAGCAACACAAGAGCTTCGCCCACCGCCACCTTCTCTCGACCGAGAGACTGACGGTGCCCGAGATCGATTTTCTCCTCGACCTTGCCGACAAGAACGCCAATTCGCCGCCTCAGGCGGAAAAAAAGCGGCAGGTTTTGCGCGGACGGACGCATATCAATCTATTCTTCGAAAGTTCGACGCGAACACAAGCGTCATTTGAACTGGCCGCGAAACGGCTCGGCGCCGACGTCATGAACATGAATGTTGCAACGTCGTCCGTGACCAAGGGCGAAACGCTCGTCGACACCGCCATCACTTTGAACGCCATGCGCCCCGATATTATCGTGGTCCGCCATCACGCGGCGGGCGCGGTGGAACTGCTATCGCAGAAGGTCGATTGTTCGGTGATCAACGCGGGGGATGGGGCCCATCAGCATCCGACGCAGGCCCTCCTCGATGCCTTGACGATCCGGCGAGCAAAAGGGCGGATCGCAGGCCTCACGGTTGCAATCTGCGGCGACATTCTGCATTCACGCGTGGCGCGGTCAAATATCGACGTCTTGAACACGATGGGGGCTCGCGTGCGGCTCATTGCACCCTCCACGCTTCTGCCAGCGAAGCCGGAGCGGCTTGGTGTCGAAGTGTTTACCGACATGTGGAAAGGCATCGAAGGCGCTGACGTCGTGATGATGTTGCGACTGCAGCGGGAACGCATGGAGAGCTCCTATGTGCCCTCGGTGCGCGAATACTTTCACTTTTTCGGACTCGATCACGAAAAGCTGGCACGGGCCAAGCCCGATGCGCTCGTGATGCATCCCGGACCAATGAACCGTGGTGTCGAGATCGCATCAACAATCGCCGATGATCCGCGCAGTGTTATCCGCGAACAGGTGGAAATGGGGGTCGCCGTGCGCATGGCTGTGCTCGAAGCAATGGCCATGAATCTACCCAAATCCGAACAAGCGAAATCGTGAGCGGCACCCGTCCCATGAGCCAACCGTCCGCCGCCATGCCGCGCAAATCCACCGCTCCGACGGCGTTTATCAACGCACGCCTCGTCGACCCGGAAACCAATCGCGACGAACCGGGCGGGCTGTATGTGAAGGATGGCGTGATTGCCGATTTAGGGCCGACCTTACGACGCAATGCGCCGGAAGGCGCCATCGTCATAGATTGCAAGGGACACATGCTGTGCCCTGGGCTCGTCGATGCCCAGGTGTTCACAGGTGAGCCGGGCTACGAACACCGTGAGACGTTGAAGACCGCGAGCCATTCGGCAGCGGCGGGCGGCGTGACAACGATGATCGTCATGCCTGATACCGATCCGGTCATTGACCAGGTCTCGCTCGTTGACTTCATCCAGCGCCGGGCGCGCGATAACGCCATCGTGCATATTTACACGATGGCTGCCGTCACCAAAGGCCTCAAGGGTGAGGAGATGACGGAGATCGGGCTGTTGAAGCGGGCCGGGGCCGTTGCCTTCTCGAACGGCAAGTCGAGCGTTGCCAATACGCGCGTGATGAAAAACGCACTGCTCTATGGCCGCGACTTCGGCGCCCTCATCGTGCATCACACCGAGGACCCTTACCTCTCTGGCAGCGGAGCGATGAACTCGGGTGAGGTGGCAACACGGCTCGGGCTTCCCGGTGTTTCGAAGATGGCCGAAATCATCACGATCGAACGTGACGTGCGGCTCGTGGAAATGACTGGTGGTCGCTATCACGCGGCGACCATCACTTGCCCGGAGAGCCTTGCCGTTATCCGGCAGGCCAAGGCGCGCGGTCTTGATGTGACGTGCGGTGTCTCGATCAATCACTTGACCTTGAATGAAAACGACATCGGGTCTTACCGCACGTTCTTAAAGGTACGACCGCCGCTCAGAAAAGAGGATGACCGCGCGGCGATGGTCAATGCAGTGGCTAACGGCGAGATCGACACGATCGTCTCCAGTCACGATCCACAGGACGCGGACGTGAAGCGGCGGCCGTTCGCGGAAGCGGCGGACGGTGCAGCGGGCCTGGAGACGCTCCTGGCTGCAGCACTGCGCCTACACCATTCGGGCGAAGTGGCACTGCCGACGCTGCTACGACCGCTCACCGTCAATCCAGCCAAGCTGTTCGGGTTGCCCGGCGGGCTGCTGCAGAAGGGCGCTCCGGCCGACTTGATCCTCGTCGATCTCGACCAGCCTTGGGTCGTGAACAAAGACCTTTTGCGCTCGCGCTCCAAAAACTCGCCGTTTGACGAAGCCAAGATGCAGGGACGCGTCCTGCGCACTCTGGTCGCCGGCGAGACGGTATTCGAATACGCGCCAGGGCGGTGACATCGTTTTCCGGCCATTTTTGAGCGACGGATCAGCATCCGTCTTCCGTTTATCTCCTGACGAACACCGGACACTTGGCAGAGTTCGTCACCGTGACCCGGGCAGCACTTGCCCGGAACTGAAAGCACAGCCACTATGGAGGGGTGACGTGGCCCAATCGCTTGAAAATCGTATGACGGATATCCAATACTTTATCGCGCATTTGCCGGATGACTTGAACGCGCGTTTTGCCGGCGTCGACGTCAAAATGGCGACCATTCCCGAGACGCAGCTCCTCCACACACAACGATTCTCGACCATCGAGCGCAAGATCGACGGGCTGGGAGGCCGGATAGAAGGGCTGGAAGGCCCGATAGGGGGGCTGGAAAGCCGGATGGATGTTCGGGATGCTAAGGTGGACCGGTTGGACACCAAGATCGATCTGATCCTGGCGCGACTGCCGTCATCCTGACGACGACATCGGAGCTTGCGGCCCATGGACCTGCTGTTTTCGTTCCCGGCCTTCGTGGCACTCGGCCTGGGCTATCTGCTGGGCTCTATCCCGTTCGGATTGATCCTGACACGGGCGGCAGGACTTGGCGATGTGCGTTCCATCGGCTCGGGCAATATCGGGGCAACGAACGTTCTGAGGACGGGCAACAAAAAGCTCGCCGCGGCGACGCTTGTCCTCGATGCGCTGAAGGGCACGGCCGCTGTTTTTGTCGGTCACTACTTTGGAGCCGCTCACGGGATCGCGATCCTAGCCAGCCTTCTGGCGGGTTTGGGTGCATTTCTCGGGCACGTCTTTCCGGTTTGGCTCGGTTTCAAGGGTGGGAAGGGTGTTGCGACTTACATCGGTGTATTGATCGGTGCGGCTTGGCCGGCGGCACTCGTGTTCTGCGCGGTCTGGCTCGTGCTGGCGGTCGCAACTCGGTACTCCTCGCTGTCGGCTCTCGTCGCCAGTATCGTCGCACCGGCTTACCTCGTTATGACAGGACGGATCCCCGAAGCCATGCTCGGCGCGTTGATGACACCGATCCTACTGTGGAAACATTCTGCCAATATCAAACGGTTGCTCGCGGGCGAGGAGCCGCGCATCGGTGCCAAAGCGTGAATCGCCTGACTTTTTTACGCCGGCACCCTTGCCGGTCGGTGTCCTCGACCCGGCGCAAAGGCTGGCCTGTCTGCGGCTGATCAGGTCTGACAACGTCGGCCCGGTCACGTTTCGCGAACTCATCAATCACTATGGCGGAGCCATTCAGGCCCTGGAGGCGTTGCCGGAACTCGCACGGCGCGGCGGGCGGACCATCCGCATCTGCCCCGCTGAGCGAGCGGAGCGCGAGTTAGAAGCTGCCGCGAAAATCGGCGCGCAAATCGTTTTCACGATTGAACCGGGCTATCCCGCGCTACTGGCCCATATCGACGCCCCGCCGCCCGCAATGTACGTCAAGGGACACGTGGGACTTTTCAACCGCGCGGCCATCGCGATCGTCGGATCGCGCCAAGCCTCTGCGGCAGGCATGACGATGGCGCGGCGGTTCGCGACGGGTCTAGGGCAGCGCGGTCTCGTCACCGTGTCTGGATTGGCGCGCGGCATCGATGCGACCGTGCATGAAGCAAGCCTTGCGACCGGGACCATCGCGGTGGTGGCCGGTGGCATTGATTTCATCTATCCGCCGGAGAATGCGCGACTGCAGTCCGCGATCGCAGAGACCGGATGTCTTGCATCGGAAATGCCACCGGGGTTTGAGCCGCGGGCCAAGGATTTTCCGCGGCGAAATCGGCTGGTGTCGGGCATGTCGCACGGCGTCGTCGTCATCGAGGCCGCACATCGATCCGGAACGCTTTCGACTGCCCGCATGGCTGCTGAACAGGGCCGCGAGGTTTTTGCGGTTCCCGGCCACCCCCTTGACCCGCGCGCGGAAGGGACGAACTATCTTCTGAAGTCAGGGGCTACGCTCGTGACAACGGCGCAGGATGTCCTCGACGTGCTGGCACCTATACTTGCCGGGACGTCACTCGTCATGGAACCCGCAGCCGCTTTCGATGACTTGTTGCCGTCCGCCCCGCGCCCACCGCCGCTAATTGGTGTGACGGACCGCGATCGGGTGGTTTTGGCCATGGGGCCTCATCCTATCCAGGTCGATGATCTGGCCCGTGCGACGGAATTGGGCGCGCGGGAACTGCGCATCATCCTGATGGAACTCGACCTTGCGGGGCGCATCGAACGGCACGGGCAGAGCTTGGTATCACTGAAGCCGGCAGCGGCAACGGCTTAGTTCAACAGACGCTTGGCTCGCACAGCCTAAACTCGAACTTCTGGTGCGGGCGCGGACGGCTGTAGTCGTACTCGCGGCCGTCCACACAGGCGATTTTGCCTGAGATCGCCGTTTCTGCGCCGATCTGCAATTCGCTATAGGTGAGCACCTCGGCAAGATCGCAGTTTTTCTCGGCTTTCACCTGATCCTTGAGCAGTATGCGCCAGCGAGAGTCGGCGGGAGGCTCAATATCGGGCCTTTTCTCAGCAATCGCCGCGAGCGGAAGCGCCAATAACAGACCAAGACTCAAGATGGCGGCTTTCGCTGGCGTCATGTTCTTCTCCTCCGGATAGGCCGTGAGATAAACCATGATGCAAAGTGATCGACTTCAACCTTGATGAAGATCAAGGTTCACCCGAAGTCTCATGTCGATAATGTCTGCAACAAAAAAAGACAGAGGATGCGTTCCATGAAAACCGCGATCAATTCATCACCCGCGACGCTCCTTCGGCGCGTTCGTTTGGAACTGGCGCGCGAGCCCGGTCATCCGGATGGCAGCCGTCGGACCGGGTATGATTTCATCGCTCCGGTCAGCGATGATGGGCGCATCCTGGAAGACGCCTACCTCGATTTGAAGGATCGGTGCCGCGTGCGCCGTTTCAACGAAACCGAACCGGACGAAATCGGGCATGTCATCCGCAAGCGTGGAGGGTCGTGGGCGTTTCACTACGATATTCACGGTGACGCCTCCCAGGACGAAACCGGCTTTCGGCTGAATTCACATCGGTTTGTGCCGGGTGAATATGTCTCGATCAAAGAACCTGATGGCGATTTGAAAACCTACCGCGTCGTCTCCGTTCTAGAACTCGACTAAACCACGGCCACGCCTCAATGCATTGACTTGAGTGGCCGTCCACAGGGGCATCATCGATCATGTTCAAGACACTGCTCATTGCAATCGATGGATCCGAGCTATCGGAGCTAGCGCAATCACATGGATTGGAATTGGCCAAGACGTTCGGATCGAAGGTCTTTCTTGTCCATGTCACGCCGCCGTGGTCGAGCCTCGTCGTCGGCGATGCAGTCGTAATGTACCCGCCTGCGGATTTCGAGACTTCGATGAGCAAGGCCGCACACAACCTGCTCAAAAAAGCCGCGGACAAGTTTGCGGCGGCCGGAATTCCGGTCGAGATGATCCACACCACCGATCCGCAGGCCCATAAAGCGATCGTTGAAACAGCGAAAGCCAAGGGGTGCGACCTGATCATAATGGGATCGCATGGTCGACATGGTTTGGCGGGTCTGATGCTGGGCAGCGTTGCGACGAAGACGGTCACCCATGCGCACGTGCCGGTCTTGATCTGCCGCACTTAATTTCGTGGCACGCGGCGACTCCCCTGTCGGGAGCCGGCCGCCGCGTGCGGGCGAGCTTCAGTGGCACGCGGCGACTCCCCTGTCGGGGAGCCGGCCGCACGGTGCGGAAGTGAGCCGGCCGCTGCGTGCGGGCATCAGCGGCTTTTGCTCAACGCCTCCATGTGGGCGAGTGCCAACAAGCCCGCCAGGGTGGCATGGCCTTCGCTCGTCGCCATGTCTTTCAACTCGAGTAGAAGGTCCGCCATGTAGGCCATGCGGTCCAGCGCTGCGTCGTGGCTACTGGGATGGTGCTGGTTTGCGTTCCCACCGTCTGCAACGGAGCGTTTTGCCGGAATTGATTTGGCCATGGCAGCCCCGATGTCTCATGCTGAAATCAGGCTAGCACAACCTCTGATATTTATTCAAGTTTGATTTCGCGCAATGGCTGTAGCGCAACCTAAGACTGATAAAATAGCCAATTCAAGTGGCTACTGCGGCGTCGGAGCGAGCGACCTTGACAGTAGAGGGCATCACACCCTATCTCCTTCTGTGTTGGCACTCTACGATAGCGGGTGCTAACAAGTCCGCCACGGCTGGATTTTGCTGGCTGATGGACGCGACACCTTTCTCTCCCAACTCGGAGCAAACTTGCACATGAAGTTCCGTCCTCTCCACGACCGCGTGGTCGTCAAGCGTGCCGACGCCGAGACCAAATCGGCCGGTGGCATTATCATTCCCGATACCGCAGGGGAAAAGCCGCAGCAGGGTGAAATCGTTGCAGCCGGGCCTGGTGCTCGCGACGAAACCGGCAAGGTCGTCCCTCTCGATGTAAAAGCGGGTGACAAGGTTCTGTTCGGCAAATGGTCGGGCACCGAGGTCAAGATTGATGGTCAAGATCTCTTGATCATGAAGGAAAGCGACATCATGGGCGTGCTGGACAAGTAAGCCCACGCTAACTGTCCGCTCGCTCAACTCCATTCTCCCCCCAGTTATTCACAGGAGCCCAGCCGATGGCTGCTAAAGATGTTAAATTTGCTGCCGATGCGCGCGAGCGCATGCTGCGCGGCGTCGATATTCTCGCCAACGCCGTCAAGGTCACACTTGGTCCCAAAGGCCGCAACGTCATCATCGAGAAGTCGTTCGGTGCGCCCCGCACGACCAAGGACGGCGTGACCGTTGCCAAGGAAATCGAACTTGAAGATCGGTTCGAGAATATGGGCGCGCAGATGCTGCGCGAAGTTGCCTCCAAGACCAATGACGTCGCCGGCGACGGCACGACGACGGCCACCGTTCTGGCGCAGTCGATCGTTCGCGAAGGCTTGAAGTCGGTTGCTGCGGGCATGAACCCGATGGATCTGAAGCGCGGCATCGACAAGGCCGTCGTTCAGGTCATCGCCGAGATTGGCAAGCGGGCCAAGAAGGTCAAGGATTCGTCGGAGATCGCGCAGGTCGGGACCATTTCATCCAATGGTGAAAAGTCGATCGGTGAGATGATTGCCAAAGCGATGCAGAAAGTCGGCAACGAAGGCGTCATCACCGTTGAAGAAGCCAAGAGCCTCGAAAGCGAACTCGACGTCGTCGAAGGCATGCAGTTCGACCGCGGCTATCTCTCGCCCTACTTCATCACCAACGCCGACAAGATGGTCGCCGAACTCGATGACCCCTACATCCTGATCCACGAGAAGAAGCTTTCGGGTTTGCAGCAGTTGCTGCCGGTCCTCGAAGCCGTTGTCCAGACGGGCAAGCCGCTGCTGATCATCGCCGAGGAAGTCGAAGGCGAAGCTCTGGCAACGCTCGTCGTTAACAAGCTGCGCGGTGGCCTGAAAGTTGCCGCCGTCAAGGCGCCCGGCTTCGGTGATCGCCGCAAGGCCATGCTTGAGGACATCGCCGTTCTGACCGGCGGCCAGACGATTTCGGAAGATCTCGGCATCAAGCTTGAGAACGTGACGCTCCAGATGCTCGGCCGCGCCAAGCGCGTGACGATCACCAAGGACGACACGACCGTGGTCGACGGCGCCGGCAAGAAGAAAGAAATCGAAGCGCGCGTATCGCAGATCAAGGCACAGATCGAGGAGACAACCTCGGACTACGACCGTGAAAAGCTGCAGGAACGCCTTGCCAAGCTCGCTGGCGGCGTTGCCGTCATCAAGGTCGGCGGCGCCACAGAAGTGGAAGTAAAGGAGCGCAAGGATCGCGTCGATGACGCGCTGAACGCTACCCGCGCTGCGGTTGAAGAAGGCGTGGTTCCCGGCGGCGGCGTCATGCTGCTGAAGGCTTCGGCTGCGATTACAGTCAAGGGCGACAACGACGACCAGGAAGCCGGCATTCAGATCATTCGCCGCGCGCTCCAGTCGCCGATCCGCCAGATTGCCGAGAACGCAGGTGTCGAAGGTTCGATCGTCGTGGGCAAGGTGCTGGAAGCCAAGGGCGCCAATTTCGGCTACGACGCGCAGAACGATGAGTACGGCGACATGATCGAGAAGGGCATTATCGACCCGGCCAAGGTTGTGCGCACCGCTCTGCAAGATGCCGCTTCGATCGCCGGACTGCTCATCACCACTGAAGCTGGTATCGCCGATCGTCCGAAGAAGGACTCGGGCGGCGGCATGCCAGGCGGCATGGGCGGAATGGGCGGAATGGACGGCATGATGTAACCTCGCGTCCACATCGCGAAGAAATGAGCGCCCCGGGAGTGATCCCGGGGCGCTTGTGTATTGACCAATCCATTCAGCTATTCCCTATTCGTTCATCTATTGCCTTCAAATTCTCATTCAATATTGAAGGCGTTTTGCATAGGCAGCTGTTTCCAGACGGGCTGATCGACTGTTGCATTGAAGCCTTCTTTTCCGTCCTTGTCCTTGTAAAGCGATGCCCAGAGAGCGCTGCCGGTTTTGGGGGCCGCCTTCAACTCAACCTTCAAGTCCATATGACTGCCGGCTTGCACCGGGAGCGAGCCCAAAAGCTCACCAGTTCTCTTGCCTTCGCCATCGGCGGCATAAATGACAACATATCCATTCGTTGGAATATTGGCGTAGTCGATCGACACAGATGTGCCTGACAACTTTTGATTAAAGACGAGTATAGACGGTGGAGCATTCGGAACGGCTGCCATAGCAGCGCCCGCGAGGACCACCGAGCTGATTGCGGCTGCCGCTGAAATGGCAAGAAGCCGCTTGGAATTCGAAACATGCGTTGTCATTTTATCCTCCATTCGTTTTTGAATTGATCAAACTTAAGCCGGTATCGGCTTGCGGAGAGGGGCCCGTGTCATTGCGAACGCCAACTCCATACTTCGCCAATTCGGGTGCTCGAATGCTGCATTCAATACGGAACAGACCGGGGTCCATGACGGCAGAGGGACGACTACCAACGCAGCAAACGGCAATCCGTTACTGCCCGGCGCACGTTGTGAGAACATGACCAACAAACTCATCGCAACACCGCGCCGTAAATTGATCGCTGTCATTTACGGAATCATATGCCATGCAACATTCGGCCTTGCAGCCCTGACCATGGTCATCGTTATGGGGTCGGGAATGACGCTCGGTCAGGGTCGTGTGCCGGCACCGTGGGACATCGCCGTCAATGGTCTACTGCTGCTGCAATTGCCATTTGGGCATTCGTTCCTGCTGTCGGATCGGGGGCGGCGCGTTCTCAAACGCTTTTCGCCGAAGCTCATTGCCTCCGACATGGCACCGACGGTTTACGTGATCCTCGCCGCTATTCAGGTCGGCGCGCTCTTCGCTCTATGGACACCTTCGGGCGTGGTGTGGTGGCAGGCGGAGGGGACCCTGCTCTATGTCTTCGTTACGATGTTCGTTGCTTCATGGGCACTGTTGGGATTGTCGACGCTGAACGCCGGGCTCGAATTGCAAAGCGGTTTCAACGGTTGGTCGGCAGTGTTTTCAGGGCGCCGCGTTCGTTATCCAGACATGCCGACGACGGGACTGTTTCGCTTAACGCGCAATCCCATCTACGTGAGCTTTGCCTTGACGACATGGACTGTGCCCGTGTGGACGCCCGATCAACTCATGGTTGCCATTGCGCTCACAACCTATTGCGTTTTTGGACCGATGCTGAAGGAAGCTCGCTATCGCCGCATTCACGGTGAGCGGTTCGATCAATACGCGCGTGACGTTCCCTACTTCGTGCCGGGCTTTCCGCGCACACCGGCCAAGTGTGACCGTCGACCTTAGATATCGAAATCGAGTTGCGTTGCCCCCGATTTCTTTCGTCGATTTTTGGAGCCGCTGATCTTTCGGCCGGTCATTGGTAAACCGCTCTTGCGACTGCCGTGCTTGTTTTGGATGGCGTCTGCGCCTTTATGAAACTGGCTGCCTTGGCGCGCGCCGTAGATACGTTCCTTCGCTGTGCTGGTGCTGTCCTTCAAGTCGACGATTGGAGCGGGATAGCTTCGGCCAAGACTGCGCGCCGCGTCAGTCCACCGCCACGGCTCGTGGATGAAGCGATCGGGGACATCGTGAAGCTCGGGAATCCAGCGGCGCACGAAGACGCCGTCGGGGTCCTGGTCGTAGCCTTGCTTCACGACGTTATAGATCCGAATGGCATTGATGCCGGTGGTGCCGGACTGCATCTGAACCTGCGACCAGTGAATGCCGGGCTCGTAATCAATAAACATGCGGGCGAGATGCAGACCCGTCTCACGCCACGGGAGCCACAGGTTATAGGATGCAAACGACATCACCATCGCGCGCATTCGGAAGTTAAGCCAGCCTGTGGCGCGCAATGAACGCATGCAGGCGTCGAGAAACGGAAACCCTGTCTCGCCATTCATCCATGCCGTCAGGTGGTGCTGGTCGGCGGGGGCTGGACGCAATCCGCGAAGGGAAGGATGAAATTCCCTGAATTCAATCGCCGGCTCACTCTCCAGCTTCTGGATAAAGTGACAGTGCCAGTGCAGGCGGCCTGAAAAAGAAACGAGCGACGCACGCAACGCCACGGTCTGAGGCGACACATTGACTTTCAAGTCTCGCTGCCGCGCCCACGTCGCCTGCATGACTTCGCGCATCGACAGCGCGCCAAACGCAAGATACGGCGACAGCCGCGAGCAGGCATCAGCCCCTTCGAGCGGGTTCGACATGGCGCGCCGGTAATTTGTGCCGCGGCCTTCGAGGAATGAAGACATCAGATCAAGCGCCGGAGCGCGGCCGCCGATTTGGCCGCCTACGCAGCCATCGTCAATGATGCCCAACACGTCCGGCTCGGGGCATCGTCCTGTGTCGATGTCCGAAATGGGCGCCAGCGCGTGCGGCGCGTCGATAATCGGCTCAGACATGAAGCGATCCCAGCGTTGAGCCCAGCCGTCGCGGGATTTCATGCGCCGCTCGACGCCATGTTGGCGACGTTCATGCCATGGAATGTTGTTGGCCCGCGCCCAGTTCGCCACGACTTTGTCGCGGGAGAACGTCCAACCGTTGCCGGTTTCTTCATGCGACCACAGCGCTGCGATACCGTGTGACGCGGCCAGGTGCTGCAAAACGTCTATGGCGTCACCGGTCCTGATCACCAATGGTTGGCCGATCGCTGCCAGATCGTCGCGCAATTCGTTCAGGCAGCTTTGGAGAAAGCGCCACTGGCGCATCGATGCATCGGGTTGACGCCACAGATCCGGCTCGACGATAAAAAGGGGCAGCACCGGCCCAATGCGAGCCGCTTCACTCAGTGGCGCGTGATCTGCGATACGCAGGTCCCGCTTAAACCAGACGACCTGCACTGGCCGCGACGCACTGCTCATTCGTCAGGCGACCGAAATAAAGTTGGCTGCGACAGCTGCGCCAAGGCACAGCACCACGGCGCTACTCAACTGCAGGCGCAAGTTCGCATACCAGCGTGGCCCGACACCAGCCTTGATCCGCCGCAGGTCATAGGCGAGCAGGCCAACGAAACCGAGCGCCAGGATCACGAGAGCCACGAGCGGTTGCACGAACGAGACGGCAAAGGCCACCAGCGCGGGAACCACGCTGGCGGCAAACCCCAGCGCGTTGTGACCACGCCCGTCGGACCCAGTCATTTCGAGGCCCCATTGCACCCCACCCATGAAGCTTAGGATGATCATGCCATATGTGACGAGAGCCTGCAGGACAACGCTGCTCGGCCCTTCGGCAGATCCGATATCGCCGAGGGAAAGTGCCGTCAGCCCGGCAAACGGAACAACGCCAGCCCAACCGAGCCAGAATGCGGGTGCTGGTATCGTCATCATAGGATCGGTCAAGACGGCACGCTCCTCGCTGCGTGCCTTACTGAACGCGAAACTTGCCCTGCCGGATCAAGAAACCTGCAAATCCTCGCTAAGCTTTTTGATCCGACGGCAAACGAAGTGGGCCCGGAGAAGACGTCGGCGCCGTCACACCCATTGAAACGTAGACGCTCATCAATTCGTCGACACCGCCTTCGGCCGGGCGGATCCAAGAGCGCGGGACATAAATCAACGCTCCGCCGACCGGGACAGGGGCGGAGGGCACAAGAATTCCGACGTATTCTTCGCTGCCAATCGCCACGGGCCTGGGGGAGGGGAGTAGCGCCAGGACCGCCGCTCCGGGTTCGCCGCCAAAGAAGCACCACACCGGCGACATGCTTTTCAAGTCGCCGCCATTTTTCGTATCGACAATGGACGTAAAGCGCTTCGACATTTCATAAACACTGCCGATCAGCGGAATGCGGCTGACCGCTCGATCCATGATGTCGGCAAGAAAATCGCCGATGCGAGACTCGAAGAGAAGCCCCAATACAAAAATTGCAAGCAGCAGCGCCAGGAGGCCGATGACGTAAGAGGCGTATGATTGCGCACCCACGCCGATGCCGAGCGACACGAGCACACTGCCGAAAGAACTGCTCGGCCCAACGTACTGGTTGAGAAGCGACACCACCCATCCGGTCACGGCGACCGTCAAAATGAGTGGCAGTAGTGTTAGAAAGCCCGCCAAGAAAACCCTTACAATCCGGCTCATTCATCCCCCGCTCTTGCTGGCGCCCCCCGGCGCATTGCATGGACCCATTCGGAGAGCATAGCGGGCCAATGTGAATTTGGCACGCACGCTCACCACTCGACTGGCGGCGACGCAAAGGACCCTTCAACGTCTCGCCTCGGCAGCGCTTTAAAGGCACACCAATGCATGGCATGCTTTAACCCGGAAACCGGCCATGACCACGGGGGGATTTTGATGGCAACCGCATCACGGTCGGGCAAGACGGACCCCGTCGTGCTGACGATCAGCGTCGAAGATGTGCGCGCGGCGCTGCGTCTTGGCTTGCGAGATTTCAAGCGTGCGCCCTGGCCCGGCGCGGCCCTGGGTGCCGTGTGTGCAGCGACGGGTATCACCATTATCGCACTCCTTTATTTACTTGGGCTGCCCTACCTTGCCTATCCGCTTGGCGCCGGATTTGCGCTCATCTGCCCCTTCCTGGCCGCGGGGCTCTATGAGGTGAGCCGGCGGTTGGAAGCAGAACAGTCACTTGCGGCGAGCGACATCTGGCAGACCATCAAGAGCCGGAGCGAAATCCGCTGGATGGGGTTTGCGACAGTGTTCGTTCTCATCATGTGGATGTATCAGGTCCGGTTCCTGATGGCGCTATTTCTCGGTTACAGCGGAATGCTGGCGACGCTGTCGGAATTTCTGCACGTCGTTCTATCAACGCCGGAAGGTCTCATGTTCCTGGCGGTTGGCAACATCGTCGGCGCCGTCTTGGCCACGATCCTGTTTTCGATCTCGGTGATTTCGTTTCCAATGGTGCTCGATCGCGACGTCGACTTCGTCACCGCCATGATCACCAGCGTGCAAGCGGTCACGAATAATCCCCTACCGATGGCTGCGTTTGCTTGCGTGATTGTCGTGATGCTTATGCTTTCAGCGCTGACAGGTTTTCTCGGCCTCGTCATCGCGCTGCCGATCCTCGGCCACGCAACCTGGCATCTCTATCGGCGCGTCGTCGCTCCCGCGACGTGACTACGCTAGAGAAGGCATGAGATAAGCCCCAGTCGCTCCCGCCGCGATAGCGGCTGCTGCCGCCATGAGAAGGCGTTTGCCGTATTCGGCGCCGCCGGTTATCCAACCAATAACGGCTTTGGAAATCGTATTGACGGCGACGACGATGAGGACGGCGTTGGCGGCGAGCGTGACACTGCCGGGATCGGACGCAAGGCGCGACATCGACAATGTCATAGCGTCAACATCTGAGATGCCAGAAAGGGCCGCCAGGGCATAGACGCCTTCGCCGCCGCCGACGCGCGTTAAAAGTTTCGTGGTGACCGTGATGACGGTCAGCAGCAGGCCAAACTTGAGCACGGTCGCTATTTCGAACGGATTGGTCAGCTTTAGCCGGCCGCCTTCGACACCCTCCTTGGTCTGTCGCAGGAAGAAAATGGCGAGGGCAAGAAGTACCGCTCCGCCGACGCCGACTGGAATGACAATCTTTGGAATGAGAGCCATGCCGACGGCGCCGGCCACGGCGAGGACGCGAGCGGCCATGGTTGCGGACGCAAAGAGTGCACCAGCCGTCAACGGCGCGACTTTTTCGGGATGCTCTCTGGCCATCTCGGCCAGTGTCACAGTCACCGCCGTCGACGAGACAAGACCGCCCGCCACCCCCGTGACGATAATTCCAGCTTGATCGCCGACGGCTTTGATCGCCACGTAACCTGCGAACGACATCGCTGCGATCAGCACCGTCAGCAGCCAGAGCTCAAAGGGATTGATCGTGTTCCAGGGATCAACGGTGTGATTGGGGAGTAGCGGCAAGAGAATGAAAGACATAGCGCCGAGAAGGAGACCGGAGCGCAGTTCAATCCAGGAGATCCGGCTCACCCAGCCGTGCAAGACCTCCTTGAACGCGAGCAGCGCCGCGGTCGCCACTCCCAGGGCACCGGCGACCGCCATGTTGCCCATCACGGCCAGCGCGCCAAGGGCGAACGCCAGCATGGCCGCGACAACCGTCGTGACGCCATTGGTCTTTTCCTGCTGGGCTTCGCGGTAGCGGAAGAGGAGGATCGCGGCGCTGAAGACGGCAAACGCCAGCGACAGTGCGATCAGGCCGCCGTCGCCATGAGACATCCCAAGAGCTGCCCAGACACCGCCGAGCAATCCGCCGAGTGCATTGGTTCGCAGACCGGCGGCGCGATCACCGTCAGGTTCGAGGCGGGTTTTCCAGCCGCGTTCGAGGCCAATGAGAAGCCGATAGCAAGCGCAACCGCGAGGCGCTGGAACAGTTCGAGCGTATCCATTCGTCATGCTAATGCGGCCGCGGGGCGAAAGAAACGCCTTGTGATCAAGCTCGCTAAAAA
>CAVUMB010000003.1:0-192719 GCA_963742405.1 uncultured Alphaproteobacteria bacterium
GGATGCCTGCTTCATTCAGCCGCGATTGAAGTCCGATATCTCTGCGTATCGGACTTCACACTTGCACGTGTACCGGTGATCATGGACTGCGGCTGATTGCCAAATGCTTATCGGCAATCGCGCCTGTCGTGATGGTCTCGTACACTCGGACCACGTGGATAGTCGCTGTCGCTAATGAATGCTGGGGATAGTTGAACCTACCGCTCTGAGCAATCGCATAGGCGACGAGTTTAATGAAGCGGTCTTGGTCGAAGTTTACGACGTATGGATGAGTTCCTTCCAGGTCAGGTAGTCCGCCAAGACATCGGCGGTCGCCTGCTTCGTATCGGCCTCGGTTAGATTTTCGACAATATTACGGAACTTGGAAGACCTCGCTGATGGCGCGATCGCTAGCCTGCTCAGATCGGCTGCGATCCACTCGGGTAGGGGAGGATGTCGCGGGAGAGCCAGATTGGCCATTCCGATGCGTCGACAACCAGGGCTTCCTGCACGTCGCTGCCGTAAGCCGCGGCCTTCGACTGCGGACTCTCAGCGGATTGAGTGCGAGACTTCGAGCCCGTGGCTCACGATCCGGGCGGCTTTTTGAAGATCCAGGTCAGGCAGACGGCGGTACCGTTGACAGCAAAAGACTGACCACGAGCAGTCCGAGCGTCGCGAGATCGGACATCTTCCCGAAGGACGCCGGAGGGATAGACCAACTTCCGGAACGACGATCGCCCGGAGGACGACGGCGACGTTCTCGAAGATGTTGTGGCCGCCGGCTGTGTAGATGTCCTCGGCGGTGATCGCATCGAAGCGGTGGAGAGCTGGTCCGCGAGAGTATCCATGAGCGGCTCGGAGGTGAGCAGCAAGGGCAGGCGATCGGGATGATGGCGATCGCTCGAAGGTTCAGCGCGGACGCTGCGAAGTCTCGCGAGAAGACTTCGACGTCAAGCCTTTTGACTGCCTCGACTTCGGACGGCTTCGTCCTTGGCATGCCACAGGGAGAGCCACCTTCGGCCATAGGTCTTCGCGGCGACGGCGGTCGTCTTCGAGGCACGACTAAGCCATTACGGAACTGGCGGATGGCCATCGCGGCATAGAATCCTGCCATGGGACCAAACGCGCACGAGCACGGCGATCACCCATTCAGGCCACTCGCGTTTGTCGGCGCCAACAAAAACCGCCAGTCCGACGAGCACCATGAAGGTCAGGAGGGTGAGATAAACCGCCTTCCCGAAAATACCGAGGCGCGAGAAAAGAAGGCGATGTCGTTCTGCTTGATGAAAGGCGTACCGACCGTGATCCAGCGCTGCCGGTTGTTAAGCGTGTTGCCAGTACGTGCACTTTCGAGAAGCGCCGCACTGACGACCGAGCCGCCGTCGCTGTGACGGTGGATGACGTAAGGTTCGCCGCGGCGTTCAAGCGCGAGCAGCTTTTCGGCAAGCCTTGGCCAGCGGCGCGGCGGGATAATTCGCTATTGAGGCCGTTCCATACGAACGGGTCCAGGGTGATGCGGCCATCATCCGCTTGCAACAGCATAGCAAGCCGCATCGTGGATGCGCTGCAGTATTGCCACCAAGCACGCCCTTCGAGTGGCCCCGTCACGAAAGTACCATGCACGGTTATGAGTGTCGCCAAGCCCGTCCCCTGCTGCGCTGAGGGCACATTCATCGATTGATTGTAGCGGGGGCAAGGTCGTTGACTCGACTGAGCCAGCATCTGCCGACGGCTAACAACTTGCGCATCCTGTTATTCGGAGGCACCTCTGAGGTTTCGGAAGTTCCTCTCCAGCTTGCCGGCTTACGCGGGCACCGCACCCGCCACTCAACCGCGCCAACTTCGGGCGGCGTAATCTTATCCGCCAAGGATGTAGATTAGGGCTATCAGCGCCCTCGTGGAATCTCCGATCGAAGGGTTCGCGTCGTGGCAACCGCGAACAGAAGGGCGCCAGAAGCGGAGGCCAAAAGGCGATAAGCCAAAGGCGCCAAGTCAGACTGCCACCTTCGGCCAGCCAACGATGGCCTCAGGCAAATTGACGAGCAGCGGCAAGAAGGGCGCGTCTAGAGATGTGGGCGCGTCCAGTGCTGATCATCCTCAACAGGAGGGCGTCGAATGACAAACACTCAGGAAAAGCATGTCCGTCAACTCGCTTAAAGCAAGGGCTATAGATTGGAGAAGGTGGGTAAAGGCCCGCACCACGGGCGGGTTCTGCCTGGTGAATGTGGCTCAAGGCTCGCGGGTTGCCTCCGAGATCCCTGGTGCTGGGTTTTCGTTTTTCGCTGGATGAAGCGGAGGCCTGGCTGATGAGTCCAGTTCGTAGTCCTGCTGCTTGCCGCGTTGAGATAATGAGCAGTGGACGACGAACCTGTTGCAGTCGATAATCGCGCCGCGTCATGAATCTCTGAGAAACCGAGGAAACAATGCCGTGGCGCGTCCAAGAAGCCGGTTTCGCGAGAGGTCATCGGCTCAGATATCGAGCAAGTTACCGTCGATCACTTTTCCTAGCACGAGCACGTGGTCGCCGGCCGGATGTTCGTCGACCATCTGGCATTCGAACCAAGCCAGGGCCGCAGGCCGCAAAGGTGCCCCGGTGCGTCCCGTCGTCCATTCAACCGAAGCCAATTTCTCTGCGCCTGTCGGCCGACCAAAGTGTGCGGCCAGTTCCATCTGGTCTTTTTTCAGCACGTTGACGCTGGACGCTCGACTCTGCTTCAGCAGCTTATAGGACGAATGGCTCGGATGGATGTTCATGGCCAGAAGCAAGGGATCGAAGGACACCTGCATCACCCAGGCGGCGGTGAAGGCGTTGCGCACCTCCCGGTGAGCCACCCCCACCACGTAAACGCCTTGTGTCAGGCGCTGAAACAAGTCTGCGATAGCAGCGCTCATGGGTGTCTCGCTGTTCGGACGTCACTCGGAGGACAGACCCTATCCCGTTTCGGAGCTCAGTTCGTCCCGGCGTTCGGTGGCAGACGTCGATCTAATCACACCAGCATTCTCGGCCGATCGTGGATACTTACGGGCTACCCACATGGCAGGTATCCGACCGCACAGCGGCGACATTCACAAGCGGACCTCGCGGTGGCGCCATCCGATAGCGACCTCCGCGTTCGACAGCATGTCTGCTGCCGAAGGTTTACCAGACTAAATTGCGAGCGCCGCCACGGCAGCTCGTGACCCAGAGCGGTCCTGAGCAAGTGCAACATTTCCCATCCCGCGATACCAAGGCGACGGCTTCCCGAACCAGCACACTATGAGCTCGTTGAGTTCGGGCAGGATGATTATTCTTCGGTGAGTATACACTCCTTAGCGCTATGGTCGTGCTTCGAGAGTCTCATAAGGGAGCTGCCTTGAGCAAAAACTGAAAACAGAACGACGGCGAATGTCGCGGTCAGGATGACATTCTTCACGAGACCGGGCGGCAGAGCGAGCGCTAAAGCTATGGAAATTCCCCCTCGCAGAGCACCCCACGTCAAAATGGGCAGCGCACTTTTGGGCAGCGGAAGCACGCTGTGCAGCAAGCCAAGTGGAATGGCTACCGCGACGAACCGAGCAAGAAGGACAAGCGGGATAGTCAGCAACGCAACGAGCAGAAGCTGTGTGTTTAGGGGCACTATGAACAATTCTAAGCCGATAAGGAGAGAGAGGACGGGATTTAGAATTTCGTCGATTAGAGACCAGAATTTCAGGAGGTAGTCCTGAGTGGTATCGCTCATGGCATGATCAACACCGACGTTACCGATTCGCCGGCCCGCAACACCCATCGCAACGGGCCCGCTGACGTGGAGTCTTCCGCAAGCGCGTAGCCGCCCATAACCACCGCCAGAGTGATCATTACCTCTATGTTGTGCTCGTCGATATTGCGTAGCGCTGAAAAGGCAATCGATCCGGCGGCGGAACGCCGATAACTATCCCACCGAGTGCTTCTATAAGAAAGAATTTTCCCGCCGTTACCCAGGTGAAGGTTTCCGTGCCCATTGCAGCAGCAAGGAGGATGGAGAACAAACAACGCCAACGCCGTCATTGAAGAGGCTTTCTCCGCCCACGATCGCTTGGAGGTTCGCCGGCAGTCCTGACCGTTTGAGTACGCCTCGGACTGCCACCGGGTCCGTCGGGCTGATGAGCGCGCCGAATACCAGGCACCAAAGCAATGGCACATCAATTCCCGCCAGCAAGACTAGCATCCGGAAGGCAAAGCCTACGAGGACTGTCGAAATCAGCACTCCAGCGACGCTCAGTGCGAGAACGTGCCATTTCTCACCGCGCATCGCGTCCGAATCGACGTGGAGCGCTCCGGCAAAGAGCAGGAAGGACAACAGGCCATTCAGCAACGTGGTCTGAAAGTCGAGCTCGAACAGGAATTGCTCGGACAATGGTGCCGGTTCGCTAACCGGAAGGAAATGATCGATTGTGAGAACCAGCAACGCCGCGATTGCTCCGAACATCATGAGGCCAATCGTGCGTGGCAATCCAAGGTATTTCTGATTGAGGTAGCCAAAAGCGGCCGTCAGCACCATGAGGATCGCTGCTGCATGGAACGGTGAGAGCGCCAGCGAGTCCAATTGAAGATCCTTTATTGATGCGCGGGCTGCGCGAGGGGTCCAGCCTATTCCGGGAGACTTTGCATGGCCCACCGACTTTTGGTCCTCTGGGAACGAATCACGACGAGCCTCTGGTTTGTTCCAACGTTGCTTTGCGGCGCCGCGGGGCTGTTAGCAATCGGCACTCTTCAAATCGACGCCACATTCAGTGACAAGCCCTGGTGGCTGAACAGGGGAGACGGTGAGCAGGCAAGCACTTTTCTCTCATCTCTCCTCTCCTCGATGATCACCATGACCACGCTCGTCGTATCGATCACAATGGTGGTGCTGACACTCAGCCGCTAACTCCCTAGGCCCTCGTCTCATCCGCTCTTTCATGGGCGATCGCCGAACCCAAATCATCTTAGGCACCTATGTCGCTACGATCGTCTACGTCTTCATTCTCCTGCGAAGCATAGATAGCGCGACCGGAAGGGCGGACGTTCCTCATGTCGCAATCTCAGTAGGCACTTTCCTCTGCTTTCTTTGTGTCTGTCTCTTGCTGTTCTTCGTGCATCATCTGGGACGATCGATTATCGCCGACGTAGTGATCGAACGCGTTGGCGCCGATCTGGACGCTGCGATTTGCCGTTTGACCCGCGAGCCAGAGGGGGCTGGTGGGGAGACGCCGGCAGTCAAAGACGGAATCCAATTCGATGCGGCAGAGATTGCAGAGATGCGCGTTGACAAAGCCGGCTACCTGCAGGCGATCGATACCGCTGCATTGGTCGAGCTTGCGCGAAAGTCAGATGCCCAGATCTCATTACCCTTTCAACCTGGCCAGCACTTCGTTCCCAACATCCGTAAAATATCTGTGAAGCCAGCCTGCGCCCTCACTGCGAGTTTCAAAGAAAAGGTCAGCGACGCGCTTGTCATGGGGACCGAGGCCGCAGCTGCGAATGACATCGAATTCAGTGTTCGACAGTTGGTAGAGATCGCCCTGCGGGCGCTCTCTCCGGGCATCAACGATCCGTTCACAGCCACCGCTTGCCTCGACAGACTTTCCTTATCGCTTTCCTATCTAGTCCAGCGTGAGCCTCATCCAAGCTGTTGCTCTGACGAGCATGGTGTTTTGCGCCTATGGCGGGTGACCACGTCGAATTCCTCACGTCTTGGCCACGTCCTTCAATCAGATCCGTCAATCCTCGACGGACAAACCCGAGGTCGCGATGCATATGTTCCATGCCATTTTGTCGATAATTACCTTGGCGCGGAGTGAAGAGGCCATTCGGGAACTCGCCGTGCAAGCACGAATGCTGATCGAAGGGGCGCGGCGCGATGTCAAACAGCCGGAGGACCTAGATCGGCTCGAAGAGAAGTATGATCGCGTAGCAGCGCTGGTCGGTTGAGATTGCTTGTGGCATCTCTGCCGGAGTCTCCCAGTATGCCTTCAACATAGATCATGCGAACCGCTGTGATACCCATCGCGACCAGGGGCGTCGCAAGCACCAGGCCAAAACACCGAATAACGTTCCGAGAATGGTCTGGAAAAAAATGGTCAGGGCAGGAGGCAGGGAGATCGTGCGCTTTTGAATCAGAGGCGCAATGACGTTACCTTCCAGCATCTGCACGCTTAAGAACAGTAGTGCGACCCAAAGCGCCAGGCTGGGCGAAACCGATAATGCGACCAGTATTGCCGGTACCGCACCGGCGAGCGCGCCGACGTATGGGACAAAGTTGAGAAGCCCGGAGAAGAGCGCGAGTGTCGGTGCCAGCGGCACTCCAAGCCAGAAGAGGCCCGCGCCGACGAATAGCGCGACAATGATCATATCGACGAGCTGCCCCATGAACCAGAGTTGTAGCGTGCGAGCGATCTCGACGGCTACTTCTCGCCCGCGAAGTCTCCACTTTGAGGGTAACAATTTTAGCCCACCCGCGAGGTACATCTGAGGTGATGTCGCGAGGAATGCCGCCGTGGCCACCACGACAATCGTGCTGCCTCCGATTCCAAGGACCGAGCTGGCAACACCAGGGAAATAGCCACCGAGGCCACTCCGCAAGGATTCCGCCGCGTTCTGAAGCTGGACCGCAACCAATGCACCCGCTTCACTGGCGCTTAACTGCTCCCAGAGCCTCTGGGCCTGTGTTGAGAGTTGATCGCTCATCTGCACGGCCTGTTCGGCAATCGCCGCGCCCCGCCACCAAACCAGTAGCCCCAGGCCTGCAACCACCAACGTGACGACCGCAAGTAGCGCCAACCCCGGGCCCAAGGGCGAATGTCGGCGAACGGCCTCGCTCGCACCACGCAAGATGCACGCGAGCAGCACGGATGCGAAAGCTAGGAGCAGGATGTCTCGTAGGACCCATACAGCGATAATCACGAGCGTTCCGATGGCGCTCGCTCGGAGCGTCTGGTCGATGCCTCGCAGAGATTGGGTTTGGCTATCCACAATCCTCCTTCGCCCTCGCCGCTAATCGCCGAGTTAGCGCCTCAATTCACCGAACCGTTGGACGCAAAATGCTCGACTTTAGGAACAAGCTGGATGGCATGTCGTTCCATTCGTCAGGCGCAGGAATTTGCCGATTTAGTTCTAGTCGTGGGCACTAAGACGTTGGGTCAGATCAGACCCATCTTCCACAAGTAGGTAACAGATCGCCTTTTTTTCGATGTTGCCAAGACACTCACGGCTGCTTCGATTCACAATATAGAGCAAGCACTCCAAAGCGGCGAGCATTCCCAAGATGCTAACGCGCGTATGATGTAAAAAACATCATCTATCATATGCTTGCAATTTGCTGCACCGTTTTCTATGTGCTTATTTATAGCTGACAAACGAGTCTTAAATGATCACATCTGCTCAAATGCGCGCTGGACGTGCTCTGCTGGGGATTGACCAACAGACCTTGGCGGATCTCGCAGGTGTCTCGTTGCCAACCATTCAACGGATGGAGGCCAGCGAAGGGAATGTGCGTGGCGTGGTCGACACGTTGACCAAGGTAATCGCTGCGTTCGAACTCGCGGGCATCGAGCTAATTGCGGAGAACACGCCGAGCGTCGGACAGGGGCGAGGTGTAAGGTTCAAGGTCGGCACAAGATTGAAAACAATTGAGCACCCGCGTGCAACGTTGCGCAAGAAGGGGCTGCTCGCGCGCTTCAAGTAACGCCCATAACTGCGACGGTGACCGCCGATACCAATAGCCGACGATCCCGCCGCTCCTTGTCACAAGGAGACGGATCTCTTGGATATGTCTTCACCTCAGTCTCTCAAGCGACCGGAGCCAACGTTCGCGGAGCTGTTCACTCCCAAGCTCGTGACCTTAATGCGAGAGGGGTACGGCTGGACCGACTTTCGCGCCGATGCGATCGCTGGTCTTACGGTTGCCATCGTCGCTCTGCCGCTGTCCATGGCGATTGCTATCGGCTCAGGGCTATCTCCCGATAAAGGTCTTTACACGGCGATCATCGGCGGCTTCTTGATTTCGGCGCTCGGCGGCAGCCGCTTCCAGATCGGTGGCCCCGCCGGGGCCTTCATCGTCCTCGTCGCAACTATAGTCGAACGCCACGGCTATGACGGGCTCGTGCTGGCCACGCTCATGGCGGGGATGATGATGATGGCGGTCGGGTTCCTCCGGCTCGGAACGTACATCAAGTACATTCCGTTTCCGGTGACGGTCGGGTTTACCGCCGGTATCGCCGTCATCATCTTCGCCAGTCAGGTGAAGGAGCTGCTGGGTCTAGACATGGTCAAGGAACCGGCCGAACTGGTGCCGAAACTGGTTGCCATCGGTGAGAGTATCGCGACGGTCAAGCCTGCCACCGTCGGCCTGTCCGTTCTCGCAATTGCAATCATCGTCGGTTTGCGCTGGTTTCGCCCAAAATGGCCGGGTCTGCTCGTCGCGGTGGCGGTCTCTGCTGCTTTAACCGGGCTCTTCCAACTCGATGTGGCAACGATTGGGACGCGGTTTGGCGGCATCCCACAGACACTTCCTGCGCCATCGCTTCCTGCATTTGATTTCGGAAAGATCCGCGCTGTCTTTCCCGATGCCATCACCATCGCACTTCTCGGCGCGATCGAGTTCGCTTCTTTCGGCCGTTGTTGCCGACGGGATGACGGGGCGCAAGCACCGGTCCAATTGCGAGCTGGTAGCCCAGGGCGCGGCTAACATCGCTGCGGTCACCTTTGGAGGCATGTGCGTGACCGGTACCATTGCTCGCACCGCGACGAACATCCGTGCCGGCGCGCATGGCCCCGTCGCCGGAATGATGCATGCGCTCTACATCCTGCTTTTCATGCTGGTCGCTGCGCCGCTTGCGAGCTTCATCCCACTAGCGGCTCTCGGTGCCGTTCTCGCGATTGTCGCCTGGAACATGGCCGAGAAGGAGGAGTTTGCAGGGCTGCTACGCTCGTCCTGGGGCGATGCAACCGTTCTTCTGGCGACGTTTCTGCTGACGATCTTTGCCGACCTTACCGTTGCTATCGCGACAGGCGTCACGCTCGGTGCATTCCTGTTTCTGCACCGCATGGCTGAGGCGGTCGAGATTGATGGCGGCGGCCAACTCATCAGCGAGGACGTTGCCGACCCCAAAGGGGCACAACGCTCGATCTACGATCCCAGCAGGCTCGATGGAGACGCTTTGGTCTACCGGATCAGCGGCGCATTTTTCTTTGGTGCAACTGCGACCGTGAGTGCCGTGCTCGATCGGATCGGTGAGCACCCCAAAGTCTTTGTCCTCGACTTCACCGATGTCCCGCTCGTTGACACGACCGCCGCAAGGTCGCTCGAAGGCTTCGTGGACAAACTTCATCATTCGGGCACAAGCGTTTACTTCGCGGGGGCTCGGCAATCTGTTCGGCGCACGCTCCTGGCTGCTGGACTCCGCCGGCCGCTGGTGCGCTACGCCGCGACCGCCGAGGACGCAATCAGTCAATGGCGGTCGCCATCAAAGAGCGGCGACGGAGCGTAATGCTCACTCCCGACCGTAGGACTGCTTTCGGGCCTCACCGGTACCGGCGGAGGCATTTTTCTGACGCCACTCCTGCTGCTATTCGGCTGGGCTGGAGCACGGCAGGCCTCGGGTCTCACCGCACCTTTCATCTTGTTCAATTCCGTCGCAGCGCTCGCTGGGAACTTTGCTGCGGTCCAGAAGCTTCCGGGGGAACTCCCAGTTTTGCTGCTGGCAGCCATTTCTGGCGCATTGTTGGGAACACAAATTGGCATCCGTTGGGTGTCAACGATGACGCTTCAACGGCTGCTTGTCTTTCCATTCCGTATGCAGAGGAGCCATCGCCTACTGCAGTATCCGTTGCAATTCTGTTACCTATCGCGATTACACTTGACGCTCTTCATGCGCCAGTCGCTTTCGGCATAAGCAGTCTGTATCGAACCCGCACCGCGCCAATCCGTCGATGCTCGCCGCCTTTAGATTAACCACTGCTCAATCACGGCAGGCTTGACCGATTCAATTAAATTGAATGTATCGGCGTGAACGTTAAAAAGATTAAGTCAGAGTTTTGCAAGCTTTGGTAAGCTTCAGCATCGCGTGCTTTCGACGACGATGTGATGGCGCCGTTAAAAGGCAAGAACGGCTCAAGGCAGAATTTTCCGGCGCAAAGTAAGCTGAAATACTTGCGCCTAATGAGACTTTGGAGCTGGTGCGCTCCAGGTCTAAGCAGCAGCGAACGCTATAAAAATACCGACTGCAGACCCGGCCACTCTTCCCTCAAACGGATCAGGAGTTTCCAACATGCATTGTCGAAGCGCTAAAAATTCTTTGTTCCTCTCGCTTGTTCTCCTTGCCGCCCTGCCCATGACTTCGTTAAGCGCACAAGATCGGCTGGAAAAGGCAATAGATGATGTCAAGCAGCGCATCGAAGAGAGGATTGATGCAAAGAAGAAGCCTAATATCCTTTTCATCATGGGTGATGACATCGGTTGGATGCAGCCAAGCATCTACCATCAAGGCCTGATGGTCGGCGAAACACCGAACATCGATCGTATCGCTCAGGAGGGTGCCAAGTTTTTGACCTACTATGCCGAGCAAAGTTGCACGGCTGGGCGAACGGCCTTCTTCACCGGCATGACGCCGCTACGCGCCGGTATGATCCCGCCGCAATTACCCGGCAGCCCGTCCTACTTACAGCCCGGCACGCCATCGCTGGCCAAGTTCCTGCTCGACCTTGGCTACAACACCGGCGAGTTCGGTAAAAACCATTTAGGTGATCACTCGGCAGCCTTGCCAACAGCACACGGATTCCAGGAATTTTGGGGCTATCTCTATCACCTTGATGCGATGCAGGGCGTCAGTTTCCCTGACATTAATAGCAGCCCAACACAGCAGGCGATTGTGCCGCCGTGCAAGAATACGCCGGTCCCCGGTCTCAGTGATCCCCCGGATGCAGTAGATCAAAAGACAGCGTTGTGCATGATGCCGCCGCGGCCGGTGATCGCCTGCGCGTCCTCCGACGGCACAGAGAAGAACCAATCCTGCAAGGATGAAGGGCCGCTAACGCTCGATCGTTCGAAGTCGGTGGATGAAGAAATCTCGTCCAAGGTTATTGACTTCCTCGACCGCAACGACCCGAAGAAGACCAACAAGCCGTTCTTCGTCTGGTACAATCCGGCGCGTATGCACATCACCACCATGTTGTCGGACAAGTACATGGCCATGGTCGGCACACCCGGCGGCAAGGACTGGGGTGCCAACGAGGCCGGCATGAAGCAGATGGACGATAACATCGGCTATGTCTTGAAGAAGCTGGAGGACATGGGCGAGTTGGACAACACCATCGTCGTCTTTACCACCGACAACGGCGCCGAAGTGATCACCTTTCCCGATGGCGGCAACACCCCCTTCAAGGGCGGCAAGTTGACGACCTGGGAAGGCGGCATGCGCGCACCGGCAGTCATCCGCTGGCCGGGCCATATCAAGCCAGGTACGGTCCTGAACGACATGTTCGCGTCCTACGACTGGATGCCAACTTTTGTTGAAATCGCCGGTGGTGCCAAGGGCAACGACCTCAACGAGCAAATCATGGCGGGCAAATATCCTGGCATCGTCAAAACCAAGCTCCAGGGAGTCAATCAGCTCGACTATTTGACTGGCAAGTCGGACAAATCAGCTCGCGATACGTTCTTCTATTACGGAGGACCTGTTCCGTCGGCCGTGCGCTACAAGAACTGGAAGATCTACTTCGCAATGGCTTCCGAGGCCGCGACCGGCGGCTTGTTAGGGGTTCATACCTTCCATTGGCCTTTGGTCGATAACATTAAACGAGATCCATTCGAGGGGGCCGTCGGTTTCGAACCGAAGACCCTGTTGGGCCAGGGCGGTGCACTGACCGGGCCAATGACCGCCTATATCTACGACTGGAACATCATTCCGATCGGCCAAGCGCTGTGGCTGAGAGAACTTGAATCCTACGGACCATTTCCGGCATTGCAGTCTCCGGCATCCTACAGCCTTGCTCAGGTTCTTCAGGAGGTGAAAGAGCAAATGGCTCGGACGAACAGCAAAGACAACTAGGACGTAAGAAGTCGGAGTGCACGATCTAAAGCGGGCGGTCCGAAGGGGCCGCCCGATTGCTTACAGCCCAACAGGATGGGTTGACCCCGGTCCATGGCGCGATCCGTCGATGAGACTGGGGCCGAAGATCAAAATTGGCCATCGAATGGGAGAGAATGATGAGACGGCATCGCGCGTTCCGATCATTAGGTTGCTCTCTTTTCATCACAATGGCGGTAGGTTTTGCCCCGGCACTGGCTCAAGGCACCAAGCCTAATGTCATATTCATTCTTGCCGACAACGTTGGCTACGGTGATCTCGGACCCTACGGCGGTGGCGAGGTGCGGGGCGCACCAACACCGCGCATCGACCAGCTTGCGCGCGAGGGACTGCGCCTCACACAATATCTGGTCGAGCCCGGCTGCACACCATCGCGCGCGGCGCTGATGACTGGGCAATATTCAATCCGGAACGGCTTGTCGCTGATCATCGTACCGGGCAGCGAGAGCACGCTGTCCCAGGGTGCGATCACGATGGGCGATCTGTTCAAGGGCGCAGGCTATGCGACGGCCATCTTCGGCAAATGGCACCTGGGCGTCGAACCGCAGAGCCTGCCGACGGCCCACGGCTTCGACGAATTCTACGGCATTCCGCCCGATATCTCCTGGGACTCGGCAACCTACGTCGACACGATCACGCTAACGCACTCGATGAACGTGCGGCCCGATGCGCTCTCGGCGAAGGGACCGCAAATCGTCGAGGCCATCGCGGGCGGTCAATTGCGTATGGTCAAGCCGTACACGCGGGAAGTCCGGGCGGAGATCGACACCAATGAACTGCTGCCAAAGTCGATCGATTTCATAAAGCGGCAAACCGCAGCCGGTAAGCCCTTCTTCCTCTATTTGCCGTTTTCGATGGGGCATTTTCCGAATTTGCCATCAAAGCAATTCGCGGGCAAATCGCAGATTGGCCAATACGGTGACAAGCTGATGGAAGGCGACCATCACGTCGGCCAGATCCTCGACACCTTGAAGGACCTCGGCATTGACGACAATACGCTGGTCGTCTTCGCGTCGGACAACGGACCACAAGGCCAGACCGCCCGCGAGATGGGCAACCAGGGAACCCCAGACATGGGCAACTCTGGGCCCTTCCGGGGTGAGCTAGGCGAAGCCACTGAAGGCTCGATCCGAACCTTCTGTTTCGTCCGCTGGCCAGGCAGGGTTAAGCCGGGCACAGCTTCGAATGCCATGGTCTCGATCATGGATTTCTTCCCGACCTTCGCAGGCCTCATTGGCAGCAGGGTGCCAACCGACCGGCCCATTGACGGTGTCGACCAGACCGACGTGCTGCTCGGCAAGAGCGAGACCGGCAACCGCGACAGCCTGCTGACCTTCATTGGCGCGGATTTGGTGGCCGTGCGGTGGAAGCAATGGCGCATGTATTTCACCGACGTGCATCCCACGGGCATCGGGCCTCAGCGTCAGCCGGGAATGTTTTCGGCCAGCGCACCGATGGCCGGGTATCCAAAGATTTACAACATCCAGATGGACCCGCACGAGGATCTGCAAGTTGGCGCGCTCTTTGGCTGGACAGCCGGACCCATGCTCGAAGTAGTCAAAAAATATAGGGAAACGCTAAAAGCATATCCGAACCCTCCTGCGGGCAACCTCACAAAGTTCTAAAGGGGGCGCCACACATGAAGTGCGAGCCAAGGCCGCGACTTTGGGGCGAGCTAGGTCCGCTCGTGACCCTCAGTGAAAACTAGAACCGAAGCGGTCTGGGCGGTCTAGCGGACATACCGGCTTCGCGTAGGTTCCCTGGGAATATATTGCGACGCACGCAATGATGCGAAGTCAGTCGTCATGCAATGTAACGCATCTGTTGCACACAGGCACTATGGCAGCCGTGGGTCAAAAGCGGCTTGCTCCATGCATTTGTGAGAGTTCTGCTTTGCTATCGACAGCGGCCGTGGCGAGCACGAACCTCGACTTTGCCTCAGGGGCCGGGAGAGCCGACATACGAAGGCCCGTGATCGGCTGAGACGATGTTACAAGCGCCAGGAACGCCGTTTGCCATCCGCTGCGCATCCCTTCGAGCCTCATACGAAGGGTACCCTAGCCATTGGATTGCTGATCCTTCAATCAGTTCAAATGGACTAATCTGACGCGACGTCGGTTACGGCACGTCCCCCGGGATCGCTCACGTCGCCAAAAAGATCGGCGGAAGCCAGCCTGAAAGCTGTTCGAATGACGATGATGAAACCTCCGCATGGCCGAAAGGCACTCGCGCTGTTTCGGTTCCTCGGGCCTGGACTAATTACCGGGGCAGCGGATGACGATCCGTCGGGCATCGCTACCTATTCGCAAGCCGGCGCCCAATTCGGCTTTGGATTGCTTTGGACCGTCGTGTTGACGTGGCCGTTCATGGTCGCCGTGCAGTTAATCAGCGCGCGCATCGGCCGCGTGACGGGGCACGGTATTGCAGCCAACATCAAGAAAACCATGCCGCAACCCGTTCTCCTAAGCCTCGTGTCGTTACTGCTCGTTGCCAACACTATCAACATCGCAGCAGATATCGCCGCGATGGGTGAAGCACTTCAGCTGGTCGTTGGCGGTGGTGAGCATGGTCATGCGTTGATGTTCGGCGTGGTGTGCGTCGTATTGCAGGTCTTCATCCCGTACAAGACTTACGCTCCGATCCTGAAGTGGCTGACACTCGTGCTCCTTGCCTATGTGGCAACGGTTTTTACAGTGAATGTGCCATGGGGCGAGGCTCTCCGCGCGGCAGTCATCCCGTCGTTGTCGCTTAACGCAGATTATCTTCTCGTTGTCGTGGCCGTGTTCGGGACCACCATTAGCCCGTATCTGTTCTTCTGGCAGGCGTCTCAGGAGGTGGAGGAAATGGACCAGCGTCGCCGCAGGCCACTTAGGGATCTTAAGCACGGCGGTGTCCAGGAGATTGATCGCATCGCCTTCGACACTATGCTGGGCATGGCATTTTCAAACATCATTGCTTTCTTCATAATCTTGACGACTGCTGTGACCCTAAATGCGCACGGAATCACCGACATTCAAACGTCCGCGCAGGCTGCGGAAGCGTTACGACCGCTCGCAGGCAACCTGACTTTCTTGCTGTTTAGTCTGGGGATCGTCGGGACCGGCCTTCTTGCTGTGCCAGTGCTTGCCGGCTCCGCCGCGTATGCGGTGGCGGAGGCATTTGGATTGAGAGCGACGCTTGAGGCCAAGCCATCGGAAGCGAGCGGCTTTTACGCCATCATCATTCTCGCGACGATGATCGGCGTCCTCATTGATTTCACGCCGCTCGATCCGATCAAGATGTTGTTTTGGAGCGCCGTAATCAACGGGATCATCGCAGTGCCGATGATTGCAGCAATGATGTTTTTGGTCTCGAATACTGCCCTCATGAAGCGCTTCACGATCCCTCTGGTCTTGAAGGTGGCTGGATGGATGGCTGCAGCTGTTATGACGCTGGTTCTGGTGGCGCTCTCCTGGTCCGCGTTCTAGCGAAGATGGCGACAACAGCAAACAGCACTTGTCGATTGCGTTCGAGTTAGCTTCTTGAGGTTCGCGGTTCTGGGCTCTCGTGCGTGAGTTCAAACGACTTATGCACCTCGCTTTTGATCTGTAATCAAAGTTGAGTCACGTTGAAGGGCCGCGCGAATGTCGGCGTCACCTGCCGCACGCCGGCCAAGTTTTTTCTTGCTGAGACCGCGGTTTAAGTATGCTAACGCCAAGTTAGGATCGAGGGCGATGGTTTTATCGAAATCGGAAACTGCCAAGCCATACTTCGCCATATCGAAATAGATATTGCCGCGATTGTAGTAGGCAAGCGGACTGCCGGGGTCGTGTCTCACGGCTTTATTCAGATCGCTTAAAGCCTGGTTCAGCTGATGTGTCTGTGCCAAAGCAGTACCGCGGTTCACGTATGCGATAGATAGGCTCTGGTTGTCCTTGATCTGATTGATGACCTCGGTGCACCCTGCAATCTGCTGCGCAGGCTCTCGAGCGTTATTGCAATCTTCGACGTTTTGGCTGATGGCCGCGCTCGGAAACAGAGATACAGCCAGAACTACTATAAGCCATTTCATGGGCGCACCGTCTCCAATTTGTATGTCATGGGCGGTTCACTAGGCTAACTGTCACCGGCAACACCTATTCATATTGTACGGAATGACGTCGGGAGAGTTCTCACATGATCAAGGGCTGCACTTTTCCAAAGCTGCGGGCAGAGTACGGAAGTTCTTTGATCAACGATTGTTGGAGCCGACCGAATCCATGAAAGAATCGATTGCTACAGACCCCGCACTCCCTCGCGGAGGCCTAGTAGCCCTTTGCAAGCCTGACATCAAACAGACGCAGTTATGCTAACAACGACGGGTTTTAACTGGAATTTTGGCGGCCGGTGCATAGCGGTTGGCGGAACATTTCTATCCTCGGCAATTTCGCAAAGGCCTTCCGGGTCGAGTAAATGAACGACGGCATAGCCGTCGTCGAATTCGATCAAGCGGCGTTCTGCAAAATCTCGGAGGGCCGCGTCCATCTCGTCGGCGCAAATACCGGAGCGCTCGGCGAGTTCCCTGATGGGTATGGAAATGGTCGTTGGATCGAAGCCATTTGCTTTGCTGTCCGCTGAAGCCACCAAAAGAAGGTTGGCGGTTCGCGCAACTGGAGTAAAAATCCGTTCCACGCAGCTCTTACGCTGGTACTCGAATTCTCGATCAGTGGCAGCATCGAGTTCGTCCCGCACTCTTTCGTCCCTAGAAAGAAGAGCTTTGAGTTGCTCGCCGGGCAAGCACGCAAAAATGCTGTCGGCAATTGCCAAAGCATGCTCCACATGGTGAGCTAGAAAGCCGAGACCGACCACATCGCCTGGGAATGCAAATCTGATTGGCTCATCCGAGTGGGGTGGCCGGGGTTGATAGAGCGCCAAGCCGCCTCGAAGAACTCGATATGTAAATTTCTTCGGGTCACTGAAGCGAAACAGAGATTGTCCGCTGTGGAGATGTAGCAAAGCAAAATCGTTACTGTGTTCCATTGGATACTCGATACTGGTTGAGAGCACCGATCGGAGCCCTCTCACTTACGGCCCTACAAAACATGCTCGCTGCGGCCCAAAATGCTATTCGACAAATAGGAATAGACCGTTCGGCCTAGGGTTCGGCGGCTTCGGCTAGTGGCCTAGCGGAGGCGTGTATGTTTGTTGTACCAGGCCGGCCAACTGCACCCACGAACCAGCTAAATCGGCAGTGTGGACCGGCCACATCAAAAGAGCGGGCATAACGTTTATTGGCGTTCTGATCCCACGGAGAAGGGGGCTATTAGGCCGTTCGGCCTATAGCAGGACGCGGAATTGCGCTGAGAAACTGAAATCGGCAAGATCCATTGTGTCGCCGTACAACTATAGATCGGTCGCCAAAATGAAGACTTCAACGATCGAGCAAATCGAACAAGTCCAATCGATGACAGTTCAACCGATGCCAATGTCTATTACTCCTTCCAGGCCGCTTGTCGTCGTGCTCGAAGATGACTACCGCATGGCGATGGCACTGGTCATGTTGATTAATGATTGGGGGTTCGCGGGCGTTGCTGGCCGGTCTTTAGTCGAGATCACTCGAACCTTGGGTCCACGGCTGGAAAACGTCTCGGCCATTGTGACCGACGTTAACCTCAATGGTAGCTTCAGAGGCATTAAGGATGCTAAGTTTCTTGCATCAGCGATCGGTCATGGAGTGCCCACCATCGTCACGACTGGCTACGGAGACTTTGCGGAGGAGTCAGGTAGCTTTCCCGTCCTCCGAAAGCCATTCGATCCGGGCGTACTGCGCAGGTGGCTGGACTTAAAGGTTCGCAATATTGGCGCTACGGACTAGCGGCTTGAGCTGGGTAACTGAGCACTCAGCAGGGTTTCGTTGCAAGCTCTGTTCTGTTTCGAACGCCGAAGTTTGAGAAAAGTGCAGCGAGGTGGATCTTTACGGTTCCTTCGGCAATATCGAGTTCTCGAGCAATTTCCTTGTTCGATAGGCCCCGTCGGACACCGGCGAGTACATCGCGCTGCCTGGGTGACATTGGCTTTGTAGCAGCCTTGGCAGCTAATCCCGATTTGGTTTGTAAGGGCTCAGTCTCGCCGGATACGCTAGCAGGCACAGACGCCGATCGGCTTTCAACCGTCATGAATTGCGGAACATAGATGCGTCCATCCAATATCCCTTGCAGCGCAATTACCATTTCGTCATCAAGAAGAGACTTTGGCACATAGCCTCCAAGTCCCGTGGCTACCGAAGCCAGTACGTCTGTACGTTCTTCGGAGGCTGACACCACTGCCACTCTAATGCTGGGATAAATTTCTCGCACAATGCCCAAGCTATGTGGGCCGCCAACGCCGGGCATCGAAAGATCGAATAGGGCCATCTCGATGTTGGGAGTGTCTGCTAGTCGATCTAATGCCGCATCGAAACTCGAAGCCTCCAAGACCGACTGGAAACCTAGCCGATCCTTTAGTAGAAGGCCCAATCCTGCGCGGTACAGACTATGATCATCTGCCACAAGTGCCGTGCCACGCTGTTTGGTATCCGCTGGAGTCATGGTCTCTCAATTTTTTGCTCGGGGCGAGCCAGCTGTGGATCACCCTTGACCGGACCATTGCCCTTACTCAATTGCGCACTCAGTGTCGCGACGATGAAGTCGGGGTCTGCCGGTTTCGTCAACCACGGTTTGCCTGAATTTCCCAGTATCGTCATTGTTTCTAAATCGGTACCGCCCGATAGAATCAGCGTTGGAATGGTCCTCCCTAGCCGTTCACCCATGCGGTCGATGAACTGTACTCCGGTTTCCAAACCCCTCAGATCAAAGTCGATGATGGCGGCGTCCACAGACAAGCCGCCGATGACGGCGCTCTCTGCATCAGCACTGGAGCCAAAGCCGTATGCCTTATTGCCGCGATCTTCCAGATCTCGGCATAACGCTGTGACAATCAGCGCCTCGTCGTCCACCACAAGAATTTTCATCCCTTCAAGCTCGACTCGAACAGATGGAGCCGCCGGTGAAAAGCGGGCTGGGGCTATCGGGTCCAACTGAGGCAGCACGATGGAAAATCGTGAACCGTGGCCCAGACGAGTACACAGTTGGATTTTCATCCCTAGAAGATCACAATATCGGCGAGCGATATAAAGTCCAAGGCCCAGACCGTCGTTCATGCCCATTGCTCGCTCCTCGGTCCTCGCAAACTCTTCGAAAATCCGATCACGCTGTTCGGTCGCCACACCGGGGCCGGTATCGTAGACATCGATGACGCATCGACCAGCCCGGCGGCGCGCTGCGAGCATGACGCCACCTGCCCGGGTGAACTTGAAGGCATTTGAGATCAAATTTCGTAAGATCGTCTCAAATAATGCGGGATCGGTCTCGATAGTCCAGTCCGCGCGGCGGCTGCAGAATTTCAACCCATGCTGCTGAGCCTCAGCTCGAAACCCGACGGAAACGCGATCGATGATGTCAGCGACAGAAGCAGTTTGGATATCCGGTTGGATCATTTGGGCGTCGAGCCGTGAAACATTGAGAAGGGCGTCGAACATTCCCTTCAATGCCCGCAGCGCTTCCTCCATTTGCTCGACGAGCTTAGGAGCTTCATCTCCACTCACTCGGCGCGATAATGCCCTGGCGAACAGTGTGAGAGCATGAAGCGGCTGGCGGAGATCGTGGCTCGCGGCGGCCAGAAAGCGGGATTTGCCTTCCGTAGCCGTTTCGGCTTCGGCTTTGGCGCGCTTAAGCCTGACGTTCTGGTCTTCAAGCTGTTTCGTCCGCTCGTGGACCTGCCCTTCGAGCGATAGATTCGCTTTGGCGAGCGCAGCCTTCTGCAATGTAAGCTCATTCACAAGCGACCGTAGTGAACGAGAAAGTACGCTGACTTCTTGGTAGCCATCGATCTGCGCGATTTCTGCTTGCTTTCCGAGTCTCAAATCCTCGGCAGCAGAAGCGAGCCGCAGCAATGGTCGTGACAGTCTGCCAGCAACTAACCAGGCGCCGAGCGTCGCGACCGCCGCGAATAGGGTTCCCCACCGAACGATGTCGCTGCGGAGTTTTATAACGGACGCAAACGCCTCATTTCGCTTCTCGCGTACGATGACGATCCAGTGAAGACCGTTGTATGATTGATATCCGTCGCTGATTGAGAAACCGGTCAAATAGGAATCACCGTCTTGCCAGACTTCTGTAGCGTAGTCTGCCTGGCCAGACTTGGCCGATCGGATACTTGGCAGATTGATGATCGTACCAATGTAATTGGATGGTCCAATGATCACTTTCATGCTCTCGTTCAGGATGAGCACATCCAATTTGTCGTTGTTCGCCAGCCCTCCAATGAGACCGTCCCTGATTTCTTCAGCCCAGCCGGAACTCAGCTGTGAACCCAACACCCCAACGGCATCGGGATCAAGCGAGGGCACGGGAACTGAGATGCTGAGAAAATTTCTGTTTAAGGCGGGGCCGTGCTCGTAAGCACTCCGAACCACGTTTGTAACACTGGCCTCACCGACATAATCTGCGAGCAATCCTTTTTCGAACCACGCCTCGCCGGACGCGCGGACTGTATCACTTCCGTCGCTGGTGCTGCTGATTATGACGCCATCGCGCCTAGCGTAACCCACCCAAGGGAAATCCCGGTTTGCGGCCTGAAATCTTGTCAACGCCAGCTTCTTCGCCTCGACCGAAACGGAAGCATCTGACAATTGGGAAACGCTGGCGAGTGTCTTCAGATCCTCAAGTTTTCCGTACATGGCGCGGTCTAGTTTGTCCTGCGCTGCGTCCGCTAATTGGGCAAGAGAAAGCCCGATTGCCCTTTCCAGCCGATCAACAGCGTCACGCTCGATGACATAAGAAATGCCGAGGGTCAGCGTCAATACGATGATCGAGGTTGCTACCGCTATGAGCGTTCTGAGGCGGAATATGGCCATACCGAATTTCAATCATAGTTAGGAGGGTGGGGGACTGGTGGTCGCCGCCGTCAGCTGGTCAATCAATCGAAGTAGCACCACCTAACAATAGACCATCCGGCCTAGTGAAGGTCTGCGCAAACTAGGCCATCAGGAAGAATAGCGTCGAGCAGCCCTCCGGTGCACGTTTTGCAAGCCAGCGGTTCTCAGCTGGTCAGTTAAAATGTCCACCCCTAGGAGTTGCAAAATGCAGACCCCACAAAAGGCGACCGCCACCGGAACCGTAGCGGCCCGGTCGCCTGATCAAGTTCGGCGTATTGCCCAAACCGAGCAGCTCGCGGCCTTTCTTCTCCACCACCATCATCTGAATGCTGACGACAAGATGGGATCGGGCCAGTTCTCGGTGGAAGTTAAGGGCAATCGCCAAGTCGCCGAACATCTAGGCATATCTCATGATGATCTGGAGCGAAGTTATGAAACACTCTCTAAGGACAATGTGATCAAGCGGCATGGCGAGTATCGCATCGAGATACTCAACAAGGCGCGTCTCACGGAACTCGCCAGCAAGGCGAAGCATTGAATCGATCGAGTTGGGTGCAGCCGCTCTGACCACCAGATGAGTGAGCGGCCTCCGCAGAATTGGCCCTCTTTCCGCCTGCAATTCGGAAGCGCAAGGCTAGAGGCGCACGCGCGGAAGTAGATTGAAATGAGCGAACGCACGCGGCGGAATCGTTCGACCCACTTGTAGACACACGAACTACCGCTCGTAAGCGCATGTTCCAATCAACCCGTCGAGGCAACTCCCTCCCTCTCTTCGCGCCCCGCGAAGTGCGTTGCCTCGTTCGAAGGGGCCTGGCTCCCCCGCGCCGGGCCCCGACTCTTTTTCGTTTTTAGTTGTGTCTCGCCGACCGTTGCTTGATGCAAGCCAGCCTCGGAATGGCTTGCATTCACTGATCGGCGCCCACCGATTGGCCCACGGGCCATTTAGTCATGGCACCTCTATCAGCTAAAGGCTGTGTGGACGACAACGTTCAGCGTTCTGGGTGGGCATTTCCGCAAGTAGCCTGACGCTGACGAACGACGTCGAATTTTCGGTAGCTCCACCTGAGGGCAAAGGTGTCATACCAAAAAGCGCGGCAGACTTTCGACTAGCAGCGTTCTGCCACCAGACGATTGCGACACTCAACCTTACGAAACTGTATTCGGGCGACAATGTCGGGAACAATGATCTAACTCTCGTTTTCATGCTAGCGATGTCCTGGAGGAACGACATGTTGCACCATGTGCCCAGAAAAATCTTTGAAGTGGCGGAGTTTGCCGCCTTGACTTTACCCGCGTGCGCCTCAGGTACGAGCCAGCCTGTCGAGTAAAGGCTCGCGGGAGAGGCGCGATGAGTTTCTTGGCCAAGTACCAGCACGACGCGGCCGCGGCATCCGCTAAGTCGCCTCAGTACAAGAAGCTGTCGGGTGCAGCCCGTAACAGTTCCGAGAAGAAATGCGTCAACGATGTCGTCGGCGTGTCGAACGGGATCTAGAGTTTGAATTATCAATATGTCGAGTTGAGCGCGCTAAGTTGGTAAAGGCTGATCCACATCGTTTTCAGTCGCTGCCTCAGGAGCCGACACGTGCATTGCGGCGAATTGGTTGTCGACGTCATGCGCCGGTCATTGATGCGTTGCAGCCTTTGCTGGGCTTCGTCGCTTTCAGCATTGCGGCGAAAGGCGGTTTGCTGCGTCCCAACTGCGGCGGGCACGACGCAGTGATTTTTCCTCCACCACAATTAAACTGATATGGCCCGATCCATCACATCAGGGACTAGAGAGCGAGCGGCCGTCTTGGCGGCTGATGCCGGAGTGACGTATGAGGATTTCAAATCCGCGAACAAGAACGCGGGTTTGGATTCAGCGATTGCACCATCTTGGCTGGAGCACCATTTTCCCGGTGACATTGTCAGCTGGATTGGAGCTGCAATCGCCGTCGTGGTGTTCGTTGCGATCGGCTACGCCGTTTTCATGGAACTCGAGACCGTCACGTGGTCACAGGTTCGCCATGCCAGCGAAGCAATCGGATGGACCGATATAGCAATCGCAACCGGCGCGACCGCCCTCTCCTACATGGCGCTTATGTGTTACGACGTTTTGGCTTTACGACAGGTCGGGCGTCGAGACCTTCCGCTCCGTCTTGTCGCGCTGACATCCTTTATTGCCCACGCACTCACATTTTCTCTTGGTTTCGGCGCTCTCACCGGCGGTGCAGTACGGCTCCGTCTCTATGGCTCCGCCGGTCTCGCGCCTGAAAAGGTGCTGGGCGTCGGCATCCTTTGCTCACTTACGTTCTGGATGGGTCTTGCCGCGGTCACGGGGGTCACGCTCGTCGCGGAGCCGCAAGCGGTGCACACCCTAGCAGGTGTCGGGGCATGGACCTCACGAGGGATCGGCCTCGCCATCATCGCGTTGATCGGGGGGTGGATCGCGTGGTCCACAATGCGGCCAGTCTCGGTGCAGGTTCACGGCTGGTCACTTCCGCTTCCTGGCACCGCCGCGGCGACAGGATCAATTCTTATCGGCGCCATGGACACGATCGCAGCGGCGCTAGCCCTCTGGGTCCTGCTGCCGGCAGGAGCCGAAGTTTCGTTCTCTCACTTCCTTGTTGTCTTTGCAGTCGCGACGGTCATTGGCGTGGTGAGCCATGTTCCCGGCGGACTCGGGGTGTTTGACGGCCTCATCATTCTTGGGCTTCCGCAGGTGCCAGAGCCCGCGATGCTCGCATCGCTCATCCTATTCCGGCTCATCTATTATGTCTTACCGTTCATTCTCTCCGCTGCGCTCCTGTCGTTCTATGAAGCGAGGCAGCAATCGGCGGTCCTGCACCGGAACGTCGTCGCCGTCGCCGCGATGGCGACCCCGCTTCTGCCCGCCGTAACGGCGACCGCCGTGTTTATCGGCGGCCTCGTCCTGCTCATTTCCGGCGCTCTGCCTGCGGAAGCAGATCGTCTGGCGACGCTGCGGGCTATCCTTCCACTGCCGTTCGTCGAGGCGTCGCATTTCTTCGCCAGCATCATCGGAAGCCTACTTCTTATCATAGCACATGGTCTCCTCGCGCGGCTCCGGACCGCCTGGGCTACAGCCATCGCCCTCCTGTTCGCCGGCGCCACGTTCTCACTGGCCAAGGGCGTCGATTACGAAGAAGCGATCATCTGCCTATGCGTCATCGGGCTTTTGCTTGTCAGCCGCCGTCATTTCTATCGCCGCGGCGGCATCTTCACGGGCCGCACCTCTGCGTTGGACATCGTCGCGATTTTTGCGGCCGTTGGCATCTCGATGTGGCTTGGGATTACAGTTTATTGGGACGTGGATTACACGAACTCGCTGTGGTGGGATTTCGCTTATCACGGCGACGCGCCCCGCTTTCTCCGCGCGAGCCTCGGCGTTGCGGTCTTGCTTCTCATTGTCACCGTCTATCACCTTGTGCATCGCACTAGCGCGATCCGCCATCTGGCGACTGCCGCGGAACGCGGACGAGCGAAGGCCCTCGTTGCCACGGCGTCGCGCGCGGAGGCGCATCTTGCGCAACTGGGGGACAAGCTGTTCCTGTTCTCCGACGACAGTTTCGTAATGTATGGCGTCCAGGGCTCGAGCTGGATCGCGATGGGCGATCCCGTGGCGTCGTCGCCAGAGGACACGCTTGATCTCGTCTGGCGGTACAAGGAACTCGTCGACAGACACCGGGGCAAACCGGTCTTCTATCAAATCTCCTCGGATTGGCTGCCGGTCTATCTCGATGCCGGGTTCTCGCTAATCAAACTAGGAGAAGAAGCCTGGGTCGATCTGAAGACGTTCACCATCGAAGGCGGTGCAGGGCGAAAGCTGCGCCAGACATTCGCGAAAGCGCAGCGGTCGGACGCGAGCGTCGAAATCGTGACACGCGACAAGCTGATACCCTTTATAGATGAGCTTCGAGACGTCTCGGATGAATGGCTCACGACGCGCGGTACAGCCGAAAAGGGTTTCTCACTTGGCTTTTGGTCGGATGACTACATGGTTCAGAACGATGTCGCGATCGTGCGTCACGCAGGCCGTATCGTCGCCTTCGCCAACATCTGGATGACGGCCGACAAGAGCGAGTTCACGATCGATCTGATGCGACACCGCCCCCATGCTCCGCCAGGCGTCATGGACCTCCTCTTCATCACCCTGATGCTGGAGGCCAAAGCGCAAGGTTACAGATGGTTCAACCTAGGAATGGCGCCGCTTGCGGGGTTACCGCAGCATCGGCTCGCCTCGATGTGGTCGCACCTCGGCACACTGTTTTCACGCCACGCCGACCGCTACTATAACTTCGAAGGGTTGCGCGCATTCAAGAGCAAATTCAACCCGGAATGGCGATCGAAGTATTTGGCTTATCCCGGCGGACTGTCGCTCGCTCAGGTTCTCATCGACGTCGTCGCCCTGATCGGCGAAAGCCCGAAGCGCGCTGCGCGCAGGAGTACGTCTTGAAACACTCAGCACGAAATCTTCTCATATTTTTGAGCTTCCTCACCTTCGCAGGGTCCGCGTACGCAACAGATCAGAAACGGCACGTGACGGTGACCCTGGATCTGATCGGGACCGTCGATGTGGTCGCGCCTGCTGGCGACCCCACGGCATTCGTGATCTCCATTTCCGACATGGATGGCATTACACCTGCTCGACGCGCCGAAGCAGACCAACTTGTCTCGCGCGGTGCCGCCGTCGCCCTTGTCGAAATAAACGAATTCATAAGGCGGCAAGCGGCGAGCGACGACGTCGAGTGCCACTATTCCTTCGGCGACTTGGAAGACATGGCGCATGCAGCGCAGCGGGAATTACACACTCCGGACTGGCTTTGGCCTGTCATGATCGGCACAGGAAGCGGAGGAACGGCAGCTTATCTGAGTATTGCCCAGGCACCAGACAACACAGCGGCAGGCGCTGTCAGCATCGGCTTCAACCAAAACTTCAAGTCGAAGTTGCCGTTCTGTCCCGGCGCGCCCGATCGCGGTAAATCGCTCGACGGCTACTCGTATGCGCCCATGACCGATTTACCGGGCCGTTGGACACTCGTGACGCCCGCTAACCCGGACGATATCCAACAACGATTTCTATTTGCGAGCCGAGGTACGAAATCGGTCGTGGCATCGGGCGGCGCACAAGACGACCTTTTCAAATCCGCGGCCGACGCAGTGTTCGAGATTGCGGCTCTGCCCAAACCTACCCTCAGCAGTATTCCCCTGGTCGAATTGCCTGCAAGTGGCACGGCACGCGCCATCTTCATTCTGATCTCCGGCGACGGCGGCTGGCGCGACATCGACAAGCAGATCGGCGAGTTCCTAAGCCGCCACGGGGTCGGGGTCGTCGGCATCGACAGCTTGCGCTACTTCTGGAAGAAAAAATCGCCTCAGGAGATTGCATCGGATCTAAACCAAGTCGTCGACTACTATACGAAACATTGGAATGCCTCGCTCGTCAGCATCGGCGGATTTTCTTTCGGCGCCGACGTCATTCCACTGGCGTGGAAGCATTTGAATTCCGATTCACATAAGGCGATTAATAACATCGTCCTACTCGGGCTGGAACCGACGGCCGCTCTGGAAGTAACCGTGAGCGGCTGGCTTGGAGTTGGTGACTCACATGAAATCGATGTGCGGCCATATCTCGCGACTTTGCCGAAGGAAAAGACGATGTGCTTTTATGGCGCGAGCGAGAAGAGCGAGGCCGACACGGCCTGCATTTTTAAAGAGCTTAATGGAGCGAAGCGGCTCGAACGGCCCGGCGGGCATCATTATGACGGCGATTATGAATCAGTCGCGCGGATCATTCTCGAAGCGGTGACTTCCGCTCCAAAGCCATGAGGGGCCAGATCCGCAGCTTTCGTCAGCTAGTCGAGATGCGCCAGCCGGTGTGTGAAGTCGCGCGCGAACTTCGAAATTTCCGAAGCGATGTAAATGCCTCGGCCTCCTAACTCGTGACCTCCTTCCAACTCAATCAACCGCGCCTTTGAAAGGTAGCGGCTCGGGCAACTGGAATAGCCGCTAAGCCGTTCGTCACGTCCATAGACGCACATCAGCCGATCGGCAGGCAGGCGCGAATGATGCTCTGCTAGCGGCGTCATCGGATGCTCGCGTGGGTCGTAGCGGTCTGTCGGATCGACGATCGTCGACCCGGAATGGGTCGGAGCGATAAGTGAGATCGTCACCACGCGGTCCCGGATCTCCGGCGTCAATTCGGGCCAGAGCAGCGGTAGCAAGTCCGCTCCGAACGAATAACCAACGAGAATGATAGGGCGCCGCCCGTCCAACGTCGCTTCGATATCGTGGGTGATCTGGGAAACGGAATGGGCCGCGGAGAAGGCGACGCGGCTATCGATGCCCGAGACGGACATGCGTTGCACCATGAACCCGGCCGCCAAATCACTCTCGATCTCGCCCCAGCCCCCATCGCCAGAAATGAGGACCACGCTCGCCCGGAATGCCCCAGTCGAGTCGGGAGAAAGTACGACCGTTTCGCCCGCCTGGGAGGACCCTGCTCCGCAATGGCCGATCAAGGCCATCAATGTGAATGCCGCAAGGACCGAAACAGAGCGGCTCATATGGCCCTCGCGGATTGTTGGGTGGTCGAGACGTCCGGCGTGTCCGGACCAACCGTCATTCACGGTGAGGCCGGTGCCGGTACGGAACGGTTCCTGTTCCGGGAACCAAACCGCCATGATGAATACTGCACTCAAAATCTGAATTTGAAAATAGCACTGCTCTCGGTACGGCCATGACCCGGCTCCGTCGGAGACATTTTCGCCCCTCTTCGCCCTTGACCGCTGAAAACTTCAAAAACCTGTAAATTCAGTGGTGCGTTGTTCGTTGTGCTTCTTGCGCCGTCACCCCGTGTCGCGGATTGCGAGGGGAATGTGCATGGGACGGAAAAGGACAATGGCAATGTCGAAGCAGATCAGCGCCTCATACACCGGACCGTGCGTGCCGCGAGCGACCTGGTCGGTCCGGTGCTCGGGTGACTTGGCCAACGGCCACACTGCTACTCGACGTGGCCCCACCCTAACCGTGCGCCGACGTGGGCGGCGGCTCCGTCCGAGGGGACGTGATCAGCTGATTTTGTTCGTTGACGAGTGGCACACCATAGTCGAGCAGGATCTTGTCGATCTCGGTCTGATGCTTCGCGAGAATGTCATTGAGTTGGCGCTTCCAGGCAGCATCGGTCGGACGAACGCCGATACTGATCCGGTACTCGATCTTGGCGTTGCCTTCGTGTTCTTCGAGGATGGGACTGACGTCGAGACGGTCATGAAGAGCGTGCGCCTCGTATCCCGCATAAGGACCCCAAAGCACGCCGACGTCGATCTCGCCCGACAGCACGTCGTTGAGGATATCTTTCTCGGGATCATTGTAACGCCTATCCACGTTCATCAGGTAGGATTTAGCGTTCTCCATCAATCCGTTCGCGGCGATGAAGTTGCCGATCGGGCCGCCCTGATTGCTCAGTTTCTTGCCTTTGAGGAGCGGATCGGAAAGCGAGTGCACGCCATCGAGACCCGCGTCTTTGCGGAAGACGAGAACGTAGGTGGACCGGTAATACGGGTTCGTATTCATGGTCATCGAAGTCTTCTTGGACCGTCCCCATGACCATGTCGCAGCGCTTAGCGGCGAGCGTATTCCGGATCAGACCGTACCCACCCGGGTACCACGTGTAGGAAACCGGAATATGCATGTCGGCGGCGATGATCTCCGCGATCTTGTTGTCGAAGCCTTCGCCCTTGTCGTTGGAATAGGGCATGTTGCTCGGGATGGCACAGACCCGAAGCACTTCCCGGTTGACGAGATCGGCGTAGTTACCCGACGCCGCGATTCCGGCTGTCGGCAGCAGCGTCGTCATCGCAACGCACGCGATCGCTCCGGAGTGAAGGACACGCATTATGAACTCCTTATGGAAAGTGGGGAGGATTGGCGACCTAGATGCCAGCCGCTCGCTTCATTTCAATCTGAAGCATTACATGGGTGAGCTTTCCGCCACCTCGCGCCCTCTATACCAATCGGTAACCTCGAGCCGGCAAGGCATTCGGCTTTGCGTGCCCTCCCTCCACAAGCTGGCCCAACGGTGTGTCAACCTTCTCGAAGCGGATTTGGGCGACGAATAATTTAGATTTCAGTGCCGCTACACTTGGTGGGAGCAGACGACCTATGGCGTTAGTGTGGTCGCTCGAAGCCCCGACGGCATCCGCATTCGTCTGGCCGCTTGGGGTCAATTTCTGAACTTGGCCGAGATATGTTGTTTGTCCGCTTAGAGCCAAGTAGAGACGCACCGCCGCTTGGCTCATCAGCTCAAATAATTGACTTTTGCTTCTTCTGACCCGGGCCTAGTCTGCGCCGGGTGGTGGGACCTGGATTTTGTGAAGGAGAGTGCCATGCCGACATATGTTGTTCTTGCCAACTTCACCGAAAAGGGCGCGCACAATGTAAAAGACACCGTTGACCGGGCTGAGAAGTTCAAGGAGATGGCCAAGAAGGCCGGCGTCACTGTGAAAGAAATGTACTGGACGTTGGGCACGGCTGATATTGTGACGATATGCGAGGGCCCAGATGACGAGACGGCAACGGCATTATCGCTCAGCATCGCCGCACGCGGCTATATTCGCACGCAAACCATGCGCGCATTCTCGGCAACCGAGATGGGAACGATCGTCGGCCGAATGGTGTGATGGTCAGCACGAGGTCCCGGCCGGTGAGCACGATCATCACAGCGCGTGAACCTGTTGCCGCGAATAATCGCTAGTTCTTACCTCACCGCGACTTGCGCCAGATGAAAACCTTAAGTTGCCTACTAGCAACGCGGGTCCTGCAGCTCAACGGATAGATTATCGCGCTTCGAACGCGAGGGTTGCAGGTTCCAATCCTGCCGGGGCCGCCAATGCTTTTGATGTCAGCGTCTGGTTACGACCGAGTCCGCGACCCACGTGCCCACGTGGCATGGTCGTCTGGTTACACTCCGGTTACTGCTTCACGCGTGCACGGCGGTACGCGCCGGTACACCGTCATACATTCCGGTGAACCGTTCAGCGGTGCGGGAAGTCGCGTACGATCGAGTTCCCTGGCGTCTCGGGACGTCACTGAGTGAAGCGGCACAACCAACCGTACCCGCGCCTACGAATCTGGGGGTCAGAGGTTCGAATCCTTTCGGGCGCGCCAATAAAATCAAGGGCTTACAGGTCTTCAGCTTCCTGGGCCCTAGGCCAAATCTGCCTGAAACTACCACCCGACTACCACCAAACTTGGACTCCCCCGTTGGCGAGACGAGGAGCGCGAAGCGCGACGGGACTACGAAGGCCGTAGGCCGTTGATCAAAAAGGGCGGGTCCGCGCAGGAACTCGACGTGTACTCGTTCATGACGACCACACCGATGGCCTGGTGGGCACAATCAATCATGAGCGCATGCCGGTTCTATTGTCGACTGAGACGGAGTTCGAGGTCTGGACACGGTGAACACCAGACGATGCGTTCGCGCTGCTCCGGGAGTATCCGTCGGAGAAGATGCGCATGGTTCAATCGGGTTTTGAAAAGCGGGACCTGATCACCGGGTGATCTAAAGGTCCAATGCGAAATGACGGCTGGCGGAAAATCGTGTGAGCCGCAACATGAGCAATGATATTAGGTCGGTTGAAGCACCCAAAGGAAGCTGTCGGCATGATCGTCATCTATCGCAATGGTGTCCCGACAGTCGTGAGCGGGTGGCGCGCTTGGCTCATCATGTTGGGTGCTGCACTCGCCTTCGTAGTGATCATGGGCCTGATTCTCGGGCTGGTACTTACAGTATGGACGGTCATGCTGTTCGCCTTGCCGGTGATGATCGTGTTCGGGCTGATCGCCACTTGGCTTCAGTCGCGACGGTAGGGTTTGCTGGTCGCCGAACATCATGAGCCCACAAGTCGGCTTGTGCGCCGCTAGCAGTCGAACGCGCGTTAGTGGGGGAACGGCAGCTATGGGCCAATCGCAAACTCGTTGTTCGGGCCGCGCGGCAACGCGTAAAGGCGTTACACGCGCGGCGGTAAACACTCGCTGCTCAGCGGTTGATGCACTCCTGCATGAACGGGACACGCTCGATAATCCCGAGACCTTTCTTATCGGCTTCTGCCGCGCAGACTTGCCGGCGATCCACTCGATCCTCTATTTTTTCTAGTAGGGTCTCCTTACCCGGCGCTGGCTTCGCCGTGCCCGCGGCGCCTGCATCGACGAGTTCGATTTCCCCAGGACGCCAGGTTTTGTCGAACCAGGGTTCCAGGGGTCCATAGAGACGCAGGATCATAAACCAGCCTTTGCCCGGCAGCGTCTGAATCCAGTTGTTCTCGTAACCTTCGGGTGCCTTCGGACCGAAGAATACGTCGACTGAGCCATCAGGGTTCCTCTTAACCCCCGCATTCATGCTGCTGACGCTTGGCTGCTTCTGATCGGTCTGCACCATCGAACGCGTCTGGTTGTCATAGACAATAACCGACCAGAAATCTTTGACCGGCACGTTGGGCGGAACGCGCATCCGATAAGTTTTGCCGCCGTCGAATGGGTTACCTTTCGAATCCTGGACCGACCACGGATACTGCGATCCCTTGCCGACCATTTTCATTTCCATCGCTGGCGTCACGCCAGTGGCGAAATAGTAGTACTGGATGTAGCCATCCATATTCGTCACGCCCGGCGAACTCTCAAATTTGTAGCCACCGAAGAACGGCAGGCGCCACGTGCTGCTGGGGTAAAAGTAAGCGTCCTTATCCCGCATCTTGAAGGCGATCGTTCGCGCTGTGACGGCTCCGATGTTGGCTGCATCGGCCAGAATCTTCTTCATGCGCTCATCGGGGTTAAACGGCTTGCCCTTCGCGATGCCGATGGATGCGAAGAGCCCGAGTGTCGTCGGATCGCTGCCCTCTGGCGGCTCTTCCTGAATGACCTTGTTGAGCATCTCCCAGAACGCATAGTCACCGGGCGCGACGAAGTTGGCAGGTACGCCGGACCCATTGACATGCTTGATCGCAGGCGGGTTGGCTGCGTCTGCCAGCTGGTAAATCTTTAGGTATTTTTTGACAGATTCTACACCGGGCTTCGTCGAGCCGTCGACGACGAAGGCTCGGAAGACAAACCAATTGCCGAATGTGCTTGGGCGGACAACGTGGTAGCCGTCGGGAATCTCGCCTTTGTAGCCTGGGGGCAGCACAAGATACTTGCCGCCTTCACCTCGGTCGGGTCCCGTAATCCCGACGTCTTCGACCCAGCGATACCAGAAATCATTGATGAGGCCGAGTACCTTCGGCGGCGCTTCGATAACGAGTGGCCCCTTCTTCGTGTCGATCCAGATGAAGTTGTAAATCGTGTTGTCGTTTGCGGTCAGTTCAACAGTTCGCGCATCGACCAGATCTTCCCAGATCACATTGGTTTCGTTGGCAGGCCCAAACTTCGCAATAGAATCTCGCATACCGGCTTGGTTCACAATCGGGATCGCCATCAGATAAGCCTGCAAGGCGCGGGAGCGGTCGAGATTGTCGTAGATCTTGTCGACGGTGTCTGGTTTCGGATAGCCGTAATCGAGTTGCAGTTTGCCAATGGAACTTTCGATTTCATCTGGCACGGCAACGCCGGGCGCGATTTCGGTCCTGAATTTCTGAGCGTTTGCAGTTGCTGCAAAAGCAACGACCAACATGGTGGACAACACGAGTTTTCTGAGCGTCAACATTACAAGCTCTCTTGTGGAGTTGAGGGGCGGCACTGTCGCCGGCGGTCGAGCGCGAAAGATCAAGTGAGTTAGCGATAATGGCTCATTCCGCACGCAAAGATATTAATAGGTATTCCGTGAGCTGAAAATACTATTTTTGACAATAGGGCGCCAAAATGGACGGTAACCACTCGATGTGGCGAAGAGGGCGGATGGCAGAAAAATCCTTTGTGGTCTCGGTTGCAACTGATCGAAATTCAGCAGTTTCATATCCGGCAACGACCGGATTTCACGGCCCTCGTGGCATCTCCGCAACCCGCACGCTTTCAGGTCTCTGATAGATTGCAAAAGAATCATTCACGGGATGAAGGTGCCGATCTGACTTCAAAGTTGCTCTGTGTCGGCGCGTCAGGAGACGAAGTCCATGAGAAGGTCGATGCCCACTTTCAGAGCCGCGCTGTGGGGTGCAATTTTCATCGGATTGGCACAGCCGGTCGCACACGCCGATGACGCCGCCGAGTTGGCCAAGAAGCTTTCAAACCCCATCGCCTCGCTCATCAGCGTTCCTTTCCAGTACAATTTCGATCACAACATCGGGCCGGCTAACGACGGCACAAAAAACTACATCAACGTCCAACCGGTCGTTCCGATTTCGCTCAGTCAAGACTGGAACATGATCTCCCGTACGATCGTCCCAGTCGTCTGGCAGGACGAAATCTTTCCAGGTGCGGGCAGCCAATTCGGATTGAGCGATACGGTCCAAAGCCTCTTCTTCTCGCCGAAACAGCCAACCAACGGTATCGTCTGGGGAGTGGGGCCGGTGTTCCTGCTGCCGACGGGCACCGATACATTGCTGACGACCGATAAATGGGGGGCTGGACCAACGGCTGTGGCGTTGACCCAACAGAACGGATGGACTGTGGGCATGCTTGCCAATCACATCTGGTCCTTTGCGGGTGACGAGAACCGCGCTGAGGTCAATTCGACGTTCTTGCAGCCATTCGTCTCCTACACCACGCCGGACGCGTGGACGTTTTCGCTCAACACAGAAAGCACTTACGACTGGACAGCGGAGCAGTGGTCCGTGCCGCTCAATTTTGTCGTTACGAAGCTGACGAAGATAGGCAACCAGCCAATCAGCATCGGCGGCGGCGTGCGCTACTGGGCCGATGCGCCCGATAGCGGTCCGGAGGGCTGGGGCGCGCGTGCCGTCGTGACGTACTTGTTCCCGACTGGCGGTTGACAAGGTCCCGATGCCGAACCGGCTTTGACAGCGCCTGGCTATATTTCCGATCTGGGTCAGTTTCTGCCTTTTTACAGGCCGTCGAACGGTCCGCTTTGCAGCGAAGGCCGGACGCGATCTTGGAACATTGCCCAGGACCTTTTCCGCGTCCGCTTCTGTATAAAACCAACTCGTTTCAAAAACCCCTGGTGGAGCCGAGGGGAATCGAACCCCTGACCTCTGCAGTGCGATTGCAGCGCTCTCCCATCTGAGCTACGGCCCCGATCCCTGGGAGGCGGCATTTAGAAATGCGCCTTCGACCTTGTCAATCACGGTGCCGACGAAGATCGGCGGGCTGACCGGCTACTACGGTGTGCGGGGCGTCTACAGTTCGCTGGATGGCTTTGAGCTGCGTCCAGTGGACCGTCGCTTTGGCTCACAAGTGAGCATCGCTGATTGCATGAAGCGCGTCCGGTTCTCCCTGAGCAGCGGCACAATATCACCTCATGGCCGCTCGTCTCGCGGCTGTCGGCATTGAGTTGGGTGCAACAAAGTTCGGCTTAGGGCCAATAGCGACCCAAACTACGTATTCGAACGGTGCGCTGCACTACGGCGAGCCGTCTCTAAGCGGACGAAGGCGACATCGGCCGGCCGGAGTTTCTGGCATCTCGGCGAATATGTCTGCATTGTGCTGCAGAGAGGATGCTAAAGCGCTTCAAGTACCCAGTGCTGCTGACCTTGAGCGCCATCTTCAGGCTTGAAGAGCCAAGGCTTTGGCGAAAGGGCTGCCCATGTTGACCAGAGAGCCGTCTTTCACCTTCGGTATCGAGGAAGAGTTTCATCTCGTCGACCGCGAGACGCGGGATTTAGCCGTGGCGCCAACGACGCTGTTGGCGTCGCTTGAGGCGCACATCGGCTCTCAGGTCGGTCCGGAGTACCTGCGCTCGCAGATCGAAATTGGGACCAAACCGCACAAGAGCTTCAAGGACGCACGCCAAGAGCTCAGCCGGCTGCGCGAGAGCGTCGTCGAGGTTGCCGGTAAACACAACCTAGCACCTGTGGCATCAGGCACCCATCCGTTTGCGCAGCCGAGCGAAATCGAGCCGACCGACAAAAAGCGCTACAGAGAGCTCGACCGCGAGCTAGCGGGCGCGATACGCGGCCTCTCCGCTTGCGGCATGCACGTGCACGCGGGCATCGAGGATGAGGATCTGCGAATCGACCTCATGAACCAGGTTCGCTATTTCTTGCCACACCTGCTGACGCTATCGACATCCTCTCCGTTCTGGCGGGGCTTCGATACCGGTCTTAAATCCTATCGCGCAACTGTGCTGCGGCGACTTCCACGCTCCGGACTCCCAGGCCTGTTTGCGAGCTGGGCTGAATACCAGCGCACGCTTGCCGTCCTCATTCAGGCCGGCGTCATCGAGGACGGCACCAAGATCTGGTGGGATCTAAGACCATCGGCGCGATTTCCCACGCTCGAGCTGCGCATCTGCGACGTCTGTCCCCGGATCGACGACGCGCTGTCCATCACCGCATCCTATCTCTGCATCCTGCGCATGCTGTGGCGCAGGAAGAACAGCAATTTGAAGTGGCGGACCTATCCCGTCTGTCTGATCCAGGAGAACCGTTGGCGTGCGCAGCGCTATGGTGTTTCGGGTGAGCTGCTCGACCTCAGCATCGGGACCCTGGTACCGTTCACCGAACTGGTCGATGAGCTTTGCGAGCTGATTGCTGAGGATGCACACGCTCTCGATTGCGAGCGTGAGATCGCTAATTTGCAGAAGATCGCGGCGGAGGGCACGAGCGCTGACCGCCAGCTCAGAACGTGGCGGCGCGCCTTCGATGATGGGCTCAACGAGCGGGATGCGTTCCGGGCAGTGGTCGACGAGCTTGCCGCCGAGACAGCGGCGAAGTTATAGCCGGGATGTGTCGTCTAAGATGCCGTTTGTGTCACAACTCTATCCATCGATTGGAGCAGGCATGACTATCGAGGAGAACAAGCAAACCGCCCGGGCATTTTACGACCTGATGTTCAACCAGTGTATGCCGAGAGAGGCTATCGAGCGCTACGCCGGCGCCAACTACGTTCAGCACAACCCTGTCGTTCCTGACGGCAAGGATGGGTTCATCGCCTACTTCGAACGGATGGCGGCGGAATATCCCGGCAAGCGGGTTCATATCATCCGCGCACTTGCTGAGAACAACCTCGTCGTCCTTCACACGCGACAGGAATGGCCCGGAGACAGCGACTGGGCGGGGATGGACATCTTCCGCTTTGAAGCTGGCAAGATCGTCGAGCACTGGGACGTTCTCCAGCGGGTGCCTTCCGAATCGGCAAACAACAACACGATGTTCTAAGGCTGCGAACATTATGCGATGTCGTGGAAGGTTTGACGCGAGCTCGTGACCCATCTCGACCATCTCAAATGTTCCAAGTACATCTGCTTGTAACCCCTTCGCGCTCTCCAGTGGCGTCGGCATTAGTGTCCGCAGCAGAACCACATATCAGACGGTCAAGCAGGCACGTACGTCAGCCGCACCACGGCATCCGTGATGCGATCGCTCCCGGTTAGGCGGAGGCGCGGCCGTGAACCGACGAAGAACGGCTTGCCATGCCCCAGCACGACGGGGTGGTAGTAGAGCCGATACTCGTCTATGAGACCAAGCTCGCTCAGACTTTGCACCAAATCTGGTCCGCCGACGTCGATTTCTCCGTCGAGATTGGCTTTCAGCCCGCGTATCGTCGCCTCGAGGTCATCCGAAACCAGCGTGGCGTTGGGCCCGACTGACTTCAATTTGCGTGAGACGACCCATTTGCGCAGGTTCCGCCATGCGGTCGCGAAGTCCTGCTCAGCGGCGGTCCATCCAGGCTTGTCCTCGTCCCAGTACCGCATGATCTCGTACAGGCGGCGGCCGTACACAGTGGCGGTCGCGTTTCGCACGCACTCGATCCAGTGGCGAAAGAGGACGGGGTCGGGCGCAAACGCCTGATGATCGTGATCGACGTAGCCATCGAGCGACACATTCATTGCAAACACGAGCTTGGCCATCGTCATTTCAGCCGTTCCCTCGACATAAGTATCGAGCTACGCGAAGGTGCCGTCGCCTCATCAGTTCACCGCTCGACGTGGCGGCGGAAATTGTCGAGGATTGCCTGCCAGCCGCTGCGCTGCATATCGAGGGAGTTCTGCGTTTCGGCGTCGAAGACCGTGGTCACCTTGGTGCCGGTCCCGGCCGCCTCGAATGTCGTGCGTGCCCTGCGACCGTCGCTCATGGCGAGCGTGAGCGCCTTGTGCGGCTCGACCTCCTCGTAGATGGCCTCGAAATCGAAGCCGACGCTCTTATCCTTGGCTTCCATCCGCGCCTTGTAGGCGCCGCCCACGCGCAGGTCGACCTCGGCACCCGGACAGCACCAATCCTCACTGGCGAAGTTCCAGCGGATGATGTCCGCCGGCGTGGTGAAGGCCTGCCACGCGCGTTCAACAGAGGCCGATGTGGTCGTGCTGATGGTAATCTTCTGCAATTTCATTGGTGCCTCCTGCGAGGTAGCTTGAGAGTGTTCATGCTGACGGTGCCGGGCCGGTTCAGGCCGCCTCGCCTGTGCCGTGCGGCACCAAGATCATCCACGCGACGCCGAATTTGTCCGTGACGGCGCCGAAGCGCCTGGCGAAGAACGTCGGGCCAATCGGCATCTGTACGGTTCCGTCGGCGGCGAACGCATTAAAGAGCTGATCCGCCTCCGCTTCGGTCGGCACCGAGACCGACAGGGACATGCAATGGAAGTCGAGCGGACCGGACTTCATGCCGTCGGACATCATGATCTCGGTCCCGCGAATGCGGATCGTGGCATGCATGATCCGGTTGTCGAGCTCGGCCGGGACTTTGTCGCGTGGCGGTTTGTCGGGATTGTCCGAAAAGCGCATCATCATGTCGACCACGGCGCCAAGCTTGGCCTTGTAGTACTCGATCGCTTCCTCGCAACGGCCGCGGAAGAACAGATAGGGCTGTACGGCCGGCACAGCCGGCGCCTGACTGGCGGTCGGTTTGGCGAGATCGAGCAGCGGCGCGAAGCCGCCGAATATAAGGCGCTTGCCGTCGAACGGCATCGGATTCTTGGCGGGATTCATGCGTGGATCGGCCTTTTCCGGATGGGCCATCCAATCTTTCATTTTCGCGAAGGCGGTGTCGCGTGTTGCCTTGTCGGGCCATTCGATCCACGAGAAGACGACCGTCTCGTCGTCGTTGGCCTGCACGGCCATGCGGAAGTCCGTGAGCTTGCCGGCCGGCACATCATCGCCCCAGCACTCGAGGATGCGCGTGGCCCCCAATTCCATGAACACGCTGTCGCCGAGCTTGGCGTGGTCGATGAACTTCTGCTTGTTGGCGGTCGGTACCGCAATCACGAAACCGTCGATGTAGCTCATGTCATTTCTCCTTCAATTGGCGTTGAACGCGGCTTCGAGCGCGGCGACGTCGATCTTCTTCATGGCCATCATGGCCGCCTGGGCCCGCCCAGCTGCCTTGCGGTCGGAAGCGCCAAGCAGCCGCGGGAGAGCTTCGGGGACGATCTGCCACGAGACACCGAAGCGATCGACGAGCCAGCCGCACATGCTCTCCGAGCCGCCGTCAGCAATCAGCGCCGACCAGAGGCGATCGGTCTCGGCCTGGTCCGCGGTGAGCACGCTGATCGAGGCGGCCGGATTGAGCTTGTAGTGTGGGCCCGCCGTGAGGATCATCATGGGAGCGCCGTGCAGCGTAAACTCGACGACCATCGGGTCGGCAGGATTGCCGTGCTCGTAGACCGCGTCGATCGCGCTGTTGGGGAGCAGGGAGACATAGAACTTCGCCGCTGTGAGCCCGCCGCGCTCGAACCACAGACAGGTACGTACTTTCGATCGATAGGTCATTGCGCGTGCTCCTTTCGTACGTTGCGTTGAATCCACTTGCCCGTGGTCTGCCCCAAGAACGTGCCGCTCGTCTAAGATCCGACATGCGCAGTGACGTTTTCTATTTCGGCGTGGTCATATCTTCTTCCTGGCCGCATCCGCCGCCGCAAAATGTGCGAGCTGATCCCGATGGGCTTTCTGGAACGCTGGACGAGCACAGGCGCGGGCGACATAGGCTCCCAGAGCCTCATAGGGAGCCAACTGATCGAGTTTGTCAGGAATGCGAAGCGCGTCGGCCATCATGATGTCGGCAATAGTGAAGCGCGAGGCCGCGAGCCACTCTCGACCATTTAGAACCGCATTCAGGCGATCAAGGCGCTGTGTCATCCAGCTGGCAAGAGGGTTTTCGGCCGGTTTGGAGAGATCGATGAACCAGCGGGGTACGGTGACCATCTCGATCGAATTCAGCGCCGCTATCAGCCACTGGACGGTATCAGCCCTGCCTTGAGGCTCGCGAGGCATCAGCGCTTCGCTCTTCTCTGCAATATGCAGCAGGCAGGCGCCGCTCTCGAAGATGCGGAGGTCGCCGTCGTCGAGGAACGGCACCTGGCCGAATGGCTGCCGTGCGAGGTGTGTCGCTGAACCGCGATCGTCGAATGAGACCGTGGCAACCGTACATTTGAGACCGGCTTCCTCGCAGGCCCAGCGGAGCCGAAGATCGCGCACGAAGCCGCGCGGCCCGTCGGGGACCCAGTCGAGCGTCCAAATGGTCAGTGGTACTGTGTTATGCGTATTGTTGTTGTCCGTCATCGGTTCACTCTTCCGATTTGATCTGCTGGCGCCGTGCCGCGCAAATAATTCGACACTCAGGCCCCGAGCCGATCGAGCTGCTGCCGGATATGCGCCGCCTCGGCGGGGGTATTCGCGATCGCGATCGCACGATCGAAGGCGATGCGGGCCTCTTCGGTTCGGCCGAGCTCCTTCAGGAACGCCCCGCGCGCTCCGTGGAAGTAGAAGTAGCTGCCGAGCTTACCGGCCAACGGCTCGATCATGGCCAGCGCATCGGCGGCACCGCGCGCTTTCGATACGGCCACGGCACGATTGAGCGTTACGACCGGTGACGGCTGCATGCGCTCGAGGGTGCCGTAAAGCAGGTCGATTTCCCGCCAGTCGGTGTCGGCAAACCGGGGCGCGCGAGCGTGCAGGGCGGCAATGGCCGCCTGCACCTGATAGGGACCGGGCTGGGGATGGCGGATGGCCTTGTCGACGAGGGCCAGGCCCTCGCCGATCATGCGCCGGTCCCATCTGGCGCGATCCTGATCTTCGAGCAGGACCACGGCGCCGTCGGCGTCGAAGCGGGCGCCGGCACGCGCATGCTGGAGCAGCACGAGCGCGGTGAGCCCCATGATCTCGGGCTCGGTCGGGAAAAGGCGAAGCAGCAAGCGGCAGAGGCGGATCGCTTCCTCGCACAGCGGTGCATTGACGCCGTGCTCGATGACGTCTTTGCGGATCGCTCCGTGCTCCGCCCGACCGCTCGCGGAAGCCGTAGTGTAGCCCTCGTTGAACACGAGGTAGATCATCGCCGCCACTGCTGCCAAGCGCTCACCGCGCTCGATCGCGCCGGGGGCCTCGAACGGCACATGGGCCGCTGCGACTTTGGCCTTGGCGCGCGTGATGCGCTGTTCCATGGCCGCGTCGGTGACGAGGAACGCACGCGCGATCTGTTTCACGGAAAGTCCAGACACGATGCGCAGGGCCAGCGCGATCTGCTGCGTCCCCGGCAGCTCGGGATGGCAGCAGACGAACAGCAGCCGCAGGATATCGTCGCGGTAGTCCGCCTCGTCGAGTCGCTGCACCTCGGCCGCTTCGGCATCGGTCAGATCGGAAATCATTTCCTCCGGCGGCAGCGGCTGCATGCGGCTCTGCTTGCGCACGGTATCGATGCCGGCGTTCCTGGCGACCATGATCAGCCATGCGGCAGCATCGCGCGGCGGTCCGTTCTTTGGCCATGCCTTCAGCGCGCGCAGGCAGGCTTCCTGAAACGCTTCCTCGGCGGCATCGAGATCGCGGAAATTTCGCAAAAGCGCGGCCATGGCTTGAGGGCGCGCCGCCGCGATCACCGTGCCGATCCAGTCCTGGGGGCTCACGATGCCGCAGCTCCCGGGAAGAGCACGCCGACGGGGCGGATCTCGTAGGCGCCGCCCGGATTGACCGCGCCGAGCTCACGCGCGAATTCGAGTGCCTCGTCCAGATCCTTGCAGTCGACGATGTAGAAGCCGAGCAGCTGCTCCTTGGTCTCGGCGAACGGCCCGTCGATCACGAGGCCCGGCTCTCGATCCTTGCGCAGGGTGGTCGCCGCTGTGGTCGGCAGCAGGCGCGCTACGGGACCGATCTTGTGCTTGTGCTTCTCCATGACCGCGCCGAGCTTGGCCATGACGGCTTCGTCATGCTCCTTCGACCAGGCGCACGTGACCTTCTCGTCGTGATAGCAGAGGATGGCGTATTGCATGGGCTAACTCCTAGTCGTGATGGGCGAGTTCAATTCTGGCGACCCTGATTGGTGTAGCCAAGGCCGGGGATTAGTTTGCTTCAAGGACGTTCAACGTTGGCGCCATCCGACAACGCAGAAAATTTCTTTGAGAATTTCGCAAGCTACTGATTTAAAACAACTCGGCAAAATGCGAGGAGTCGGTCCCAGCCATGGATGGCCATCGGGACAGCCTCAAACGGTGACCGTCGAGACCCCGAAACCGCGTGCCAGTATCGGACGTCTTGAGCGCCCTGATCCTGATGCCAGACTGCGCTCGCGAATGAGGGGCCCGTCGCGCGGATCGCCGTGACGCTTACCCCTTCATGGCGGACTAGAACAATTGGAGTCTGCACGCGCCGTGGACGGCAGAAAGTGGCCCTTCTCGACGTCTCGCGGCAGCGCTGCATGACGGTCGGTTTCGTGCCAATCGCGTCATGCCAGCTGGGCCGTTAAACGAGCCGTCAAGAAGGGAGGCACTGCGGATTACGATTGAACGGCGCTCAAGCCCCCCTTTGATCCGAAGCGGACGTTCATCGGCACAATGCGGTAATCTGGTAGGTGAAACCGTCCGAAGCATAATCGAAGCAAGGCGGCTTGCCAAAACTTGTCACCGCTCTCTCAAGCAAAATCGTACCGAACCCACGATGTTTCGGAGGGGCGGTAAGCGGACCATTACGTTCTTGCCAAGTGAAGCGTACCGTGTTTCCGGGCACAGCGGTATTCAAGTGCCAACGAACGGCTACTCTCCCTGTAGACACGGTCAAGGCGCCGTATTTGGCCGCGTTGGTCGCCAGTTCATGCACGATGAGGGCAAAGCCCTGAGCAACGCCCGCCTGGAGAAAAACTTGGGGTCCCTCGACGGAAACGCGCGCACCGAAGCTGTCAACAATTCTGCGCACAACATGCTCCAGGAAGGCGCCACTTCCGCCCTCCTCGAAAATAAGATCTTGAGCTTTTGCGAGCGAATGCAACCGTGCCATCAACGCTTCACTGCCATCACCGTCTTCTCGGAGGCTCGCGGACGCTATCGAGAGGATCACAGAAAGAAGATTCTTGGTGCGGTGCTGCAGTTCGCGCGCCAGAAGCTCGTAACGCCCCAGCAGGGCGCGGGCCTCATATTGGCGCCGCCGTGACCGCAAGGCAGTCCTAGCCTGACTGACCAGCGTGGTCGGATGAAACGGCCTTTCAAGGAAACTGATGTTGCCAAACCTATCCTGAAGAGTTCGCGGCTAATCGGTTGCGGCCCGGATCATCGATGTGGCCCGTCAACATGATGATCGGAAGATCTGACCACGAGGGCTGGGTACGTACCCACTCATCGATACCGCTCCCACCGCTATCCATCTCCTAACTCAGGACGCAGAACCCCGCACCTCTATTCAATTCAGCGATGAATTCCATGGGATGAGAACAGGTTTTGGCGGGGATAGAAGCTTCAGCAAAGAGCTTCGCCGCAATTTCGGCGTCGCGTTTTCTAAGCAGGATGAGCGCCCTTTCAGATGCGGTCTCAACAAACGGCATTGCGCTAATCTTTCAACAGATCGCCGCTTGCGTCATTCGATCCGACAAAAGTCGGCACCCCGCGCAGCACGCCATGAAAGTCGTGAAGCGCGGGCCCCACGGTGATACCTTTTTCACTAATCCTGAATTCACGAATAGTATCCTCGTGTCCGCCGGCCCTCTTCTTCACTACTGAAATCGCTCGTCGCACACGCCCGAAGGCCTCGAAGTAGCGAAGCAAAACAACTGTATCGGCTAGGTATGTAACATCTACCGGGGATTTCATGTCGCCAACTAAGCCGTGTTGCGCGACTGTGAGAAAAGTGCTGACGCCATTGCGATTCAGGAATTGAAGGAGCTCGTGGATGTGCAGAATTAGCGAGCGCTCCTCCGGCATCGATGCTTGGTAGCCATTGAGGCTATCGATCACGACAATTTCGACTTTTTCTTCATCAACACTCCGACGTACTGTGTGTGCGAACTCCCCAGGAGACATCTCGGCAGCGTCAACTTGATTGATAAAAAGCATCCCTTCTTTCCGGAAACGCGCGAGATCGATTCCCATCACCTTGGACCGGCGGAAAAAGACGCTGATTTCCTCGTCGAACATGAACATGGCAACTTTTACGCCTCGCCGCATCGCCGCAACGACAAACTGCAATACTGTAAGTGACTTACCGGCTCCTGCCGGGCCGAGGACCAGTGTGCTTGAACCTCTTTCGATTCCCGCACCAAGAAGGAGGTCCAGCTCCACGACGCCGCTTTTCAGCAAGGTTGCAGCGAAGTCGCGCGTATAGTCCGCGGCTACAAGTCGGGGATAGACCTCGACGCCGCCGGTCTTGATTGTGAAGTCATGATATCCGCCGCGATACGACCGCCCGCGATACTTCATCACTTTCAGCCTTCGCCGCTCGGATCCGTAGTTTGGAGATAGCTCTTCAAGGCGAACTACGCCGTGCGCAATCGAGTGTGCCGTCTTGTCGAGAGCATCGGTCGTTAGATCGTCGAGCAGAAGAACGGTGATGCCGCGTTTCGCGAAAATATGTTTCAGCGCGAGAAGCTGTCGGCGATACCGCAACGAACTTTGGGCAAGCAAACGGATTTCGGACAGGCTGTCGAGAACCATCAGCGTCGGCTTGGCCCGCGCGATTTCTTCCAAAATCGACTTAGTGGTTTCGCCTAGTTCCAGATCGGCGGAGTAAAGAATTGATTGCTGCTCATCGGGATCGAGCACGCTTTCTGGTGGCTGTAACTCAAAAATTTCCACGTCATCGCTCAACGCCCATCCGTGCGAGGCAGCTGAGCAAACCAGCTCCTCTCGCGTCTCTGACAAGGTGATGTAAAGCACGCGCTGCTTGCTCTTCAGACCCTCCAATAGAAATTGGAGTGAAATGGTTGTCTTGCCAGTGCCGGGGTTTCCTTCGAGGAGAAACACGCGCCCGTGCTCAAGCCCTCCCCCGAGAACTTGGTCGAGACCCTGGATGCCCGTTCCCGCGATGCTCGACTTATTCCCAAACCTTTTCAAATCAGACACTCAGACCGGTTTGATCAGCCAGAGACCTAGCCGATCAGAGGTGAAATTGGAAATAACGCCTCCCGCAATTCAGCGTTCCTTGCGCCGGCGCTCGGCAATGGGGAAACTATTGAGTCCGCAACAAGTTGCATGCAGAGGTCTAGGCCAGGGCGAGCGAATGAAGGCTGGCGGCACTCTCTACACTCGAGTTGATCCAAGACCAACTATCGCGAAATCTTCTCTGTCCACTTCTGGCCCGTCGCGACAATGAGAACCAAAAGGGTCTGGGAGGTTGGGCGGACATTCTCGCCCCGTGGTCCATCAAAGCTAGTTGTTGCGACGCATCGAATGCTTGGCTCTCCGCCGGCGCTCGAAGCAACATGCGTGTTGCCCACCGGCACAGCGTCCGGTTGGGGTCAAAAGTGTCGACCCGGGGAGCCTGAACTGTCTTCCGCTTCGCTCACACTTCTGGACAAGCCGGCGGCGCATGTGACTTACTGTTTCATAACGACTATAGTTGGCGAGCGGGGGGGTTATGGAGGAATTGAGATGTCCATCCAAGTTCGTTTCCTAACCTGCGGAGCAATTGTAATGGCGGGTGTTTTTCTGACGCCAGTAGATGCTTTCGCGTTCCCCTCGACTCCCGTCGTTGCAATCGAGATATCGGCACCCGCTCGCGCTGAACAAATAGGATGGCGGAGAGGCTGGGGTTGGGGTGTTGGTGCCGGCGTCGTGGGCGGAGTCATAATCGGCCGGGCTCTTACGGCACCTTATTATGAACCTTACTATCCGCGCGCCTACTACCCTGGAGCTGCGTACTATTCCGATGGGTATTATCCTGGCCGGTACCGCGCGGCTCCAGTCATCGAAGACGTCGAGGAAGATGACGTCGAGGCCTATTGCATTCAAAGGTTTCGGTCATACGATCCGGAAAGCGGGACCTATCTCGGATATGATGGCCTTCGTCATCCCTGTCCGGGGTGAGACCGGCGCAATAGCCGTCATGTGCTGGCGTACGCTAGCGAACCTCGACAGCTAAACACATAGCTCGGCCGACTGGCGAGCGCGTTGAGATAGCGTCCGGTTACATTTCGGTTACCGCTTCTCGCGTGAATGAAGGTACGCGCACGTACATCGTCGTACACAGAGTATGAACTCTCGCGACAATCGGCACCCGCGCCGGCCTGCGCGAAGTTCGTTTGCAGTCGGGAACCTAAGCTGTGCATTTCTTGTTTGTTGGGGGAGTGCGCGGATCGGCGCTAAATGAGGTTGTCGGTGAACTCACAGCCGGCCGCGGTGATTTCCAGGTGACTTGCGCCGCGTGATCAAACGCTAAGGTTTTCAAGATCGCCCTCGCGGGCGGCTTAGAACTCCGCAACGAGCAGGAGCCCAACATGACTATTTTTCCGATGCGCTTTTTCGCCTCGCGCTGCCTCTGCAGCTGTTGTCGCTGATCCAATCCAACAGAAAGCTCAACTCACAGAATCAGCAACCACACAGCGATCCGGCGTCACGCCGGCGGAGGATAACTTATGTCTTACTCGTACGTCATCGAAGTCGGCGATGATCAGGTCGGTCTTGTTTTGCGCGATGCAGGCGAAAGCGATTATCAGTTCCATGCTGCTCATTCGGCATACCGAACGCTGGACGGACGCAGGTACACCAGTGCGGCGCAGGCAGAAAAAGCTGCCCGGGCGCACCGTGCTCAAATTCTGGCGAAAAGGGGCAGTTCGCAGCGAACTCAGGGTCACGTCGAGCTATGATTGGGGTCGCGCCTTCAGACCTTCACGGTCGTAATGATTGATGCGGCGATAACGCCGGCAAGCATTGCCGGTAGGAAAACGAGAATTCCCGGTGCGGCGAGCGCAAGCGAAGTGATCGCAGGACCGGGACAGAGTCCGCCGAGACCCCAGCCAACACCGAAGATGGCTGCACCGGTGATCAGGCGTACATCGATTGGCGCGCGCGGCGGATCGGTGAAAACCGGCTCCAGGAGCGGTGCTGCGCGTCGGCGCACGAGCCAATATCCCGGCGCCGTGACCGCGATGGCGCCGACCATTACAAAGGCCAGGCTTGGATCCCACGTGCCGGTGAGATCGAGGAAGTTCAAAATCTTGGCGGGGTTTGTCATGCCGGAAACGATGAGTCCTACGCCAAACATGAGGCCAAAGATGAAATTGAGTGCGTGCCTCATGTCAGATCCCCATCACATGGCGGGTTAAGTAGACCGTGGCGATGGCGGTCGCCATGAAGGTCAATGTTGCGACCCACGACCGGGGCGAAAAGCGCGACAGGCCGCAGATTCCATGGCCGCTCGTACAGCCATTTCCAATCGTGGCCCCGAAACCGACGAGAAGGCCGGCAAGTCCCAGCAGAGGCAGATTGCCGGATATCGTTTGCACGATCTGCGTCCCGGTCGTGAACTGCCAGAAGACGGGGGCCGCGGTGAGACCAATCAGAAAGGCCAAAGCCTGCAGAGACCGCGAGGTTGAGCTAGGACGCATTGCGCGGCGTAGTATTCCGGTGATGCCAGCCATTTGGCCGTCGAACAAATACAATCCAACGGCCGACACTCCGATGATTGCTCCGCCCAACAGCGCGTTGAGCGGCGTAAAGTCTGTCGCCAACATTGGAGTTCTCCAAACAACAACACTCGCCGCGATATAGCGCGGAGGTTGGCGTGATCATAACACAACATCTGATCGTGCCCGGTTGACACCCCTGATGTCGAGTTAGGACGCGATCGCAATGCGGCCATTTCCATGGCGCACAACGGAACGGATCTCCAGTTGGCGAATTCCACTGCGGGGGCGCGACGTCTCCTGGCTACTGTAAGGTGAGTGATGACGCGCGTTCTTGTTGTCGAAGACGAACAGCTGATTGCGCATTCCATTGCCGACATTCTAACGGAAGGCGGTTACGAGATCGCTGGCATCGCAGCTTCGGCGGACCAGGTCATCCAGCTTCTCGGCCAAGAACGCTGTGACTTGGCGGTTGTCGACGCCAACTTGGCGGGGTCGAGTAGCGTGCCGGTGGCCACAGCGCTGGGCAGCCGTGCCATTCCGTATGTGGTCGTGTCGGGTTATTCGCGGCGTGAATTGCAACTGCCGCTACTCAGCGCGCCGTTTGTGCCCAAGCCTATCAATGGGCGCGATCTTCTCGATGCGCTGAGCGCATTGCGTGAGGTTATTAGGGTCAGCGACCGCACCGGCGGCTGAAGCTGTTTGTCACGGTTTCGCAGTCGGCGGTCGAATAGAGGCGCGAAGTGCTTCTAGTTTCAACTCTGCCGCTGCTTCGAGATCGGGGCGCAGAATCACGCTTTCCTGTTCGTTCGGGTCAGTGCGGGCAATCACGGCGGTGGTGGGTTTGTCGCTTAAGTTGACCGGTAGGTGGGGAACACCCGCAGGAATATAGACGAGGTCACCTTTGCGGGTATGGATGTGATGTTCGAGATGGTCGCCGTAGAGCGTGATCGCTTCGCCGTCGAGAACGTAAATGGCGGTTTCATGATTTTCGTGAAGATGTGCTTTGGCGCGGCCACCCGGTGGAACTGTGAGAAGATGCATACAAATGGCACGCGATCCGACAGTTTCGGCGGCGATGCCACAGAAGTAAGTTAGTCCCTGTTTTCCAGCATAGGTTGTGTTGGCGCGGACCACTTGGCAGATTTGATCTTGCATCGGTGCTACTGTGCTCCTTTGGCCGGGTGGCGTTGCACGGCCTGCTTTGCCGATGAGCTACCGAAGCTTATATAGGGATGCGGATCTCTCGATGGAGCTGCTGATGCCAACAATTTTTCGCATGCTATCCGTCCCGGTTTTGTCACTGGTTGTGATGATGCCAGCGAAGGCGCAACAGGCGCCATCTGCCGCGCCTCCCGCAGCCGATTCTTCGACCGCCGATGCGCCGGCAGATCCGGCTGTTGATAAGGCGGTGAAGGATGCGGATGCAGCCCTCGACGAGGCGAAAAGGGCTACTATCGAAGCAATGGAAAAGGCGCGCGAAGCGTTCAAAAAGGCCATGGCGGCGGCGAAGGTAAGCGCGGGTCCGGCGATAGATAAAGCAAAGGAAGCCGCGGTCGATGCGCTTGAGAAGGCCAAACAAGCGACGAGCGAGGTTCTCGATAAAGCCAAGCAGGCCACCGAAGATGCTCTGGATGCCGCGGGAGCCGATGACAAAGGCGCTTCTGCACCGGACGGGGCACCATCCGATCCGGCGCCAAAGGTCGAACCGACTCAGCCGAGTGAACCGAATTCGCCCAGAGAACTTTAGCCGTCGCCGTTCCTGTTGTCGGCTGTTACTTGCCTTCCCAGTCGGTGCGGACTTCGTCGCACTTGGCGGTGACGAAATCGTTCATGTCATCGACCACCATGGAACCCAACACATTGACCGTGTTGTCGGTGGCTGTGGCCGTCCACATTAGGCCTTTGACAATGGTCGGGCCGTCAACTTTGCCCCAGTTCAGCACCGCTTGCGTCGCCTTGCCTTTTTCAAACGTAACTTCCGGCGTGAGTTCGGCTGTGATGTTGGAGGGGGCTTCGCCCTTTTTATCGTGCTCAATGCTGCAGGCGACCGTGTGAGGAGCGAACTTGACGACTTTTTTGTCGCTGCCTAGCGCTTCGGCAAGTACCGCGCGATCTGCCTTGAGATCAGTCGTGCAGATGACGCGACCATAGGGCCACGACACCTTGGCTTTGGCGACGATCTTTTCCAGCTGCGTCTTGCGAAAGCTCTTTTTTACGGCGCAGGCCACGTTCTGGCCGTTGGCTGGGTTGCGAAAGGCAGCACACATCGCCGCCTTGCAGGCACGACGACCTTCTCGCTCGGCCTCTTCCTCCGGGGTCAGGTCGACCTTTACGGAAGATAGTGTCGCACGCTCCGCAGGAGCAGGGGCGGTGGCTGGTTCGGCGGCGTTTGCGCCGGCTGAGCAACCGAGCGTGAGGGCGGTTGCAAAGGCTATTGATTTCAGCATCATAAGGCCATCCTTGGCAATTGTTCTGGTGTCACTATATGGCGAGTGTCACGGAACTGAGGCGCTTTCGTTAAGCTTCTGTTAGCCCGCTTGCAGGGCCTTAATCGCGATCCCATATCCGGATAGAAAGAAAAAGCTCCAGGTGGCGCTTCATATTTGGAGGCTGCCAGGACGGACGGTCGCTTCTTGCAAAGGACCAGACAAAGATGACCAGAATGACGATGCTTTCGAACCCGCTGCTGTTGGGGTTTGAAGAGATCGAACGCATGATTGAACGGGCCGGGAAATCGGCTGGCGGCGGATACCCGCCGTACAATATCGAGCGTTTGGCCAGTGACGCGCTGCGGCCTGAGGTTTTGCGCATCACACTCGCTGTGGCGGGATTTGTGCGCGAGGATCTCGACGTGACGCTTGAGGACAAACAATTAATCGTTCGCGGCAACGCCCAGGACGACAAGGATCGCGACTATCTTTATCGCGGCATCGCCGCCCGCCAGTTCAGCAAAACGTTTTTGCTGGCTGATGGCATCGAAGTCCGGGCGGCCGATCTCCAGAATGGTCTGCTTTCTATCGATCTTGTTCGGCACGAGCCGGAGAGATTTGTCAGAAAGATTGAGATCGGAGCTGAGAAAAAGGCACGGTAGGTGCCGAGCCGCTACAGCCAAGCCGTTTGAATCGTAGGACGATCAACGAACTCTGGCGTGGACTTTCAGCGCGCTTCGCGGGTTTTACCCGTGAGTGCTGTAGCTCGCGCCTTCACGTGACGTCCTGCCAGCTCTCCTCGAGGAGGATTGTGCGTCATGAATAGCAACGCTACCGAAAAGAAAACTAAGTCGCGTTCGTCGCGACCATCCGCGACGGCTGCCCCCCCGGCCATGAGCGAAATCGAACTTGCTCGGCTGGGTGGTGGTCAAGTTGCCTACATCAAGGTTCTCAGTGTGGATGAGGCACGGCAAATGTTTCCCGCGATCGAAGGGTTGCCGGCGGGCGTCAGGCTGTTTGCTTTGCACGCAGCTGACGGGAACTCCGATTGCGCTGACGGATTCGCGTCAGGCCGCTCTTAGTCACGCGATGGATGGAGAGTTGGCGATCGCCAGCGTCCATTAAAATTGGAAATGTGCGCGAAGAACCTCGGCTTTGAGCCGGGGTTCTTTGTTTTCTGCTGACCTTCGCGGCGCTAAGGGCACTAACCCCGGTAGTGGGCGTACTGCCCTTTCGGCTTGAAGCGCTCCAAGTAGCCCGGCACGACCGATGCCACGGAATGCGGTTCGAGTATGCCAAGACCCGCTAGCGTGCGGCCATCGTCCATCGCGCTTTTGCTGACGACGTTATCGCGCTGAAGCAGCCGGATTTGGTCAAGAGTGACGGGGCGGAGCGCGTTAGGAAGCGGTGATGTGGCGATTGCCTGCAGCTTCGCCGCCCAAAATGGTAGCGGCAGGTAAAAGCGATTGCGGCCGGCGTATTGCAGCGTGCGATCAAGCAATTCGCGAAAGGTCAGTATTTCCGGACCGCCGAGCTCATACGTGGCTCCCGCTTTGGCCTTGCCATCCAAGGCTGCGTTCACTGCGGCAGCGACGTCGCCAACGTAGACCGGCTGGAACTTTGTCTGTCCGCCGCCGATCAACGGTAGGAACGGCGACATCTGGGCCATGGCAGCGAAGCGGTTGAAGAATTCGTCCTCGGGGCCGAACACGATCGAGGGCCGCAGAATAACAGCGCTTGGAAATTCCTCGAGTACGGCGCGTTCGCCCTCGGCTTTCGATCGTGCATAATTCGAGTTCGACTGAGCATCGGCGCCAATGGCAGAAATATGAATGAACTGTCTCGCACCTGCCGCCTTGGCGGCCTTGGCCGCAACGCGAGCTCCTTCGTCGTGGATGCTGTCGAAAGTTTGCTTGCCGGTGGAGGCCAGTACCCCGACGGCGTTGATGACAACGTCCGCGCCCTGGACCGCTTCAGTGACCGACGATGGGTAACGCAAGTTCGCCTGCACGGCGTGGATCTGGCCGACGGCGCCCATCGGCTGCAGATAGCCCGCCAGGTCCGGCCGGCGGGTCGCTGACCGAACCCGCCAACCGTTGCGAGCAAGGGCACGCACTATGTGACGCCCGACAAAGCCGGAGCCTCCGAAAATGGTAACGAGACCGGTTCCGCTCGAGGTCTGAGCCATGGTCGTTGCCTGCCTTTATGGTTGCCGCCACTGCCATCTTGTTCTGTTGGCGACGTCGCTGTTTAGTCGCCGTGGGCGCAATTGACAACGTGACCCGCTGCCACTAAACCGCGTGGCTCACGCCGAATGTTGCCCAGATGGCGGAATTGGTAGACGCACTAGTTTCAGGTACTAGCGCCGCGAGGCGTGGAGGTTCGAGTCCTCTTCTGGGCACCATCTTCTTGCGAGTTCGCCGCCGTGTGAGACTGCGTTCGACGCGCCGTCGATCGCTGACTCTAGAACTACGGCGCACATTGGGTTCGGATCGGCAGCTGGCTGGCCGACAAACGACCATAGGAACACACCGCATGACCGCTCCCGTCGTCAAATTGCATTTGGGCGATCTTGCCGGCGGACGTGGGGTTCGGCACGTCAGTTGCGATCGACACCGAAACGATGGGGCTCAAGCCGCATCGCGATCGGTTCTGTGTGGTGCAGCTGTCGGCGGGTGACGGAACGGCGCATATCGTTCAGATTCTGAAAGATGGGCCTGAACCGGTGCGGTCTGAAGGCGCTGCTCAGCGATGAACAGGTTTTGAAGATTTTTCACTTTGCGCGGTTCGATCTGGCCGCCCTGTTCAATGCGCTAGGCGTGATGACCGACGCCCGTCTATTGCACGAAGATCGCGTCGAAGCTGTCGCGCACTTACACGGATCGGCACGGGCTCAAGGAGCTTGGCGCACGAGATTCTGGGGTTGGAGCTGTCGAAGCATCAGCAAAGCTCGGATTGGGGCGCGGCGGAGCTGACGCAGCAGCAGCTGGCTTACGCGGCGCATGACGTGCTGCATCTGCATGCCATCAAGGATCAACTCGACGCGATGCTGGCGCGCGAGGGGCGGACGGATTACGCGCAGGCTGCGTTCACGTTTTCTGCCGATTCGGGCGCGGCTCGATCTGGCGGGCTTTGCGGAGGACGATATCTTTGCGCATTAGCTTAGCTGAACTACAAGCTAGCTCGCGATACCGTTGTTTCGTTTACTTATCAGGTGTATGCGCGGTATGCCGCGGGTGTGTAGCTTGAGCATAGTCCCAATCTCACCCAAATTGACGGCGAGTGTGCATCGCAGCACTTGCCACCTCAGTTGCCGGACCGTTCCATCTCCATGGTGATGACCTTCGAGGCCGCCCACACTCCAGGTCCCCGACGGGGGGCCCGGCCGCGTTCGACCGGCGCCGGGATCGTGCTGGTGACCGACCGCAGCGACAGGTTTCTAAAGGCACGGCGCCATACGCAATTGGTCAAGATCCTGCGGCTGGCGTTGCCGACCGTGGGTGTTGCGATGTGCGTCGGTTTTGTCGGCGCGCTGATGGGTTCCGGCGGCTACGGAAGCGCATTGCCCGACATTCCGCTACCCAGGATCACGTCGCAAGACTTGTCGATGCAGAACCCGAATTATGACGGTGTCACGGAAGATGGTGGCACGTACCGCGTGGCGGCGGAGCGCGCCCGGCAAGATTTCAAAGCGACCGATATCATCGAACTGGAAGGCATCAGCGGCGATTTTGTTGGCAAGGACAAGTCAGCAACGAAGCTCTCAGCGACCCGCGGCACCTTTAACCATAAGGAAAACGTGCTCGTCCTGCGGGAGAAGATCGAGATTCGGGCGTGATAACGGTTTTACGGCCGACCTCACCAGCGCAGTCGTACGTACACGTGAAAACCGCATCAATAGCGATGATCCCGTGCGGGTCGGATTTCCCGCGGGAGCGGTGACCGCGAAGCGGCTGGAGATTCGTCAGAAGTTGCGCGAAGTGACATTCGTCGAAGACGTCGCGGCGCGGCTGGTGCCGCCGGTCAAGAAACAGAACGACGCCGCGAGCGCCGCAGCACCGCCGGCCACTGGATCGCCAACGCTGCTGGGCAGTTCAAACGGACCGGTCGATATCACGGCCGCTCGTCTCGACATTCAGGATACGGACAAGCACGCCATTTTTACCGGCAATGTGCGCGCGGCTCAGGCCGGTGCCACACTGGAAACACCGGAAATGACGGTTTTCTACGAGGGCGGCTCAGCCTTGCCGGGTGCAGCAGACGCAAACGCAGGCAGCGCTGGCCGACTGACGCGGATTGCTGCGAAAGGTCCATTTGTGATGACGCGCGACAATGGAGATCGCGTGACCGGCAATGCTGCAATGTTTGACGCCGTTGCTGAAACAGCGGTGCTCGACGGTGAGATCATTATGACTTCGGTGCCTAACCGGCGCGTCACGGCCGATCGCGTGGAACTGGATCAACGCGCCGACGGTGCGGTGCTCACAGGACAGGTGTCCTCGTCAACGGCGACACCGTTCTCAAGGGTCGCCGGCTCACAATCGATAGGTCAGCCGGCCGTTCGTCGCTGACCTCGCCACCGATGGCCGGTAGCGGCCCCGGTCGTATCAGCGCGCGCTTCGTGCAGAAGCCAGGGCCCGGCAAATCAGCGTCCGTGCCCGCGCCGCAGGCGGCCAGCGAAGGATTGATTGCAAACTTCAAGACGTCGCCGGGAGCGCCGCTTGATGTCGATGCCGATTCGCTCGATGTCGACGACAACGCCAAATTGGCGACTTTTCGCGGTGATGTCGTGACCAGGCAGGGCGAAGTTACGATGCGATCGGCGGAGATCCGCGCGACCTATACGGGATCGGCCCGGCTGGCTGACACGGGCGGGGGAGCGACCGCGGGATCGACCGGTGAAAGTCAACTCAGCCGTATTGATGCGACGGGGGGCGTTGTCGTCACAACGGGCGATGAGCGCAAAGTGACTGGAGACACGGCACGTTACGAAGCGAAGACAAGCCATATCGTCGTGTCGGGGAATGTTGAGCTGTCGCAACAGGGGACGGTCGTGCGCGGCAATCGTCTGTCGATCGACATAACGACCGGCAAGGCCACCATCGATACGACGGCAGCGAAGGCAGTTGGCAAGCCAAGCGAGGGCTGGTCGAGCGAAGTCCAGGGACGCTCGACCGGTGGGCGGCCGAGCGCTATCTTCTTCCCCGACGAACTGCGCAAAGCCCAGGCTGGCTCGGGGCAAAAAACGAAGAAGGCCAAGCCGACCGCCGATGCCGAGGTTCCGTCCGGAGCGACCGATGGCTGGAGCTCGGAAACGGTTCCCTCTAGCCGAAGCGCTAATGCCTCAATCCTGCAGGATTCGATTTTTGTGAAGATCACTTCGCTGACAGGGCTGCTAAGGCCGCAAGGCCGCAATCGCGGGAATGGCGCAGACGGCGCCAGCTTTTCGGATGCGCCAAGCTTATGCGCGGCATGACACGGAAGCAGAAAGCGTCGATCCTTCGATCGGCGGAGACGGCTGGCTGACCATCGTCGATGTCAAAAAGGCCTATCGGAAGCGGCAGGTCGTCAAGGGCGTCAGCTTGGCGGTCGGGCGCGGAGAGTCGGTCGGACTTCTCGGACCGAACGGCGCCGGTAAGACGACCGTATTCTATATGATCACCGGGTTGGTTCCTGCCGATGCTGGCCGCATCACCATCGACGGCCGGGACGTAACACGGCTGCCAATGTACCGCCGTGCCCGGTTGGGTATCGGATATTTGCCGCAGGAAGCCTCGATCTTCCGGGGGCTCTCGGTCGAAGACAACATCATGGCGGTTCTTGAACTCGTCGAGCCCGATAAACGCGCGCGCAAGGAACAGCTGGATAGCTTGCTTGGAGGAGTTCCGCATCACGCGGCTGCGCAAGTCGCCGTCGATTGCGCTTGTCAGGCGGCGAACGGCGGCGTTGTGAGATTGCTCGCGCTCTGGCCTCTCGGCCGTCGTTCATTCTCCTTGATGAGCCGTTCGCCGGCATCGATCCCATCGCTGTCGGCGATATCCAGGAGCTGGTCCGTCACCTGACCGACCGTGGCATCGGGGTCCTGATCACGGATCACAACGTCCGCGAGACACTGAGCCTTATCGACAGGGCCTACATCATCTACGATGGTCAGGTTCTGACGCATGGTAAGCCTTCGGAAATCATAGAGAATGAAGACGTCCGCAAAGTGTATCTGGGAGATATGTTCGTTAACGGGCGTTGACTAAGGATCGCGACGCGCGTTAAGTAATGGTGCCCTAGAAGTCATGGCGATCTCGACGAAATTGGAGATGCGGCAAGGCCAGCAGCTGGTGATGACACCTCAGCTGCAGCAGGCCATCCGGCTGCTTCAATTCTCGAACATGGAACTCAGCCAATTCATCGAGGGCGAGGTCGAACGCAATCCTCTGCTGGAACTCGAGGAAGCGGCGCCCGATGCCAACGCCCGGAACTGTCGAGCACGAGATCGGCCGAGACGTGCTGACGCGCTCCGGTGAAGGTGGTGAGGGCGACGATTGGCTGGACCTCGAAAAGCCGGCAGTGTCGGATGCCAGCAGATAGCTTCGATACCGAATTCGAGAACGTCTACCCGGATGCTGCCCCGTCCGACGGGACCTGATCCGAATGGCTCGCAATGGGCGCAGGTCAAACAGCGCGGGTCATCCTTCGAAGACGATGACACAAATCTTGAGGCGTATGCCTCCGCCGACATCTCGCTGCGTGAGTACCTCGTCGAGCAAATTGCTTTAGCGCTCGCCAACCCAGCGGAACGGCTCGTGGCGCAGTATCTGATCGATACTGTTGATGAAGCCGGCTATCTGCACGCCGACCTTGACGATATCGCCGCGAAGTTGTCTGCACCCGCTGGAATGGTCGATAGGGTCCTCAGCGTCCTACAGAGCTTTGAACCGGCCGGCGTGTGTGCTCGATCGCTTGCCGAATGTCTGGCGCTGCAGCTCAAGGACCAAAACCGCTACGATCCGCAAATCGCGGCTTTGCTGGAAAATCTCGGGCTCATCGCCACACACAATTTGGTCGGCCTGCGACGGGCGGTCGGCGTTGACGCCGACGAGCTGGGCGAGATGATTGCCGAGATCAAGAAGCTCAATCCGAAGCCGGGGCTCAAGTTCGGTAGCGTGCAGATGCAGCCGGTGGTGCCCGACATCATCGTGCGGGCTGGTAACGATGGCAGTTGGCTCATCGAATTGAACGCCGATACACTTCCGCGCGTTCTCGTCAATCGCATCTACTACGCTAAAGTCTCGAAGACGGCACGTAACGATAAGGACAAGGGCTACCTGCTCGAATGTCTGCAGACGGCAAACTGGCTTGTTAAGAGCTCTCGACCAGCGGGCGCGGACGATCTTGCGCGTCGCCGAGGAGATTGTGCGACAGCAGGATGCGTTTTTCACGCACGGCGTCCAGTATCTGCGGCCGATGAACTTGAAGACCGTTGCCGACGCGATCTCGATGCACGAATCGACAGTTTCGCGAGTGACCTCGAACAAGTACATCGCGACGCCGCGGGGCATCCTGGAGCTCAAGTACTTCTTCACGTCATCGATCGCGGCGGCGGATGGGGATGGGGAAGCCCATTCGTCGGAAGCGGTGCGGCACCGTATCAAGCAGCTGATCGAGGGCGAGGTGCCAAACTCCATCCTGTCGGACGACATGATCGTCGAACGCTTGAAGACCGATGGTGTCGACATTGCCCGGCGGACGGTCGCGAAGTACCGGGAGGCCATGCGCATTCCCTCCTCCGTTCAGCGCCGCCGAGACAAGCGGATGATCGAGCGAAGCGTGCGCGTCTAACCCATTGTATTTTATTACTTTTGACAGAATGTTCTGTACGCCGTAACAAGTTGTAGGCTCGACAAAGTTTTTGACAGGCGGCTCGACACAGATTAGCGTTGGACTTATCAGGTCGGCGCAAGGGGCTTGTGCTTAACAATTTGAAATTGCTACTGATCGTGCGGCTCTGAGGGAAATGGAGCCGCCAACCGGGTGGGTGGCGTTAGAGCAATCGGAATTCGATTATCTATGATGCGGCGCTCCGCGTGGTCCGCCGTGTTTTGCTGTTTACAAACCTTCAGTGAAACGCCGAAAGCACCGCGTCGGAACTAGTGTGGACGGGCAGTCGTTGTCTGCGGGTCATCGGACGGTGGTAGAAGGCGTTGCGATGAGGTCAGGCAGCGGATCGGCTGGCAGGTGCTGCCGAGGAACGAATGACGGGGTGACATGCCGCGGGATAACCGTGGGTATCTCTCAATAGATCAATACAACACGAGGCTCAGGACAGCAGCGGGTCGCGCTTAAAAGCGGCGGCCGCGGTCCGATCGAAAGAACCCATCATGGATCTGGCAGATATTCTGGCAGCCGAGGCGATCATTCCTTCGCTCGACGTTACTAGTAAGAAGCAGGCATTGAACGACCTGTCCGCCAAGGCGGCCTCTATGACCGGCCTTGAGCAGCGGGACATTTTCGATGCTCTCGTCCAGCGCGAGCGGCTCGGCTCAACCGGGCTTGGCCGCGGCATTGCCATTCCGCACGTGAAATTCAAAGCTTTGACGAGCATCGTATGCCTTTTTGCGCGGCTGGCGCGGCCAATCCCCTTCGACAGCCAGGATGGCCAGGACGTGGACCTGGTATTTTTGTTGCTGGCGCCGGAGCATGCCAGCGGCGATCATCTCAAAGCCTTGGCCCGTATTTCTCGCCTGGTGCGCGAACCAGCCACGCTTGAACAGTTGCGTACCGCCAAGGACGCCGACGCGTTGCGCCGGCTGCTGTCCAGCACGACGGCGTCGCACGCCGCCTGATGGTTGATCGTTTTCAAAGGCCATAGTGCAGGGCGGCTAGACCCGCAGTGCCGACGAGAATGCGCCACCAGCCGAATGGTGCGTATCCGTGACGGCTGACGAAATCCAAGCAGAACGCGGACGACGATCAGCGCTGATATAAAAGCAACGATAAAGCCGACGGCAATTGTGGTGACGTTGCTTACGTCCATGGTCTGCCAATTCTTGTAGAGGTCGAACGCAAACGCACCGGCCATGGTCGGCATCGCGAGAAAGAAGCTAAATTCTGCGGCCGATCGCTTGTCGGCACCCAGCAGGAGTGCACCGACGATGGTCGCTCCGGATCGTGACACGCCAGGTATGAGCGCGAGGGTTTGAAAGAGCCCAATTTTAAGCGCGAGGCTCGGCGGAAAACTCATGGCATCGTGGTAGCGCGGTGTGACGCTGATCCGATCGACGGCGAGAAGTATGATGCCGCCGAGAATAAGCATAATGCAGATAAGGGCCGGCGTTTCGAAGAGAACGCCTTTGATAAAGCCGTGCAGCGCGGCACCAGCCACGGCCGCCGGCAAGAAGGCAATCAGGACGGCCGTGACGAAGCTGCGAGCCTGCCTGTCGTAGGGCAGTGCGATTGCCGTTGACCAGAGGCGGCGGAAATACACGAGCAAGATCGCCAGTATGGCGCCGAGCTGGATTAATACCTCGAACGCACGGCCGGGAGAGTGGACGCCCAGGAAATGACCGGCGAGGAGCACGTGTCCGGTCGACGATACCGGGATGAATTCAGTCAAGCCTTCGATTATACCCAGGAGCGCGGCTTGCCAGATTTCCATGTCAGCTCTATCTCCTCGCGCTGCGGATCGCAGTGACTTTAAACCGACATGGCGGACCGTTGGGCTATGGCACCACACCTGCCTCGCCGCCATAGCAGGCCGCGGCACGTCGCAACAGGGCGCCAATAGACACGACAATTGTTGCGGATTCGCGTAGATGCTGAGCGCTCTGGCGGACAGGCTTCGATAAGAACATCGCAATGACTTTGCTCGTTCATTACCCGTTCTGTCCCCGCAGCCGCGCCGTCCGGATCGCGCTGGCCGAACTTGGCCATGACGTCGAACTGGCCGAAGAACAGCCTTGGGCCTGGACCGAGGACCTGCTGGCGCTCAATCCGTCGGGTGAGTTGCCGGTTCTGGTGCCGGCAAAGGGGCAACCGATCGGCGGCGCGTATGCGATTTCCGAATACCTTGATGAACAGGGACTGGCGCAAACAAGCGACGCCGGACGGGGTGGGCTGTTTCCCGGCCATCCCAGTGAGCGTGCCGAAGTGCGGCGGCTCACGGACTGGTTTTTGAATAAGTTCGATCGAGAAGTTTCGCGCGAGCTGATCGATACCAAGATCACCAGCTTGCACGCGCAGACAAAGAGCGCTCCACCGGACGCTGAGACGCTTCGAGCGGTGCGGCACAACTTGCGCTATCATCTGCGCTACGTCGATCATCTCGCCTTTAGCCGGGATTGGCTGGCCGGAGATCGGCTGAGCTTCGCTGATATGGCTGCCGCAGGACATATGTCGGTGCTCGACTACCTTGGCGACATCGACTGGGAGCAGCATCCCTCGGCCAAGTCCTGGTATATGCGATTGAAGTCGCGGCCGGCATTCCGCAGTTTGCTGGCGGACAGACTGCAAGGGCTGCCGCCGCACCGAACCTATGTCGATCTCGATTTTTGACGTGACCCACTGCTGATCAAAGCCGTGCTCTCGAAAACGGTGCTTCTCTCGAAGCGCAATTGAGACGTGTGGCGGCTGCACTGGAATTCGAAGCGTTCGGGATTGCACGTCTTGATGGTCAGGGCGGGCAAGGTGAGCGGTTGCGGGCTTTCCTGGCGGCGGGGCGACATGGCGACATGAACTGGATGGAGACGACGGCGGATCGGCGCTGCGATCCGCTGGCGCTTTGGCCGGACGCCAGAAGCGCGATCATGGTTGCCATGAGTTATGCGCCTGCGTCGGATCCGCTTGAAGTTTTGCAGACCCGTGAAAGAGGCGTGATCTCCGTCTACGCACAGGGCAAAGACTATCACGACATTCTGAAGTCGAAACTGAAGCAGCTCGCCCGGGAGGTCGTGGCAGCCACCGGCGGCGATGTGAAAGTGTTTGTCGACACGGCGCCGCTGATGGAAAAGCCGCTGGCCGTGCTGGCCGGTCTCGGATGGCAGGGCAAGCATACCAATCTGGTTTCGCGCACGCACGGCTCATGGTTGCTGCTCGGTGCGCTGCTGACGACGGCGGACTTGACGGCGGATGCGGCTGAAACTGACCATTGCGGCACGTGCCGCCGGTGTCTCGATGTTTGCCCCACAGCGGCATTTCCAAGCCCGTACCAGCTCGATGCGCGGCGTTGCATTGCGTACCTGACGATTGAACATAAGGGCCAAATCGCGCGTGAATACCGGGCGCCGATCGGAAATCGGATCTTCGGCTGCGACGACTGTCTGGCGGTTTGTCCGTGGAATAAGTTTGCGGCTGCTGCGCGCGACGTTCGTTTGACCGCGCGCGAGCAGACGGCCAATCCACCGCTTGGTGAACTGGTGACATTGACGGACTTGGAATTCCGAGCCCGTTTTGCGGGCACCCCTGTGAAGCGAACCGGTCGCAATCGCTTTATTCGCAACGTACTTGTTGCGGTCGGGAATTCCAAAGACGCGAATTTTCTGCCGCAGGTTCGAGCGCTGCTCGACGATGCATCGCCGCTCGTTCGCGGTATGGCCGTTTGGGCACTGGCACGGTTGGCGGGAGAGGCAGAATTCAGTTTTGAATGCGATCGGCGTGTGGCCGTCGAATATGACGCCGATGTGCTCGCGGAATGGAACTTGGAGAGACTGTGATGCCGACGCTCTTTTGTTTTGGCCTTGGGTACAGTGCACGCCACCTTGCGGGGAAGCTGGAGGACGACGGGTGGCATATTGCCGGCACGGCGCGTACCCCAGAGGGCGTCGAGCGAATCCGGCAACTTGGCTATACGGGTTACGTCTTCGACGGGGTCAAGCCGGGCGTCGGATCGGGGCCCAGTCAAGGTGCGGGACCCGCATGCCGGCGTGCGACACACGTTCTTGTTTCGGCTCCGCCTGACGCGCAGGGAGATCCTGTTTTGCGGCACCACGCCGATGATCTTGCGCATTCGAGCGCGGACTGGATCGGCTATCTTTCCACGATCGGTGTCTACGGTGATCACGGCGGGGACTGGGTCGACGAGACGACACCGGCGACGCCATCATCGGAACGCTCACGCCGGCGAGCGCTGGCCGAACAACAATGGCTCGATTTCGGCGCAGCAGCCGGTAAGCGCGTCGAGATTTTCCGGCTGGCGGGAATTTATGGACCCGGCAGCAGCGCGATCGACGGCTTGCGTAGCGGCACGACGCGATCGATCGTCAAGCCGGGCCAGGTTTTCAATCGCATTCATGTGGAAGATATCGCGCGGACGCTGATTGCGGCATTCACGGGGCCGCATCGGCACGCGATCTATAACGTCACGGACGACGAGCCCGCTCCGCCACAAGATGTGAATATGTTTGCCGCAAGGTTGTTGGGATTGCCACCGCCGATGGACGTCGCCTACGACGACGCCGAACTGTCGGAGATGGGACGCAGCTTCTATTCGGAAAACAAACGCGTTCGCAATGATCGGATAAAAAACCAACTCGGGGTGCAGCTGGCTTTTCCCACGTATCGCGAGGGGCTTGCCGCGATTGCTGCAAATCCGGTTTAACAATTGGCCAGCGCCGTTCAGCCAACATTCAGGATACGTCCGCTTTCCTGCCTGAATTGTTGAGGAAACTGACACCACTTGAAAAGGGCGGATGGTTGTGATGCGCGGGTCGTTGGCGGCACGTTGGAGTGCGATAGGGTTGGCCCTTGTCCTAATGATCGGGCCAGTCATGGGCGAGAACGCCGCGCATGATATCGCAAACCGGTTTGCCGGCAGCGAGCAGTCCGTAAAAGGCCAGGACGCTGACCAGCGCAAGACTTACGAATCCGAGATGCTGGAGCGCGCACGCCAAGAGGCGGCAGACCGTTCGGCTGAGGAGCAGAAAACAGCGGCTGACGCGGAAAAGCGCCAGCGGGCGATGGAGGTGCTGCGCGAAGCCGAGGCCAAAGCGCTTGCGGAAAAGTTGAGGACAGCTGGTGAGGCCCGCAAGGCGAAGGCTGCGGACGCGGTTGTCGAAAGGCCATTCAAGCCGGCGTTGACGAATACCGACAAGTCGGTGAAATCTGACACCGCGACCGCTTCGACGCCGATTGTCGTCACGCCGCCGCCCGCCCCTCAGCCGGCCGAAGTGGCACGGGATCCTGTTCCGGTTTCCCCGCCGATTGCGGAGCCGGTTGCACCGGTGGCGATCACGCCGCAGGCCCCACCCAAGGATATTGCGAGCGAGCCGGCCAAGGTACTGCCGCCGCCGATGGCTCTTGGGCGTCCGCAACCGGTGTTACCTGTCGCTGCGGCGCCGGCCGATCCGCGGGTTACGATCCTTCTGGTGATGGAGCCCGGCACCAAAGGCATTCGCCGATTCAACAAAACGGCAGACCCCGTGATCTGTGAAGGCGTTCAGTGTTTTGTGTCGGATGGGCCGGGGGCACCGGCGCGCGTCATGCCGCTGCGCAAAGTACTGGGGCCAGGCAATACCTTCGGCAAGCGCGCCGGCGCTTGCCGCAGCACGCTTGCCTGCGTCTTTCGCAGTGTCACCCTTGCCGGAACGGCACCCATCATCCAGCCGGTCGATCTCAAGGTCCTCGTCCATGACCGCCGGGAGCCGCGCGCGATTTCGGGCGATGCGTCATGTCGCGTTCTGGCCGGAAAATTAACGTGCAGCCGGACAGTGGTGGCGCGGGGTTATCGCGCCTGGATTGTGCCCGAGGCGATTGCCGAGACAGCTGGTGCAGCGGCGCTAGAATCGGCCGTGCTACGCGGTTTGACCCCGAGCGCTCTGCGCGAAGCGTCCGTCACGCGCTAGGCTTTTCGGCGGATGCCTCTTCGATCAGTGCAAACAGACGCGCCAAGTCTTGCGGCCGCGATAGACGATGCTCGCCATCCGGGATCTCCGTGATGTGGACGTGACCGCCAGTCAGGAATGTTTGCAATTCGCGGACGTGACTTGCGGGCACGTCAGTATCCTGCAGTCCTTGCAGGATGAGAATTGGACGGCCCGGATCAAAGGGCAGGCGCGCCAGAAGGTTGGCACGACCATCCTCGACCAACGCGCGCGTGATGGGGTACGGATCGCCATATTTCGACGGTTGATAATAGACGCCATCCTCGATCAGAACGCGTCTGGCTTCGGCCGGCAGCCGCTTCCAGATGAGTTCTTTGGTCATGTCCCACGCCGGGGCGATAAGAACGAGTGCCGCGATGCGTCTGGCTTCGTCCGGGTTGTTCGCCAGCAGCTGTTTCAGCAACATCAGCGCGATGTGCCCTCCCATGCTGGAGCCGACGATGATTTGCGGTCCGTGGGAAATTTGGGTGAATATCGTCTCAGCCTCATGCAACCAACGGCCGATCGTTCCACTCTCGAATGGCCCGTCGGAGACCCCATGGCCTGAATAATCGAAGCGGACACAGTCGACGCCGGTTTGGCAGGCATAGTCGGCGAGTGCGACTGCTTTTGTGCTCGTCATGTCGGATTTGAAGCCGGACAACCAAAAGAGCCCCGGTTTGACGGTCTTCGGCGCCGCGTCCCGCCGATATGCGATGCGGCGGCGGGCGTTGCCGGTGCCGACGTCGATGAATTGCGGTTCCGACCCGGTCATCCTATGAGTGCCTGCTGTTTTTGAATTTCACCATCCAACCGGAGGTCCTGCCTTGGCCGACAGCGCCGCGACCATACTGCAGATCATTCCCGAACTCGACACTGGAGGCGCGGAGCTCTCCACGATCGAAATCGCGGAAGCGATCGTCATCGCCGGTGGGCGGGCACTTGTCTTGACTGAAGGCGGACGAATGCTTGACCGGCTGCGCGCCACCGGCGCAGACGTCCGGTTGTTCCCGGCAGCGACTAAGAACCCGGTGCAGCTGGCGGTGAACGCCAAAGCGATCGCGTCGATGATCGAGGACGACGATGTCGCTCTCGTCCATGCCCGCAGCCGGGCGCCGGCGTGGAGTGGGCTGTGGGCGGCGCGGCGAACCAAGCGGCCCTTCGTGACGACGTATCATGGCGCTTATAATGAAAAATCAACGCTGAAGCGATTCTACAACGGAGTGATGGCACGCGGCGATCTCGTGATCGCAAATTCCGGTTACACGCGCGACCTGATCAGGTCGCGATACGGCACACCCGATGGCCGGATCCGTGTCATCCATCGGGGCGTCGACATGGCTTCATTTGATCCGGAGAAAGTGTCGATGGACCGCGTGGCGCGGCTCAGAGCGGCCTGGGGTGTGGGCCCCGGCGCTCGGGTCATTTTGCATGCCGCGCGTCTCACGACGTGGAAAGGACAGCACGTGGTCGTGGAGGCTGCCCGGCTGCTGCAGGAGCAAGGCCAACTCGACGGCGTCGTGGCTTTGGCTGGGGACGCCCAGGGCCGCGATGCGTACGCAGAGGGACTGCGCACCGCCATTCGTTCGAGTGGGCTGGAGGGCCGCGTCCGCCTCGTTGGGCACGTGGACGACATGCCGGCGGCGTACCTTGTTGCCGACGCGTCGGTTGTTGCCTCCATTGAACCGGAAGCTTTCGGGAGGACGGCCGTCGAGAGCCAGGCGATGGGCTGCCCGGTGATCGCTACGAGGATCGGCGCGCCGCAGGAGACGGTGCTGTCGCCCCCCGAGCATGGGCCGCGGTCGATGACGGGGTGGCTTGTCGCGCCGGGCGATGCTCGAGCCATGGCCGATGCGATGCTGTGGGCGTTGAGCCTGGATGCGGGTTCAAGGCGGGAAATGGCCGTGCTGGCGCGGGCGCATGCTGCGGCCTCGTTCTCCCTTCGGCAGATGCGGCTCAAGACCTTGCAGGTGTATGACGAGATGCTGGGAACGGCATTTCACGCAAATTACGTGGCCGCGCGTCCACAAATCGATGGTTAAGTCAGGTTGTAGGGTCCCGCCACGGCTTGACTTGGAACCCTTTTTTCCCAATTCTCCGCAATAATTGTCTGACCGGCCCACAAACCGGCCAGCAAGACCAGAATCGCCAAACGGGCATTGCAACAGCAAGAGGAGTTCGACCCATCCGCAAACCTATGCGAGCCGCGCCGACGCGCGAGCCAACCGGGCCCAAGATCAACGACCAGATCCGGGCCCGCGACGTGCGATTGATCGACGAGACTGGACAGAACGTCGGAGTCGTCAGCAAATTTGACGCCCTGCAGCGAGCGACTGACGCGGGTCTCGACCTTGTCGAGATCTCCCCCGATGCGGAGCCGCCGGTCTGCAAAATCCTGGACTACGGCAAATTCAAGTACCAGGAGCAGAAGAAGCAGGCTGAAGCGCGCAAAAATCAAAAGATCGTCGAGATCAAAGAAATCAAGATGCGGCCGGGCATCGACGATCACGACTATGACGTCAAGATGCGTGCCATCCGCCGATTTTTCGAAGAAGGCGACAAAGTCAAAATTACCTTGCGATTTCGCGGTCGTGAGATGGCCCATCAGCATCTCGGCATGGACGTTCTGAACCGGGTCAAAACCGAGACGGAATCGGTTGCCAAAGTCGAAAGTGAACCGCGCTTTGAAGGCCGGCAAATGGTAATGGTGCTGGCGCCCAAATAAAGCGCGCAACTCGTCATTGAAAAAAGGACGCTTTCTCATGCGAGCAAGCGTCCTTTTCGTTATTCGGCTCGCTTCGCCGCGGGGCGTTGACGGAACCGTGCCCGCATCCCATGTGTTTTGTCACAGACCCGCCGCGGCGCTCCGGACCCTCCGGGGCGCTTTCGTGTCTTGCGGCGATGTCGGGAGGATCTGCACCATGTCACTTCGTTCTCTTGTCTGCGCCGCTTTGTCGGCCGCTGTCTTACTTATATCTGTTCCGGCTCAGGCGGACGGGCCGGATCTCATTTTCAAAAAGACAACGGTGTGGAAACTGCTGGCTCCCGACGCAAAGCTGGCAACATTCGCGATCGATGACCCTGAAGTCGAGGGTGTTACGTGCTATTTTACCGCCCCGGAAAAGGGAGGCTGGGCCGGTTGGGCAGGGCTTGCGGAAGAACTGTCGAACGTGTCGCTTTCGTGCCGTCAGGTCGGCGCCATCAAGTTCAAACGAAAACTGACACAGGGCGAAGAAGCCTTCAGCCAGCGCCGGTCCATCCTATTCAAGCGGATGCAGATCGTGCGCGGCTGTGACTTCAAGCGGAACGTACTGGTGTACCTCGTCTATACGGACAAGATCATCGAAGGCAGTCCAGAAAATTCAACGTCCAGCGTGCCGATCGCGCCATGGGGTGAAAGCTCGGCGCCGCAGAAGTGCAGCGATTGGATTTCAGAATAAATCCGGCAAACGCGCCGGTTCGCCGGCCGTTTTGCTATTTGGTCTCTTCGGGCGCGCGGTGATAGACGTCGTCCGTGCGGATGATGTCGTCCTCTCCGAGATAGGTTCCGATCTGGACCTCGATCAGTTCGAGCGGAACTTTGCCTGGATTTTCCAACCGATGCCACTGCGTGGCGACGATGTAAACGCTCTCGTTTTCGCGGACGAGTTTTTCTGTATCGCCGATAACCACATTGGCTGTGCCCTGGACCACGATCCAGTGTTCGGAACGATGGTGGTGCATTTGCATTGACAGCTTGCCGCCTGGCTTCACGTGCAAAAGTTTAACCTGGAAGCGGCCGCCAATATTCAGAGTTTCGAAAAATCCCCATGGGCGATAATTGCGAAGGTGCTGTTCCTGCTCTTTGCGATTGGTCCGCTTCAACGTCGCAACGATCTTGCCGACGTCTTGAGCACAGTTTTTATTGGCGACCAGCAAGGCGTCCGGCGTATCGACGATGACGAGGTTTTTCACCCCGATGGTCGCTACGAGGCCACGTTCGGAATGCACATAGCAGCCCATCGTGTCTTCGAGGACCGTATCGCCGTTCGTATAATTTGCGTGCGCATCGTGCGGCGCGATATCCCAAAGTGACGACCAAGATCCAACATCGTTCCAACCGACATCGATCGGCAGCATCGCGGCGGCACTAGTCTTTTCCATAACCGCATAGTCAACGGAGATGTTCGGACATTCGGCGAAACTTTCGCGGTCGAGCCGCAGGAAGCCGAGATCGTCGGCGGCGGACGAGAGTGCGCGCCGCGTCGTTGCGAGCATTTTTGTGTCGAGCCGGCTGACTTCATCGAGGAATGTTTGCGCGTGGAGGACGAAGATGCCGCTGTTCCAAAAGTAATCGCCTTCCGCGAGATAAATCGCGGCGGTCTTGGCGTCCGGTTTTTCACAGAATTTCGCGACGGTATAGGCCGGGTGCTGCGACGCTCCGATCGCTGGTCCGCGTTTGATGTACCCGTAGCCGGTATGGGGGCCATCGGTGTGATTCCGAAAAGCACGAGTTTTCCCGTTGCGGCCACGTCGGCGGCGCGCCGGACGGCCTCGACGAAACGCAGTTCGTCTTTCACCGCGTGATCCGACGGCATCACGACAAGGATCGCATTGGGATTGTCGCGCACGGCCGCGAGTGCTGCGACCGTGATGGCCGGGGCCGTGTTGCGGGCGACGGGTTCGAGAATGATCGCCTTTGCCGTTACGCCCGCGCGGTCAAGCTCTTCCTTGACGAGGAAGCGATGGTCGTTGTTGCACAGCAGGATGGGGGCACTAAAGCCTGCTTCAGGCGTGAGCCGGCCCAGGGTTGCACCAAGAAGAGTGTCCCCGCGCCCCTTAAAAAAATTAATGAACTGTTTGGGGTACATTGACCGTGACAGCGGCCACAGCCGCGTGCCGGACCCACCCGAAAGGATGACGGGGACGATCGGAAGCATACACGCACCTCGTTGACAGTCACGGTAGGCCAGTCACTTCAGCACATCGGTCGTGCGGACCTGCAGCGCCTTATCACAGTTGGGATCACAAATGCGAAGCGGCGATGGTCGATGGTCGTGGAGACCATCGCCCACCGCCGTCAAGGCGACCGGATACGCGGTACAGGAAACCGGCGCTTCAGTCATTAGGGGGCAAAAACGTTTCAAAGCTGCAAACAAAACCAAAAAAATTAAAAGTGCGGCGGTCGATCGTCCGCAGTGGGCGGGAGAGCCGGGTGTCCGGTATAAAGGAGCCAGCGGACGATCGGCACCGTTAATACGTGCGGGAGATAGCGCAGGGCCACGAATGCCAGTGTCGGCACAAAGCCCGGGGCAACGACGCGGCGGCCGAGGCGGTACCCGCGCATCGTCAAGCGGGCAATGCGTTGCGGCGTGGCCGATGCGAGGACGTGGCGATAGAGGGAGCCTTCAGCGTTCATGCGGGCATGAAACCTCGTTTCGACAGGTCCAGGCAGGACAGCAGTGATGCGAATGCCTAGGCCGGACGTCTCGGACGCAATTGCTTCGCTCAGCGATAGAACAAACGCCTTGCTGGCATAGTATGCGGCCTGGTTGGGCCCAGGGATCACTGCTCCTAGAGACGAAACGGTAATGATTCCGCCGCGGCCGCGCGCGAGCATCGACGGTAGAACGGCGCGTGTGAAACGCGCGACAGCTGCAACATTGGTGGCAACAAGGGTTTCAAGTTGGATCGGGGCCGCCTGCGAGAACGGTCCCGACATGCCGATTCCGGCGTTATTGATGAGAACATCACAATACAGACCGTGAGCCGCAAGCCATGTGCTGAGAACACCGGTGGATTCCGGATGCCCGATATCCAGCAGCAGGGTGTCAACGCGAACACCAGCATGCGACCGCTGCAGAGTATCGAACGCCATGTCTAGCCGCGACTGCGTGCGGCCAATGAGGACAAGGGCATCACCACTTCGAGCGAACTCGGCAGCGAGCGCCAGGCCGATACCGCTAGACCCGCCGGTGATGACAACGGCGGGAGTCAACTCCCGTGCAGCCGCCAGCGCATCAGGGTGTGCCCTGGCCGAGCGGCCGATCCATGTCGTCGCAAGCCTTTCGAGAAGATCCATCATCACCGGTATTGTGCCGATGCGCCGGCAAGACACAACCCGCCAGGGTTACGGATTTGTACCGGTGCTGGACGACCGTGCGCGATGGGACGGCCTGCGGCGGTGCCAGGTAATAGGTCGGATATCGTCAGATTGCATCTGTGCGGCCTGCCAGAGATCGTACTGCATTTGAAGGGCTAGCCAGTAATGGGCCCCGTGGCCCAACGCCAGACCCAGCCTTTGCGCCAAGTCTGGCGTCATGCTCACGCGCTCGGTCAGGAGACGGTCAAGTTCGGAGCGCGGAAGTCCGATGTAAGCTGCGAGCTGTCCAGCCGTCATCGAGAGGCAAGGCAGAATATCAACGCGGAGAATTTCGCCCGGGTGGAGCGGCGCTGCGTCGGTTCCGTCAATGGCTTTGTACATGGTGCTGTCGGGGCCGTCGCCGCGATCCTGTTAGATGGCAACCCGCAGCGTTCCCTCGTGCTGCGCATGCGCTCAACAGGTTTCATTTTGCCGGATAATTCGACCGATTTACGGCTGACGATTTGTTCAGAAATGGCTTCTGACGTTGAAATTGGTTCAGCTTGGTCGGTCGGCTGGCGGTGAGCGGACCTGCGTGGCGCGCTCTTCCCGGTCGGCACCGGGATCGTCGGGTGAAAAGGGCTGGTCGAGATCTTTGGGCGTAGCTGCCGTCGCGCCGGTCGCCGCTTCACCAGGCATCGAGGCTTCAATCGTTCTTGCGTCGCCGATGTCGATTGCGAGGAGATCGGCGATTTCCGCGGCTAGTGTATCGCCTGTTCCATCCAGACCGGTCATCGGTGCGCGCCACTCTACCACATCGAGAGTTGCGGTGACGGGCGAGACGGGTGACCATGCGTCGAGGACCACGCCATCAGCGGTCCAGACCGGGTCGCGGGCCGCAGTTGCTGCGCGTGCAATCCATTCGCGGGCGCGGCCGGCATCATTCTTGTCGGCGATTTCGATCCGCGCCATCAGTCGTGCGATGCGGCGGGTCAACTTATCTTTCAAGAAGGGCTGCAGTGCGTGGCGTGCGACGCGGAATTCGCGAGCTTCGAGCGCGGCGCCTGCCCAGGCCACACCGCTTTCCACATCATGCGGCTTCAGCAGTGCCAATTGCTTGATGCGATCGAGGCGATCATGCGGGCTGTCGCCGATCCGGGCGTAAGCATAGGCGGCGGCGAGATCAGGATGGGGTGTTTTCGACCAGGTGCGCTGAATGATCTTGGCCGCCTTTGCCGTCTGACCGCGCGCTGCTAGAATACGGCCGCCCACCACGGCCGCGGGAATCAAGTCAGGCGCGAGTGCGTGGGCCTCGGTCGCAGCCGCAAGAGCTTTATCGGGATCATTGTCTTCAATTCGTAGCGCCTCGGCTGCGAGCATGAGCGCGCGGCGGCGGTCGGCGGTCGGCCGCTCGAGATGGCCATTGCGCTTGGCCAGGGCGACTGTCTCAGCGGCTCCGGCCCAGTTGCCGGTCTTGAGCTGCATTTCGAATTGCGCTTCGAGTGGCCAACCCAGGCGCGGATTGATACGGGCGGCACGTTCGGCGAACTGCATGGCGGCTTCGGGTTCACCCTCGCGGCGGGCTTCCAGATAGAGCCCCCGCAGGCCCAGCTGTTCAGTGTCAGGCGAGCCGAGCATGGCTTCGAAAATGCGCCGTGCCGTTGCGCGATCGCCGGTCAACTGGGCTGCTTGAGCGCGGAGCAAATGTGTCAGCGGTTCATTGGGAATGGCTTTGCGGGCTTGAACGGCGGCGCGCGCTGCGGATGCGCGGTCGCCGGCGCCGATCGCGATCATGCCACTCGACAAGGCGTCAAGGCCGCGCTGCTGGCGGCGGCGTGTCAACTGCCGACTGATGATGGCTGGGCTCGACCAGATCTGGCGCACGAGTGACCAGCAGAGAATGGCTGCACCCATAAGCAAGGCCAGGATGACGATGGCGCGGAATACGCTCGTCTCGACCTCATAGCCTTCCCACGTCAGCAGCAAGTTGCCCGGTCGGTCCGCCAGCCATGCCAGGCCCGAGGCCAGCAAGAAGATGAAAATCAGAAATAGAATGAGCCGCACCATCTGGTCGCGATCCTATTCTTTGCTGTCCGCGGGCGCTGCCGCGGTCGGCGATGCGAGCGCGGCTTTGAGTTCGTTTTCGACGGTGGCGATGGCCTCGTCGACGCTGTGACGTGCGGCGACCTTCTGCAGCCAAGGGTCGATTTTGGCAGAGGCTTCGGGAGGTAGTTTATGGGCCTGAGCGATAACTTCGCCGAGGCGAGCTTCGGACAGAGCTTTTTCGATTCGCGCGATGACAGCTTCGAAACTCTCGTCGCCATCGACCGCATCGATCTTGCGGACACGGACCACCGATTTGGCGCTCGTCAGAAGCCGTTCCCAGACCGATGCATCGGGGTTAGACGTTCCGGCGTCGAGTGCCGCGAGAAGGACCGGGCGCCCCTCAAGCCTGAGTTCAGCCAGTGACGGTACGCCGGTGGATTTGAACGGTTCGAGCGGCCTCAAATCGAGGCGGCCGCCGGAGGACGCGCTGACGGCGTCAAACTCGTTGGCAAATCCTTGTCCGCTATCGATAGCGCGTTTCAGATTGCCAAGTTCGAGCGCGGTGACGATCCGCTCGGTATGCGACTGGCGCTCTTGTTCTTTTTTCAGCACGCCGTCGAGGCTACCTTCGATCTTGCTGATGAGCCCGGTGACAGGCGTCACTGCGGCGGCGACATCGGCTGTCTTGGCATATGTCTTGGCCTGTTGATCGACGGTCGATTTCAACTCGCCGACGGCACTTGCAACGGTGCCAGCCTCTTCCTGGGCGGCCTGGACGGATTTATCCAACCGGGCCTGATCGGCTTTCAGTTTTTCCAGCGATTGCGTCAGACGGGCGAGATCCGCCTTGGAGCTGTCTTCGCGAATGGCGAGGCGTTGGTCGATGTCGCGGGCCAGACCATCGCGAATGCTGGAGACCTCGCTTGAGAAGCGCGATTCCGTCGCGGCGATCCGAGATGTGACAACGGCGATATCGGCGATGCGGTTGCCGCCGGTTTCCGACGTCGCGGCTGCCGACAGTGTTTTCAGTTGATCTTCGAGTGCCGCCAGTCGCGTGTCGAGTGCGGATAAACCTTGCGCACCGCCAACGAAGGTCGACAGGCCTTCCGTCTTTTCGGCAAGCTTGGCTTGGTCCGCGCGCACACCGTCGAGTTCGGAGCTGAGACTGTCAATTTTTGCGAGCCGTTCCTCGGCGGATTTCAAAACCTCATAGGCATCCGATTTCGGCGAGGCTTCGAGAACGACGAGGCGCTTGTCGAGATCGGCGGCGATGGTGTCGATGCGCACGCCTGGCGTCGGCATTCCGATCATCTGAGCGAAACGCTCGCCGCCAAAGAGCACGACACTGCCGCCCAAAACGCCGGCCGCCAGATGTGTCACCATGCGTGTCAACGGAGATGGCTGGCGCGGAATGGTGGCGGCCGGGTCGTTCGGCTTGTGTGGCTCGGGCTTAGTCGGACTTGCAGGTTGACCAGTTGCAGCCGGCTGACTTGGCGATCTGGTGGCGGCCGCGGCATCCTTCTCCGCAGCAGCCTTCATTTCGGTCGCCTTCAAGTCGAGGGTCGCGTGCGGCCGCTTCGGATCTGGCTGCGGCTGATCTTTTTTATCACTGGGCTTGTCGGTCATGGCATTGCCTTGGAGGACATGGAGAGAGGCAAGGTGCGCGCGGACAGGAATGGCAGGCGATCACGGTCGAGCGGCTGTGCCGGAAAAAGCTTGTCCTCGCCCTATGTTAGGTCGTATCGGCGGAACTTGACGACAAGCGGGCGGCCAGGGCAAGCATTTCTTCCTCGTTGGGCTTAACGGCAATCATTACGACGGCGGGATCAAGTGGCGCCAGCGCGTCGGCCACGCCGGACGAGAGGCACAGATGCACGAGGCGTTTGGCTTCCTGATGAAGCCCCGCTGCTGCGACGACGTTGCACCAGGCCGTAGCGGTGCGCGGCGACATGAGGAGTACTGCATCGAGAGCGCCCTTGCGGACGAGGACGGAGATGGCGGCCGGCAAGGCGTCAATCTGTTCACTGCGATAGACGACAGCTTTGGCGACTGTAAAGCCGGCCGGCTTGAGCACCGGTTCCAGGTCGAAGGCGACCATTTCGCCACTGACGTGAAGCAGGGTTCCGGCATGGGGGTCGATGGACTCGATAATCTGCGTCGCCAGTTCGGCGCCGCCCCCCGCTCCTTGAAGCGCCACTGTGAACCCCGCATCTCTGGCCGCTGCGGCGGTGCTTTTACCGACCGCGAGGACCGGTAGCTGCTTCAGCGGGGTCTTCTGGGGATGGGCAGCGAGTGCGTGGACGGCATTGCGGCTGGTCAAGATCAAAGCCTGGACGCCGGATGTGGCGATCATTGGCTGATCAATGGCGATCGACAGTAAGGGGGCCATCGTTACGTGATGTCCCATGGCTTGCAGTTTGCGCGTTGTCCTCGGCGCTTCCGTCTGCGGTCTCGTGACGAGGATGTGCATCGCGGTCAGCCCTGCAGGACCTCGCGTCCACCGCGGCTCAAGATATCGTCGGCCACCGTCACGCCCAGATCGGCGGCGGAACTCGCAGGGCCGGTCCTGGTGCTGATGACGTGGCGACGCCCATCTGGCGACAGCGTTTCGCCCTTGAAGGTCAGTATGCCATTGTCGAGAAGGGCCAGCCCTGCAATCGGAGTGCGGCAGGAGCCTTCGAGCGTTGCCAGAAAGGCGCGTTCGGTCGTGACGCACAACGCTGTCGGCTTATCGTCGAGGGGTGCGATCAGAGCGGCGGTGTCCTCGTCGTCAATGCGCATTTCGATGCCGATGGCACCTTGGGCGACGGCGGGCAACATACTCGTGGTCGGCACTGCAGCGGTGATGTGATCGGCAAGACCCAGCCGGCGCAATCCGGCGCAGGCCAGGAATGTTGCTTCCGCGACCTCGTCGCGCAGTTTGGTCAGGCGCGTCTGGACGTTGCCGCGGAAGCCGACGATCTTCAGGTCAGGGCGGATGCGCTTGATTTGTGCCTGGCGGCGCAGGGATGATGTTCCAACGACTGCGCCTTCGGGCAAGGCCTCAAAGCTCGTGTGTTTTAGGCTGATGAACGCATCGCGCACGTCTTCGCGCGGCAGCGTGGCGCCGATCATCAGGCCGTCGGGGAGAGCGGTTTGCATGTCTTTCATTGAATGCACGGCTAGATCGATACGCTTTTCAAGCAGCGCATCTTCGATCTCCTTGGTGAAGAGCCCTTTGCCGCCGACTTCGGATAGAGGCCGGTCGAGGATCATGTCGCCGGTCGTCTTGATGATGACGATATCGAACGCCGTCTCCGGCAGGTTGTGTGCGGCCATCAGGCGTGCGCGGACTTCGTGGGCCTGGGCGAGCGCCAGGGCGGAACCGCGCGTTCCAATGCGGACAAGGCGCTCTTGCAAGTTCGTTTCTCCGGGTGGTAGGCGAGGCGGATGAACAGCAGGTCTTCAGGCCGCCTTTCTAGACACGGCTCGACCTCGTTTGCAAACCCGCCGGCGCGCCGGCCTTCAAGGACCGTCGCAATCCCGTGACCGTTAACGTCCCACATTCGGGTTGGCCGCTGATCGTGCTCGGGATCGAGACGAGCTGCGATGAAACTGCGGCGGCGGTTGTCGAGCGGTCGTCAGATGGCCGCGGACGCATACTGGCCAATGTGGTTCGCTCGCAGTGGGACGAGCACCGGCGCTATGGCGGTGTCGTGCCGGAAATAGCAGCCAGAGCGCATGTTTCTTGTCTCGACATACTCATTGCCGAGGCCCTGAGTATCAGCGGAAAAGGGCTTTCGGAGCTCTCGGCCGTCGCGGCGACGGCGGGTCCCGGTCTCGTTGGCGGGCTGGTCATCGGCATGGTGTCGGGCAAGACGCTGGCGATGGCGGCGGGTCAACCGTTCTTGGCCATCAATCATCTCGAAGCGCACGCCCTCACCGTCGGCCTTACGGACAGACTTCGGCCGCCCTACCTGCTGCTGCTGGTTTCAGGCGGGCATACGCAACTTCTCTTGGTGCGCGGTGTCGGGCAATACGAACGGCTGGGCACGACAATCGACGATGCGCTCGGAGAAGCCTTCGACAAGACGGCAAAGCTTTTAGGTCTTCCGCAGCCGGGTGGCCCGGCGGTGGAGCGTATGGCGGTAGGTGGCGATCCGCGACGGTTCAACTTTCCGCGTCCATTGGCTGGGCGAGCGCAGCCTCATTTCTCCTTTGCCGGTTTGAAGACGGCTGTAAGGCGGCGCGCGATGGACTTGGTGCCGCTCAACGATGTCGACATCGCAGACTTGTGTGCCTCGTTTCAGGCCGCAGCCATGGACGCGGTTGCCGATCGTGTCGGGCGGGCCATGGAGATCGCGGAGGAACGGCTGGGTGCGGACGCGGCGCGTCGCCTTGTGGTCGCGGGAGGCGTCGCTGCCAACAAAGCGCTGCGAACGCGGCTCGCAGATCTGGTTGCTGGGCGCGGGTACACGCTGCATGTGCCGCCGGCGGGGCTATGTACCGATAATGGCGCCATGATCGCCTGGGCCGGTGCGGAGCGGCTGGCGCTTGGTCAGCTCGATGATCTGTGCGCAACGGCACGGCCACGCTGGCCGTTGGATGAAAACGCGCCGCCGGCGATTGGTGCGGGAGTCAAAGCGTAAAACGGGTCACCCGACGACCATCGGCACGGGTGTAATCTCCGGCATCGAAGCGGGCGCAAAACTGAGTGGCGTGGCGATGTCCCATGCCGCTTGCAAGCGCGAGTCGGCCGTACCGGATAGAAGCGCACCGGGTGCTGCCACAGGATAGAGGTCGGCGAAGGAAACCGCGCGATCGGATGAAATGCGATGCATGATGTGGTGCGGCTGCAATTTGCTGGGATGATCGAGACCAGCGGCAGCGATTAGTTCGGCAAGTGCTTTGACGGTTTGGCCGTGAAAACTTGCCACGCGATCAGATTTGGTCGTGACGACAATGGCGCGAGATCGCACCGGATCCTGGGTTGTTACACCGGTCGGGCAGCGGTCGGTATGACAAGCTTGGGCTTGAATGCAGCCGACCGCGAACATGAACCCTCGTGCCGCGTTGCACCAGTCGGCGCCGAGTGCCATGGCGCGCACCATATCGAATGCTGACACGATTTTGCCAGATGCGCCGATCTTGACGCGATGGCGCAGTTCGGCCCCGGTCAAGGCCGAGTGGACCATGTTGAGGCCATCGCGCAGCGGCATGCCGACGTGATCCATGAATTCAAGCGGTGCCGCGCCGGTGCCCCCCTCCTTCCCGTCGACAACGATGAAGTCCGGGGTGTCGCCAACCTCTCGCATGGCCTTGATGATCGCCAGCAGTTCCCACGGGTGTCCGACACACAGTTTAATTCCGACGGGCTTACCTCCTGAAAGACGCCGCAATTCGCTGAGGAACAAGATGAGTTCGAGGGGCGTTGAAAAGGCCGAGTGACGGGCGGGTGAAATGCAATCGCGTCCTTGGGGTACGCTACGAATCTTGGCGATTTCGGCAGTCACTTTGGCACCAGGCAGGACGCCGCCGTGACCCGGCTTTGCGCCTTGCGAGAGTTTCAGCTCGATCATCTTGATCTGTGGATCGGCTGCTATCGTGGCAAATTGATCGCGGCAGAATTTGCCGTTCGTCTTGCGGCATCCAAAATAGCCCGAGCCGATCTCCCAGATTAGGTCGCCGCCAAATTCCTTGTGATAACAGCTGACGCCACCTTCGCCCGTATCGTGTGCGAATCCTCCCAACTGGGCGCCGCGATTGAGTGCACGGATGGCATTCGCCGACAGAGCGCCGTAACTCATGGCAGAGATGTTGAATATGGACGCAGAGTAGGGGTGGAGGCATGTTTCGTCGCCGATGGAAATACGAAACGGTTGATCGGGTGGCTCATGCGGCGCCAGCGAGTGCTGCAGCCATTCGAATTTGGAATCATAGACATCGTACTGCGTGCCAAACGGCCGCTTATCAAGTTCGCGCTTGGCGCGCTGGTACACGATGGCGCGCTTGTCACGCGGAAACGGAGCGCCCTCTTTGTCGGCTTCGAAAAAGTATTGCCGCATCTCGGGACGGATGTTCTCAAGAATGAAGCGCAGGTGGGCTGCGATCGGATAGTTGCGCAGGATCGAGTGCTTCGTTTGGACGAGATCACGAATACCAAGCGCCGTGACGCTGCTCGACACGATGAAGAGCAAGCCGGACCACAAGTTGAATTGAGGCTCAGTCAGGTTAAGCCAGGCGAAATACGCCGTGGCGACCATAGCTGCCGTAAGCAAGCTGAAACGAGGCGTAAAGGGCAGAAGGATTGTCTGCAACGGAGGGACCATTTCGATGCACCAAGCGAATTGTGTCGTAACAGTATTGTGGATTTTTGGATGTTTTAGGCGTCGAATTTGTGAATGGTGTCCGCGGGTGCGGCGGTGATCGGGACGTGCTAGAGGGTCAGTGGAGGACACGGGGACGTTGTATGGCGATCGACAGCATCGGCGTGATCGGAGGCGGGGCCTGGGGTACGGCACTGGCGCAGACGTTGCGGCTCGGCGGACGCCGCGTGATGCTCTGGGCCCGCGAGCCCGCAACTGTCGATGACGTCAACATCCGGCACGTCAATCGGACTTTCCTGCCGGGCATCGCTCTAGATCCGGGACTCACCGCGACCGGTGATCTGTCTGCAATGGCGGCGTTCGATGCAATCCTGATGGTCGCACCGGCGCAGCATGTGCGCAACATCGCCCGCCAGCTGCGACCTGCGCTGAGGCCCGGGCAGCCGATTGTGTTGTGCGCCAAAGGCATCGAGCAAACCTCGGGACGCATGCTGGGCGATGTTCTGGCGGAAGTGCTACCGGAGCAAGCGCTTGCTGTTCTGTCGGGGCCGAGTTTTGCGGCGGATGTGGCGCGCGGACTACCGGCGGCGCTGACGATCGCGTGTCGGCGAGAGGAGATCGGCCGTGATCTTGCCGAACGAATGGGTTACCGGCAATTTCGATTGTATTGGTCGAGTGACACCGTTGGCGTTGAAATCGGCGGCGCCTTAAAAAATGTGCTCGCGATTGCGGCGGGCATCGTCGATGCGAAAGGCCTCGGCGCCAGTGCCCACGCGGGGCTCGTAACACGCGGGTTTGCTGAGATGCGACGGCTTGGCGAGGCGCTTGGGGCTCGTCCGGAAACGATGATGGGTCTATCGGGCCTCGGCGATCTCATTTTAACATGCGGTTCGCCGCAATCTCGCAATATGAGTCTCGGGCGGGCCCTAGGTCAGGGCCGGAGTTTGGCTGAAATTCTCGATGGCCGCGTGGCCGTGACCGAAGGTGTCTACACGGCGGCCGCCGCGGTTCGGCTGGCCCACGACAAGGGCATCGAGATGCCGATCAGCGAAGCGGTGCACGCCATTATCGAAGGCCGTATGGCGGTCGATGATGCGATTGCAGGGTTGATGCAGCGGCCATTCAAAGCTGAAGATTGAAACTTGGGGGAAAGGGAACGCGCATGAAGCGAATTATGTTGGCTCTTGTCGTGTCGCTGGGGTCGATTCATGCCGACGCGCAGGAAGTTACGCCAGTGCCTGGCGCCGACGCCAAGGCCCAGTTCTCCGGTACAGAGATAGCGCCGGGCTACGAAGATTTCGAAAAGCGCGACTTAACCAGCGAAGACGTTAAAGATTTGGAGGAACGCCGCGACGAGCGCAATATCGTTTCACCCGGTCTGCGCGACGATATGGAATTGCAGGGAAACTAAGTAAAGGGCTCGTTGACCGGAACGCGTAACCGTTCAAGACGTTCTGCAATCCAGTCAAATGTTGCTGGAGATTGTCATGAAGCGGATGTTTTTGATTGTTGGATTGCTGACGGCTTTGAGCAGTGTCGGGCCCGCACAAGCTGATAGCATTGGAGATGTCGAGGGAGCTCGCGCACACGAACGGCAGGGTGGGTATTTGACCCGTCAGGAGCGTGAGAAGCTGCGCCGCTATGGCGGCAATGACGATGGTTACAGCTCCAGATACGGCTATAATGGCGGGTACGGATATGACGGTGGATATGGTTACAATGGGGCGCCCGAAGTCGGCATCTACGTGGGGCCAGGGTATGGCTATAATTCGGGACACCGCCGGTCGTACCGCTCTTATGGCTATTAATGCGGCTTGAGTTGACGGGCGCGTTGCAATCGAGAAGCGCTCGTTTTACTGCCGACTATACTGGCGAATAAGTCGTTTTAGTTCTGGTTCAGAAATCCGTCGGGCCGCGGTGTCAGGTCGTAGCCAGACATGTTTGCGTTGATTTTGTTCGGGCCAAGACTTTGCTTGTTTTTTGAACGAAACGCTGAACACGTCGACGAGGCAGTCGAAATTGCGCCCCTTCTTGTCGATCCATTTGGCGTAAACGAATGTGCCGAGGGGCTTCCGGCGCACCGTTCCACGGACACCGGCTTCTTCATACGCCTCGATCAATGCCGATTTGGCGCGGGAGCGACCTTTGTGTCGCCAGCCCTTCGGGATGATCCACCGGCCCGTGTCACGGCTCGTGATCAGTAGAATTTCAAGGCCGTTGCTTCCCGATCGATGAACAAGCGCAGCAACCTGTCGCCGGCGCGGCGGCGCCGCTTCATCTCCAACCGATGGAGGAGCAAATCTATAGGCGAGATCCATATGCCGGCGTTCGCCCATCAGTTGTCTCAACGGCAATCGTCCTTCGGGGTACTTTCGAACAAAAGAAAATATCGTTTAAGTGCGGCGATTTGCCGACGCGCTGATTTAAAAACGTGATGGGCTTGAATTAGTTGCGGCGGGGTGGTGCCGCCTGCGTGACTCGAACACGCGACCCCGTCATTACGAATGACGTGCTCTACCGGCTGAGCTAAGGCGGCTAAACCCGCCCTAACAACAGGGTCGGGTTAAAGGATTGGTGGGAGGGGATAGCCCCACCTGCGGCCGGTTGGCAAGCGAAATCAAGCCCTCCACGCGGTGCGACAGCGCCGACGGCTTGGGATATTGTCTATGCTCGTGACAACCACCAGCTGAACGTCCAGAGGCGGCACCAACGGCTATCACGACGTTACATGTTGACCGTTTAGTCCGGCCGCCAAGCGCCGGGCGGGATTTGACCGTCGACGTAGGCATGCTGCAGCGCGTCGAGTTGAGCCCATAGGACATCACATTTGAAGCGAATGGCTGCGACGCAGGCTTCCTGCATCTCACGTGTCTGGGCGTTGCACTTGACAAACTCAAAGGTGAAGTCGGCATCACGCGGAGCCTGCGACAAGCGGCGCTTGAAATAGGCCATGACGCCGTCGTTGACGAAATCGTAGTTGGCCAGCATGCCGGCAATGCGCTCGCGGTGGATGGATGGGGCGAAGAGTTCCGTCAGCGACGATGCAGCCGCGACAACGAGCGGTTGCTCGGTGACGAAACGCACATAGGCTTCAACAGCGAAGCGCGTGGCCGGCAGCGCACCCTGCATGCTTGTCACGTAGTCGCGGTCGAACCCGAGGCAGTCTGTGAGGATCAGCCAGCGTTCGATACCGCCGTCTTCACTAGGCGGGGTACCGTCGTGATCCTGGATCCGGTGAATCCATTCGCGACGGAGCGCGCGGTCATGGACTCGGCTCATGAAGGCAGCATCCTTACGTGGGATGGCCTCCTGGTAACAGTACCGGTTCAGGGCCCAGGCGGCGACCTGGGGTTTCGATAGCTTGCCGCGGTGGAGCATTTGGTGGAACGGGTGCAAGTCGTGGTAGCGCTCGGGACCGACGGCACGCATGTGGGCCGCGAATTCGTCAACAGTCCAGGGGGTCTCGGGCACCGCAAATGTTCTGACAAGTTCGTTCATACCGGGGCTCCAGATGCGCGGAGATCGTGTTGCCGACCGCCGCTTGCTACGCAGGTGGCCGGCACCTTGCCCGAAGTGGCCAACGCGGCAATTGACGCCAATCAAGCCCCCCGATCACGGTCCTTCACGACTGCGTTGGCCGCGACGACCCTGCGTCAGCCAAAGGCTTTCCCGAGACTGCAGAACGCGTTAGACAGTCAGCAAAAGTTTCCCTGAACAACGCCTGGGTTCAAAGTGATGGTTGCCGTTCGTCCCACGCGCGCCGCAAGCGGCCTTTCGACGGATCAGCCGGCCGAGATGGCAAAGCCGACGCTCGCGGGCCTGACGCGCGAGCGGATGGCGGACGTCGTGCGGGCGGCCGGAGTGCCCGAGAAGCAGGTCCGGATGCGCGTTAGCCAGATGTGGCGCTGGATCTACGTATCCGGCGTGTCGTCGTTTGAAGCCATGTCTGACGTGTCGAAGGACCTCCGCGGCCGGCTGGCCGAACACTGCGAACTGGCGCGGCCGCAGATCGTGACCGAGCAGATTTCGATCGACGGGACGCGCAAATGGCTTCTGCGCTTGCCAAAACGTGGGCACGAGGCACGCGCGCCGGAAGTCGAGTGTGTTTACATTCCCGAGGAAGGTCGGGGCACGCTATGCCTCTCGTCCCAGGTCGGTTGCACGCTGACATGCACCTTCTGCCATACGGGCACGCAGAAGCTCGTCCGCAATTTGGACGTGGAAGAAATCGTCGGGCAGATTCTCGTGGCCAAAGATCGAATTGGCGACTGGCCGGGAGCCGACCGCACCAGCCGATGGTGCCATGCTGCCGGTTGGCGAGCGCAAGATCACCAACATCGTGCTCATGGGCATGGGTGAGCCGTTGTATAACTTTGACAATGTGCGCGATGCCATGGATGTGGCGTCGGACGGCGAGGGGCTGTCGATGTCGAAGCGGAGGATCACGCTGTCAACGTCGGGCGTTGTGCCGGAGATCGGACGCTGGGGCGAGGAAGCGGGCACGATGCTTGCCATTTCGCTGCATGCGGTCCGCGACGACCTGCGCGACACGCTGGTGCCGATCAACAAAAAGTATCCCCTTGCCGAGCTTTTGGATGCATGCCGCGACTATCCCGGCGTGTCGAACGCGCGTCGCATCACATTCGAATATGTGATGCTGAAAGGTGTGAATGATAGTCTTGCCGAGGCCCGCGAACTGGTGCGGTTGCTCGCGGGCATTCCGGCCAAGATCAATCTGATACCATTCAATCCATGGCCCGGCACCGATTACGAGTGTTCGGACTGGGCGCAGATCGAGAAGTTCGCCGATGTGGTCAACAAGGCTGGGTATGCCAGCCCGGTTCGAACGCCGCGTGGACGCGATATTCTGGCGGCATGTGGTCAGTTGAAATCGGAAAGCCTGCGGTTGCGAGCCAGCGAGCGCGGTGCGGCAGTCGACGTGCAGGACGGCGGGGCTGATTGATATGATTTTGCGCACATTGGGTCGACTTCTTCTGGTGCCCGTTGCTTTTCTACTTGCGGGAGGGGTGGCAATTTCCGTCGCCTTGACTCTCGGCCTGCAAAAAGTGACTGCCGCGATGAGCGGTCACGAGGGCGGCGCCACCACCGTTGAGGCCTATTGGGACATCGCGATGCAGGGAGGTCTGCTGCTTGCTGGATTGACGATCGTGCCGGCGTTGGCCCTCGTCGTTATCGGAGAGGTCGCCCGAATTCGCTCCTGGCTGTACTACATGATCGGCGGCGGGCTCACGCTGGGACTGTTGCCGGTTGCGGCCATCGCGGGGGCACCCGACGGCGCGGCCATGCCTCCGGCGGCACTGTGGCAGGTGCTTGCAACGGCCGGGTTCGCGGGAGGATTGGTCTATTGGCTGCTGGCCGGGCGCACGGCTTGAGGCCGGGTAATCCAGTTGAACGCGATTGGAAGCGTGGGCTATCCGTTGCGCGTCGGCGGTGTGACGGGTGGGGTTGAATGCTGCGGTCGGCTTTGCGCATTGTGGCCGGATATGCGGCAGCCTGTCTGGCGGCGGGGGCGACGCAGGTGCTGTTTGTCGTTGACCCAACCGGATTATTTGCAACTCGTGAAGCAACAGCCGCGGCGGGGTTGCTGACGGCGATGGCCGCCACTCAGGCCGCGACGTTCGCGCTGCCGTTTGCCGCTATCGCTGTCCTGCTGACCGAATGGTTTCGATTGCGGGGCTGGCTGACCTTCGTGATTGCCGGAGGGCTTGTCGCGGTATCGGGGTATCTTACCGTCATTGCCGGTGAGGGAGGCGGGCTGACCCTGCGCAACGACTATGCGGTGCGAGCCTTCCTCGTTTCGGGCGTGATTGCTGGTTTTGTTTACTGGGTGCTAGCTGGACGAAACGCCGGTCGGCTGTTTGGCCGTTATGGCCAAGCGTTGTAACCAGTGACTGAAATCATAACGTTTTTCATCGGCACACCGGAAAATCGGTTGTGAAACGGGCTATGCCGGCGTACTTTGTGCGGTGCAACATAACGTCTGTAGGACGAGGGTTTCGCCATGCTCACGCCGGCTAAACAGGTCGAAATCGCTAAACGCGGGATGGACGCGGCGTTCGGTTACACGCAGGCGGCCATCAATGCGGCGTACGAAACCAACGCTCGCACGTTGTCGGTTTGGACGCAGGTCGCCGAGACCGTGCTGCCGAAGGCACCGGTCAAGGAAGAGGTGTGGGAGTGGTCGGGAGCGCCAAAACGACCACATTCGACATTGCTGGCCACTGATCATCCGCCGACAAAACCAGCCATGCACTCTTTCGCGGCATGGAGCGACCTCATGCAAGCTGGCCATAAGACCTGGTTCAAAGGTCCGCCATCGCCTTTCGCCTGGTGGGCCTGGATGCCGCAAACGGCGGTTCCAGCGACGTGGCCATGGGCTTACGGCATGATTTCCTCAGGTGTGCCGGGATCGGTTGCTTGGCCCATGGCAGAGGCCAATGTGGCGCTGCTCGATGCGGCAAAAAAGACGGCTGAAGCGGCCGCGCCTGCTGGATTTCCTGCTTATCAATCGGCCAACGGTTTTGCTTCGGCGCAGGTCTGGATGGGATCGCCGATCATAAAATCCATTGCAACACTCGGACCAGCGACCGCGCTGCTGTGGCCGTGGATTGAGCGCACAGCGTAAGCGATCTTACTCGGCGATGACGAGACCGGGAATACTCAACGGCTGTTCGGCGGTTTGAGGCGCATCGGCAGCGACGGCCTGCGTGGTCGCATCCGGTGACGGGTTTGCCACAACTGGCGTCGCGATCGGTGCGGGATCTGTCGCAACAGGTGTAGCGACGGGGGCGGCTTCGGTTCTGGGCGATACGGCTGGCACAGCCGATTGCGTCGGCTCTGGTGGCAGGAACGGAACCGGCGCGCGGGGCGGCATCACAAATGGAGCCTGAGCAGTTTTTGGCGCTTCGGCCGTAACGGGCGCGGCCGTGTTGATTGGCGGTGAGACAGGCTCGGCGACCGGTGGCGGGGCCGCAGCCTTTGCTTCGGTTTTGGGTGGCGCAGATGGTTCGTCCTTCGGCGGAACCGCTACAGTTTTCGTGGTTTCGGTTTTCGCGACAGCGCCCGTCGATTCTGGCTTGGGCTTCGGCTTGGCCGCGACGATCGGTTTTGGCTTCTTCTCCTGGGCCGTGACTTTGCGCTCCGCGCAACGGGCCGAAATTAGGTTGCCGTCGGCCTGTGGAATGGCCGCTACCCAGGCGCAGGTTTTCACTGCTCGGCAGTCGTCTTCGGTTCGAACTTCGCACTTTATCGCGGCGTTCGCGGATTGCTTGCTGTCGACTTTGGCGCCGGGTTTTGTTTCTACCTTGGCTGGATTCTTATCGGATAGAGCTTTCGCCGGCGTGCCGGTGGAGTTCGTGTTAGCGAGCCACGGCAAATCTTCCGTTGCGCCTTTTGGTGCCGCTGCCGCCGGTGGTGCGGCGGACTGCTCTGGTCCCGACCATGGCGCTTCTGCGTGGGCGGGTGATGCTGCGACCATGGCCGTGGACGTTGCCACGACGGTTAGCAAAACGGCAGCCCAAGACACCGTCAGAGCCGATCGGCTCGCCTTCCCGTCCCGCATGCCACGCTCCCCCATCCCTTATTTCGTTGACGACACAAATATCGCAATCCCATGGTCGGGAAGGGGGCAAAGTGATGTTTTCCTCATCAACTCGGGCCATCAGGATGCAATAAAGCTCGCGGCGTGCACGAGCGACACACTCCGTTTGCAGCGCAGCATCGCATTCCGGCCGATCGCCGCATCGCCTTGATGTGTCGCCGCCGCCGCCTATAGTGCGCGCGCTTTCCATACCCGACGCAATTTCAATTTTACCAACAGGACATCACGATGGCCGCAGCGGCAGGCACCTCAGGCACGGCATCCCGCATCAAGAAGGTCGTGCTGGCCTATTCGGGTGGTTTGGACACATCCATCATCTTGAAATGGCTGCAGGAGACCTACGGCTGCGAGGTCATCACATTCACCGCGGATCTTGGGCAGGGCGAAGAACTGGAGCCAGCGCGCAAGAAGGCTTTGATGCTCGGCATCAAACCTGAAAACATCTTTGTTGAAGACCTGCGCGAAGAGTTCGTTCGCGATTACGTTTTCCCGATGTTTCGGGCCAACGCGCTCTACGAAGGTGTCTACCTGCTGGGAACGTCGATCGCGCGGCCGTTGATCGCCAAGAAACAGATTGAAATTGCCCGCAAAATGGGCGCCGATGCCGTTTGCCACGGTGCGACGGGCAAGGGCAACGATCAGGTCCGCTTCGAACTGGGCTACTACGCGCTGGAGCCTGGCATTAAAATTATCGCGCCGTGGCGCGAGTGGTCGTTCAAGGGCCGCGATGAACTCCTCGAGTTCGCGCGCACGCATCAGATCCCAGTCGCAAAGGACAAAGAGGGCGAAGCGCCTTTCTCCATCGATGCAAACCTTCTGCATTCCTCGTCGGAAGGCAAAGTGTTGGAAGATCCTGACAGCAAGCCGCCAGAACTGGTTTATCAGCGCACCATTTCTCCCATCGATGCGCCCGATAAGGTCACGACGATCCGCATCGGGTTTGCCAAAGGCGATGCAATTTCGCTCGACGGTCAGGCGCTTTCGCCGGCGACATTGTTGAAGGCGCTCAACGATCTTGGCCGCGATAACGGGATCGGGCGTCTTGACCTCGTCGAAAACCGGTTCGTCGGCATGAAGTCGCGCGGCGTCTATGAGACCCCCGGCGGGACGATCCTGCTCGCCGCCCACCGGGCGATTGAGAGCCTGACCCTCGATCGCGGCGCTGCGCACCTGAAGGATGAACTGATGCCGCGGTATGCGGAACTGATTTACAACGGATTTTGGTTTTCGCCGGAGCGCGAGATGCTGCAGGCCGCCATCGACAAGAGCCAGGAGCATGTCGATGGGGAAGTGACGCTGGAGCTCTATAAGGGGAATGTTATCGTCACCGGCCGCAAGAGCGCCAAATCACTCTATTCGCCGACGCTGGTGACGTTTGAAGATGACAAGGGCGCCTACGATCAGAAGGATGCCCAGGGCTTCATCAAGCTCAATGCGCTGCGCTTGAGGACGCTTGGTAAGCGAAATAAGGGCTAACGCCTACGGGTGGCCCCTTGTCGCGTGTAGCGCGCATGCCACAGCCAATGCTTGGCAACGCGCACGGCATGCGAAAAGTAATCCGTCGCTCATTCTCCTGCGCTACAAGTTTGGGTCAGAATAGTTATTGGATTATGCCGCAGATGCAGGGTTCTACGTCGCGTTTTGTCCTAGCCGCCGCAGTTGCGGGCTTTCTCGCTTCATCGCCTGCGGGCGCGACCGACCTTTTCGGTAGCGGACCACTGGACGTGCAGGTCGGCGGACTGGTGATCGTCACGCCAAAGTACGAAGGCTCCAAAGATTATGACGTCTTCGGCGTGCCCTATGCCGCTCCGGCCGGTTCCAACGAATTGGGCATCATTCAGTTTCGCGGCCCGGAAGACATTCGGCTGCGTTTGATCAACTTTAACGGTTTTGAAGCGGGCCCGCTGACCGGCTGGCGGTTTGATCGCAATGAAAGTGATTCTTCGACGTTGTCCGGTCTCGGCGACGTGGACGGCGGACTGGTCTTCGGCGGCTACGCAGCCTACCGCTTTGGATTTGCCACGCCTTTCGTTTCCTACAGTTATCAGGTGACCGGTGACGATACCGGCGGTCTGTTGCGGTTCGGCGTCGAAGCGCCGGTGACGATGATCGGCGGTGTCAAGATGACCGGCCAAATCGGCGCGACATATGCCGACGACGATTACATGGACGCGTTTTTCTCGATAAATGCCGCCCAGGCTGCGGCGTCACCGACACTTGGAGCTTACGACGCGGAAGCTGGCGTCAAAGACGTCTATATTGGCTTCAATGCCGATGTGCCTCTTGATGACCGCTGGACCGTTAAACTCCTTGGCCAGTATTCGCGCCTCATTGGTGATGCCAGCGACAGCCCGATTGTCGAAAGCGAAAACCAGTTTTTCGGCGGTCTTGGCTTGACCTACAAATTCACCATCGATCGCTGAGCCAACTCACGGCTCGCCGCGCGCCGATCCTTGCGTGGTATTGCGCCGTGAGCCCTCGCTGTTGTGCGAGACTCGATGCATTGCGCCCCTCATCCCTTATCGGCGGCTTTCCTGGCTAAGTGGAAATGCGTACCTGCAGGCTCTTGGTGATCCCATGTTGCGGCGGCTGAGCAACCGCGTTTTGTCATCAGCGACCGGCGACCTTGAAGTCAGTGGCGGCGGCCCCCAAGTGGCGAATTTGTAACCTTTCACGCCAGGAGAAAAGCGACGTGTTTGAAATTTTCGGCAGCCTGTTTCTGGGTATGCCTGTCTGGGTCTGGCTCGCGTTTCTCGCGACCGTCGTCGTCATTCTGGTCATCGACTTGGGGTTGCTGCACGGAGAGGCTCACGAACCGACCCTTAAGGAAAGCATGGTTCTGGCCGGGGCGTGCATGACGCTTGGCGTTGCATTCTCGGCCGTCGTTTGGTGGCTCTACTACAATGGTATTCCACAATCGCTCGACGACGATATCGTCAATGCCGCTAGCGACAGTCAGCGGGCCTGGACCGCGTGGGAGCTGTACCTGACGGGATGGGTCGTCGAACAAACGCTGGCCTTCGACAACGTGTTTGTCATGGCGATGATCTTCTCATACTTCGCCATTCCGCCGCAGTATCAGCATCGGGTGCTGTTCTACGGCATCCTCGGCGTAATCGTCCTGCGCGCCATCATGATCGGGCTTGGAGCGGCGCTGATCCATCAGTTCGACTGGATCCTCTACATCTTCTCGGCCTTCCTGGTGTTCACCGGCATCAAGATGTTCATCATGGCCGATCAGAAGCCGGATATCGCCAATAACCCCATCCTCAAGTACATGCGCAAACACATGCGCATCACCGACAAGATCGATGGCGAGAAATTCTTTATTCATTCGCCTGATCCGAAGACCGGCAAAGTGGTTCGCTGGGCGACGCCGCTGTTCGTCGCGCTGGTGCTGATCGAGTTCGCCGATCTCATCTTCGCAGTCGATTCGGTGCCCGCGATCTTTTCGATCACACAGGACCCGTTTATCGTCTACACATCGAATATCTTCGCGATCCTGGGTTTGCGCTCGCTGTACTTCGTGTTGGCAGCCATGGTTCACCGTTTCCACTACCTGAAGTACGCCTTGTCGCTGGTGCTGGTCTACGTCGGCAGCAAGATCTTCGTGCAGCAGTTTATCGGCAAGATCGACCCTGCCATCAGCCTTGGTATTACCGTCTCGATCCTGCTCGGCGGTATTCTCTTGTCGTTGTGGAAGACGCGCAACGACCCGCCGGAATCGAAGGTAGTGACGGCGCAGTAATATGGCAGTTGGGCCGCCGACTATCCTGAAGGCGCCGGAGCAATCCGGCGCCTTCATTGTTCATCTGAGCCTGCTTGGACCGGTTCAGGCCGTCTGGCGCTCGCGCAGTGCTTCGCCGCGATAGGAGAGGGCCTCGGCCACGTGCATACGTCCGACGCCGTCGGCGCCGTCCAGATCGGCGAGTGTTCGAGCGACACGCAAGACACGATGGAAGCCACGGGCCGATAGTTTCATCGTCTCAGCTGCCTGCCGGAGAAGCGTCAGGCCGTCTGGATCGGGGGCGGTGATCTCGTCGAGTAGCTGGCCGGACAACTCGGCATTGGTGCGCACTCCTTTGACGCCACGGGTCGTGAAACGGGCGCGCTGGCGCTCGCGGGCGGCGATGACGCGAGCGCGAACCTCGCGGCTGCCTTCGAGCGACGGCGGCAGAACCAGGTCGGCAGCTGTGACGGCGGGGACTTCGATGTGCAGGTCGACGCGGTCCATCAACGGGCCGGAGACGCGCGACTGGTATTCGGCGGCGCAGCGGGGGCCGCGGCGGCAGGTCATGCCTGGTCCACCGCCGCATTTACATGGGTTCATGGCGGCGATGAGTTGAATGCGAGCGGGATAGAGGATGCGGTGGTTGGCCCGGGCAACAATGATTTCACCAGTTTCGAGCGGTTGGCGCAGTGCGTCGAGAACATTCGGCTGATATTCGGGCAATTCGTCAAGGAAGAGCACGCCCAGATGCGCAAGGCTTGCCTCGCCGGGTTTGGGACGTGTGCCGCCGCCGACCAGAGCCGCCATGCTGGCTGAGTGATGCGGCGAGCGGAACGGGCGGTCGAGGCACAGCTTGCCACCCATCAGTTCGCCCGCGAGTGAGTGCACCATTGAAACTTCGAGCATCTCTTCGGGTGTTAGCGGCGGCAGGATCGATGGCAGGCGGGCGGCGAGCATGGATTTGCCGGAGCCGGGCGGGCCAACCATGAGCAGATTGTGCCCACCGGCAGCGGCGACTTCGAGCGCGCGCTTGGCGCTTTCCTGACCGCGCACGTCTTTCAAATCCGGGAGCGATGTCGAGGTCCGTTCGAGATTTGGTTTGGGACGCGGCAGGGTTTGCAGGCCTTTGAAGTGATTGACGAGGGAGAGGAGGTGCGGGGCGGCGATGACTTCGACATTTTCGCCCGCCCAAGCGGCTTCTGGTCCGCACGCTTCGGGGCAGATCAGGCCCTTGCCGATTGCGTTAGCCCCGATCGCGGCGGGCAAGGCGCCGGGGACTGAGCGGATCGATCCGTCAAGTGCCAATTCGCCGATCGCGGCAAAACCGGACACTGCCTCGGGAGAAATTACGCCCATGGCGACGAGCAGCCCTAGGACAATGGCGAGGTCGTAGTGACTGCCTTCCTTGGGCAAGTCGGCGGGGGCCAGATTTACGGTGAGATGTTTGTACGGCAGGCCCAATCCGACGGAGTGGAGGGCGTTGCGGACTCGCTCGCGGCTTTCAGCAACGGCCTTGTCGGCGAGTCCGACGATGGCGAAGGCCGGATTGCCGGGCGTGATGCGAACCTGAACCTCGACCGCGCGGGCTTCGACGCCCACGAACGCCAACGTCGCAATCTGACTGTACATCCACTAACTCCCCACACGTCCCTGGGGATGGAAACGGCGGCAGGCGCCCGATCCGTCGCGGTCTCAGCGCACCGCGCGCTTTTTCTCAATCGCGTCCCAGATCAACGCGGCGATGTCGTTGCCGCCGAAGGCCTTCACTTGGCGTATGCCGGTGGGAGACGTGACGTTGATCTCGGTCAGATAGTCGCCGATGACATCGATGCCGGTAAAGATCAGGCCGCGCTTTTTGAGTTCAGGCGCAAGGCGGTCGCAGATTTCGCGTTCGCGCTGGGTCAGTTCGGTTGGTTTTGCGGTGCCGCCAACGTGAAGGTTGGAGCGGGTTTCGCCCTGCGACGGCACGCGGTTGATCGCGCCGGCGACCTCGCCGTCGACCAGGATGATCCGCTTGTCGCCGTTGCGGACTTCAGGGCGATATTGCTGCACCATGAAAGGCTCGCGGAACACGGTCTGGAACAGTTCGACGAGCGAGCCGAGGTTGGTATCTCCCGGCTGGATGCGGAAGACGCTGGCGCCGCCGTTGCCGAAGAGCGGCTTCAGGATGATGTCGTGATATTGCGCTCGAAAAGCCTGCACGTCCTCGAATGAGCGCGTGACGAGCGTCGGCGGCATCAGGTCGAGAAAGTCGAGTACCCAGATTTTTTCGGGCGCGTTGCGGACATGGGCTGGATCGTTGACGACGAGTGTTTCGGGGTGGATGCGTTCGAGCAGGTGTGTCGATGTAATGTAGGCCATGTCGAAAGGCGGATCCTGGCGCAGCAGGACGACGTCTTGCGATAGAAGATCGACGGTGCGGGGGTCGGAAAGCGCATAGTGATCGCCGATACGGTCGAAAACGTCGAGCGTGGACCCGCGCGCATAAAGTGTGTTCCCGTGCAGCGCCAGATTTTGCGGGGTGTAATAGAAAATCTCATGCTGGCGGTGGCGCGCTTCAAGCAGGATTGCAAAAGTCGAGTCGCCCCGGATGTCGATCCGATCGATCGGATCCATTTGACATGCGATCTTCAGCGTCTTGCCCACGTCTCACCTACGCGCCGCCCTAATTGACTGGCACAGGGATAGCGGTGCGGCGGGGAAACGCAATCGCGGCGACGGGCCGTTCACGGGTTGTTAACCGTGGTCAGCCTTTGTTGCACCCCAGTGTGGCGTGGAGTTCCCTGATGTTTGCGCGTTTTGTTGTCGTTGCCACCGTGTCCGTACTGGCGGCTCTTCTCGGCGCTTGTGCCAACAAGTCGGCAGATGGCGGGTCGGCCAGTCTGTTGGGCGGAGACGGAAGCGGGGGCTTTGGTAAAGGCCGGGCGATCCCCGGGACGGCCGAGGATTTCAAATCCGGTACGCGGGATCTGGTCTATTTTTCAAGCGACAGTTCGGATCTAACGCCCGAAGCGCAGCAGACGCTCATTGAGCAGGCGCGCTGGCTGCAACAGTATCCGCAACATCAAATCATGGTCGAAGGCCATGCCGACGAACGCGGTACGCGGGAATACAATCTTGCGCTTGGTGCTCGCCGCGCGCAGGCCGTACGACACTTCCTAGCCCAGCAAGGTGTTGCCAACGCACGACTGCGGACGATTTCCTTCGGTAAGGAGCGGCCGGTCGCAGTGTGTGACGATATCTCGTGCTGGTCGCAGAATCGGCGTGCGCAGACCGTCCTGGGCGGCGCTGCCATCAGTTCTCGCTGAGGTCTTAAAGGCCGCTCTCGATTACGCGGGGCCAGCGCCGGGGAGCTATGAGTATCAGATCAAACTGGATCTCGTGGTTCCTGTAGGATCTGTTTTGCGCGACCCAAAGAGTTGCGGCGCGGCGGACGCGGGCGCGTTGGGATGCTCCGACGGCCGCGTGCGCTTCCTCGTCTGTCACATCCAACCGGTGCTTGACCTCGATGAAGGATAAGCGTCGACCGCGTACGGCAACCAGATCGATTTCTCCGGCATTGGATTTCCAGCGGCGGTCGAGAATGCGAAAGCCGCGCAGACGAAGGGCGACACTCGCGATCCATTCAGATCGCAAGCCGGCGCGATAGCGGGCTTGCCGTTCGCCCCTGGGACCGGCGTTGTGTTGCTCTTTGTCGGACGTCATTGCGGCTTGTCCGATTTGAGTTTCAAACCGAGATCATACACGCGCGCCTTGGGGACCGACAGCCTGTCGGCCACAGCTTTGGCAGCGTCGCGCAGGCTCATGTGTGCCAGCGCTGCCTGCAGGGCAGCGGCGATCGCCTCGTCGGTGGCTGTTGTGGTGCCGGGTGGCCCGACGATTATGACGATTTCACCCTTGGGCTCTGATTGTGCAAATCGCCCGGCGAGGGCCGACAGGGGACCGCGCTGCACGTCCTCATGCAATTTCGTCAACTCCCGCGCGATCGCAGCCGGGCGATCACCGAGGGTTTCAGACAGATCGGCTAGCGTTTCGGCGACGCGGGTCGGTGCTTCGAAAAAGATTAAGCTCGCCGGAACCGGCGCCAGTTCCATCATGCGGCTGCGGCGGGCGCCGGAGCGGGGCGGCAAGAAGCCCGCAAACAGGAACGTGTCGGTCGGCAGGCCGGCAACAGACAAAGCCGTCAGGACCGCACTGGCTCCGGGTATGGCGATGACGGTGTGGCTGTCGGCGATGGCATCGCGAACGAGTTTGTAACCGGGATCGGAGACGAGCGGCGTGCCGGCGTCCGAGATGAGGGAAATGCGGGCGCCGCGCGCGAGGTCTGCCAGGATGCGGGGCCGCTGCTCTTCGGCGTTGTGTTCGTGGTACGGGCGCAAGGTGCGGCCAATGCCGTAGTGGGCCACGAGCGTACGGCTGTGTCGTGTATCTTCACAGTAAATGACGTCGGACTTGGCCAGAGTGGCCAGGGCGCGCAACGAGATGTCAGCCAGATTGCCAATCGGCGTGGCGATTAAATAGAGACCCGGTGCCAGAGCATCGCTGAGGTGACGCGCGAGGTCGGCCGTTACCCGGGCCATAACCCCGCTGGTGTCATCGGCTGCGCGGTCAACGTCCGCGTTCGGGTCGTTCTTGCTCATCGGCGCCGCCTTGCAAAGCGGACGCTGCAAAGCCCGCCACGGCTGTTTCGCCCGCCTGTGCCAAGAGTGCCAGCCAATTCCGTATTTTCAAAGGTCAGGCGGCGATGGGCTCGCGGCGGCGGAACTGTTCGCGGCGGAAGGCCGTGGGCGCGGGTGGCACCGGACTTGGGCGTTGCAGCGTATAATGTAGTGCCGGGGCCATCTCCTCGCGCAGGCGCTGAAGCGCATACGTGGCAGCATCGACTTGGGCGGCTGCGGTGCGATGGTTGGCGAGGGCACGGGTGGATCGGGTCTGGGCGTCGAACAGAATGCCTGAAATGCAGGCCCACTGTTCGCCGGTAGACCGGAGCGGCGGCAGCGGGGTTGCGGCAATCGGGTGATTGTGATGCTGGCCTGAGCGCAGACCGTCAACAGCCGCGCGAAACCATTGCGCAGCTTGCCGTCGCTTGATTGGAAATGAAAAGCGCATGGTGTTGTTGTTTTGAGCGCGATTTGACCAGTCGAGCAGAAATGAGCGCATTTGCGAAAGCAAAATGCGGTGCAATACGCTCAAGACCGGCATGAATTCGCCGGTTCAGTCTGGGCATGGAATTAAAATCGCTCTATTCGCGGTTTTCCACAAGACTAATTCCACGCAAGCGATTTATTTTTTAATTCGATCGTCTTTCGCAGGTGCGAGGTGGTCACCGCGGTGAAAGGTGTGCCGGAGAGGAGCCGGTTGACATCCCGGCTTTCAGGATCGGCTTGCCTGGCGTGGAAGTGGCTCGCGCCTCGCGGTCCGGTTTCGACTGGATTGGAGACACCCTCGAGGTAGGTTGGGTTGAGGGTGGCTGGCGTCCGGGGCGAAGGCCAGTAAACCGATAGTGGCCGGTAATTTCATCGACAAACAAGCCGTCTTCCTGCTGCGGACCCCAGCCGCGATTGTGAATAATGAGGGGCCGACCTGACGGGCCGGTCTGATCGGAAACCACAGCAATGTGCGTTCGCGAGTGACGGTTCTGAGGCCGCCAATAACTCACAATATCGCCTGGCTTGTAATCCTCCGGGAAACTTGAGATTGGGAGGCTTTCTCCGAAACGCGAAAAAAACTTACGCAGGGTATCGACGCGCCGATGGTCGATATTCGGATCGCCGGAGCCGGTTTTCGTCGTCTGCACCAATTCCTGCAAATCGATCCCTAAGTCGCGGTAGGCGCGAATGATAACATCGGTGCAGACGCCATACATGGGGTGGACATCGCCCATTGGGTATTTGAGCCGGGTATATCGGTCATTGTAGATGACAAAGCTTTCCAGCTGGCGGCGGGCCGAAGCGGCGAGCGCCAGACCGAAACTATCTGGGTCTCCGGGTGTCCACGTGACGGGTCGAGGTGTTCGAGTGGGCTCAGGTTCAAAACGGCACTGAGAGAGACTTGCGGCGAGATCAGTGGGGCCACCGGGGAGTTCTGAGACTGGAGCCGTGACGTCTGGCTGGCGGGGGTGTACGGCCGTTGGGGGCAGCAAAAGGGTTGCGACCGCCGCGGGATGGCCGGGAACGGCCAAGATCACGTCGGCCAGAGGTTCGACCGCGGGGCTTTCGGTGGATTGTAGGCTGAGAGCGGCCGGATTGGGTCGGGCCGGAATGGGCACGACCAGATCAACAATCGGTCCGGCCGCCGGTACCAAGCCAAAGTCAGGTGCCGCAGCTTTCGTGGCGGTTGGCGAGGGTTGAACGGCGGTGACCTGTAACGCGGTGGCTGTGGCTTCGATCAGCGGCCGTGACTCAAGGGCGGCTGCAGTCAACTGTGGTTCGTCGGGGAACAGTCCGACCACCGGCGTTGCGCTCGCCGGCAAGCCGACTAGCGCATGCCGTGCTCCGGGCGTCAGGCCTATCAATTCGACTTGGCCGGCAGATTGCGTGTAACGGGCGACACCAATCGTCAGGGCGACCAGCACCACCGGCAGTGCCAGCATGATCGCGTCGGCGCGGTCCGCCCGGTTCATGGTGATGAGGCGCTGCCATGCCGCGCTCAATGCGGACGTCACGGCACGGTAAGAACTTTGCGGTGGCGCTCGGCGTGTCACCGGCCGATGCGGCGGTGCCGGCCTGGGTAATTTTTGTGCGGCTGTCTTGGGTGTCGAAGGGCGACGGCTGCGGGTCGTGTCGAGCGGCAACGGAGTTGTGGTCCGCTGGCGCTTGGGCGACTGCGATTTGTGCTTCCTTTGCTTCTTCACGGTCGCGCGCCTCGCACCTGATTCCCAGGCAGAACAGCTATTACTCTATCGGGTAAGTGACGGGCGGACCATGGCAAAGCGGCTTCGCCATTGAGATGGTGAAAGGCCTGTGGTCAGGCGGTTGCGGCGGGAAAGCCGATCAAGCGGTGAATATCGGCCGGGGTTGCGCCCTCCGCTCGCAGAGTTCGAAGGGTCGTATCGCGCAGTGTTTTTGAGAGCTTGCGTCCCGTGCGGTCGAGGATCAGGCGGTGGTGATGATAAACCGGTGCGGGCAGACCGAGCAGGACTTGGAGTAACCGGTGCAAGTCGGTGGCGGCATACAGATCCCGGCCGCGCGTCACAACCGTGATGCCTTGCGCGGCATCGTCGAGGACTACGGCCAGATGATAACTTGCCGGAGTATCTTTGCGCACGATGACCGCATCGCCCCAGCGGCCCGGATCGGCAGCGACCACTGTCGGATTGGTGGCGGATTCGCCGTTCCATTCACAAAAGGTCAGCGGCTCACCGTCAAGGATCGACGCTGCAGCCTCTAGCGCCCGGTCCATGTTGATGCGCAAACAATAGGGCTGCCCGGCTTCTATGCGGTGAAAGCCCTCTTTGGCGGTCACGTTTCTGTAGAGCCCCGGGTAGAGCGGTGCCCCGTCGGGATCGGAACCCCATGAGCGCGCCGTTGCGACAGCGGCCTCAATGTCACCCCGGGTCGCAAAGCAAGGGTAGAGCAGGTCGTGATCGAGCAAAACGGCTGCTGCCGCGCGGTATGCTCCAAAGCGACTTGATTGGTGCAAAACCGGCTCTTCCCACTGCAGTCCAAGCCAATGCAGATCATCGAATATGCGGCTGACGTATTCTTTGCTGCTCCGCTCGAGATCAATATCTTCGACACGTAAGAGGAAACGTCCGCCTTGGCTTCGTGCTAACTCATATCCCGTAATCGCCGACAAGGCGTGGCCGAGATGCAGGTCACCGTTCGGGCTAGGAGCAAATCGGGTGGCGAACGGGTTGCGCACTGGACAGTCTCATAGGCGCCAATATCGCCAATGCGTACTGTTTAGCTGCTGAACTCACCTCAGCACAAGGCGCTGGGGATCAGTCGAAGAAATCCATGAAGCGGCGCATGCCGCTTTTCCTCTGGCCATGGCGGTAGCTGTCGTCATCATCATCGTCGTAACGCCGACCGTCATCGCGTCGCGGGCGGTCATAGCGGTCGTCATTGCGAAAAACAGCGGGACGAACGGGCTCCGACGCTACAGGGCGGCTTGAACTGTCATCGTCGCGCCCCAGCCGTTCACCGATTTTTTCCAACTCACCGCGGTCAAGCCAAACGCCGCGGCATTCGGGGCATGTGTCAACAGTAACCCCTGCCTTTTCGATTTCTGTCATTGCCGTCGCGCAGACGGGGCAGTTCAACATCTGTCATTGCCTCTTCCAACGAGAGCTGCCAGCCAGCGCCCGTGTTCGGTGAGGAAGTAGGAAGACTTTGTGGGAATGAAAGGAGGTTGCTTTACCGATCTCCGGCGCTGGCAACCGCTCCCACCTCCGGCGCCAACAGTGGCGCGAGCATCCGGCGCATGCGTGCGATGTCATCGTCGCTGACGCGGAAGAAGCGATTGCGCATCCGAGCACGATGCGACGCCTGATCGATGTGCCCTGCCAAAAGGGTAATCGGAATGTCGCCGGGCGGATAGAACGCCGGCTCGCCCATCTGTTCAAAGCTCAGTAGGTGTTTGTAATACGGCACCCAATCGGGCTTTGTCGCAACCACGATGGCCGATACGCCTACCGCGCGCGCCGCAGCGAAGGCCGAGCGGACCATAAACCCATAAAGTGTTGCTCGGTATGAAGTATTGCCGATGGCAGGCTCGATGCCAAGGCGGCACACTTCAACGAGGCCGTCGGCGGCTGTGGCTTTGTACGCCGCGAGCGCGGGATAATAGGGCGCGCAGGGCAAATTCGAGAGATCGTCACCGGGCAGGCTGAAACACAACCGCATGGTCGCAACGAGCCGACCATTGTCGTAGCCGCCAAAAATGGCCGTTGTCGACATGTCGTCATGGGCATCGCGATATTCGGCCCCGTCCGCGCGCGCGACATAGCCCTGATCAGCATAGGCTTTGAAGCGCAGCCGAAGTGCTTCCGAGATATCGGAGGGTCGGGTCAGGAGCCGAATTTCGAAGGCATCAGCGTTGTTGCGGGGATCTTGTGGACTGGTGGAACGCGTCCCACGACCTAAAGGAATGATCTCTGACATATTTTTTTGGTCTCTCACGCGTCGACGAGATGCCATCACCCGTCCCGCGTTCCTACGCGGCCAGGCCGTTCAGTTGCAAGTCAATCCTAGTGGGGAAGGTCAATGGCCCGACAAACGATGCGACGAGGCACCAGCTAAACCAATGCGGCAGACTTGCTCTGGTTCCCCGGCAAGATCGACTAAGCTAGAGGCTTACTCGGTGTACGTCCTGACGTCTACGAACCGGCCTTCGAGAGCAGCGGCCGCGGCCATGATGGGTGAGACCAGATGGGTCCGTCCTTTGTAGCCCTGGCGGCCTTCGAAATTGCAATTCGAGGTCGACGCGCACCGCTGGCCCGGCTTCAGCTGGTCGGGATTCATGCCAAGGCACATGGAGCAGCCAGGCTCACGCCACTGGAAGCCAGCATTCTTGAAGATCGTATCAAGGCCTTCGGCTTCGGCCTGCTGCTTGACGAGGCCAGACCCAGGAACGATCATCGCGTAGGCGAGATTGGCCGAAATCTTCTTGCCATCAACGACTTTTGCTACGGCGCGCAGATCTTCAATGCGGCCGTTTGTACATGATCCAATCCACACCACATCGAGCTTAATGTCGGTGATCTTTGTTCCGGGCTGAAGGCCCATGTATTCCAGGGCGCGGACCATGGACGCGCGTTTGTTGTCATTCGCCACGTGAGCCGGATCTGGGACTGCGCCGGTCACCGCGACAACGTCCTCCGGGGAGGTCCCCCAAGATACGATCGGCGGGAGTTGCGCGGCGTCCAGCTTGACGACGCGATCGAAATGGGCGCCGTCGTCGGTTTGCAGTGTCTTCCAGTACTCCATTGCCATGTCCCAAGCCGCGCCCTTTGGCGCTTTCGGGCGGCCGTTGATGAAGGCGTAGGTTTTCTCATCAGGGGCAATCATGCCAGCGCGTGCGCCGCCTTCAATGGACATGTTGCAGACCGTCATGCGACCTTCCATCGATAGGGCGCGGATCGCCTCTCCGGCGTACTCGATGACCGAGCCCGTGCCGCCGGCGGTGCCAATTTCACCGATGATGGCGAGGATGATGTCCTTGGCGCCTACGCCTTTCGGTGCCACCCCGTCCACCTGGACGAGCATGTTTTTTGCCTTCTTCTGAATCAGCGTCTGGGTGGCGAGTACGTGCTCCACTTCAGAGGTGCCAATGCCATGGGCAAGCGCGCCGAAGGCGCCATGGGTCGAGGTGTGGCTATCACCGCAGACAATGGTCGTGCCGGGCAGCGTGAAGCCCTGCTCGGGACCGACGACGTGGACGATGCCTTGCCGCTTGTCGAGTTCGTTGAAATATTCGATGCCGAAATCACGGGCGTTCTGCGCCAAGGTTTCAACCTGCGTGCGGCTTTCGGCATCATCGATGCCGTGGGAGCGGTCCGAAGTCGGAACGTTGTGATCGACCACGGCCAGCGTCTTTTCGGGCGCGTGGACCTTGCGGCCGGCCATGCGGAGACCTTCGAATGCCTGCGGGCTCGTGACTTCGTGGATCAGGTGGCGGTCGATGTAGAGCAGACACGTTCCGTCCGGCTGACGATCGACCACGTGATCGTCGAAGATCTTGTCGTACAGCGTCTTTGGAGCGTTATCGGCCATGGCGCGCGTCATACTTTCCAGAAAGAGTGGAGACGTCTCGTCGGGTGCTGGCGGTTAGATAGCGCTGTCGCGGTTGGTTCGCAAATCGGCGGGCCAACACGGTCCGATAAGTCGCGCCTGCCGGGGCGCGCTTTCGCCGATAATCCAAAAAAGAAGCCGGGCACAAGGCCCGGCTTTAAATAGTCGATCCTACCCGAACTTGGTGAGGGGACTGGCGGTGGCAATTGGCCAGTCAACTCCACAACACCGGATGTGGGTTAAACGTCCGGAGACGAAGGTGGATCACGCCCTCGTGAAGGCGATGACCGTCTCAATATTGCAGCTGACGCGCCTTGGAAACCAGAAAATCGCGTAGCACCTGGACTTTCTTGGACGTTTTCAGCTCCTCAGGATAGACGAAGAGTATCGGCAACGACGGCTTAGAAAATTCGACCTTGGTCAGGACGTGGACCAGATCGGTCTCCTGTTCTGTCATGTAGTCGGGGATCATGCCGATCCCGACGCCGGCGATAATGGCGTGCTTAATGGCCACGACGGAGTTGACCCGGAAGGCGGCATGGCGGGGCTCTTTGCCCTCGCGACCGACCGTTTCGAGCCAGGTAATCGCCGGCAAGTGCTGAGAAGGCTGGCCGGAATAGGATATGATCCGGTGGCCCGTCTCAAGGTCGGCCAAGGTTTCGGGCAGCCCAAAGCGGCGAATATACTGCGTTGAGGCCATGGCGCGAACTTTGGCGGTGAACAGGGGCCGGCGGATCAGTTCCGGCTGGTCGGGTTCGCGGGTCCAGATGGCGACGTCGGCCTCGCGCATCGCGATGTCGATCTGCTCGTCATCAAGGATCAGATCGACCCGAATGTCGGGATATAGATCCATGAATTCGCGAATGTGCTGGGTCACCCACACCGAACCGAGGCCCACGGGGGCGGCTACGCGCAGATCGCCCGACGGTTTTGTGGTTGTGTCGCCGAGCAGGAGTTCGGCTGTTTGCAGCTTGCTCATCACTTCTGCGACAGTGCGATAGAGGAGTTCGCCTTGTTCGGTCAGCACGAGGCCGCGCGCATGGCGATGAAAGAGTGCAACTTTCAGGTCTTTTTCCAGCGCGGAGACCTGACGCGAAACGGCGCTTTGGCTCATGTTAAGCGCATCGCCCGCATGCGTGAAGCTACCGGCAGCCGCGGAGGCGTGGAAAATGCGGAGCTTATCCCAATCCATTTTCGATATCGTCCGTCCAGAGTCTGCTAACGCAACCTAGTGCCTGTGTCTGACAACTCAGGATAGCGGGTCGGCCGTCCGAACTGCTTGTGTCGGGGTGCCGCACGTCGGTGAAACTCCTTGGCGGGATGTGCGTTGTTCATCGAGTCCCCGCAAATTTTTACGAATATCGAGGCCCCCAAATGTTGTCGGTACGTCACGCTCTCGTCATGCTCACTATTGCAACTGCGGCCACGGCTGCAACCGCAGCGCCCTCCGCCACGAAGCTCTGGGAAACAGCGGGGTTCAAAAATCCTGAATCCGCACTTTTCGACAATGAGGCGGGCGTTGTTTATGTGAGCAACGTCAATGGCGAGCCGACAGCGAAAGACGGCAATGGATTTGTGTCGAAGGTTTCGCCGAATGGCAAAATTCAAACGCTGGAGTGGGTCAAGGGTTTGAACGGGCCCAAAGGATTGGCGCACGCCGGCGGTAAACTGTATGTCGCGGATATCGATGAGCTTGTCGAAATCGACTTAAAATCGGGCGCCATCGCCAAACGTTATCCCGCGGCTGGAGCCAAGTTCCTGAACGATGTTGCAGCAGATGCGGCGGGGAACATCTACGTCAGCGACATGGCGACAAACACGATCTGGCGTTTATCGGGCGGCAAATTCGAGGTGTTCGTGAACGACGCCAAGCTTGAAAGCCCGAATGGCTTGGCGGTCGAGAATGACACGCTTTGGGTTGCCGCATGGGGCGTCATGACCAACGGCATGGAGACGAAGGTGCCGGGTCATTTGAAGCGCGTGTCACTGATCGACAAAACCATCACGTCGCACGGCAACGGTTCACCGCTCGGCAATCTCGACGGGCTTGAGCCACTCGGCGATGGGGCGTACTTGGTCAGTGACTGGGTCGCGGGCAAGGTTTTTCGGATTACGCCAACTGGCGAGGCAAACCTTCTATTTGAGCTTGGGCCAGGAACTGCCGACCTTGGTTATGATAGAGCGAGTGCAACAACCTATATCCCGCAGATGAAGACTGGGATGTTGTACGCATTGAAGGTCAAATAATCCGAGAAGCTTGAGATATCTATTCCGCAGCGGCAACGTGCAGGGAAGTGTGGGCGAGGAAGCGTTCTGCTTCGAGCGCAGCCATACACCCCATGCCAGCGGCGGTGACGGCTTGTCGGTAAACCTCGTCCTTGACGTCCCCGGCGGCGAAAACGCCCGCAATGTCTGTTGCTGTCGAGTCAGGCTTGGTTATGAGGTAGCCGCCTGGTGTTGTTGGCAATTGCTGCTTGAAGAGTTCGGTCGCGGGGGAGTGGCCGATGGCGATGAAGACACCGTCGATGGCGCGTTGCGTAATTTTGCCGGTCTTGACGTTCTTCAAGCGGACGCCGGTTACTGTTTTGGGATCAGTCGTGCCGACAATCTCCTCAATGGCCGAATCCCAGATCACTTCGACCTTGGAGTTTTTCATCAAACGATCCTGGAGAATTTTCTCGGCGCGGAAACTGTCGCGACGGTGGACCACAGTCACGCGGCTCGCAAACTTCGTCAGAAAGAGCGCTTCTTCAACCGCTGTATTGCCGCCGCCGACTACAATGACTTCTTTGCCTTTGTAAAAGAAGCCGTCACACGTGGCGCAAGCAGAGACGCCAAAGCCCTTGAAGACATCTTCGGACGGGATGCCAAGCCAGCGAGCCTGCGCGCCGGTGCAAATGATCAAAACATCTGACGTGTAGACATCACCGCTGTCGCCCTCGAGGCGGAACGGACGGCTTTTGAGGTCCACATTCACAATGTGATCGACGACAATTTCGGTGCCGACGTGTTCGGCCTGGGCGCGCATCTGGTCCATCAGCCAAGGACCCTGAATGACATCGGCGAAGCCCGGGTAATTTTCCACGTCGGTCGTAATGGTCAGCTGACCGCCGGGCTGAATACCTTGGATCATGACCGGCTTCAGCAACGCTCGGGCCGCGTAGATTGCAGCCGTATATCCGGCTGGGCCGGAGCCGAGAATGATGACTTTGGAGTGCTTGGCGATCGACATGATAAATTCCCGGCGGCGGGCGGTATAAGCCCGGCATTTGACCTCGCCCCACTAGATCGGTGGTGCGGCGGATCCTTGTTTCGCGTCCGCTCATATAGCGCTGCGACGGCGGATTCGCGAGCCCCCGGGCCGATGTCTATCAGGGGTTCATCAGAAATGTAACAGCCGCGCGAACAACCGGCGGAGAGGACAGGAGTTTTCGGTGTCCCAGCCCGTCAAATGCGGCCAGTTCTGCTGCGGGGTAGGCGGAGACAATCGCCTCGGAATTGGCAATCGGAACTTCGGCGTCGTCCTTGGAGTGGATGAGGAGCGCCGGCCGGTTGGCACTACGCAACAGATGCGAGGCCGTAAATGTCGGCAAGGGTCGATGAGCCACTCGCTCCAAATGCCGTTCGAAGGTTGTCCGGGCAGCATCCGTCATATGGCGGGCGTCGGCAAACTCTCGTGTAATCTGGCCGAATTCATTGGGCGGACCGATCAAGACATAGCGCTTGAAATCGTACTTGCGACGAAATGGCGGGCCGCCGCCGCCTGCATGAAGAACCGCGAAACAACCCATCGAATGGCCGAGCGCATAATCGGGCTGAAACGCATCGGCGACGCGTAAGACCGAGTGGGTGTAGTCGACAAGGCTCGCACGGGCGCGCTTGCATTTGCCATGTGCAGGGGCGTCAAGAAGAACCGCGCGAGCACCCAAGTGGCGCAACCGTTCGCCGAACAGCGTCATAAACGAGGCTTCTGCTGTCCAGCCATGCGCTACGAGAACGGTCGCGCGAGGCGGCCGATCTTCAGGTTCAAAAACGTAGACGGGAATATCGCCATGTGGCGAGGGAACCGTCAGCCGGTGCGCATCCTTAAGGAAGCGGCGTGCGCGCCGGACGAGAAACGCATGACCGGCCTCACGGCGCTCCGACCGATTTGGTTCGCAAAAATTTCGAAACGCCATGTCGCCGGCTCGTTGTGGCGAGCGGCGGCTCAAATCGGAGAGGTCGGGGACTTCCACCGGGGCCCATACACGAGGGCCAGGCGGAGGGCCAATTATACGCTTTTGAGGCAACACAGTTTGCCGGCCTGACGACGGAGCGAGATCGATACTTTGTAACATAGGGAAGAAACCGCCACTTGTGACCGGAGTTCCCGGACTTGCAATGGTAGAATACCACTCTTGGGCTTGCCGGGAGGAGGCGCGCGGTCGCAGCCCTGTTGCTTGCGACCCGTGACCCGGTGCCTAGCTTCTTCTTGTTGCCCGATTGACATGGTGCTAAGGCGCGCGCCCCGGCAGCGCCCGGCCAGGGTGCGCCGCACCAGCGGCGGCCCGGGACGCAAGAGGAGCAGACATCGCCATGGCTGACGATTTCGACTGGGGATCGGCCACGGCCCCGACATTAGCCGATTTCGAGCGTCTAGCTACTTTGGGTTGGAACCGTTTGCCGGCAGAGTTCCGGCAAATGTGTGGGGATCTCGTTATTCGCTGCGAAGATTTTGCCATTGACGAAGTGCTTGACGAATTGGGCATCGAAAGTCCCTTCGACCTGATGGGGCTTTACCAGGGCGTCAGCTTGGACAAAAAGAGCCTGGCGGATGCGCCGCGCGAGCCCGACATGGTGTTTTTGTACCGGCGAGCGATCCTCGACTATTGGGCAGACGAGGGGGAAACGCTTGGCGATCTCATCACCCATGTTCTGGTGCACGAAATTGGGCATCACTTCGGGTTTTCGGATGACGACATGGAAGAGATCGAGAACGAGGCGCTTGGGTGAGCCAATTCGACATTGTCGCCACACTTCGGGTAACACGGCGGCGGCCTCTTGCACCGCAACCGCGGCTGGGCGATGTTAGATCGCAGCGGTGCCGGCCGGCCGTAGTAAACTGAAATAATCTGGGCATAACATGACGGTAGGCCTTCGATCGCTCGTCGTACTCTTCGCCGGAGCGCTGCTTGGTTTGGCTAGTCCATGCTTTGCGGACGATCCTATACCAACGCCGGAGGAGTACGCGGAGCATGTCGGTGGCGCGCCCATCTTGAAACCCGGCGAATTAAAGCTCGACGGGCGCCAGCAGGTTTGTGGACAGCGTCCCACGGTGATCGATAACAATCTGGACGATTACGGCGCCGCGTATCCGGGATTTCTCATCATCAATCCGAAGCTGGTCGATCGGGTCTCGACGCCCGTGAAGCTTTGGATCTATGCCCACGAATGTGGCCATCAGTTTCGGGGCCCCGACGAGGAAACGGCGGATTGCTTTGCGGTGCAACGCGGGCGACGCCAAGGTTGGCTTTCCGAAGACGGGCTGGACGAAATCTGCAAGTTCATCTCGCCGGCCAAAGGGTCCAGCATGCATCTCTCCGGCTCGCACCGGTGCGAATATATGCGCAAGTGCTACGCTGACCCGACGATCCGCTGAGGTTGTCCCCGCCTTCGACCGCGCTTCTAGACTGGTCGCGTGAATTCCGGCCACCGGCCGGCTTGCGGCGAGGCACGCGATGCGGGTTCCCGACTACTCAAAACGTATTCTGGCATTGGCTGAAGTACTGCATCGCTGGATTGGGCAGCTGATGAAGCTCGACGGCATACGGCGGGAGAAGGTTGCGCGTTATGCCGAAGAAATTGCGGCGACACTGGCGCGGGCTGCCGAAGCGCATCACCTTCTGGAAGCGGAGCCCGTGAACGGACCGGCGCAACGAGCGCTGGTTAGGGAATTTGGACGGCTATCGGGATATCTTGAGACGATTGTCGGCGTGCTGCAACGCCATCTTGACGGGCGCAAGCTCGCTGGCGTTAAAAGGCGGCTCGAACAGCTGCGCCCGTCCGAGACGGGTGTTACTTATCCGGTCATGCTTCCAGCCAATCGGCACCACGCGGCCGTCGATCGGCTGACGGCGGCGGAGGGCTACTTCCGGGCACTGGCCGATGCATTGAGGGCGTGACAATCGCGCCTGCACAAGAGGACGCGATGGACAAATTCGTCAAGCTCACCGGTGTTGCCGCTCCCCTGCCATTGCGCAATATCGACACCGATATGATCATCCCCAAACAGTTCTTGAAAACGATCAAGCGCACGGGACTCGGGACGTCTCTGTTCTTCGAAATGCGTTACGATAATGCGACAGGGGCCGAGATCCCGGATTTCGTGCTAAATAAACCGGCTTACCGCAATGCGACGATCCTTGTGACGGGGGAAAACTTTGGTTGCGGATCTTCGCGTGAACATGCGCCATGGGCGCTGCTTGATTTCGGAATTCGCTGTGTCATCGCGCCGGACTTCGCCGATATTTTCTACAACAACTGCTTCCAGAACGGAATTCTGCCGATCAAGCTGCCGCAGGCTGACGTCGACCGGTTGATGGACGATGCGCAGCGCGGGGCGAACGCGACCGTGACGGTCGATCTCGAAGCTCAGGAAATCCGCGGGCCGGACGGCGGCGTGATCAAGTTCGACGTCGATGCGTTTCGCAAACATTGCCTGTTGAACGGTCTCGATGCGGTCGGTCTGACATTGCAAAAGCAGGACGCGATCAAATCCTTCGAGGACAAAACCGCGACGACACGCCCCTGGCTTTGAGCGGAGTGAGCAACATGGCCAAAGCTGTTCACATGATGTTACGAGTGCTGGAAGAGGCGCGGTCGGTTGATTTCTATTCCAAGTGCTTTGGATTGAGGGTTGCGGATCGTCGCGAATGGCCCGAATTCTCACTGACTTACATGAGCAATCCCGAGAACGATTTCGAAATTGAATTGACGGTCAACAAGGGTCGCGGCGAACCGTACTATCTCGGCGATGGATACGGTCACGTTGCTTTTGTTGTTGACGATCTCGACGCGGAACACGCGCGGATCAAGGCGGCAGGATTTCACCCGAAGGACATCAAGGAGATGACCCACGACGGGCAGCCATTCGGACGGTTCTTCTTCATCGATGATCCGGACGGGTACAAGATCGAAGTGCTCCAGCGCCGCGGCCGCTTCAAGTGAGCGAAGAGCCCAAATTCGACGCCGCCATGATGGGACGGCTTGGTCAGGCGCTGACGTTTATCTGTCGTGCGGATCATCCAGCGACGGTGGCGCTCAAGAAGGCCGCCGAGACCGGGTCCGACAAGGACGTAAAGGCTGCGCGCGCACAGTTTCTCAAACTCAAGCCGAATGAGCGTCGGGCCGCACTGGCCATGCTCGACGACTAGCCCATTGCGGCTGGCGCCGAGCGCGCGACGGTGAGGGCCCCGCGCAGGGCTTGAGCAAAGTCCTTCTTTTCGTCAGCGTTGAGAAATCTGGCAAATTCAAACTCGTTGCCGTGAAGCGCCAGCTTTAAATCGGCGCTACCGTCCGGCCATTCGTTCAGCAGCACTTTCACCCAGTAGGGGTTGAAATCGAAGCTGCGGCTCCGGCCTGAGGGTTGGACCTGCGTTATCTTTAGAACTTCAGGCGACAGCTCGATCAGTTCGTAGGCTTTACCGGAACGATAGTTGATCTTGAATGCGAAGTAGATCGCCAGCACGTCGAGACCATAAAACCCCATGACCGGCCATGCGCCCATCAGCGTAAAGGCCACGCCGGTGGCGAAGCTGACGATGCCGATGAAGCCCAGCAAAATGAGGAAGTTCGTATTCGACAGCGACCGGTGCGGGTGCAAAATGGCGCTGAAGAGCCGGGGTTCTTGCGTTTGTGTTGAGATTTGCGTCATGTCGCGGCACGGTGCTCACAGGTTTGTCGACATGAAACGCTCGTCCGCGAAAAAAGGGAAGTCCACTTTACGAGGGAACGTTTCTGGGGTCGCTGGGACGGAAGAGGACAGCGTTGCAAAGGTCAAGGCGCGGCCGCAACCGCGGACACGTAGGCGGACGCCGGAGGAAATCGGCGATATTTTCTTCCGTTTTCACAAGAAGAACCCGGAGCCGAAAGGCGAACTGGAACATTGCAACCCGTTTACCCTGCTCGTTGCCGTCGTACTTTCCGCACAGGCCACCGATGCCGGCGTCAACAAGGCGACGCGGGCGTTGTTTCAGGTGGCGGACAGCCCGCAAAAAATGCTGGCGTTAGGAGTAGATAAACTCCGCGATTACATCAAAACAATCGGGCTTTTTCGCACCAAGGCTAAAAACGTCATTCTCCTGTCGGAAAGGCTGATTGCGGAGCACGGCGGCGAGGTCCCGCATGATCGGGATCTGTTGCAATCGCTGCCGGGTGTTGGACGAAAAACCGCGAACGTTGTGCTCAACATGGCGTTCGGCGAGCCGACAATGGCCGTCGACACGCACGTGTTTCGCGTCTCGCATCGGCTCTGGCTATCGCGGGGCAAGACTCCGGATGCTGTCGAGGCCGATTTGGTGAAAATAGTGCCTACGGTCTACATGATGCACGCACATCATTGGCTCATTCTGCACGGGAGGTATACCTGCAAGGCCGTGCGACCGCTGTGCGAGACGTGCATCATCTCCGATTTGTGCTTTTCGCGGGACAAACGGATTTAGCTTGATAGGCCGATGCTCCCGCACCGGCCCAAGATAAGTTCATTTAGTTTGCTTTTTCGGCGGGTAATTTAGAAGAATGGTGATGCACGATCTTCCACTCCCCGTTTCTGATTTCGTAGAAGTAGCTGTAGCGCGCGGCGACCGTGGACGGCTTGCCGTCGCTCGATTTGACTGAGAACGTATACGTGCCGACGTCAAAAGCCTGGTTGCAACCGATGTCGATCTTGCGCGTGTTGATCTTGCCCTGAGGTTCGAGCTTTAGAATGTTGACAAAGTAAGCCTTAATTTCATCCGGCGTCGTCGCCGTGTTGGCCACGGTGGGAAGCAAGACGGCATCGACTGCATACAGTGACGCGACTTTAGCTGGATCCTTCGTAGCGAGCGTCGCATTCCACTTGTCAAAGAGGCCGGCGATATCGCTTTCCGTTGCGGGTGTGCAGGTGGCAGTTGTCGCAGCGGCCGCGGGTTCTTCCGCCGCGGCTGGCAGGGAAATGAACAGGGGCGGCAGCGGCTAGATAGGCAGTGCACTTCATGAGTGGATCTCCATCATGGGTTGAACATGGGGAGTTATCGCGCCGCACTGAAGATTATTGAAATTGATTGTTTAGATGCGAATTATTGTCCGTATCAATGATAAAGTTCAAGGCCGGACTGCAATTCCCGCGCGCTCCAGGTGGGCCTTGGCTTCGGCAATCGTATATTTGCCAAAATGGAAAATGGATGCGGCGAGCACGGCGCTGGCATGTCCGCTTTTCACGCCATCGACGAGGTGATCGAGCGTTCCAACGCCACCCGAGGCAATGACGGGGACGGGCACGGCGTCGGCAATGGTCCGCGTCAAAGCAATATCGAATCCGGTTTTGGTACCGTCGCGGTCCATCGAGGTCAGCAATATTTCGCCCGCGCCGAGCGCGACGACCTCCTTGGCGTACGCGACCGCGTCGATGCCAGTCGGCTTCCTGCCGCCGTGGGTGAAAATCTCCCAGCGATCCGGCGTACCGGGCGCAGAGACCTTCTTGGCATCGATGGCGACAACGATGCACTGGGCGCCGAATTTTTCGCTCGCGACTTTGACAAACTGCCGATCGAACACGGCGGCGGTGTTGATCGAAACCTTGTCGGCGCCGGCCTCCAGGAGCTTGCGGATATCATCGATGGTGCGCACACCGCCACCGACCGTCAAGGGCATGAAGCAGCGTTCTGCCGTGCGCTCTACGATGTCGAAGATCGTGTCCCGGTTCTCGTGGCTTGCCGTGATGTCGAGGAAGCATAGTTCATCCGCGCCGGCCGCGTCGTAGGCTGCTGCGGCCTCCACGGGATCACCGGCATCGACGAGATCGACAAAGTTGACCCCTTTGACGACGCGGCCGTCCTTGACGTCGAGGCAGGGAATGATGCGAATTTTCAGACTCATGTTGCGTCAACTAGCGCAGGTGGACGGCCGGCGGCAAGGCTTCATGCCGGGCGGCTGCGAGCGAAGGCAATGACGGCTGTGAACACGAGGGCGGCGATCGCGGTGGAGGTGACGAAGCCGAACACGGGACCGTTGGTCATAACGACGCCTGAGATTGCCGGGCCGACGATGCCGCCGCTGGTGTACATGAGAATGAATGCGGCGTTGGCGGTCGCAAGTTGGCTCGGTTCGACTTCCTGGCCGAGCATCGCGAGCCCCAGCATGTAGAAGCCGATCACGGTGGTGCCGAGAACGAAGATCAGGGCTAGTGCGAGGCGAGGGGTGCCGAGGACGGGCGGGAGCATGATGATCAGCGCGGCGTAGATGAGCCCGAGCGCCACCAGCAGGGATTTGCGTGACGTGCGGTCCGCAAGCCAGCCGAGGGTGTACTGTGTCAAAAGCCCGCCGATGATCAAAGCGGTGAGGAGCCGCAATGCTGTCGCCTCGTCCATGCCGCCGGCGATGGCCACGTTTGGCAGCAAGGCAAAGTGCGACGTCTCGAGGTAGCCGCCGAGGAACGCGCCAGCCATTGCCGCAGGTGCCAGCCGCATGCCGCCGATCAAGCCGGTGGCGGGTTCATGGGCCAGATCGGGTGCCAGATCGCGGGCGATATAGATCGGCAGCGCCGCAAGAAGTGCACCACCCGCACCGATGACAAAGGCCCAAGGCCCGTCAGATCCAAAGTGCTCCAGTAAGATTGGTCCCAAGGCGAAGCCGGAAAAGAACGACACAGCGTAGAATGAGATTACACGGGCGCGATGGCTATCGTCGGCTATGTGATTAACCCATGTTTCGCCGACGATCCATGGCAGTGCGATGGTCGCCCCCATGAGAAAACGAAGCGCGATCCAGGCCCACGTAGACTCAAGAAAATAAAGGGATCCATAGGCTGCCGCGCAGCACATGCAGCCGAGGATAATCGCCGTCGATGGACGGATGCGAGCGACGGCGCGCGGCAGAATTGGAAGCAGGGCCAGGATGGCGAGTGAGGGGGCCGCGCCGGCGAGGCCGATAATCCACGACGGCTCGCCACGGCCTTCGAGCACCACAGCGGTCAGCGGGTATCCCAAGCCAAAGGCGATGCCGACACCGAAGCAGGACAGGATGACGGCCGTCAGGCTTTTTCGTCGGTCTGTCGCTGACTTAATATCTGAAACGCTTGCGCTCATGGTCCACTACCTTTATTCAACAATGTTGAAATAGAATGGTGGGCAGCAGATGGCAAGGGTCTTATTTCAACAATGTTGAAAAAGAAGCAGCCACGGGGTCAGCGCGGTTTGGACGACGCAACGCTGCTTGCGTCGGTACTCGCTGAAATGGAGCGCACGGGAGTAGAGAATTTCTCGCTGCGCGCGGCCGCTCGCGCCATCGGCTGCGATCCTGCGGCGCTGATTTATCATTTCGGATCGCGGGAAGGATTGGAGCGCGCGGTCGCGGACCGGTTGCATGCAGGTATCGAACGTCCGAATCGCTCGTTGCCGTGGCGTGACCGTCTGGTCAGCATGGCGCGGCAATACCGGGCGGTGGCGCAAATCTATCCGCGCACGTTTCCGCTTCTGATGCGGTACTGGACCACCGGTTCGCAGGATCTTGTTCTAGCGGACGACACGTTCGCGGCATTGTCCGACGCTGGATTGCCAGATTCAGTTTTGCCTGCCGTCGAGTGCGGTCTTTATGCTGCTCTGCTTGGGCTATGCGCCGGTGAAGCGGGCGGGTTGACGGGCCGGCCGGGCGCGGACGCTTTGAAAGAAATCGAGGTTACACCCGGACTGTCGACCATGCCCCGTCTGCTGCCGACGTTGCGTAACCTCGATGCGGGCGATGTGTTCGAGACATCGATTGCGATCCTCCTCGATGGCATTGACGCGCTGGCGCAAAAACCGGCGGGCAAGTGCCGCCCTCACCGCGGCAAGGAGTGAAGCGATGCAATCCTTGCTTGTTTACGGGTTGGCGGCCTTGGCTGAAATCGGAGGCTGTTTTGCCTTCTGGGCATGGCTGCGGTCGGGTGCAAGCTCGCTTTGGCTCGTGCCCGGATTGGCATCACTCATTGCATTTGCGATGCTGCTCACGCTCATCCCTACCGAAGCCGCCGGGCGCGCCTTTGCAGCGTATGGCGGTATTTACATTGTTTCCTCGCTGGCTTGGATGTGGGCTGTCGAGGGCGTGAGGCCCGACCGTTTCGATGCCCTCGGCGCTGCAACCTGTTTAGCCGGCGCGGCCATAATCCTGCTTGCACCGCGGGCCGGTTGAGGGCTAATCCAGCAATGCCATCCGCAGGTTATTCCGTTATGCCCCGCACGCCGCCTTTCGCCGCGCATGCCCTTGCCGCCCGTCCCGAGTGGGATCGGGCGCGGCGCATTGTGGTGAAGATCGGCTCGGCACTGCTCGCGGACCGGACAACCGGCACGCTGAAGTCGCAGTGGCTGGCGTCACTCATTGAAGACGTCGCCAGTTTGCGCAAGGCGGGCCGGCAGGTCGTCCTCGTGTCATCAGGTGCGGTGGCGCTCGGGCGGTACAAGCTGGGGCTGCCGAAGGGAACGCTTGAACTGGAGCAAAGTCAGGCGGCGGCGGCCGTCGGTCAGATCAGTCTCGCGGCGGCCTATCAGGCGCTTGCCGGTGAGCACGGTATGACTGTTGCTCAAATCCTGTTGACGCTTGGCGACACGGAGCAGCGGCGCCGATATCTCAATGCGCGGCACACTATCGAGACTTTGCTCGAACTTGGCGCCATTCCCGTGGTCAACGAGAACGATACGGTTGCCACGGCGGAAATCAAATACGGCGACAACGATCGTCTGTCGGCGCGCGTCGCCTCGATGGTCTCGGCGGACTGCCTTGTGCTGCTGTCGGATATCGACGGGCTATATACGGCACCCCCGCACGCTGATCGCAATGCGCGGCACATTCCAATCGTGACGGAAATCACGCCGGAGATCGAAGCCATGGCCGGCGCGCCGGGGACCGAATTGTCGAAGGGCGGCATGAAGACCAAGATCGAGGCCGGAAAAATTGCGCTCGGTGCCGGCACGCATATGGTCATTGCCACGGGCAACCTGATGAATCCGCTGCGGGCGATCGGCGAAGGCTCGACGGTCACGTGGTTTCTGGCCAAGCAAGATCCTGTGACGGCGAAGAAGCGTTGGATCGCCGGTCAACTTGAGCCGCGCGGCGTTATTCATATCGACGCCGGCGCCGAGAAGGCTTTGTTCTCCGGCAAGAGCCTTTTGCCCGCGGGCGTGACGCGGGTCGAAGGTACGTTCGACCGCGGTGATGCCATCATTATCCGCTCCGCCGACGGTCGCGAACTGGGACGCGGACTCGTCGCCTATACCAACAAAGATGCCGATCGGATCGTCGGCAAACGCAGCGCCGACATCGAAGCGATCCTGGGCTACAATGGCGGCGATGAACTCGTCCATCGTGACGACATGGCCCTATCGAGGAAGTAGATGTCGGGAGCCCGGCCAGAACAAAAATCGCAGGATTTGCGCGAGGCGATGTTTGCTATCGGCCGCGCGGCACGTGTGGTCGCCCGGGCATTGGCACTTGCTCCAACGGCAACGAAGAACGCAGCTCTGTGTGCCATGGCGGCCCATTTGCGGCAAGACCGGGCCGTCATTCTGAAGGCTAACGCGGCCGATTCCGAAGCAGCTCAAGCGGCAGGGTTGGCTGCTTCGTTCATCGACCGGTTGAGACTGACGGACGAGCGCATTGAAGCGATGGCGCGCGGGCTTGAGGATATTGCCGAGTTACCTGATCCAGTCGGTGCGGTGCTCAGCGAGTGGACGCGACCCAATGGCTTGAAGATTGCACGGGTGCGAGTGCCGATCGGCGTAATCGGAATCATCTATGAGAGCCGTCCGAACGTGACCGCTGATGCTGGCGGGCTGTGCCTTAAGTCAGGCAATGCGGCTATTCTGCGAACTGGATCGGATGCCTTTCGTTCCGCGAGCGCCATTCACGCGTGTCTGGTAGCGGGATTGAAGGCGGCCGGATTGCCGGAAGATGCCATTCAGTTGATTCCGACGACGGACCGTGCCGCTGTCGGCCATCTCTTATCGGGGCTTGATGGCGCGGTCGATGTTATTGTGCCGCGCGGTGGGCGCTCGCTCGTCGAGCGCGTCCAATCGGACGCGCGCGTTCCGGTCTTCGCGCATCTGGAGGGCATCTGTCATACATACGTCGATAAGGCCGCAAACCCGGTCATGGCGAAGGACATCGTGGTCAACGCCAAAATGCGACGCACCGGTGTGTGCGGGGCGACGGAATGTTTGCTTGTTGATCGAGCAGCACCCTGTGGCCTGTTAGGCGAATTGGTGACGGCCTTGATCGATGCGGGATGCGAAGTCCGTGGCGACGAAACGACCCGCGCCGTGGATGCCCGGGTGAAGCCGGCCGCGGCCAATGATTTCGGCAAGGAATTTCTCGACAGCATCATCGCGGTGAAAATGGTCGATGGTGTCGACGGCGCGATCGATCACATCACGCGGCTCGGCTCGCAACACACCGACGCGATCATTACGAGCGACGCGGCAACGGCGAACCGATTCCTCACTCAAGTCGACAGCGCCATTGTGCTGCACAATGCGTCGACGCAATTTGCCGACGGAGGCGAATTCGGGTTCGGTGCGGAAATCGGCATTGCGACCGGTAAGATGCATGCGCGCGGGCCGGTCGGGGTCGAACAGTTGACCAGCTTCAAATATCTGGTGCGCGGCAGCGGGCAAATTCGGCCAGTTTGACTGCGATTGCGGGCTTCTCAGCACTGATTGGGCGCTGGTGCTCAGCATTGATTGGGCGCTGGCGCGCCGGCAAACCGCTGCGCCATCCACTCTACCGCATCGTATGCACTATCAAGCGCTACCGTCACGTGACTGACACCGGACATCCACTTGACGTGCAGCTTGGCGCCGCCCCGGCACAGCTCACTGATGTATTGTTTGGTGATTTCGGGCCGTACCGTCGTGTCCGCCGTGCCTTGGGCGATGAACACCGGCGTGCCGGCCGGCATCGGACCCGGCGTATTCGCAGCGATGACGGGCGTGAACTTCGGGTCGGTCAGGGGATCGATTTTGAGGAAGACTTTCGGCAGATCGTTTTCGTCGTCGTCTTCCTGCAGGAACTGCGGCAGGTCTTCGATGCAGTCGCTGGCGAGGCGCTCGAAAGGACGCATTGCCGCCGGTTCGACCATTTGGCCAAGCGGCCAGCCGAAAAGGCGCGACCATGCGAGAACCGTCATTGCGGACAGGCTGCGGCCGCTGGACGAATTTTCGTCAGCCTTGAACAACTCGGCAAGCTTGGTCGCCGGCGCGGCCGCAGCCACGCCGACGAGCGTTAATTCCGGCGCATAGGTTTTGGCATGCAGGCCCGTGTAGAGTGCCGCGTGGCCGCCTTGCGAATGACCCCATACGGCGAAGCGATCCGAGGCGGCGACATCGGAAAGCTGACGGGCTGCGCGAACAATATCGATCACTGCGTTGGCTTCTGCGATGCCGATCAGATAGGGATGCGGACTGCTGGTGCCGAGGCCGATATAGTCGGTCGCCGCGATGACCCAACCGCGGCTGGCGATCTCATCCAGTCCCATGATGACTTGCGAAAAATTGGGGAGCAGCGTTGGAGCACATTTGGATACGACACCTGTTGTCGGATGTGCCCAGGCTACGACGGCTCGCGGATGAGCGGCCGGCTGCGCTGGAAAAATGAGCGCACCGGTGACGGCGACGGGGTGGCCGTCGTAATTCGTTGATCGATAGAGGACGCGGTAACCTTTGATCCCGGGCTTGACGCCGCCTTCCATCGGCCAGACGCGAAAGATCGTTCCTGGCTTTGCCCTGGCAAGGACTTCGGCCGCGACTGCCGTGTCCTCGGCGGCGGTAGCCGGCAGCGTCATCCATCCAACACAGAACGACAGGGTGAGCGCATTGTGGATCGCTTTCCATAGCTGCATGCCGGCTTCACCTTCCATCTGTCGGTCGAGGCTTTATTTTTGCACGATTGCTGAATTTGGCCAGCATCGTTTACAACGACACGCGATCGCGAAGCGTGCCCCTTGCATCTGACCGCGGATGCGGCTCAATGGATTTGATGGACTTTTGTGCCGGCAATATCGTCGAACCGGTCTTGAGGTGCGTGCATGATGCTGGCTGTCTTTGCAGCGATGACGCTTGCCCTGGTCCTGGGTTGGACCGGTCGGGATCGGGCGGCGTTGGCTGCCATCGCTGCCGCCTTTATTCTCGCCGTGTGGCTGTTTCTGTTTGAAGTCTACAGTCCCGAGTATGGCTTCCGAATGCCGTGGATTTCGACCGAGGCGCCCGACACGGCTCCTCAGACCGGTGTGCTGACATGAGGCTGGACACTGGCACTTCTGATCCGCTGGTGTTTTTGAACGAGGTCTTCCTGCTTTTGATGCTGACAGTGATTGTGGGCATTCTTTCCGCCGCAATGACGCTGCAGTACCTTTTTGGCGAACTGCCGTGTCCGCTGTGTCTGCTTGAGCGCATCGCTCTCTTCGGCGTCGCGTTCGGAATCATTCTCAACTTTCGCCATGGCTTCCGCTATCGCAATACAGGCGTCAGCTTGCTGTTTGCGATTTTTCTTCTGGTCGTCTCGGTTCGCCAGTCCCTGCTCGACATCTATCCCAGGCCGGGACATGCCTATATCGGCTCGGCGGTGTTTGGTTTGCACATGCCGGTATGGTCGATCCTGATCGCGCTCGCTATTTTGACGGCCTATTCAGTCAAGCTCATCGTGCTCGGCAACGATGATCATGTCGGCAAGTCGGCGATCAGCGATACGCCGGTGCTGTCGCGGATTGCGGGCGCACTGAGCCTCTATGTGATTGCACTTGTCGCTATCAATCTTGCTTCTGTTCTCGTGCAATGTGGTTTTGGCGAATGCCACACGGATGGCTATGTGCTGCTGAAGTGATGCATTCTATTTAGAGTTTGCCTTCGCGCTGCAGGATCATCATGTAGGTGTCCATCGTGTGCTCGGAGAGCTGGTGCCAGAGGAAACCGTTGCGGCGGACTTTCGTCATGGCTTCGTAGGCGTTTTTGAAATCGGCGTTCTTGGCCGAGAGCTCGGCATAAACCTCGTTGGAGGCGGCGAAACATGCGTCCAGAACTTCCTTCGAAAACGGACGAAGCAGTGCGCCGTTCTGCACGAGAGAGCGCAAAGCCTGAGGGTTTTGCATGTCGTAGCGTGCCAGCATGACGGTGTTGGCGGTTTGTGCCGCGGCACGCAAGATCGCCTGATAATTCTTGGGCAGCTCGTTCCATTTTTGCAGGTTGAAGAAGAAGTGCAGCATCGCCTGCCCTTCCCACCAGCCGGGGTAATAGTAGTAACGGGCCACTTGCGCGAACCCGAGCTTCTCATCGTCGTAGGGGCCGACCCACTCCGCTGCGTCGATCGTGCCTTTCTCCAACGCCGGATAAATATCGGAGGCGGCAATCTGCGTCGGTACCGCACCGAGCCTGGCAAGGATCGCGCCGCCAAAGCCGCCGATGCGAATTTTAAGGCCCTTCCAGTCAGCCGGCGTATTGATCTCGCGGCGGTACCAGCCGCCCATCTGGGCGCCAGAGTTACCGCCGGGCAAACCGTAAATGTTGTAGCGCTGGTAGAAGTCGTTCATCAGTTCGATGCCACCTCCTTCCCACATCCAAGCGTTCTGCATGCGCGAGTTGAGGCCGAACGGGATGCCGGTCGCGAGGGCAAATGTCGGATCCTTGCCCCAGTAATAGTAGGACGCAGTCTGGCAGCTCTCGACTGTTCCGTCGGTCACGGCGTCGGCGGCTTGTAGACCGCCGATAATTTCACCGGCGGCGAACACCTGGATCTGGAATCGGTTGTCGGTCATCTCCGCGACGACTTTCGCGAAAACCTTTGAAGCGCCGTGAATGGTGTCGAGCGAGGGGGGGAAACTTGACGTCATCCGCCAGCGCAATTCGGGTAGCTGCGTGACGACCGCCGGCGCAGCTGGGCTTTGCTGATCACACGCGGCTGCAGCGAGCCCTACGCCGCTGGTGGCTGCACCAGCAACGAACTTGCGGCGAGAAATGCGTGTCACAAAAACCCCCTCGTCTTCACTCCGGACGGGCTTGCGCCGGTCGGCCTTCTTATAGCGGCGGAGCGTGCTGTTCTCCAAGGGTGGACCTGATGGGCCTCGTCCCGCGTGACGGATTGGAGCCCGCGACCGTAAGGTTCATTGGCAAGTCGAAAACGCGGGCCCGAGTGCGAGGCTGAGAGGGCGCATGGCAAATCGAAACTTTTTCTGGCGCGGTTCCTGGTGCCTCGGCGCTGTGGCCGGCGTCGTGATCCCGATCGGGATTGCACTTGCTGGCGACCCCAAAGTGCCCCCCGCCGGCTGATGTTGCGGGCCGGACACCGGTCGCTGTCCTGACAGCGGGCTTTGACTATACCCGGCCGGAGATCGCGGCCCGGCTCGCTCGCGATGGTGAGGGAGAAATCATCGCCTGGGATATTCCCGGTGACGACCGCTATCCGTACGACGCCGCAGGCGACACGGACACTGATAGCCGGCCTTGCCGGAGCATTGGCCCCGACGGCACCGGTTTCGTTATTGCCCGTGAGGGTCGATCCGGCTGATCCTACGTCCCTGGCGAAGGGCCTTGCCTTCGCCAGCCGAACGCCGGCGCGCGTCGTGATCGTGCCCATGTGGTCGTCGGATAAAGCGGCGTGGGAAACGTTCACACGTGCCGCAGCTTACTTTTCTGAATTGAGGATCGCGGTGCGTGGGTGTCCCGGTTTGCCGCCGGGCACTGCCGTTTATCCGCGTGATCTGGGTTTGCCCAACATCACCGCGGACGGCAACGCTGTGCTCGACCCGGTGAGCCCGTTGATCAGCTACGTGGCGGCACTGCCGTGCCGGTTGCCGTAAAGGCGGAAGCCTATGACGACGAGGCCGAGCGCTCCTGCGATGGTGCACAGAACGGCATTGATGAACCCCTGCCTGATATAGGCCGATGCAGCTTCAGATTTCACGATGATCGGCCGGTTCAACGAAGACGTTATTCGGGGGTTACGACGGAGCATCGGGTTGTCAAACGGCAAGACCTGAAACTGGAGCGGCCGTTGCGTGGACGCCGCATAGTCGAGTGCGGCCATTGCGGGCGCAGCCGGCGCGGTCATTGCCACAAACGCTGCCGTGAAGATCCATCGACAGGTTGTTGCTGGCATGCGGGAACCTCGCGTGAACGAGGAGTAAGCTGACCGAGTGCCAGACAGTTACTGGAACAGGACGAGCGCTTTCTCCACCGTTTTCCAAATACCCCAAGCAAGGGGAATGCCAACCAAGAGCCAAAATACACAAGCCTTGGCGTCGAGTCCGCCTGTGCCGATGCCGAAGGAGCCCGAGGTCGTCGCCGCGTTCTTCTCGTGCAGTTTGGCGCGCTCCAGGGCAACGTCTTCATCGGTCATTTGCCATTTCGGGTTAACCGGCCAGACCAAAAGGTTGGCTATAAACCCGACAACAAGCATTCCGGCTAAAATGTAGAAGATGGGGCCGTACACCTGATCCGGGGAGACGCCACTCGCCAGACGGGTATCGTGCAAATAGTTGACGATCACTGGACCGACGATGCCGGCGGTTGACCAAGCCGTCAGCAGCCGGCCGTGAATGGCGCCGACGAACTGCGTGCCGAAAATGTCGGCCAGATAAGCCGGGATGGTTGCGAAGCCGCCGCCATACATCGACGCGATGATGCAGAATGCGCTGACAAAGAGCGCAAGGATTTTCCAATCCGCAGCAAAGGATGCCAGCACATAGAGTGCGCCGCCAAGCACAAAGAAAATGACGTAGGTGACTTTGCGCCCGAGTTTGTCGGATGAGGAGGCCCAGGCAATGCGACCGAATATGTTGAACAGCGAGATTAGTCCCACAAAGCCGGCGCCGACCGCTGCGGCAGCGGCCGCCATGGTCGCATCCTTCTTCATGTCGAGGTAGCCGACGCCGGCGGCATCGACGAGTGCGCCGCCGAAGGTTTCCTGGAGCATGGGCGAGGCAGCGCCGATGATACCGATACCGGCAGAAACGTTCATGCACAGAACCAGCCACAGCAGCCAGAACTGCGGCGTCTTGTGAGCGTTGTCCAGGTGCACGTGCTTTGTTGCGATCATTGCGCCCGCATTGACCGGCGGTGACCAGCCTTCGGGCTTCCAGCCGGACGGCGGAATGCGGTATCCAAATGTTCCAATCATCATGAACACGAGATAGATCGCGGCCAACGCTACAAATGTCTCCCAGACACCCGCGTTACCTCGGACCCTTGAACGTACCCATCAGAGCGGTGGCGAGCGGTGAGCCGATCATGGCGCCGCCGCCGAAGCCCATGATCGCCATTCCGGTCGCCATGCCGCGACGATCCGGGAACCATTTGATCAAGGTCGAGACAGGCGAGATGTAGCCAAGTCCAAGGCCGATGCCGCCGATCACACCGGAGCCGAGCCACAACATCCAAAGCTGATGCAGATAGATGCCGAGGGCCGAGATCAACAGGCCTCCGCACCAGCATAGCGTTGCGACGAAACCGGCTTTGCGCGGGCCTGCCCGTTCGAGCCAGCCACCCCAGATGGCCGCCGAAATGCCGAGCAGTACGAAAAAGAAGGTGTACATCCAGCCGAGGTCGAACTGGCTCCAGTTGCAATCGGTGGCAGTCAACGCTTTCAGTGTGCCAGCGGCTTTTTCAGAAAACGTCGTGGCACCGGCGGCGCAGAGCGGCAAAGGTTTGCCGTCGGCTCCCGAAAGCACGTTTTCCAAGGGCTTCCAGAAAACCGAAAAGCCATACGCCATACCGATACAGAGATGGATGCACAAAGCAGCGGGAGGCACCATCCAGCGGTTGAAACCCGACCGAGCAATGATCCGCTCACGATCAAGGACCCCCTCGCCGGTTGCCGTCGGCGTTAAGCTTGTGTCGGCCATTCCATCCCCCTCGTCCGCGGTGGTGGTTTGAACCTATCGCACCGGGATCGTTCGAATTTGCATTATCAGTAGCCCGGCAATCTGACATGAACAAGCTGGCACAGCCCGGCAGCGTGATAGGGAGATGGCTCTGTGGCGTGACTGCCGGGGGGATGGCCCTTGCACTCAGCCACGCCGTTGTTAGATAAACAGGCTTAAGGCCGCGGTGTCGGCGCTCCCCCAACATTAGGCATCCTGTGGATACGGTTCCGATCATTGACCGCAAGCCTGGCCTCATCGACCCGTTCGGGCGAGCGGTGACCTATCTTCGCGTGTCGGTGACCGACAGGTGCGATTTTCGCTGCGTCTACTGCATGTCCGAGCACATGACGTTCCTGCCGAAGCAGCACCTGCTGACGCTGGAAGAACTCGACCGCCTTTGCTCCGTCTTCGTCGCACGCGGTGTGCGCAAGCTGCGGATCACGGGCGGAGAGCCGCTCGTACGCAAGAACATCCTCTGGCTGTTTCGCGCGTTGTCGCGCCACCTCGATGCCGGAACGCTTGACGAATTGACCCTGACGACAAACGGCAGCCAGTTGGCTAAATATGCGGCCGACCTGAAGGCTTGCGGTGTCGAGCGGATCAACCTTTCGCTCGATACGCTGGACCCGCAGAAGTTCAAGGCCATCACGCGCTGGGGCGATCTCGACACGGTGCTCGCGGGGCTCGCGGCTGCGGAACGGGCAGGCCTCAAGGTGAAGATCAACACGGTGGCGCTCAAGGGGGTCAACGAGGCCGAGTTCGCGGATCTGATCCGCTTTGCTCACGGCCGTGGCGCCGACCTCACATTCATCGAGACGATGCCGCTTGGCGATATCGAAGCTGACAGAACGGATCAATATCTGCCGCTGTCGATCGTACGCACACGAATGCTCGATACCTTTTCGCTGGAAGATATTGCGTATCGCACGGGCGGTCCGGCGCGCTATGTGCGGGTCAAGGAAACGGGCGGACGCCTCGGTTTCATCACGCCGATGACGCACAATTTCTGCGAAAGCTGCAATCGGGTTCGCCTCACATGTACCGGCACGCTGTATATGTGCCTCGGTCAGGACGATGCTGCCGATTTGCGCGCCCCGCTGCGTGCTTCGCCCGACGATGGTGTCTTGGTGGAGGCCATAGAAGCGGCGATTGCGCGCAAACCGAAGGGGCACGATTTCATTATCGACCGGACGACGAGAAAGCCGGCCGTCGCTCGCCATATGAGCGTGACGGGCGGCTGAGACGGCGGCTAGGGGATTGGCCGCGGGGATTGGGGGGACGGGGTCGATGACGTCACAGCGAATGTTGGGAATGCTGCGGCAATCGCGCCTGACGCGGCGCCAATTGATTATCTTCGCGCTCGTCTCCGCCGGCATCAACGGTATTATTACAGCGTCTGTCGGTGCATGGCTTGGACAGACGTATGCCAAGTATCAGGCTCGCAAGGATTCGATCGAGACGCTGGTGCATCTTGTTTATGAGCGGCGAACGCGCGCGGGCATGGTCGCCTCGTCGCTGCGGCGTGGCGCGGACCTCGAAGAGGTGAAGTTCAGGAAGCGCGCCTATGACGAGGCTTATGTCGACTGGAACAAGTCGATCATGCAGAATGTTTTCGCCATCCGCGAAGTGACGGGCGAATACTTCCTGTCCAAGCTCGAAGGTCACTTTCAGGACGGTCTCGTCGCCGCCATGGCCGATGTTGATCGCTGTCTAACGAAAGCCTACGACGCGCGCATTGCGGATCAGGATCCCAAGCCAATCCTGGTTCAGTGCCGAATGCCGGAAATGCACCAGTTCGTGCTCGACTGCGGGGCGACCTTCACCAACGAAGTCTACAAGCTGACGAAGCTGTCTTTCATTCCATTTCAAGCTCAATTGAGCGAAGGCCCGGCGCGGGCTGAGGCGCGGATTGCAAAAGCGTGTACGCGGCCGCCCGATCCGCCTGCCGCGCCACCGGCAGCTGCAGCACCTGAGATTTCTGTCGCTCCCGTCGCGCCGGCGGCGTCGCCGCAATCAGCAGCGCCGTCACCCGCGGCTACGAGTTCCTCGGTAGCACCGACTCCCTCGCCATGACAGCGATGGCGTTCGACGTCATCGTGGCCGGCGTCGGCGGGATGGGCGCGCAAACGTGCCTGCGCCTCGCCGAGCGCGGGCAACACGTTCTCGGACTTGAACGGTTCGATATTCCCCACACGTTCGGGTCTTCGCATGGCTTCAACCGCATCATTCGGCTCGCCTACTTTGAACACTCCAGCTATGTGCCGCTGCTGCGCCGGTCGTACGAACTTTGGCGCGATCTGGAACAACGCGCCGGTGAACAGCTTCTCTTTGTGACCGGTTCGATGGATATCGGGCCGGCGGGCTCTTCGGTTGTCAACGGCTCGCTGGCCAGTTGCCGGCAGCACGATCTTGCCCATGAACAGCTCAATGCCATGGAGGTGATGCGCCGCTTTCCGGGGTATTGCCTGCCGGCGGACTATGAGGCGGTGTTGCAGCCGGACGGGGGCTTCGTTGCCAGCGAGCGGGCCATCGTTGCCGGGGTCAACCTCGCCATGGATAATGGAGCTATCGTCCGTGCCCGCGAACCGCTGATCGACTATGCGCCGATTGCAGGCGGAGGCGTCCGTGTGCGCACGTCGAAAGGTGTCTATGAGGCCGGTCGACTTATATTGTCGGCGGGGGCCTGGATCGGCGATCACGTACCTCAGCTGAGCAGCACAGCGGTGCCCGAGCGGCAAGTGCTCGGCTGGTTTCGGCCCAAAGCACCGGCCCACTTTCGATTGGGCAGCTTTCCGGTCTCCAATCTGAAATGCGATCTCGGCCATTTCTATCAATTTCCGGAATGGCACGTTCCGGGCTTCAAGATCGGCCTCTATCATCATCTGCAGGAGACGGGCAGCGCCGATGGCCTATCGCGCGATCCGACGCTCGCCGACGAGGCTGTTCTTCGCGAGGGCATGCGGCGGTTCTTTCCGGAGGCCGACGGCGATTGTCTGGCGCTCAGAGCTTGCCTTTTTACCAACACGCCCGACGAGCACTTCGTCGTCGACACGCTGCCTGATTTTGCCGAAGTGGTCGTCGCGTCCCCATGTTCGGGACATGGCTACAAGTTTGCCGCGGTCATGGGTGAAATTCTAGCCGATCTGGCCATGGATCGGCAGCCGGCGTTTGACCTGTCCCTGTTCCGGATGGGGCGGTTCAATAGCGTATAAGTTCAGTTTGCTAGACTGTGAGAGCAGCGATCTTTGCCCGAATATCTTCGATGGAGCAGGGCTTCGTAAGCGTTTCGACGCGTCCGGTCAGCTCGCTTTTGCCGCGCTGCAACTGTTCGGGGAAACCACTCATCAGGAGGATCTTCAATCCCGGTTGCTTGGCCGAGAGGGCCTTGGCCAGGGCGATGCCGTCGATGCCCGGCATGTGGACGTCGGTGACGAGGATGTCAAAGACGCCGCCGGTGTCGGCATGCCCCAACGCTTCCTGGCCATCCTGTGCGACTCGAACCTCGTGCCCGCTGGAGGCAAGGACTCGTTGGAACAGTTCGCGGACGGTGCCATCATCATCCGCCAGCAGAATACGCGCCATTGCTCCCCCTCAGCCCGGTAGGCCGCAGCCATTCAATGCTTGGTGATGCGGCCGACGAACGGCAATTCGCGGTAGCGATGAGCCACGTCCATGCCGTACCCGACAACAAACTCGTCCGGACATTCGAAGGCTGCAAAATCGGCTTCTACGTCGACCGCGCGCGGCACCTGTTTTTCCAGGAGCACACAGGTGCGGATCAAATTGGCGCCGCGAGCCGATAACAGGTCCTTGGCGAAAGCCAGCGTCCGCCCGCTGTCCAGCACATCGTCAACGATCAGCACGTTGCGGCCCTCCACGCCGAGGTCGAGATCGCGCAGAATTTCGACGCGCCCGGATGACGTCCGGCTTTTTTTGTAGCTCGACAGGGTCAAGAAATCGACTTCCGGTTCAAGGCCGACACGGTGCAAGGCACGGATCAAGTCGGCTGCGAAGACGAAACTGCCTTTCAGAATTGCCACGATCAGCATGTTCTTCAGGCCAGCCGACTTCACTTCCAGTGCCAGCTCTTCGAGCCGGCGTGCGATCTCTTCGTCCGAATAGACGATCTCCACGCCGCTGTCGGTGGTGGTTGCCTCAGCCGTCATGCCCGGCCCTTTCCATTGCCTAAACTTTTGATTCGACTATGTAGGTATCGGGGCGTTGCCTGCAATGTTCAAGCGTCACCAAGGCAAATCGCCGCCGCATAAGACGCGCACACGACGCCGCCACAATCGTAAATGATTGATCATCCGGGAGCTTTAGCGGCATAAGTCGCTGCCTCCGGCGACAGGACCATACTTGGCGGGAACTCACACGTGATCCGGCTGACGAACGTTGCGCTCAACTATGATCGCGGACCAGATGTGCTCGCCGAAGTGAACGTCGAGCTGAAACCCGGCTCGTTTCACTTCCTTCACGGCGCCTCGGGTGCCGGCAAGTCGTCTTTGCTGCGGCTGCTGTTCATGTCGATCCACCCCACCCGTGGCCGAATTGAGATGTTTGGCCAAGATATCAGTCGCGTCACTCCCTCGAAGCGCGCGCAGCTGCGGCGGCGTATCGGCATCGTATTCCAGGATTTCCGTCTTCTCGATCATCTGACGACCTGGGAAAATGTTGCGTTGCCGCTGCGCGTCGTCGGCAAACACATCGATGACTACCGCGAGGACGTGACGGACCTGCTACAGTGGGTTGGACTCGGTGATCGCATGCACGCGTATCCCTCGGTTCTGTCGGGAGGTGAAAAGCAGCGGGCGGCCATCGCGCGTGCCGTGATCGGCAAACCGGAGGTGCTTCTGGCCGACGAGCCGACCGGTAACGTCGATCCGCAGATGGCGCGCCGGTTGTTGCGTCTTTTCATCGAACTCAACCGTCTCGGGACCTCCGTCGTCATCGCAACCCACGATCATCAACTCATGCGGCAATTCAAAGCGCCGCGCTTGGAACTTCATAACGGTCATGTCCGGATCATATGACAAGATGCCGGGTCGTCCGCTGCCGCAGGGTGCCTATCCCGCGGAGCCGACCTATTTTGATGAGGATCCGACCACCGGTCCGGCGCCTGGGCGGACCTATCCGGCAACCGCTGACGATCGTGGCTACGGCGTTTATCCCGAAACACCTGTGCCGCGGCTTGAACCTGATGTTCGGCCGGGCCCTGCCGAACCCGCTCGACGTGGAAAGCCGCAGGTCAATGCGCCGATTGTTCCGGCTGGCTCGGTTACCGGCCGCTCCCTCACTCTTGTTATCGCGATTATGTGTTTTCTCGCCTGCCTGACAGCCGGCGCCGTGTACATGATCAACCAGTCGGCGGATGCTTGGCTCAAGGATCTTTCGAGCGAAGTCACCGTGCAGGTGGCTCCGCGCGATGGTGTCGATACCGAGACGACGCTGCGGGATGTTGCTGCGTTGATTGGTCAAATCCCAGGCGTGAGCGGAACGCGAATCCTCTCGCTCGACGATTCCACGGCGCTCCTGGAACCCTGGCTTGGCAAGTCCGATGCCCTGAAGGCGCTGCCGGTGCCGCGCCTCATCGCGGTCAATATCAGCCGTGACAGCGGTGCCGATCTCGTGGCTGTGAGTAAAGTGCTCACGGACAAATTCGAAGGCGTCACACTCGATGATCACAGGCAGTGGCAACGTCAGATAAGAACCGTCACGCGGTCGCTCGCGCTCGGCGGTATTGCCATCCTGGCGCTGGTTGCCGCGGCCACGACGGCGATCATTGTTTCGGCGACCAAAAGTTCTATGGCCTCGAACCGGGAGATCGTCGAGGTCCTGCATTTCGTGGGCGCCAACGACCGTTTCATTTCGCGCGAATTCGAGAAGCATTTCCTGCGTCTGGGTATTCGCGCCGGCTGCGTCGGGGCAGCGCTCGCGGCGTTCGTATTCATCACCATGCCGATCGTCCTTGAAATTCTAGGCGGCGGCCCGGTCATGATGGCCGAGATGCACCGCTTGATTGGTAGCGGAAGCCTCGACATGGCGGGCTTTGTGCTGCTGGGCATCGTGGTCGTTATCATTTCGGCCCTCTGCATGCTGACCAGCCGACTTGGCGTTTACAGCATCCTCAATGCCAAGCGTTAAGCTTCGTCTCGAACACGGATGGGTCAATTTCCGCCATCTTTCAGTGCTTTTATGAGCAACTAGAGATGCTTCGGCGCGGTCCAAATTTGCCGTCACAGCCGTAGCCAAATCGGCTAGTTTACGAGCAGGGCTGATGGAGCCTAACGGAGATGGCGGCGCTGGCCGGCGCCTGATGGGTCCATGTCACGATTTGGAAAAGCGTTGGCTGTGTTGGCAGCGCTGGTTCTTTGGACCGGCGCCCTGGGTTTTGTCCTTTTTGCCGCCAATGTTATGCGCGCACCGGTCGCCGCCATTGAAAAGGCCGATGCCATCGTCGTGCTGACCGGGGGCCAATCGCGGATCAAGGAGGGTGCCCGGCTCCTCAAAGACGGATTCGGTGGGCGGCTTTTGATTTCTGGGGTGAATGCGCAGACTGGCCAACGCGATCTCGTCCGGCTTTCGGGGCTCGACAATCGGACATTCAACTGCTGCGTTGATCTGGGCTACACCGCGCTCAACACCATCGGCAATGCGTCCGAGACGCAGACGTGGGCTCGAGAGCACCGCTATCGCTCATTGATCGTTGTGACCTCGAATTATCACATGCCGCGCACGCTGGTTGAGTTGTCCCGCACGCTGCCGAATGTTCGGCTTATCCCGCATACCGTCACGCCGACGGCGTTCGATACGGAAGCATGGTGGCTGTCGCCGGTCACGATGCGGAATCTGGTTGCAGAGTATGTCAAGTTCCTGCCTTCTGCGGCCCGTTTCGCCTTACATCGCGCGGTGATGCCGTTCGATAGCGGGGCGGTCGCGACTGCCAACGGCGGCGATGGCTCCAGAACCTGACGGCCGCGCCGCAACGGCCAATTTGCGGACCTTTCATGCTGCGCTCCCTCATTTTTGCCGCTGCGTTCTACCTCGTCACGGGCTTCATGCTGATCGGCTTGTCGTGGCTTCTGTTGGCGCCGCGCAGCTGGGCGATGGCCGGATTGAAACTGCACGCCCGCATCGTGCTGTGGCTGCTGGAAAGGATCGTCGGCACCAAAATGGAGGTGCGGGGCCGGGAGAATTTGCCACCGGGGCCTGTTCTCATCGTGGCCAAGCATCAGTCGACCTGGGACACCTTCGCGCTCATTCCGCTCTTTGCCGATCCGGCCGTCGTTCTCAAAGACGAACTCAAATGGATCCCGTTCTACGGCTGGTTCTGCGTCAAGTTCCGGCACATCCTCGTGCGTCGCGATAAGGCCGCCGTGGCGTTGAAAACGCTGGTCGCGGACGCAAAAAATCGCGTGGCTGACGGCCGCCAGATCCTGATTTTCCCAGAAGGCACGCGCATGGCGCCGGGTGCCGAGCCCGATTACAAGCCGGGTTTCGTGGCGCTGTACGACGCCCTTGGCGTACCTGCGGTTCCTCTGGCGTTAAATTCAGGTCAGTTCTGGCCTCGGCGTCAGTTGAAACGTTACCCCGGCACGATCGTCGTTTCGATCTTGCCGCCAGTGCCGCCCGGCCTGCCGCGCAAGATCGCCAAGCAACGTATCGAAGCTGCGATTGAAACAGAGAGCCGGGCGTTGAGCTCGGAAGCGGAAGTGTAACTATGGTCAGGATTTTTTCCGTTTATGTAACTCGCCATCGGCAAAGTGACACTATTGAGAACATAACAAAAACAATAGCGGAACATTTATTGACAATTAAGTCATGACGTGTTAGCTCTATGCTTCCTTTTTCATAAGGTTTGGTCGAGGGTTAAGACCTCCGGCTCCTGAGTATCTGAGCGATGCAAGAGCGTAATCGATTTTTGGCCCCTGTCTCGCGTGGGATCTGGGAGCAGAAGTACCGCTTCAAAGTGCCAGCCGGCGCGGCGACAGCGGTGCCGAGTGACGTGGATCTTGCGGCCACCTTCGAGCGCGTGGCGGTCGCGGCAGCCAAAGTGGAACACGGTAAAAAGGCGCGCGGGGTCTGGGCGACGCGGTTTTTTGACGCCATTTCAGATTTCGGGTTTTTGCCCGCCGGCCGCATCCTGGCGGGGGCAGGAACAGGACGCGAGGTCACCCTTTTCAACTGTTTCGTCATGGGCCGGATCGAGGACGATCTTGCCGCTATCTTCGACAACGTCAAAGAGGCCGCTCTGACGATGCAGCAAGGCGGCGGCATCGGTCACGATTTCTCGACCCTGCGTCCGCGGGGGGCGCTTGTCCATAGCATCGGCGCGGATGCCTCCGGGCCGGTCAGTTTTATGGATGTGTGGGATGCGATGTGCCGCACGATCATGTCGGCTGGTGCGCGGCGTGGAGCCATGATGGCGACACTGCGTTGCGATCATCCCGACATCGAGACCTTCATCGATGTAAAGTCGGACGCGTCGCGGCTACGCAATTTCAACCTGTCGGTTCTGGTCACCGATGCCTTCATGGACGCGGTCGATCGGGATGCGCCGTGGCCGCTTATCTTTGCAGGTAAGGTCTATCGCGAGGTTGCCGCGCGCGGGTTGTGGGAACGCTTGATGCGGGCCACCTTCGATTACGCAGAACCGGGCGTCATCTTCATCGATCGTGTCAACCGGCAGAACAATCTCGGCTATCTGGAAAGCATTCACGCCACCAACCCGTGCGGTGAGCAGCCGTTGCCGCCCTATGGGGCCTGCTTGCTCGGTTCGGTCAACCTGACGCAATTCGTGACGCGCGCGTTTGCTTCTGACGCGTCGCTCGACATCGCCGCCTTGGAAGAACGGACGCGCACGGCCGCGCGCTTGCTCGATAACATCATCGATGTTTCCGGCTATCCACTCGCCGCGCAGCGTCGTGAAGCGAAAGCCAAGCGCCGCATCGGTCTTGGGATTACGGGACTTGCCGATGCTCTGATTATGCTGGGGGTTCGCTACGGGTCGGATCGCGCCGTGAAGCTGGCCGGAGATTGGATGGCGGCGATTTCGCGCGCGGCCTATATAGCCAGTGCCGAACTGGCCCGTGAAAAGGGGGCTTTTCCGCTGTTCGATGCCGCTCGCTATCTCGAACGGCCTCATATTGCAGCGCTCGATGGGGATGTTCGAAAAGCGATTGGCAAGCACGGCATTCGCAACGGTTGCGTAACATCGATTGCGCCGACCGGGACCATTTCTCTCTTTGCCGGCAACGTGTCGAGCGGGATCGAACCGGTGTTCGACTTTCGCATGCATCGGCGCATGCTCGATTCTTCCGGCGCGGCGAGGGACGAGCTGCTCGAAGATTTCGCCTATTCTCTTTACCGGCAGGGCGGCGGCGACGTCTCGGCGCTGCCGGACGCCTTTGTCTCAAGCGCCAATCTAACTCCGGGCGAACACCTGCGGATGCAAGCGGCCGTGCAGCAGCACGTGGACAGTTCGATTTCAAAGACGATCAACTGTCCTGCCGATATCTCCTTTGAAACATTCATGTCGATTTATCGCGAGGCTTACGTTCTCGGGCTCAAGGGCTGCACCACCTATCGTCCCAACGCGGTGACCGGTGCGGTTCTGTCGCCAGTGACCGTGGCGCGCCCGGAGGCAGTTCCAACGTCAGCCGCCGTTCCCGTCGAATCCGTCCCGGCCGCTTCTACCGCGCGGTCGATATCGGGCGATGTTGTCTATCTCTCAAAACCGCTCGAGCGCGCCCCGGTTTTATCCGGCGCGACCTACAAGCTGCGCTGGCCCGACAGTGACCATGCGCTCTACATCACCATCAATGACATCGAAACGGAGGGGGGCGATCCGGGTCAGCCGGCGCGCAAGCGGCCGTTTGAAATATTTATCAATACGCGCAACCTCGAGCACTACGCGTGGACCGTGGCGTTGACCCGGATGATCAGCGCCGTTTTCCGCCGCGGTGGCGACGTGGCGTTCGTCGCCGAGGAACTCAAAGCTGTTTTTGATCCCCAGGGCGGCCGCTTCATCGGCGGGCGCTATGTGCCGAGCCTGCTGGCTGCGATCGGTGATGTCATTGAAACGCATCTGCGGAGCATCGGCTTTCTCGCCCCGTCCAATTCCGATTCGAATGGTCTGGCGATCCCGCCCGCGAGAGAGGCAGAAGATGCCCGAAAAGTGGCAGGCGGGCGGGTGTGTCAGCGGTGCGGTCACGCGACGCTTATTCACCGGGAAGGCTGCTGGGATTGTTCAAACTGCGGATTTTCCCGTTGCAACTAGGGGTTAAGTCCGATTTCACGAAGTTCAGCCTAAGCGGCGGGCGATCGGAAACGTCGAGCGTTTTATCCAAGCACACGCGCTAACCGGTCGTTCACCCTGCCACAATATCTCAATGGTGGAGCCACACTTCATCCAGACTTTTGGGCGAATATCCGCGTCATGGATCACGTGGCGTTACGCGTGGCGTCACGGGCCGGTCAACGGCCGGGTTCGGATAGCGGCAGGGCAGCATGGCAGCTCAGATCATATCTCTCGCAGAGTACAAGTCGGGTCGTGCCGTTGCGCACGCACTTCGCGGCGAACAGGCTTTTCTCGATGGCGCCGCCGATCTGGCGCAGCGCTTCCACTTCTGGAGCGGTGCTTCGGGCCGACGCTACGTGCACACCATCTATAGCCTCGTCGATTGTCCGGCGGTACCGGCCGGCAATTACATCCTCGTGCATCGTGACGCGGAAGGCCGCCGCCTCGTGCTGGCCATCGGGCGTGTCGGCAATACCGCCGCTTCGTTGAACCTCGCCGAAATCCGTCGTCGCGGAGCCGAACTTGGCGCCAACGAAGTGCACGTTCATCTCTTGGCGCCAAACGCGAAGCTCAGCCGCATCATTGAAACAGATCTGCGCTCTGGTCAGTGCACCGGCATCATCGCGGACGTCGCTGCGGGCATGTGAGCGCTTGTGATTCGTCCACGCCCATCAACGGCAGCCCTCGGGCTGCCGTTTTGCTTTGATCACGGGTTGAGCCGCCTGCGGTAGGCGAAGGCATGACGGCGGTCGTGGCGTACAGCGCTCCGTATCGCGCGCGGGCGCGAGGCGAACGCTCGGTGGCGTGCTTCCAGATTTCGCGGCGACGCGGTGCATCCAAATGAACCGCCTGTACGAGTGGTGACAGCGAGCCGTTCTAGATCGGGTTGACGGATGGAGAGTTCGCGTAACTTGGACAGGGTTGCAACAAAGTAGGCGAGATTGCTGCCCGCCTTGCCTCGTGCCGCGCGGATGATCGCAGATGTGCGGGCCATCGAGATGTCGGTGCCGGCAAAACTGGGATGCCCGGTTTCTGCGATGTAGGTCAGCACGTCCGTTTGAATCGGGCCTTGTTCGCTGTCGATCTCAGCCGTCAGTATAGCCTCGCGGTAGACGCCGTAAATCAACTCGCGCGCATGCAGATATGACCGCACAGCAGATGCGTCGGCGTCGGCGACGCGGAAAGCCACGCCCTGACACGTTCCCCCGCGTGCCAGCCCGAGAACCAGACCTGGCCGTTCGGGCGTTCCGCGGTAATGGAGTGAGTAAATGCAGAAGGACCGGTGATAGCCAAAGAGGCGGGCGCGGCGCATCTCGACGAAAGCAAAGCCCGGCTGCCACATGAGAGAGCCATATCCGAAAACCCAGAGGGTCCGCGTGTCTGGCGAGCCGCTCACGCCTTGTCGGCTCCGGCCTTGAGACCCGCAGGGGCGGGTGTTCGGCCAAAGTTCGGGGCGGGCGTATCTTGCCCGGCCTGGATCACGCCGCGGCGCACCGTGCGCGCATCTGAGAACAACTTGTGCAGTGTTTCGCCGTCGCCAAATCGGATCGCGCGTTGCAGCGTGGCCAAATCTTCGCTGAAGCGTCCGAGCATCTCCAGAACCGCGTCCTTGTTATTGAGGAAGACGTCGCGCCACATGACCGGGTCCGACGCGGCAATACGCGTGAAATCGCGGAAACCGCCGGCCGAGAATTTAATGACTTCGCTGTCTGTCACGCGCTCCAGATGTGCAGCGGTATTGACAATATTGAAGGCAATGAGATGTGGCAGATGCGAGGTGATTGCGAGGACGAGATCGTGATGGTCGGGCGCCATGATCTCGACGTTGGAGCCAAGTTTTTCCCAGAATGACTTCAGTTTTTCGATTGCCGTGATCTCGGTTCCGGCTTCCGGCGTCAGGATGCACCAACGCCCGTCGAACAGTTCGGCAAAGCCCGAACTCGGGCCCCGATTGTTCAGTGCCCGCAATCGGATGGCCGGCGACAAAGTGCACGCCTGACGGCACATGCGGCGCCACATCGCGAACGATCGAACCCTTGACCGAGCCGACATCCGTGAGAATTGCACCCGGCTTCAGCACGGGTGCGATCTCTTTTGCAATGGGTCCGCATAAACCGACCGGCACGCACAGGATCACGAGATCGGCGCCGCTAGCTGCGTCACGCGCGGTCTCGTAGCCCTGATCAATGATTCCGAGTTGCAGTGCGGTTGCGATCGTTTGAGGAGTGCGCGCCGACCCGACAATCGATTTAGCGAGATTTGCGCGGCGGGCCGCGTGACTGATCGAGGATCCGATGAGACCAATGCCGATCAGCGCGATGCGCTCGAATAAGGGGGGCGCCGTATCGGCCATCACGCGGCCTTTCCGAGAAACACCGCCAAGGCGGACACAACGGCGCGGTTGTCTTCGGCTGTCCCGACGGTCAGCCGCAAACAATCGGGTAATCCGTAGCTGACGACACGGCGCAGGATGATCCCGCGCGACTTGAGATACTCGTCACATGCGGCTGCGCCTATCGCCGAGGCGGGCGGGAAGTGGATCAGCAAGAAATTGGCGACGCTCGGCGTCACTTGCAGCCCCAGCTTTCCGATTTCTGTGGCGAGCCAAGCCAACCATTCATCGTTGTGCGCGACGGCCGCCTCGGTGTGCGCGACGTCTTGCATCGCCGCCGCACCGGCGAGGATCGACGGAGAGGACATGTTGAAGGGTCCGCGGATTCGGTTCAAGGCGTCGGCAATCGGAGCAGGGCAATAAGCCCACCCGATGCGCAGCGCCGCCAGCCCGAAAATCTTGGAAAAGGTGCGCGTCATCACCGTATTTGCGGTCGTCGCGACCAGTTCGATGCCAGATTCGTAGTCGTTGCGGCGCACGTATTCGGCATAGGCGCCGTCGAGCACGAGAATGACGTTGTCAGGCAGCGCAGCGCGCAGCCGGCGCACTTCCTGGATCGGCAGATACGTGCCGGTCGGGTTGTTCGGGTTGGCCAGAAACACCATCCGCGTCTGTGCCGTGACTTTGGCCAGAATGTTGTCGACGTCCGCAGTCAAATTGGTTTCGTTCGCCACAACAGGCGTTGCTCCGCAGGCGAGGATGGCGATGCGGTAAACGAGGAAGCCGTGCTGGGTATAGATGGCTTCGTCGCCGGGTCCCAGATAGGCGTGAGCCAGCATGGTCAGCAATTCGTCCGAGCCAGCACCGCAAACGATGCGTGCCGGATCGAGACCATAGCGATTGCCGATGGCGGCGCGCAGGGCCGTTGCCTGACCGTCGGGATAGCGTTCGAGATCAGCCGCGGCAGCCTTATAGGCTTCGATGGCTGCCGGACTGGGTCCTAGCGGCGTCTCGTTCGACGATAACTTGATCGGTTTCACGCCGCCGGGAAGCGTGCTCTCGCCGGGCACGTAGGCCTCAATGGCAAGGACGCCGGGGCGGGGAGTGGGAGCGAGGGTCGACATCAGCGTTGCAATCTTTCGGATTGGGGCGGAGTAGGCGCCGAGGCTGCTTGGTATACGACCGGGCCAGCGCCGAAAAGACGCGAAATCGTCCATCGGAAGGGTGCCTTTATGGATGCATGGCGCTCGCTCGTCCATCTGGCGCCCTTGCGCCTGATCCGGTCCTTGAGTATTTATCTAGTCGACGTCGTGGTGATTTGGCCGGCCGGCTTGCAGCCACGTTAAACAACTCGCTAAAGGGCCGCGCGCACCCGGTAACGGATGGGCCCGGCCATGAGGCAAGGGTGATCCGGCCGGGTTATTTGTTTTTGGTCCGAAATTTGTGCTGGGCCGGAGCCGGAAAGCGCGCGAATGTCCGCCGCCGAACCTCAGAACGAACTCAATGCTCGCCAGGAAAGCGTGGCGAATGCCGCTTTGCGTCAGGTCGCCGAGCCCGACAGTCAGGTGGTGGTGTTTCCCGAGGATCAGCCGCTGCGGCTCGATAGCGGGCGGGACATCGGGCCGTTCACGATCGCCTACCAGACCTACGGGACGATAAACGCCGACAAATCCAATGCCATCCTCATCTGCCACGCGCTGACGGGCGACCAGCATGTCGCCAACACGCATCCCGTCACTGGCAAGGGCGGCTGGTGGGAAACGCTCGTCGGGCCAGGCAAGCCGATCGATACGGACCGGTTTTTCGTCATCTGCTCGAATATTCTGGGCGGCTGCATGGGCTCGACCGGGCCGGCATCCATGAATCCAGCCACCGGGCGCCCGTACGGTGTGGAGTTCCCGGTCATTACCATCGGTGACATGGTCAAAGCGCAGTCGCGGCTGATCGATCACCTTGGCATTGGGCAGCTCTTTTCGGTGATCGGCGGCTCCATGGGCGGCATGCAGGTGCTGCAATGGTGCGCGCGTTACAAGGATCGTGTGCTCACCGCGATGCCGATCGCTACCGCGCCATGGCATACGGCACAAAACATCGCTTTTCACGAAGTCGGACGGCAAGCCGTGATGGCCGACCCCGATTGGCAGGGTGGCGCCTATTACGGCACGGAAGCGCGGCCCTCCCGCGGCCTTGCAGTGGCGCGCATGGCGGCGCACATCACATACCTGTCGGAAAAGGCGCTGCAGGATAAGTTCGGCCGCGGCCTGCAAAACCGCGATCAGCATTCCTTCTCGTTCGATGCCGATTTCAAGATCGAGAGCTATTTGCGCCACCAAGGCTCGACGTTCGTCGACCGGTTCGACGCCAACAGCTATCTCTACATTACGCGGGCGATGGACTACTTCGATCTGGAAGCCGAGTACGGCAAGCTTGCGAATGCTTTCACCGGCACCCGGACGCAATTCTGCGTCGTCTCTTTTACCAGCGATTGGCTCTACCCGACACGCGACAACAAGGAGATCGTGAAGGCCCTGAACGGAGTCGCCGCCAACGTGTCGTTCGTCGAGATCGAAAGCGACAAGGGCCACGACGCCTTTTTGCTGCGAGAAGATGTCTTTTCCGCCACTGTGCATGGCTTTCTCAATGCCGCAGCCAAGAAGCGCGGGATCGCGTGAGTGATCAACAAACATGACCTTGCCTGATCAACATCCCATCCGCGCCGTTCGCGCCGACCATCTGCTGATCGCGGAAATGGTGGCGCCGGATGCGCGCGTCCTCGACGTCGGATGCGGCGACGGGGCGCTGCTCGAATTGCTGATTGAGGAAAAGAAGGTCGACGGGCGCGGTATCGAACTGATCCGCAACAACGTCAACGCCTGCGTGGCGCGCGGGCTTTCGGTGATCCAGGGTGACGCTGATCAGGATCTGTCCGGCTACCCGGATCAGGCCTTCGACTACGCCATCCTGTCGCTCACCATCCAGGCGACGCGGCAGCCGCGGGTCGTGTTGGAAAACCTGTTGCGTATCGGACGGCGCGCAATTGTTTCGTTTCCCAATTTCGGGCATTGGAAAATCCGTACCAGCCTCTTGCTCACTGGTCGAATGCCGCGCACGCCGAACCTTCCCGAGACCTGGTACGAAAGTCAGGATTCACACTTGTGCACGATCAAAGATTTCTCCGATCTCGTCGGGATCGTCGATGCGGAAGTGGAGGATGCCGTGGCCTTCAACAGCCGCGGACAGAGGCTCGCGATCAAGAAGTCGCTGTCGCTGCAAAACCTGCTTGGCGAGAAGGCGGTGTTTCTGCTCGCCCCGCGCGGCAGAACCTGATTGATCCGCCGCTAGGAACCCGCATCCGACAAATCGCGCCTGACAGTTACGAGTTCGCGCAGGGCGCGTGCGGCGGCATGTTTGCCCCCTATCGGCGCCATGACCTCCTTGCGCGCTTCGACGAGCAGCACGCCACCGAAGCCCGGCCATAGCTTTTGTCCGAGGCGTTCCCACACCGGAGCAGACTTCAACAACATGCGGCTATCGAGGGGCGGCATATGCAGGGCTGTGCCCCACGACACGGGCGTGAACAAATTGTCGATCAGCAGTCTCTGCAGCTGTGACCGGCTGTAGGGTCGACCGTGTCCAAACGGCGTTGCATCGATCCGCGCCCAGACGCTGCGCCGGTTGGGCGCCACGATGAGGAGGCGGCCTTCCGGAACGAGTACACGCCAGACTTCGCGCAGCAGAGTCGCCGGTCGGTCCGTCGCCTCCAGGCTGTGGGCCAGCAGAAGGCGGTCGACCGAATTGTCGGGGAGGGGCAGTTGGCGGTCTTCCACCAAAACGCTGAGCAAGGGCCCAGCGGCCGGCCAAACCAAGGCGCCTTGTGTTTCTGGCATCAAGGCCGCAATGCGTGTCGCGTCTTGCCGGAATGGGCCGAGGTACGGGACGCCATAACCGAGGCCAACGACCATTCCACCGCGCACGCCGCGCCAGCGCGCACGCACCTCGCTGCCGACGATACGGCGCACGGTGAGGCCGAGCGGCGTCTGGTAGAAATCCCTGAGATCGACGACGTCGAGTTCCATAGGTCCTAAGCTTCGCTGTCGGTCTTTACGTCTGCGGGTCGCTTCGACTATTCCCAGATGGTAGGAGTGAACAAAGCTGCATTGAACTGGGCAAGCGCGGGCGTTACTCTGATACAGTTGCCTCTCTTATAGCCCCTCAATTGGCCAACCGAGCGCCTATCGACCGCATGTCCGCCCTCGAAATTCACGCTTTTCTCTGCCGTAAGGACAATATCGGTGTCCTCGTTCATTGCGAGGACGGTACAACCGCGTCGATCGACGCTCCCGACGCCGATGCAATTCTTGCCGCGCTCCAGGAAAAGGGCTGGTCGCTCAGCCATATCCTCGTCACCCACCATCATGGGGACCACACCGCGGGCAATCTGGAATTAAAGGCTAAAACGGGCTGCCAGATCATCGGTCCGCAGACAGAGGCCGCCCGCATCCCCGGTATCGACGTCACCGTCGATGACGGAGATAGTTTCACGCTCGGTGCGCACCGGGTCGAGGTGATCGGAACGCCGGGCCATACCATGGGTCATGTGACCTACTTCCTGCCGGGTGAGCGCGTGGCATTTGTGGGCGACACGCTATTTGTCATGGGTTGCGGCCGCGTGCTGGAAGGAAACAACGAAATGATGTGGCATTCGCTTTGCCGCATCGCGTCGTTGCCTGCCGAGACGCGGCTCTATTGCGGTCACGAATATTCCCTCGCCAATGCGCGGTTCGGACTTTCCGTCGAGCCTGACAACGCGATGTTGCGCAACCGGCTTGAGAATGCTGAGCAGACCGTCGCCGCGGGAGGGCTCAACGTGCCGACCGTGCTCGATTGCGAATTGCAGACGAACGTTTTTTTGCGTCCGCACAATCTGGGGACACGCCGCCGGCTGGGCATGGGTGCGGTGGCCGATTGGCGCGTATTCGGGGAATTGCGCGATCGGAAAAATAAGGCATGACGGCGTTTTGGCCGATACCAGCGGACGCCCAGGCCCTCATTGCCCGGCTCAATTTGAAGCCGCATCCGGAAGGAGGTTTTTATCGCGAGACATTTCGAGACCCGGCCACGGATGCGCACGGGAGGGCTCGTTCAACGGCCATTTATTTTTTATTGCTCGAAGGCCAGGTGTCGCACTGGCACGCCGTTGATGCCGTCGAGATCTGGCACTGGTATGCGGGCGCTCCTCTCGAGCTTGGCATTGCAGCGCCCGGCCGGCCCGCCGAGCGGCTGCAACTTGGATTCGACGTCGACGGCAGGATGGACCCGCAGGCTGTGGTTCCAGCCGGCTGGTGGCAGCAGGCGCGCAGTCTGGGAGCGTGGACGCTGGTCGGCTGCACCGTGGCGCCAGGATTTGACTTCGAAGGTTTTGTTCTGTCCCCTGACGGCCAGGAGCCGCCGTTGCCTTGAGCAACCGTCGCTGCACGAACCGCGATACCCCGGGGGCAGCCACCAATTGTGGCGAGTGGACTTTTCCACCACTAATTAGATTGAGCGTCGATACTCAAGTCTCTGAACTTTATTGTTATTTTTGCCGCTAGCGCGGGCGCGCCGGAAGCATCCTTGCCGCTCCAATACAACTCATCAACAGTGAGCTGCAACTGTTTGATTCGCATAACGGGGGTTGCGGACATGAAGGCCCAGGATACTGGACCGCTGTTGAGCACGATCTTTATCGACTACGACAACATCTACTTGTCGTTGAAGAGAAAGAGCGAGGAGGCCGCGAAGCGTTTTGCCAAAGACGCCGGCCACTGGCTGCGGGAGATCGAAAGCGGCCGCTTGATTACGGCAACGAACGGCCTCGCTGCGACTGCCCCGCGCCGTATCGTGATGAACCGCTGTTACGGCAATCCGGTCCCCCGCCGGAATTCATCCGACAACGCAACCGACATGAATTCGTATCCATTCGTGCGCCACCATTTCCTGCGCGCCGGGATGGAAGCCATCGATTGCCCTCCGCTGACGTCGCAGCTCAAGAATTCCGCCGACATCCGCATGGTCATGGACGTTCGCGATCTGCTCAACCACGATACCTACTTCGACGAGTTCATCATTCTGTCGGGTGACGCTGATTTCACGCCGCTGTTGCATCGCCTGCGGGCACATGCCCGGCGCACTGTGGTCTTTGCCAACGATCATACAGCCGCGCCCTACACGGCGATTGCCGATGGCGAAATTCGCGAATCGAGCCTCATCAGTCTGCTGTTGGAAGGCAGTGCTCTGGTTGCGGACGCCGACGCTGTGCCCGCGATCGCGGCGCCATCGACAGGCCCCGCTGCTTCGCTCGACGCTGTTCGCCGCGATATCCTGGCGGAAGTGGTCGGCTGGGTGAAAAGTGCAGGTCAGCCGGTCCCACTGGAAGCGCTTGCCGACCGTGCGGTGCGCACGCTGGGTCATGACCGCACCGTCGGTACGGGTTGGGCCGGCGCCGGCAGCTTTTCAAATCTATTGACCAAGGGGCTGCCAGCCGAAATCCGGCTTTCGGATCAGGCGCCCTATTACGTCTTTGACGCCAGTCGTCAGCTGGCCACGCAGCCGGAGCCGCGCCGTGCTCCCGCTTCGCGCGAACCCACTGCACGTCCCGAGCCGCCGCGTCAGGATGCGGTGAGGGCGGAATCGCCGCGACAGGACACGACTTTTCGCCAAGAGCCGGCGCTGCCGCTGCCACCCACGTCTCGGGCGCCACAGTTTCCATCGGCGCGCGAACAGCTACGCCAAGATGTGCCGCCGGCGTCCGCTCGGACTGCATCGCCATCGGCTGCTACTGCTCCGCCCACTGCTCCCAAGGCTGCGGCTTCGCGCAACGATCAGGCTCCTTCAATCCAGCAGTCGATCACCCGCATTCATGATGCGTGTCAGGCGCCGCCGCTCGCACCCCCGGAATATCGGGCGTTGTTTGAGGTGATGGCGCAGGAGATCAATTCCAACGGTTTGACCGGCGCGCAAACCCTGACCAACATCACGCATCGTGCCGCCGATCTGGGCGTTACCATCAAGCGGGACGATGTTCGGTTCGTGCTCGAAGTTGTCAGCGAAACCGATCCGTGGTTCGAGCAGGGGGCCTCGCCGAACCTTTTCGCCAGCCGCTTCCGTAACTTTGTGATTGCCCGCTGCCGCAGCCAGGGGCTGCAATTGTCGGCAGAAGAATTGGATCTGATCGATGCTTGGTTCGGCGGTTCGCCGATGGCGCAGCGACCCGCAGTTGCGCCGAACGCCAGCCGTCCGGCCGAGCCTGACTTTGCGCCGGCTGCCGCTCGCTCTCCGGTTCAGCCCGCGCATGCGGGATATGCGCAAGGGGATCGCTGGTGGAGCGCCGAAGAGGGTCGGCAGTATGCCGGTGGATCAGATGAGCAGTTACCGCTGATCGTACGCAATCGGCTGCGAGGCTGATCGTTTCGGTCGATGTTTACTCAACGCCCCATTCGCAAGAGTGGGGCGTTTTGTTTTGGCCGTGGTCAGTTGGCTTGCGTGAAAAAGCGCCCCGCAGTTTTCACAGCAGGGCGCTTCATTTTTTGCGAAGGTCCGAGGCGCACCTCACGACTTATGCGAAGTACTGACCGCCGTTCGCCGTGATCGTCGAGCCGGTGATGAAGCCAGCGTCGTCGGATGCAAGAAACACGACGCAGCGTGCAATTTCCGACGGCTCGCCAAGGCGGCCCACCGGGATCTGCGGGAGGATGCTCTTTTCCATCACGTCTTGCGGCACGGCCTTCACCATTTCAGTGGCGATGTAACCGGGGCAGATCACGTTGACCGTGATGCCGGCGCGGGCGCCTTCTTGTGCCAGCGCCTTGGTAAAGCCGATGTCGCCGGCTTTCGAAGCGGAGTAGTTCACCTGGCCCATCTGGCCCTTCTGGCCGTTGATCGAGGAAATGTTGATGACGCGGCCGAACTTACGGGCGCGCATGCCTTCCCAAACCGGGCGCGTGACGTTGAACAGACCGTTGAGGTTGGTGCCGATGACGGCATCCCAGTGCTCCTTGGTCATCTTGTGGAACATCGTGTCCTTGGTGATGCCCGCGTTGTTGACGAGAACGTCGATCGGACCGATGTCCTTCTCGACCTGCTTCACGGCTTTCTCGCTGGCTTCATAGTTCGAGACGTCGAACTTATAGACGGGAATGCCTGTCTCGACCTGGAACTGCTGCGCAGCTGCATCGTTGCCGGCATAACTTGCCGCAACGCGATAACCCGCATTCTTGAGCGCGACCGAAATCGCGTGACCGATACCGCGCGTGCCGCCGGTAACGAGGGCCACCCGTGCCATGCTATTCCTCCCTGATTGTTATGTTTGAATTTGTTTGATGTGGACTGCGAATGAAGAGAACCGGGCCCGCTTTTTTGAAGCGGGCCCGGTTTGATCCGGTCGAGGGTGTCAGTCGCGGGCTAGGCAGACTGCGATGCCCATGCCGCCACCGATGCACAGCGTGGCGAGTGCCTTTTTCGCGTCACGACGCTGCATTTCGTACAGCAGCGTCGTCAACACGCGCGCACCCGACGCACCGATCGGATGGCCGATTGCAATGGCGCCGCCGTTGACGTTCACCTTGTCGGTATCCCAGCCGAGGCCCTTGTTGACCGAAATCGCCTGTGCGGCGAACGCCTCGTTGGCTTCGATCAGATCGAGATCCTTGATCGTCCAGCCGGCGCGTTCGAGCGCCTTTTTCGAAGCCGGGATCGGACCGGTGCCCATGATCGAGGGATCGACGCCGGCCTGCGCCCACGACACGATCCGAGCCAGCGGTTTCAAGCCGCGCTTCTTGGCTTCGGCGGCTGACATCAGCACGACGACGGCGGCACCATCGTTGATGCCCGATGCGTTGGCGGCCGTGACAGTGCCTTCTTTGGGATCGAACGCCGGACGCAGCTTGGCGACGCTTTCGATCGTCACGCCGTCCTTGATGTATTCGTCGGTATCGACGATCGTGTCGCCCTTCTGGCCCTTGATCGTGACGGGCGCGATCTCGTCCTTGAACTTGCCGGCCTTGCGCGCAGCTTCTGCCTTGTTCTGCGACGCGACAGCGAACTTGTCCTGCTCTTCGCGGCTGATCTGCCACTGGCGTGCAACGTTCTCGGCGGTCGTGCCCATGTGGTAGTTGTTGAACGAGTCCCACAGACCATCGCGTACCATCGTATCGACGAGCTTGCCGTCGCCCATCTTCGACGCCGTCCCGCATATGGATCGCGTGCGCCGACTGGCTCATGCTTTCCTGACCACCCGCGACGACCACCGTCGCAGCGCCGGTCTGAATTTGTTGCGCACCAAGCGCAACGGCGCGCAGACCCGAACCGCAGATCTGGTTGACACCCCAGGCCGGTGCATCGACCGGCACTCCTGCGCCGATGGCAGCGCGGCGAGCTGGTCCCTGGCCCTGGGCCGCGGTGAAAACCTGCCCGAGGATGACTTCCGACACGTCGCCGGGCTGGACATTGGCGCGCTGCAAAGCAGCCTTGATGACAACAGAACCGAGTTCATGGGCCGGGAGCGAGGCGAGCGAGCCGGCGAACGAGCCGACGGGAGTGCGCGCAGCACTGACAATAACGATATCGGTATCCTGGCTCATAAAATCGGGCCTCCTCCCGGGGGGTGCATGAGTGGCTTCAGAGACACTTCACAGCGCCGTCTTTGATTAGAAAATCGCGCCGAACGAAGTTAGGCACACCCATAGCAGCAACACTTGATTAATCGCAAATGCCCACGCGGGCGGCAAATGAGCCCAAAGTTGGTGCAGGATTGTCTGGTATGCCACGGCGAGCGTGTGTTACGATGCCGCACCGCAAAATGTTGGAAGTCGCAGGAATGTCAACTCTGAACAAGCCCGAACAGCAGCAAGAGAAACGCGAAGCGATCGTCATCAAGAAGTATGCGAACCGGCGGCTCTACAATACCGAGACGAGCCAGTATGTGACGCTCGATGACCTTGGCGCGATGGTGCGGGCTGACAAGGATTTTGTCGTCTATGACGCCAAGTCAGGCGATGACCTGACGCACTCGGTTCTCACGCAGATCATCGTTGACCAGGAAAGCCGTAATGACGGGCAGAACATGCTGCCAACGCCGTTTTTGCGGCAGTTGATCCGCTTCTACGACGATCAGATCGGACGCATGGTGCCGAGCTACCTGCAATTCAGCCTGGAAAATCTCGTGAAAGAGCAGGAGAAAATCCGCTCGCAATTCACGGCGGCATTCACGAATCCTGCGGTTGCGTTCGAGGCCTACCAGGAGCAAGCCCGCAAGAACATGGTGATGTTCGAGCAGGCTGTGGCCATGTGGACGTCATTCGGGGCAGCTGCCCAGCCCGGTTCGCGACCACCCGAAGTTCCCGTTACGGGTGACAAGCCTAAGATCGAGGCGGTTCCTTCGGTGGCTAAAGGCGACGAGATATCGGAACTCAAGGCCCAGCTGGAATCCATGCAGCGCAGTCTTGAGAAATTGACCAAGGACCGGTCCTGACCGGACCGCTGCGCCGGCCCGTCGCTGCAAAAATCTTTATTCGATTGGCGCGCGGTATTCGTCGGCGGAGATGGGCAGGCCGAAGTGGAAGCCCTGGAGATAGTCGATCCCGGCGTCGGTCAAGAACTGAGCGGCGCGCTCGTCGCCGACCCACTCGGCCACGGTCTCCAGTTCGAAGGTGCGGGCCAACTCGACCATTGTTTTTATAAAGGCTTGGTCGGCCTTATCGTCCATGATGTTTTTTACGAATGCACCGTCGATTTTTACGATGTCGACCTTCAGCGCCTTCAGGTTTTTGAAGGATGTGTAGCCCGCGCCGAAGTCGTCGATCGCAATGCGGCAACCCATTTCGCGCAGCGTATCGACGAACGCTTTCATCAAGTCCATATCGACAATCACGCTCGTTTCGGTGATCTCGACGATCATGCGTGGCGTGATGCTCGGATCATCCTTGATCAGCTGACGCAGGGTGGCCAGCCAATCCGGCTCGTTCGCCGTCAGGCTCGAGACGTTGACGGAGAGCGTCAGTTCCGGGTGCTGCTTTAAAAGTGCGACAGCCATTTCGAGCGTGCGCCGATCGATGACGCGCGATAGGCCGAGTTGTTCGGCGGTCTCGATAAACCGGCCAGCCGAGACGAGTTCGCCATTGGGCCGCTCCATTCGCAGGAGGCATTCGTAGATCCGGGCCTTGCCCGTACGCGTTTCGATCATCGGCTGGAGCGCGAGGCGCATGCGTCCCGCTTCGAGTGCCGAGATCACCTCATCGACCATGGCGATATTGCGCTGGCGGGCACTTTCCGTGATCGTGTTCGGCTCCCAGGCTACAAAGCCCTCCAGGCGATGCTGCTTGGCCTTGTCGAGGGCTTGTAGCGCGCAACTCAGGGTTTGATGAACGGTGTGGGCGTGGTTGAGCAGGATAACGCCGCCGATCGAGACCGTCGCCTGCACCTGGGCGCCGCTCGCGCGTAACGTCAACTCGCGCACCGCGCGCATGAACCGCTCTGCCGCGATCTGCATGGCACCTGGCGCGCAGTCATTCAGGATGATGCCAAATTTGTTGGCCGAGTAGCGTCCGAGCGTGTCACCGCCGCGCAATTTGCTCTTGATGGCGTTGACGACGCCGGCGATGACTTCATCGCCGGTTTGATGACCAAACGTGTCGTTGACGGTGGTCAGATTGTTGATCGCCACCATCAGGAATGCGGCTTGGGTGTGTGATCGCGCGCAACGCAAGATTACGGCATTCAGCGCATCGGTGAGACGAGACCGGTTGAGCTGGCCGGTCAATTCATCGTGGTCGTTGCGATACAGGAGGCGCTGTTCTTCGATATAGCTGTCGGCAACGAGCCGGATCACGCCGCGCGCACGCATCGGCCGACCATCGCGCGCAGCCCACCATCGGCCGTGGTCTTCAACCCAAACACGAACCGAGCGTGGTCCGGCCGACTGGACACGATACTGCAGGCGATAGGGAATGCCACCGGCCTGCGAATGTTGGGTTGTGACATCGAATATGCGGCTGCGCTGACCGGCGTCTTCCGGCATCAACAGTGCTGCAAAGCTTTGTCCCGTTGAAATGCTGCCGACATCAGCGACTTTCAAAACCGTGGCTGCGTTGCTCTCCCAGGCGATTTGATCGCTGGCCAGATCCCATGTGTAGGTGGTTTCGTCGATGCGAGCCGGCCCCCCGACGAGATCGAAACCTTCCTCTTTGGTCAGCGCTTCGAAATCCGACGCGGATGGCTCCGCGCTGGGGAACGGTAAAATCGGCTGATGCGACTGAATCACAGGGGTCCCCGCGCCCACACGACAACATGTGTGGCGCGCATTGCTGCGAACGCCACCGTTTCAAACTAGGCGCAAATTCCTAAGAACATTTAAAATTGTAAATGAACGGTGGTAAACGCGGCGTTGATCCCTGGCTTGCCGCCGATGCTGCAACAGCAAAGGCGGCCCGCCTGTTCGACGTGCCGCCTGTTTTCTCCAGTGATTTTTCCGGGATTACTGGTCGCCGCCACCAAAGCCGATGTCGCGTTTGGCGACCCGGATGCCAATCGTGAAACCGGCGATCACATCGATCAATGCAACCATGAGCAGCAGGAAGAAAACGGATGTCGCCGCCTGGCTAACCAGAAGGAACTGGACCAGAAAGGCGATGAAGACAACCATCGACAGGCCGTGATCGATCATCGATGCGGTGCCGGTGTAGGTGGCCTTAACGATTTCGATGAAGAGGACGACGATGCCGATCAAGAGCAGCAGATCGCCCCAGGTCAGTTTCCAGACGCCGCCACTCATCATGGTGATTCCGTCGCCAACTAGCGACCCGTTGAGATCGATCCCCATGAGGGCCAACAGATTGTAGAGAATGAACGGAATAATCGTCAGCGGAAGTGCGGCAAGCGACATCGATGTCTCCCTTGATCCTTGGCCTTGATCCTCGGCCTTGGTCCTCGGCCCCCCGGGCGCTGCCCGGCAAACACGGGCTAGCAGTATCACGTCAAACCCGAGCGGTCGCCCGCCGTGTGGAGGTCACGTGTGACTGCAGATCGTGGCCGGCATCAGGCCGTGGCCTGAAAACGGATCAAGCCTCGGCCTTCGGCGGCAAAATTTGGCGACCCTTATACTTGCCGGTCTTGAGATCGATGTGATGCGGACGGCGACGTTCGCCGCTATCCTTGTCCTCGATATACGACGGGCGGGCGAGGGCATCGTGCGACTGACGCTGGCCCTTCTTCATGCGCGACGTTTTTTTCCTGGGTACGGCCACTTTGAATACTCCGCTCGTCGGTCGATGGGCTGACACCACTGCGGATTGAGGGCGTAAAGCACCTGTAAACGCAGAAGAATTGCCCGAATGGGACGGCCATTTGACTTGCCCGGACCCGCGCAAAAAGACGCGGTGCGGCGCGGGCAGTCCAGGCCACAGAGCGCGCCTTATACTACAAACCTTGCCGTGCGCCAGCCCTCTTCTTGACCGTCGTCTCCCAACCGGACGGGTTGGCTGGTTCATTGTCGGCCGCAGCGCTCGATGAACGTTGCCGCCCGGTCATCGCGCAATCTGCAACCGGTCCCGCGGCCCGCATCCTCGATTGAATGACGCTCGCCTTGCGCGCCGTGCGTGTGGAGGGGTCACCGGCGTCGCGCAGAATCGGGTTTGGAAGTGCAGCTGCAAGCAGGGCCGCCTCCCGTTCGGTCAGTCGCGAGGCGGGTTTTGAAAAATGATGCCGCGCGGCTGCTTGGGCCCCAAACACGCCCGGACCCCATTCGGCGATGTTGAGATAAATTTCGAGCATACGCGACTTCGGCCAGACGGCTTCTGCCGCAAACGTCAGGGGGATTTCGACGGCTTTGCGCACAAAGGACTTCGACTGTGAAAGAAAGAGGTTCTTGATCACTTGCATCGAGATCGTGCTTGCCCCGCGTACCATCCTGCCTTCGCCGGCCTGCTCGAGCGCGGCCTCGATTGCCACAAGATCAATGCCGTAGTGGTCGCAGAAGCCCCAGTCTTCCGAGACCACCACAGCTCGCAGGAGGTTTGATGAAATGTCTTCGATCGGCACCCAATCCTGTTCGATCGTCGTGCCGGTCAGCCACTGATAGGCAATCAAGGTTGTGGTCGGCGGATTGATGAAGCGGTAGATCACGATCAGGCTCAGGACGACCGCGAAGTACGCGGCGATAGTCAGTCCGGCCAAGCGGGCGACGCGCCGCCATGTCCATGGGCCCTGCAAAAGCCTTGACCAGATTTGCGGACCGGCAGCGGGAAGGACCTCATGGATGGTGACTGCCGGAGGGGCCGGTGCGGCGGCCAATGCCGCCGGTTCGGTTATAGAGGGTGCGGGCGTGTCGTGTCGTAACCGTTCTGCCTTTGGCTCAGCGGCCAGCGATTGTTGCGTGTTGGCAGCATGCTCATCGTCAATAACCGCGGCCAGGGCTGGTTCGACAGGTGGCGCCGGCCAATCACTCATCAGTTCGGACGTTGTTTGGCCGGTCGCGGATTCCTGTGTGGCGTCCACGGTCGGTGACGTGGGTATCGGAAACGGTTGTGCTGTCGCGGGCGGCGGCGGGATCGCATCGGCAATCCGGTGCACAGCGGCCGCAATCAAGTCATCGATGCTGAGTTGCGCAGCGGACATGGTTTCAACCCCCGCCGCCGGGGCGGCCGCGTCCCTGTCTGCTTCATCGCCATCGCTCACTTGCGCAACATTCCTGTTCTTGTGTGGCCTGTTCTTGAGTGGCGGCGTGCGATAGGCCCGCGAGGCGGCGGCACGTCAGATCGAGCCCTAGGGATATCCATCCCGCAGTTAACAGCACAGAGCGCAATCGTGCGCCCCCTCGTCAGGGCACCCGTCGCCCGCCTGCCCGGTGCATGATATGGCTTGCGCCCCCCGCGCCCGCCCAATTCCCTACCGACTAGGTAATTCGTTCATGACATTCGCGCAAAGCCTTGCCAACGCCGCTCGCCTCACGGAGGTGGCGCTCGCGCGCATTCTGAGCGAAAAGTCTTTGGCCGGCGAGGCACCTGAACCGCAGTCAGGGCGATTGATCGCGGCCATGCGCCATGCGGTGCTCGGCGGGGGCAAGCGCGTTCGACCGTTGCTGGTCATTGAAAGTGCTACGCTGTTCGGTGTGCCAGGCGAGCGGTCGGCGGCGACTGCCGCGGCCCTGGAACTGGTCCACTGCTATTCCCTCGCCCATGATGATCTGCCCGCAATGGACAACGACACCTTGCGCCGCGGGCAGCCGACTGTGTGGACGGCTTACGATGAGTGGACCGCCATCCTGGCCGGCGATGGCCTATTGACGCTGGCTTTCGAAGTTCTTGCCCGGCCCGAAACGCATGCCGACGCCGAGATCCGCGTTGCACTGGTTGCGGCGTTGGCGCGCTCTTCGGGTGCGGCGGGCATGGTGGGAGGCCAAGCGCTCGACTTGATGGCCGATAAACTCGGCGATCCTGCCGTTCCATCCGTCGATCATATCCGACGGCTGCAAGCCATGAAGACGGGAGCGTTGTTGGTCTTCGCCTGCGAGGCCGGCGGTATCCTCGGCGGAGCGTCCGCGATCGAACGGAAGGCGCTTGCCGACTTCGGCGCTGCGCTCGGTCTGGCGTTTCAAATCGCCGATGATCTCCTCGATGCGGAGGGCGATGCAGCGACCGTCGGAAAGGCCGTTGCGAAAGACGCCGCAGCCAACAAGGCGACTTTGGTATCGCTGCTGGGCCTTTCGGCAGCGAAGGCGATGCTCGCAGAGACGGAGGCGAAGGCCAACGATGCGCTTGCGGTCTTTGGCGCGAAGGCTGACGTGCTGCGCGCGGCGGCGCGTTTTGTTGTTAACCGTCGAAGCTGAATGCTACGGAGACCAACGCAGGAAATTCGCAATCAGGCCGAGACCAAGCGATTGGCTTTTCTCGGGATGAAACTGCGTGCCGGCCAAATTGTCGTGCGCGATGAGCGCCGTCACCGGCCCGCCATAGTCCGTCTCGGCCACCACATCGGCGTGGTTGACGGGCACAAAGTGATACGAGTGGACAAAATAGGCGTGAAGACCTTTCGGGCCGGTATTTAATCCCTCGAAGAGCGGATGTTTGATGAGAATATTGAGCGTATTCCATCCCATGTGCGGGATCTTGAGCGCGGGATCGGTGGGCTCGATGGCACGCACCTCGCCGGATATCCAGTCGAGGCCGTCCGTCATTCCGTGTTCAAGCCCTCGGGTGGCGAGCAACTGCATGCCGACGCAAATGCCCAGGAACGGGCGGCCCTTACGGCGCACTGCGTCGTACATGGCGTCACGCATTCCCGCGACCGCTTCGAGCCCGGCCTTGCAATCAGCGAACGCGCCGACGCCTGGCAGCACCACGCGATCCGCAGCGCGGACCACGTTAGGATCGGAGGTGACCACAATCTGGCACTCGGTACCGCCATCGCGGGCCGCACGCTCGAAAGCTTTCGCCGCCGAGTGCAGATTGCCCGAGCCGTAATCGATTATGGCAACGCGCTGCATTGTCGTGTCCGCTCAACCTTCAGGCCCGGCTGCCAAACAGCCGCCACCAAGAGCCGCCAAAAAAGCCCGGCTCGGACCCCAAGCTCGTTCGGTCTTCGTCGTTGGGAAGAGCGCTTAACCAACTGTCGAAGAAGCGGCGCTCGCATTCTGGGAGATTGCGGCCGGCGACCGTGCCGAGTTCTGTCCACCCGCGATAGCTCAGCCACGTTCGCTCAAGTGTCGATGCCTCAAGGCCCAAATAGATGTTGAGGCCGATGATCATGAACGTAAACCAGTTTTCCAGCAGACCGACAGACCACAACACCGCCGCCGCTACAAATGCGAGCACAAGATAGGCGGCAAAGGCGAACCACTGGCCTTTCACGATCAGATAAACCGGGGAAAAAAGTGCAGCACCCCAGGAGAAACCGTCGCGGACAAAAACCAGCGACGCAGCGCGATCGATACGGTCGAGCGGTGGTCGCGGGGGCTCGTGCACCGTAAAGACACTGACGTCGGCATTGTCTCTCGCACGCACCAGTAACCACATCATACGCTGAGTGTTCCTTTGGTCGATGGCACCCGTCCCGCCTGCCGCGGGTCCGGCGTCATGGCCAAACGCAAGGCTCGGGCCAGACCTTTGAAACAAGTTTCGATGATGTGGTGATTGTTTTCACCGTAAAGATTCTGCACATGCAGCGTGATGCCCGCGTTCTGGGCGAACGCTTGGAACCACTCGCGGAAAAGCTCGGTATCCATTTCACCCAGCTTGTCGCGGCTGAAATTGACGTTCCAGATCAGGTACGGCCGTCCCGACACGTCCACTGCGACGCGTGTCAGCGTCTCGTCCATCGGCAGATGTACGTCCGCATAACGCGCAATGCCGGCCTTGTCGCCGAGCGCCATCGCGACCGCTTGGCCGAGAACAATGCCGCTGTCTTCGGTCGTGTGGTGATAGTCAACGTGCAGATCGCCTTTGGCCACCAGGCGGATGTCGATCAGCGCGTGCCGCGACAGCTGTTCCAGCATGTGATCCAGAAAACCGATGCCCGTCTTGATCTCGAACACGCCGGTGCCATCCAGGTCGATCGTCGCCTGGATCTCAGTTTCCTTCGTTTTGCGCGAAATCGTGGCCTGCCGTTTCAAGATTGCCTCTTTGTGATTGCGCGACCGACTCCCCTGTCCGGGAGCCGGCCGGTCGCGCGGAAGAGTTATGATTGCGCGACCAACTCGCCCGGGAAGGCGGCCGGTCGCGCGGTGAAGTTTCGTGTTGCGCGACCAACTCGCCTGTCGGGGAGCCGGCCGGTCGCGCGGAAGAGTTATGATTGCGCGACCGACTCCCCTGTCGGGAAGGCGGCCGGTCGCGCGGTAGAGTAAGCCTTTACCAGCCTTTGGACATTCCTTCCAGCTTCGGTAACCTTGATCGCCACTTCTTGATTTAGATCGGCAGCACCCTTAGATCAGACCGACGATGAGCACAGATTATTCCCCCGCAATTGTCTCAACCTGGCACGGCACGACAATTCTCACTGTCCGCAAGGGCGGCGAAGTGGTTATTGCCGGCGACGGTCAGGTGAGCCTTGGGCAGACGGTCATCAAATCGAACGCAAAGAAAGTTCGCCGGTTGGGACGTGGCGATGTCATCGGCGGTTTCGCCGGTGCAACCGCCGACGCCTTCACGCTCTTTGAGCGGCTCGAAGCCAAGATTGAACTGTATCCCGGTCAACTGGCGCGGGCGTGTGTTGAATTGGCCAAGGATTGGCGCACCGATCGGTACTTGCGCCGCCTCGAAGCGATGATGCTCGTGGCTGATAAGGATGTCAGCTTGACCCTGACCGGCACCGGCGACGTTCTGGAACCCGAGTTCGCCTGCATGGGTATCGGATCGGGCGGCATGTTCGCGCTCGCGGCGGCCCGTGCGCTGCTTGACCAGCCGCTGTCGGCGGAAGAAATCGCCCGCAAGGCAATGGGCATCGCCGCCGACATCTGCGTCTATACAAACTCCAATCTGGTGGTCGAGAAGCTCGCGGCCGCCAAGTGAGCTGAGACCCATGACCAATTTTTCCCCGCGCGAGATCGTATCCGAACTCGACCGCTACATCGTCGGACAGAACGACGCCAAGCGCGCCGTCGCCATTGCTCTGCGCAATCGGTGGCGCCGGCAGCAGTTGACTGGCGATCTGCGCGATGAGGTTCTGCCGAAGAATATCCTGATGATCGGACCGACGGGGGTCGGCAAAACCGAAATTTCGCGGCGACTTGCGCGACTTGCCGGCGCGCCGTTTCTAAAGGTTGAAGCGACGAAGTTTACGGAGGTCGGGTACGTCGGCCGCGACGTGGAAAGCATTGTCCGCGATCTGGTCGAAGTCGGACTCGGTCTCATCAAGGAAACCAAGCGCAAGGAGGTTCGCGCCAAGGCTGAGAAGCTGGCTGAGGAGCGCGTGCTTGACGCTCTAGTCGGCGCAACCTCGTCCCCCGCGACGCGCGACAGCTTTCGTCGCAAATTGCGCAATAACGAACTTAACGACAGCGAAATCGAAGTGATGGTCGCCGACACCGGCGGTGGCATGCCGATGTTTGAAATCCCGGGCATGGGTCCTGGCATGGGCGGCGGTGGCATCAACATCGGTGAAATGCTGCAAAAGGCTATGGGCAGCCGTCTCAAACCGCGGCGCATGTCCGTGCGCGAGAGTTACGATGTACTCATCGCTGAAGAGAGTGACAAGCTTATCGATAGCGATAATCTCGCCGCCGAAGCGATCCGCGCGGTGGAAAACGCCGGTATCGTTTTTCTCGATGAAATCGACAAAATTTGCTCGCGCGGCGATACCATCCGTGGCGGCGCCGACGTCAGCCGAGAGGGTGTACAGCGGGATCTGTTGCCGCTAATCGAGGGCACAACGGTTGCCACCAAATATGGCCCCGTCAAAACCGACCATGTGCTGTTTATCGCTTCGGGAGCATTCCACGTCGCCAAACCTTCGGACTTGCTGCCGGAGTTGCAAGGCCGGTTGCCGATCCGCGTCGAATTGCAGGCCCTTTCGCGCGAAGATTTCCGCCGCATCCTCACCGAGCCGGAAGCTTCGCTGATCAAACAGTACGTGGCGTTGATGCAGACCGAGGGCCTGACGCTGTCGTTTACCGACGATGCCATTGATGCGCTCGCCGATGCGGCCGTACTCGTCAATTCGACAGTCGAGAACATTGGGGCCCGCCGTCTGCAGACCGTGATGGAGCGCGTCCTCGACGAGATTTCTTTCGAGGCCTCCGACCGCTCCGGCGACAGCATTACAATCGACGCTGCCTACGTCACGTCGCGCATCGGCGAACTGGCGAAGAATGCCGACTTGTCCAAGTTTATTTTGTAATGGGCATGGACCACGTCGGCAGAAATCGCCGTGGGTGGCCAGGTTAGGACGTTTGGCGAGCGACTTCGGCGGCGTTTGGTCTTGCGGACGCCGGAGCGTCAGAAGGCTCGGTCGCCATCTTGAAGGGCAGCCACAGTTCTTTCAGGATATTTTTGTTGGCGATGTCGTCCATCTCGGCGTGCCCGCTGCCGTACGCTTTTGGCAGCGCGTTGTCGGGCACATAATATGTGCCGAACATATAGTCGATGAAGGCGAAAATTACACAGAAGTTTTTGTCGTGGGCTTCTTTTTCCGTGGCGTGATGCCAACGATGCATGTTCGGGCTGACAAAGATGTATTTCCACGGTTTTGGATAATCGAGCACGATATTGCTGTGGATGTACATATTGTGCAGGGTTTTCACGACAACCGCGATGGCCATGCCTTCGGCCGAGAAACCGATGACAAACAGAACCGCAAAATCGATCAAGCCCATGACAAAGTCATCCACTGGGTGGAGGCGCTTGGTCGTCAACCAAGTGATTTCCTCGGCACAATGGTGCACAGCGTGGAAGGGCCAGAAATACTTGTGAACGAAGCTGTGCCGGACCCACAATGCCAAGTCGAGGACGAACAATCCCAGCACAAGCTGGATGATGACCGGTAGGCTCTCGATAGTCTTGTCGAACACCTGATAGGGAACGACGGTCGTCATAGCCCCATGCAGCTGCAGGACGGCGAGAAAGATGAGTGGCTGAGTTAGAATGATCGAGATGGCGGGGTAGAAAGCCTCGCACTTGATTTCCTTATTGAAGAGCACCGGGTCATGCGCGCAATGAAAGTTGCGCAGATTTTCGGTCTTGCCTTCCGGCTTGCGGAGGATCTGGGTGACGAGCCAGAAGAAAATCGCGAAGCAGGCGAAAAGCGACAGCACAGGCATTGCACGCGTCATAAATTCCAGCATTTTCCCGGCCCTCGTCATCGGAATTAAACCGAGACTAAGCCCAGTAGCGTTAATATGCGGTGTGCACGTTTGGAGTTTGGCTGTTGTGGACCGTCAGGTGAAGACTGCCGCAATGACTAGGGCACTGGTCGTCCCGCCGCGGGCTGTGAGAAAAACAATGGTACCGCCTCCCTGGCTTGAACAGGGGACCTCTAGATCCACAATCTAGCGCTCTAACCAACTGAGCTAAGGCGGCATCGGGGGAACGCGCATCGACGCGCGGACCCCGTAAGAACCGCTCCCGGCCCGATCCGTCAAGAGAAAACTGGCAGGCGGGCGGCATCTCGGAAAGCGCCATCGCCGCTGCCGGCAGTGGGCCATCTTATTGATGTCTCATCCCGTTTGGGCGCGGTTGGCGCCGCCGATACGGCCCGCTTGCCGGGCATCGACGTCGGCTTCACCCTGCTCGCGAGCATGTGCGGCTAAGCAGCGAGTGGTGTGATATTTTTAAGTATGACCGCGTTCGAACCGCCGCCGCCCGATCATACCGTGCTCGCCGCCAGCGATGCGCTGCGGTCAGCGCTTGAATCATGGCCGGGGGTCGCTCTCCTGATCGATCCGGTCGCGGCCCGACTGCTTGTTGCCAATGCGTCCGGGCGGGCGTTGTTTCCGTCGCTCTTGGCGGGGCAGTCACTGAGCCTCGACAGTGCGATGCCGGCCGTTCGTATTTTGCGCGACGTGCCGCGCAACAGCGGCGCTGCGCGGGACCCTGTTTCACTCGTGTTCTGGACCGCGCACGGCATTTGCACTCTTTCTTGCCAAGTGTCACGGCTGCCAGGAGCAGAGGGCCAGGACTTGGTGTTGGTGCAATCATCGCCGAATTCGGACAGCTCAGGGGCGGCGCCGGTCGTGCGGGGGAGCGAAGCAGCGCCGCGGAGCGATGATGACATTCTCCGACTCATCGCGCAGCGCATTCGTGATGGACAACAGCAGTTGCGATCGGCAGCAGGTGGTGCCGATGCCAATGTGGCCAGCACACCTATCGAGGCGCCGCGAGGGATCGATCTGGCGAAGCTGGCGCACGAATTAAAAACTCCCGTCAGTGCCATCGCCGTGGCATCCGAAATCATGAAGGACGGGCGTTTCGGTACGATCGAAAACGAGCGATACGCTGGATACATCGCCGACATTCACGCCAGCGCGCAGCACGCACTCAACTTGATCGACCGTATGCTCAGCCGCCGCGCGGACGCCTCACGTCGGAGCGGCGATGAATTCAAATTCGAGCGCATTGATCTCGACGATCTGGCGGAGGCTTGTCTTTCTACGATCCAGCCACTGGCGGCGGCGAAAGGGTTGGAGCTGAAATCGCGGCGCGCCGAAACGCCGGCCATCGTCACGTCCGATGCGACGGCGTTGAAGCAGATCGTGTTAAATCTCATCAGCAATGCAATCAAATTCACGCCGAGCGGCGGTATGATTACGGTCTCGACCGTTGGTAGCCGCCGCGGTGCGGCTGCACTTACCGTCGAAGATACTGGGGCTGGCATGTCGGCAGCAGATATCGCCGCGGCCATGCAGCCAGTGCCGATCGATATTCCAAATGTGCGCGATGGCGGTGGACTGGGGCTCGGCTTGCCACTGTCGCGTGCCCTTGCAGAAGTGATCGGTGCGGATTTGACGATCGACGCCGTGCCGAACCAGGGCACGCGCGTAACAGTCACTTTCCGCGGCAGAACGCTGATCGCGATCTGACGTTGAACAACATGACATTCAACCCGTAACGCATTGGAATTAGACCATTTCTAATGTGATTTGACGCGCGTCTATTCCATTGACCGGATGTTCTCATGCTGGTCTATTCGGCGCGCAGCGGACCCGAACACCGCACCGTTCCACGTAGCCGATACCGGGACTTTGCATCCCGGACCATTGGAGATAACCGATGTCCTTTTTCTTTTCGTCGCGCTTGGCTTGGGCCACGCGCTGCATCATTTCTCTCGCCGCCGTCGGCGCTTTCAATGCCGTGCCAGCAATGGCTGACGAGGTGAATGTCTATTCCTATCGTGAGCCGGACCTCATCAAGCCATTGCTCACCGCGTTCACGGATCAGACCGGCATCAAGGTCAACTTCATCTATGCAAAAGATGGTCTGATCGAACGTATGCAGGCGGAAGGTGCCAACAGTCCGGCCGACGTGCTGCTGACGCCGGAGTTCGGATTGTTGACGCGGGCGAAAGAAGCCGGCGTTACGGGCGCGAACCTGTCGCCCGAACTCGTGGCCGCGGTTCCGGCCACGCTGCGCGATCCCGAAGGCTATTGGTATGCACTGACCCGGCGGGCGCGTGTTTTCTACGTGTCCAAGGACCGCGTCAAGGAAACGGCGATGACGTATGAGGAACTGGCCGATCCGAAATGGAAGGGGCGGGTTTGCATGCGTTCGGGACAGCATACCTATTCCGTGGCGCTGGTCGCGTCGATGATTGCGCAATGACGGTAAGGACAAGGCGGAAGCCTGGCTGCAGGGTTTGAAGGCCAATCTGGCGCGCAAGCCGGCCGGTGGCGACCGCGAGGCCGTTCGCGACGTGCAAGCGGGGCTTTGCGACGTCGCGGTAGGCAATACCTATTACATGGCTGCGATGTTGAAAGATCCGCAGCAAAAGGCCTGGGCGGATGCGGTCCGTATCGTGTTTCCCAAATGCCGACGACCGCGGGCACGCACGTCAACGTGTCCGGCATGGCTCTGGCGGCGCACGCACCGAACAAAGCCAGTGCAGAAAAGTTGATGGGTTATCTCGTATCGCCAGCCGCGCAGAACGATCTATGCCGCAGGCAACAGCGAGTATCCGGTGGTGCCCGGGATCGATGCGACCGATCTCGTGACGCAGCTGGGGCGAACTCAAGCCCGACAAGTTGCCGCTCGCCGAAATCGGGCGGCTGCGAAAAGAAGCGTCAGAGCTCGTCGACAAAGTGCAGTTCGACGCCGGTCCCGGATCATAGTGCCGGGAGGATTGCAATGGCTCGGACGCATTCATCGGACGCACACTTGAACCGCGCGGTGCATCAGTTGCCGCGTTCGGATCTGCGCGTTGCGCAGATGGTGGGACGCTCGTTTCGTTGCGGTATTCATGCGCGCCGGGAAGAGTCTGGATATCGCATGGTCGTTTGCGTGGCAGGAAATGGCCGGTGTTCTGCGGGGCGCAGGCGGCGGACCGGCTTTCCAAGTCGCTGGGCGGCTTTGTTGCCAGCGTCGAGGCGGCAGCCGCGCGAAAAATTGAAGTGTTGCCGAAAGGGTGTCCTGGACTATGCCGGGATGAATGCCTCGCTGTCTCGATCATTGCGGCGTCGCAACGCGGGGTCTGCCCGGCCTTGCGGGCGTGTATCTTCGCCCTGATCGAGAATGGCGAGATCGAGCCCTGCGTTCGTTCCGCCGCCGAGTTCAGTCATGCTCTCAGCGAAACGGGATATACACTGCCAGCCGACGTCGTTTGCAACGCGCTCGCGTTGATGCCTGACGGGGCGGGGCGGACACACGCCGAATGCCTGACGCACTGCTTACGCCGATGCCGCCAGGCGGCCCTCCTCAAGCCCCGGAGGCGGGACGTTCAGTTGCCTGGCTGCGTGCCTTGAGCGAGACCGGCTGGCTCGGTTCCGACCAGCGATGGTGGACGGCGATCGCGCTCGCGCTGGCCGGTCTGATGCTGATGCCGGTCGGAGCGATTGTGCGTTCTGGCGCTCTCGTCGACCAACAACGAATGGCCGCATCTCCTACGCACGGTTTTGCCGACAAGCCTCTGGTCGACGCTGCTCCTCGTTACGGGCACGGCTGCGACAAGCCTTGTCGTCGGTACCGCGACAGCCTGGCTGGTCACGATGTATCGGTTTCCAGGCCGGACGCTGCTGGATCGTCTGCTCGTCCTGCCGCTCGCGATCCCGACGTACATCGTGGCGTATTGCTACGTCGAAATTTTCGACTATGGCGGACCGGTGCAAAGCGCGGTGAGGTCAATCGGGGGTTATGCGTCGCCGCGCGACTATTGGTTTCCAGAAATCCGTTCGCTCGGTGGGGCGATCGCGGTGCTGTCCGCGGTGCTCTATCCCTATGTCTATCTGACGGCGCGTGCGAGTTTTGTGCAGCAATCGATGTGCGTGCTCGAAGTGGCGCGGACGCTGGGGCAAACTTCGCTGGGGGCTTTCCGACGTGTGGCATTGCCGTTGGCGCGACCGGCGCTCGCAGCCGGTGGCGCACTGGTAATGATGGAGACTTTGAACGATCTGGGTGCCGTGCAGTATCTCGGCGTCGAGACATTGTCGGTCAGCATCTACGTGACGTGGCTGCAGCGGTCTAATTTGCCCGGTGCGACGCAGATTGCGCTCGTCGGTTTGGTCGCGGTTGTTCTGGTGCTCATCGTGGAGCGGCTGGCCCGGGGCGACAGTCGGTTTCATCATACGACGGGGCGGTATCGGGCCATCGCATTCCAGGACATCGTGGGCTGGCGTGGATATCTGGCAGCGGCCTTGTGCGCCATGCCGGTGGTGATCGGGTTTATCGTCCCGTTTTTCGTGCTGGCGCGACATGCAATGGCTCATTTCGGCGAAGCGTTCACCGATGAGTTCGTGCCGGCGGCGGTCAATAGTGTGCTTGTAGCTAGTGCAGTCGCGGGTGTCGCGGTGGTGCTTGCTCTGATCCTGGCCTATGCCGGTCGCGTTGCGAGCCGGGGACCGGTGGCGGCGGCGACAAGGCTAGCGGGTCTTGGGTATGCGTTGCCCGGAACGGTCGTTGCGATCGGCGTGTTGATTCCGTTCGCCACGTTCGACAATTGGGTGGACGCGCAGATGCGGGCGCATTTCGGCTTCGGGACGGGACTCGTGCTGTCAGGCACGCTCGCCGCCTTGGTTTTCGCTTTGACGACTCGGTTCTTGATCGCGGCACTCGGCAATATCGAGGCCGGCCTGCAGAAGGTTTCCCCCAACCTCGATGCTGCTGCGCGGACGCTTGGCGAGACACCGATGTCGGCTTTATGGCGCGTGCACTTGCCGTTGCTGCTCCCCGCCATCGGTGCGGCGGGCCTGCTCGTGTTCGTGGACACCATGAAGGAGTTGCCGGCAACGTTGCTGTTGCGGCCGTTCAATTTTGAAACGCTGGCGACCCACGTTTACGGTTTGACCGCTCTGGAGCAGTTCGAGCGCGCGGCGCTGGGTGCGCTTGCGATCGTTCTGGCCGGTCTGGTGCCTGTGCTGCTGCTCCACCGCACGGTAGCGGGGAGCCGGCCGGGTTCTGGGCCGTAGAAGGGGCCGGCCAGCGGATGGCGTTTACCAGGATCGCCTACCAAGAACGACGGGGGCCGGTGTCGACGTGGAACAGGCCACCGCCGTAGTGCTTGACGCCGCCCAAGGAGCCGTAGCTGCGTAGGAACGCGTAAACCGCACTGACATTGCCATGGACACGGAAGTCGACCGCATCGCCGGTCAGGTGATGAGATTTGGAGGCGCCACCGACTTTTCGGTTGTGCGATTTGTTGCGGCAGGTCGAGTTGACCGTTACGGGGCCGTAGCTCGCGACCTGGGCAACGACGGCACGCAATGTCCCGTTGAGGCACGATGACGAGGCCGCCCAGCGAACGCCGCCACCTGTCAGGCTCTTGGAAGGGGCCGTGTCAATCATGGCGCCGGTGTCGAGTGCGGCGTATTTCTTCTTTGTTCGTTGACCGGCGACCTTCTTGGGTTTGCCCCCGAACGATGCGCCGTAGGACTGGAAAGCCTTCGATCGAGCTTTGGCGGCTTTGCGCGATGTTTTTGGGCGCGCGATGTAGCCCGTGTCGCCATAACCGGACCAGGCGGAAGGGCCAGATTTGCGCATTTCGCTCTCGCTCTGCCAGCCCGTGGGCTTGGCTTGCGCATTCACAGCTTGGAAGCCCAGAAGCGCGATGGTGAGCAGACATGCATGAAAGGCGTGTACGGCTGCGGCCGGAAAACGACGCATCATCGGAACCCCCTGGGCAGTGAGACCGCTGCTTAACGGCCGGCGAACTGAGAATGACGAGGGCGTCCGTACACGTGGATGAAATCCATCCAGAGCTTAAATTTAATTTTGGGTTAATATGCAGAATTGAACGACGCAAAATCCTTCTTTTATTCTTTCGGTTACATTGTTTTACTTGATATTATAGTAGTATCTCTGCGAAAATCCCTGCCTGCAGTCCATTTTAGAGATTTTAATGCTCGTTGGCAGCGTTTCAGATAAGGAAGTACTTATAAGTTCGCCGAGCGCAAAGTTGTGACCAAGTTGAAACGCAGTCGCCAAGTTGTCGCAGCACCGGGGGTGCCGCGCATCACAGCAGTGCTTCGATTGACGCTGAAGCCGCCACGCGCATCGCGGGCGAGAGGTGGAGGCCGGCTTTCGTGCGCCGCCAAAGGACGTCCTCTGATGTTCTTGCCCACTCGTGCTGGGCGAGATAGCGGACCTCGCGCTCCGTCAATCCAGCAGCGAAAACCGGACCCATGTCTTCCCATCGGCGGGCGTCGCCGACAACTTCGCGGGTCAGTGCTCCGTGCCTGCGGACGAGGGCGTTCAAGACCTGCTCTGGAAGCCACGCATAGAGGCGGGCGAGACCTTCGACGTAGAGGCCGACGTCGGCATTGGGGATGTCGCCACCGGGCAGCGGTTCGTCGGCTGTCCATGCCGGCGGCAATCCTGGGAAAAGGACGCCGAGACGGGCCATGGCTGCTTCGGCCAGACGGCGATAAGTGGTGATTTTGCCGCCGACGATGGTGAGCATGGCATCGCCGAAGCGGCTGCCGGAGAGATCGAAGTCGTAGTCGCGGCTCAACGCCGAGGGGTTGGTCTCGTTCTCGTCGGCTTGAAGTGGACGAACGCCGGCAAACTTCCAGACGATATTCGAGGGCGTGAGTGGTTTTGCGAGGAACCGGTTCGCCGCTTCAATGAGATAGTTTTCTTCCTCCCGTGAGCATGTTGCTTGCGAGGGCGATCCTGTAACGGCGACGTCGGTTGTGCCGATCAGCGTAAAATCGGTCTCGAAGGGGAGCACAAAGACAACGCGGCCATCGGCATTCTGGAACAGAAATGCGTCTTGCGTTGCGACAATCCGGGGTACGACGATGTGGCTGCCCTTGACGAGACGAATTCTCGCCATGTGATCGCGGGCGTTGACGCGGGTCAGGGCCGAGACGGCGTCAACCCACGGGCCGGCAGCATTGATGACGACTCGGGCCTGGCAGACCTCTTTTCGCCCCGCCGTGTCCAACGTGATGGACCAGGCGTCCGTGCCACTATCGAGGCCCGTCACGCGCGTCCGCGTGCGGATTATGGCTCCGCGATCTGCCGCAAGGCGTGCGTTGAGTACGACGAGGCGCGCATCGTCGACCCAGCAGTCCCAATAGCTGAAACCGCGTTTCAACTCCGGACGGAGCGCGCTGCCCGCGGGATCGGTCCTCAGTTCAACGGCCCGGGAGCCGGGTATGCGGTGTCGGCGGGCGAGGTGGTCGTAAAGAAAGAGTCCGGCGCGCAGGGCAATCCGGGAGCGTGTACCGGGTGCTTCCGGTAAGATGAATCGCAGTGGCCAAACAATATGCGGCGCGCGAGCAAGCATGACTTCGCGTTCGGCCAGTGCTTCGCGCACCAGGCGGAACTCGTAGTGTTCGAGGTAACGCAGGCCGCCGTGGATCAGCTTGGAACTAGCCTGTGACGTACCGCTCGCCAGGTCATCTTTTTCAATAAGGCAGACGGATAGACCGCGACCGGCAGCGTCAGCCGCCACGCCGGCACCGTTAATGCCGCCGCCGATGACCACGAGGTCGAAGAGCGGCCCATGCATCAGGGTTCAACCGGGTTGGAAAGGTTCGTGCTCCGTCCATGCAGGCGATCGAATGCGATCACCGATCGCGGGGACGGCCGGCCGGTTATGAGGCTGACGAGCAGTCCGACAAGAAGGGCGAAGGGAAGTGCAAGTGCCGGCGCGGCTGCCGGCGCGATGCCAATCCAGTTTGCCAGTCCCGGGCTCCATAGACTGCCCGAAGTTCGGGCTGCAAGATCGGCGTAGGCCGCGGCGCGATCATCGCCTTGCGCGGCGATCCAAAGATCGCGCGCGTCCGCATATTCGGTGAATGCCGACGGACCGCCGCTCGATAGCCCTGGCCAGGCTTCATAAAAGGACACGCTGTAGATTGCGGTTCCGGCCAAATAATAAGTGCCAAGTGCTAACCCGGCGATGACGGCGGCGAGGAGTCCAGCGGCCGTTGCTCGCCGGACAAGGACCGTCAAGATTAGAGCCGGGAGGAGCCCGGCTGCGGTCAGCAAAAGGCTGACGGTGAAGACCACGTCGGCTGTCAGGGGAATGACGGCAGCTGTCATAGCTGCGCCGATCGCGACAGCACCCCCGGTGAAGCGAATGAGAGTGAGTTCGGTAACGTTGTCCGGTTTGCGTCCGAGGACGGCGGCGGAGCCATCGTGCACAAGCATGGTCGCAAGGCTCACGACCAGAGCGGCGGCCAGGACGATGGCCGCGGCGAAGACGATCGCTACAAACAAAGCGGAGACGATCAGCGGCAAGCCTGCTGCGTGCGGCAGAGCGAGCAGGATCAGTTGCGGATCAATCGACACCGTTGCGAGGTTGGGTTTGCCGGAGATATTCCCGGCGGCGACAGCTGCAGCTGTCACGACGGTGTCAGTGAAGGGCAGCCATCGATCGGCGAGTGGCAGTCCGGGCGAGGCTGCAAACCGGCGCGCCAGATCGAGGACGGCTACCTGCACGCTCGGGTCAAGGCGCTGCCAATTCGCTTCTGCCCGCCCGCCGCGATCGGCCATGGCTGCCGACACGGCATCGATGCTGCCGGCACCTGCCGTAATGTCACGGGCAACCGTTTCGACAAGTCCCAGCGAAGCGCCGTGCAGACGTACGGCATCGGCTTGGCTGGCGCGGCGGATCCAAAGCGGTAGCTCGGCGAACGTACTGTCGGCCGCGACGGCGCGATAGGTTTCGATGCGGGCCAACGCGGCGATTGCTGGCAGCGCGGTCAAGGCAATGACGACGAACGTGAGCATCCAGGCGAGCCCCCGTCGCGGGCTGGCCGACGGCGCGAAGGCCCCTGTTGCCTGTACGAGCGGAGGGAGAGCCGCGACGGCGGCTGCCAGACTGATGGTCAGCAAGGCCCAATTCAGCCGGTCGACGGTGAGGAACTTGCGCAGGAACGGCTTGAAGACGCCAAAATCGACCAGGCCGTTTTCGATGAGCGAGAGTTCCGCCGGGGCAATGTCGGCTAAGACCTGACCATATGCGAGATGGGGAATGGGGTTGCCGAACAAGACGGCATAGAGCCCGGCGGTCAAGCTGATCAAGGCAAGACCGACGAGCAGCGCAATCAGGCCGCTGTTGGCGAGAACGGATTTTAACCCGCCGGGAAGCGTCACTAAGATTATTGCGACGGCGCCAGCCACCGCAGCGGCGCCAATGGGAACTTCAAAGATGCGCGCCGCAAGCGACAGACCTGCCGATAGCGTTCCCAAAAGTAGCCCGCCGGTGGCTGCCAGTGCGACGACAAGCGTCAGGAAGCGTGCAAGGCGTCCGAACCGATGGGCGATCAGCTCCGGCAGAGTTGCGGCGCCCGATCGTGTCAGCGCCGGGCCCACGAGGACTGTCAGCAGCAGGAGACCTCCGGTCAGACCGACCAAGGGGATCAGGGCATCGTAACCGTGCTGTTGAATGAGACCCGGCAATAAGATCAGGGAAGCAAGTGCGAATAAACCGGAAAGACTGAGGCCGCCGCCGACGGTTGAGAAGATTGCACCGCCAGACGCATGCGCTTGTGAGTTGCCCGACCGGAAACGGAATGGCCACCGCTGCCATTGCGAGCACGGCAAGTCCGGTGCCAACAAGAAACATTGCGCCGCCCGACAACATTTCAAAGCTCCTCCCGCGGCGGACGGGACGTTGTCCGCGCGTCGAGCCGGTCGAGTTGTGCCGCCGCGCGAAACGCCAGTATCGCCAGAAGCAGCAGAATTCCCTGGGCCGTCAAATAGTAGCCAATGGGAAAGCCGGCCACGGTCGCGAGGTCGAGAGCTTCTGATGCGAGCGGCACCGCAGCGGTCAACGTCAGGAGAAGTCAGCATGTAGAAGATGGCCCGCCAGATCTGTCCCCGCCCTGGTTGTCCGTTGAGCATTGCTCGGCCGGTCATGCCGTGGGCGGCGACCATGGTGCCGAATCCGATCAGGGCCAGTGTCATCAGGAAGCCGGTGGCTGGGATCGGCACGATCAGACGTGCGGCACCGAGCGACAAGGCCACGGCTGCGACCGAAATGATGAGACCCAGAACAATCTCGATCGTTCGCATGCCTTGCTTGCGCCCCTCCGTTCGAACCTGTCGATCTTAGATTTGAAGGTGCGTTCGCGCACGGCATTTCGCAGTCGCAAAGTTTGCCGCACAAGGTGACCGAGCCACCAATGAAAGCGGGGCGGAACTCTTGATCAAGAGTTTCGCCCCGTTTTGTCTCCCCAGACTTGGACCATTATTATTTGTTGGATCGGGCCGTCCTTTCCCGACGGCGCGGAGGATGTTGGACAGGCTGGCGCATGTCAAGCCGCCGTGGACGGTAGAACGGAATTTTTCTTGATGTGCCAAGGCATCATGGAAAACTGTTGACACCAGTCTGCGTTGACATCGTGCTGTGATTTGAATGCTTACTGGCCATGCCCCATGTGGTCTTCATGGCCCGGCTGACCGTTCATGCCGTGCGGACCCTTGGCCCCGACCGGTTCGATCGTTGCCTCGATTTTGACTTCGCCGGCCTTTTCGAAAATGAGCGTAACCGGCAGCAAGTCGCCTTCTTTCAACGGGCCCTTCAGTTCGAACAGCATGATGTGATTACCGGCCGGCTGCAGCAGGACTGAGCTTCCGCCTGGAATCGCGAGCTTTTCAAGCTTGCGCATCTTCATGACGCCATTGTCCATCGTGTGAGTATGGATTTCAACGCGCCCCGCTGCTGGAGAGGATGCTGCAACCAGAGTGTCGGTCGATCCGTCCTTAGCGCTGATCTCGACATAAGCGGCGCCGACCGTCGCGCCGCCTGGCGTTGCGCGGGCCCATGGATGAGAGACCGTCACGCCTCCCGCCTCATATTCATGCGCCGTGGCAGCAGCCGGGACGGAAACCGCGAGGATGGCGGCGAGCCAAGCACGAGAACGGTACATTCTGACTTCTCCGAATTTCAAGGTCGTTGAGTAGCTATGGCAGCCCTGACATCAATTCAATCGGCACATTGGCCTTTAACACTTCCATTGACAGCCCATGGTAAGCAGACCGCCGATTGGCGTATGCTCAGACGAGCCATTAACCAAGCCAGTGACGTCAAGGGTGCCGTGGCGCAAAGGGTTCTCCTCATCATCGGTGGCGGAATCGCGGCCTATAAGAGCCTCGAGCTGATTCGCAGGCTGCGCGAAAGGGCGTGCGAGGTGCGTGTCGTCCTCACGCGGGCTGCGCAAGAGTTCGTGACGCCACTCTCGGCTGGAGCGCTGTCCAATGACCGGGTTTTCACAGATCTCTTCGACCTCGATGACGAGCGGGAGATTGGTCACATTCGGCTGTCGCGTGATGCGGATCTGGTGATCGTTGCGCCGGCCACCGCAGATCTCCTGGCGAAAATGGCGACGGGACAAGCGGGCGATCTAGCGACGGCGGTGCTCTTGGCGACGGTTAAACCGGTGCTCGTCGCGCCGGCGATGAACCCGCGCATGTGGCAGCATCCTGCGACGCGACGCAATGTTCAGCAGCTCGCAAGTGACGGACTGCATTTCATCGGACCCAAGGCCGGTGAAATGGCAGAGCGGGGCGAAGCGGGAGTCGGCCGCATGGCCGAGGCAAGTGAAATTGCAGACGCCGCATTGCAGCTTCTCGGCGGCCGCACTGAAGGGTCGCGTCGCTTGGCGGGGCGGCATGTCGTTGTGACCAGTGGACCAACACATGAGCCCATCGATCCCGTCCGCTACATCGCCAATCGGTCATCCGGCAAGCAGGGCCATGCGATCGCGGCGGCGGCAGCGCGCTTGGGTGCGCGGGTGACGCTCGTTTCCGGGCCGGTGGCGCTGGCCGATCCTGTGGGCGTCGACGTGATCAAGGTGGAGACGGCGGCGCAGATGCTGGATGCTGTGCAGAGCGCGTTGCCGGCCGATATTGCCATTTGCGCAGCGGCGGTGGCCGATTGGCATGTTGCGTCAGCGGCCGGCCAGAAGATGAAGAAGAGCCAGGACGCCGCAACGCCCATGCTCGCGCTCGCTGAAAATGCAGATATTCTGAAAACTCTGGCTCGAAGTGGTCCGCGACGGCCGGGTCTCGTGATCGGTTTTGCGGCTGAGACGGAGAACGTGATTGCACACGGGCAACGAAAGCGGAAGGATAAGGGCGCCGACTGGATCGTTGCCAACGACGTATCGCCGTCGAGCGGAACGTTCGGGGGTGATCGCAATACGGTGCATCTGATTACGGCCGACGGCGTCACCAGCTGGCCGCCGGACAGCAAGGACGGTGTCGCGCGATTGCTCGTCGGGCAGGCGGCCGATTGGCTCGTCGCGACACCAGATCGATGTTTGACGATGGCGAAAGTCAAAAAGAGCAATTTCGGCAAAACTCGGATTAAGGTCCGAGTTCTCATCTTGGAGCACGGCAAGGGGTTGCCTTTGCCGGAAATGCAATCGAGCGGTGCGGCCGGACTCGATCTCGTGGCGGCGCTGGACGACAAAAAGCCGCTCAGGATCGCGCCGGGAAAGTGGGCGCTGGTCCCCACCGGACTTGCGATTGCCCTGCCGCGCGGAACCGAGGCGCAGGTTCGGCCCCGTTCGGGACTGGCGATGAAGCATGGCGTTACCGTCCTCAACAGTCCCGGAACGATCGACAGTGATTACCGGGGAGAGGTGCAGGTCATCCTCATCAACTTCGGGAACACGGCCTTTGTTGTGCGGCGAGGCGAGCGGATCGCGCAGATGGTCATTGCGGCCCACGCGTCCATCAAAATCCGGCCAGTCGACGAATTACCGCGAACCAAGCGGGGCGTTGGCGGCTTTGGCTCGACCGGCAACATTGCCCCATCCGTACCGCCAGGGGAAAAAAAGAAGCCGATACCTGCCGGCGCAAAAGCGGCTCGCTCTAAAAGGCCACGGAGCCGAGATTGAAGCGAGTAAATTGCGAGATGCGCGCTATAGTTAGAAAGAAAATCTCTAAGGACAGCGTTGCAGGGTGCTTGCGGGAAGGTTATTCCCACGCCGTATCGGATCGACCGCTCGACAATGGAAGGCAGCGCGAGGCACATGAACGAAGTCCCGGACATCAAGACGCTTGCGGCCACCAAAACGTGGGGTCGTGGTCGCATTTACGAAGACATCACTGAAACCATCGGTCACACGCCCCTTGTTCGCCTGGGCAAAATTGCGAAGCAGGCCGGTGCGCGGGCTGACATTCTGATCAAGCTCGAGTTCTTCAATCCGCTGTCGAGCGTCAAGGATCGCATCGGGGTATCGATGATCGATGTTCTTGAGGCGGAGGGCAAGATCACGCCGGGCAAGAGCACACTCGTCGAACCGACGTCGGGCAATACCGGCATCGGACTGGCTTTCGTTGCTGCTGCGCGCGGTTACCGGCTCATCCTTGTCATGCCAGAGTCGATGTCGATCGAGCGGCGCAAGATCCTTGCGCATCTGGGTGCTGAACTGGAACTGACCCCGGCCGCCGGCGGCATGCCCAATGCAATCGCGCGGGCAGCAGAAATCGTTGCCACGACTCCCGGGGCTATTCAGCCCAGCCAATTCGAGAACCCGGCCAACCCTGCCGTGCACGAGCGCACGACGGCGGAAGAAATATGGAACGACACGCACGGCAATATCGACGTGCTGGTTGTCGGTGTCGGCACGGGCGGCACGCTGACCGGTTGCGCACGGGTATTGAAGGCGCGCAGGCCCGGCCTCAAAGTGATCGCGGTTGAACCCGCTGGCAGCCCCGTGCTGTCAGGCGGCAATCGAGGTCCGCACAAGATTCAGGGCATCGGAGCGGGCTTTGTCCCGGGCGTGCTCGATACGTCGCTGATCGATGAGATCGTAACGGTGTCGAACGAGCAGGCGTTTGAAATTTCGCGGTTGGTCGCGAAGACCGAAGGCATTCCCGGCGGCATTTCGACCGGCGCCAACGTTGCGGCTGCGATTTCCGTGGCTACCCGCGAGAACATGACCGGTAAGACGGTGGTGACGTTCGCTCCCTCGTGCGCCGAACGGTATTATACGAGCGAACTCTTCCTCGATCCGGCCGCGAAAAGCTGACGCAATCTTGCGACCACCAAAATAAATAGGGCGCCGGAAATTACCGGCGCCCTATTTATTTTTTGAGGTTTTGTCAGTGCGATTTGTATTCGGACTCACCCTTTGTGAGCGCAAATTCTTCCTCGGGCGAGAGGATGAGTTTGTGCCGGCCGATCAACGCGAAGTAGATGATGCCGACAGCGAACCAAGCCGCGACGAACAAGATACCCTGAATATAGACCGGGTCCTGCAGCTGCATGTAGATGGTAATGAGTGCGATAATCACTGTCAGGGCAGCGCCGATGTTGCCTAGCGGGCTGCGGTAAGGCCGCGGCATGTCGGCGAATTTGCGACGCAGCTGAATGTAGGTCAGGCCCTGCATCACGTACGAAAACATGGCGCCGAACACGGCCATGTTCAGCAAAGTTCCGCCGATGACCTTTGCGCCTTGGTCAGCACCGACCGAATACCACACGGCCAGCATGACGCCGAGCCCGATGAGCGCCCCGGCAATGAGCGCGACGTGCGGTGTTTTGCGTGTCCCGTGCGTCAGAGAGAGAAAGCGCGGGAAGTAGCCGGCGCGCGACAGGGAGTAGATCTGCCGGCCGTAGGCATAGATGATGGTGTGGAAACTGGCCACGAGACCCGTCACGGCGACCAGGGCGAGGACATTGGCCAGTTCCGAGCCGAAGATGGCGCGGAAACCGTCGAGCAGCGGCTCGCCGGATGAGCCGAGTTTTTGCGATCCGACGCCGGCTACCGATGGGTTGAGGAACACAACAAGAGCTGCCGACAGGATGAGCGTGAAGATGCCCAGGATGATTCCTTTGGGCATATCGCGCTTGGGATCGACCGATTCTTCAGCGGCAAGCGGAAGCTGTTCGATGGCGAGAAAGAGCCAGACGGCGAACGGCAGCGCGGCCAGAACTCCGTACCATCCCATCGGCATCAGTTCACCGCCGCCATTGGGCAGCTCCGTCCCGTCCGGAGCAATGTTCAGCGCCCAGCGGTTAAAGTCGATGTGGCCGATGGCGCTGACGTAGAAGACCGCAAGACATGCGAGGGCCAGCAGCGTGATGATCAGCGAGAAACGGAACGACAGTTCGACACCGATGTAATTCAAGAGAACAAAGATGATGTAGCCGCCGACCCAGAACAGAGGCTGCATCTCCGTTGGCGCGCCGAGAATTGCCGCCATGTAACTGCCGATGAAGAACACGATGACGGCCGGCGTGATGACGTATTCAACGTTTTCGGCAAGACCCGTCAGGAAGCCGCCCCACGGACCGAACGCGGTGCGGGCAAAAGAATATGCGCCACCGGTATGGGGCATGGCGGGGCTCATTTCGGCCAGCGAAAAGGTAAGGCCGAGATACATCACGGCAATGACGACGGTGGCGAGCGCCATGCCGCCCCATCCACCCTGTGCAAGCCCCAGGTTCCAACCCGAAAAGTGGCCAGAGATGACGGCGCCGACACCGAGCGCCCACAGAGACCAGACCCCGGCATGCCGTTTCAATCCGCGTGCTGCGAAGTAAGCGTCGTCAACTCGTTCGTAGGTGACGCCTTGTGTCGATTCCTTCATTGCTGTCCCCATTTAATGTGTGCTCTCGCGAACTGGCAAAGCGCCGATGTCCACCAAAGTGGTTTCTTGTTCAAATACGGCCGGCGAAGTGATTGCTATCTATCCCGCTAAACCCCCAAGGTCCAATGCGAAGCCCGCCCCCGAACGGAAGGGTAGCTATATTCGTGCGGTCCGTCATGGCATGCTGCACAACGACGATGCTGCGGGTGCGAAGTAGAACTGCGCATCACGGTCAGTGCAACCTTAAGACCGGAAGCCATGCTCTCAGCGGAAGAAATTCAGCGCTACAAGAGACATCTTGTTCTCAAGGAAATCGGGGGCCAAGGCCAACAACGGATTCAAGCCGCCCGTGTACTGATCGTGGGTGCGGGCGGGCTTGGTTCACCGCTGCTTTACTATTTGGCGGCGGCAGGCGTTGGAACGATTGGGGTCATCGACGACGATCGCGTTTCGCTGGATAACCTGCAACGTCAGATCGTCCATGACACAGCCTCCGTCGGACGTTTGAAAGTTGAGAGCGCACGGGATGCTATTGCGCGGCTTAATCCGCATGTGCGCGTCGTCATGCATGCCGAACGGCTGACGGCTGAAAACGTGCTCGACGTCGTTCAAAGCTATGACATCGTTGCGGATGGTTCTGATAATTTCGCGACACGTTATCTGGTGTCGGACGCGTGCTACTTTGCCAGGAAGACGCTTGTTTTTGCTGCCGTCGGGCCGTTCGATGGCTACTTGACGGTGCTGAAGCCGTACGCGCTGCGTGCCGATGGTTCGCCGTTTCCCAGCTACCGGTGCATTTTTCCCGAAGCGCCGCCGCCGGGTACTGTGGCCAATTGTGCGGAAGTGGGAGTTCTGGGGGCTGTGGTCGGCGTCATGGGCACATTACAGGCGGTGGAGATTTTGAAGGAGATCGCAGGCGTAGGAGAAACGCTGGCAGGACATCTGCTGATCTATGATGCCAAGGACACCCGATTTGAAAAAATTGCGCTTACGTGGGACCCCGACAACGCCTTGTCGGGCCGCTCGCCGTCGATCACGGATCTGTCTATCCACGCTAATTATGCCGACCCAGCAACCTGACCGCCGGCGTGAACTCAGTCGCGTTCCTGTTCCATGGCGGCTGTTAGGCGACGCATGTCGAGGATTGAAATGGTTCGGTTGCCTTCAAGGGCAATGATCTTGTCGACCTTGAGCCGGGATATCTGGCGGCTCACAGTTTCGATCGTGAGACCAAGGAAATCAGCAATCTCTGCGCGAGACAGCGGGAGGTTGAAGCGTGGGCGCTCCGGGTCATCGGAAGCTTTGCAGCCAATTGTTTCCATACGGTGGGCAACCATCAGAAGGAAGCTTGCCACCTTCTCGCCGGCACTCTTGCGGCCCAGCAGCAGCATCCACTCGCGGGCACTGTCGAGTTCGTCCAGTGTATGTTCAAAAAGCCGGTGTTCGAAGCCGTCGATATCTTTGACCAGCCGCTCAAACTGACCCTTGTCGTAGGTGCACAGGTGAACGTCGGTGACAGTTTCTGCGTGATAAGGACTTTGTGATCGGAATGGGCGGCCGAGAAAATCGGAAGCAAATTGCAGGCCGACAATTTGTTGCCGCCCGTCGGCCAGCGTCTTGGTCAGTTTGACCACGCCGGAGACGATATTGGCGAAATAGCTCATCTCGGAATTGTCGTGCAGTATTATTTGCCCGGGCGGCAAAAGCTTGTGATGGGCAATGGCATTCAGGCGCTCAATCTCGTTGTGTTCGAGAGCGCCACAGATCGCGCGGTGGCGTACGGAACAGCTTTCACAGCGAAGCACATGCTCTCCCATGACGACCTCTGTGTCCGGTGTGAAAGTCTTTGCGCAGACGAGGCGCAGTGTGAAGCTCAGGGAGTGCCGCTCGATCGAGCCGGTGGCGTCGTTTTTATGCGTTTCTTTTAGGCCTGCGCAGGGGCAACGCTCGCGTTCCAAGAACCACGGCTAGTTACACTACTCCAATTAAATGCGGGCGGAAAGGAATTTGCATTCAATCAAGTGCGTTGAGAAGCTCTTCGTTCTGATGAAAATCAGATTTGTAGGAACTTTGCCGTCACTTCTGCGAAGCCAAAACCGCCAGGTTCGTGTGTTATCCAAGCTGGTAGTGATTGAATATGGGGCACAAACGGGGCGAGATTGGCTACGCCAACGGTGTGACGGAAATAGGCGAACATCGGTTGGTCGTTGGGGCTGTCGCCGATATAGAGAACTTTTTCTAGAGCAACATCGGGGCTAATACCGTACGCATCGCTTAATAACCGCAGCGACATCTCGAGTTTGCTGAAATCGCCGATCCAGGCATTGACATGGATCGACGACACCTTGGCGGTGGCGCCCGCCGCTTCAAGCATGGCAACGACATCCGCGATCACTGCTTCGTCGAGCCGGGGGACGTCTTCGCAAAAATCAATGGCGACATCGCTGATGCGATAGCCTTGATCCGCGGAAAGTCGAACGTGCGGGTAGCGCGCGATGATGGCGGCTTGCACCGCATCGAGGCGGACCCGATCAGCTTGCCGTTCTTGATCGGTGCGCTGGAAGACCCGATGCATGGTGCGTGTGGTGTGGTCGTAGCGGAAGTAGAAGGCGCCGTTTTCACCGACGACGGCAGAAACCGGGAAGAAGCGCGCGATGAGATCGCACCAACCCGCGGGGCGGCCCGTGACGATCACAACGTGTTTGCCGGCCGCTTCCAGATCTTCGAGCGCGGCATAGCTGGCCGCCGGAAGGCGACCTTCGAATGTGACAGTATCGTCGAGGTCGGTGAGGATGAATTCGACTGATGCGAAGACATCTTTTGGTGCCGTGCTCAAAGGCTGCATGGAGTTCCACGCGTTGGATCAATGCGTGCGGTGCGATCAAGAGCGAACAAGGCGGCCCACCTCAGCGACGTAGTCAGCCAATGAGTAAATCGACGCTGCGACGGCGGTCAGCAGCAGAAACGTCGGTGCCGGGCCGCCGATGTGCACGCTGCTGCCGAACAGGCCGAGAGCAATGGCAATAATCCCGAGTTGCGCCGCCGCGTGCACGGCTGTTTTTACTTTGCCCGAAGTCAACACCTTCAGGTCGTGACCGGATTGGCGGGTAAAGGCGCGTAGGTAAGGCACCATCAAATCGCGAGCGTAGATGACGAAAAGCATCCAGGCGGCCATCCAGCCCATGGCGAGGAAGCCTAGGAAGACCGAGAGGTGATAGACGCTGTCGCAGACCGGATCGACGAGGCGGCCGATTTCTGTTTCCTGATCGTAGCGGCGGGCGATTTCGCCATCGATGTAGTCCGTCGCCTCGGCGACGATCATCAGCGCCAGCGCAACCCAGAGCGCCCAGGATGTCTCAGTCAGGATCAGGGTCAGCACGACGGGGCCAAGAAGGCCGCGTAACAGGCTCAAAAGATTGGGAATGGTGACGAAGGCTGATGGTGCACTTCGCTCCACATGCGGCCCGTTCGATGTGGTCATGATTGTCCCGTTCGGCATCGGCACGTGTAGTCAATCAGCGGAAGGCCGGTTCATGTCTTTTATTGCCACAGTCCAGCATGGCTTTGCACCCACGAAGTCAGGCTAACATCGCCACTTGGTGCCACGCCAACGTTATCAACGGGGTAGGCTCGATATGTTCGGGTTACGCGGACTTCAGGCCGCGGAACACGGCCAGAGCATAATCGACAAGGGACCAGAGAGTGACAAGGGTTGCTAGGAAAAGTGCCGCCCACAGCCACCGCTGCATGTCCGCCGGCGGCGCGCTGCCCCACAAGGCATAAACAGCGACGACGAGGATCTGTGCCAATCCTTGTGCAACAGCTTTAAATTTGCCGCTCTGGCGGGCGGCCAGCGTTCCTATTTTCTGTTCGGCCAAGACACGCAGGTATGACACGCTGACATCGCGCCACAGCATGATCAGGAACATCCAGACCGGCATCCAGCGGTTGGCTGCAAAAGCTGTGAAAACGGAGACCCGGTAGAGGCTGTCGGCCATGGGGTCGAGGATCTTTCCGACCGCTGACACTTGGCCATAGCGGCGCGCGACCCAGCCATCGATTCCGTCGGAGACTTCGGCCAGAATCATTAGACCGAGGGCGGCCCAGAGTGCCGAGTTCGAGCTGTTGACGAGCAGCAGGATGATGGGGACGGCCGCGACGACGCGATACCAAGTGATCGCATTCGGCAGTGTCCATAGTCCGAGGGGTTTCAATGGTTTTTCTCGTCAGATCAATCATGTTGGCTGGCGGCGACGGGCGCTGAGGGACACTAGCTCAGGGCCGGTTCGGCCGAAACGTTTTTTAGCCAGCGCTCTCCCGTGTCGTTGATGGCGAACAAAAGGGCGCCCTCACGAGCGCCCTTCAATTCACATAAACAACGGCAGCATTGATTACTTGATCGCGTGCTGGATCTTGGTTGCTTCGACTGTGTTTTGCAGCAAGCAAGCGATGGTCATCGGACCAACCCCGCCGGGGACGGGGGTGATGGCGCCGGCGGTGCGGCAGCAGTCGTCGTAGTCGCAGTCGCCGACGAGCTTGGTTTTGCCGCTTTCGGACGGAACGCGGTTAATGCCGACATCGATGACGATGGCGCCCGGCTTTAACCAGTCGCCCTTGACCATATTCGGTATCCCGACGGCCGCGATGAGCAGGTCTGCCCCCCGGACGACGCCTTCGATATCGCGGGTGCGCGAATGGGCGATCGTGACGGTGCAATTCTCGCGCAGCAGCAGCGCCGACACCGGCTTGCCGACGATGTTGGAGCGGCCAATCACGACCGCGTTCAGACCGGACAGGTTCGGCTGCACCGTTTTGGCGAGGATGACCGAGCCCGTCGGCGTGCACGGAACGAGCGTGCGCTCCCCGACCCAGAGGCGGCCGACGTTGACGGGATGGAAGCCATCGACGTCCTTGTTGGGGTCAATCGTGTTGAGCACCCGTTCGGCGTTGACGTGCTTGGGCAGCGGCAGCTGCACCAGGATGCCGTTGACCGCGGGGTCGTTGTTGAGCTTCTCGACGATCGCCAAAATGTCAGCTTCGCTCGTGTCGGCCGGGAGACGATGCTCCCACGAATTCATGCCCGCTTCCTTGGTCTGTTCGCCCTTGTTCTTGACGTAAACCTTGCTCGCCGGATCCTCGCCGACGAGGACCACCGCCAGGCCGGGCGTCAGCCCGTGGCCGGCCTTCAGCGCCTGGACGTCGCGCGCCACACCGGCACGGACTTCGGCTGCGACGGCCTTGCCATCGATCACTCGCGGGTTCATTGCACTTCCTCCTCGTTTATGGGCTTGGATTATTGGGACCAAGACGACTTTTGTTCAGGGCATTTCAGAAAGGCGGGCCGCGAGCCGGTTCACGAGGCTCGGCGCATCACCGATGACTTTTAGGGATTTCACACGTGACCGGTGGCCAGAAGCCACCGAGACGCGGCTTTTGGGAATATCCAGCCAGTCGGCAAGCTGACGCTCAACCGCCTCGTTGGCTTCCCCGTCCGCCGGCACCGCCCGGACCCTGACTTTGAAAGCCGGGCCGTCGGCGGTCGGCTCGACCCCGTCAATTCCATCTTTGGACGATTTCGGAACGACGCGCACGCGCACGATGACGCACCCGATTCCGGTCCGCCAGGGAAGGTCAGGGTCTGCCATCGCGCGTCTCCGTGGGCCGCCAAACGCCCGCGCTCATGGGCTCTAGGCGACCGCGCGGGCAAGGTTGGTCAGCACGACGCTTTGAATAAAGTAGAGACCGAGCAGAAGGACCACGGGCGACAGATCGATGGCGCCGAAGTCTGGCAGCGCGCGGCGGATCGGACCCAAGCAGCGGTTCGGTCAGCGCGGTCAGCGTCGTCCAGATCGTCTGCACAATCTGATTGCGAGGGTTGATGACGTTGAACGCGAGCAGGAAACTCATGATCACGGCCGCGAAGACGACGTAGCTGTAGAGGTTGATCACGTAGTTGATGAAAAAGATCAGTTCAATCATGGGTCCTCGCGGCTGTCGGCGCGGTGTGGTCAGGGTGCGTCGGTGTTGTGATGTAGCCCCAGGACCGGGGTGGAGCAAGCCGGGCGCGGGCGCTTTGCGACGTTGCAGCCGACAAATCCGCCGTTCGTCCCCCGTTTCTTGACAAGGGTGAAGGCGCATTTCTAAATGCCGCCTCCCAGGGATCGGGGCCGTAGCTCAGATGGGAGAGCGCTGCAATCGCACTGCAGAGGTCAGGAGTTCGATCCTCCTCGGCTCCACCAGGGCGTTTTGAAGGGCGCGGATTTATACAGAAGCGGTCGTCGGAAAAGGTCCTGGGCAATGTTCCAAGATCGCGTCTAGCCTTCGCTACAAAGCGGACCGTTCGACGGCCTGTAAAAAGGCAGAAACTGACCCTTAGCAGTCGTCGGGGCCATGCAAGTCTGCTTACACCACAGGGCACTCCAAGTGTCTAGTTTCAGTCGTATCTGCATGGTCACCTTTTTCGAACCGATTCGGCCTTGCGAATAAGCCGCTCGGCCGTATCCGCGTCGAGCCACCCGCCCACACTGGCGTCCTTGTCGGTAAAGAGTGTGGCATTCAGGAAGAACTGTTCAATCTGCGACCGCGCAACGGGGTCCAGAGCCAAATCACTTCCCAACGATTGGGCCCCGTCCCAGTCAGGCGCCAAGATTACCCGGGGGTTATCGACGCGACTACCGATACCCTTCTGATTGATTTGCAGTGCAGCGATGGCTCGGCAAGGAAGTATTGCGCCTGGAAAGGTGGCCAGCGGGGAGAGGCACATCGCATCCAAAGCGTCGCCGTCGTCGCTCATAGTCCCTGGGATAAACCCCCAATCGAACGGATACGAGACGCCAAGAGCAAGGGTTCTTGACACTGTGAACGCGCCAAGGGCCTCGTCGAGCTTAAATTTGATTGAACTCCCACGCGGCGTTTCCACGACCATGCGAACGCGCCCGGTCTTGTCGAAGGGCTCAAGCGAAGCGAAGTTCAACATTGGTTCACCAGCGCCATGATCGATATCACTCGCGCTTGTTATAGCCCGTTCATGTCACAGTCACGGGTGCAATTATCAAGTGCAACATTCGTTGGCTGCCAACACCCTTGTATGGCGAGACCCAGTTTGTTGAGTGCCTTTACGCCACGCTACCTTTTTGGACCCGCCACTTTCAACGAGTTGATCCAGGTGCGTACCAACCTGGATAGGTTGCGTCGCATGGCCTCGCGCAAGTATGTTTCGGCAATATCTGTGTCGCTCGGTTTCAGAATTACTTGGGCTTCTACGTTACTGGCAGCTTTATCCCGTTTGGCCAGCCAATAAGATCAATATAAAGCCCTGAGCGTCGCCGGCCGCGACGCTCAGGGCTTTGGAACAGTACAGGTAGTGAGGTTTGTAATTAGTGAGTTGATTGCTCAGCAACCGGTGCGCCACCAAGCTTCATGGGTACCGGTGCAGCTTCTTCACGACGGCAAGCGCCAAGAGCAACAGCGCCTAAGACCAAGGCCAATGTAATAATGTTCTTCATATAATGCCCCCTGTGGGATCGTTGCTGACAATTAGAGTTTAGCTCGATCTTTTGCCCCAGAATATGATTTTTGAAATAAAATCCCGATACGCGAAAGGGCGATGCTGGACGGACACAGTATTTTACACGTCCAGTGTTCGTGCGCCCCGTGCAATTGCGCTATGTCAATAGTCGAAAACTAACTGCCTATTCTCCCAATGCTCGTGGGCTATTAATGTGTGAATCTGTGAGCTTGTGAAAAATCTGTAGGAGGCAATGCGCGGCATAAAAATGGTCTCGCCATTGCCTCCCTCACTTTTGGCTGCAGCCCAATCATCTTTTCTGCTGAAGTCGCTGTTAAGCCAGCCGCTGCATCGCCCAGATACTGCTCTTTAAATAACGCTGATCGCCTTCAATCGTGCACAGTGACTTGCCCTGAAGGTAAGACCGCGACGTGTATTGGGGATTGCATGGCTTTGAGCTGATCTGCTACTTATTATTTCACATTTGTGACGTTGGGAGAATTCGCTATGGATGGTTCGAGCACCGAGTTTGGCCTGAGTGCCGCTCGCCAGATCGTTCAAGCGAAAGAGCACGAATGGCCGCTTTATATCCAGCGGCTGCGTCTGGACAAAGAGTTGTCCGCAGTCACGCGTCAGCTCAATCGGTTGCTAGACCATCCAGAACACCGCCAACTGGCCATCGATGCGTTCAGACGAATTGGGCTCTGGCATGATGATTTAGTGGTGCCAAGGCGCGCGACGGATTTCATCAGCCTAGCCAAAAAGTGATTGTCTGGCACCCTCCGTACTCTCCAGCTGCTCGTCTCGAGCTGCTCGTCTCGATCCCTGCTAGAAGTCGATTTTGAAGCTGACGTGGCACAACACTCAAGGGATAGCGAATTCACTTGTCGTTGGCGGCAAAAGAGCTCAATCGGCGCCATTCCATATAGGGTCGAAGTTCTGTGATTTGGCCGTCTGATAGCTGCACCAGCGGCCAAGCGTCAGAACGCCACTCGACAACCTGACCAATCACCCACCGTGGTCGCATTTCTTCCAAACTGGTCGTGTGAAAGGTCTTGAACTTTATTTCCACCAATTCTCGAAACTGAAGGGTGTCCATTGCTGCTCTCCATCCTGTGCCGCGCAGTGCGGTTGATGAGCAAGCAAGCGGGCAAACGTGCCTGTTGCTTCGCTAGGGCATGCGAAAGCCATCGTCATAAAGCTTCATCATCAAGAGCAAAATGTTGATGATGACGAGTGGCCAGTAGCTGACAAGAAAATCAATCATTGAGCAGCCTTCCGCATTGGCGATTAGCAAGTTACGCCTCTTTCTTGACGGTTTCGCGAAGGTTTGCAGCAGCGATCTTTCGGTGCCGAAGCCACTAGACGCTGCTGGGCCTCAGCGTCGGCCGCCGTGCATCACTGCGTGGTGCTGAGCGCGCTTTGTCCAGCCATCATCTGCACGTCGTGAACGAACCAACACCCCGAAGTACGTTCAGCCAATGATTGCGAGTCGGCCTGAACAACTCGAGCAACTTGCAGATCGACTACGAGTCTCTCAAGCGGGATTGTTGCCAACGTTTGTGACAGTGGATCTTCGTTGGTTGGACTTGCCATTTGCGAGCAACCGAATTTTTATACTCGTATGAAACCTTTGAAGCAGGTCGGAGCGCTTTGCGTTTGCGAAGCCGATGACGAGACACCGCTCATTCTACTTGTAACATCCCGCGACACGGGCCGTTGGGTAATCCCAAAGGGATGGCCAGCAAAGCGTATGAAAGCCCATGAAGCGGCCGCGCGGGAAGCCATGGAAGAAGGTGGAGTTGTGGGGAAAATTGAGACCAGGCCGATTGGGAGCTTCAAGTATCAAAGACCGCATCAGAACGGGGATCAGTTGCACACTGTATCGGTCTTCTTGCTTGCTGTGCGGTCATCATTCGAGCATTGGCCAGAGGAAGCGGAGCGTAAACGCGCATGGTTTTCTATTTCCGCCGCCGCACGACTGGTTGCTGAGCCAGAACTGCGGAGCCTTATCAGCGGGATCGGAATGCTGACAGTGCATACGAAATGGCGCTGCGTTTCAGATTTAGCCACGTCGCCTGTTCGTAACCCTCAGGCACGCATCAACGTAGCCACAGGCGAACAATGATTTGAGCAGGGTGCACCGCATAGCGGCCAACAAGTGATTGTGAATAAAAAGCGGTAAGCCACACCCACCCGCCGGCTGGTCCGGAAGTCAGAGCAAAGCGGACGACAGTTCAGGTTTCCCGGCTCGACGCTTTTGGCCCAAAGCAGCCGCTGCTTACTTGGCGGCTTCTGTAGGTGAAGCAGACATCAAGTTGGGGCTGCTAGGCAGTCGCCGATCGGGCCGCTCGAAGTCCGCCTCCTCTACCTTGCGTCATAAGCGGGAGTACCGCGGCGGTGGGAGACGTGCCGCCGCGGTTTTGGTGGCGGGTTCTGTTTTACGTGCGGTCGAGGTTCATGACTTTGGTCCAGGCCTTGATGAAGTCCTGCTCGAACTTGGCGCGGCCATCGTCGGCTGCGTAGACTTCAGAGAGCGCGCGCAACTCCGAATGTGCGCCGAAGATCAGATCGACGGGCGTGGCCGTCCATTTGGCTTTGCCCGTCGCGCGGTCTTGTCCTTCGTAGAGGCCCTCGGTCTTGGCCGACTTGGTCCACTTCGTCGACATATCCAGCAGATTGACAAAATAATCGGCGCTCAATGTTCCCGGACGGTTGGTCAGCACGCCATTTGTCGATTCTGCCGTGTTGGCGTTGATGGCGCGCAGGCCGCCGAGCAGAACCGTCATCTCCGGGACCGTGAGGGTCAATAGGTTGGCGCGCTCGACCAGCATCTCGACCGGCGACAGGCGGTTGCCCTCGCCGAAGTAGTTGCGGAAGCCATCGGCGTGCGGCTCCAGTGCTGCGAAGGACGCCGCATCGGTCTGCTCGGGCGTGGCGTCCATGCGTCCGGGCGTGAACGGAACCTGCACCTCCGACCCGGCCTGCTTGGCGGCCTGTTCGATGCCGGCCGCACCGCCGAGGACGATCAAATCAGCGAGGGAGATTTTCTTGCCGCCGGTCTGGTTTGCGTTCTGGGCCTCGTTGAAGGCTTTCTGGGTCGCTTCGAGGCTCGCCAGCACCTTGGCCAGTTCCTTGGGGTTGTTGACCGTCCCAGTCCTTTTGCGGGGCAAGACGGATGCGTGCGCCGTTGGCGCCGCCGCGCCTATCGGTGCCGCGATAGCTGGCCGCCGACGCCCAGGCCGTGCGCACCAACTCGGCCGGGGTCAGGCCCGAGGCCATGATCATCGTTTTCAGGCTGGCGATGTCCGTGAGTCGACCAGGGGATGATCGGCCGCCAGAATGGGGTCCTGCCAGATCAGGTCCTCGGTCGGGGCGAGGCTGCCCAGATAGCGGGTGCGGTGACCCAGGTCGCGATGCGTGAGCTTGAACCAGGCGCGCGCGAAGGCGTCGCCCAGCTCTTCGGGGTTTTTCTGATAGCGCTGCGCGATGACCTGATAGCTCGGGTCGAACTTCAGGGCGAGATCGGTGGTGAACATGATCGGCGCGTGGCGCTTGGTTGCGTCGTGCGCGTCGGGGACGAGTTCTTTGGCGGCGGGGTCTTTGGGAATCCACTGGATGGCGCCGGCGGGGGATTTGGTTTGCACCCACTCGAATGTGAAGAGGTTGTCGAGATACTGTTGCGACCAGGCGGCGGGGCTCGCCGACCATGCGCCTTCCAGGCCGCTTGAGATGGTGTCGGCGCCTTTGCCCGAACCGCACTTGTTCGCCCAGCCAAGTCCCTGCTGCTCGATGGTGGCGGCGGCCGGCTCGACGCCGACGCACTTGTCGGGCTTGCGGGCACCATGGGCCTTGCCGAAGGTGTGTCCGCCGGCAATCAGAGCCACGGTTTCGGCATCGTTCATGGCCATGCGGCCGAACGTTTCGCGGATGTCGCGCGCGGCGGCCAGGGGATCGGGCTTGCCGTTGGGGCCTTCGGGGTTGACGTAAATGAGGCCGAGCTGGACGGCGCCGAGGGGCTTTTGCAATTTGCGGTCGCCGCTGTAGCGCTCATCGGCGAGGAATTTTTTCTCCGGACCCCAGTAGACCATGTCGGGTTCCCAGTCGTCGCGACGGCCGCCGGCGAAGCCGAAGGTTTTCAGGCCCATCGATTCGATGGCGACGGTGCCGGTCAGAACCATCAGGTCGGCCCAGGAAATCTTGCGGCCGTATTTCTGCTTGAGGGGCCAGAGCAGGCGGCGCGCCTTGTCGAGGCTGACGTTGTCGGGCCAGCTGTTGAGTGGTTCGAAGCGAATCTGGCCGCCGTCGGAGCCGCCGCGGCCGTCGCCGATGCGATACGTGCCCGAGCTGTGCCAGGCGAGGCGGATGAAGAACGGGCCGTAGTTGCCGTAGTCGGCGGGCCACCAATCCTGGGACGTGGTGAGCAGCGATTGAATGTCTTTTTTCAGAACCGCGAGATCGATGGAGTTGAATTCAGCGGCGTAGTCGAAGTTCTGGCCGAGGGGATTTGACTCGGCGGCGTGCTGGCGAAGGGGGCGGAGGTCGAGCCGTTCGGGCCACCACTCCTGGTTCGTCTTGCCCGTTGATTGCGCGAAGGCTGAGGCGGGGAGCATCGTCATGGGCGCAAGCCCGGCTGTCAGCGCCAACACGACAACAGATGTTTTGAGCACGCGATTCACTCCCAAATTTTTTTGTGGTTCTCCTCCGTGAGCATCATTGAGGTTGGGACAGGCAGCAATGCACTGATGCGGTATCGACATGCTGCAAGGTTTGCATCGTCAGGCGTGCAGAGGCTTTCATCGAACTGTCATGCCAAACGACGGCGCAGCGAGCGTGCGCGCATGGTGAGATAGCCGGCGGCTTTGTAGGATTGCGGGTCGCTCAGGGGTGCCACGGCTCGGACGCATCGCCGTCGGGATTTTCGTCGATGTCCTTTTTGGTGATCTCCCGCGCGATGGCGAAAAGGGCGTCGCGGACGCCTTGTCCCGAGACAGCCGAGAGCGTCAGCGGTTTTTTGCGCGCGGCTTTTTTCAAGGCTTCGAAGCGTTCGACGAGTGTCGCATCATCGAGGGCGTCGCATTTCGACAGCGCAACGATCTCTTTCTTGCCGGCGAGTTCGGAGCTGTAGGCCTTGAGTTCGCGGCGGACGACGCGATAGTCCTCCGCGACATCGGCGGAGGTTGCGTCGACGAGGTGGAGTAGAACGCGGCAACGCTCGACATGGCCAAGGAAGCGATCGCCGAGGCCGGCGCCTTCATGCGCGCCTTCGATCAAGCCGGGAATGTCAGCCAGAACGAAGTCGGCTGATCCGGCACGGATAACGCCGAGGTTGGGATGCAGCGTCGTGAAGGGATAGTCGGCGATTTTCGGTTTGGCCGATGAGACGGTGGCAAGGAATGTCGACTTGCCCGCATTCGGCAGCCCGACGAGACCGGCGTCCGCGATCAGTTTCAGGCGTAGCCAGATCGTGAACTCATCGCCCGGCAGTCCCGGATTGGCGTGGCGCGGCGCCTGGTTGGTGGCGCTCTTGAAGTGGGCGTTGCCAAAGCCGCCATTGCCGCCCCGGGCGATGAGGACCCGGTCGCCTGGATTGGTCAGGTCGGCGAGGACGGTTTCCTGGTCTTCGGCGAGAACTTCGGTGCCGGGCGGAACCTTGATGATGACATTCTTGCCGTTGGCGCCGGCCCGGTTGCGGCCCATGCCATTGACGCCGCGATCGGCCTTGAAGTGCTGCTGGTAGCGATAGTCGATGAGCGTATTCAAATTTTGAACGCACTCGATCCATACGTCGCCACCTTTGCCGCCGTCGCCGCCGTCGGGCCCGCCGAACTCGATGAACTTCTCGCGCCGAAAGCTGATGCAGCCGGTGCCGCCGTCGCCGGCCTTAATGTAGATTTTCGCCAGATCGAGAAACTTCATGCCGCGCCTCGCCAGAGGAAAGCGGTCATCGGGCGCTTTCGTTCATAAATGATGGTGTCGACTTCGGCGCGGCGCGCAAGGCAGAAGGCCTTGTTGACGCCGACACAGCGGAAGCCCAATTTTTCGATGACGCGAGCCGAGGCTGCGTTGTCGATGAAGTGACAGCACGTCAACTTCTGCACGCGCGCAACCTTGTAGGCGTGGCGCATAACGGTTTCGGCCGCTTCCGTGACGAAGCCCTGGCCCCACCAAGGTTTGCCGATCCAATAGCCGAGTTCAGCGGAGCGGTCTTTGGAATCGACCGTGTAGCCAATCAGGCCGATCAAATAATTGTCGTGTTCGATCCCGCGCACAAACTCGTTGTCTTCGATGCCGCGAATCCATTCCTCGGCATCGAATTCGGTATAGGGATGCGGCAGGCGGGCCGTCATGCGGGCAACGTCGATGTCGCCGGCCAGGACCGCAATGCGGCGCGCGTCGGCGTGGTTCAACTCCCGCAGGATCAGTCGCTTTGTACGCATCGGTGTCGGTCGAAACTCGTGGGCTACGAGACATAAGGACATCGAGGCAGGCCGCCAGCCTAGCGCAGAAATGCAACGAGGGGAGACGCTTCTCGCATCTCCCCTCGGCATGATCATCGTCGGCTACCGGATTTATTCGGCAGCTTCGGCAACAGGCGGCGCGACCGAAATGTAGGTCCGGCCATTGCCCTTGGCCTTGAACTCGACCGTGCCCTCGATCAGGGCGAAGATCGTGTGATCGGTGCCCATGCCGACGTTCTTGCCGGGATGCCACTTGGTGCCGCGTTGCCGGCACGAGGATGTTGCCGGGAATGACGTGCTCACCGCCGTACTTCTTGATGCCGAGGCGCTTGCTTTCGGAATCGCGGCCGTTACGCGTCGAACCGCCTGCTTTCTTTTGTGCCATAGAAAAATCCTCGATGTCGGGCCGTGGCGTCCGCGCGGGAGCCTACGGGAAAAATACTTAGCCAGTGATGCCGGTGATGCGGATCGTCGTCAGATCCTGACGATGGCCGATCTTGCGGCGCGAGTTCTTACGGCGGCGCTTGCGGAACGCGATCACCTTGGGGCCGCGTGTCTGCTCGACCAACTCGGCGGTGACCTTGGCGCCCGACAGAAACGGCGTGCCGACCTTGATGTCGGCGCCGGCACCGACCAGGAGAACTTCGGCGAATTCGATCTTACCGTCGTCCGTTACGTCGATTTTTTCGACGGTGAGGACTTCGTCCTTGGCGACGCGATACTGCTTGCCGCCGGTCTTGATGACTGCGTACATTCTGGCCTCTTTCCGCGCGTTGTTCCGCGCATTGGGTCTCATCCGCACCCTGTGGCGCCGCAAATGATGCGGACTTTCAATGGGTTGACCGTTAGGTCGACCAGAGCCTCGGGCGGCGACTTTTCGCGCGGGCGCCCGAAAAGGCCTCGCGTTCGGGGTGGTTATGGTCGAGGCAGGGTTTGGTGTCAACACGGCGGGGCTGAAATGAGCGTGTTGTTGGTGCACCGGCCGCGATATCACCGTGGCGCAGTTGCGTGCGGGTCGACCGGGCCTTGCCGCGTTTGCCGCGACCGTACCGCAGGTTATTCCGTTGCTGGTTGAAATCCCCGTCTTCGATTGTGGAACGGACTTCCCCCTGGCAACGCTCACGGCCTACGCGGACAAGGCGCATGGGCTGCTTGATCTGGCGACCAATGGGGTCCCGCGCACCGCGCTGCGGCAACTCGACCGCGTATCCAAAGCCTGGCTGACAAAGTGGGACAATGCGCACTTGCCGGAGATCGAAGCCATCGCGCAGAGTCTCGATCGACCCGGCGCGTATTTTTTCTCCGTCAACTACGAATGGGGCTGCACATGTCGCGTGGGGCCTTCGCCCGATGGGCGGAGCGCGCGTCTCATTCGGGTGCTCGATTGGAAAACGCCGGGTCTTGGACGCAATGTCATCGCAGCGCGCATCGCGGCGCCGGCAGGGCGGTACGTCACGCTGACGTGGCCCGGATACACCGGCGTACTGAGCGCAGTTGCGCCTGGGCGTTTTTCAGTGGCGCTCAATCAGGCTCCGATGCGCAACCCGGTCGGGCTTTTCTACCTCGATTGGGCTGCCAACCGACGGCGGGTGTGGAACATGCCGCATGCGATGCCGGCGCATGTCTTACGGTCGGTGTGCGACGAAGCCTCGTCGTTCGAGGATGCCGTGCGCCGGTTGGCGGCGGAGCCGATTTCCACTCCGGCAATTTTTTCAATTGCGGGACTGGCGCCGGATGAGACTGCCGTGATCGAGCGCAGCGAAACCGAGGCGCAGGTGCATCGCGGCGTGCAGGTTGCAGCGAACCATTGGCGGTCGCACGGATGGAGCGGGCATCCCCGTGGCGGGGACAGTGCTGGACGGGCAGCGATGCTCGCGGGAGTGGCGGCGGACCTGGAAACGGAATTCGAATGGTTGCGGCCGCCGGTGCTCAATCCTCGGACGCGGCTCAGCATGATTGCCGACGCGGGGCTGGGCAGATTCTCGGCGCAAGGGTTTGAGAATGAACGTGCTGCAACGCAAGTCTTGCATCTCGACATCTGAGAATTCGGTCGGCTGTTAACCTCACGCAGTATGTTCCATGCGGAACATTGGATCGACCGGGCGTATGATAGGGTGATGGCACTGATATTTCCGAACCGCTCCGCCCGCGAGTGTGGTCCATGAAAGAAAATCTGCACGACATCCGAGCGCGCAAGGAATACGAAGCGATCCGCGGCTTCTACATTCACGTCATGATTTTTGTTCTGGTCATGTTGTTGCTCGTCGTTCTCGATGTGCTCGGCGGGTCGGGCATGTGGGTGCAATGGGTGGGTCTTGGATGGGGCGCGGGGCTTGCGTTTCACGCGTATGCGGCGTTCGTGCTCAGGCCGCGACGCATGGCGAAATGGGAGCAGCAGCAAATCGATGCCGTTGGCCGGCGCGGCGCTGCTCGTAACTCATAGAAGTCTTCGAGATACATCACAGAAAGACCCGGTGAGCAGAGGCTCACCGGGTCCACAGTGGACGACCGTTCGTGTGGGCCGCCGCTCTTCGGCTTACATTTTCGGCATGACGACGGTGTCGATCGCGTGAATGACGCCGTTCGAAGCAGCAACGTCGGCGGTCACAACCGTCGCATTATCGACCATCACGCCCTTAGTGGCGTCGACAGCGATTTCGCTACCCTGAACTGTCTTCACGTTGGTCTTCTTGCCGGCGATGTCGGCTGCCATCACCTTACCGGGAATGACGTGGTAGGTCAGAATGGCAGTGAGCTTTGCCTTGTTCTCGGGCTTCAGCAAATCTTCCACCGTGCCCTTCGGTAGCTTGGCGAAAGCAGCGTCAGTCGGAGCGAAGACCGTGAATGGACCGGTGCCCTTCAGGGTGTCGACAAGACCGGCTGCCTTTACCGCTGTGACAAGTGTCGTGAAGTTGCCGGCGCCGACAGCGGTGTCGACGATATCCTTGCTTGCGGCACGCGCGGCTGTCATCGGCAGCGCCATCGCAGCGACGACCATCATTGCAAACATAACTTTCATACGTGAAACTCCTCAATGCAGTGTCAGGGAGCACAACGCCGCGATATCCATACCGACGGCGCGTGCACACTCGTCCGGTGAAATCAGGGAAGTCACCAGACGGACGAGATAACGCTAAGCGGCTCGTGATAGATCCCCACTGCGGTCGGTTATCTTTTTTGACTATTTGTGATCCATCTTCGGTTCGCCACGATCGGCGGAGCGGTCTGGCAAAATGCAAGAAGTTCCCATTACGCGCGTGTAATGGGAACTTCTCACATTGCTGCGCCGTGACGCTTTCGTGTCAGCTCTTCGGCAGCAGGACCTGATCGATGGAGTGGATCACACCGTTCGACTGCATGACATCATAGATGGTGATGTTAGCAGTGTTGCCGCTCTCATCTTTGATCACGACGTTGTTGGGTCCGTTCAGTGTCGCTGTCAGCGTGCCGCCGGCGACGGTCTTGAGTACGGCCTTGCCATGGCCATTCTCAATGCGCTTTTTCAAATCCCGCGCCGTAATGCGTCCGGCGACGACATGATAGGTCAGCACGCCGGTCAGCTTGTCCTTGTTCTCGGGCTTCAGCAGTGTATCAACCGTACCGGCCGGCAGTTCGGCAAAGGCCGCGTTGACGGGGGCGAACACCGTGAAGGGGCCCTTGCTCGAAAGGGTGTCGACGAGGCCAGCCGCCTTGACCGCGGTCACGAGCGTAGTGTGATCGGCGGAGTTCACGGCATTCTCAACGATGGTCTTGGTGGGAAACATTTCCTGGCCACCGACGATGACATTCGTCTTGGCAACGGCGACCGTTGCAAGCGACGGTGACGCGATGGCTAGAGCAACGGCGGCGAAGGCCAGTTTCAAAGTGTCGTTCATTGGGAGAGCTCCTCGGTTTTTTTGATTCACACGGCCAGGCCACAGTCAGGGATCGACTGCGCGGATCGTGTGCGGGAGCTACGGGTCATTAGCGACAGGGTTTCGGAGACGCCGCGTCTATCTTTTTGCGGCAGCGATGATCCGGAGTGACGGTGAGGATCGTTTATGCGGCCCGGCAAAATGTCGGATGTTTCACGACAAACATCGGCCTGAGAAGCGGTGCCAGCGGTGTTGCGAACACGTCGCAATGCCCCTTGCACCGGCGCAGCGCAGCGTTTAGAAGCGGGCTCCGTTGCTTCCGGAGAGGTGGCAGAGTGGTCGATCGCGTCGCACTCGAAATGCGAAGTACGGGCAACCGTACCGGGGGTTCGAATCCCTCCCTCTCCGCCACATAACTCATTGATTTCAATGTGAAAAATGAACCATGAGTATGGATTCGAACTTCGTCCGCAGTGTCCGGGAGTTAGCGCGGGGTCACCATTCGATCAAGGACTTAGAGACCGCTTTGGTGCCGGTTCTGTGACGCCGCACCGGCAAAAGTCTCCTATTGGGTTTTGAGTGGTACCGTTGCCTGCAGGAGAACGCCGACAGACGCCGACCACAGAGCTGGAAAAGGCATCCGCCGTTGCGGGTCGACGGCGGATGACAGCAGATCGATTGCACCGACACGCTCAGTCGAAACCCAGCTGACTGCGCTGGTCTGACCAGCGCAGTGCGAACCGGCCCACGCGCATGAGTGTGATCGCGTTGAACTCGGCGGGTTGGAGTCCTTGGACGATGGCCTTCGTGATCTCTGGCGCCAGGAAGCTCAATCGGAAGACACGCGTGAAATAGGACGGGCTGATGCCGGCCTCGTCGGCGAGCTGATGGATCGTCTTCCCGTTCCCGGTCATGACCAGATCGCTCAGGCGTCGCGCCTGACGCGATGAGCCGCTGCAGGCTGCGGTCCGACCGTCGAGGAGCCTCAGCGCCGAGCGTGCCCTGGATCAGCAGCTTTGTTTCGCGGCCGGTCCGCTTGAGCCGTGCCGGCACCGACAAGACCCGCGTCGGTCCTTCCGATTCTGCGGGCAGGCGCCGGATGTCGAGGACGGGCTTCATGACGTCGGACAGCACTGCAGGGCGGACCACAATGTCCACCGTCTCGGGACGCACGTCGATCCGGACAATCAGCACATGCAGGATGGCGCGCTTGTCAGAGGCCGGCAGGGCTGGCCATTGTCGCGCGAGGTTGGCGGAATTCGCGATCAGGGATTTGCGTGATGCGATCGTCGCAGGTCCGGCAGCATCGAAGATCGCCGCCTCGTCCCGTAGCAGATTGCACACCCGTTCCTCGACGACCGTCTCAAGGTCGGCGGCCGGAACCCGGCACGCCGCATCCGACGCCTGCGGCCGGCCGCGTTTGATCAGTGATTGACTGATGTAATAGCGGTAGCGCGTGCCGTTCTTGTTGGCATGCGTCGGTGACATGCGCTCGCCGCAGTCATCGTAGACGAGGCCGGCCAGCAGGCTGGGCGCGGCGGCCTTCGAGCGTGTCACGCGCTCGACGCGGTTCTCGAGGAGCGCCGCCTGCACCTCGTCCCACAGCGCTTCGTCAACAATTGCGTCATGCAGGCCGGGATAGGCGTTCTTCTTGTGCACGATCTCGCCGCGGTAGATGCGGTTCTGCAGCATGAGATAGAGCGCGCCACGGGCAATCGGCGTGCCGCCCGATGCATGGCCGAAGCGGTCGACGCGGGCCTTGCTGACGATGCCGGCCTCATCCAGTTCCTCCTTGAGTGCGCGAACCGATTTGAGGTCGCCATAGCGGCGGAAGATGTCACGGACGGTGTCGGCCTCGGACCCGTTCACCACGAGCTTGCGATCCTCGACATCGTAGCCGAGGGGCGGCAGCCCGCCCATCCACATGCCCTTCTGCTTCGACGCCGCAATCTTGTCGCGAATGCGCTCACCAGTCACCTCGCGCTCGAACTGAGCGAACGAGAGCAGCATGTTGAGCGTCAGCCGGCCCATCGACGTGGTCGTGTTGAACTGCTGCGTCACGGAGACGAACGACACGTCCTTGGCATCGAAGGCGTCCACGATCTTGGCGAAATCGCTCAACGAGCGCGTCAGCCGATCAACCTTGTAGACGACGACTGTGTCGATGCGGCCGGCCGCGATGTCGGCGAGCAGACGTTGGAGCGCCGGCCTCTCCATCGTGCCGCCCGAGATGCCTCCGTCGTCATACATGTTGGGCAAGGCACTCCAGCCGGCGCTCTTCTGGCTGAGGATGTAGGCGGCGCAGGCCTCCCGCTGCGCGTCGAGCGAATTGAACTCTTGCTCCAGGCCCTCCTCGCTCGACTTGCGCGTGTAGATGGCGCAGCGATTGCTCGCCGCGCCATTGGGCCGGGTGGGCGGGCGTTTCCGACGCATCAGCCGCCCTCTCCGGTTGTCGCGCCGCCGGTGGTCGGCTCTGCCTTCGCTTTGCCGAGCCCGAAGAACCGCGGACCGGACCAGTGTGTCCCAGTCATCTCGCGTGCGATCACCGACAGCGAGCGCCACGTCCTGCCCCGCCATAGGAACCCGTCCTCGACGACCAGGACTTCGTGCGTCTCGCCGCCCCAGGCGCGGACCAGCCGTGCGCCCGGTCTCAAACTCACGGTGCGCGCCTTGGCCAGATCCGACTTCGTCGCCATTGTCTTTGCTAGCTCGGCGAGCTGGCGCTTCGTCGTCGCGCTCAGCCCGCCGAGCACACGCTCCTGCAGTTTCCAGGCGACGCCGAGTTCGAGCAGGTCCCGGCTGAGCTTCTTGGGCGGATGGACGCGATACAAGCGCTGCCAAGCGAAGCGCAGATCGGAGTATGCCATCTCTCCGAGCGCAGCGATCTCAGTTGCAAGCGACTCGGTGTTGGGGTGCTTGCGCGAGCTAACGACTTGGGCGGCTGCGTCGGCCTCATGAAAATTCGACATGGGTCAGCCCTTCGCGCGTTGTGACACGCACGGCTTCGCCATGACTTCGAGCCGGTAGGCCTTGCGGTCGGCGAGTGTGTCGAGCTGGAACGCGAACCCACGTGATTTCAGCTTGCTGAGCGCTCCCAGGACCGAGTGCCTCTGCCAGCCGGTGGCCGCGACCAACTCGTCGGCCGTCGCGCCAGCCTTCGCCGCAAGATGGTCAATGATGACACCCAGCTTGCCGCCGGGACGTGGGAAGAATGGTGCTGACTGGGTCTTGGCTGATTTGGCTGACGTCGAGGGAGTGGTTCGCTTCGCCGGCGTCGATACGAGGGCTTTAGTTGTTGTCATGTTGGGCTCCGAGGTCTTAAGGACGCGCCCTGATCGGCGCTCCCACCACCCAAAGCCCCGCGTTTCGCGAGGCGACCTCGGAGATATTAGCGCCCGTCTATTTGGCGCCCGTCGCGCAACCAATGCGTCCTTTGCGGCAGAAGTCGAGACCAATAGTGCTGTACAAGCGTGAATTCGGAGCCTCAGTTAAGGAATGAATGATTCTGCGCTGGGCGATCGATTAGTTTTGCTGTCATCGCTGCTCATCGTTCTGCGTTCTTGCTGTTAGCAGCGCACATGCAGTTTTTGTTCGCACAAGCGTCGTTACTGTCGTCGCGCATTGGCAGCATCTTCAGAGCCAGATCGTATCGTGCTGGTGTACCTGGAAAGCAGGACAGGTGCGTCATGCGAAAACGGCGGTTCCGCAAAGGGCCGTCGTTTTTGATTTTGCGCCCATCGCATATGGCGCTTTAGGCGGACAAGTGAGGAAATCACCTATCCGGGAAGGCTATTCGCGGCGGGTCTGGAACATTCGTGTCGTGGACTTTCCAGTGACATGATTTGTCCTCCTTCTGAGTATTCATGCTAGAAGGCATCACCACTTGGGAGGGAACTATGAAAAAATTCGTCTCTAGTGCATTTGCCTTTGCAACTCTCGTTTCATCGTCGGCAACTTTTGCGCAGCAGAACCTCGTGTCTGACTGCGCTCCTGAAATCGCCAAATACTGTGCGAATGTCACTCCGGGTGCCCATCGCATCGTGGCATGCCTAATTTCCTACGAAGACAAGATCTCTCCACGCTGTCGAATGACGGCTTACTTGGGCTCGGATGATCTTGGCGTTCGGATGAAAGCGTTGAAGGTAATGGCGACAAATTGCTCCGCCGATATTCTTCAATACTGCACGAACGTCTCAGCTGGTGGTGGCCGCATTTATGACTGCCTTATGAAAAACAAGGCCACTCTCACCAACGATTGCCGGAGCCAAATTCCCACGGCCCAGCAGTTCATGAAGGACTAAGGGGGTTCGGCGAACGCGTTGAGGGCCGTTGGCCCAGTTGCGGCACGCTTTCGCAAGCGCGACTGTAAGGCGGGTGCAGTGCGGCAGGGCAACGACTCAGTTGCCCTGCACCACCCGTCTCAATTCTTGATGCGCGCTTCTATGCCCGCGACCTCAGCGCTGCATGCACCGCTGAGTTTGGCCTTATTTGTGATCAAGCACTGGGCGATTTGGCCGCCGCCTGCTTTAACATCAGCGCAAAGCGTATCGATGTCCGGCCCGCAGACAGACGCGGCGCGCTTGGCGCTGCTAATGGTGAGTTCCACAGCATCTCCCACGTCGACCAGCGTCGTGAAGCACTTGTCACTGAGTTTATCCTCATGCGCCATCATGCAGAGCATCAGGCGGCCTTCACCAGGCGTGACCTGGCTACAGAACGATTTGATGTCGGTTGCGCAAGACGCCTGGATCTTGGCGATGACCTTTTCGGCCTTGGCAGTGACGGCCTTTGCGATATCGGTCTCAGCATTCGACACATTAGGCGCAGTCATCGTTAGTGCAACGACTGCAATACCTCTGGAA
>CAVUMB010000004.1:0-377890 GCA_963742405.1 uncultured Alphaproteobacteria bacterium
AGCGGCAACGCCTCACGATGAGGCTTGCCGTCAAGGCTCAATCCCGTCGTTGCGCCTACGAGCACAGCAGCCGGAGCCATCCGATCCGCTCGACGAGGTGCGCTTCCGGATGCACGTGAAGCCTGCTCATGGCGCTCTCCTTGTGCCGGCCGGCGGCACAGCGCCGCCGGCTCCTTGCGTGGCTTGCAGTTTGGCATGGGCTGCTCCCATCGCGGAGGAATTCCTCAGCCGCTGCGCGCTGGCGGTGTCTCGGTGAAAAGCATGTAGAAGGCGAGCTTGCGTTTAAAGAGAAGCACATATCCAACGTGCAATCCGACGAAGAGGAACAAGAGGTTCGCAGAGGCCTCGTGGATCTCCTCGATCCACTCTCCACCTTCGTTCTCCTCGCCTTCCTCATCGTCATCGGCATGCGCCGGGCTCACGAAGCAACTTGCGACAGCCTGCCGGCCTCCTGTGCTGCCGGCTGCGAAACAGGCGTCGAAAGCGCCGCGTGCTCGCGGCCTCCCTCGCCCTCTCCCGGCCCAAGTGCGATCCCGGTGCCGGTCACCACGAGAAGGCTGACGACAATCGAGGAGAGCAGGATCTTGCTCACCGCCGGATGATCGAGCCAGCGAATAGCACTCACCTGCTCGAGCGTGGGCACGAGCCGCGCGATGCCGACCTGGCGCGGACCGAAGAGCCCCCAGACGAGACGCAGAGCAATAATCGCAGCCACGCTATAACCGATCCACGCGTGAACGATGCCCGCCTCCCCTGTGAAGTAGGCGAGAATACAGCCAACGGCGAGAGCCGCATGCGAAAGGCGTATCTTCTCAAACGTCGTCATGGTGTTCTGTCCCGTCTCGAAATGGGTGGCGCCGACGATGCTGCTGCAGCAGGGCTCGCTGCGGGCGGATCTTCGAGCGATAGAAACCTTCGGCCCTCAGGTTGTTGGAGCCTAAAAGCTGGTGCCGACGGGATTGCCGCTCCATGGGTCGATGAAGAACTCGACGCGCACGCCCTTGTCGTCGCGGGCGTAGATTTCAGCACATGAGTTCTTCATCTTGGCTTTGGCGACCTTGTAGCCGTGGTCCTCGACGATCTTGACGATCGCCTCGAGCGGCATCCACTTTGCCTTTGGCTCAGCCGTGCAGGGCTGCCCGAAGCTCTCGGCGTGTGCCGAGGCCGTAAGCGAGAGCAGCATGGCAGTCGCGATTAGGATCTTGGTCATTGGAAAATCTCCAGTCTTTCATTGCCATCAAGACGGCGTCGGATGAAACATCCAGGCGGCGCGCTCAGTCGTCCTTCTTCGCGGGGATGCCAGTTGCGGGATCGAGATAAAGCTCGGCGGTCTTGCCGTCCTTATCCTTGACCTTGGCTTCCGCGCAGTTGTCCTCCATCTTGATCTTATCGACGGTGTAGCCCTGCTCGCCGAGCTTGGTTTTGAGCTGGTCGACTGTGAGCCACTGCTCCTTCGGAGCTTTCGTGCAGCCCTCGTCCTCCCCGGCAAACGCCGGAACGGCGATCGAGCAGGTGAGGGTGATGGCGATAATAATCTTGCGCATGAGGATATTCTCCCTGAGTGTTTGCTAAGGCCGCAGTGAATGACCGGCGCCATGGCAAGCACACTGCGCCGGGACGCGTGATCGGCGCCTGACGCCCAAAATCAGCTTCCCGTCATGTTCACGCGCATATCCTGATGCGTCAGAGCACTTCGCGGGAGACTCGCGTGACATGGTGAAACAGTTGAGAAACCTCCCCGTATGGGCTTTCGTTGCCGCTGTTGCAGCCGCCTTCGCCGCTTCACGCCGACGACGGGGAGTACGAAGGCTCCTCTGACCATCATCAGCGCGAAGCCGTGCGGGGAGCCGTCGAGCGCGGCGAGATCAAGCCGCTCGTCGAGGTGCTGGCCGCCGTGCACTCCAAGCTTCCGGGCGAGATAGTCGGCGTCGAAATCGAGAAGGCTCAAGGCAGGTGGACGTACGAATTCCGCATCGCCGACAGCAAGGGCCGGCCTGTTCGAGGCCGCAGTCGACGCAGCCACGGTTGAGGTCATCAGCATCGAGGAGAAGTGATGCGCATTCTTGTGGTCGAGGATGATGCCCGCATTTCAGCCGACGTCTGCAAGGCGCTTTGGGCGGCAGGCTTCGTGGTTGACGCCCGTGATCGAGGAGAACGCGTGGTTCCAAGGCGATACCGGAAGCCTGCGGCACGGTGGTATCGATCTCGATACCGCATATGGACGGCCTCGCGGTCCTCAAGAAATGGCGCGAGGCGAAGCGTACAATGCCCGTCATCGCGCTAACCGCACGCGGCAGCTGGATGGAGCGCGTGGAGGGCATAGATGCTGGCGCTGACGATTATCTGCCGAAGCCGTTCCGCATGGAGGAGCTTGTCGCGCGCCTGCGCGCACTCGTGCGTCGTTCCGGCGGGCACGCGTCCTCTCTCATCGAGATCGGCGATCTCAGCCTCGATGAGCGCCAGATGCGGGTGTTCGTTGCCGGCGTTCCGATCGATCTTGCGCCGCTCGAGTACCGCGCACTCGCCTACCTCCTGCACAATCACAGCGGGATTGGTCTCCCAATCCGAGCTCAGCGAGCACGTCCACGGCGGCGGGACGATGGCCAGTGACTCGAACGCGATCGAAGACCTTGATCGCGCGCATCCGCGCAGCTTCGACGCGAGGTTCCATAGAAACTCGCCGGGGCTTCGGCTACATCATCGACGGAGCCGCCGAATGACGTCCGGGTCTCCGGCTGCGCCTGATTGCGGGTGGTGCTGCCAGCCCTTGCCGTGGCCCTTATCGTCGCCGGTGTCGGCCTGCGTATTCTGTTCGAACGTCACGTGATGCGTTCGCTTGCGGCCGAGCTAGAAGTCGATCTCCGTCAGGCGATGGCAACGATCGAGATCGACGCGTCTGGTCGCCCTCTGCTTCGGCGTGAGCCGAGAGACCCTCACTTTCTAGAGCCGCTGTCCGGCCTTTACTGGCAGTTGAGCACGGCCAGCGGGATTACGCGCTCGCGCTCGCTCTGGGATGTGACAATGCCGCTCGCGGCCGACGAGCTGGCCCCCGGCGAGCTTCACCTGCATCGCATCGCGGGCCCCGGCGGCAGCGATCTCATTGCCGTCGAGCGTAGCGTCTTCCTGAAATGGAAGGACGAGCCGACGCCCGTGCGCCTGGTCTTCGCCGCCGATACAGCCCGCATGGTCGCTGCGCGGCAGGCCTTTGTCGGCGACCTCGTGCCGGCGCTCGGCCTGTTTGAGGCTCGTACTCGCGGGCGCCATGTGGGTGCAGATCGGATTGGGCCTGAAACCGCTCGGGCGCGTGCGCGAGGGCATCAAGGCCATTCGAGAAGGTAGCGCTGCCGCGCCTCCGCGGCCCGGTGCTGCCACCGAGGAAGTGCCTACGCCTGGTCGACGAGGTGAACTCCCTTCTCGCCGCAAGCCGTCGAGCTCGAGCGCTCCCGCGGACGCGCGGCCGATCTTGCGCATGGGCTCAAGACGCCGCTCTCTGCCCTTGCAGCCGATGTCAGGACACTTGAGGAGAAAGGCGAGCATGAGCTGGCCTCCCGCATCGATTCCGTGGGTGAGGCGATGCGCGCCGCCGGCATGCTGAGCGCGAGCTTACGCGAGCCCGTGTCATTGGCTCGCGGCATCCGGCCACGTCCAGGGGCACACTACTCGCCCGCTCGTCGAGACGTTGATTGCCATTCAGCGCCGCACCAAGCGAAGGCAGTCGACTGGTGTTCAAAACCGAGTTCGCTGAGGACGCGCATGTGGCCATGAACAAGGCCGATTTCGCCGAGGTGCTGGGCAATTTGATTACGAGAACGCCGCCAAGCATGCGCGCACGAGTATTCGGATCGGAGTTCTGGCCGATGGTCGAGTTTTTGTCGGCGACGATGGACCTGGAATTCCGTTGGAGCTCCGTTCAACCGTCCTGACCCGTGGCAAGCGCCTCGATGAAAGCGGCGATAGCACGGGTCTCGGCTTGGCAATCGTGCAAGAGGTGCTCGAAGCGTATGGTCGGAACTTGGTGCTTGAGGAGTCGGGGCAGGGCGGACTGATCGCCACATTTTAGTGAGGTGGCGCATTCCGGGCGGCGTGAGATGCCACGCAAGGCTGGTGACAAAGTCAAGACCGACCGCCGACGAGATGATGTTTGCCCTGCTGTTGCGGGCCGGCCAGCTGACCGTGGTGCGGGTTCACGACGAGGCGCACGAGGCGATGCGCGATCTCGTGCGCATGGGCGCTCATCGCCCGCGCCAAGGCAGACGGCGTAAGGTTGGGCGCGAGACCGAAGCTCTCGGCCGACGACATAGCCGCGCTCAAGGCCGAGTTCGCCATCCCCAAAACCAACAACAAGGAGCTGGCCCGACGCTACGGCATCTCCCGTGCCTCGGTCTATGGGATTTGCGCCGAGGGCGAAGTGTCCGCTCTACTCCGTCAATCCGACCAGAACTCAGTTCCCTTCCCCCCGTTGGTGGGATGGCTGCAGTGGGTCAACTTCTACCGTTGTGACATCCCGCCAGTAACGTCCGGTTCACCTGAGCGAGCAGAAAATCTTCGCGCTTTTTCGCTTTTCGGCAGCTTGACCTTCAACACCGGACTTAGAAAAGCGAACATCGTTCGTCAGCGTTGGGCCAGAACCAGACAAATGAAAGGGCCTGCTAGATGCGGGCCCCCACTGCAATCATATAGCCAAACGGCGCAGCTAGTTCTTCTCGTAAATCGTGCGACCTTCTTTGATAGTGCCGACGATCTTGATGTCCTTGATGGTCTTCGGATCGACTTTTGTAGGGTTGCGATCGAGAATAACGAAGTCTGCGAGTTTGCCCGGCTCGAGGCTGCCCTTCGTGCTTTCCTCTCATACCACGAGAGCCTGAAAAACCTCACACCGGCCGACGTCTACTTTGGACGCGGCCAAACCATGTTGTTGCAAAGAGAAAGGATCAAACGCGACACCATCCGGAAACGGCGATTGCAGCACCAAACGAAAGCCGCTTAACATCAAACCTAGATGACCCCGAGCCTCCGCTCGCTCACGCCGCAAACTGTCTCAAAGCATTCGACGACGGACACCTGGCAGGTGCGGCGCTCCGATGTGCCGAGCTTCTGACGCGTGTGGATAACGGCATCACGGAGCTGGCCGGCGCTCAGACCTTCGGTTTCAAAAAATCGAGGCTCTCCTTGAGGATCAGCTTGTCCAGCTCCAGATCGGCAACGATCTTCTTCAGGCGCTGGTTCTCCTTCTCGAGCGCCTTCATCTCCGACAGCTGCGACCGGGCCATGCCACCGAACTTCTTGCGCCACGTGTAGTACGTCGCATCGCTGATCCCGGCAGCCCGGCAGGCGGACGCAACATCGCTACCGGATGCAAGACGCACCTCGACCTCGCGCAACAGCTTCAGAATATCCTCGTCGGAATACCGCTTACGAGCCATCGTTCGCTCCTCTCATGGGTCCCAACATGATGGCCCAGTTTTAGGGGGCTAAGACACTCGGCGCACTCGTACACAGAACGCTTCTGACCGATGACTAGACTGTATGTCCTTCCTTGAAAGAGGCGACTAACCGCCGATGTGCATTCGAGGGTTGCACGGATAGGCGGGGTAGAGCCTCACACATCGAGGACGAGTCGTGGTGCAGCATAGCGAAGCTTTCATTGGCATCGATACGGCGAAGTTGCGCAACGCTGTGGCAATCGCTGCGGCCGACCGTCGAGGCGAGGTTCGTTATCTCGGCCAAGTCGACACGAGGGAAGCAGCGACGAAGAAGCTGGTCGCCGGACTCGCGGCAAAGTACTGCAAGCTGACGTTATGCTACGAGGCGGCCCGACTAACTACAGTCTACAGCAGCTGATCGAGAGCCTGGGCCCTACCTGCGTCGTGGTTACGCATCGCCGAAACGGGCGAACCTTTCAAGGCACGCTGGTCCCCTATGTTGACGGGGATCACCGGCCCTAACGGTCAGCCAACATCTGCAGGGTCCGCATCTCCAGAACGGTGCCGCTCAGCTGAACAGCGCAGGAATGCCGAACTTCGCGTGGATGGCATTCACCTCCCGCGGGCCCAAGCCTAATGCTGAAGCGAGGCCGGCTAAGTATTCCGCCTCCTTCTGGCTATCGAGGTTGATGCCCATGACCGATACCGCATAGATCTGACTCTCGAGCCCCTTCGGCACCTGCTTCACGAGGGCCTGCACGTCGACGGGGGCGGAAAGCTCCCGGTTGACGAATGCCATATCCTCGCTCGAGGCGTCCCCAAGGGCCTCGAGGAGCTTCTTCTTCTCCCCCTCGTCAATCTTTCCGTCGGATTTTGCCGCTTGCAACATTGCGCGCAGCATCAGGCCCGCGGCCGCGTCCTGCTGCGGCGTCGGCGCGACCTTGGGCTCGCCGAAGTTCTGGAGCGACTGGTTCAACATATCGGCAAAGGAGCCTCCAGGGTCCGCCTTACTTGTGGTCTCCTTGTTGGCGGTCCCCGCACCGGAGGCCGCGCCCGCAAGACCTCTGATCAATGCATCGAGACCCCCGCCGGACGCCGGCGCGCCGGGACTGGAGCCGGCACCGGCAGCGGCAGCGAGCTGTTCAAGAAGGCCGCCGAGCCCCCCGCCGGACGCCGGCGCGCCGGGACTGGAACCGGCACCGGCAGCGGTAGCGAGTTGGTCAAGAAGGCCGCCAAGCCCCCCGCCCGCCTGGTCACTGCCGCCACGGACGGAGTTCAGTGGGTCTCCCAGTGGGTGGGCGCCTGCAGTGCTCGGCTGCGCTGCTGCCTGTCCGCCGAAGGACTCCCTCTCAATTGAGCCTCCGCTTCCGGCCCTTTGACCCAAGACATGACCGATGCCTTTGGCGGCAGCGATGCCGATGGCAACCTTGGCCAGCGTTCCGACGAGACTCATTTCAAACTCCCTTAGCGGCTGAGGCGCACGCCTCACCAAACATTTTTCTAGTGTCCCATGACCAATGATCTAATAGCGGCACTGGCCCCAAGGCTTGATTCAAGCCATCTCGCTTGCATTTCCCCTTCGCGTTCAGGCCACCTTCAGCGCCTTGGCCACATCGGCGATCGAGGCCTTTTCCGCATCGGTGACCTTCACCCCGCCGAAGCCGAGGAAACCTCCTTCGGAGGCGGCCTCTGCCACCTTCTCAGCCACCTGCTTCAGCCAGGCTTTGAAACCCGCCGCCTCTGCTCCGGCCTTGGTGTCGATGATCTCTCCGACGCGGGCAAGCTTGGCAATGATCTGCTGCTTGATTTCGGCGGCAGACTTCCCCGTCAGATCGGATTTGAGACCTTCCTTTGCGATTGTGCGCCCTTCGGAGGTCTCGATGTCGGCGAGGATCGCCTTGATGAGATTGGAAGCACCGGGGTCCGACCGGGTCTCCAGCAGGGCGCGTGCGCTCGCCATACTCTCCTTCATCGTGCCCCACAGCCCGCTGGGTTCACCGAGCGTAACGGCCATGCCGGCAAGCATGGGGCTACTCAGAATGGCTTGCCATTCGTCGGCGCTGAAACTCGATTTGTCTGCCATGACACTCCTCACTCACAGGACGCTTTTTCTCGTCAACTAGGCTTTTGCTAAGTCGTCCAGCGTGGCGCGCAGTTGATCGACCGTCGGCTTGGCGAGGGCCTCGACGCCGGGAATGGCGAGAACCTTCTTGAACAGGTCCTCGATCGACGGACGCGCCGCCGTGATCAACGCTGCCAAGGCGCTCTTTCCGCTCGTCGGCAGTTTGCCGGATAGACCGCGGACTTTTTCGAGTTCAGCCGTGGCGGATTGCAGCTTCGGGAGGGCTGTCTTGGCAGACGCCTCATCGCTCACGCTCTGAAGAGCCGACGTGAGGCTATTCATCGTGGTCTGAACCGTGGACTTGAGATCAACTCCGTCGACGGTCAGGCTTTCGGCGACCTGACCCGCTGTCGTTTTGGCCTGGTCCGCGACCTCGGTGGCGCGATGGCCGAATAACCACCATGCGATTGCAGCGACGGCCAGCAGGCCCAGAGCCCAGTTGAGCCAGGAAGACGAGGCCTTGGCGGCAGGTGGTGGCACAGGCGTCGCCGCGCTGAAGAGCGGAAGCCCCGTAGATTTCAGGGCATCGGCAAACCCTGAGGGCAGGGCGGCGTTGATGTTGCTCTTCTGGGCGGCCAGGAGATTGGATAAGCCTGCGGCGTCGAGACCCTGGGATTTCTGCTCCTTACCAAGGACCCCCATCACCGCCGGCGCCAGCAATCCGATCAGCGACGTGCTCTGTCCTTGGCCGATGCCAACGTATTTGCCGAGTGCACCCGCCACAGCGGGGACGGCGGAGGTTCCCAGGAGCGAGCCCAGAGCATTCACCCCGCTGTTCACGAGGCCTTGTTGTCCTGCGCCCCCGATCGAGGACGCCAGCGTCTCCAGAATGCCGGGGCTCTGCTGGCTGATCGCGCCGGCGAGCTTGCGTGCGCCATCGGGGGTGGCGGCAACGTTGGCAAAGCTTTTGAGCAGGGCGGGGACCATGGCCGTCACAGCTTTGCCGGCAATCGCCTTGTCCAAACCAAGGGCCGACGCAATCCTGGCGATCATGTCCGGCGTGAGATAGTTGAGGGCGAGCGACACAAGATTGGTACTCATCGGTACAAACTCCAAAACAGCGTTTTACAAATCTTTCGCAGTGGAGATCGACAGCGCAAAAAATTCCACGGCAATCATTTTGCAGTTTTGCTAGCGGCACAATGAACAAAAATCAAACAATTTTCGAACTGAGCGGCAATTAACCGAAAGCCGTCAGAATCCAATCTGGATCAGCGACCTGGGAGGTGGAATGCGTTCGGCCGCTACGAATTTGAGTCAGGCTTGCGGTCGTCGTCGAGCCTGAGATTGAATAAGCCAACTTGAAACTCTCTCGCTTGGGTGAGGACAAGCTGGCGCTTGGGTGAGGACAAGCTGGCTCGTTAACTGTCATCACGCGACGGATCGATGATGAAAGAATTACAGGCAAGGGCTTCTCAATGGAGCGAATGACGGATTAGAGTGAAATTCGATTGAGTCCTAATTTCTGAGTTTCTGTTCTGCCTGTTTCGAAGCTTGCCCAAATGCTTTTTGTTCTGCGTATCTTCCGGGAGCCGGCGACGGTCAGCCTTGTTTATTTGGCCGGGGTCGCCATTCTCGGAACGCTGTGCTTCTGGCTTTACGAGTTCACCATATCGCACGGGGTCGACAGTTTGAGGGCACCTGCGTTGCCCGGTTCGCGTGTCGCATCCCGAGTGGAACGCGAACGGCTGACGTGGAGCCATCAGGCCCCCATTAACTTTGGGCCCATCGGACCACCGGTCGACGGCAACATCCGAGCCTCTGTCATCCGTTGCCTCCCTGGCCCGCCAACTCGATGAAGCGGAGGCGGCCGAGCTATCGGCGACCCCCGTCGCTCCATTGCGATACATCAACCCGATAAACAGCATCAATTCCTGGGTGAGTGAGGTTGTCATGCGTTCTGTAATGACCGTCATTTTTGCGTCGACTCTCGCTGCGGGGTCTGTGGGACCTGCCGTGGCCGAGGGGCCCGACAGCGCTGCTCGAGAGTCTTCAGCCCCGATTGTCGCGGACGAGCGAAGCGCGGATTTGCTGGCGGTGATTGCAGAGGCCGAGACACGCATGGCGGCCGCGCGCGATCCGGTCGAGAAGGCTTTCCTGTCCCAGATTGCCGGTCACTATCGCGAGCCTGATGCCCGCCCTCACTGGGTGAACGACCATAGCCTGAGCGCGACGGGAGTGGCCCTTCGCGAGGAACTCTTGAGGTCGGATGCCTATGGCCTTGACCCCTTCGAACTCGATGTTCCGGCATTGCCGGTTGATCTCTCCTCGCCGACGAGGCGCGCTGAGGCGGAAGTCAATTTGACAGTGGCGGCGGTTCGCTACGCCTGGCACGCCCGCGGCGGCCGGGTGAATGCCTCACAGATCTCGGCCTGGCTCGATGCTGAGCCGAGATCCCTCTATGCCTCCGACGTATTCCGGGCGATCGCTGCCAACGGCGGCGACCCCGTTGCCGGACTGCGCAGCTTCCACCCTCGACATCCGCAATTTGAGCGGCTGCGGCTGGCCTTTCTCGCGGAGCGTGGGAAGTATGTGGCCGCTTCGGCGCCTGCTATTCCTTCCGGAACGCCCATCGAGGCGGGGGACCGGCATCCCGACGTCGTTCTCATCCGGCAGCGTCTGGGCGCCGCGTCCCGCGCCGAGGGCGACGCCAATCTTCTCGATCGCGATCTGATGCGGCGGATCTGCGAGGTCCTTGGAGAAGAGTGTTCTCGAAAAAGCCGCGTGGATGACGAGGTCCGCTCTGCGTTGAACGAGGTAAAGCCCGGCGACCATGCCCCCAATCGCGCGCTGCTCGACAAGTATCTCGTCAATCTCGAGCGCTGGCGCACACTGCCCAACGACCTGGGGCGCCTTTACATCTGGAACAACCTGCCGGAGTTCACGACCCGTGTCGTGAAGGAGGGTGCGGCGATCCACGAGGAACGGATCATCATCGGTAAGCCGGACACCCAGACGCCTGTGTTCGCCGATAGCATGAGCCACATCATTTTCCAGCCGGAGTGGGGCGTTCCTGAATCGATCAAGATCCGCCAGTTGCTTCCGTATCTGAGGGGTGGCGACTACGGCGTGCTGGCCCGCCGCGGTATGCAGAATTTGCGATGGCAATCGCGTCATCAACCCGGCCCGCATGAAGTGGTCGAACGTCGACATTCGTAACGTTCCGATCATCCAGGGGCCGGGCCCCGGCAATCCGCTCGGGCGGCTGAAGTTCATGTTCCCCAATCACCATGACGTCTACATGCACGACACGCCGGACAAGCACTTGTTCGAAAGCTCGGAGCGCATCTTCAGCCATGGCTGCATTCGCGTGCGCAATCCGGAGAGGCTAGCTGAGGTCCTGCTTGGTGAAACCAAGGGCTGGTCGGCTGCTGATGTCGGTCGTCAGTTGAACGTGAAGACGACGGCGCGGTTCGATCTGGAGCAGCCCATTCCCGTTCATAACACGTACTTTACGATCTGGGTCGATCCTGACGGCACCGTGGCCCAGTTCGCCGACGTCTATGGCCACGACAAGCGCTACAGTGAGGCGCTGGCCGGCAAGTCGATCGAGATGATCGCGGCCCGAGATCCAGCCCTGGCGCTGAAGAAGAAGAACGACGAGCTGCGCGAAGTCAATCGCTGCCATCTCATCGAAGCCACGACGGAAGGTGGCGAGCCTGCAGGAGGCGCAGAACAAAACGTCGTCTGGCTGGGCACCATGGAAGACGACAGCTGGATCCTCGCCGGCAACGATTTTCCTCTGGTTCCAATAGTCTCTGCAAACCGCGCGAAAATGGTACCAGAGATAAGCGTGGGCACTCGAGCAATCCGGATAGCCGTGAGATGTTTTACTGGATCTATGACCTCCCAGCCTGGACCGTCGCTTTTCTGTTTGCGGCTGTCTTTATCGGCGTCAATTGGTTCGGCGCAATTTTCATTCGGCCCATCCTCAGGGCCTTCTTCCGAGGCCAAGATGGCATAAACGATATCGTCGGCTATTCGGGAGAGGGTTTCGACCGCGTTCTGGACGGGAGAAGGGTTTGTCCAGTTTCGAACCAAAGTCAGAGGCACGGGGAAGGTGATCGTTCGGACGGATGGCCCTTTAGAGGAGATCGAGTTGAAATCAGGCCGCTACCTGGCCGAGGGCAAGATCGTCATCGGGCGAACGGGCGACATTACCTACACCCTCAAGCGTCCGACGCGCACGTACTTGGGCTACCTCATGGCAGGTGAGTTATATCTGCGGTGCTACGAGGGGTCGGGTCGCTTGCTCGTATGCAGCACGCCGTATTGGCGCGTACAGTTTCAGAGAGTTATGCGCCCGAGATGAGGAAGACAGTATTGGGTCTCCAAAGGTGCTATCGGGCCGATTATGACGCAGATGACCCCGAGTCTCCGCTCGCTCACGCCGCAAACTGTCTCAAAGCATTCGACGACGGACATGCCGGTGAACAACGGATCCGGCGCCGCTATGTCCGAGTTGGGCCGATTTTGTTGCAGAAGTCAGCTTTATCGACGGTTCCCGGCGGTGGCGACTTTTAAGAAGCAGGGCTCGCGGCCTCTTGCACCGCCTTGCGGAGGCTTCGGCGACGCAGTGGCACCGACGCTTGATGCAACCTAAGCCACGGAACGCTACGCAACACACGCAGTGGCCGCGTCTGGCGGGTGAACCGTCCACTTCGCGAGGCGCCGCAGGTTCTGGGCGATGGCGGCCAGCGTGAACTCAAACTGCGCGCCCGCCGGTCCTCTCAGTCTCAGCCGGCCCATCCGAAGAATGCGCTTCAGATGGGCGAACAGCATCTCGACCTTCTTGCGATCACGGCGGGTCTGCTCATAGGCAGCGGTTTTGGCAACGGCGCGGGCGACATCGCGTGCTGCCTCGTGAATGTGCCGCGTAATCTTGCGGCAGGGCGTCTTCGGGCTGCATCTCGACTTGAGTGGGCACGAGCGGCAATCGGCGACCCGCGAGAAGTAGGAGATCATGTCATCACCGCGTGGCATGCGCTTTCTGCTCGACCGGGGCAGTAGCTTGCCGTTGGGGCAGACGTAGCAATCTTGCCCGTTGTCGTAGATGAAGTCCTCTCGGCTGAACGTGCCGTCGTCACGCTTCGATTTATCGATGACGGGAACGTGCGGCTCGATACCTTTCTCATCGACCAGAAAGTGTAGATTGGGCGCCGATCCGTAAGCGGTGTCGGCGACAAGGCAATCCGGCTTGATGCCGAAGGTTGCCTCGGTCCTGTTGATCATCGTCTGCGAGGCGCCGACTTCGGCCTGTCGTATCGCCCGAGACGCCTCGACATCCATGATGATGCCGAACTTCACGTCGATAAGATAGTTGTCAGCGTAGGCGAAGAATGCGGCGTTGCGCAGCGCGCCGGTCCATTGCGCTGCCGGATCGGCGGGCGCAATGAACTTTGGTACGACATCAGTAGCGGCACCCCAGGCGGGTTCATCGAGGCTGGCGAGATAGTCCTGCACGGCACGTCTTGCCGTCTCCGGATCGATCTCGTGGCTCCATTTGTCACCCGGCGTCGAGCGGCACTTGTTGGCATCGGCCGCTATCAGGCTCGCGTCGACAGCAAAGCCGTTGCCGCCAACCAGCCCCACCCTGATGCACGATGCGACGATGCGCTCGAAGACACTTCGAAAGACATCCTGATCGCGAAAGCGCTCGTTACGGGCGCGCGTGAAAGCGGAGTGATCGGGGATATTGTCCTCGATACCGAGACCGCAGAACCAGCGATAGGCGAGATTCAGCTGCACCTCGCGGCAGAGCGCGCGCTCCGAGCGGATCGCGAACACGTAGCCCAGAATGAGCATCCGGATCATCAGCTCCGGATCGGTCGACGGCCGACCAGTATGGGAATAGTGCGGCGCCAGCTCGGAGCGAACCCACGACAGGTCGAGAACAGCTGCTATATGCCGAACCTGATGATCGTCGGGAACTATGGCATCGAGATCGAAAGCATAGAACAGCTGGCCCTGCTCACTTTTGCGCCGCCCCATCATCGAACCGCTCCGTCGATGGCCGTCTCACAACGATGGAATCACGCTTCGCCCGCAGCCTCAAGCCAGTTCTGCAACAAAATCGGCCATGACCGGACATTCACGGCTACTGGCGGCTGATTTCCAGATACTTGTGAAAGTCACATTCAACTGGCAATATTTTCTAAGCGCGTTTTGAATGGAGATTGCCGGATGGGGCGCTTGGCTTTGTCTAGTATTTTGTTGGCCGCCTTAGTGGCTGCCGTGGTGCCCAGTCCAGGAACTGCCCAAGATACGGCGCAAACCATTTTTCACGGCGGACGCATTCTGACGATGGCAGGCGACAAGCCGACCTATGTCGAAGCCCTTGCTGTGAAAGACGGTAAAATCTTTTTCGCCGGAATCAAAGATCAAGCCCTTTCGCTGAAGGGAGATGCGACCAAAGTCGTGGATCTTGAAGGCAAGGCTCTGTTACCGGCATTCATCGACGCACACAGTCACTACATAAACTCGTTGCTTGTCGCCAATCAGGCAAAGCTATATGCGCCACCCTCCGGCCCCGGGAAAGATGTTGGGAGTATCATTGCCGAACTGAAGAAGTTCGCCAATGACCGCAACATACCCAAGGGTGAGCTAATCGTGGGCTACGGCTACGACGATTCAGTCATGCCCGACGGCCGCCTGCTCAACCGCGAAGATCTCGACGAGGCGTTTCCCGACAACCCCGTTCGTGTCGATCACGTCTCCATGCACGGCGCGGTTTTGAACACGCTTGCGCTGAAGAAATACGGCATCTCAGCGGAAACGAAGACACCACCGGGCGGCATTATCGTCCGCAAGCCAGGGACCGAGGAGCCCTGGGGGCTGATCATGGAGACGGCGTTCCTGCCGGTGGTGGAACAATCCGAGCCGATGACCGCGCAACAGGAGATCGAATGGAGCCGGGCGGGCCAGATGCTGTACGCGGAGGCTGGCATCACGACGGCTCACGAGGGGGCGTCGCACCTGCCCCAATTGCAGTCGATGATCCGCGCCAGTGATGCTGGTGCCAATATCATTGATATCGTAGCCTATCCCTTCGTCACTGATGCGGACAAAGTGCTCGCCACGTTGCCTGTTACGGAGTGGGGCAAGTACAAGAACCGATTCAAAATCGGTGGGATCAAGATAACACTGGACGGTTCACCGCAGGGCCGTACTGCATTCTTCACGACGCCGTATCTGAAAGGCGGTCCAGGCGGCGAGAAGAACTGGAAAGGCGAGCCGACCTTTCCGACGGAACTCGCAAACGCGCTGGTGCAGAAAGTTTATAATCTGAAGGTTCCGCTCACCATTCACACGAACGGCGATGCGGCCATCGACGCTTTCCTAAGAGCCTACGAACTCGCACGCAATGGCGACTACAGCCAGCCTTGGAACGTCACGACAATTCACACGCAGTTTCTGCGGAAGGACCAAATCCCGAAATTCGTAGAATACAAGATCAGACCCTCTTTCTATACCCTGCATACTTTCTACTTTGCTGATACGCACATCGCCAACCGCGGAGAAGCGCAGGCTACCTACATCAGCCCCATGCGGGACGCCATCGACGCCGGGCTGCGCCCGACGAACCACACGGACTTCGTCGTCGCCCCGCTTGATCAGATGATGATGCTTTGGTCGGCGGTGAACCGGATTTCACGCGCTGGTGCAGAGGTGGGGCCCGGTCAACGGGTGACACCATTCGAGGGTCTGAAGACCATGACCGAATGGGCCGCCGAGCAATACGGTGAAGCGGACCGAAAGGGAACGCTCGAAGTCGGCAAGCTCGCCGACCTGGTAATCCTCGATAAGGATCCGATCGACGTCGATCCGGCGAACATCAAAGACGTCAAGGTCGTGGAGACCATCAAGGAAGGCGAGACAATCTACCCGGCGTCGCTCAGCACGGTTAAGCCGCCCTCGGCTCCAGTCACCAACCTGAAAGGCATCTATTCCTGGGCTGCCCACGTCTGCGACATGGCGGGCGTAAACACTGCGGCACACAAGGAATGGACGCTGACTGCACTGAATGGAGTGACAATTAAAACGCAATCTCCTCCAACGATGACATTCGCACATGGAAAGCTGTCGATCTTTGGCGGCGTCAACCGACTGAGCGGGTCATATGCTTTGGTACGGAACACGGTGACCATGAGCGATCTCGCCAGCACTAAGATGGCCGGTCCCTCCGGAACTCATGGAATTGGAGAAGAGCTTCGCTAAGGCGCTGCGATCTGTCGATTCCTTCAAGGTGTCTGGAAATGAATTGACGTTGTCGACCGACGGAAAGGTAGTCGCGGCTTTTAAGACCGCAAATTAATGTTCGCGATTGCCGCAATTCGGACAGCGAGAGGTAAAGAGCCTTCGGATTGCGGGTTGCCTGCTTCGTTTCGCGGCGAAAGACAGGCTGTCGCCCCCGCCCTGGATGGCTCGCCGGTGGCCGCTTGGGGTCAAAACTCCCCGTTCCACCGCTGTCCGAGTGACCGCAGCTCTGCCTCAGGAAGCGGAAAGTCCACGTGCATTTTCGCCGTTCGGCAGCTTGACCTTTAACACCGGACTTAGAAAAGCGACGACCGTTCGTCAGCGTCGGGCCAATTGCAGACGATCGAGTTGCACGATGACAGTGGTCGAACTACCCAGCTATTTTGGCGCGCTGCTGGTCGCACGATTTCGCACGGACAAGATCGGGCATTTTTTGAAGGACATTGGCTGCAACGCAGGCTGGTAATGTTGCCCCACGCGCACCTTCGATGAACAGCTCCGCTTGCTTCTCGGGATAACCTCCGCGTTCACCAAGATAGCGTTCCGCATTCCACGTCGGATCAAGCCTGATGACATTATCGGCGGCTGCTTTTGCAACCTCGCTGCGTCCCAGGTAAGCGTTGGCCATGGCAAGATAGGCGTAATCCGGCGCCAGCGGCTCCTTGATCAGGGAGGCATACTTGGCGGCTTGGTCATGCCGCTCGCCGAAGAAGTACACGATAGCGAGCCCCTGATTATACCAGTCGGCGTAGTGTGGATTGAGCTGCAGAGCGCGGTCGGCAAGCGTGAGCGCGCGTTGAGTTTCACCGAATGTGCACAATGACCATGCAGTAACGAGCAGTAAGTCCGCGTCCGACGGCGAGAGCGCTTCGGCCTTATTCAATTCTGCTGTGGCCTGTTCAATTTTGCCTGTGTAGCCGTACGCTCCGCCAAGTGCCAGATGCGAATTCCCGTCGTCCGGATCCAGTTCGACGGACTTCCGTGCCGCCGTCATCATCTTCGACAACGCGTCGTCGATCGATGGAGCAAGCCCGAGATCGACGAGATACATCTGCACCGTCGCGAGGCCGTAATGCGCGCGCGCCAGATGAGGATCGAGCTCAATCACCTTATTGAACAGACGTTCCGCCTCCTCGAGACTTTCCTTTGTCACCTTATGCTTCGCCTCCATCGCGAGAAGATAGGTGTCAAAGGCCGTCAGGTTTGCGGGTGGCTTCCTCCGAAGCAGTTCGCGCTCGGCTTCCGCGACGGCGCCTTCAGCGACGATAAGGGTGGCCGCGATCTTGCCCGTCACCTCGTTCTGTACGGCGAAGAGATCGGTGGCAGGCCGATCGTATCGCTCGGACCAAACATGGCTTCCGGCAGTGGCGTCAATAAGCTGCGCAGACACGCGAATGCGGTCATCGACGGACTGAATGCTGCCTTCCAGAACATATTTCACATTGAGATCGCGGCCGACGGCTCGGATATCTACCGGCGTGTCCCTGAAGACCTCAGTAGAATTGCGCGCAATCACGATGAGGTCTTTGGAGTGTGCGAGATCAGTGATGATATCTTCGGTGAGACCATCGGCGAACCGATCCCACTTGGGATCGTGGCCAATATTGTCGAAGGGCAGAACAGCAATGGACGGCTTTTCAGACACTGGCGCGCCGGGGTTTCGGCCCTTCATTCCCCAGAGACTTGCGGCGCCGATCAGAAGCACGGCGACCGCCAGCATCCCGAACTGCTTCCAGCCAAACTCCGGAATTGCGAAGGGCCTTGAACCGGACTTAGGCCAGGCGCGCACGTGGTCGGCCCCAACCGGCTTGGAATCGTTCGCGCCATGCTGCTGGTCCGAAACAGCACTTGATGAAATTTCTGGCTCGGCCGCATGCCGGATCTCGATGTGCGGCGTGTAGCATCCCTTCGGCAATTCGATGCGGACAAGATCGTGCTGACCGTCGGCTTCATAGTACTCGCGCAGCTTATCGCGCAATTTACCTGCTTCAATGCGGACGACGGGATCAATGTTCGGGTCGAAGTCATCGGGTCGGTCGAAGACCTCAATGGCGATGTTGTAGCCTTTCAGCCGCTCGCCGCGCCCAGCCAGAGTTTCGCTGACGATGTACTCTAGGAACCGCTGGCGGCGCTTGGAGTGCGCGAATGGTGCGCTCCCGAGGGTGCGATCCAGCTGGGCACGCACGGCCAATTGCTCAGATTCAGTCCAGCATTGGAGCGGAGCTGCGATCATGGCCGGACTCCAATTCCCAGAACTTACGGGGTCTTAGGCCTCGGTTGGCTACGGTTAGATACTACGATCATCCGAAATAGCTGTCACGATTTCTCAGCGGTTGGCCCTGTTTCGTGATCCGCCCTCCTCGACTGGACCGCCTCGCGTGACTCGTGTCCGCCGCCGCCGGTGGCTCCGCCCCGACGCTCCGAGCCCTACAGCTTAAAGGAGTATCAAAATGTCTAAGTCTTCATACATCACAGCACTGGTCGCAGCGCTCATCTTTGGCGCCGCGGCCGCAGGTCCAGCCGTATCCCAGCCGAGGCTGTGTTCGAACGCACCCAAGTTCCACACCCCGTGTCCGAATCCGCACGTGCCGGATCAGCCGATTGTGCGTAATGCCGGCTAGTTATGCACGGGCAAGACATTAGGCGGCGATGAGTGCAAAACCACGGCCATTCATCGCCCAACTCGATCAACGGTAAGGACGTCACCATGAGGCCCAAACAGATTTTGGCAATGGCAATTGCGACACTGTTCATTTCGAGCCATGGAGTAGCCATGGCCGGCAATTTGATCGAAGAGGCCGGCGTTATCGTATGCGTGAACGACAAGTGGGACGAGAAGGAACTGGAGAAGGGGCACAAGTCGGTCGATTATGCGGGACGCTGCGTCAAGGTCCCGGACAAAGCCACCGCTGCGAAGGTGACCGAGGATTGCACAGGCCAGTACGAATACAAGCCTGATGGAAGCTGGTCGGGAAGCGGCACCTGCATTGCGAAGTACAGCACCGCTGACACGATCAGCGTCACTTGGGCGGAAGGCTCCAAGCTCAAGGAATGGGTCTACAAAGCGACCGGCGGCACCGGCAAATACAAGGGTATCGATGGCGGCGGAACATACAAATACGACAACCTGTCAGATACGCTCGCCGGCGGACGTTACAATAGCAAGTGGGAGCTACCCTGAGTAATGCCTGCAACGCTAATGCTTGGGGCCGAAAACAACGATCCAGTATCGCACTCTTTTCCTCCTGCGGCGCGCGGGTGACCACGGTCCCCGCGCGCATCGATGTGCCAGCGGTGTGGCCATCTCCGAGGTCTACTTTGGGTCATCAGCGGCTGAGTTGTAAATTTGTAAGAGTTCTGCTTCGCCATCGACAGCGTCCGTGGCGAGCACAAACCTCGAATTCGCCTCAGGGCCGATTTTGTTGCAGAAGTCAGCTGTATCGACGGTTCCCGGCGGCGGCGACTTTTAAGAAGCAGGGCTCACGGCCTCTTGCCCGCCTTGCGGAGGCGGCGGCGACGCATCGGCACCGACGCTTGACGCAACCAACGCCACGGAACGCTACGCAACACACGCAGTGGCGCGTCTGGCGGGTGAACCGTCAACTTGGCGAGGCGGCGCAGGTTCTGGGCGATGGCGGCGAGCGTGAACTCGAACTGCGCGCCCGCCGGTCCTCTCAGCCTCAGCCGGCCCATCCGAAGAATGCGCTTCAGGTGCGCGAACAGCATCTCGACCTTCTTGCGATCGCGGCGGGTCTGCTCGATAGGCCGCGGTCTTGGCGATGGCGCGGGCGACATCGCGCGCTGCCTCGTGCACGTGCGCGTGATCTTGCGGCGGGCGTCTTCGGGCAGCATCTCGACTTGAGCGGGCACGAGCGGCAGTCGGCGACGCGCGAGAAGTAGGAGATCATGTCATCACCGCGTGGCATACGCTTTCCGCTCGACCGGGGCAGTAGCTTGCCGTTGGGGCAGACGTAGCAATCGCGCTCCGTCGTCGTAGGTGAAGTCCTCGCGGCTGAAGGTGCCGTCGTCGCGCTTCGATTTGTCGATGACCGGGATGTGCGGCGCGATATCCTTCTCGTCGACCAGGAAGTGCAGGTTGGGCGCCGAGCCATAGGCGGTGTCGGCGACGAGCCACTCCGGCTTGATGCCGAAGCGTCGCCTCGGTGCGCTCGATCATCGTCTGCGACGCACCGACTTCGGCCTGTCGGATGGCGCGCGACGCCTCGACATCCATGATGATGCCGAACTTCACGTCGATGAGATAGTTGTCGGCGTAGGCGAAGAACGCGGCGTTCCGGAGCGCGCCGGTCCACTGCGCCGCCGGATCGGCCGGCGCGACGAACTTCGGCACGACGTCGCTCGCCGCACCCCAGGCTGGGTCGTCGAGGTTGGCGAGATAGTCCTGCACGGCGCGCTCGCCGTCTCCGGATCGATGTCGTGGCTCCATTCGTCGCCCGGCGTCGAGCGGCACTTGTTGGCGTCGGCCGCGATCAGGCTCGCGTCGACGGCAAAGCCCTTGCCACCGACCAGCCGCGCCGATGCACGACCGCCACGACACGCTCGAACACGCGGCGGAAGACGTCGCTGTCGCGGAAGCGTTCGTTGCGGGCGCGCGTGAAGGCCGAGTGATCGGGGATCTTGTCCTCGATGCTCGAGGCCGCAGAACCAGCGATAGGCGAGGTTGACCTGCACCTCGCGGCACAGCGCGCGCTCCGAGCGGATCGCGAACACGTAGCCGAGGATGAGCATCCGGATCATCAGCTCCGGATCGATCGACGGCCGGCCGGTGTGGCGAATAGTGCGGCGCCAGCTCGGTGCGAACCCAGGACAGGTCGAGAACCGCCGCGATCTCGCCGGACCAGATGATCGTCCGGCACGACCGCGTCGAGGTCGAAACGCATAGAACAGCTGGCCCTGCTCACTCTTGCGCCGCCCCATCATCGAACCGCTCCGTCGATGGCCGCCTCACAGCGACGGAATCACGCTTCGCCCGCAGCCTCAAGCCGAGTTCTGCAACAAAATCGGCCAATTGCAGACTTGTTGTTCCGGCCGCAATGCAACGGATCGCGCCGTTGGACTTCATCATGGCGTGTACCAAATTGGCGAACTCCAAGCCCGTTCCTGAATAGTCGCCGGCACCATGGTCAGCGGCGCCATATTCAACCGAGCTGCGTCATACGTATTCCAGCGCGGGGTTGGGATCTCGATGACGCGGGCATAATAGAAAGCTTGCTCTCCTGGCTTGAATTCCGGATCGGTCCAGCCAGTGGAGAGTTGCGCCGCCCCTATGCTGTTTGTGTATGCCGCGGTCTTCAGGTCAACGGTGTTGCCGACCGGAGGTAACTTGCCGTCCGCACCGATCTTGCGGTCGCCAGACCAAACGACATCAAAAATCTTCTCGTGCTGCTTGCCGGCCGCGTCGAGCCAACCCTTAACGATTTGTACGCGATCGAGATTGCCGCTCTTGGGGTCCTTCAGCGCCATAACCAAGAATGTCGGAGCTTTGCTGGCTCCCGGTTTGAGATCGCCGCCCATAGGCACGCCCTTGGCATAGGCAGCTTTTATAAAGTCCGCCTTGTCTACATCGTCGGCGGCATAGTCGAAGCTCCCAAAAAAGCGCACCTTCATCATCGGACCAGAGGTGCCGAAAGTCTCTTTGCGCTGCATGGCATCCCAGATGGCCTCGCGGGTGTTCTCCGCCGCCGAGACTCCCGCGATACCGCCGGAGCTGAATTCCTGGATTTGCTGAATCTGGCCTGCCGGCGCGCCGGGAACGCCGGTTAGCCGCTCCTTGGCATTGTTTTCGAATGCAAACTTACCAGTGAAGTTGAATTCTTCGTGGCTGGCGGCGGCATTGTGCGTATCGGTATCGCCGATGAAGCCATATTTGAATGGATTGCCTGCCCCGGCCGCCGCTTGACTCATGCCATCGAGCAAAGCTTGACGGGCAAAGCTGCCCTTACGATGAGTAGGGCGCTCATAGTCTGCCGACAGCGTGTAGTCCCACTGCTCGAATCCAGCAAATTCATCGGTGGGCGAAAGATCGGGGTGGGTTTCCGAAGTCCCTTTGATCTGTGTGATTTCGTACAGCGGCTCATTTGCGGCACGCGTCTTGTTGTAGGCCGCATCAATCGGCTTGCCGTCAAATTTCATCATTTCGAACATTCGACCGTCGCTAGCATTGCCGTTGTGTGGAATGGCAAACAGCGTCGATCCCTTGGTGCGCTGAACATCCATCCACTTCCAAAGAGCCTCGGGATCCTCGGATTCAAGAGCAGACAGCACCAACTCAGGCAATTGCTTGGTGTCGCGGAAAACGACGACCCGATGGAGATTGCGCTTTTGCGGATTTGACGTCCATTCAAAACCAGCAAAGGTCGTGAACTTGCCGGGCACATAGTTGGCATCCGCAGCTTTGATGATCTCGGCCCAGACAGTGCGGGCCAATGCCGGATCGCTCAATTGCGGGTCGCTCTTGCCCGCGCTCATGTCTCGCAAGACACCTGCAAACGCCTGCATCCGCACATTGGCGTCAGGTGAGGTCACTGCCTTGGCAAGCTCCGTCTTGCTCAGCGGACTTTCAGGGTTCGCCATCTGGTTGAATACGCCCATGTACTCGGCATGATCGGCAACCATATAGAAATCCAGCGGCGTTTTAATTTGCATATCTGGCCCGCCGCTACCGGTGATCACCCTGCCTTGTGCCCAGGCGTAAGCATCCATTGGCGTGGTCTGGGAACCGTTAGTGAATGCGTCGAAAGACCAGCCGGTGTGCACGTGTACGTCCCCGAAGTAAGCGTTATTATCGGGATTTGGCGCCTGCGCGTAACCAGCGGCCGGCATGAGGACCGTACTTGCGATAGCAAGAAGGAGGTTCATGACGCTTGGACGGGGCTTCATTGTTCTCTCCTGTAATATTGCCGATGTGATCCAGGATGTGTCACCAATTTGACGGTTTACGTGCGACTGACCGAAATGTCGAAAATACCTTGCGAGTTTTGCGAAAGTCCATCGTATTCACAATCGTGGCGTCAGCAATGGTACGGTCACGGCTTACATACTGCACCCGGAATGTGGTTATGTCTGCAAAAGCCGGCCGAGATCTGTTGCTCGTCCGCTGGGCAACAGCACGCATGCCCCCCCACACCGGAAACTCCACGTCAGTCAGCAGAAATTCTTGGCAGATTTTCGCTGACCGGCAGCTTGTCACTCAGCAGCGGTCATCGATTTTCGAGCGGCGTTCGTCAGCGTCGGGCCAAAACCGACCGATCTGAGATACGGATAATCAGTAGCAGTGAGCTTTTCGTGCATGGTGGTTCGGCGACTATCGTCGCGAAATTCGCTGTGCCGCACCATGGACACGGTCAAATCCTGCCGCCAGCGACTGCTTTCGGCACCATCACGCCCGAACGCGGTCCATTGCCGGATCTCAACGGCATACGAGCACCGGGAGCTGAGTGTGGGCTAACACTTTCTGCGTGACACTCCCAAGCAAGACGGACTTTACGCCGCTTCTGCCATGTGAGGCCATCAGGATTAGGTCGGCGCCTTTCGACTTCGCCGCCGCGATAATAGCTTCATGCGGGTGGCCGCTCTCGACGACTAGGGTGTCGGCGGCAACGCTTGCTGATTTGGCTGACGATAACGCTGTAGCTACCGCCTCGCGGGCTTCCCCCTCCAAGAAAGTCAGCGCTGTTCGACGGAAGCTGTCCGGCATACCACTAAAAGCGTGATCCAAATCACCCAGGCTTGCGAAGGGCGCAATGACAGTCAGAAAAGTTAGGTGTGACCCCAGAGCGCCGGCGAGCTTGATTCCCTCTGCGACCGCATTGGCGGAAAGCTTGGACCCGTCGGTGGGTACTAAGATGTGCTGGTACATTGCGCTCACGCTATTTGTTACCGCATTTGTTACTGCAATCTGGCTGCGCGACCCGCACTCAGCTGTGAACGCAATCGTACCGAGTCGGTAAAACGTTGATTTCTCTAGCGGGAGTAGATCCACGTGGGGTGCGAACTTGCCAGAACTTTCCGCTCGTGGGTGACGGGCAACGTGGGTGCAGGGTGCAACTTACTAGTGGAGCCAACTCTAGGGAGAAGAAGCTCATTCTTGCATGACGCAAAAACTCATCTGGTTTCAGGAAAGCTATTTATATAAGCGACAATCCGATCGATCTGCTGATCGGTCAACTTGAAATTGGGCATATCCTCGTGCGGGGCGGCGATCCCGCGTGAGAGCGGCTCGCGAAGCGCAAGACCCGGGTGACGGTCGAAGAGTTTGCGGAACGGTGGTGATTTTGGATTGGGGCTGTCGCCAGTAAGACCCACTGCATGGCACCCGCTGCATGTGGCTTCAACCAGCTCCTTGCCCTCCTTGATATATGCTTCCGTTTCGGCGGCCAGTGCTCCTGTTGCGCCGAGCCGCTTCAAGCCATCAGCGGCACCTGTGAGACTTCTGTCGAGAGAAAGCGCGCGATTGAAGTCTGCAATCGCTTCAGCCTTTTGTCCGTTAAACTCATACACGTAGCCGCGATTGTTGTAGGCGAGCGCATAGGCCGGATTGAGCCCGATTGCGGATGAATAGTCTTCAATCGCGCGTGCACTGTCGCCAGCTTTTCGATACGCCAGTCCGCGATGATTGAAGGCGCTCGCGTGCTTCGGGTTGAAGCGGATGACCTCCGAGAAGTCCGCAATCGCTGCGGCAGAATCCCCTTTTACCAGTTGGGCATAGCCCCGACCCATAAGATACTGAGTGTTTTCCGGCTTTAACTTGATCGCTGCGTTGAAGTCGTCAATGGCCGCAGCGGTGTCCTTACGCGTCAGGTGGATAAGCGCGCGACCGGAAAGAGCAGCTGCATCGTTGGCGTCTAGCTTCAGGGCCTCGGTGAAATCCTGTTCGGCATGATCGTTGGCTGCAGCTTCCGCACGCGCGAGGCCGCGATTGCGGAATGCCATTGCCCGTTGCTCTACTGTCGAGGACGGATCGGCAATGACGGACGTGCACGCGACGATCTTTTCTGGCGTGTTCCGTATCACACTGCAATCGGCGATCGAATTGGCCGATGCCGGGCCCGCCCACAACAAAATGACAGGTATCGTGCTCAAGATGCTGACACGAAGGATGCGCGCGCACGTCATGCCTATCCCCTCTCCTGATGGTCGAAGCGTACTCAACGTTGCTACAATGGCCCTGCGACCTGAGCTTTGTGCTGCATCAATCCCGAATTGCTGCGGACTACCGACGTTTCTCATTGACCCTACTTGTCGGCTCGCGCGAGGGCTGGGCGCTTCTGCACGGGAAGGTGAAGCAGCACCAAGTCGCCGAAGCACTGCGCATGAGGCGTCGCCTGACCCCGTTATCTGGGTTCTGACACCTGGGCTAAGTTGTTGAGGGCAACATGCAGCAGAACCCTGGCGTGCATCACGTTGGATCTGGAAGTTCTGGCTTGGCCGCCTCTGAAGGCGGAAGGAGTGGAGGTGCCGCCTTGTCGGTCCTGAGTGTCTCCAAGTAAGCGATGACGTTGAGTATCTCATTGTTCGTGAGTTGAATGTCAGGCATGGGCGGATGCGGTGCAACAAGGGCGCCCTTTATTCGCTCAGCCGTTTGCCCCGGCTTATTGGCGATGCTGGAAAATGTTGGCGGCCCCACTTGTGTCGCCCCTTCACCCTCCGTGCCAATGACGTGGCATCCTTTGCAGAGTTTTTCTGAAAGCTCCTGGCCTTGCGCGGCTGAAGGCAGCTTCAAGTCCTCAGCCTTCGGGGCCGTCGGTACCGCGGCCAGAAGCCCTAGCAATGAGAGGGCCGATATATAGTTCATTCGTGGGTCACGTCGTCTTCTGGCCAGCATTGGCGTCTTTCCTTTTGAGCTGCCCCCGGATCTGTGGACATGAATTTAAGCTAATCGCATCCTCGCCTCGAAGTCGACGCGTTTGCCGCCGTTCCTTGCGTGCAGATGAAGCGTTAGCATCGTTTAGGGGAGGCTCAGGTACGATGTCCGAGTCGGGGCACTAACTGACATTCGAGAGCGGTCAGAAATGTCCGCTCCTCATCGGACTGCCGTCTCACTGCTCCCCCTCTGATACCCTGAAAGCCACTTTGCAGCGGCGAACGATTGATCGGGCTGCCGTTTCCGCGCGGGAGCATTCCCTTCGATGGAGCGCGAACGGACACGCTTGTCGAGGCCTAGAAGCGCTACTGCTGGATGCGCACATGGAGCTGTTTCTCTAAAATTTTCTGCAAATTGGTCTGCCAGTCCAAATGCCTGTTTAGTGCGCCCATGAGATATTCAACGCTCTGTTTTTTCGAATGCGCTTTTCACCAAAGCTGTTGTCAGGCACGCCATGCGGGTTCCCCTTTGCGACCTTTCGAATGCCGGATCAAGTACTGCCGGCTGTGACCAGCCGGCACCTCTGATCTCGGTGATCATTCCGCATCTCAACGATCTGCGGAGGCTCACGCGTTGCATTGAAGCGCTCAATGCCCAGAGCCTCGAGCGAGAGACCTTCGAAATTATCGTTGCCGACAACGGCTCCGACTGCGGGATCGAAGCCGTCGAGCGCGCGGCGGAGGGCGCACGCGTTGTCTCCGTTCTCGAGAAGGGGGCTGGTCCTGCCCGAAATGGAGCGTTGGCCTTGGCGCGGGGGCAAATTCTTGCTTTCACCGATTCCGACTGTATCCCTGATCGAAACTGGCTCGTTGAGGGCAGAGCGGCGCTTGAGTCCAGCGATCTCGTCGGCGGCAGAATGTTCTTGAGCGTCGCCGACCCAGCGCGACCCACTGCGGTTGAAGCTTTTGAATTGGTCTTCGCGTTCGACAACAAACGTTACGTCGAGCGGATGGGCTTTTCGGTTACGGCCAATCTTTTCGTCCGGCGTGCGGTAGGTGAGACCATCGGCGGGTTCCAGGTTGGCGTTCCTGAGGACGTTGATTGGTGTCGCCGCGCCCGAAGTGCGGGTTTCCGGTTGTGTTACTCACCCCAAGCAATTGTCGCTCACCCTGCCCGTCACAGCATGCACGAGCTGATCTCGAAGTGGCAACGGCTGACAGAGGAAGCCTACGGCGATCTACAGGTGAATGGAGGTAAGCGCTGGATGTGGCTGGCAAGGTCAGCGGCGGTACTTATCTCTCCGCTCTATGACGCGATCAGAGTGATGACGACACATCGGCTCACAGGCTCTGCTCCGCGACTTGCTGCTTCGATGGTGCTTCTTCGAATTCGCGCTCTGCGCGCCTGGTGGATGCTGCAATTGCTAGGCCAAACCAGCACCAGCCATTACGCCGAAAGACTCGCGTGGATGCACGCGATAGCTGGCGGTGTTCCGAAGGTGCGATAAGCGTACATCGGACGCCGTCCTGACCCATTGATCGGCCCCCACTGAGTGGTCCAGTCGGAATGTTAATTCATAGCGCCTCCTACTGCTAGATGCTGCGTGGGTGAGGGAGTGGGCGTAGCCCGCGAGTGAGGCCATGCAGCCAGAGCCGGAACGAACACTTCGGGCGCCGGCGGTTAGTAGCCGAGCGAGGCATGCGGCCTCACCGCATTGTAATGGCGGCGCCAACTTTCGATGACGATCTGCGCCTCGCGGAGCGAATAGAAGATTTCTCCGTTCAGCAGCTCATCTCTGAGCCGGGCATTGAAGCTCTCGACGAAGCCATTCTCCCAAGGGGAGCCCGGCGCGATGTACGCCGTCTTCGCGCCGACTGCTGCAATCCAAGTCTGTACGGCTTCGGCGATGAACTCAGGGCCATTGTCTGAGCGAATGTGCCCTGGAATACCACGCGCGAGGAACAGCTCGCATAGAACGCCGATGACGTCGGTCGAGTTGAGCTTGCGCCGGACGCGGATCGCTAGGCTCTCATGCGTGAACTCGTCGACCACGTTGAGCATGCGATATTTCCTCCCATCATGGGTGCGATCCTCGACGAAGTCGTAGGACCACACGTGATTGCGGTGTTCCGGGCGCAGCCGGATGCACGAGCCATCCGTCAGCCACAGACGCCCGCGTTTTGGCTGTTTGTAGGGAACCTTCAGCCCTTCACGCCGCCAGATCGGCTCGACCCGCTTGTCGTTCACGACCCAGCCCGCTTCTCTCAGCAGCGCGGCAATCCTGCGATAGCCGTAGCGGCCATACTGGCGGGCAAGCTCGATGATGTCGGCGGTAAGCCGCTCTTCATCGTCGCGCCCCGTCGGCACCTGGCGTTGCGTCGAGCGATGCTGTCCGAGCGCAGCACAGGCGCGACGCTCGGAGACGTGAAGTTCACGTCGAACATGATCGATGCAAACGCGACGGCGCGCGGGGCTTAGAAGTTTCCCTTGGCGGCCTCCGAAAGTATGAGCTTGTCGAGCGTAAGATCGGATACCGCCTTGCGCAGGCGCTGGTTTTCAAGCTCCAAATCCTTCATCCGCTTGACCTGATCAGTCTGCAGACCGCCAAACTCACGCCGCCATCGGTAGTACGTCACCTGCGTCACACCGAGCGTGCGCACCACATCCGGGATCTTGGCCCCTTGCGCGATGAGCACGTCGGCCTGCCGCAGCTTCGAGACGATCTCTTCCGGCTTGTAATTCCTCTTCGCCATTTCTGTCCTCCTCGGGGGAAAAACCCGTACTTCGAGTCGGACCAATTCAATGGGGGAGGATCACGGAGCGCATCTTCAGCCATGGCTGCATTCGCGTGCGCAATCCGGAGAGGCTAGCTGAGGTCCTGCTTGGTGAAACCAAGGGCTGGTCGGCTACTGATGTCGGTCGTCAGTTGAACGTGAAGACGACGGCGCGGTTCGATCTGGAGCAGCCCATTCCGGTTCACAATACGTACTTTACGATCTGGGTCGACCCGGACGGCACCGTGGTCCAGTTCGCCGACGTCTATGGCCACGACAAGCGCTACAGTGAGGCGCTGGCCGGCAAGTCGATCTCGATGATCGCGGCGCGGGATCCAGCCTTTGCGCTGAAGAAGAAAAACGACGAGCTGCGCGAGACAATCGCGGCCATCTCACCGAAGCCGCGACGGAAGGTGGCGAGCCTGCAGAAGGCAGGGATCAAGACTTCGTCTGGCTGGGCACCATGGAAGCAGACTGCGGGATCCTCGCCGCCATCCATCTTCCTCTGGTTGCAATAGTTCTGGCCGGTCGTTCAGGAAATCGCGACCGCTTCCTCTTCGGCCCATCGCATTCCAGAGAATCTGTAAGGAGCACGAACAATGGCCAACCTGCATGACATTCTGTCCGGAGCCCAAGGCGGAACCGCGATGGCGACACTCGGTCGTGAACTTGGCTTGACACCGCAGCAGACCGAGGCTGCCGTCGCGGCCCTTCTGCCGGCCATCTCCACAGGCCTCAAGCGATCGACAGCGACTCCGGAAGGACTGGGGAACCTGTTCAGCGCGATGGCAGGGCAGCAAGATCTGCGTGCGATGTACGACGACCCGGACGCCGCCTTCGCGGATAAAGGGCGCATCGCCGGCAATGACATCCTGTCGGTGATATTCGGTTCGCCCGACGTCAGTCGGGCCGTGGCTGCTCAAGCCCAGCACGTGTCCGGCGTCGAGCCCAGCGTATTGAAGAAACTGCTGCCGGTCCTCGCCGGCATACTCATCTCGGGCATGATGGGCGGCAAATCTGGGTCTGCTGCGCCCTCAACACCTGCCGAGTTGACTGGAGGGACCGGCAGCCTATGGGACATCTTGGGGCAGATTTTCACTCAAGGGAGCCCCGGGCCAACGGGTAGTTTCCCGGCACCGAGCCCTCCCCAGCAGGCGCCAGCTCCCACTGGACAGCCCCTGCCGGCACCGGTTGACGCCGGCGGCCAGACCATCCCGGCCGGGGGCCTCCTCGAACAGATCCTGCGAGAGCTGCAGAAGGGGCTCCAAGAGGGGCGGATCAAGCCTGTCATTGTCGAGATACCCATGCCCGACGGCCAGACCATTCCGATGCCGACTGGATCTGAATATCCCAGGGACGAAATCCCGCGGGCGCCGCAGATTCCAAGCCCGTCCCCTGCCGGCGGGGAGATTCTGCCGGGTCCGAAAACGGTGCCCATGCCGCAGGCCCCAGGCGGGGACATTCTGGGGCAAATCCTCCGCGACCTCCTCGGTGGAACGTCTGGTCAAACTCCGCGCGTGCCGCAGTCTATAAGCGCCGTAGTGTTTGGCGAGCGGCTGGAACCTGGCCATGCCGTCGATCAGAAGCAGCTCAACGAAGTTCAAAGGCTCTTCGACTAGCTGTCGAGCGTTGGATGAGGTTGAGGTTACGCAGAAAACCAGCGGCTTCGTGGCCATGACGCAAGACCTTGGGGTCCGAACCGCTCAGTTGCACAATGTCTGCGATTGCCGAATGTTCAACAGGCAAAACTTGTGAGGACGCCGCATTCGCTGGGTCTCTTGGTCCAGCCCTTTTTGTGAAAGATCAGGGTGCCCGCCCATTGCGCGAGGTCGAGAAACTCGTCATGTGTTGTCGCCGTCCGCGTTCGGGCAGACGAGCGTTCTCAGGAGAAGTCTTATGGCGAAGGCAACAAAATCCGGCAGTACTGGTGCAACTGTTGCATCGGCAGCAGCCAAGGTTCTGAAGGACAAGGCGGCTACGAAGGAAGAAAAGGCAGTCGCGGCATCTGCATTGACGCAGAAAGGAAGTAACGAAACGACGAGCGCCAAAGTGGCGACTTCGGCGGCGAAGGTTCTCCGTAGCAAGACGGCGAGCAAAGATGCCAAAGCAGCTGCAGCCTCTGCGTTAACTCAGAAGAAGCGGTAAGGACTGCAGCGTCGAGCCCCCTTCACCAACGCAAACATAGGCACGGCGGCGGCAATGCGAGACATTCAACGGCATCTACGCGAGACTGGGGAAAGCCGTGGTCTCAATAATGCATTCGCGTCACGCGACCGGTCTCGATTCCTCGAAGCGATGGAACATGCGGTTCAAGTTGGCAAACGAGTGGTCCGCTAAGGCTCTCATCAATAGTTCGCTTGCTCTGCCTTTGCAGGCTTTTCTGTTTGGAGTTTTGATTGGACAGGAACTGACAGAGGCTGGGGATTGCCAATTAATTCAATACGACTTCGCCGCTCAAGGTCGTTCGCACTCCGCGCTGACGCGCGTCTGCAGGGCCAGCAGTGTTTCCTGCACCTTTTCCGTCAAGACATAGCAGCTTGACGCGCTGTCGAGTCCGTTCGTCTCAGCGATATCTCGAGAATATCTGTGCCAGCCGAGTAGCGCCGTAACAATGCCCTTATCGATTGTCGTCGGGTCGAGGGCGTCGATATACGAAAGCGCACTTCTGCAGTTCGTTATCGCCTGACCGAGATTGACCTGTCGCAGTTGCTCGGACTCGAAAAGTTCCAAGTGCCATGCGTAGAACTCCCTAATCAGTTGAAGGTCAGCGGCAGAGATGAGTGCCGGACGCACTTGAGCCCGCTGCGACGCGACGGCGCGAACGATGGGAGCCATGCGAGGGTCATGGAACGGGTTCGGCATGCGCTTGGACTCCAGGCGGGTGATTTGAAATCTACCAGGATATGCGACGCCGAGCAGCGCACCGCGCAGCAGTTCATGCGCCTGTCGATGTGCGGTCCGTTTATGACAGCCCCTTGGGGTCACGACCAAGTTGCGTAAGCCGAACTTCGTTCTGCCGCTGCGAGTTTTGACGGATCACATGACCCGTTGTGATGGCGGTGGATCTACTCCGAGTCGTCATCAATGGGAGGCGGCTCGTCTTTCGGCGAGTAGCGGGCGATCCATTCCTCCATCGTGAGTCTTTCGGGCACGACGAGGAACCCGACGCCTGGCGGTGGCGACTCTGCATTCCGATTGTATTCAGCATCGAAGTCTTGAAGGGTCTTGATGGCGCGGCGATCCCCTTTGAAGGCCTTCTCGCGGAGAACCATGAACACCAATTTGAGCGTCGTGCACTGCTCCGGTTCCTGCGAGTTTGCAATGCGAACTGCGCGCTTTTCCAGGAGCACGTTGCGGACAGCCTTTCGGCGCCCCGTCGCGCCCTTCGGGCGGCCAGCGGGGTTCCCCGACTGACCTGGTAAACGGCTAGAAAGCCGGATTGGATGTCATTTCAAAAATGTGATTCATTCGCCGATATATTCACCAGGTCCAGCCTTATATTCGGCCATCAACGCCTCCTCGTTTTCGGGCGGGCCCCATTTTGCGTTCGAATCTTCGCGCAACCGCCGCTGATACTCCATCGTCCAAACCGCGTAGCGTTCCCATTCCTCAATAGTCATCTGCCGCATCGGCGCCGCAGGATGAAACTTCCCGGCGCCGAAGACCTCATAAGCCATGATGTGCGTTTCCGGCACGCGGCGCATCGAGAAGTCAGGAAAACCGTACTGATCGTCGGGCAACGCGAACATGCCGCCACGGCATTCGTCATCGTCCAAGTGTTTGAAGGGCTTCTGCTGATACTGAGCGCCAAAGTTGTAAGCGCCGATGTCCAACATGCGTTTGAAGAGCGTCAATTGACTGTCGATCGCCGGCGCCAGGGGTCTAAACTTCTTGCGTGTGAAGACTTGACCCCGTGACAACGTCCATTGCTCGTCTTCGGTCGCGATGGCAGGCAAGTTGAGATGGATCCAAGGCTGCTCTCCCGACAGCAAGTGACCACAGAGATCGTCGCAATGAAGCCGCTGCATGACAACAATCACCGCACCCTCGGTCTTGTCGTTCAAGCGCTGCAGGACCTCGGCATCGAACCACTTGTTGACGGCGCGGCGACGCGGCTCGTCATGCACGCGACCTGGCGCAATCGGATCGTCGATCACAATCAGTTCAGCCCCTCGGCCGACGAGGATGCCGCCGACAACGGCCGAGATCTTTTGACCGCCATGCGGCAGATAGAGATTGCCCGAGCGGCCCTCGGGCTTCAGATGTGGGAACAGCGCCCGGCAACGAGGCGCCTTGATCAGCTCCCGTGTGCCGCGCTCGAAGTCGCCGGCGAGTTCCTTCGAGCCAGCGATCGACATGATCTTGAGGGCCGGATTGCGTCCATGCATCCAGACCGGCAACGCGATCGAGGCTGCATGCGACTTCAGGCACCGCGGCGGCAGGTTGATGATCAGCCGTTTGATCTCGCCGTTGGCGACCCGCTCAAGGTAGTCGGCCAGGACATCAATGTGCCAGGTGTCGACCAGCGACTGGTTGGGGTGAAGCTCGCGGAACGCAAACCGCATGAACGCGGCGAAGTTCGAGCGATAGAGAGCTTTGATTTGATCAGCGTTCATTGAACTCGTTTCCTTTTGGTGTCGCGCCAAGCGCCTTCAGCAGCTCGGCGTCGTCCGCCTCGGTTGCGGAGAACGGTTCGATGTCTTTGTGCTTTTCGAGATGTGCGAGCATGAGCTGCAGGGGTTTCGGATCGCCCTTGATGGCGCGATTGACGAACTGCTTGATGATCGCTTCACGTTTGGTGATGCGTAGCTCGCGCCCGCCTTCTGAAATTTTGACCATTTGATCGAGCTCGCGCTTGATCATGGCTTCGATGCTGCCATTCTTGCGCGGACGGCCGCGCGGGTTGCCGCACTGGCCAGGCTTGAAGCGGCTGTGCTTTGGCGGCTTGCCGTAGCCGACAGCATAATTGTTCGGCTTCGCTGTCGGATCGTCACGCTCGGTGCTCATGGCGTCGACTCCGATCTGGCGGCAACCGGCTCAGCCTCGCGCTCACGCTCTGTCGCGACTTCGGCGAACGTCTGGCCGGTCGCCACGAGGCGAGCCTCGACGCGAGCCATAGAGCTCAACCGGCGCAGGATCGTGTCGCAGTACAGCGGATCGAGTTCGATGCCGTAGCCGCGCCGCCCCGTGCGCTCGGCGGCAACCAAAGTCGTGCCCGAACCGGCAAAGGCATCGAGCACGATACCGCGGCGCTTCGAGCAATCGAGGATGGCGTCGGCGACGAGCGCGACCGGCTTGACGGTCGGGTGCATCGCCAAGTCCGCTTCGCGCGTCGCACTGAAGGTGTTGGCGCCAGCGTAAGTCCAAACGTTGGTGCGATAGCGCCCGTGCCGGCCGAGTTCGACGTTGTTGATGTGCGGCGCGGCCCCGCTCTTGAAGACGAACACCATTTCGTGCTGCGAGCGATAGAGCGAGCCCATGCCGCCGTTGGTCTTGTTCCAGACGCAGATGTTCTTGAGTTCGCTGAACGTCCGCGTGCCCGCGGCCAGGACTTCGCCGAGGTGGCGCCAGTCCATGCAGACAAAATGGATCGCGCCATCAACGGCGCGTAAGACGAGGTTGGCGAACACGCGCTCAAGAAACGCCGTGAACTCGGCCTCGCTCATTTCGCCAGACGCCATTGCGAACTCGCGATGCTTGACGGCGCCGAGGCCAGAGACGTGACCATCGATTTTGACGTTATACGGCGGGTCGGTGAAGACCATCTGCGCGCGCTCGCCATCGAGCAGACGAGCTAAGGTCTCAAAATCGGTCGCATCGCCGCAGATCAAGCGATGGGAGCCGATCTGCCAAAGGTCGCCGAGGCGGGTGACGGCAGGACCGGCCGCAGGTGCTGGCATGACGTCGGCCGCATCGACCTTCGGTTCGATCTCGCCGAGTAGCACGTCGATCTCGGCCATCTCGAAGCCGGTGATCGTGACGTCGAAGTCGACGTCGAGCGTTGTCAGATGCTGCAGCTCGATCGCGAGGATCTCGCGATCCCAGCCGGCTTTCTCGGCGAGCTTGTTATCGGCGAGGATGTAGGCGCGCTTCTCGGCCTCGCTCAGATGTTCAAGCCGCAGGCATGGCACCGTGTCGAGACCAAGCTTCTTGGCAGCTTCGACGCGGCCATGGCCAGCGATGATGGTGCCGGCCTTGTCGATCAGTACCGGATTGTTGAATCCGAAAGCCTTGATGCTGGATGCGATCTCGGCGATCTGCTTCGGGCTATGGACGCGCGCGTTTCCGTTGTACGGCTTTAGATCGGAAACGGAAACGTGCTCGACGGCGAGTGGCGGAATGGTCATCGGACAAACCTCGAGGAAGTTGGGTTTGTCTCGGCACTTGATGACCGGGTGACCTCAAGGCTTGCACATTAAATGCAAATGGATTCCGTGAAAGCTCAGCGACCTGTTTTCGGTTACGACTTACTGTCCCTTGACAGCTGGTCGACGTCAGTTTGGTCCTCCATGACCCATCTCCACTCACTAACCAGATTTTGGAGTCGGCGTTTCTTGACCTTCTTAAGGGTTGGAAGCCTTTTTCGCACCAAGTCGTAGGCTAAATCGCTCGCGGCCGGCAGGCGCTCCGGATCATCATATCTTGCTTGTTTGCGACCCAACGTTCTAAGTCTACTCCGCTCGATTTCCGCGTCTTCGAGCGCCAGGGCGTAGGCTCTGGGCAGCATGATGAGTTCCATGTATTCGCGGACTGATGCGCGCTTTTTCGGCGCGCCCTGACGACGGAGGCGCTTACCCTTCAAGTCGGAGATAAGGGCCTCGCGCAGGCTGTCGGGGAGCGGTTCGTCTTTGAACAGTTCGACAAGTTGCGCAAGTTCGTCGCGCTTCAGTGTCGGTTGTTTGAAATAGTGATCGTTGGCCAGCTGCGACAACAGCCGAACTGGCGCTCCATTTTGCCAAAGGTCGAAAACTCCGCCGCGGCCGAGCGATTTCGGTAAGATGATTTTAATAACGTGATTTTTGTTGTCTGACATTGTCGACCTCGAGACGCCCGGTTCGACAATAAGGCATCGAAGTTAGTCGATCATTTACAATTCCGGTGGGCGAGCATGAACTCGCCCGCCGCCAGCAGATTAACAACGGCGCGTCAGGATTTTGATCTCCATGTTGGCCTGCAACGGTACTTCACCATGCTCGATATGATCGAACATTTCAGACATGACTAACGCGACCTGAAGTTCGGGTCGGTCGAGCTTGCCGTCCCGTATCCAGATCGGCCAACCGTGCGTTAGCATGCTCAGGCCGGCGTCAGGCTTCTTGTCAGATTTCTTCTTTGTCATGCCAAATCTCCATGGCTGCTGTTAACAGCACGGATCTGGCGACGTTGGGGAGGGGATGCTTGCACGAAAAACACAAAGAATTATTGTGAATGTTCGCTATGCAATTCGGAGGCTAGTTTCCAATTCGTTGCTGTCTCGACCCGTTTTCAGCGGCTGAATTTTTGTCGACCGAAGTCTCGACGTTTCATGGCGTTGCCAACATTAGGCCTCTCCCTGATACAGACGAAAAGATCGCTGTTAAGGCGCAACGGATCCCTGATCAGTAATGAAGAAATCCCTGTTCCGTTGTTAGGGAATTTCGGTCGAACGGCCCCCATTTGGGGCGGTTATCGCAGAGACTTAGCGCCGAAGGGCTAGGTTCCGGCAGAAATTCCCTGTTCTTTGGAATCTGGCCGCAGAGACCGTCTCGCTTTCGACTGCCTCCACCGCCACACTTTAGCGCGAATACGATCAAGCCAAGATTTCCGCGGCGAAAGTCGCCCATCGTTGGCTCAACGCTCGTAGAAACCGGCCAGCGATAATCCGCCTTTGGCGAGTTCCTGAATAATGATCGTAGTAATCAGAAATCCGCTGAAGACGAACGGAGAAGGTTTTGCGCGAAGCAGCGAGTGCAGCCCGGTCAGACGAAACGCCGTAGGGCTCACAGCGACTTTCCTACCAAATGCCCGATGACTGCCGTCAGGCCCATCGCGAAGGCACCCCAGAAACTGACCCGGAGCGTCGCGCGAGCGATGTTCGATCCGCCAACCCACGCACCGACGGCGCCGAGAAGTGCGAGAAAGACGAGCGCGGCGGCTGACACCCAATACACCAGTTTATCAGCCGGCGAGATCAGGACCATGGCCAGCGGTAGCGCCGCGCCGACGGCAAATGTCGCCGCAGAAGTCAGCGCTGCCTGGACCGGCCGGGCAGTGGTCACTTCCGAAATGCCGAGCTCGTCACGGGCATGCGCGCCGAGTGCGTCTTTTGCCATCAGTTGATCGGCGACCTGCAGGGCAAGATCGGCTTCGAGCCCACGCTTGACATAGATGTCCGCCAGTTCTTGCCTCTCCAACTCGGGTTGCGTCGCCAGTTCCGTACGCTCGCGAGTGAGGTCAGCGATTTCCGTATCCGATTGCGAGCTAACCGAAACATACTCGCCGGCTGCCATCGACATGGCTCCGGCAACTAGACCTGCGACACCAGCCAGCAGAACTTCATTTGTATTGGGCGAGGCTGCCGCAACGCCGACGATCAGACTTGCTGTCGAAACAATACCGTCATTGGCGCCAAGGACTGCTGCGCGGAGCCAGCCGATGCGATCGACGAGATGCGTTTCCGGGTGGGTGTGTGAGCGACTCATGTCAATCCCAATTATTTGACTTGTTGAGAAAGTGACGTGCCGGTGTTGGCCGGAACGTCAGCCATTGTCAGGCTATGTCGCCAGGGGTTGGTGGTCTCTTGCGGCCGGTGAACATAGCCTTCACGAGCCCTTCGTGGTGCCTCACACTCTCGAAGACAACTCCGCCGATATGCAGCCCGACCAGAAGTAGCATGCCGTTGGCCAGAGCTTGGTGGGCCTCTTCCATAAGTTCTGAGCCCCAATACGCGTCTGTCGTCATTAGATGACCGGTCAGACTTACGCCCAGGATCGATACCAGCAATAAAACGACCATGGTACCACCAAGAGGGTTATGTCCGATGTAGCGTGCTTCCCGTCCGGTGGCCACGTCCTTGATGTAGGAGAGCACGGTGCGCGGCCCGTGCACGAACTGGCCAAAGCGTGCGTAATGGGTGCCGATCATGCCCCACAGGATGCGCAGTGCGACGAGGGACGCTGCCGTGTAGCCGGCCCACAGATGCAGGCTGCGCAGGTCGCGCTCCTCCCCAGAGAGGAACGCGACCGCAAAAGTGACAACCAAGCTCCAGTGGAAAATGCGGACGAAGCGGTCCCAAACTTTCACGGTCGCCATTGTGCTTACCCCTGCTGGCCAGGGACGGCCTCAAGTGTCTTTGGATTGAAGTAGATCTCGACGCGCTGGCCCTTCTCGTCAGTGCCGTAGACTTCGTAACAACCGTTGTCGATCTTCACCTTCTTGATGGTCCACTTTTGGGCCGTGAGCTTGTCACGCAGAACTTGCTCGGCCTGCCACTCCGCCTTGTCGACGTTGCAGGACGGCGCTGCAAAGGCTCCGCCCGTTCCGGCGGAAGCGAATAGCGCGATCGCAGTGAAAAGATGTTTAGACATGGTGTTCTCCATGGGTTGGTTAGCGATGCGGGAACACTAGGCATGCGACCTGACATCACCCTGAAGAGTTCATCACCACGTTTTCAGGTTGCTGTAAGGTGTTCTAGCGCCTATTGGCGGTTCGGGAGGACGCTCAAACCGTGCGCATCTTGTTGATCGAAGACGAGCCGCTGCTGGCGGATGCGGTCAAGATCCATCTAACGCGGGCTGGTCATGCCGTCGACTGGGTCGATCGTATCGACGACGCGGATGGCGCCCTATCGTCGACGGATTATGGCTTGGTTCTTCTTGACCTGCATCTTCCGGACGGTCGCGGCCTGGATCTTCTACGCCGTCGCCGCAAAGAGGGCGATACGCGGCCGGTCATTATCGTGACGTCCCGAGATCAGATCCGCGATCGCATCGAAGGACTCAATGCCGGGGCAGACGACTACATCGTCAAGCCGTTCGATCTCGATGAATTGATGGCGCGCGTGCAAGCTGTTCAACGCCGATACGACGTACAGCCCAATCCCAGGCTCGTGATTGGCGACCTCACCATCGACACGGCAATTCGGCAGGTCCGGCGCGCGGGTGAGGACGTTCCACTGACCGCCCGCGAGTGGGCGTTATTGGACTGTCTCGCTCGACGTCCCGCAGCCACTGTTTCCAAGTCTCAGGTGGAGGAAGCTCTTTACGCGATGGGCCACGAGATCGAAAGCAACGCCGTGGAGGTCTACGTCAGTCGACTTCGCAAGAAGCTTGGGCCGACTGTGATCGAGACCGTGCGTGGTGTCGGCTATAAGCTTGGGAGTTGACGCGATGCCGGCTTGGAGCATGAGCCGCCGCCTCGTCATGACGCTCACCGCCGTCATGGGCGTGCTCTGGCTTGTGGGCGTCACGTATGCCGCGCTTTCAATCCGCCACGAAATCGATGAGGTCTTCGACAGCGCCCTGCAAGAAACGGCACAGCGCATTCTTCCGCTTGCAATGGACGACCTGGGCGGGCGAGTCGACAGCGCTGATGGCAGATCTGGACGTCTAACAAGTTTCGCGGCTGACGATCACGAGGAGTACATCCACTATCAGGTCCGCGATGCCTCCGGCCGCGTGCTTCTCCACTCCCATGATGCCCCCGAGCTGCCATTTTCTGCTCCGATCAAGCGGGGGTTCTTCGATGATGGATACCGCCGCTACTTTACAGAATTGTCGCGTGACAAGTCGATTGCCGTTCAGGTTGCCGAATTACCGCAAGAACGGCACGAAGCGGTCCGCGCGCTGTGGTTCGGTCTGCTTGTGCCGTTGCTGGTCGTGCTACCGCTCGTGGCCATCGCCATCAGAGAAACGGTACGACGCACGACCAGACCGATTCGTGACATTCAGCAGGAGATGCGCAAGCGCGACGGCGCCAACCTTACCGCACTCGATGCACGCGGCCTGCCGCAAGAATTGACGCCGATCGTGGAAGACGTGAATCGTCTGCTGGCTCGATTGAATTCCGCGCTGGAAGCCGAACGCGCGTTTGCTGCAAACAGCGCGCATGAATTGCGCAATCCCGTCGCTGCCGCACACGCTCAGGCCAGCCTGCTGGCAGTTGGCGCCGTGGACCCCGATCAGCGCAAGCGCGCCGAAGGGCTGGTTTCCACGCTGGCCACCCTGAGCCGTAAGATTGAAACGCTTCTGCAACTGGCGCGCGCGGAATCGGGGCTAGCGCTGTCGCGAGAACGCATGTCTCTCAGCAATGTGGTTTCGCTGCTGATGGTGGATTATGCTCGCAAGCCTCAAGCCCAGGGACGGATCCGGTTCGAGAATGTGGCCAGCGCGGACGTTTATGTGATGGCCGACCCGGATGCAGTGGGTATAGCAATTCAGAACCTCATCGGTAATGCACTGAAGCACAGTCCGGAAGGCACACCCATCGTTGTGCGCTTTGGTCCGGGTGCGGTCCTTTCGGTCCGAAACGACGGATCGGTTGTCACCGCCGAGGAACTCGCGGGCCTCAAGCAGCGGTTTGCGCGCGGGGTTGGCCGCGACGCAGACGGGTGCGGATTGGGCCTCTATATCGCGGACACTATCGCGCGCCAATCCGATGGTCATCTCGACCTCTTTTCGCCTGCACGGGGTCAATCATCCGGCTTTGAAGCACAACTGCGGTTGTGAAATCCCAACGGTTTGAAGTGCCAAGAAGGCTACTCAATGAACCACGCGATGACAGATCGCTTCATACGAAGAGCCCTATTTGCGATTGCAGCCTCGGGGCTGTCTCTGGGAACTCTCGTCTGGATCTATGGATCCGGGGTTTGGGCCGATCGACTTTGGGCCTTTGCGACCGTTCCGGTGATTATTGGTCTTGCCGTATCAATCGTGCGCGATCTTCTCGCGGGCCGGCTTGGCGTTGATGCCGTCGCGTTCATCTCAATGTCGGCTGCGCTTCTGTTGGGCGAGCCTTTGGCCGGTGCCGTCGTCGCCGTCATGTATGCGGGCGGCAATCTCCTGGAGGACTTCGCTGTTGCGCGCGCCGAGCGTGACTTAAGAGCCCTAGTCGATCGCGCGCCCCGCCTGGCGCACAAACGTAACGGCAGTACGATCGAAGATGTGCCGATCGAACGCGTCTCTGTTGGCGACATAATCCTCGTTCGCGCCGGAGAGGTCATTCCCGTCGATGGCATCATATTGGCTGCCGGCGCAACGCTTGACGAAGCCGCCCTGACGGGCGAGCCAATCCCCGTCAATCGCAACATGGGCGACTTGGTCCGCAGCGGCACCATCAATGCCGGAGCAACATTCGAGCTGAGGGCCAGCGCGAGCGCGGGCGAAAGCACTTATGCGGGCATTGTCCGGCTGGTGACCGCCGCTCAAACGGCGAAGGCGCCGTTCATTCGCCTCGCGGACCAATATGCCCTCATACTTTTGCCCGTGACATTGGCCATTGCGGGGGCCGCCTGGCTGTTCTCCGGGGATCCGATCCGAGGCCTCGCCGTGCTGGTCGCCTCGACGCCATGTCCGTTGATCCTTGCGGCACCTGTGGCGTTTATTGCAGGGGTTTCACATGCGGCCCGGCTCGGGATCCTCATCAAGGGTGGCGGAGCACTGGAAGCGCTCGCCAGAACGCATACCGTCATGTTCGACAAAACCGGAACGTTGACCGTCGGTGGGGCGCGTCTGGTTGCCGTGGAAACGGCGCCGGGGGAAGATCCCGATGACGTGCTGCGGCTTGCCGCGTCCCTGGAGCAGGCCTCGCAGCATGTCGTCGCCGCTGCAATCGTGACGGCGGCTGTGGCCCGCGGGCTGACCCTCGAGGTGCCCGACATGGTTCGTGAGACCATGGGCTCAGGCCTTGAGGGTAGGATCTCGGGCAAGGTGGTCAAGGCTGGTTCGCGTCAACTCGTATGTGGACCTGGAAGTCTTGATGCGTGGGCTATACGGGCGCTCCGCCGCGCGTCGTGGCGGTCCGCCCTCAGTGTCTTCGTCTCGGTCGACGGGCGCGTTATCGGCGCCATTCTTCTCGGTGATGAGTTGCGGCGTGAGACGCCTCGGGCTGTTCAATCCCTGCGCACCGCCGGCGTACGCCGGATCGTCATGGTCACCGGTGATCGCGCGGAGTTGGCCGAGACCATCGGCGCTGCACTCGATCTGGATGCCGTGTTGGCCGACCGGGAGCCATCAGACAAGGTTGAGGCAGTTGCTTTCGAGCAGCGCTTGCATCCCACTCTCATGGTCGGTGATGGGATCAACGATGCTCCGGCACTCGCAGCGGCCGATGTTGGCATTGCGATGGGTGCCCGCGGAGCCAGCGCATCGTCAGAAGCGGCCGACGTTGTCATTCTTGTTGATCGGCTCGATCGCGTGTCGCAGGCGGTTGTCATCGCCCGCCGTGCCCGCGGCATTGCTGTTCAGAGTATCACCGTCGGCATAGCGCTTTCAGGCATCGCCATGATCGCAGCGGCGTTCGGCTATCTGACGCCGGTTGCCGGAGCCTTGACCCAGGAAGCGATCGACGTCGCGGTCATCCTGAATGCGTTGCGCGCCCTGAGACCTGAATGGCGGCTTGGCCGCGAAACCATGCAGCCGGCAGCAGCGCGGGCCCTGCAGCAAGAGCATCTGCTTCTCGACGCGACACTTAATCGACTACGTGAGATTGCCGATGCGCTTGATGATGCTCCGCCCGAAGCCGCAACGGCTTTCATTCGCGAAGCTGCGGCTTTGGTCACAACTAAGATCGTTGAACATGAGCGAGACGATGAAGGTCGCATCTATCCTCGTCTCGCGAAATTCCTGCACGACGGGCATGGCCTTGCTGCGATGAGCCGGGCGCATCGTGAGATTCTCCATCTCGCTCGGTTGCTGACGCGGCTTTCAGAGGGCCTAAAGATTGAAGACACCGACCGGTACCTCATTCGAGACGCACAGCGCGTCATCGAGTCGATCGAGTCCCTGGTGCGCATCCACAACGCGCAGGAGGAAGATATCTACGAGCATGCCACGACGGGGTGAGTAGCCCATTTCTGGGCGAGCGGGATTAACGCTATCATTAGCGTCAGCGTCATTGCGCTTATAGCCACTGCCGGTAACTTTGATTTCGACAAACTGCCGCATCCCCTCCACTTTGATAAATGTCAATTTTTTCGGGCTGGCCTTGGACTAAAGAACTATTGGAAAGCGAGTTATTCATCCCCCCCCCTCAAGGATGGTTCGCTTGGACGGTCTCTTCCCACATCCCCCCTCAAAGAGACTGTCCGCCAAAGAAGCCCTCGGTGTCCCCCGGGGGCTTTCTTTTTAAAGCCTATCAATTGAGCCGGAGGCGGCTGTGCGAATGCCCGCTTTTTTGATCGCACCGGCAAGTCGCCGGCGACACGGTGGCACTATATTTGGCGTATTGAACGGAACGCTTCAGACCCTTACGTGTTGCGAAGGGCTTAAGCCCTGCTGGGACGTCGTCGTTTCATTTCAATGAACAGGAGAACCTGATGCTTGCGTTGGATCGCAGAGCGTTCGCTCGGTCGCTTGGGGCCGTTACCGTTCTGGGCTTGGCGGCAGGCCGGCTGAGTGGTGGTGCCGTGGCGCAGGCTGCACCTGTGAACGGTCCGTTCACATTGCCGCCGCTGCCGTACGATCCGGCTGCTCTTGAGCCACATATTGATGCGACCACGATGGGATTGCACCACGGCAAACATCACGCGGCGTATGTGAACAATCTCAACGCCGCAATCTCTGATAAGCCCGATATTGCCAAGTTGCCGCTCGAAGACGTGCTGGCAAAACTTAGTGATGTTCCCGAAAGCGTTCGCACGGCGGTGCGCAACAATGCAGGCGGGCACGCCAACCATTCCATGTTCTGGCAGATCATGGGCAAGCCGGGAGGGCCGGGGCCTGAGGGCAATTTGAAAGCCGCGTTCGATCGTGACTTCTCGAGCCTTGCCACCTTGCAGGAGCAGTTCAATGCGATGGGCGGAAAGGTGTTCGGCTCGGGCTGGGTCTTCGTGACCGTGGACAAGGGCGGCAAGCTTGCGCTCGAGGCACGGCCGAACCAGGACACCCCCTTGATGGATGGCAAGAGGGTGCTCATGGGCAACGACGTCTGGGAACACGCCTACTATCTCAAATATCAAAACAAGCGGGCCGATTATCTGAAGGCTTGGTGGAATGTCGTGAATTGGAAAGCCGTTGGCGACCGATACGCGGCGGCAATGGCCGGTAAGCTCGCGATTTGACGACTGCGCGATAGGCTGAGCTAACGATGCGGTTAGCAAAAGGCCAGATCGCCTGGATCTTCGTATGCTGCTACATATTCAGACCGTTGCTATCGGAGCCGATAGCAACGGTAGCACCGAAGAGCGGACATGGCGATAATCTACTCCAACGCCCCCCGGCATCCTGAAAAGGTCCACCGCGCCGCGCAGCCCATCCTCGCGCGGCCGGAGTGGATTCGCGTGCGAGCGGCCGATGCTGGCGTACGCGAGGCGACGCACGCCATTGTGCGCCGGCACGGCCTGTCGACGGTGTGCGAAGAGGCTGGCTGTCCCAACCTGGCCGAGTGTTGGAGCAAGCGACACGCCACGTTTCTCGTCATGGGCGATGTGTGCACGCGCGGCTGCGGATTTTGCAATGTTCGTACAGGACGACCGGCGCCTCTCGATCCCAGCGAGCCGGAACGGGTCGCGGCTGCGGTCCGCGATCTCAATCTATCGCACGCCGTCATAACATCGGTTGACCGGGATGATTTGGATGACGGCGGCGCGGCCCATTTGGCAGCCGTCCTTCATGCGGTCAGAGAGGCGGCTCCCGCCACGACAATCGAGATCTTGACGCCTGATTTTCTGGGTAAGACGGGAGCGCTCGATGTTGTTATCGACACCGGTCCGGACGTCTTCAATCATAACATCGAAACGGTACCGCGATTTTATCCCTCGGTCCGTCCAGGGGCGCGATACTTTCATTCGATCCGGTTGCTGCAAGCGGCGAAGGAACGCTCGCCGCGAACCGTCACCAAGTCAGGGCTGATGCTGGGCTTTGGTGAAACACGCGACGAGATCATCCAGGTCATGGACGATCTGCGGTCGGCCGCCGTCGACTTTATCACCATCGGTCAATACTTGCAGCCGACGCCGCATCACGTCCCGGTGGTCGAATACATCCATCCAGAGACGTTTGCGGCCTACGCCGGCCTGGCGCGCGGTAAGGGCTTTGCGATGGTGGCATCATCGCCGCTGACGCGATCCAGTCATCATGCTGGAGAGGATTTCGAGCGCCTGCGGGCGCGGTACGCATAAAGCGGCGCGTTTCGAATCCCGGGAGCCGGGTGGAACACGGGAAAAAAACCCTCCGGGTGGGGGAACCCGGAGGGTCATCTGCGCCGCGGTCGGGGGGGGGACGAGACGGCGGCGGAAGGCTACATCGGTGACCGAGGAGGAGGGGATCGGTGCGCCTCTGATGACAGGACCATAGGCCGAGATGCTCACTGGCGCTGTTCCGTGGGTGACTCTGTGCTGAACGGCAAGATGCCCCGCCGGACGGCAGGGCATCTCAAAACGTGCCGACATTCTTTTGGGGTCAGCCCTTGTCGCCGGCGACCGGTGTTTCAGGCTTGCCGACGATGGTGACAATCATGTTGTTCGTATCGAGAAGACGCTTTGCAACACGCTTGGCGTCATCAAGGGTGATGGCCTCAATAAGCTGGTTGCGGGTCTGAACGTAATCCGTGCCGTAGCCTTCCTCCATCAAGCCGAGGAGTTGGGTGGCGATCTTGACGTTCGTATCGAAACGCAGGGCGTAGGACCCCATCAGATAACTTTTTGCGTTTGCGAACTCGTCTGCATTGGGGCCGGAAACGGCAACTTTTTCGAGCTCTTGACGAATGAGATCAATGGACGTCTTCACGGCGTCGTTGCGCGTGGCTACGCCGCCGGAAAAGATCGAGGCCGAGCGCATTGGCTGCAAGTAGCTGTAGACGGAGTATGCAAGGCCGCGCTTTTCGCGCACCTCTTCCATCAGCCGAGAGGCAAAACCGCCGCCACCAATCAACTGGTTCACGACGAAAGCGGTGAGGAAGTCTGGATCCTTGCGCGGCATTGCACCGAAACCGAAGACGGCGACGGACTGCGGCACATCCATTTCGATGACTTTCGTCTTGCCGCCGGTAACCGGCGCGACGACGGGGACAGCTACAAGATCGGCCTTCTCGGGCAGTTCCCCGAAAACCTTATCGAGCATCACACCCAATTCGGCGGCGGAAATGTCCCCGACAGCTACGATGCGCAAATTGGAGCGGGCGAAGACTCGATTGCGATAAGCCTTGAGGTCCTCAGCCGTGATCGCAGCAACACTGGCTTCCGTGCCGCTCGATGGACGGCCATAAGCGTGGTTACCGAATGCGAGCGCATACCATTCATTGGATGCCACACGGTCGGGATCCTTTGCGGCATAGACGAGGTTGGCGAGGATCTGGCCACGAATGCGCTCGACCGCATCCTTTTCAAAGCGGGGCGAGTTGATTGCGAGGCGGAGAAGTTCGGTCGCCTTGTCGCGGTTGGCTGTCAAGGTTTCGACGTTGCCGTAGAAGGCGTCCTGCGTATCGGAAAAGCTCAGACGCACGGCGAGATTTTCGAGCTGTTCCTGGAAGGTGTTCGCATCCAGCTCGCCGGCACCTTCGTCGAGCATGGCCGAAACGAAATTGGCAAGGCCTTCCTTGCCAGTCGGATCTTGTGCGCTGCCGCCCTCGAAGGAGAAGCGCATGGCCATCATTGGATTGGAATGATCTTCAACGAGCCAGGCTTCAATGCCGCCCGGGCTTTTCACGGTTTGAATCTGCATGGCTTCTGCCGGCCTGTTGAAAGCGAAGAAAAGGAGTGCCGCCAGAAGCAGCGGCCATGTGTAGGTGAGTGGATGAGCCACGAAGTGAGACGAATCGAGCGCGCGTGTGCGGATTGCGGACGAGGGGGAGACGTTCGGCGGGATCATATGTGGGTCACTCCTGGTCACGTCACGAACGATCTTTGCGGGGCGTTTCATCGCGGGTCGCGACCGGTGCCTTGAGCGGCTTCAAGAATTCCCGTCACGGAACGGCGTACGTCCAAGTAAGCGGCGGCGGCCTTCTTCACGTCGGCCAGCGAAACCTTGCTGATTTGGTCCGGCCAGCTTTCGATCTGAGCGATTGAGCGCCCAAGGGCGAGGCCCCAACCGTAGCGGCGGGCGAGTGATGCTTGATTGTCGTTCTCGTAGATGTATTCGGCGACGTAACCGTTCTTAGCGCGGTCGAGTTCGGCTTGGGTCACGCCATTGGCAGCGATTTCGGCGAGAACATCGTCCATGGTCATTTCGATTTTGCCAAGGTCGACGCCGTCTCCTGCGATCGCATAGACGGAGAATTTGCCGCTATCCAGGCCCGAACCCATGTAGCTGCCGCCGGTGGATGAGGCGACCTTGTCTTCCATTACGAGCTTTTTGTAGAGGCGGCTCGTGGCGCCGTCAGCGGTGATCTTGGCAAGCAGATCGAGAGCCTCGGCTTCGAGGGGCGCGGCGGTTGAGTAGCTCGGCACAATGTAATCGCGATGGATCGATTCCTTGCCGGCACGTGGATCTTCGAGCATGACGCGGCGGGCGACGCGCTGCGGCGGATCAGCTGGGCGTTCGGCGCGGGCTGCCGCTGGATTGGCCGGTAGTTTGCCGAACGTCTCGGTGGCGTATTTCTTGACCTCTTCCGGGGTCACATCGCCGGCGACGACAAGGACGGCATTATTGGGCGCGTAATAGCGCTTGTAATGGTCGATGGCGTTCTGCCGCGAAAGCTTGGCCATTTCGTGCTCCCAGCCGATGACTGGAATGCCGTAGGGGTGGTGCAGGTAAAGCGCGGCGTCCATCTGTTCGTCGAGAATGGCAGCGGGGTTGTTCTCGACGCGCGAGCGGCGCTCCTCGAGTATCACGTCGCGCTCGGTCAGGACCTCTTTGTCGGTCAGCTTGAGGTTGACCATTCGATCGGCTTCCATCTCCATCACCTGAGGCAAGCGCTCCTTGGAGATGCGCTGGAAATAGGCCGTGATGTCATGTCCGGTGAACGCGTTGTCCTGGCCGCCAAGACGGGAGACAATTTTTGAGAATTCGCCCGACGCAATTTTATCGGTCGATTTGAACATTAGGTGTTCGAGGAAGTGGGCGATGCCGGAGACGCCCTTGGGTTCGTCGGCCCCGCCGACTTTGTACCAGACCATGTGGGTCACGACTGGCGAGCGGCTGTCGGGAATGACCACCACTTGCAACCCGTTCTCGAGCTTGAACTCGGTGACGCGGGGGGCGGCATACGATGCAGTTGGAGATTTGGTGAGAGCAAACATGCTGGCGGACACCATGAGGCAAAAGCTGAGGGCGGTGCGGAGTGAAACAGCCATGAATTCCTCGAAGCTCGGGGGACGACGCAGGTGGCGGACCCCGCGTGCTGTGAGGATGTCGGCGTCGGGGGGCGGCATGTCAAATGACAAGCCGTTCATGCCCGGTACACGAGATCATATACGAGCCCGCGAGCGGACGCGGGATTAGATTGGATTTGGTAAGCGATCAGAAAAAAATTTGGTCGCCCAGGCTTTGCGGGCGGTAACAAAAACGGGGTTATTGGCCACCGACGACGAGCGGGTCTTCGCCGCCGTTCCATTTTTTCATGGCATTCAGGATCGACGGACGGCAGGGGCCAAGCGGTCCTTCGATCGAGTCGGCGCTTGCATCGCCGCCGGCGACAGCGGGACGGTAGTTTTTGTCGCAGTATTCTTGTTGGGCGCGCTCTTTTTCAGCCTGAGACACCACGGCTTTGCGGTCGGGATCATTGATCGCGGTGGTCACGTCGATGGCGTCCGCCTGGGCGGGAACGCCCGGCTGCGGCAGGCTCGCGGTCGATGGGGGCACGACTAGCGGGGTGCGAGCGGCAAGCTTTGGCTCCGCGCTTTTAGGCTGATTAGCACCAATACCCACCGCATCGAAAACGCCCCCGTTCAGTTCCACGTCGTCCATAGAACAGCCGCCGACGAGAACGGCGGCCAAAACCGCCAGTGCCAGCCGGTTGGTGATCATCGACGAGATGCAATGCATCTATGGTTCTCCGCTCGGTTCCGGTTCTCTGCCGGACTTGCTTGGCGAGACGCAGGTGCTTGGCTGGCCAGGACGCAGTGTTATTGGTTGAACGCAATGCTGGGCGTTACGAAGTCTTTGCGGCGTCTTTGCGACTCGCTCCGAAGGAGTCGTACAGGAGCGCAATCACCCCGGCAACAATGGCCACATCTGCGATGTTGAAGACGTACCAGTAGAATCCGAATGCGTGCAGCGAGTAAAAGTCGGCGACCCCTCCAAGCCACAGCCGGTCGATGGCATTGCCTACCGCCCCACCAATGATGAGGCCAAGGCCAGCCGCCATCAGGCGGCTCTCGCCAGCCCGGCAGAGCCAGACCCACATCGCCAACGACGCAGCGAAGGCAAAGGTCGCCAGACCTAACTGCCAGGAATAACTTGAAGAATCGAACATCGAGTAACTGACGCCTGTGTTAAGTACATAGACGTAATCGAGGAACGGCGTGACGGCTACCCGGCCGCGGCCTTCGATCCCATAGATCAGCAGCATCCACAACTTATTGGCTTGGTCGAGAAACAGCGTGACAAGCGCGATGGTGGCGCCGAGCGCGGCGTACTGACCCCAAAACCATCCCGAAGGAACCGTTTGCCGGTTGCTGGGCCTGCCCGTTTCGGGTGCGATCGTCGGCGCGGTCATAACGCAGCGTTCCCCATTTCGGCGCTTGGTGCGCGGCCTCAATCCAGAGACGCATTCGGCGGCCGAAGTCAAATCAGCAAGCCAATATGAACATCGTGTTGTGGACTGCGGCGAGGGTTGTCAGGGGCGAAGTGATGCCCCATAACCGCGCTGGGCTGGCGGCGGACGCATCCCTCGCCAACCGGGTCAGGTCGGGAACGAAGCAGCCCTAACGATCAGGACGCGGGTCGTCCGCCAGCCTTTCTAAGCGCGCTCACGGGCGCTGATCGGATCACAGTGGAGATCCGGCGCCCTCCGCGGGGGTGCGGCTCGCCGCGGGTCGCCTTGCTCCCTGGCCCTGCGGGCCGCTATGGGGTGCTGATGGCTAAGAACAAAATCAAGACCGACGACTTGGACGGCAGCCGACCGGAGGCGCCTTACCTTGTGCTCGCGCGCAAATACCGACCGCAGACCTTCGACGATTTGATCGGCCAAGAGGCCATGGTCCGGACACTCCGCAACGCTTTTCAGTCGGGCCGGATCGCGCAGGGGTACATGCTGACCGGCGTACGCGGCGTCGGCAAAACCACGACGGCGCGAATCCTCGCCCGCGCGCTCAACTATGAAACGGATACCGTCGATCGTCCCTCGATCGATATGCCGGTTTTTGGACGGCACTGCGCAGATATCATCGAGAGTCGCCATCCCGATGTGATCGAAATGGACGCGGCATCGAATACCGGTGTCGACGACGTCCGCGAAATCATTGAAAGCGCGCGCTACAAGCCGATTCTGGCGCGGACCAAGGTCTTCATCATCGACGAAGTCCACATGTTGACCAAGAACGCATTCAACGCGCTTCTCAAGACGCTTGAGGAACCGCCGGAACATGTGAAGTTCATTTTTGCGACAACGGAAATCCGCAAGGTGCCGGTCACGGTGCTGTCGCGGTGTCAAAGGTTCGATCTGCGCCGCATCGACGTGCCGGAGCTGTCAGCGCATCTCGGACGGATTGTAGAAAGAGAACGGGCGTCAGCCGAGCCCGATGCGCTGGCCATGATCGCGCGATCCGCCGGGGGCAGCGTCCGCGATGGACTGTCCATTCTCGATCAGGCGATTGCAATGGGTTCGGGTGCGGTGACAGCCGATGTCGTGCGCGGCATGCTCGGGCTGGCCAATCGCGGGCGCGTGTTCGACCTTCTGGAAAAACTGCTCGGCGGGACACCAGCGGAAGCGCTGAAAGTGTTCGGCGCAATCCATCATGATGGGGCAGAGCCCGGGCAATTATTGGCCGATCTGGCCGATGTGGTGCATCTCGTCACGCGCTGCAAGGCGCTGGGTGGCGAGGCGGGCAATGAAGGCGTGCCGGCGGAAGATCAGCGGCGGGCTGCCTGGCTGGCTGAGAGACTGTCGATGCCGTTGCTGGCGCGGGCGTGGCAAATGCTGCTGAAAGGGATCGAGGAAGCCGGCAAAGCTCCCGATCCGCTGGCTGCGGCTGAAATGGTTTTGATTCGTATCGCCTACGTCGCCGATTTGCCGCCGCCCGACGAAATCATGAAGGCGCTGGGTGGAGCCGGTCAGGTGTCGCGCCGACCGGTCCCTGCGACGTCGCCGCCGGCCGATCGCGAGCCACGTTCGCCTCTCAACACGGCGATGCCTTCGGCCGCATCAATAAGTGATCGTGGATCGGAGGCTTCGGAGTTACCGGTTGAGTGGGCGGCCGATGACGCGCCGCCGCTTGAGGCGTATGGCGACTTGATTGAGGGGCTCAGTGATGATGACGATGTCCCCAATGCACCACAGGGGCAGTCGGCGCGTCCCTTACGGACGTTTGCCGAGATCGCGGAACTGGCTAGCGAGAGGCGTGATGCGCGGCTCAGGACACATTTGGAAGAGTATGTTTCGCTCGTGAAATTCGACGGTACGGCAGGTTCGATCGATCTTTATCTTCTGCCTGGCGCACCGCCTGAGATTGCCAACGACTTGCGCGAAAAACTAAATCGGTGGACAGACCGGCGTTGGGTTGTCGTTTTGTCAAAGGCGGCCGGCGAACCAACGCTTGGGCAGCAGCGCCGTGATCGGGAGGCGGCGGAACTGGCCCAATTGAAAAAGCACCCGGCAGTGGCGGCCATCTTCGAAGCCTTTCCCGATGCCAAATTCGCCGGCGTTCGAACGACCGCGGTTCGTGGGGATGACGAAGCTGGAACGGGTTAAAGCACTGCCGGTTAATCTCGAAATCAGATTTGGCGCGATCGCGCGCCTTGGCCAGAGGACGACGCATGAAGGACATTATGGGCATGATGAAACAGGTGGGCCAGATGCAGGCCCGCATGCAGCAGATGCAGGAAGAATTGGCCGAAGCGGAGATTGAAGGACAGTCCGGTGCAGGGCTCGTTCGCGTTACTCTCAACGGCAAGGGCGATATGAAGAAAATTTCTATCGACCCCAGTCTGATGAAACCAAGCGAAGCGGAAATTCTCGAAGATCTCGTGCTTGCCGCGAACCAGGATGCGCGTGCGAAGGTCGAAAGCCAGATGGCTGCCAAGATGGCCGAGATCACAGGCGGACTGCCGCTTCCGCCGGGTCTGAAACTGTTCTAGCCTCATCTTACCGCATTTGATTCCTGCGCGGCCTGGGGGGCAATCAAATGATAGCGCGCACGCCACCGACAATGCGGAGCCGCGTCGCGGACATGACGCCGATGGGATGGCTCGCTGCCGCGGGGGTCGTTGCCGGCCTCGCCATCATTCTGTGGGCCATGGGCAGAACACCGATCTGCACATGCGGCGAAATCAAGCTCTGGCACGGCGTGGTCAAGAGTGCTGAGAACTCGCAGCACATCACCGACTGGTACACGCCTAGTCATGTGATCCATGGCTTCATCTTTTATGGCGCACTGACGTGGCTGATGCCGCAGTCCTCGTTTCTTACAAGACTTCTTCTGGCGCTTGGCATCGAAAGTGCGTGGGAGATTGTGGAGAACACCAACGCCACCATCGAGCGGTATCGTACGGCGACGATTGCCCTCGATTACTATGGTGACTCGATCCTCAATTCGATTTCCGACGTGCTGGCGATGGCCGTCGGCTTCACGCTCGCTTCGATCCTCCCGGTCTCAGTGACCGTGGGGCTTGCCATTGCGGCTGAATTGTTCACGGGCTTCATGATCCGGGATAACCTGACCTTGAATGTCATCATGCTGCTTCATCCGATCGACGCCATTAAAGCGTGGCAGTCAGCGGTCGGATAGGCGTCGGTGAATCGTGCTAAGCGGCGGTGCACATCCCGTGCTAACAGTGCGTCGCAATGTCGAAAAAAATAGCAGGTCCTGAAATTGAGCGCCTCGTGCAGCTCCTGGCGCGGCTGCCGGGACTTGGGCCCCGCTCGGCGCGTAAGGCGGCGCTCGGTCTTCTAAAGAAGCGGCAAGAATTGCTGGTGCCGCTGTCGGACGCTCTGAAGATCGCGGTTGAGAAAATCGTCGAGTGTCCAACGTGCGGCAACCTCGATACGGTTTCACCATGCACCATTTGCCAGGATCCCCGTCGGGATCCGACGTTGATCGTCGTCGTGGAAGAGGTGGGTGATCTGTGGGCGTTGGAACGGGCGGGTGTCGTCAATGCCCGCTATCACGTACTTGGCGGTCATTTGTCACCATTGGACGGGATTGGCCCGGAGAACCTTAATATCGGTTCGCTTCGCCTACGGGCCGCGGCATCGGACGTTGGCGAAATTCTCCTCGCTCTGAATGCAACGGTGGAAGGCCAGTCGACGGCGCATTATGTGATGGACCAGTTGGCCGGCTTGGACGTTACCGTTTCACGATTGGCGCAGGGCGTGCCGATCGGAGGCGAACTCGACTATCTCGACGAAGGGACGCTGGCTGCTGCGATCAAATCGCGCCGGCGGGTGTAGGCAAGCGGAGTAATCTGAGATGGATGGGGCGGAGTTAACGATGACCGGGCCCGCCCCGGCGGCCCCGCCGCGATTTGTGACCGGATCACTGCTCACGCATATCCTGATCATGAGTGGAACCGGCGCGGTCGGGCTGATTGCAATCTTCATCGGCGACCTCGCCAACATTCTGTTCCTGTCATGGCTGAGCGACGAAGCCATCGTTGCTGCGGTCGGGTATGCCAGTTCAATCCTATTCTTCACAACATCGATCGGAATAGGCCTGTCGATTGCGGCCACTTCTCTCGTATCGCCGGCGATCGGCTCTGGAGATCGGCCGAAGGCGCGACGGCTGGCGTCGAGCTCGCTTGTCGTCACGCTCGTTGTTTCCGCCGTTCTAACGGTCGTCGTTTGGCTTGCCGTGCCGCCGCTGCTGAAACTTCTGGGTGCGCAGGGGCGCACGTATGAACTGGCGCGCGATTACCTTTGGATCCTTGTGCCGTTCCTGCCACCGCTGGCGCTTGCGATGACCTCAACGGGCATTTTGCGTAGCGTTGGCGATCCACGTCGCGCGATGCACATCACGTTGACGGGGGCAATCGTCAATATTGCGCTCGATCCGCTGTTGATCTTTGTCTTTGGCCTTGGCATTCACGGCGCCGCCATCGCATCGGGTATCGCGCGACTAGCAATGCTCGCGTATGCGATGCATGCCGTTGTGCGGGTCCATAACATGGCCTCAAAGCCGACCATGCCGGCCATGAGGACGGATTGGCCGCCGTTGCTTGCGGTCGCCTTGCCGGCGGTCCTGACGAACGTTGCGACGCCGGTCGGCAACGCGTACGTGACCGCCGCGATCGCGACGCATGGCGACAGTGCGGTGGCGGCTTGGGCCATCATCGGGCGGATCATTCCGGTTGCGTTCGGTGCGATCTATGCCCTTTCGGGATCGATCGGCCCAATTATCGGTCAAAACTTCGGCGCGCGGGACTACGAGCGAATGCGGCGGGCATTTACGCTCTCGCTGGCGGTCAATGCCGCGTTTACGCTGGCGGCTTGGATTGCGCTATGGCTCGGCACCGGATCTGATCATTGCGTTTTTCAAGGTGTCGGGGAGCGCGGCCGAACTGATCCAGTTTTTCAACGCTATGCTCTCGCCGCTGTTTGTTTTTCTGGGGGCGCTGTTTGTGGCCAACGCCGCCTTCAACACGCTGGGGCACGCCCAGCTGTCGACGTGGCTGAACTGGGGGCGGGCGACGGTCGGAACCATCCCTTTCGTCGACTACGGGTCGCGGATGGCGGGTGCAGAAGGTGTGCTGGCGGGCAATATGATCGGTGGAATCGCATTCGGCGGCTTGGCGGTGTGGCTATGTTACCGGCTGATGGACCGCCTGAGGTTCAAGCCGGCGCAATAACGAGCAGCCATCTCGCGTCGAATCACTGGCTGAAGTATGCGGGGAGACCCGGCGTCCCTGGTGCGCCGGACCGAGAGAGCTCGCGTCATGACCTTCGCCGCCGCCGGTCAGCCACAGCGCATCGCGATCGTCGCGCCGACGCTCGCGGGCGTTTTGTGCGACAGGTCGAACCTGATCCGTGCCTTGAAAGCGCGCGGCCACGCCGTAGTGGTCGTGGCGGCGTCGCACCTCGCCGGTGAGGTTGCGGCGCTGCATCATCTGGGTGGTGAACATCGGACGTTTGATCCCAATCCGGCGGGCATGGCGTTTTTTGCTCAGCGCCGGGTCGTTCGTGCCGTGCGAGATATCTTAGTCGCGTGGCAGGCCGGAACGGTCATCGTGGGCGGCGAAGGTTTAGCGGCGCTTGCCGCATCAGCGGCGCGCCAGGCGGGCGCACGCCGGATCGTGACGATCATCGGCGGGCTTGGCGGCGGATCAGCAGCGGCCGACCGGCGCGCAATAAAATTGAGTGCGGCGATCATCTGTCACAACGGAGAAACCGCGCGAGCCGTGTCGGCGTCGTTCAAAATGCAGGGAAAAACTCTCGTTGTGACGCCGGGTGACGGGGTCGATCTCCTTGCATTCCCCGCTGTGCCGTTGCCAGCCCAGATGTCGCCGGTGCGATTCTTGATGATCACGAATCCAGACGAGCGAGATGCAATTGAAGCTTACACTGCGGCGGCGCGCGACTTGACGGCACGGGGTCTGGAGGCATGCTTCGAATTGGCAACGGACCGGGAGGCCGCGCAGGACACCACGCTGCTGACGGTTGCGGGCGTGACGTTCCACGGCCGCGCCGCTGATCCGGCGAACCTTTTGGCCGGCGTCCATGTCGCGGTGCATTTGTCGGCGGATGACGGATCTCCCGCGGCGCTGAAGCAGGCTCTCGCCACGGGTCGGCCGGTGGTTACACTCGATGTGCCGGGATGCCGCGAGATGGTGGACGAGCGGGTGAATGGCTGCCTCCTGCCGCCGGGCGATCAAGCGGCGCTGATTAGGGTCCTGGAAAGCTTTGTACGGCATCGCAATCTCATGCCGGCGGAGGCTCGGGCTTCCCGCATCAAGGCGGAGAATGGGTTTGGCAGTGCACAGGTTTTGGCGCCGGTTCTAGCGGCGGTCGAAGGCTAATTGGGATCGGCCGCGTTAAGGCATCGCGGCGCGACTTTGCAGGGATGGATTGACCCCGTCGAAGGGCTCTCTTATGTCAGCAAAATGGCCAAGCTTCCCATCATCACCCTGCCCGATCCACTGCTGCGCGAGACCTCGAAGCCTATCGAGCATATCGATGCGCAGGTTCTGCGGCTGGCAGATGACATGCTTGAGACGATGTACGACGCGCCAGGGATCGGCTTGGCTGCGATCCAGGTCGGCGTGCCGCGGCGGCTCGTCGTGCTCGACTGCGCCGGAGAGGACGAAGCGCCCGATCCGCGTGTGCTCATCAATCCGGAAATCCTGCAACTCGGCTCGCAGATTAAGGTCTATGAGGAAGGCTGCTTGTCGATCCCGGATTTTCGGGTCGATATCGAGCGGCCTGCGGAATTGCGGCTTCGTTATCTGGATCGCAACGGTCAGCTGCAGGAGCATGACGCAGGCGGTCTCTTTGCGACGGCGATCCAGCATGAACTCGATCATCTTGATGGCAAACTTATCATCGACTTCCTATCACGGCTGAAACGCGACATGGTCGTGCGCAAGTTCAAGAAGCTGGCGCGGCAGGACGGGCCGCTCTGACGGCGGATCAGCCGGAGGGCCTCGCAGCATGCCGTTGAAACTCGTGTTCATGGGAACGCCGGAGTTTTCCGTTCCCTGCCTCGATGCCTTGGTCGCAGCAGGGCATGAAGTGGTGGGGGTCTATTCGCAGCCGCCCCGTCCCGCGGGGCGGGGAATGGCCGATCGGAAATCTCCCGTGCATGCCCGCGCCGACGCGCTTGGCATCCCGGTTCTGACGCCGCAAACTTTGAAGGACCCGAAGGAGCAAGCGATGTTTGCGTCGTTTACTCCCGATGCGGCCATCGTCGTCGCCTATGGGCTCTTATTGCCGAAAGCGATACTGGATGCGCCCAAGTTCGGTTGCTTTAACGTCCATGCATCGGCCCTGCCGCGTTGGCGGGGAGCCGCCCCCATCCATCGCGCTATCATGTCCGGAGATCGGGAAACGGCTGTCATGGTGATGAAGATGGAGCCGGGCCTCGATACGGGCCCGGTCTGCGCCACCACGCGCGTACCGATCGGCGACTTGACGACGACGGGGGACCTGCACGACACGCTCGCCGTCGTCGGGGCGGATCTCATACTTGCGGCGCTCGCAGACCTGGAGGCGGGCCGGTTGATCGCGGTTGCTCAGTCCGTCGAGGACGTCATGTATGCCGCCAAGATCGACAAGGCCGAGGCTCGGATCGATTTCACGCGGCCGGCGCTTGAGGTCCACAACCATATTCGCGGGCTTTCGCCATTTCCGGGTGCATGGTTCGAAGCGGCGGGTCTGGCTGGCACAACCGAGCGCATCAAGGTGCTGCGTTCCGAGCCGGTCTCGGGCGCAGGAACAGCGGGTACGGTGCTCGACGATAACCTTACGATTGCTTGTGGCGCAGGGGCGGTGCGATTGATCGAGGTGCAACGCGCCGGCAAGCGCCCGGTCGTGGCGCAAGACTTCTTACGAGGTTTTCCGCTGCCGGTCGGCACCACCGTTAATCAAACGTAAAGATCGGCCGCGACGACACACCGGGCCGCACTAAAGTGGGACATCTCTCACCCGTGCTGACCGGAGTTTTAGAATGTCGCGCGTCTTCGCTCTCGGCCTTGCCGCATGCCTTGCCGGCGGCTCCACTGTCGCATTCGCCCAATCATCGACCATTCGCATCGAGCCGCGGCCCGTTTATGGAGCGACGGTGACGATCGAGGAAGGGGTGCGCGTTTTTAGGCCGTTGCCGCCCGACAAGTACGTCATCGTCAATCCCAACGGCACACCGGTGAACCTGGGCGTGAACGAGACCAACGTGACCGAAACCCGCCATAGCTTCTCGCGCAGTGTCAACACGCACCGCACCACCGGCACCCCTTGGTACAACAACTTCCAGCCGTGCATTCCCGCCGTCGGCGATAGCTGCTGATGGTCGCTTGAGGCCGGCGCCGAACATGGCATAAGAGGGCGCCGCGTTAACGCGGTGCCCTTTCTCATTCACCGACGCCCGCAGATGCCCCGGTACAAACTTGTTATCGAATATGACGGCACGCCTTTTGTCGGCTGGCAAATTCAGTCTGAGGGCATGTCCGTGCAAGGCGCGCTACAAGACGCCTTCTTCAAATTTTCCGGTGAGCAGGTAAGAGTAAGAGGTGCTGGCCGCACCGATTCCGGCGTGCATGCGCTGGGGCAGGTGGCACACGTTGATCTCGTTCGCGACTGGGCGCCGGGGCGGATCCGCGATGCCTTGAATTTTCACCTTCGGCCGGCGCCGTGTGCCGTCCTCGAGTGCTGCGCGGTTGATGAAACATTCGATGCGCGTTTCAGCGCTGTGGCGCGGCACTACGTCTATCGCATCCTCAGCCGGCGCGCCCCGCCCACACTCGATCTCAACCGCGTGTGGTGGCTGACACAGGATCTGGACGTCGAGAAGATGCAAGCGGCGGCGAACCTTCTCGTCGGGACGCACGACTTCACGACCTTTCGCGCCTCGCAGTGCCAAGCCAAGTCGCCCATCCGTACGCTTGAAAGGCTCGATATCGTGCGCGAGGGCGCCGAGATCATCGTCCGGGCATCGGCACGTTCATTTCTGCATAATCAGGTGCGCTCCATGGTTGGCACGCTGAAGCTTGTCGGCGAGGGTAAATGGCGGCCCGGCGATGTCGCGGCGGCGCTCGACGGGCGGGATCGGAGACGCTGCGGGACAGTGGCCCCATCAAGCGGTCTTTACCTGGAGCGCGTCGATTATCCGAGCGGTACCTAAACTCGAACCTCAATATGACTGCCGCCGGGCGTCTTTCTTACAAAGAAGCCATTGGGGATCGCTTGCTGGACAAGAGGGACATGCGAAATGAGACCGACGGAGCGTGATGTGCCGACAATGTCCTGTAGCGTTTGCAAAACCGTTTCGAGAGTGCCGCTGTCGCCATCGCTGTCGAGGCTGCCGAATCCTTCGTCAATAAAAATCGTGTCGAGACGGACGCTGCCGTGGGCGCTTTCGACGACGTCGGACAATCCAAGCGCCAGCGCCAGCGCGGCGATGAACGTTTCGCCGCCGGATAACGTCGACGTGGGCCGCTGCCGGCCGGTGTATGTGTCTTCGATGGCGATGCCGAGACCGCGGCGGGCGTTGCCCTTGGCTTCGGTTTCGCGCACGAGGCTGTAGCGGCCGCGTGTCATCGGGCTCAAGCGCAGATTTGCTGCCTCGAGCACGTGATCGAACAGCGTTGATATGGCAAAGGTTTCGAGATCGATTTTCTGATACGTGCGGCCGGCGAATGCTTCAGAGAGTTCGCGCAGTGGTGCGGTCTCGTTCTCGAGCTGGTTGAGGCGGTCGCCTTCCGCGGCGAGGCTTTTTTGCAATTTTTGCAGATTTGACAGGCGTGTCGCGGCTTCGATCGAGGTGTTGTTGGCCTGTTCAAAGGCTGCAGCGGCTGCGTCGTGGGCGGCGGCAATTGCAGCGATGTCAGGCCGCTCGAACTGTTCGATAGCAGCGGTTGCGCGGTGCAGGCGATCAACGGCGGCGGCCCGCTGAACCTCATAGTGCCGGATGTGTGCCTCAAGGTTTGGAATCTCGGTGACATCGGCCTTGCGCCGTTCGTAGTCGTCAGAGGACAAACCATGGGTGGCTAAGCGGTCGGCGAAACCGCTTTCGATCCGCCCGTGCTGGTCCGTGAGGCGGTCGATCTCCTCGGCGATGGTTTCGATTTCCCGATCTATTGCTGCGCGCTTTTCGGCGCTCGCTCGTTCGGCTGCGGTGGCTGCTTCGCAGTCGCGCTCGAAATCACATATGGCTGTGGTCAGCTTTTCGATTGCGGATTGTAATGCTGCGGCGTCGCGCAGATCAGGCGGGATGGCAGCGATCGCGTCATCGAGCGATTGTTGTGCGGCCATGGCAGCCGACGACGCATCGCGATCAGCTTTTTGAGTGCGCTCGAGTGCTTCGGTCGCACCGACAATTTCGGCTTCGAAGGCATCGAGTAATTGCATCAAAGCGGCGGCATCGACGGGGTGGCCGAACCGGTCGAGTTCTGCGGTCAGGTTCTTCAGTTCGGCAGCGAGATCGGATGTTGACCTTGGGGGCAGTGGTAGCGCCGCTCGTGCTTCTTTGCGATCCGCGAGCGCTTGTTTGGCGATTTCGAATTCAGTCGTCGACTGCGTGGCGCGCTTGCCGGCCAAGTCCAAGTTGGCCTTTGCCTCGGCGTAGACTTGGTCGAGGATGACACCGCTCGATGCTCCGCGTGCCGGCGCCGGATGTTCGCCTGAGCCGCAGACGGGGCAAGGCTCGCCAGCTTTCATGTGGGTGGCGAGGAGGGCCGCGTGATCTTGGAGCAGGGCTGCTTCGGCCGCGGCGAAATCGGCTTGTGCGCGATGCAGCGCGGCGCCGGAGGCCTCGGAGTTGGACCGGGCGAGCTGCAAAACTTCGCGAGCGGCAGTTTCCCGCTTGGCCGCTTCGTCGTAAGCCGTCGCGGCGGCGTGGAGTTGGCGCAGTTCGGAGCGCGCTGCGTTCAACTTCAGGCGCTGCAATTCAGTAACGTGCGACGCCTGGACAGCCTTTGCGGTCGTTTCCCTCTGGGCCGCAAGAGCGCTCAATTTCGCCTTTGCAGCGCTCGCCGCGGCGGCCTGGGCAAGTGCCGCGCGGTGAGCCGCAGCGGCTGACGTGCTCAGAGCTTCGCTGGATTTCAATCTAGCCGCATGGTCGCGAAGCGTGTGCAGTGTGGTTTTGTGCTTATCAATCTCGGTTGCCTGGCGGGCCAACGCGGCGCACGCTGACTTGGCTTTTTCAGCCTCGGCTACGATGATTTCCAATCGTGCGTCGGCCTTGCTCCGTCGCGCCTTCGAGTCGTCCACATCCTTAAGGGCCTTGTCGCGCGCGGCTGCCGCATCGAACAGCGACAGCACAATGCGGGCGAGCTTCAGCCGGACTTGGATGGCATCAATGGCGGGGCGCTGCTCATTGAGCGCCGCGAGATCCCGTTCAGCAGAGGCGTGTTCCTGGAAAGCCGTGTCGGTCTGTTTGGCCGCCTCGTGGGCTCGCAAGGCAGCATCCCAAGTGGTCTTGGCATTCGTGGCGACTGCACGCAATTCGCGATGGCAATCGGCGGCGTTTGAGATGCCCTCGGTCAAAGCTTCCATGGTGGCGAAGTTTTCATGTGCAAGACGGCCTTCACAAACGGCACGCGCCGCCGCAACCTCCTTTTCGGCGCGATCGGCGGCCGCGCGCACGGTCTCGGTCAGCCGCCGGTAGAGCGACACATCGAAGAGTTCGCGCAGGATTTTCAGGCGTTCCTGGGTGTCGGCGCTGAGGAAGGCTTCGAACCGGCCTTGCGGCAATAGCACGATCTGGCGGAATTGCGCCGCCCCGTAACCGAGCAGCTTTTCAATCGCATCATCGACGGCTTTTACTTTTGTTTCGGCGACGACTTTGCCCGGGTTCTTGTCGCTGACTGTGTCGAGGGCCAGCCCTGTCACATCGAACAGCCAGGCCCTGTGCGGCTCCTTCGTCTCGCCCGATCCACGCTTGGCGGCTCGCATCTGCTCCGGCTGACGGACAATCCGGTAAGTGCGCGGGCCGGTCTGGAAGATCAGTTCGACCTGCGTCAGGAGCGTTGCTTCGGCATGGTCGGAGCGCAGAGTAGTGGCGTGCTGGTCGGTTCGCGCGGCTTCGCCGAACAAGGCAAAGGTCATCGCGCTGAAGATGGTCGATTTGCCCGAACCCGTGGCGCCGTAGATACCGAAAAGGCCGCTGTCAAGCACGGCGCGGAAGTCGACGGTCTGGCGGCCGGCGTAAGGTCCAACGGCCTGCAACGTGAGGAGCAGAGGCTTCATGCGGCGGCATCCTCGCGGGTGGCGAGAGCGGACAGCGTGCCCGCGATGATCTTTTTTTCGGCGTCCGTCGGAGGTGTGTCGCGCATGGCGGTCATGAACTCGGCAATGACGGTTTTGGGATCGTCGAGAGCGGACGCGGACCTGGTTCTGGACAACCGCGCTACTTTGATGTCGCGTGCGTAGGCCAGTTTGCAGGCATAGGGAAAGCGCTCTTGAATCCGCTTCATCGGATCAATGAGACGGCCCTCGTCCGTCAGCACGACGCTGACGAAGTCGTCCGATGGTCGCGCTTGTACAATCTCATCGAGCGTGCCGCGTAGGGTGCGCACGGTGCGACGCGGGCGGAACGGGATCAGTTCGACTGTCGCGTGGCCGTCGGCTGCCAACTCAACCAGCGCCATTGATTTCTCGTTGCCTTCCTCATCGAAACCGAACGCGAGCGGCGATCCGGCGTAGCGGATGTGGGGCGCGCCGGCCGTCTGTGGGCGGTGGATGTGTCCGAGTGCGACGTAATGGGCGCCCGTGAAGACGTCAGCGGGAACGGTTTCGATGCCTCCGGCGACGCGGGTCAGTGGGCGTTCGGTATCGCTGGCGGCGGCGCCCGTGACGAAGGCGTGTGCGACGATGATCCAACGATCGCTCGGCGAAATGTGGGGACGGGCAGCGGACACCTGCGCGCTGAGGACGTCGGCCGGGGATTTGATGTCGGCGCCGAAACATTCGCGCGCCGCATATTCATAGCCGAACGGGAGGGCGGAGATCGCAACCGTGCCATGCGTATCGTTCAGAATAAGCGGCTTCTCGATGGCGCTCAGTGGACCGCGGACGAGCGCCCGGCGACGGTCAGCCAGCATCGCCATGGCACCGATGCGGTCGGCACTGTCGTGGTTGCCGGCGATGATGACGATGGCGCACGGCGTCTCGGCCGTCATGCGCTCGATGAAATCGTTGAACAGCCGCACGGCGCTTTCGGGCGGCGCGGCGCGATCGAAAATGTCGCCAGCGATGATCAATGCGTCGGGTTTGTGCGTCGCGATTGCAGTGTGGACTTGGCTGATAACCTCTGATTGGTCCTGGTCGAGCGCGTAGCCCTCGAACTGGCGTCCGAGATGCCAGTCGGCGGTATGAAGGAGTTTCATCGCGGCGTGCCCCCCGGTCGTGTTCCGTTCTACACCGGAGGCAGGTGACGATGCGACGCCGGGATATCCGCCTTAGGCGGTTATCCCAAGGCGATGTGCGCACAGATCGGCCGAATCAGACGCGGGCAGATCTAAGCCGCAAGGCGTTGGCGATGACGCTGACGGAGGAGAGCGACATTGCGGCGGCGGCGATGATCGGGGACAGCAGGATGCCGAAGACCGGATAGAGCGCGCCAGCGGCGATCGGCACGCCGGCGGCATTGTAGATAAAGGCGAAGAACAGGTTCTGGCGAATGTTGGCCATTGTCGCGGCCGAGAGGCGTCGTGCGCGCAGGATGCCATTCAGGTCACCTTTGAGCAACGTAATGCCCGCGCTTTGCATGGCGATATCGGTGCCGCTCCCCATGGCAATGCCGACATCGGCCGCGGCGAGGGCCGGTGCGTCGTTGATGCCGTCGCCGGCCATGGCAACGATCCGGCCTTCGGTGCGCAGTCGTTGCACGAAGGCGGCCTTGTCTTGCGGCAGAACTTCGGCTTCAAGAGCCGTGATGCCGAGTTTTGCGGCGACGGCGGCTGCTGTAGCCCGCGTGTCGCCGGTCAGCATGACGATCGTTATTCCGGATTGCTTGAGTGCAGCGATGGTCGCGGCCGCCCCATCCTTGACCGGATCGGCTATGGCAATCACCGCTGCTGCCTTGCCGTCGATGGCGACGAAAACTGCTGTCGCGCCGTCACTGCGCAGCGCTTCGGCGGCAGCGTCGAGGGCTGCGGTTTTGACGCCAGCTTCGGTCATGACGCGAGCGTTGCCGATGACGAGCATACGGCCGTCAACGCGGCCTACGACCCCCTTGCCGGCGGGGCTGTCAAATGTCTCGGGTTTGGCCAGCGGAAGGCCGCGCTCGGCGGCCAGACGCAAAATCGCGGCGGCGAGGGGATGCTCACTGGCGCGTTCAAGGCTCGCGGCGAGGCGCAGGATATTGTTTTCATCAAAGCCCGCGGCGGTCCGAATGGCAACGACGCTCGGCCGGCCTTCGGTCAGTGTGCCCGTCTTGTCAACGACGAGCGTGTCGACCTTCTCCATCCGTTCGAGGGCATCTGCGTTCTTGATCAAGACGCCGGATCCGGCACCGCGTCCTACGCCGACCATGATTGACATGGGTGTCGCTAGGCCCAAGGCACACGGACAGGCGATAATGAGCACAGATATCGCGGCGATCAGGCCGTAGGTCAAACGCGGCTCCGGCCCCCATACCGTCCAGGCCGTAAACGCGATCAATGCCACAGCAATGACGGCAGGCACGAACCATCCCGCAACCTGATCGGCGAGGCGCTGGATAGGCGCGCGGCTGCGCTGCGCATCTGCCACCATGCGCACAATCTGAGCCAGCAAGGTGTCACGACCGACTTTTTCGGCTCGTAAGATGAAAGCGCCCGATTGGTTCATGGTGCCGCCGATCACTTTGTCGCCGGCCGATTTCATTAGGGGCATCGATTCCCCAGTGACCATCGATTCATCGATGGCGCTGCGACCCTCGGTTATGGTCCCGTCGACGGGGACGCGCTCGCCGGGCCGGACGCGTATCAAATCCTCCACCGTGACCTGGTCGAGGGCGATGTCTTCGTCCGAGCCGTCGGGGCGCAGCCGCCGCGCGGTTTTTGGCGAGAGATCGAGAAGCGCACGGATGGCGCCGCCGGTCTGCTCGCGCGCGCGCAGTTCGAGGATCTGACCCAGCAGAACGAGCACGGTGATGACGGCAGCAGCTTCGAAGTAAACCGGGACCGAGCCGTCGGTGTTGCGCAGGGAGGCAGGAAAAACATTCGGAGCAAGTGTTGCGGCGATGCTGTATGTCCAGGCGACACCGGTGCCCATCGCGATGAGCGTGAACATGTTGAGATGGCCGCTCTTCACGGATGCCCAGCCGCGCGCGAAGAACGGCCAGCCGGACCACAGCACGACCGGTGTCGCGAGAACCAGCTGCACGAAGTTCGACTGCTGCTGGCCGATGAGACGATGCAGGCCGAACAGGTGGCTGCCCATCTCGAGGGCGAAAACGGGGAGCGCGAGGGCGAGTCCAAACCAGAAGCGCCGAGAAAAATCGACGAGTTCAGGATTGGGTCCAGTGTCGACCGATGCGTCCTCGGGTTCCAGAGCCATGCCGCAGATGGGACAGTTCCCCGGTCCGACTTGGCGGATCTGCAAATGCATCGGGCAGACGTAAGTCGCTCCCGCCGGCACAGCCGGTGTCTGGGGGGCCGTGGAAGGGCCATCACGGACATGGGTTAGATATCTGTCCGGGTTCTCGACGAAGCGTTCGCGGCAACGAGCGGCGCAGAAATAATAGGTGGTCCCGTCATGGGCATGCCGATGCTTGGCCGTCGAGGGTGTGACGGTCATTCCGCAGACAGGGTCGCGCGCTTGTTGGTCTGGGCCGAGATCGGAGCTGCGGCCGCAACACGCCGCGAGTTCGTGTCGGTGCGAAGCGGCAGTTGGTTGGTCTGACATGGACAGCCTTACCGGACCGTCGGCATCGACGTGAACCTGACGGGCCTTTTTAGAGCTGATAGCAAGTCTGAGATGAATGCGCCATTGGCGCGATCAAACGTGACGACTTAGGTGCGCGTGAGTTGTTCCAAATGAATGAGACGCTTGAGATATTTTTTTTACCGGAGACGGTCCGGCGACTGACTAGACAGGATCCGGTCCGATCATCTTTTCCGGGCGCACGATCGTGTCGAAATCTTCGGCCGAGATACCGTCTTTGATGGCTTCCTCGCGCAGCGTCGTACTGTTCTTGTGCGCCGTCTTCGCAATCTTGGCAGCACGGTCGTAGCCGAATTTCTCCTTGAGGGGAGTGACCAGCATCAGAGAATTCGCAAGGCCCTTCGCGATCTGGTCGAGACGCGGTTCGATGCCGACGACACATTTGTCGGTGAACGAAATGGCTGCATCGGCCAAAAGCCGAGTGGACTGGAGAAAATTGTAGGCCATCATCGGATTGAAGACGTTCAATTCAAAATGTCCCTGACTGCCGGCAAAGCCGATGGCCGCGTTATTGCCGTGGATGTGGGCGGCAACCTGGGTCAGCGCCTCGCACTGAGTTGGGTTAACCTTGCCGGGCATGATGGAAGAACCCGGTTCGTTTTCCGGCAGCGCGAGTTCACCCAGGCCGGCGCGCGGACCAGAGCCAAGAAAGCGAATGTCGTTGGCGATCTTGAAACAGCTCATGGCAACCGTCGCGATGGCGCCGTGGGTCATGACCATGGCGTCGTGCGCTGCCAAAGCTTCGAACTTGTTGGGCGCGGACGTGAACGGCAGTCCGGTCAGTTTGGCGATCTCGGCGGCGACACGGTCAGCGAAACCGGCTGGTGAGGCCAGCCCGGTTCCCACAGCGGTGCCGCCCTGGGCTAATTCCATCAGTGCCGGCAAGGTCAATTTGATGCGCTGAATACCGTTTTCGATTTGCTTGGCGTAACCGGAGAACTCCTGGCCGAGGGTGACAGGCGTTGCGTCCTGGGTATGCGTACGGCCGATCTTGATAATGTGCGCCCAGGCCTTGGCTTTCGCATCGAGTGCTTGGTGGAGATGCTCAAGCGAAGGGATGAGCCGTCGCGCCACTTCTTCCGCGCATGCGATATGCATGGCCGTCGGGTAGGTGTCATTCGACGATTGGCTCATATTGACATGGTCGTTGGGGTGCACTGGCGTTTTCGAACCGAGTGTTCCGCCGAGAAGTTCGATGGCGCGGTTGGAGATGACTTCGTTGGCGTTCATGTTCGATTGCGTGCCTGATCCGGTCTGCCAGACGACGAGCGGGAAATGATCATCGAGTTGGCCGTCGATGACTTCCTGGGCGGCCTTGACGATCACCTCGCCGATCTTCCGGTCGAGCTTGCCCAGCTCCATGTTGGTGAGCGCCGCGGCCTGCTTGACGATGCCAAGGGCGCGGACAATCGGCTTTGGCTGCTTTTCCCATCCGATCTTGAAATTGCCGAGCGAGCGTTCGGCCTGAGCGCCCCAATACCTGTCGTCGGCGACTTCGATCGGACCAAAGGTGTCGGTTTCAGTGCGGGTACTCTTGGAGTTCATGGCGCGGCCTTGACTGAATGGCGTTTCGAGGACGGCGATAGCACGGGCGGCACGGAGCTTGTTACAGGACGTAGCGTCTTTGCACCCCCGGCCTTTACCTATGATGATGGTGGATATCGTCGCTGGTGCACTAAGCCCCTCTTTTTGCGGTCACTTTTTCCGTGGCAGGATCGTGTTGCCGACGTGTGATTCTCGGTCGGCACTAATCATTCGCAGTGGCATGGCGTTGCAATAACGGGAGCGGGCGGGCTCCCTCCGTTAGACTTTGGCCCAAAACGGAGCTCACGTAATGGGAACACCCGTCATTGTCATGATTGTCACGTTTGCCATGCCGAATGGCGAGGCGTCGGTGCAAGTCAGACCTATGGAGACGGCGGCGCAGTGCCGTAGGGCGGCCGATCTGGAAGCGGCCGATCCGTTTGTTGCGCGCGTCGAATGCTCGGAACTGCGGGACGGGCGGCTTGAACTCGAGTTTCGTCCAGTTGAGCAGGACATCGAAGCTGTGGCGCCCGGTGCGACCCGGCCCATGACGTCGAATCCGCGTACGACCGGCTAGGCGCCGCGCCTCTTACTTCTTTCGGAACTGATCAAGACTTAGAATTTGAGCCCCGGACGAGCCGTCCGTTTTGTCCTCGGTCTCGGCAACGGGGCTGGTGGACGTTTCGGAAGCCGTGACGTCGGCGGGCTTGCCGGATTTTTGCGGGTTCGACACCGGGATGCGCGGGACCTCGGCAATATTTTCGGCAGCTGCATTGCCGGCGGGTTCGCGATCGGACTTCGCCTTGCGCGTTGTGCGCGGCTTCTTCGGTGGAGTGCGCCCGGCTGGAGCAGTCGCTGGATCGTCGTCAAAACCATTCGAGGCGACTTGGGACCGCATCGACATTTCGCTGTCTTCGAATTGGAGCCCATAGCGCACGGACGGGTCGAAAAACACCTTCAGGGCGGCAAATGGAACGACGAGGCGTTCAGGAATACCGTCGAAGGTCAGCTTCACTTCAAAGCGCTCTTCGGTGACGATCAGATCCCAGAACCGGTGCTGGAGAACGATCGTCATCTCGGTCGGATATTTTTCCTTGAGGCGTTTGGAAATGCTGACGCCGGGCATCACGGTATCGAAGGAAATATAAAAATGGTGGTCGCCGGGAAGTCCAGACTTGGCGGTGCGCGCGAGAACGGCTCGCACAACGCCGCGCATGGCTTCGCTCTGCAAGGCTTCGTAATCGATGGAGGAAGAACCGGTCGTCATGCTTGCGTCGTTTCGTCCCCGTTAAACTGCCGCGCCACGTGTCCCCCCGCGGCGGCGGCCGTGATGAAGTGGAGGGCTTCTGTTGCCCGGTGCCCTCCGGACCGCGCCTTACCCGGCTAGGGGCAAGGGCTTTCAAGTTCAGGCTTATCGCGCCGCATTACGCAGCGAGAGCAGCCTCAGCATAGTTGTCATTGGCAACTACTCTGAATGACCCGATAACGGTGGTATCATGCCGAGCGAAAGCAAAGCCCTTTACACCCTCGTCGATCCTAGTTCGCCCCCATACTTGATCTGCGCCTGGCGACTTCCCTGCGGGAAGCCGGCCGCCAGTCGCAGCCGAGAGTTGGTGGAGGCGCCGGGTACTGCCCCCGGGTCCGAATGGCTTATTACGACCGCGTTTATCACCATAGCCGGACGAATCCGGCGCTATGTATATAGGCCGTGCAACGGGCGTTGGAAAGGCGGGGCGTGGAACCGGCACACCGGCTTTTCGCTGAATGATGAACACATTTGCCGCAGGCCGGCCTGACTGCCCGCGCCAATCTCAAGAAAGTGATGACTGTCGATGACCGCTAGGATCGAAGTGCTGATCGACGGTCCGCCGCGTTATGAGGCCGAGACCCGCTGGGGGCCGCTCGGAGCGCTGCTTGCAACCGCCCTGATCGCCCTCGGGCCTGGCCTGCTGGCGGTCGCTGCCATCTCGCTTGCGATGCCATACATCGGCAGCCACACCGGCGGCGGCCGATCGTTCATGTCGCTGGCAACGCCGGAAGGCGCGGCTTTTGCGGCCTCCATACAGATCGGGTCGCTCCTCCTCGTCCTGTTATTTGCCGGGCGTGGCGAGGACCGACGGGCGGTACTCAGGATGACCGGGGAACGGTTTGGCCCGGCCGTCTATGCCGTCGCGGCATTGCTGCTGCTGGCCATCACCGGGATTTTAGAGTTCCTTCTCTATAAGACGTTTGCGGTCGATATCTTCACCGATACGGCTTGGCTGCGTGAAGGTCTGACATCGTACGCGGCGATTGGCACATTTATCATCGCGGTCATCCTGGCGCCGCTGTGGGAAGAGCTGACGTTTCGCGGTTTTCTGTTGTCGGCGCTGGCCAAGTCGCGGCTCGGGTTCTGGGCCGGAGCGATGTTTTCAAACGCCTTGTGGACCTCGCTGCATGCCACCTATTCCTGGGCGGGTGTCGCGAGCGTGTTCGTCGCCGGTGTCATCCTATCCTGGCTCGTGTGGCGGACGGGTTCGATCAAGCCCGCAATCGTGACGCATGCCATTGGAAACATGTTCGCGCTGGCCTTTACTTATACGTTCGCGCCGGTGCCGGTATGAAGCCTGGACGGGAATCGATTTAAGAAGCGGGTCATGGATCAGTATCTGGAATTGCTGCGCCGGGTCCGTACCACGGGCGCGAAGAAAACCGACCGAACCGGGACGGGTACGCTCAGTATCTTCGGCCACCAAATGCGCTTCGATCTTGCAGCCGGGTTTCCGCTGGTCACGACGAAGAAACTGCACGTCAAATCCATTATTCACGAACTGATATGGTTTTTGGCGGGCGATACGAACGTCGCGTATCTGAAACAAAATGGCGTCGGGATTTGGAATGAATGGGCGGACGCAGCCGGCGACCTTGGTCCGATCTACGGCAAGCAGTGGCGCTCCTGGGCGACGCCTGACGGCCGCTCGATCGATCAGATCGTCGAGGCTGTGCAAACGCTGAGAACCAATCCAGACAGCCGCCGTATCATCGTCTACGGCCTGGAACCCCGCTGACCTGCCGCACATGGCGCTGGCGCCCTGCCACTGCCTGTTTCAATTCTATGTGGCGGACGGCAAGCTATCGTGTCAGCTGTATCAGCGTTCGGCGGACGTTTTCCTGGGTGTGCCGTTCAACATTGCAAGTTACGCCTTGCTGACAATGATGATGGCGCAGGTGACGGGGCTGAAGCCGGGCGAGTTCGTGCACACGTTTGGCGATGCGCACCTCTATTTGAACCATATCGCGCAGGCTGATTTGCAATTGTCGCGCGCGCCGAGGCTGTTGCCGCAGATGCTGATCAATCCCCAGGTGGCGGACATTTTCGCCTTCCGGTTTGAGGACTTCACGCTAACAGGTTACGATCCGCACCCGCACATCGCGGCTCCCGTCGCGGTGTAACTTGAAAAACGAAAGAACATGAGCGTCACCACATCCTTGATCGTCGCGGTTGCGCGCAACGGCGTCATTGGCCACGAGGGCCAACTGCCGTGGCGGATGCCTTCGGACTTGAAGACGTTCCGTCGTCTCACGATGGGTAAGCCCATCGTGATGGGGCGGAAAACCTTTCAATCAATCGGACGCCCGCTCGATGGGCGCGATAACATCGTCGTCACACGCGACCCGGGATTTGAGGCGGAGGGTACAAGCGTTTTCAATAATGTTACGGAGGCGCTCGTTCTGGCCCGCGCGTTGGCGCGGACCAATGGCAGCGATGAAGTCATGATCATCGGCGGTGGGGATATCTTTGCCGCCACACTTGATCAGGCGCAGCGGGTTTATTGGACGGAAATAGCCGGTGAACCGGCGGGCGATATCACCTTCCCGGCGCTTGATCCCTCAGAATGGCATCAAGTGTCCGCAGAGCTCCTGCCGCGGGGGGCGCGCGATGAATACGACGCTGTATTGAAGACCTACGAACGCACCCCACGCTGATCCGTCGCGGGGGCGGGCGCTTCGACCGAATAATGAAGCAATGCCACGTCTTGATCCGTGGGCCCCAGTCCTTACATGGGCAACAGGACGTGGGGCAGCAGTCTGTTTGCGTCGCGCGGGGGCCTCGCCTATAAGCAGTCGACCCTTTTCCGTGACAACCGTGCTGCTGCAACCATGATCCGGTGCGTCGGCGGCTGGCGTTCACTTCCATTATCATCAGCGACATCGAGAGGCTTAAAGATCAATGCCCTGGAGCAATCAGAGTGGTGGCGGCGGCTGGAAAGGCGGCTCCGGAGGCGGTGGACCGTGGGGTCAGGGGCCGCGCGGCGGCGGGGGCGGCGGTGGTCAGCCGCCCGACCTTGAGGAAATTCTGAAACGCGGCCAAGACAAAATGAAACAGGCGATGGGCGGTGGCGGCGGTGTGCCCGGTCCACTGCTCTTTCTGGCAGCGGCCGTAGCCATCGCGGCCATCTCCTGGAATGCTTTCTTCTTTCGCGTCAATCCCGATGAACTCGGCGTCGTGATGCGTTTCGGACAGTTCGTGCGACAGGAGCCGCCCGGCCTGCACTTCAGGCTGCCGTATCCGATTGAAGAAGTTTCGCTGCCCAAGGTCACTCAGATCCGTTCGACGCAGGTCGGTTTCCGGTCGGGGGGTGAAGGACGCACAATTTCGACGTCATCTGATGTGCGCGAAGAAAGCCTGATGCTCACGGGCGACGAAAACATCGTCGATATCGATTTCGTGGTGCAGTGGCAGATCCGCGATGCGGCGGAATTCTTGTTCAACATTCAAAACCCTGAGAATACGGTCAAGGAAGTCGCCGAGAGCGCCATGCGCGAATTGGTTGGGCGAGCCGAAGATTCAGCCGATCCTGACCGATCAGCGGCAACAGATCGCCGCTGAGGTGCAAAAGCTTCTGCAAGCAACGCTCGACCGCTATAAGTCTGGCATCCAAATCCGCGAAGTTCAGCTTTTGAATGCGACGCCGCCGCCGGAAGTGCGCGAAGCTTTCCTGGCTGTGCAAGACGCCGCCAACGAGAAGGTGACCTTGAAGAACCAGGCGGATGCGTACGCGAACCGCGTCGTCAATGAAGCCAAGGGCGATGCGGAACGCATTCTGCAGGCAGCGGAAGGATACAAGCAGCAGACGGTCGCCGAAGCGTCCGGTCAGAGCTCGCGGTTCCTGCAGGTCTACGAGCAGTACAAAAAAGCTCCAGATGTGACGCGGCAGCGCATGTTCCTCGAAACCATGGAGCGGGTACTGGGCGGCACCGACAAGATTATTCTTGATAACAAGGGTGGACAGGGCGTCGTGCCGTATCTGCCACTCGACCAACTGCAGCGGCGAACCCCGCCGACCTCCACGACGGGAGGCAACTGATCATGCGGACATTCCTCGCATTTCTGTTTGTGCTTTTGCTGACCGGTATGGCCGCGCTGTATAGTTCGGCGTTCATCGTGCATCAGAATGAGCAGGCTCTCGTGCTCAGGTTCGGTAAGCCGGTCAACGTCATCAGCACGCCCGGTTTGAATTGGAAAATTCCGATCGTCGATACGGTGGATATTTTCGACAAGCGGATTCTGGACCTCGATGCGTCGCCGCAGGAAGTCACGACGTTGGATCCCAAGCGTCTGGTCGTCGATGCCTTCGCGCGCTACCGTATCGTTGACCCGCTGCAGTTCTATCAGGCCTTGCGCTACGAAGGCGCGGTCGGCTCACGTCTCGGTCCGATCCTTGAGTTGGCGCTGCGCGGCGTTCTCGGCAGCGTCACCCTCTCCGACATCGTGCGTGACAAGCGCGAGGACTTGATGGGTCGCATCGCGCAGCAGGTGAATCAGCAGGCCAAGTCGCTCGGCTTGGAAATCGTCGATGTGCGCATCAAACGCGCGGACTTGCCTGAGCAGAACGCGCGCACCGTCTTCGACCAGATGAAGGCGGAGCGTGAGCGGGAAGCCGCTGAATTCCGCTCACAGGGTGCAGCAGAGGCCAATCGGCTGCGCGCCACGGCCGATCGCGAAGTGACAATCATCAAGGCAGAAGCGACGCGAAAGGGCGAGCAATTGCGCGGTGAAGGCGACGCGGAAAGGAACCGCATCTTCGCCGAAGCCTACAATCAGGACGCAGACTTCTTCGGTTTTTATCGCTCGATGCAGGCCTATGAGCAATCGATCAAGGCCGGTGATACGCGACTTATCCTGTCGCCGGACTCGCCGTTCTTCAAGTATTTCAATGATCCTGCGGGCGCCACGCCAAAGCCCTGAGACGGTGATGACGAGAATGCCAAGTGAAGCCGACGGCCCCGGGGATGAGTGATCTCATCGTCGGGGCCGGTCTTGTTCTCATTTTCGAAGGACTGCTGTGGGCGCTGGCTCCGGACATGGCCCGCCGGCTGCTCGAAATGGCAAATCAAACCGCGCCAGCAACATTGCGGGCGGCGGGCTGGGTGGCCGTTGCGACTGGACTAATATTGGTCTGGCTCGTCCGTGCTTAAACGTGCGGTGTGCTCGCGTGTGCGGCTGAAAAGACGCCTGCGTTGACTTGAGCGCCGGGCCGATCACAATAGGTGTCGCTTGCGCCGGCGATGATATCCAGTTCAGATCATCCGGGCGGCCTTTTTTCGGGAGACATGCATGCGTTGGACGACACGGGGTCTGCAACGATCGGCGACATGCGCGCTGCTGTCGCTTGCGATTGTCGGGGCCGTCGGTCTGGCTTCGCTGCCGGTGGCCGCGTTTCGCGACGGGCCGCAGTCCGTCGCGCCGCTGGCTGAAAAATTGTCAGACGCGGTCGTGAACATCTCCACGACACAAGTCGCGAAGTCGCCCGAGGGAGTTCCACTGCCGAAGGTTCCGAAGGGATCGCCGTTCGAGGACTTCTTCGAGGAGTTTTTCAACAAGCGCGGCGGCCGCAATGCGCCGCAGGATCGCAAGGTCTCGTCGCTGGGTTCGGGTTTCGTCATCGACGGCGTCGAAGGTCTGATCGTGACCAACAACCATGTCATCGAGGGTGCCGACGAAATCGTCATCAACTTTCACGACGGTACGAAGCTGAAAGTCGACAAGGTCATCGGCAAGGACAGCAAGGCAGATGTTGCCCTGTTGAAAGTGACGCCGAAGACACCGCTCAAATCTGTTGCTTTCGGTTCGTCTGGCAACATGAAGGTCGGCGACTGGGTGATGGCTATCGGAAATCCGTTTGGGCTCGGCGGCACCGTGACCGTCGGCATCATCTCGGCTAAGCAGCGTGACATCAATGCCGGGCCATACGACGACTTCATTCAGACGGACGCCGCTATCAACCGTGGCAATTCGGGCGGCCCACTGTTCAACTTGGACGGCGAAGTCATTGGTGTGAACACCGCCATCATATCGCCGACCGGGGGGTCGATCGGGATCGGCTTTGCGGTGCCCTCCGATACGGTGCAGTCGGTCGTGCTGCAGTTGAAAGAGTTCGGTGAGGTGCGCCGCGGCTGGCTTGGCGTCAAGATCCAGACCGTATCGGAAGACATCGCCGAGAGCCTCGGGGTTGCGGAGAATATGGGCGCGCTCGTCAGTGGTATTACTCCCGAAGGTCCGGCGGCGAAGGGTGGCGTTCTGCCGGGCGATGTGATTTTAAAATTTGACGGTAAAGACGTTTCGACGATGCGCGGGTTGCCGCGTCTTGTGGCGCAAGCGCCGATCGGCAAGTCGGTCGATGTGGAAATTCTGCGCGGCGGCGAAAAGAAGACGGTTCAGGTTCTGGTTGGACGTCTTGAGGAAGAAGACGACGTGGCGGAGGCGGCCGCGCCCGAGTCGAAGGATGAGGAGCCGGCGAAACCTGAATCCGTGCTTGGCCTCTCGGTCACGCCCCTCACGGACGAACTGCGCTCGCAATTGGGTTTTGACAAGAAGGTGAAGGGTCTGTTGGTGACGGGCATTGACGCCGACAGCCCCGCTTCGGGTAAAAACCTGAAACTGGGTGACGTGATCGTCGAAGCGCAGCAAAATCCAGTCGTGTCGGTCGGAGATTTGACCGGGGCCATAGATAAGGTGAAGAAAGCCGGTGGGCGGCAGGTTCTGATGCTGGTGGAGGATTCCAAAGGCGATACGCGGTTCGTGGCGTTGCCGCTATAATCCCGCGTGACGCCTACGCCCAGAACAGCTTGCAACCGCCGTGCTCTGCACTTGCCACTAGGCATCAGCAGTCATGGGGGCTAAACAGCAATTTCGTTAGATGACCCCACGCCCGGAGGGACGAGGCCTTGTCCGACCGCCATCCCAGTCTGCTCGACACCATTCTCGATATCTTCGTGCCGATCCATGCGGACGGTCATAAGTTTGTCGCCATCGGACTGGTCGTTACGCTCGTCGGATTTTTTCTTTGGGATCCGCTCGGCTGGATTGCTGCCGGGATCACGGCTTGGATCTGTTATTTTTTCCGCGACCCCGATCGGGTGACGCCTCTGCGCGACGGCCTTGTCATTTCACCGGCAGACGGTCGGGTGTCGTTGATCGAAAAAGTGCGGCCGCCTAAAGAACTGGGACTGGGAGACGAAGAGCGCGTTCGCGTGTCGGTGTTCCTGTCGGTGTTCGACGTGCACATCAATCGCGCTCCCGTCGCAGGTCGAATCAAACGGTCGGTCTATATCCCGGGTGCCTTTCTCAACGCCGCCCTGGACAAGGCCAGCGAAGACAATGAGCGGCGCGCGCTCGTGATCGAAACGGCCGGGGGTGCTGAAATCGGCGTCGTGCAAATTGCGGGCCTCGTTGCTCGGCGGATTGTCACGTTTTCGCAAGAAGGCGATACGGTGGGTGTAGGCCAGCGTTTCGGCCTGATTCGGTTTGGATCGCGCGTCGATACGTTTCTGCCGCCGGGGCACGGTCCACTCGTCGCCGTCGGACAGCGGGCAATAGCCGGTGAAACGGTGTTGGCTGATTTGAAGTCGTCGGAGCCGGAGCGGGAAGCGCGCCGGGTTTGAACCAAGAGTTCCAGGCGTGGTGAGGGTTTCTCAATCATGCCCTGACAAGGTTCATTGACGGCAAGTCGCGCCGGTTTGACCCGGCCCGCGGTTGGAGGCGAGCATGGATCCCGAACTGCCGCAGATTGAAAAAGAGATCACGCGACGCCGTCGGCGCCGCATGTTTTCGCATTCGCGTATTCCGGTGCGGATGCTGGTGCCCAATTTCTTTACGCTGCTCGGGTTGTGCGCGGGGCTAACGTCGATCCGAATGTCGATCGAGGAGCGCTGGGATGTTGCGCTTGCGGCTATCGTGTTCGCGGCCATGCTCGATGGTATCGACGGCCGGGTGGCGCGCTTGCTCAAGGCCTCATCGCGGTTCGGTGCCGAACTCGATAGTCTGGCGGATTTCGTGAACTTCGGGGTGGCTCCCGCCATTCTGCTCTTCACCTGGGGACTGGTCGACATCAAGAGCATTGGCTGGATTTGCGTCATGATGTTCGCGTTGGCGTCCGCGCTGCGATTGGCGCGGTTCAATGTGGCGGTCGACGAAGAAAAGCCCAAATGGCAATCGAACTTTTTTACCGGCATGCCCACACCCGCCGCCGCGATCGTTGTTCTGTTGCCGTTCTATCTTGGCAATCTTGGTCTTGATGCCAACGCATCGCGCGTCGCGATGAGCGTTGTGCTGCTGTATACAGTGTTGATCGCTGTGATGATGGTATCGACCATCCCGACGTATTCGGGCAAGCTACTGGGAGAGCGCATCCGGCGTGAGTGGGTGCTGCCGATTTTCATCGTCGCCATCGGACTGGTGGCCTGTCTTGTGACTTACCCGTACGAGACGCTGGCGATTGCATCCGTGAGCTATCTTGCCTTTATTCCATTGAGCTGGCGCAGGTTTGTCGCCAAAGAACGGGCAAGCCAAGCGGACCCGGCTGCTGGTGCGGCGTCGAACGCGACTGGAGTACCGGAGACGGCCCGCGTCATCGACCTGCGCCCGATCGAGCCGAAGCGCTGAAGGCAGAGCACAGCATGCACGTCGAAGAGCTCGCTATCCCGGAAGTGAAGCTCGTGATGCCGCGCCGCTTTGCGGACGCGCGCGGATTTTTCTCAGAGACATTCCACGAGCGGAACTGGAGGGAAGCAGGCTTTGCGGCTCTTTTCGTTCAAGACAATCACGCCTATTCGGTCGACAGGGGCGTTGTGCGCGGCCTGCATTTCCAATTGCCGCCGGCGCAGCAAGACAAATTGATCCGCGTGACGCGCGGGTCCATTCTCGATGTGGCGGTCGATATCCGGCGCGGTTCGCCGACGTTCGGGCAGCATGTGACGGCAGTCATCTCGGCGGAGAATTGGCGGCAGATCTGGGTGCCTGCGGGTTTCGCCCATGGCTACGTCACGCTCGAGGAGCACACGGAGGTCATCTACAAGGTGACGAACCACTATGCGCCGTCGCTGGATCGCGGACTACGCTGGAACGACCCGGCGCTGCAAATCGATTGGGGCATCGGTGAAGCAGCGGCCATCCTTTCCGACAAGGATCGAAAACAGCCGATGCTGGCCGACGCACCTGACCTGTTTTGACGAGTTCAGCGCGGCGCGTTCGGTCGCAGCAAGCGCTCGCGTAAGGAGAGGCGATCACCACTCACTGGTGCTGCGGCGGATGGCTGGGCTGCCGGCGCTGCCGGGGCCGTTTCGCGACGCAGATTTCCGCCGCCGGCTGCGGGGCGCGATCCGCCATGCGACGCGTGATTGCCGGCAAACTGCGGTGCATTTGGCGCTGGTCTCACAGGCGTGGTGCCGCGAGGGGCGGGCTCGGCGGTATCCACCGCGTCGGTGCGAGGCGTACCAAAGTGCATCGTATCGGCAAGCATCGCAGCCTGGTGGTTTGTGTCGACGCCGCTGCCGGTTCCCGCGGTGCGCCAGCGTTCGACGACCTGATCGAGAAAATTCTCGTCGCCGACCGAACTCTGCCATTTCTCGGAGAATTTCGCGGTCGAAGAGCGCGGTAGGCGATCCCGCGGCAACTCATCGAATTTGATGCGCACTGGGAGAGCCACGCCGTCGCCAAATGCAAGCGCTTCGCGTTGGCCGAGAGCGGGCAGGAATTCGAGCAGACCCGAGCCGGTGTCGGAAATGGCGGACGAGACGATGGCCTGGTCGCGGTCATTCGACATGCGCAGAGCGAAGACGGTGTTGCACTGGGAAAGGATTGTCGGGTCGATCTCTGCCGGGCGCTGCGTGACGATGCACAGGGACGCTCCGTATTTACGGCCTTCCTTGGCGATCTTGGCGATGGCGCGCTTGCACGGCTCGAACCCCGCAGTGGCGTTCAGCGGAACGTAGCGGTGGGCTTCCTCGCACACGAGTGTCACGGGTACCTTGCCTTCGCTCCAGAGCGCGAAGTCGAATGTCATTCGGCACAGAACCGAGACGACAACGTTGACGATCTCGGTTGGGATTCCGGTCAATTCGAGAATGGTGATCGGCTTGCCCTGGACCGGGACGCGGAAGATGCGGGACAAAATTTGCGCCATGCCGTCATAAACGGTCAGAGAGCCGAACATGAAGGCGTAGCGGCCATCCTGTGAGATGGTGTCGATACGCGAGCGCAGATTGCGATAGGGAGCGAGGTCGCGCTTGTTTTCGAGCTTGCCCATCCGTTCGTCGATGAGACCGGTCAAATCCGAAATGCGATAGGGCACCGGTGTGTCGACCGTAAAGCGGCCGTGATCGAGGACTCCGCGGCGTACCTTCTGATTGTCGGCGGCGCGGCCGGCTGCATAGCGGCTCTTCGCAAGCGGGATCAACTCCTGGAGAATTTCGATTTCGTGCTTGCGCTCGGGATCGCCAACGAGAACTTCGATGGCCTCTTCGAAGTTCAGCAGCCACAGCGGCAGCTGCATGTTCCACGGGCTGATGACTTCGGCGAGTTCACCGAATGCGGTGGCATATTCATTGTGCGGATCCAGCAGCACAATGTGAGCGGCGGGATGCTGGTCGAGGATGGAGCGCAAGATCAGCGCGGTGGTGCATGATTTGCCTGTTCCGGTCGTGCCCAGAATTGCAAAGTGCTTGCCGAGCAGATCATCGATGCGGACGCGGGCGTCGATTGTCTGGTCTTGGCGGATGCAGCCGACTCGGACGGAACGCGTGTCGCTGCCAGAGAATGCGAGTGTCAACTCCGCTTTGCTCGCAACGCGCACACGGTCGCCGAGGCCGGGGTACACGGTGACGCCGCGGTTGAATGTGGCCGCCGTACCGTTTGCATTGCGCCAGAGCTCGCCGACCAAGCCAAGTTCCGCGATCCAGATTTCGTTGTCGCCGTCACGCTGGGCGGGCACTGGCACGCTGAGAGCCGATACGATGGCCAGCACGACCGTGTTGGCCGTATCGATCGCCAGCAGCGTGCCCATCTCGGGTCGATCCTGGATATTGCGGATTGTCCCGTCTTTAGGCGTGTCCAGCAATACGATCGTTTTCGATCCAGTCACGGAGACGATACGGCCAATCGAGCCATCGAAGCCCTTAAGCGCAACTTTTTGCGCACCTGAAACGGGGTTTTGCATGATCTCTTTCATTGCCCTTCGGTCCTTACGCTTGAGACGGGCCACCGCTGCCGAGGACGGCATCGCGCGCTTCACGAATGTTGATTGTGGAGGAGGAAGGTAGGATTATGCCGACTTCCGTCCCGATGCCCTTCTGGCTCTTGATCGTCATCTGCCCGCCGTGCAGTTCGATGAGAGAACGCGCAATCGGAAGGCCAAGGCCCGTGCCTTCGCGCCACCGCGCGCGGCCGCCATCGACTTGCCCAAACGGAATGGTGGCGAGTTTCAATTCATCGTCCGACATGCCGACGCCGTTGTCGCGGATCATAACGCCGACGCCGCCGTCGTTCAGTCGGACTGCCTCCAACTTGACTGCACCGCCCTTGAGCGTGAACTTGATGGCGTTCGAGACAAGATTGGAGAGCGCTTGCTGCAGTTTGGCAGCATCGCCTCGGACGAGTGGGAGATTGGTCGCAATCTCACAGTCGAGGCCGATGCCGGCTTCGCGGGCCGCGTTGCGGCCCGTCGAGAAGGTGGCCTGGATGACGTCCTCGATGCTAATTTCGCGAGCGTCGAGCGTGTAACGTCCGCTCTGGATCTTTGAGATATCGAGGATGTCGTTGATAACCGAGAGCAGGTGACCGGCCGCGTCGAGGATGAGCTTCGAGTACTCGACGATTTCTGCATCAGGTATGCGGCGCTTGTCGTGTTCACTCAGAATTTTCGAAAAGCCGATCATGGTGTTGAGCGGCGTCCGGAGCTCGTGGCTCATATTGGAAATGAATTCGCTTTTGACGCGATCAGCCAGTTCGGCCTCGATGCGAGCGGCATGCTCGGCTTCGCGGGTGCGTTGACGCAGGATCGCTTCGCCGATGAGAGAAGCATATTCTCCCATGAGCGAGGTGTTCTTCTGCCTGCTTATAGAACCCCGTATCATCGATGTGCCGCTTGTCAGATAATCGACAAGAGCCTATCGGCGAATGGATAAGGCCGGGTTAACCCAATCCGTCGCGTTCTAACTTCCGGCGGCGTCCTCAACGGACGGTGAAGCGGAAAGGTACTAGAACAACAAGAGGTTGCTGGTTGACTTCTTGTGGCATCGCGGGGAAAGGAGCGGCCTTCTCGATGGACGCAATGGCGGCCTCGTCGAGCTGCTTGTTGCCGGAACTGCGGGCAATTTCGCGTGTCAGGAGCTGTCCGGCGGAATCGACGGTGAACCGGACGAGAGCCGTTCCAGCTTGGCGGGTGCGCGGGTTGATCTTCCGTTTTTCGAGGTGCGTGCGCAGTGTGCCGAGGTATTTGCTCTGCGCCGTTGTATCACCGCCGGACTTGGTCGCGCTGGCCGCGCGTTTTTCCTCGACGGCCACCTGAGCCGCCTGCTCGAGCGTCGCAACCTGAGGCGGCACCGGTTCGGTGATGGGCTCAGGCTTGACCTCTTCGATTTCCTGATCAGGACCCGTCTCGGAAGCGACGACTGTCGTCTCCTCGACTTCCTTGAGTTCCTTAACCTCTTTAACCTCAGGGCGGGCTTCGCTGGCCTCTAGCGGCTCCGCCTCGACGGCTTGAACCGTCGTTTCGTCTTGACCCCAAAGATCCAGGCCTTCGATTGCAATGCCCTGTTCTACGACAAACTGATCGTCGCTTTCACCTTCATCCAAGGCCGCGCCACCGGGCACGGCCAGCAGCCACGCTGCGAACGCAGCATGGAGGGCAATCGACAGAAGCCAAGTGATGGGCGTCAACGACATGGCGGCGTGTTCGGTCCTTGATCGGATCACGGGGCCGGGATTGGGGCAGATGGCGCAGGGTTCGCCGGCAGGGGAGTTGAGGCCGATGGCGATGCGGCACCGGCGGAGGGTTGCTGAGAGAGAAGCGAGACCCGGCTAAACCCGCTCTGTCCGACTTGACCGAGGAGGTCCATCACTTCGCCGTAAGGATTCTTTTTGTCGGCGCGCACATAGACGACCGCGTCACCTTCGACAGCGCGCAATTCGCGCAGCTTCGGCACGAGTCCGTCGCGGGTTACGAATTCGTTGCGGATCTGAAACTTGCCATCCGGGGTTAGGGTGACAACCATCGGCTTTTTGGATTGGCCAAGCTTGGCCGCCGTCGTCTTGGGGAGTTCGATGGGCACGCCCGTCACAAGTAGCGGCGCCGCCACCATGAAGATGATGAGCAGCACCAGCATCACGTCCACCATCGGAGTAATGTTGATTTCAGCCATCGGGCGATAGCCGCCGTCTTCGCTGTCTCCGGACGAGAGGTTGGCGCTCATACCCATTAGTAAGCCTTTCCGGCACGCAACGGTTCGACGCCGGTTCGGGCCGCGGTGTCAGCCGCAGGTCGCGATAACTGCTTGGCGATTTCGGCGAGTGCCGTGTTGCCGCGCTGTGCAGCGCGGCCGAGTTTCACCGCATAATGGTTATAGGCCATGACGGCCGGAATAGCTGCCACGAGGCCGAGTGCGGTTGCAAACAATGCTTCGGCGATACCGGGCGCGACCGTCGCGAGACTGGTGTCTTGCCGCGCTGCAATGGCGGTGAAGCTGTTCATGATGCCCCAAACGGTGCCGAAAAGGCCGATGAATGGGGCGGCGGAGCCAATCGTTGCAAGGAACGGCAGGCCGGCCTCGATCGATTCCAATTCGCTCTTGAACTTGAGTTTCATCGACCGTTCCAGTCGGGCGCGGACTTCGCTGCGGGCTTCGCCGCGCGAGACGCCGTCGGCGGCCTCGAACTCTGCGGCGGCGAGCACGGTGCGCACGAGGCCGTCGGCGGGCGTCGCTTCGTCAGCGCCGGATGCCAGTTTTTCGAGTGCACTAATATCCCGCTTGAGCCGCCAGGTCCGAATTGCTTTTTCAAGCACGAGCGCCCAGCACGCGATTGATGAGAGAACGAGCAGCAGCAGCACACCCTTCACGATCGGGTCGGCGGATGCGATCAGTTCCATGATCGAGATAGTGGCTTGCGGGGAAGCGGTCAGAAACACGGATCATTCCTTCGCGTTGCGGGGCGCGGTTACTTTGAGATTTGGACGTTGCTCAGCGATTTCAGGGTGATCGCGTCCAGACACTTGTCGATAGGACCGGTGTCGGATTTGCATTCCATCACGTCATGCACGAGAAAGCTGCCGATCTTGTCGCACTGCGTTCCTTCGAGATCGAACATTTTGACGGTCTTCTTGGCGCTTTTGAGTGGTGCCAGGTCGAGCATGAGGCGGCGGCCGATGACGCCGTCGGTATGAAACAGGATGAGATCGAGCTTCAAACTTTGGAACGCGACGGTGCCGGGATTGTCGACGACGGTATAAACGCGGCAGCCCTTTTCGACGGGTTCCAGCTTATTGAGTTCAACGGAGATTGCGGGAGCGGACGCGCTCGGAGCCGGTGCCGCGTCGCCAGCGCGCGATGCGATCGGCCAGCAAGCTACTGCGCATGTAACGAACACAAGGGCCTTTATCTTTTTGATTTTCAATTGTTTTCTCCCAGTCGTCACGTGCTGTCTCTTGTTGCTGCTGGCCGGCTTTCCCGGTGAACTTTGTCGGCGGCCTACGTGGCACTCGCTAGGTCATCATTTGTGTCTGTATAACCTAACATTTCCGGCCCGTCTCCGCTGTGGAGCATTACGTTTCGATAACGTTTGGCGCGACGGAACGGCGAGGTCGAGGGCATCTCGGAGCGTTCCTTGATTAGCGGTCGAAGCCACTGGCAATCAAGGTATTTTCCCGTGACCAATTCCTAAAGCTCATCGCGGCGACAGTCGGGAAAAAGTCCCGATGCAGAGTTGCCACAGTGGAGGTTATTCAGCGCTGGGGCGGAGCATCGGGAGAGGCTCCTATTGCTGGCATTTTGCGAACAGAACTATCAGAGACATCAGGCTTTTTACATTTGATGGGGCGATGATGTCCGTAGCGCTTATTCGCAAGGTGTTAGCCGTAGCGGTGATAATGGCGATCGTCTCGCCTGCCGCCGCGCAAACGACGCAAGCACCCGCCGCCACGACACCCCCCGCTCCGACACCCCCAGCGGCAACCACGCCTCCGCCCGCCGCCGCGACAGCCGAGCCGGAGCCGGTTACGCCAGCCGATGCGGCACTCCCCGAAGTCACGGTCACTCAGACGCCTGTGAAGCGGGTTTCAGGTCCGCCATCATCGCAAGCCAAAGTGCAGATTGCGCCGGGGCCGGTGGTCGGCGGTTCCGGCACGGCTGCTGGTGTAGTTGCTGAAGGTGCCGGTGGGGGCGGCACGGGTTCCGGCAGCGACGGCAGCGTGAGCCTTGCGAAAGTTCCCGCAGCGGTTTCGCAGGTAACGGCGGACCAGATTACCGCGGACGGAACCCGCCAGGTGCAGCAAGTTCTACAGAAGCAGGTGCCTGGCATCCTATTGACCGACACGGCTGGCGGTGGCCTGCGCACTGACATCCAGTTTCGCGGTTTTGACGCCTCTCCGATCGGTGGACGCTCGCAGGCCATCGCCGTCTACCAGAACGGCGTGCGCATCAACGAAGTCGTTTGGCGATACCGTCAACCTCGACCTGATCCCTTCCATCGCGATCAGCGACATCACCGTGCTCGGCGCCAACCCGCTGTATGGTCTCAATGCCATCGGCGGCGCCATCGGCATCACGATGAAAGATGGTTTCAGCTTTCAAGGCGGTACGATCGACGCCATGGGCGGCTCGTTCGGGCGCGGCCAGATTTCAATGGAAGCCGGCGCCAACTCTGGGACGGTGGGTGTTTACGCGGCGCTGGAATTGCTGCGCGAAAGCGGGTTCCGAGATTTTTCCGATGCAGACGTCGAGCGCTTTTATGGCGACATCGGTTTCAAGGGCAGCGCGGTGGAAGTTCACGTGAGCCTGACTGCTGCTCAAAGCAACGCCGGCGTTGTTGCCGCCTCGCCCGTCGATCTGCTGAACGTGGACTGGAACCGCACATTTACCAGCCCGCAGGAGACCGATCTCGAAGTTCTCATGCCGACCTTGAGTGCCAATGTGCAGGCGACTGAGACACTTTCGTTCAGCGGCATCGGCTATTATCGCAAGTTCAAATCGGATGTGATCGACGGAAATCTCTCGGAAGTCGGGCCTTGCGATTCCAATGACACTCAGCTTTGCCTGGAGGGAACCGAACAATTGGATCCCGCGATTCCGTTTGCAGATGTTGCTAGTGCGTTCGGCTATGTCGGAGATCCCGACGACTTCCCGTTTGGTTCGATAGAGCGGATCAACACCGACGCAGAAAGCTTTGGCGGTTCGGTGCAGGCCGTCGAAACATCCAATCTTTTTAATCGGCCAAACCGATTCCTGATTGGCGCGAGCTACGACCACGGCAAAGTTGACTACAACACGTCGAGCGAAATCGGCCAGATTGGCAACAGGTTCGTTGTTTCCGGTTCCGGCATCGTCATTCCGCCGCCTACGGACCCGGATCCCAACGCTCCAGGTTTTGAAACGCCGGAACTTGCACCGCGCTTGCTGGAAACGCAAAACGATTATGCGGGCGTTTATTTCACCAACTCGCTCGATGTGACAGATGCATTCACTCTGACCCTCGGTGGTCGTTATAATTACGCGCGTATCAAGATCTCGGACAGAACGGGATCGCTGACTGAAAATGGTGAGGGATATCTGCCGGAACTGAACGTCACCAACACTTACGAGCGCTTCAATCCAACAGTCGGCGGCACGTACAAGCTGATGCAGGGTCTGACCGCTTACGGGAGCTATTCGGAAGCCAATCGTGCGCCAACTGCGGCAGAACTTGGCTGCGCCGAGGAGGAGAACCCCTGCTTCATCGAAAGCTTCCTGACCGATGATCCGCCGTTGAAGCAGGTCGTGTCTCGCACCGTTGAAATCGGCTTGCGCGGTGAGGAGAAATATTTCGACAATTCGCTGCTGACGTGGAGTGCTGGGCTGTTCCGCACCCTCAATCAGGATGACATTATCAACGTCGGCTCGCAGATTACGGGTCGCGGCTTTTTCCAGAATGCCGGCGACACGCTGCGCCAGGGGGTCGAACTCGCCGTTGGATATCAGACCCGTCGTTATTCGCTGTACAGTTCCTACGCGTTTGTCGATGCCACTTATCAGGATGATCTGATCCTGCCCGCACCGAACACGCCGAACGGCACGTTTCCGTGCAACCCTGCCGAGCCGGACGCAGGTGAGTGCCAGGCCGTTTCCGACGGAGATACGCTCCCCGGCATCCCGCAGCATCGCTTCAAGGCTGGCTTTCAATACTGGCTGACGCCGAAGTGGAAGTTCGGCAGCGACTTCCTGGCCGTTTCCGACCAGTATTTCTTCGGGGACGATGCCAACAACAACCGCAAACTTTCTGGCTACACCCGTGTCGACCTGAATACCTCCTATAAGCTGTCGGATAACGCCGAGGTGTACGGGTTGATCCGCAACCTGTTTGACCGCCGTTACGGCCTTTACGGCACCTATTTGAATGACGACGAGGCGAACGAGGTCAGCGAGGCGGCGGGCTACGGCGAAGATTTCTTTGGAGACCCGCGTTCGATCTCACCGGTTCAGCCGTTCGCGATCTACGGCGGACTTCGTGTAACATTCTGATCAACACGATATGAGTGAGAGGGCGGTCAATTTTGGCCGCCCTTTTGTATGCCCGTTAGAGTGGCGTCTGAGCCACTCAAACTGCGAAAGCAGTGCATTGGCCCCGTTGAACGTCAGCGGTGTGCGATTAGGTCGGGAAAAATGCTAGCCTAGCGGAGGAAAAAAGCCTTAAGCGCTAAATGAATGCTGCCCGAGATGCTTCGTTGCCGCCGTTACATAAACACTGTCATCTTCGCGGTGACGTGCCTGGTCCCGACGGGCGCTGTGGCGGGTCCAGCGATCGGGCAATTTGAATTGAAGACGCTGGAGTCGGCGCCGGGCTTTCTCGAATTTCAGAGCCAGAATGCCTGGTCATTTGGGCAACCCGGACGGCAGAGCGCCGATGGCAGCGGTGAAACCGTCTTCGACGACAATACCGTCATTCGGCAACGCGAAGCTCTCGAAATGGAGATGGGTTTCACACGCTATCTCAAGATGCGTATTGGCATCGAATTCGAGCAGGGACGTGTCGATGATCCCGAGACGCTGGCGGATGCCAACAATTTCGAACCGTTGAAGCTGGATGAACTGGGTGCCGAGGTCATCGGCATTATCATTCCCCGTTACGGCGATGGGTTTGGTCTCGGGGCGGTCGTTGAGGTCGAACGGTCGCTAGAGTTCGGTGAACAGATGAGCGTCAATATGGGCCCGATCTTCGAGTATGGCGCGGGTCCTTGGTTGATTGCGGCTGTTCCGTTGCTGGTTCACGATTTCGGCGGAGCTGCCGACGAGGACGGCATCAAGGACGACAAATGGGACTTCTCCTACGCGGCCCAGGTGGCCTACCAGTTCTCCGAAACATGGACCCTCGCGCTGGAAGCGTACGGGACGGTTGAGCGTCTTGGTAATACCGGGGAACGGAGCGAAGCTGCGCTCACTTTCGGCGATCATGATCAGCACCGGATCGGGCCGATCTTTTATTACTCCTATGATTTCGGGCGCAGCCTCCGCCCCGACCCGCGACGTGATGAGGATGGCAGTGCGGAAACGAGCGAGCTCACGGTTGGGCTCGGGTTCCTGGCAGGGCTCAACGAGAATACGCCGGACGGTACCGTGAAGTTGAGCGTCGAACTCGATTACTGATCTTGCGTCGAGATGCGCAGGCGTGCTGGCAAAAAGCGCGAGGCTATCGGCGACAAGCTGGCTGGTTCGATTTTGTCTTGCGCGCTATCGACTTCGCCAATCGCGGCCTCCAGGGCGGTCGCCAGGTTTTCGAGGCCCGGCACCGATCGAGCATCGTCGCGCATGTAAATGAGCGTCTCGCGCACCGTCGAGAGGTCAATGGACGGCGGCCAGGGGCGATGGCGGGAGATACGAAACACGATCTTGCTCCTCGTCGAACCTTAAATAAGCGTTAGCGGGATGGCTGCGACGTCGCAAGAAGCATGCCCTGGGTTTTGCGGATTTTATTGCGTGGCCGTCCCGTAAAGAGACAAAAGTCATGACATTTCGACCGTTTCTGGGAGGAGATCCTTTACCCTGCTGTTTCAGGATGCGTTTGACCGGCGCCGAATAAGCGCCTCCGCATCCGTTCAGAAGGACCGCGTCGTGTTGGGAACGCGCCCGGGTATCTTGATTATCGTTGAAAACCTGACCGTACCGCTCGACCGGCGCGTATGGCAGGAGGCGTGCGCACTGCGTGACGCCGGCTACAAGGTTTCTGTCATTTGCCCGAAGGGCGGTATTCACACCGCGCCCTATGAACTGCTCGATGGCGTGCATGTGTTCCGGCATCCGCTGCCGATCGAGGCGCGCGGAGCACTCGGTTACGTCGGGGAATATTCGACGGCACTCTTTTTCGAGTTTGTGCTGTCGATCAAGGCTTACTTCAAGGTTGGCTTCGATGTGGTTCAAGCGTGCAATCCGCCGGATCTGCTTTTCATTATCGGCGCTTTCTGGAAGTATCTATTCGGCAAGCCGTTCGTATTCGATCATCACGATATCAACCCGGAACTCTATGAAGCCAAGTTTGGCCGGCGCGGTGCGTGGCATCAATTACTGCACTTTCTTGAACGCCAGACTTTTCGCGTTGCCGACGCGGCGATAGCTACCAACGAGACTTTCCGAGATATCGCGACCGGCCGTGGTGGCATGGAGAAGGACCGGGTTTTCATTGTGCGCTCGGTTCCCGATACGAGCCGCTTTCGGCGGGTGGCTGCAAATCCTCAGTTGCGCAACGGGCGCCGTCATTTGGTGGGCTTCGTCGGTATCATGGGCGCGCAGGACGGCGTTGATCTCATGGTCGATGCGATGAATGTGATCGTCCACGACCTAGGCCGTCACGATGTCCAGGCGCTGATCGTCGGTACGGGCACTGAGTTGCCGTATTTGACCAGTCTTTCGGCGCGGCACGGGCTTCAGGACTACATTACATTTCCTGGATTCCAGTCGGGGTTGAACCTGCTGACCGCGATGTCGACCTTCGATATCGGCATCATTCCTGACCCCAAAAACGTCTACAACGACAAAATCTGCATGAACAAAGTGCTGGAATACATGACGCTCGGCATCCCGTTCGTGCAGTTTGATCTTGTCGAGGGCCGCAAGATGGCTGCGGGTGCGTCGCTGTATGCTGAAAACAATTCCCCGCTGTCGCTGGCGGGGTCGATGTTGACACTGCTCGACGATGCGGAACTGCGTGAACGCACGGCCGCGGAAGGCGTTGCGCGGGCGAAATCTCTCCTGCGCTGGGACGAAGAGCGCGGTCGGTTGCTGGCAGCTTACGACTACGCGCTGGGCAGCCGGGCGCGGACAGCGGCACGCCCGGTGGAGATGCCAGTCCACGATTAGGCCGGTGGCAGTTTTTCTGAGATGATCGAATTATGTGCGCAGCAGGTCATGGAGACGGCTGCGAGTTTCTGGCATCAGCGCGGCGGCCGTGGCCGTGATGACGCTGAGCGCCAGCATGAGTGCGAGTGCGCGTGGCAGCAAAGGAGTTGGCGTTGTTGCGATGAGCGCGGTGCCGGCTGCCAGCGCCGCCGGGAGTAGAAATGCGGCGCGCCGCGCCAATAAAGCCGAAAGGCCTTTCGCATGTGCATCCATGCGCCAAACAATGTACGCCAGCGAGGCGACCTCTCCGAAAAATCCCATCGCGGCTACGGCTTCGAGGCCCAGTCCGTAGGCTGCGACGGCAATGGCAGGTATGAGCGCCAGGGACCTGATCAAGCCTGCGATCAGGAACGGCTTCGTTTCACCGGTCGATAGCAGAACCATTCCGGGCACGGCTTGCAGCATTCGCACCGCCCACATGGCGGCCAGCCATGCCATTACCCCGCCGAGACCGCTGAAATTCGCCCCGAAGGCGACCTCTAGAATGAGGCCACCCATCAGCATCGCCGTCACGAGATAGACCGCGGCGACGATCGTCGTGGCTTCCGTCATGGCGGCAAACTGCCGGGCCAGACGAGCAGCGTCGCCGCGCGCTGCAGCAAAGATCGGCAACATCAGCGACTGGCCAACTTTGGCGGCGATCAGGCCGGGAACCATCGCGACCATGAAAGCGGCGCTGTAGCCGGCGAGTTCCTCGATGCCGATCAGCCGGCCAATGACGATGCGATCGCCGTGATAGACCGCGATGAGCGGAAATGCGCTGAGCCAGATCGGCCAGCCGAAGTCGAATAGCCGCTTCAGCACTGAAAAATCGACGTTCAGCGCATAAGTTCGCTCGGCGACAGCATGGGAGACGAGGAGCGTCACGCCGGCCTGGATCAGCGACAGCCAGACGACAGCGTGAAAATCGGGAATGTAAGTGATGACCGGCCACGCTAAAAGCAGGGCGGTGGCCTGGGGTAGAATTTCAATCCACAGAAACGGTCGGTTATCGAGCCGGCGCTGCGCCCGTCGGCAGTCGAGATGTTGAAAGCCCTTGATCAGCGGTACGAGTGCAATCGCGGCTAAGGCGCTTTCAGCCGCCGGTATGGCAAAAAATCCAGCGATGGACCCTGCGGATATAAAGAGAACGGTGCCGATAAAGAGGCCGCGAATGACGAGCGCGGTGTGATTGGCGGCGACGAAGTGTGGCTCGTCACCGTCGGGTGCCTGGATGATGAGCCGGTCGACGCCGAGGTCTGTGAGGCCGTCGAGCAGCTGCAACAAAAGCGTCAACAAGGCGGCGACGCCGAAGTCGCCTTTGGCAAGCATGTGGCCGAGAAGTGCATTGCGTGCGAACGAGAGAAATTGGGATGCGGCGAAACCGGACATCAGCAGCGCGCCCTGTCCGGCAATGCGGCGGCTCAGGTTCGGCGCTGCGGACGCTGGCGTCGGTTGCATGGTTGTCAATCCTTGCCGGCTGCATTCAGGCGTGGCAAACGGCGCAGAAGGCCAGCATACGGCCGGGCAGCGAGGCGACAAGCTTCGCGATCAAGCCCCGATCCCGACAGGCGAAGAAGTGCGCATGTCGTCTGCATCCAGCGCGGTCGAAGTGCGTGGCTCCATTTGGCGCGGAACGCCTCTTGGGCATAATGAAAGTCGTCGCTCTTGTTGCCGCCTGACAGGTGCAGCAAATGGAAGTCGATGACCCAGGCACTGTGGCCGGCAACGTCGGCGTTGAGGCAGAGGTCGGGACCGTAAAAGTGGAAGCCCTCAAGATCGACCGAACAGCCGATGCGCGCGCTGCGCTTCAGCACGATAAAGTTTTCGTCGAGGCTCATGACTTTCTGCGGCAGGTTACCGGAGTTGCGGTCGGCGCCATGCGGATCGGATATGCGGTGCGCCAGGCTGCCGGGAGCGAGGCCACCGGCGTTGCCGGCGAGTGCCCAATTGGTATCGCGTGCGTCCAGTTCGGCGAGGCAGAGATCGAGCTTTTCGATACCGTCGGTGATGAGGCGGACGTCTTGGTGGCACAGGATGACATACCGGCCGCGTGCGGCATTGATCAGCGCGTTGAGACCCCTATAGGCGCCGGTTTGGTGCGGCCCGGAGTTGTCGATGTAGAGGATTTCCGAATTCATCGAGTTAAAGCCGCCCGACGCAAACGTCTCGCGCATGGCGTCGAACTGATCCGGCTTGTTGACCAGCGTGGCGATGGTGTATCGCGGGGGGCGTGCTGCGGTGCACGGCAGAGCAACATTGATCATCGGCTCAATGTCGGTCATGAGGCGGTCTCGATATTCGGTGCGGTTGATCTGTCGACGTCCGGCTCGCAATAGCCGTCGCGCCATTGCCGTCGCGCCGACCATACCGCTTGCCACGTTGCGGCGGCTTCGCGGGTCTCGGCATTTGGTCTGACGCGCGCAAGGATGGTGCAGGCGAGCCAGCGTGAAAGCGGCCAAAGCGCCAAGAGGTTTTGTCCGATGGCCTCGGTGCCGCGGGGCCAATGACGGGCGATGAGGGTCGATTTTGCCGCGAGCAGCTTGATCATCTTGCCAGCGCGGGTGGTCTCGGATGCGCCGCCGTAATGGATGATGGTTGCATCGGGCGTCACCATTGGCCGCGCGCCGATGCGGCGGGCGCGAGAGCACAAGTCGGCTTCCTCGCCATACATGAAGAACACCGGGTCAAAGCCGTCGAGCGTCTGCCACGTTGATCGCGGGAGAAGCAGGAAGCAGCCGGACACGATGTCGACCTGACGGACGCTGTCGCGCAGCCAGCCGCCATAGGCTTCCGGGTTGAAGAGCGGTGAATTCGGTAAAAGCGCTGCCAGTCCCGAAGCGCGCATCGCAAGATTCCATGGCGTAATGCGCTGCCAGCATGAGGCGGGGTTGAGACGTCCGTCGCCAAAGATCGTTCGGCCGCCCCAAATGAGGGCTTTCGGATTTTCGCGCGCGAAGGCGACGAGGCGGTCGATGGCGCGGTCGGTTACGACCGTGTCCGGATTGAGCAACAGGAGATAGTTCCCCGTGGCGTGCCTGGCGCCGAGGTTATTGCCGCGGCCGAAGCCGATGTTATCGACTCGGCGGATGAGTGCCGGTCGTGCGGGATGATTGGCGATTGCATCGGCCGAGCCGTCGGTCGAGGCGTTATCGACGACGATGATTTCATAGGCAACGTCGCGCGTTTCACGCACCACGGACGCGATGGCGGCCAGCGTCATCTCGCGGGTGTTGTAACTGACGATCACGATCGAAACGTCGATCTGGCGGGTGGGGATCACGCGCGGGGCTCCAAGGCAATCCGCTCGCCGGTTAACACTTCGTTAACGGCGCGAGGCGGATCAGCGGTCGGTTCAAAGACAACATGCGCGACCTGCTTGAGGAAACGATTAACGCGGCTCGGGCAAACTGCCGTTGATTCGCGCTTGGCGTTTGCCAGGCTCACTCAGGGTCAGCAATTCCATGCTTCACGCCTCGCTTGAGCGCACTGACGTCCACTCCGCCGACCGGTCGCGTTGTGAATTCGACGGAATTATCTGCATTGGCGGTTCGGACTGGTGGTACCACAACCGCGGTCATTTCGATTTCCAGGTTATGCGCCGTTTCGCGCGGAACATGCCGGTGCTGTTCGTCAATTCTCTGGGCGTGCGCATTCCCGACGCGTCAAAGCCGGGGCAGTTCGCGGGCAAGGTGCAGCGCAAGCTCAAGAGCCTCGCCCGCGGCGTGGTCAACGTCGAGAACAACTTCTGGGTGTTCTCGCCGGTCAGTATACCAGGGAGTGCTGGGAAAAAGATCTCGGGCTTCGCGCTGGCTCCGCAAATTCGCTTTGCTGCCCGCCGAGCCGGCATCACCCGCCCGCTGCTCTGGATGCACTGTCCGGCTGGCGCGGATTTGATCGAAAACTTGAACCCGGTGGGCGTCGTGATGCAGCGAACCGATCGGTTCGAAGCCTTTCCGGAGGGCGATCCGGTGCTTTTAACGCAGCAAGTGACGACTATCCGGCAGGCTGCGGATTTGGTGATCTACTGCGCGCCGCATCTGATGGCGGAAGAGACAACCAAAGTGCGCCGGCAATTACTCGTCACACACGGGGTTGATGTTGCCACGTTCGTCGCCGAGGGGTCAAAGCGCGCGCCAGGCCCGTCCGATGTTGCAATTTTGCCCAAGCCCCGCGTCGGCTTTATCGGCGGCATCGATGCTCACACCTTCGATCCGGTACTGTTTCATGCCGTGGCGCGGCAGATGCCGGATGTCATGTTCGTTATGATCGGGAGCTGTTCGTTGCCTGATGGCTGGTGTGATCTTGCCAACGTGCGTTTTCTCGGTCGCAAGCCGTACGACATCATCGCCCGCTACATGGCCGCGATGGACGTCTTGATCATGCCCTGGAACAAGAGCGAGTGGATTCGGGCCTGCAATCCGATCAAGTTGAAAGAATATCTCGCCGTTGGACGGCCGGTCGTGACAACTGATTTTCCGGCGCTTGACGGTTGGCGGGATCTCGTTCGCGTGGCCGACGATCCGCAAAGTTTTACGCGCGCGATCCGCGCGGCCTTGTCGGAGGACCATAATCCCGCACCAGCGCGGGCCCGCGTCGCCACAGAGACCTGGAATGCGAAAGCTCAGAGCATCCTGGATGCCGTGACGGAATTGGGGCTCATTCATCGCCCCGCCCTTGCGCCCGCGTCGTGGAGCGGAGCACTGCGGGCGGCCCTCGCGCCAAGCGCCCCGGGTTAATCGGTTATGAGTGGATCAAGTCAAAGCTATCGTCCCGATATTGATGGCTTGCGGGCCGTCGCGGTGCTGTCCGTCGTGCTCTATCACGCTGGCGTGCCTATGCTTCCGGGAGGGTTCGTTGGCGTTGATATCTTCTTTGTCATTTCCGGATTTCTGATCACACGCATCATTGCCGGCGAGATCGCCGATGATCGCTTTTCGATCGTGCGGTTCTACGAGCGGCGCATGCGGCGGATTTTTCCTGCGCTGTTTGTCATGCTCGGTGTGTCGAGCATCATAGCCAGCGTAGTTCTGTTGCCGGTAGAGATGCTCGATTTCGGGCACAGTCTGGCGGCTGCAACCCTGTTTGTATCGAACGTCTTCTTTTGGCAGACGGCCGATTACTTCGGTGGTCCTGCGCACTTGAAACCGCTGCTGCATACATGGTCGCTCGCCGTCGAGGAGCAGTTCTATATCATTCTGCCGCTGCTGCTGCTGGTATTGGCTCGGGTGACGCGCCAGCGAACCATGCACGTGTTGCTGGCATTGACGGCTATGTCGTTCGTGATCTCCGTGTGGGCCGTAGCGGAGAAGCCGAATGCCGCCTTTTATCTTCTCCCGACCCGGTTTTGGGAGTTGATGGCGGGGGCGCTTTTGGCTTTGGGTGCCTTGCCAGCAGTCACTTCACGGCGGGTTGCAAGCTGCACGGCCAGCATTGGCGTGATTCTAATCGCTGTCTCCATTTTTAGCTTTTCCAGTGCGACGGCCTTTCCCGGAGCACACGCCCTGTTGCCGGTGTTGGGGACCGTGCTGATCATTCACGCAGGAATTTTCACGCGCGATTCTGGCGTGGCACGAGCCCTGAGTTTGCCGCCGGTGGTCTTCGTCGGTATGGTTTCTTATTCTTTCTATCTCTGGCACTGGCCGGTCCTGACGTTTGCTCGGATATGGCGCGGCGAAGTTCTTGGTTCCAGCGAAACGGCTTTGCTGGTCGGCGTAAGTTTTGTGCTTGCCGTCCTATCGTGGCGGTTTGTCGAGACGCCGTTTCGCGAGCGCCGTGTCGCTGCCGCCCCGCGACCGCTGTTTGGTGCGGCGGCACTCGCCATGACGGTGACGCTGGTGTTTGGTGTCGTTGCGCACATTTCACAAGGTTGGACGCAACGGCATGACGGCTACGTCCCGCCGCTGATCGCCGGACTGGAACGAATGAAACTTGGTGTGTGCTTCTTGACGGACACGCAGCGACCCGATGCGTGGGCCGGTGATGAATCCTGTCGCCATGGACCTTCGGGTGCGCCGCTCGTGATTGTGTGGGGCGACAGTTTTGCAGCGCATCTCATGCCGGGGCTCATGGATGAGGCGCCGCGTCGATTTCAATTGGTCCAGATGACGGCTGGCGGCTGTCCGCCATTGCCGGATCTTGATATTTCCAACCGTCCGCATTGCCGGGCCTTTAATGCGCTCGTTCTTGCCGAGATCGAAAAGCTGCGGCCGGATATCGTCGTCGTCTCGGCGCGATGGGATCTCTATATGCCCCGCGTCGCCAACTCGGCGCAGATCAGCGCGATGTTGCGACGTGTTTCAGCAATGGGTTCCCGCGTTATCGCCGTTGGTTCGAGCCCAACATTTGATTTTGCCAGTCCGTATGACTTCGTTTATCGCAGCGGCCGTGCGTCGGCGCGTGCACACGATCGGCCGGCCGTCATTGCCGAACCGTCCGCTTCAGTCTTCGACCCTGCGCCACTGTTCTGCACCGGTGAGCGCTGCGACCTCGTCGGCGAGGCAGGCTTTCTCTTCTTTGATGGCGGGCATTTCTCCGTCGAAGGCAGCCGCCGCGTGGCGCGAAGCCTTATTCCGATGATCGACGGCCTTCTAGTAAGCCAGTCCGAAGTCCAAACATCAGCCGCAAGCCACTAAACAGAACGGGAATCGGCGCAGCCGTCCTAAGCTGGCAGTGCTGAACCCGGTAGCGTGAGCGGCCGTTGCGGGCGAATGAAACTTGGGTGACGGCGGCGGACAGAGGTGTTTATTGTAGTCGCGGCAGTGGTGACTCGTCGGGGGTCGGCCAGCGCAGAGCCGAGGCCCAGGAAGAAGTAGAGCAGCGCGTGCGGTACGTTCCAGTAGTGAACCGTTGCGCCGAGCAGACAGATGGCTATGAGCGAGATCATCCACCCAGCCGACATGCGCCGGCGCAACAGATCGGACGAACGTTGACCGCGCTTTACGACGCCGTAGCCAATCAAGAGAATGCCGGTGACAACTAGCAGAAGCGCGGGAATACCGGAACGCAGGGCGAGGACCAGCCAATAAGCGTCGATCGTCGATGAATACATCCATTTCGGACGCACCCAGTCAGCCATACCAATGCCGACCCACGGGCTGGTCCAAAGGTTCTCAAGGCCGTATTCCCAAATCATCATGCGATAGAAGCCGGTCCAAGGGTCGAACGTAGCAATCGAGATCAGGATCTGGACCGGGGGACGCTGTGCCGTCATGAGGACGCCAAGGTACAGGCCAACCGCTATCGCGAGCGTCATTTGGGTGCGCAGCGGAATGCGGTCCGTAGATTTGTTCCAGCCCATCATGGCGAGCTGCATGGCGAGGCTTAAAAGGGGTGCCGACGACATGGCGAGGAGGGCGGCGATGGCCATGCCGGCTGCTCGGATGTAACGCCACGTGCGCTCGGGTTCGGACATCCACATGAGCGCGAACATGGCGGCGCAGTACGTGCCGTAATGGATCGGATGATCGAATGTCGATGCGGCACGCGCCAAGCCTTTGCGGAATTCCACCGCCGGCATCGGGTCGCCGCCAAGCAGCTTACGCAGCATCTCGTGGACGAAGTAGCTCCCGGTTATCGTGTCCAGTGTTGCAATCAATGCCGCTAGGATGATCGATACGAAGATCAGGCGCAGCGTGGCCTGGAGTGTTTCGAGATCGCGAATATAGGCACGTGCAATGAGGTAGGCGCCGAGGCTTTCCAGGGCCCATGATCCGCCGAACGCAAAGCCACCACTGCCGGCATGCCAAGTGAAAACGGACGTCTGCCAGATCGCCAGACCGAAGAAGGGAACGTCATAGAGTTGCAGCCTGCAATCGGGCCGCATCGCGAGGCGATAGAGCGCGAACGGGATGAACAGGAGAAAGACGACGCGGTGCGGCGACAAGCGCAGATCGCCGACAACGAGCGAGAGCTCGGTCGGAGAAATGAAGCTCAGGATCACCAGCATGATCGGAAGCGGTGTCTTCCTGAAAGCATCCAGCATTGACCCTTGTCCCTCCCCCTTGGGCCGGATCGGCAGGTTAGTAGGCGTTGCGCCCCGTCAAAACAGCGAAGACAGTTTGCGTGATGATCTTGGCGTCGAGCCACAGCGACCAATTGCGGACATACGCGACGTCAGCTGCGACGCGCCCTTCGATGCAGTCACGGGTTCGCGTCTCACCGCGAAAGCCAGATACCTGCGCAAGGCCCGTCAGACCCGGCTTCACCTGATGTCGATGGGGATACGTTCCCACCATCGCTGCGAAGCGTTCATCGTGTTCGGCGAGGTGCGGCCGAGGTCCGACGAGCGACATTTCTCCCGTCAGGACATTGAACAGCTGTGGCAGTTCGTCGAGGCTCGTGCGGCGCAGAATTCGACCAACACGTGTGACACGCGGATCTGCAACGGATGCCTGCTGCGCCTCGTTCCCGATCGTCTGCACGGTCATCGTGCGAAATTTTAAAATTTCTATCGGGGTCTGATTGCGACCCGTGCGACGCTGGCGGAACAGCACTGGCCCCGGGCTATCGAGCTTTATGGCGAGTGCGATCAACGGAAACAGCGGCAGGGAGACGAGCAGCAATCCGCCGCCGACGAGGATGTCCTCGCCGCGCTTCAGGATGCGTTGCCAGTCATCAATGGGCTTTTTTTTTACGTCGAGCAGGCCGACGGTTCCGATGGCGGAAACGGTGTGAGCAGGACCGTCGTCAAGCAGATCGGAGGAAATGTGCGTGACGACGTGGATGCTGACCGGCAGTACTTCCAGCTGACGCGCGATGATCGCGATGCGCGCATCGGCGGACGATGGCAAGGCGATGATGATCTTGTCGATTTCGTTGGAGCGGGCCGCTTCAATGAGGTCTTCCAGGCGGCCGGCGACGTCGAGACCTTCCGGGTCGACGCGGTCAGTTCCCATGCGATCGTCGAAGACGCCAGCGAAGTAAATTCCTGACGGTACGGCCTCGAGGTGTTCCTTGACGCGGCGGGCGATAGAGCCGGCGCCGAATACCGCAATGCGTTCGTCAAATATGCCCTTTTGCGTCAGCTTGGCATAGAGCGGGTGGGCGACGGCGCGATTGAAGAGCAGTAGCGTGAAGCCGGCAGACAGACCAACTGAGAGCCAGACCCATTCTTGTTCGGTACGCAATGCATGAGGCATCCCCTGGCCGAGCAAGCAGAGCATTGTTACGGCGAGGGCAGCAAACAGAAGGCCCGGCCGTAGCGGGATATCGTGTAGGCGATCGGGCGCATACATTCCGTTGAGACGCAGCATCATGTGGATGATTACCGCGGCGGCAAATGCCGACTGAATGAGGAGACGCCAGTCCGCCACCATGCCGCCGGCCTGATTGTAGATCAATGCCGGCAGTAGAAATGCGGCCATAACGGCGACGATGTCAGCCACGCCGACCAGATCAGCTGCCAGGCGGCGAGGCATGCGGCGGCGCGGTGCTTTGCCTGGTGCCGGCTGGCTGGCGATTGCAGGTTCAAGGCCAATGGTTTTTGGCGTCTGCAACTCGGCTACAACGATCGACATGACAACTCCGAATACACGTCAACGGCGCAATCGGACAGCGCCGCGGACTTACACTTTCACTGACGAGGTTGCACTGAACCCGCTAAAATTCGATTGAAATTGCAGATGTTTCATTCAGACGTGTTCAGGCTTCTGTGAACGACTGATTGCAGACTGCGCAGGATTTGGTTTGAGCAGAGACTCACGCGGCGCGCGCGGTTGGCTTGACTGCAGCCGGGCCCATGCGCGTGCCGAGGGCATAGCTTTCTTCAAGCGCATGTTGTGCGACACTGTTCATCACAACGCCGGCGACCTTCTCGTGATTATACCCGAGGGCGTGGAGGGCCCGCTTGGCAAGCTGCTTGGGTGTTCGGCGCCACGTCGTCACGAACACGATCTGATCGGCATAGTCGGCCAGGATGCGGGCGTCTACGACGGGCAACAGCGGCGGTGCGTCGATAATGACGATGTCAAACTGCTCGGTCAGCGCATGCATCGTCTCGGCCATGCGGCGGGAGGCCAGCAATTCCGGGCGGGCGCTGTCGAGCGGTGTCGGGCTCATGGCAGGCAGGAAGTAGAGGCCCGATGCCGTGTCGTATAAAATGGCGCTTTCGACAGGCTGGTTGCGCACCAACGTGTCGAGAAGACCGACGGCCCGCTGGGGAGCCAGTTTGCGTGTTAGCGGGGCGCGGCGCAGATCGCCGTCGATGAGCAGCACGCGCTGACCGGTCAGCGCGTAATGGTGAGCCAGGTTCGAGGCAATGATATCGGCGCCTTCACCGGGCAGGCTTGAGGCCAGCATGATGATGCGAGATTTTCCGCTTCGGTGACGCATGTCCAATTCGCGGCGGATGCCACGCACACTTTCGGCAAAGATGCCGCGCGGTTCGGCCAGAACGAGCCGGATTGCGCGCAATGGGTCAAGCGCACTTGCGGCCGGCATTGCGGGAACGGAGGCAAGGTGAGCGACTTCAAAGCTGCGCTCGACGTCGTCGGGATGGCTTACGCCGGGCGTGGCAAACTCAAGTCCAAGCGCCAGCATGATGCCGAGGCCAAGACCGGCAAACATGGCGATGAGGATGATCTGCGTACGCTTTGGCGACGATGGGAAGAGGGGCGTGTCCGCCTGCTCCACGATGCGAGCGTCGGGTAACTGGAGATCTTGCGTTTCCGAGGTCTGCTTGTAGCGAGTGAGCAGGGCTTCGTAGAGCTGCTTGGACGTGGTGGCTTCACGCTGCAACTCCATCAGTTTGACGTTCGCTTCCTTGGCCGCAGCTTCCTGCTCCTTGAGGGTCGTCAGTGCTTGGCGGAGCTGCATTTCTCGGCGTTCGGATACGATGTATTCGTTGCGAAGGTTGGAAACCTGGCGTGCAATTTCGTCGGCTAGCTGGCTTTCGGCTTCGCCGACTTCCGCTTTGACCTTCTGCATCTCCGGATGACGCGGACCATAGCGCGTTTGCAATTCTGCCATTCGCTTGCGTGCGGCCGAAACCGATTCCTTCAAGCCACGGACCGTGTTGCTGTCGAGGACCTCGGCGATGGTCGCGGTTCCGCCGTCGATCTTCGTGAGACGCTGGGCGTTCTCGAACTTAGCTTTGGACTCGGCGGTGGTGTTGCGCGCAGTGACGGTCTGCTCCATCAGCCGAGCCAGCTCCTTCTCAGAGAGGATGTTGCCTTCCGAGTCGAAGATGTTGTTATCGGACTTGAACATTGCTGCCTTGCGCTCGGCATCAGCAACCCGTTGCTGCATCTCGTTCAGCTTGGATTCAAGGAGTTCTGTTGCAAATCCGGACGCCTGCTTTTTGTTGGCCAGATTGTTGGCGAGATAGACCTCGGCAATAGTGTTGGCGATGCGGGCCGCTTTGACGGGATCGGCGGCACTGAATTTAATTTCGAGCAGCAACGTGGTTCGAACGCGCGCGACCTTGAGCCGGTCCTGAAAAGCTGCTGCCAGTTCATCGCGCTCCGGCGTTACTTCACCGGGATGAGATTTGCCAACTCGTGTGCCGTTCGGATCGCGGTCGAGGCGCCCTGCGGTTGTCGACATCTCAGCTGCGGCGGCGCGAGGCTGTTCCTGCGACAAATAGCGATCGAGGCCGAGGAAGCCGAAGATTTGACGGATCCTGGAGCGTTGGCCGAATTCATCGTCGTCGCGAAGATTCAGAATATCGATGACCTGGAGCGCGATCGCGCGGGAAGATAGGACTTCGACCTCGCTATCGATCGATGCGCTGTCACCGCGCAAGTCCTCGATGACGCTATCGACTTGCGAGATCGTCTTCTTGCGGGGGTCGATCTGGACGATGGCGACGCCTTCGTAGCGATTGGACAGGGTCATCGAGAAGAGAACGCCGGCGACCGTGACGAGCGCTGCGACGGCACCAATGAGCGGCAGGCGCCGGCGCACGGCATTGAAGACACGCTCGAGGCTGATTGCCCCGCGTCCTTCGTCTTCCATGCCTGTGTCGACCGTGCTCATGGTGTTCGGGGATCTGCCGGTTAAAATTTAAGTGTTCCGCCTACGCGCACGACGCTGCGGTCGAGATCGTAGCTGGCTTCATTGGAATTCCGCGTCTCGTAGGTGTATCCGAGGGTGAACAGCGCATTCTTGGTGTAGAAATACTGCAGGCTGGCACCGGCCTTGAGGATCTGGTCTTCCCGATCCGTGCCGATGAAGTCCACGTCCGCAACACCGATGTCGACCGTGCCGACGATGTCATGCCTGAGTTCGTATTCAGCGTTGACGTTGGCGGACGTTTCAATCCGGCCATTGTCATCGGCACCGAATTCGTCGGCGATAGCGCGCGACGCGTTTCCCGTAATGGTCAGGCGGGAGGTGGCGAGCCACTGGACCTGTGCTTCGAGTAGCGAGGAGGACACGTTCTGCAGATCAGAGCTGTCGTAATTTCTGACGCCGTAGCCGCCGAGAATCCGCCAGCGTAAAAGAGGATCCGTTTCAAAGGCGAGCCCGGCCGAGATTTCATAGCCAGTTGAGTCGCGATTAGGCTGGCCTGGTGATTCCGGCTCATTGAACTGTCGAATGCCGCGTAGGTTGGTGACGAAGTCGAACCCCGGTGAGATCCGATAACCTGCACGCAGTTGCGCGGCGTAGATGTCCTGGTCGCGGTAGTCCTGGTTGAGGGTGGTGCCGTCGAGAGCTTTGACGCTGTAATAATCCAGCTTCTCCGCCGTTGCGGCGACCGTGCCGTAGATCCGGCCGGCATCACGCGTGAGACCGATGGATGCACGGAATTGATCGAGCGGGACGGGCTCGGCTGCTGACTGCGACGCCGTGATCTCGCCCCGCTCTTCATGCTCGCGCTTGGCGATGGCGGTGACAGCAAGAGTATGGGCATGGTCAATGTGAAGTGCGCCACGCGCCGTACCGCCGAAGTTGGCGTAGTCCTGATCCGTGTTGTCGGCGAAGTTCATGAAGCGCCCGAAAATCGACACGTCGAGCTGATGCCGGGGGAGCTGAGACTGGATGGAAAGCGTCGGCGTGGTGATGAAGCGCCAGTCCGCGACTGGATCGGTGGCGGTGCCGTAGATATTGGTGTCGTAGGCGATCGTTTCGGTCACCGAGGGATAAATGATGAAGTTACCCATCTGGAATCCGTCCGGTGCCGCAAAGCCACGGTCGGCCTGATCGACGCTGATGGCGCCCTTCTTCTGGCTGTCCAGCCAGTCGCGGCGCATTTCCTGGCTGGCGATCGTATCGGTGATCAGGTCGGCATTGTTGTCGATGTCGATGGCGGCAGCGTCGGCGAACGGCATGGCGGAAAAGGCTGCGGCGGTGGCCAAGCAGGCAAAGGCCTGCGCATCGCGGCGCGGCCTTGAAAGATCTGCATTGGTAGATCTGAGCTTCACGGAGTTCGGCGCTCGCTAGCGTGTTAAAAGAAGCGTTCTGGTATTCGTACGTTGTCGCCGGGCAGGATCGGGACCGTGCCGTCGGATGGCACGCGGACCTCGCCGGTGCCGTCACGTGTGACGATGGCGTAGGATTGATTGGCGCGGTACGTGTAGCCGCCTGCCATGGCGACCGCGTCTCGCAATTTCAAACCTGTCTTGTAGGAAAACTCGCCGCCATTCTTCACTTCGCCGTGGATGTAGAAGGGGCGATAATTCGTGATGTCGATCGTGACCTTGGGATTTTTTAAGTAGCCGTCGGCGAGACGGTTGGCGACCAACTCGCGGAACTGAGTGATTGTCTTGCCTTCCGCCGGGACTTCGCCGGCGAGAGGGAGGGCCACTTGTCCTGCTGCGTTCACTTCGACCGCGCCGGACAAGCTCTCTTCACCGAAAACGTTGATCTTGAGCTTGTCGCCGATGCCAAGCCGGTAGGCAGCGCCGAGAGCCGAGGGAGCTCCGTCGCTTATGAAGCTGGCAGGCGCTGGGCCGATGTCATCGGCGCAGGCCGCAAGAAGCACTGCGGCAGTACTTGCTGCCAGCCAGCCTTTGCACGCATTGAACAGTGACATACGCAATACTCAATTTCACACAAGCGCGAAACAGCAACGGTATTGGCGCGTCGCAAGACGTGCCTCACCTGCACCTTTCAACAGAGACCTGTTAGTATTAAAAGCGACCTAACGCGGAATCAAAAAAGCCGCGTAATTTCTTATGTTTACGTATTGTAAGTAATTGCCAGACTCGAACGAAACGATTTGTTTTCTATTTCGGCCGTTCCCTTAAACGGGTCATTGAGGAGTAGTGACTATCATCCGTCTGTATTTCGATGCGGGGAGTTTGTAAGTGACGAGTGAAACGCTGTCTCCGGCCGGCCATTTGGTCTCGGCCTACGAAGGCAAGGCGACCAACTACTTCACCAATGCTCGCGCTGATTTCGTCCGGCTTTTGCCGCGCGACCCTGTTGCGCGCGTTCTTGAAATCGGGTGCGGCAATGGAGCGACGGGTGCGCTTGCACTGGCGCGCGGCCGGGCTGGCCGCTACGTCGGTGTTGAGCTGATGGAGAGCTACGCCAATCAGGCGCGCGACGTCCTGTCCGAGGTTCGCATCGGTGACGTGGAGCGAATGGAGTTCGACTGGCAGCCGGCCGAATTCGATGCACTCATTTTGTCAGAGGTGCTGGAGCATCTCGTCGAGCCTGCTCAAGTCCTGCGCCGCCTGTCGCGGTTTATCCGGCCCGGTGGCCTGGTGCTGGCAAGCTCGCCCAATGTGGCTCACTGGAAGGTTCTGCGCGAATTGGTGAAGGGGCGCTTTGATCTGGCCGATCAGGGGGTATTCGATCGCACGCATCTACGTTGGTTCACTCCCGCGACGTTTGTAGCAATGTTTGAAATGGCTGGCTTTCGTATTGAAAGCGTCGGGCCGGTCAATCCGTTTTCACCGCGTGTGGAGCTGTTGTCGCGCTGGTCGTCGGGCCGCCTCGACCATCTGTTCATGACGCAAATTGCGATCCAGGCTCGGCGGCGCTGAGGTCGGCGTTTGGCTATTGCGTCTAAAGAACCAGCAATTCCGCCGTGCCGGTCATGACGTCGTAGTCGCAGGCGAGCCGCGAGAAGCGGTCGCCCACGGTCAGGCGCACGATCGGATTCTTATAACGCGCGTTCCACTGGGGATGGTCGAACTGCCAAACCGGCACGCTGAGGCGAGGATTTCCGAGCAGGACTTCTGCCGCTTCCGATCGCTTCCAGTCGACCGAACCGACGGCAACGGGCATGCCGCGCCCATCGGTTTGTGGCCGCGCGACACAAGCGGCTTCAGCATGCAACTTATAGGCTGCCAGTAGAGCCTCGTTGGCGGCTTCCTGATGTAGTTTGTCCTGCGTCCAAACTTTACCCGCGACGAGCAGCGCGAGAAAAATAACGACCGCGCGCATGGGCGGGCTCCCTTGGATGGGCTGGTGATGGGCTCGGATCCGATGGGTGTCGGCTGTCCGAACAGGTGCGCTTTACACCCCGTGTGCATACGGAGGCACATGCAACGCCCTAGGGATTGTCGCCGATGGGGGTGAAGAAATCGTAAGTTGCCGTGTCGTGCTGCAACGCCGCCGCCTTAGCCGCTGGGCCCTTGTCATGCGATCGACCTTGCGGCAATAGGGGCGATCCTCAACGAAAGTCGAACTCCGGGTAGGATACGCAACCTATGTCAAAGAAGAAAATTCTGATTACCTGGCCCCTTCCCGATGCCGTCATGGAGCGCGCCCGGGCGACGTACGATGTCATCGCGCACGGCGATGACCCGAAGATTACGATTGATGAAATGCTGGAAACGGCCAAGTCGGTCGATGCGCTTTTGCTCACGCTCAACGAAAAGTGCCGAGCCGACGTCATCGAGCGGATCCCTGAGAACATCAAGTGCATCTCGACTTTTTCCATCGGCTTTGATCACATCGATTTGGAAGCCTGCAAGCAGCGGGGAATTAAGGTCGGCAACGCGCCACACGGCGTGACGGTCGCGACTGCCGAGATTGCCATGCTGTTGCTGCTGGGAGCCGCGCGTCGCGCCGGCGAGGGCGAGGCCATGATCCGGCAGCGCCGCTGGCCCGGCTGGCAGCCGCTGCAACTTGTCGGGCAGCGCCTCGATAACAAGACGCTGGGAATTTACGGCTTTGGCAAAATTGGTCAGGCGCTGGCGCAGCGTGCGCGCGGCTTCGACATGGATGTCCACTATTACGACATTTACCGCGCTAAGCCGGAGGTTGAGGCGAAGTACAATGCCACCTATCATGACAGCCTCGATAGCCTGCTCAAGGTCTCGCAATTCTTCTCGATCAACGCGCCCTCGACGCCTGAGACACGCGGCTTCTTCAATGCGGCCACCATCGAACAAGCTGCCGAAGGGCGCGATTGTCGTGAACACGGCGCGCGGCGATCTCGTCAACGACGAAGATATGATTGCAGCGTTGAAGTCGGGCCGCCTCGCGTACGCCGGCCTCGACGTATTTGCCGGCGAACCGAAGATCCACGAGGGCTATTACGACCTGCCCAACACCTTCCTGTTTCCCCACTTGGGATCCGCTGCCATCGAGGCTCGCAATCAGATGGGGTATGAAGCTCTCGACAACATCGACGCGTTCTTCGCCGGCAAGGACATGCCGTTCAAGCTCGCGTAGACGACGGGTCAGCAGAGGAGGCCGGGGCATGGACCGGCGTCCTCTGCAATGACGCCTTGGCCAGTTTGGTCGAATTCAATTGAAATGAAATGTTAGACCAGCGCGAACAACTGTTTCGCTTGGATCGACGTAAGGGCTCAGCGCGTCGTTCTCAATCGTATAGTCGTACTGCAACGCCTCGAGCCGAAGTGAAACGTTGGGTACTACGAAGGCTTCCGCTCCAACGCCGTAGACAATTCCAGTCAAAGTTTGTGTGTCACGGTATTGCTGTCCCGTTGGCGCTGTCGCCGTCAGATTGGATTCTAAGTGTGCATAGCCGACCGTTCCGAAGAGTAGTAACGGACCGGTGATCACACCAAAACGCGCCCGTATGCTACCGCTCCAGTCCGTTTCCGCCGTCACTGGAATAACCCCTCCGAGGACACCATCGAGATTGGCCCCAGCGAAATTTACGTCGCTCTCTATGCCAATCAAGATGCGTCCGTTGACGAGGTTGTAGCCAGCATGCAGCCCCCAGACGGCATCCCTGCTCGTAAAGTCACCTATGTCCGTGTCGACTTCTGCCCAGGTGCCACCGCCCTGAATCCCGGCGTACAAGCCGGTCCAAATCGGCGCGGTCTGCGCACGAGCAGGTGTTACGTTGAGGCATGACAAAACGGAAATGGTCAATATAACGGCATGCGCGCTGCATGCACGCGTGGGTCGAATTCTCACTTAGTGGCGTCCTATACTACGCAATACGATGGACGTCTCCGGAACGTCCGAAGACCACTATCTACGTTTCAGGAAGGATAATTTTTCGTAAACTGGCGGGCTGAGCGCGCAAGAACGCGACTTTGCAAGCGCCTGAGCGTTGCTGGAGTTTATGGGCCGCGCTGCTCGTGTCTGGGGTATATTGTGGCGCTACCAATTCCGAATACGATAGATTCATTTCATGGATACAGGCTCTCGCGCACTCGGCATGGATCGCGATCGCAGGACACGTCACCCCGCTATCGGGCTGGCCTTGGGCGGTGGCGGGGCGCGTGGGCTGGCGCACGTTGTCATGCTGGAAGCGTTTGACGAATTGGGGCTCAGGCCGACGGTCATGGCTGGGACATCGATCGGTGCGGTGATCGGTGCAGCATATGCATCGGGCATGTCGGCGCGCGAGATCCGCGCGCAAATGCTTGAAGTTCTATCCGGTAAGTTTGATTTGATGCGCGATCTCTTCGCCGCTCGGGCGCGCACGCTACCCCGGGTCTCGCGGCTTTTTTCGCCCCTCAACGCGGTCTTGTCGCCGGAGGCGGTGCTCGATTTTATCTACCCGGCCAAAGTGGTGCGCGATTTCGCGCAGCTGTCGATCCCCTTCAAGGTTGTCGCGACCGACTTCTATGCGCTTGAGGCGCGAGTGTTCGAGACGGGCTCTTTGCGCCAGGCTGTCGCCGCGAGCATGGCGCTGCCAGCCGTGTTTGAGCCGATCATGATCGGCGACCGAGCCTATGTCGACGGCGGACTTGTCAATCCGCTACCGTTCGATCTCGTTCGCGAGGGAACGGATATCACGATCGCAATCGATGTGTCGGGGGTCCCTGTTCCCGCTCCCAACCGAACGCATCCAACAGCAACAGAGGCACTGTTCGCCGCTTCATTTATTTTCGAGCGCACGATCATTTGCGAGAAACTGAAAACGCAGCAGCCCGATATCCTCATTCAGGCCGGCACCAGTCATTTCCAGTTGCTCGACATCTGGAGAGCGGATGAGATTCTGGCGGCCGCATTGCCGGCCAAGGAAGAGCTGAAGGTCAAGCTCGATCGCGTGATGGGGGCGCAGACTTTACCAATCGAAACTTTAAAGCCGGGCCAGTTGCCGTCGCCGCGTAGCGATACGGCGACAGCGGTCATGCCGGTCGAGAAACCGCGGCTCTTCAAGCGGCTGACGGCACTGAAGCGGACGCGTAAGCGGCGCAGCTAGGCGCGGCGGCCGGCGAAAAACGATTTCAGAATTGCGCCGGCTTCAGCCTCGGCGAGGCCGGGGTAGATCTCAGGGACGTGGTGGCAGGTCGGCTGCGAAAAGATGCGGGCTCCCTGCTCAATTCCGCCGCTCTTGGGGTCAGCGGCGCGCGTAGTAGAGCCGGCGGATACGGGCAAAAGAAATCGCCGCGGCGCACATCGGACACGGTTCGAGTGAGACATAAAGATCGTGGTTCACGAGGCGTTCCGAACCGACGATGCGGCAGGCTTGTCGGATAACAAGGATCTCGGCGTGAGCCGTCGGGTCGGATAGCTCCCGCGTTTGATTGCCGGCGGCGGCCACGACCTGACCCTCCGGTGACACGAGAACGGCTCCGACCGGCACTTCGCCGCGGTCTGCGGCGAGCCGCGCTTGCGCCAGCGCGAGTTCCATGTGGCCGGGCTTCACGGGCGGTGTCATAAGGGCTTCCCGAACGGCGGCGTATTCCGCTTCCTTGCAAAGAGCCTGCATCTGATGCGCAAACCAATTTCCGGTCAACGGCCGCCGCGTGCTGGCGGTAAAAGTCGCGGCGGGTCAGCCGGCGGGAGTGACGGGCGTCGGGACGAACGGCCGGGAAGGCCGCGTCCTTCCGGATCACGGCTTGGTAAAGCCCGGTCGGCGGGGTCATTGCCCTCCGGAGCGCGCCCTGGCGGTGCGCCGAAACCGCCGGAGGCTGCGAGCCTCAATGAGCCGATGCGTATTGCCAAGGCCATGGCGCGGGCGGGACTTTGTTCGCGGCGGGAAGCGGAACGCTGGATCGCCGACGGTCGCGTCGCCATCAACGGCCGGATCCTCGACACGCCGGCTTGCGAGGTCGGCCCTGGCGATAAAATTCTGATCGATGGCCGGCCGCTTCCCGCCGCCGAACCTATGCGGCTTTGGCTTTATCATAAGCCGAAGGGGCTCGTGACGACGCATCAGGATCCGCAGGGCCGCCAGACCGTGTTCGACAAGCTGCCACCTGAGATGCCGCGCGTCATCTCCATTGGGCGCCTCGACTTCAATACCGAAGGTCTCCTCCTGCTGACCAACGATGGCGCGCTTGCCCGTCATCTAGAATTGCCGGCGACGGGTTGGCTGCGCCGTTACCGCGTGCGTGCGCGGGGACGGGTGAACCAAGCCGATCTCGACGCGCTTAAGGAAGGGACCGAGATCGACGGTGTTCGCTATGGGCCGATAGAGGCGACAGTCGATACGGTCCAGGGCGCCAATGCCTGGCTTACGATCGGCATTCGTGAAGGCAAGAACCGTGAGGTGCGCAATGTCATGTCGTCGCTCGGGTTGGACGTTTCGCGCCTGATCCGAATTTCGTTCGGACCGTTCGAATTGGCGGGCCTCGTGCCGGGGGCGGTCGAAGTTGTGAAGCGCCGGCATCTGGCCGAGCAGCTGGGTCCGAAACTCGCCGGCGAATTCGGCCTCACGGAAACGTCCGAGCAGCGCAAAGAGCGCCATGCGCGCGGCCGACAGAAAGGGCCGCGCGAGGATGAGACGTGAGGATTGTCGGCGGTCGTCTTCGCGGACGAACAATCACCAGCCCGGAGCATGAAGGTTTGCGGCCGACGTCCGACCGTGTGCGCGAAAGTGTGTTCAACATTTTGCTGCACGGCATCGACGACTTCGAGATCGACGGCACTCGGGTGATCGATTTGTTTGCGGGGACCGGGGCGCTCGGTCTCGAAGCGATCTCGCGCGGTGCGGCCTACTGTCTTTTCGTCGAGGATGGCGCGGATAGCCGTGGCCTTATTCGTCAGAACGTCGAGGCTTTCGGACTGACGGGGACCACGCGGCTGTTCCGGCGCGATGCGACGGATCTCGGCCCGGTGTCTCCCATGCAGCCGTTCGGGTTGGCCTTCCTCGATCCACCCTATGGCCAAGGCCTCGGTGAGCGGGCGCTCGTTTCGCTGCGCGATGGGAAGTGGCTGACGAGCGGTGCGGTGGTCGTGTGGGAAGAGCGTGCGTCGGCCGACGTCGCGTGGCCCGCGGGTTTCACGCAAATGGACCACCGCACTTGGGGCGAAACACAAGTCTTGTTCGGGCGAGTGACGCTTTAGACCGCGCGCAAGTCGCGCTCCACTGAAACCGGGAAGCGCGATGTCGGTTTGCCACCGGCCTTGGCTTCGAGTGTCAGCAGTTCTTGCGGAAACGGCATCTTCGTCGTGCGCAGCGCCGTCCCCATCAGGGATGCGTTGGCGTGCAGTGACAGCACATGATGATGCACATCGCCTTCGACAAAGGCTCCGTCCATCAAATGTACAATGCCGGCGTGAACGTTGCCCACGATCTGGCCTTCGACATAAAGTTCACGGGTGGTGATGTTGCCGAGGACGTAACCGTCACGGCCGATATCGAGGCGCGAACAGAGAATGTCGCCTTCGAACCATGTGTCGAGTTCGACACGTCCAGCAGCAATGAAATTGCCGCGCATCACGGTGGAGGTCGCGATTTTCAACATTGGACCAACGCAAATACAAATGGGTGCCCACCCACGGTGAGGAAAGCGCAGGTCCGTGGTCGAATTTGGGCGGATTTTGCGGTTGCCTTATGCTCAGCGACGGCCGAACAGGCGTTCAATATCGCTGAGTTTCAATTCGACGTAGGTCGGGCGGCCGTGATTGCATTGGCCGGAATAGGGCGTCGATTCCATGTCACGCAGAAGCGCGTTCATTTCTTCCGGAGCGAGGCGGCGGCCCGCGCGGACGCTGCCGTGACACGCCATGCGCGAGCAGATCGCTTCAAGTCGTTCGCGCAAGGTGAAGCCTTCACCGTCGGCAATGATCTCAGCGGCGAGATCCTTGATGAGACCAACGACATCGGTATCGCCGAGGAGGGCGGGAACCTCGCGAACGGCGACGGCGCCGTGTCCGAATGGCTCGACGACGAGGCCGAGTTCTGCAAGTTCCAGCTCGCGCTCTGCCAGCGCCTGCGCTTCATCGTCGGCGACCTCGACGATGATCGGGATCAGCAGTCCTTGGCGCGCGACACCGCCATTGGCCAGCATGGCTTTCATGCGCTCATAGACGAGGCGTTCATGCGCGGCATGCTGATCAACGATGATGACGGATGTCCGGGTCTGAGCGACGATGTAGGTCTCATGGAGTTGTGCCCGCGCAGCGCCCAATGGCCGGTCGAGGAGATCGGGTGCAGCCGGGGTACTATCGGCGCGCGTGTCGGCGCTGGGTGTGCCGAACGCCGAAAATGGCGCCTGCATCGCTTCGGCGAAGTCCGGGGGACAGGAAGGTCGTCCCGCTGACATGAACGTTGCGATCGGGCTCCGTGGTTGAGGCAGACTGTGCCGACCGGACCAGCGCTTCGAGCGTCAGTCCTCCGCCGCGAGCGCTGGCGCGATGACCGGCGCCTTCAAGAGCGTGTTGGATGGCGCCGATCATTAGTGCGCGCACGCGGCCACCGTCGCGGAAACGAACCTCCGCCTTTGCCGGGTGGACGTTGACGTCGACGTCGCCGGGAGGCAGCGTAATGAAGAGCGCGAGCAGCGGTTGCCGGCCTCTGGGAATCAAATCGCCGTACGCTGCGCGGACCGCGCCGACGAGGACTTTGTCGCGAACGGGCCGGCCGTTGACGAAAAGAAATTGCTGTCCGGCATCCGCCCGATGCAGCGTCGGCAGGCCGGCATACCCCAAAATGCGGACGCCGTCGCGCTCGCCTGAAATTGCCAAGGCGTCGGCCATGAAGTCGCGACCCATGATGCGGCCGAGGCGTTGCAAAAGGCCGTCAGACGTCGGCTCACAGCGCGGCAATCTGAGGCCGGTTCGCTCGCCGGTCGCGACTGAGAAGCTGACGTTCGGGTGCGCCATGGCGAGGCGCTTGACTGTTTCGGAGACGGCCATATTTTCCGCCCGTTCCGATTTCAGAAACTTCAGGCGGGCGGGTGTGGCAGAAAACAGTTCGCGCACCTCGACGCGCGTGCCGGCGTTGATGGCTGTTGGTTTCACGGCACTCTTGTCGCCGCGCGAGACGACAACTTCAAATCCCTCGCTACGTGATCGCGGCCGGGAGGCAATCGAGAGTACGGCGACCGATCCGATCGATGGTAACGCCTCGCCGCGAAATCCAAGTGTGCGGATATCGAAGAGGTCGTCTTCGTTGAGCTTGGATGTGGCATGCCGTTCCACGGCCAGGATCAGATCTTCAGGTGGCATTCCAGAGCCGTCGTCGGTCACGCGGATCAGCGATAGGCCGCCGCCGGCTGTCACGATTTCAATTTCGTGCGCGCCGGCATCGATCGCGTTCTCGACGAGTTCCTTGACTACGCTCGCCGGCCGCTCGATGACCTCACCGGCGGCGATGCGATTGACCGTTTCGGGCGCGAGCTGGCGAATGGCCACGGGCGAATCTCCTTGCAGTCCCCTGCTTAGCAAAGCTGAGGCTCAAGGGGCAGGCCGGCCAGCTGCCATAAACAGTTTCAGGCGCCGAGGCGTTGTTTGGTCAGAATTTTTGCCAGCTCGACGCCCGGCTGGTCAAATGGATCGAGATTGAGCAGCCTGCCGGCCACGATCGTTTCCAGCATGAAGTGCATCAACAGCGCGCCGGCGGCGTGGGCGTCCAACTTGCCTACGTCGATGGTTCGGACCGGGCGGCGGGCTTCCAGCAAAGCCTGAGCGACAGCATACCCTTGAGCATTGACGATGTCGCCGATGGTTCGGCCGCCGATGAAGCCGACGCCGGCCTTGGTGGCGAGCTCCTGATCAAGCATTGTGCGGGATCCCGTGGGAGCGACACGCACGAGGGTCACGGCGATTTCCCGCGGACCATCCATGAACAGTTGCAATTGGCTGTGCTGGTCGACGGGGCCAACGGCCGGCACGGGTGTCGTGCCTTCTCCGTCCTTGCCGAGGCTTTCCGCCCACAGCTGCACGTACCAGTCGGCGAGCTTGGCGAGGCGATCGGCATAAGGCATCAGCACGAGGCTGCGGATACCACGGTCCTTGGCCAACCCGACCATTGTTGCGGCTCCGGCTGCAAAGGGGATGTCGGCGGCGGCGGCTTGATCCAGCACCGGCTGCAGCACGGCGCGGGCGCCAGCGCGAATTTGGCGGGCGTCGAGGCCGCGGGCCATGGCCGGGAGCAATCCGACGTTGGTCAGACAGGAATAGCGGCCACCGATGCCGGTGTGGTGGTCGAGCATCGGGATGCCGAAGGACTGGAACAACGCGCGCAGGCCGTTGGCTTTACCGGGCCGGTCGGGTTCGGTGATGCCCAGGAACAGTGATGGGATACGGTCTGCCTGGCCAGCGGCCTTAATCGCTGCAAGCGTTGCAATGGCCTGAGCCAGTGTTTCGACCGTGCCGCCCGATTTGGATGTTACGACGAAGCGGGTTTTGGTGAAATTGGCAGAGGAGAGCATTGCGTCGAGGGTGCCGCCATCGAGATTATCGTAAAAGCGGATGCGCGGACGCTGATGAGGCGGCTTTGCTGCTGTATGGGGAATACCCCAGCCCGCAATCTGTGCCAGCGTTTGTCCACCAAGGCTGGAACCGCCGGTGCCGAAGAAGATTATGGTCTCGGCGCCGTCGGATAATTTGGCCAGTGCAGATTCTGCAGCGTCGATGTCCGCCGTCTCCTCGACAATACGTAAAAGAGGCAGCGTCGCGTTCTGATAGTCCGTGCGTAATCCATTGAGAGCGCTTGCCGCCTTCTTGTACCAAACAGCCAACTGGTCGTGGTTCAGTCCATGGACACCGATTGCTGGTTCGAAGCAGCCCGAAAGATCTTGCTTGTAGTCGATGGCATTGGACACAAACTGGCTCCTGGTAAAGCTTGGCGCAACTGGGGACGATGCCCTGCGGTAACGGGTTTTGCCGGGTCCGCCAAGGGGCCAAAAACGCGCGAACGGCTACAGCCACGGCTTTACTTGAATGGCGCCAGTTCAGGATTTGCGGCGCGCAGCATCGACGATGCGAAGAATTTCGTCGGGCGGTGTGCTTGCTGGAAGATGATGGAAATCGGCGCCCTGTCCCAGGGCCTGCTCTAGGCGCCGGTGGAACGCCGTGCGGTCGATTTCGGTCGTTCCGAACTGCTTGAGGTGCTCGGTTACGAATTGTGTGTCGAGAAGGCGGAACCCGCCGTGGATCAGGCGCGCGGCGAGATAGACAAGCGCGATCTTGGAGGCATCGCGTTCGTAGGAGAACATGCTTTCGCCGAAGAACGCGCCGTCGAGCGCGACGCCATATAGCCCTCCAATCAGCTTGTCGCCCGACCAAACTTCCACGGTGTGACAGTGGCCGAGTTTGAAGAGTTCGCGATAGAGCGATCGGATGCGGTTGTTGATCCAGGTTGAATCGCGGCCGTCCCGCGAGCCGGCGCAGCCGTCGATGACACCCTCGTAGTCGGTGTCAATGCGAACCTCAAGCTCGGTCGTGCGAATGGTACGTTTCAAACGCTTGGGCACGTGGATGGCATCGAGCGGAAGCACGCCCCGGTTCTGCGGTTCGATCCAGTGCAGCGCTGGATCGTCAGCGCTTTCGGCCATGGGGAAGATTCCGCAGGCGTAGGCCTTCATCAAGACCTGCGGCGTAATTTCGATCAGGATGTCGTCACGCGACATCGGCCTGGGTGTCCTCGGTCATTCATGCGTTGGTTATAAGTGTAGCGACCTTTTTTAGGAAAGGCGAGCGAGGCCGGTGGTCGGGTGTCGTTAGCCGGAGGCGCGGACGAAGATGCCGTTATGGGCCAGACTGCCCGAATTCGCATAGCCGCTTTCGTGCAGAATGCTGAGAAGATCGCCCTGCCAACTGGCAATGTTGGCCTCCAATATGATGGCCTGCGGGTGGAGATCGCGTGGGGCTGTCGCCAGATAGGGGATCAGAACCTTGTCCTCAAAACCTTCCACGTCGATCTTGATGGCGTCGACATGGTCGAACCCGGCCTCGGCGACGAGACCGGCCAGTGTCCGCACGGGCACTTTGAAAATCGTCTTGCCGCCCCGCGCATCGCGATCAAGCTGTAATGAAGAGCCCCCCATATTGGTTTCTTCCAGGGCAAATTCCATTTCGCCTTCGATGTCGGCGATGGCGGCCTCGACAGCGCGGATATTCGTCAATTCGTTGGCGACGGCATTGAAGGCGAGCCGCTGTAAGACGATGGGATTGGGATCGACGGCAATAACGCGCGCGGTGGGACCTGCGTTGCGCGCAACGAAAACGCTGTAAGCGCCGACGTTGCTGCCGATGTCGAGAAAATTGAAGTTTGGGTGCAGCCGCGACTTCAGGAATGCCAACTCGACAGGATCGAAAAACTGCGGTGTGACGATGAGCCGTTTTTCGCAAGCGTTGTTGCCGGCGTGAAGGCGCATGTTCTGGCCCAGCACTTCGAGATCGAGCGGCTCTGTGCGCAGGCGGCGCATCGCGGAGCGAATAAAGGAGGCCATGCGGCGCCCGAGCCGCGACGGCGGCAAGGATCGGCCAAGTCTCATGAGCCGTCGCTCCAGACTGGTCGGTTGATAGGTCCCAAAGGGAGCGACGCTCTCGGCCAACTGCAGTTCCTCGTTATCGCAACCGGTCAAGGCTTGCCGAGATACTTTTCCAGCCAGTGGATATCGTACATGCCGTTCACGACGTCGGGGTGCCGAACGAGTTCGTGAAACAACGGGATCGTTGTCTCAATGCCGTCGATCACGAATTCGGAAAGCGCCCGCTTGAGCCGCATCATGCACTCGTTGCGCGTCTTGCCGTGCACGATCAGCTTGCCGATCAAGCTGTCGTAGTAAGGCGGAATTCGATAGCCCTGATAGGCTCCGCTATCGACGCGAATGCCGAGGCCGCCGGGTGGATGCCAGTATGTGATCTGACCGGGGGATGGGCGGAAGGTGCGCGGGTTCTCGGCATTGATACGGCACTCGATGGCGTGGCCCGAGAGCACGATGTCATCCTGGCTGAAAGATAATCCCGCGCCGGAAGCAACCCGGATCTGTTCGAGTACGAGGTCGATCCCGGTGATAGCTTCCGTCACCGGATGCTCGACCTGGATGCGGGTGTTCATTTCGATGAAGTAGAATTCGCCGTCTTCGTAAAGGAATTCCACCGTTCCCGCGCCGCGGTATTTGATCGTGCGCATGGCGGCGGCGACCGTCTCGCCGATACGGGCGCGGGATGCCGCGTTAAGGGCCGGCGAGGGTGCCTCCTCGAAGACTTTCTGGTGCCGGCGCTGTAGCGAACAATCGCGCTCGCCAAGGTGCACCGCATTGCCGGTGCCGTCGCCGAAAACCTGGATTTCGATGTGGCGCGGCTTGGTCAGGTATTTCTCTATATAAACGCTGTCGTTGCCAAATGCGGCCTTCGCCTCGGACCGCGCGGTGGCGAATGCAACCGGTAGGTCCTCGACGCTGGTGGCCACCTTCATGCCGCGGCCGCCGCCGCCGGCGGTGGCTTTGATGAGCACGGGGAAGCCCATGCTCTTGGCAACCTTCATTGCCTCGGTCTCGGTCTTAACCGCGCCTTCCGACCCTGGAACGACGGGAATGCCGAGGCGCTTTGCGGTTTCCTTGGCCTGGATCTTGTCGCCCATGATGCGGATGTGTTCCGAAGTCGGGCCGATAAACGTGATGTTGTGCTCTTCGAGGATCTCGGCGAAGCGAGCATTCTCGGACAAGAAACCATAGCCCGGATGCACGGCATCGGCGCCGGTGATTTCGCAGGCGGCGAGCAAGCGGGGAATGTTGAGGTAGCTGTCGGACGATGTCGGCGGTCCAATGCAGACGCTTTCGTCAGCGAGGCGGACATGCATGGCGTCGGCGTCGGCCGTCGAATGGACGGCGACGGTGGCGATGCCGAGTTCCTTGCATGCGCGCTGGATGCGCAACGCAATTTCACCTCGGTTGGCGATCAGTACTTTGTCGAACATATTTCATCCGGCAGCGGCTCCGGTGGATGACCAGTCAGGAAGCGCTAAAAGCGTCCTGCTGCCAGACCGGGGGCGATGCCCTCCCTTATTCGATGACCGCGAGGACCTCGCCGAATTCGACCGGCTGTCCGTTTTCGAAGAAGACCGCCGTGACCGTGCCGGAGCGCGGAGCGGGGATCTGGTTCATTGTCTTCATGGCCTCGATGATGAGGAGTGTCTCGCCCTGTTGCACGCGGCTGCCGATCTCGATGAACGGAGCGGCTGAAGGTTCAGGCGAACGGTAGGCGGTTCCGACCATCGGGGATTTCACGGCGCCTGGATGCTTCGCCGGATCGCCGGCAGCGGCACTCGCCGACGACGCTGTCGCGGACGCGGCGCCGACCGGTGCTGCCAGGTGGGAGGCTGCAATCGTCAACGAGCGCGCGACGCGGACCTTGAGGCCATCCTTCTCGATTTCGATTTCCGACAACCCCGTTTCGTTCAGAAGCTCTGCCAGATCGCGGATGATCTTCTGTTCGGGGCTCTGTACCTCGCCCTTGTCCTTACCCGTCATGGTCCGTTTCACCTTATCCGGCCGCGGGTTCTGCTTCCGCGGCGTTTTCTTGGCCGTTGACTTGTTGCGCTTTGCCGTCACGCCGCAGATTTCTTGTCCAGAATTGCGCGGACGGCTTCGAGGGCCAGTTCGTAGCCTTTGGCTCCGAGGCCGCAGATGACGCCCGTCGCCGCCAGAGACACATAAGAGTGCTGCCGGAAGCTGTCGCGCCGAAAGATATTCGAGAGGTGGACCTCGACGATCGGGAGTTCGGATGCCTGCAGAGCGTCGAGAAGTGCGACTGACGTGTGGGTCAGACCAGCAGCGTTGATGATAATGGCCGCGGCGGCCGTGCGCGCTTCCTGGATCCAGCCGATCAGTTCGCCTTCGTCGTTCGTCTGGCGGAAGTCGATTGCGAGACCCAGTGACGCCGCCCGCGCCTTCGCCAGCCCATTAATGTCGTCCAGCGTGTCGCGGCCGTAAACCGCCGGCTCGCGATGTCCGAGCAGGTTCAGGTTGGGGCCGTTGAGGATGTAGACCGGATTTGTCATGGGACCGAAGAAGCAGGTGCGCACCCGAGAAGGCGGTAACGCCTGCCTACGGATCACTCCGCTGCACCGCCCGCCTATCCCGTACAACCCGGGGGTCTAGCAGCTTTCGTCAGACGACGAAAGTGCGCCGCAGCCGCGCCCGCTTTTCGGCGGTTGAGAAAATCGCGTTATCCGCCAGAACTTTGCGAGCGGGCGTTGTGAGACATGAAACCGACATTTCAGCAGTAGGAGCAACCCGACTGCCGCAGCGTGGCGATCTTGGCGGTCAGCTGGTCGAGCAGATCTTCCGGGGCGCCACCGATAGCCTCGCTGCCGATGAGAAAATGCGGTGTGCCGGAGATGTTCATTTTGCGCGCTAGAGCTTCCACGCGTGCCAGTTCGCCTTTGACCGCTTCGGAATCCTTGTCGACTTTCAGCTTCTCGACGTCGAGGCCGAGCTTGCCCGCGGTCTCCAGCGCGAAGGCTTCCGTCGCACGGCCTTTGCTTTCGATCAGGGCTTGGTGGAGTTCCCAATACTTGCCCTGAGCGCGAGCGGCGAGTGCGACCTTCGAAGCTTCCTCGGAATCCTTGCTTAGAATTGGGAGTTCTTTGAAGACGACGCGGACGTTCTTGTCCTTCTCGATCAACTCACGGATGTTGTGGAAGCCGCGTTTGCAATAACCGCAGTTGTAATCGAAAAACTCGACCACAGTAATGTCGCCTTTGGGATTGCCGGCCACGGGCGCGTCGGGATGGCGGTAGATTTCCTTGGCGTTCTCCGAGACCAGTTTTTTCGTATGCTCGGCTTCTTCGCGCGCGGCCTTCTGTTCCAGCGCGGTTTGCACTTCCACCATCAGCTCAGGGTGCTGCAGCAGATAATCCTTCACGATCTGCTCGATGCCGCGCTTTTGCGGATCGGTGAACATCGATGTGTCCGCCGCAACACTGTTGGAGCGCGTGGCACCACCGAGAAGGTAAAGCCCGATCGCCGCAAGCGTTGCCGCCAACATGATCAGCGCTGCACGAGATGGGCGGCCCGTCGGCTCGCTGTTGGGGATATCGGACGACGTATCAGCCATTGTTATCTGCTCTTTTTCCTAGGTGCAGCGTCCAGCGCGGCGCGATGAAGTGAGACGGGAATGGCGCAGGTCTCAAGTCTGCGGTTTGTAGTTCACAATGTCGTCGGCTTTAACCCATTCGGGACTGCCCGGCTTTAGTGCACCTTGCGCCCGGCGAGCGAATTCTTGCGCCTGCTTGATGGCGCCAAAATAGAACAGGCCCTGCGCGCGCGCCAGCTCCGCCTGCGGGATCAGCCCCTTATCATAATAGGCCTGCCCCAGCATATTGTAAGCGGTTGCGTTCTCGCCCTCGCGATTGATGGCTTTGCGCAGCAGCGTAATGGCTTCCTCCAGAAGTTCAGGTTGTTTCGATTGCAGCATGCCCTGGGCGAGCTGGACGGATATCAGCGGAGCATCGTTGCCGGATAGTTGCAGGGCTTTGCGCAGGAACGGAATGGATTCGGTCCACTTGCCGCTCTTTTGCAGGAAGTCCGCTTTCAGCTCCCAGAAGTAAGGATTTTTCGGATCGGTTTTGATCAATTGGTCGGCTTCGAACAATGCGTTTTCAAGGCCACCGTTGCCGCCGATACGAAAGCGCGCGACAGACCTGGCGTAGCGTGCAGGTATACTCTGATCGGTTGCCGGATATCGATTTAGGACGGTCTGCGGGCTTTCAATGTAGCCGGACAGCTTGGCGCGCATCATGTCGTGACGCAGCTGCAATTCCGGGGAATCGACAACAGTATAAAAAGGACTGCCTTCCACAAGCTGGCGCAAGCGGGCAAGGCGGTCTGTCGCGACCGGGTGGGTGCGTGCGAACGGGTCGCGGTTCTGATCGGAAAACAGTTCCTGACCGGCGAAGCGTTCAAACGTCGCTAGCATGCCCTGGCCCGATTGGCCGGTGGCATTGAGATAACTGAGACCAGCCTGGTCGGCGGCGGACTTCTGCGAGCGGCGCTCTGCCGTCAGGCCGCGCATAATCACAGCATTGCCGCCGTAAAGCACGCTCTGGCCGGCGCCACCGATATCACGGCCGCTGTCGCCGCCGGCGACGCCGCCCGCGACCATCAGGCCGATACCTAGGATCTGCGCGATCAAGGCCCGTGTCTGGTCCTTGGCGATGCGGGCGCGCAGGGCCGCCATATGGCCACCAGCGATGTGGCCGGCTTCGTGTGCCAGGACCCCGATGACCTCGTTGGGAGTCTGCGCCTGCATCAGCGCGCCGGTGTGGATAAAAACATTGCGCCCGTCGACGACGAAGGCGTTGAACGCTTCATTGTTGACGATGCGGACGGCGACGCGACCACTTCCGAGCCCAGCGGCCTTGAAGACCGGCCGCGCATAATCGTTCAGGAGGTTCTCGATTTCCGTGTCGCGGATAAGGGGTAGCCCTTGTGCCTTGACGGGCTCCGGCAGCGCTATGGCGAGCGCAAACAGCGCGAGGGTCACGGCGCGCAACTGCGGCAAGGAGGACGGGCGGCGCGTCCTCCATCCCGGCAGATCGGCAACTTGCGGATTTTGCTCGCTCATGCGCAACCGTTCGCTCAGAAATGAGCCGAAATGTCGGCGGCGCAATCATAACGCCCGACGGGGCTACCTCAGCCCCGCATCCTGCAACTAGTCAAGGGCGGGCCGCATGCGCAAGCGCCAAGGCAAAGGATCACGCCGTTATGGGTTGCGGCATCATGGCAGAGGCAACAGGCTTCGTGGCCCTAGCCGCGTTCCAGCGCACAATGGCGATGGCCGATACGGCGATCACGGCGCCGGCCAGGACATCCACTAGATAATGTCCACCGAACGGCATCGTGGACAGGATGTTGACGGTGTTGAGCAGGGCAAACGGGACCAGCAGCCAGATGTAATTGCGGACCGCGTAGACGGCGATGATCGCCATGACGGTATGATAGGATGGGAACGTCAGCAGGCCCTTGGTTTCCGGCAGCCGGAAGACTTCGAAAGTGCCGTCGCGCAGAGCCAGCACGTGCGGGAGATAATCCTTGCACGCGTTCGGATCGAGATGAGCAAACGGCTGGGCCGTCGGCTGATGATGAATGCATGATCCCAATGCAGGCCAAAGGCTTGCGATGATCACCGTCGGAATGATGGTAAGGGCCAGAAGCGAACAGAACTGGGCGACATTCTCACGATCGAGGAAAATCGCGCTGACGAGGAAGATGATCAGGAACTGCTTGGCGCCGCTGTTGTAGGCGTAAAACATGGCCTCGGGGAGTAGGGGCTGCGTGCCGACCCAGGAATGAAAGCTCAGAAAATTAAAGCCAAGCGCTGCATCTGCTGCGGCGAACGCTTCATCCTGCAAGGGGGCATTCAAGGTTTGACCCAGGTAGACGATCACCGAGGTCGAGATGGCGTAGGTGAGCAGGAAGAAATAGGCGGCGAAAAAGAGTTGCATGCCGCTCAAGACGCGGAACAAGACCACGTCGACCACCTTGTCGGAGCCGTCGACCTTGCCCTTCAAGGTGGCGAAAGCGACCATGAAAAAGATCATGCCGGCGTAGATGGTGCCGATACTGTGAAACACCGAGGTGTCCAGGCGGAAGGGCTGAGCGATGTTCAGCCAAAGAAAGGCGGTGATCGCCATGGCGGACAGTAGGGCCCAGGCAAGAGCGCCGGTGCGGCCCTGAAACTCGGTGAACTTTTGCATCGCCACTTACTCCACGACTAGACGTGTCGATGAGTAAGCGATCGAAGTAAAAACGTCTTTAATCCAATGGTTTACGCTCGTTAACCCGTCGACGACGGGTGCCGGCTTGTGTCCAGGGAGGCAGCGAACCGCCTCCCTGAAGCGTTTGGTGGGTCTTAGCCGGTGCGACCACTACTGGCGCCGAGCGACACGAAACGCGGACCGATATCGACATGGATGTGGCTCATGTCGCGGTAGGTCATGGTGCCGCCCGAATGGTGGTTCTGGCGCAGCCAGCTGACAATGGCGCCCTTGCGGCTACCGGCATCAAAGTCAATGGCGAGGCCGTTGCGGTGTTTGGAGGGTTTGCCGCTCGTTGCGATCACAGCGCCAGGGCGGCAGGTCGAAACGATTGAAACCGAGCCGAACTGGCCTTCAATCCGGTTGAGCAGCGCGCGGGCTTGCGGTTGCAGGCAAGAGCGCGAGGTGCCGCCAGAAGCGTAGTTCGTGAAGGAGCGCGACTTTAGCCCCTTCTTGCTCGTGTAACGCCGCGTTTTGCCATATTTGGCCGTGCGCTTGCCGCTGGCCTTGTAGGCGTTGCGATTGTTGGACTTGGCTTTGAAGTTCATGGCGCTGGAGGGACGGTCGGCTGATGCCGGACCCGTGTCGGTGTGAGGCCGGGCTTGGACGCCGGTAACGGAGAGGGCGACGAAGCCAGCGATGGCGGCTGCGATCGACAGTGAACGAGTGCTCATGTGTACTCCAAGTTTTTTATCGTACGACTTGCGTCGCGCTATGACATTCGAGAGAAGATCTTGCAGCTTCTGCTGTTCTTTGAAGTCTTGTCCGAGAACATCGCCCACCGTGCGACCGGGATAAGGTTTGGATAACCTGTCGCCCGTCTCGTCTTCGACCGTACTTCCCTCATCGGCATTGGCACGGCATGCTTCATGGTCGTCGCGAAGACTGCCGGACATCCGCCAACAGCCGGGACCTTATGGTGAAAATTTGACAGTCAGTACCCCGCGTGCGTCGCGTGCGACCACGTGTGACGTCCCGATCAAACCACCTCGGAAGCTTGATAAGGGTCTGATAAAAAACAAAAAAGCCGGGCGAGCGGCCCGGCCTTCCTGCTTCTGTGCAACTGTCGCGTGTGCGACAGGTTTTCTCAACCGCCCAGTCGGCGCTGCCACCAGCCCCGACGAGCCGGCTGTTCGGCCGTTTCTGTTGCTGCGATCGCCTGATCGGGTGTTACGACCACGCGTTCAAGCTTTGGCTCGCTGGACACGGGTTCGCCGGTTCGACGGCGTGAAGTGTCATCGGGCGCTTCCGTCTTGACGTGAGCCGGTGCGTCGGCTGCGCCAGGGTCGCGCGCGGCCCGTTGGACCGGCGCCGGTTGCGCTGGTGCCGCTGTCGTTCTGATATCCAGCGCGGGTTCGAATGGCGGAGTGCTGGCAATGGCGGCCGGTCCGGCAAAGTCATCAATGACATCTTCGGTGACGTGCGGCCGGGCGTGATAGCCGTTGGTCTCGTCGGCGGCTTCTGCGGGTTGGTCGCGATCCTGATCTCGATCACGCCCACGACCACGGCGGCCACCGCGGCGGCCACGGCGGCGGCGGCGAGCGCCACGATCGCCTTCACCGTCACGTGCCTCGGCCGGCGCGCGATCATCGTCGCCGCCGTCCTCGCCGACGATCTCGATCAGTTCGTTGTCGGTCTCCGTGATTTCAATGATGCCATCTTCGGACGCTTCGGCTTCATCGGCCTCACGGTCGTTGTCTAACGCATGCAGATCACCGCCCTCGCGTCCGGTTCCGTTGCGGTCGCCGCCGCGACGTCCCCTGCGGCGACGCCGGCGCCGGCCACGGCCACCCTCTTCGCGAGCTTCGCGACCTTCGCGGGGTTCGCGTCCCTCACGCGGTTCGCGGCCTTCGCGAACTCGCGGCCTTCGCGGGCTTGGGGTCTTGCACCTTCGCCATCTTCGTCGTCGCTTTCACCGACAAAGCGGACACCGTCCGACGCGGCCGGCCGCTCGTCCACAGCGCCTTCTTGATCGCTGCCCTCGTCCTCGCCGTCAAAGCCCCAGTCCATGTTGACCGCGGAGCGCTCGGCTCGTCTTGGGGGAGCGTCGGTGCGGGCTTGGGTCTTTTCGATCGTGAAGTTGGCACCCTGCAGCTTGTCGCTGGCCTGAACTGTGATCGATATGCCGTGGTGGGCTTCGAGTTCGGTGATGAATTTGCGCTTGTTATTGAGAATATAGAGCGCGACCTGAGCGGTCGTGGTTGCAATCAGGGACGACGGGTGGCCGGCCATCAGCGCATCCTCAATGCCGCGTAGAACGGCGAGGGCCACGCTTTCGGTCGATCGGATAATGCCTGTGCCCTGGCAGTGCGGACACTGAGTGGTCGATCCTTCGAGCACGCCGGTCCGCAGTCGCTGACGCGACATTTCCATGAGGCCGAAGTGCGAGATGCGGCCAAGCTGAATGCGGGCCCGGTCGAAGCGCAGCGCGTCTTTTAGACGCCGCTCGACGGAGCGATTGTTGCGCTTCTCCTCCATATCGATGAAGTCGATAACAATGAGACCCGCCAAATCGCGCAGCTTTAGCTGACGTGCGATTTCGTCGGCGGCTTCAAGGTTGGTTGCGTACGCGGTCTCTTCGATCGAGAATTCGCGTGTCGACTTGCCGGAGTTGACGTCGATGGCCACGAGGGCCTCAGTCTGGTTGATCACCAGGTAACCGCCGGACTTCAGCGTCACGAACGGACTGAACATGGCGTTCAGCTGGCGCTCGATGCCGTAGTGGTTGAACAGCGGGTCGTTCGAGGAATGGAGAAGAACGTTCTTGGCATGGCTCGGCATGAGCATGCGCATGAAGTCGCGGGCTTCCACGTGGGCCGGATCGCCGGCCACGATAACCTCTTCGACATCCTTATTGTAAAGATCGCGGATCGAACGCTTGATCAGGTTGCCTTCTTCATAAACGAGGCTCGGCGCGGTCGATTGCAAGGTGAGGTCGCGGACACTCTCCCATAGGCGTAGGAGGTATTCGTAATCGCGCTTGATTTCCTGCTGCGTCCGGGCCGCGCCAGCCGTGCGAATGATGAGGCCCATGCCGTCCGGCACGTCGAGATCCGACGCAATCGCCTTCAGGCGCTTGCGATCTTGCGGATTGGTGATCTTGCGGCTTATGCCGCCGCCGCGGGCCGTGTTCGGCATCAGCACGGTATAGCGACCGGCCAGTGACAAGTAGGTCGTCAGAGCGGCGCCTTTGTTGCCGCGTTCTTCCTTGACCACCTGCACCAGGATGACTTGGCGGCGCTTGATAACTTCCTGGATCTTGTAAGACCGCGGGCGGCGCCGCGGCCGCGACGGCAGTTCCTCGAGTGCATCCTCGGAACCCGTCTGCTCCACCGTTTCAGGCTCGGACGCCGTTGTGGAGACGACTTCGACGGTCTCGCTTTCGACAAGGCCGATCGGCACCGGTGCATCGTTTTCAATGGCGGTGTGATCGGTGGATGCTTCGGTGTCCAGATCGTCGGCGTCGTCTTCGTCGTGGTCGTCGTCCTGGCCGTGGGAAGGCTCAAAGCCGCCGACAACTTCCGGTTCGGGAAGGTCCTCCGTCAGAACGTCGTCAGCACCGTGGATATCTTCGGCGCGCACGACATGGCCGTCCTCATCGTCCTGGCCGTCGTGATCGTGATCATCGCGGTCGTCGTCATGCGTGGCGACGCCGGGCTGGTCGCCGGTGCCGGGCGCGGCGTCGCGGTGCTGACCGTTCGGTGTGTGACGCTGGCGACGGCGAGCCATGCGTTCCGCATGAGCGTCGGCGGCGGCCTCCTCGGCAGCCTCGGCGGCTGCTTCTTCGTCGAGAAGCGCCTGACGATCGGCCATCGGGATTTGGTAATAATCGGGGTGGATTTCGTTGAAGGCAAGAAAGCCGTGACGATTACCGCCATAATCGACAAAGGCGGCCTGGAGCGAGGGCTCCACGCGGGTCACCTTGGCGAGATAGATATTGCCGCGCAGGAGTTTGCGGGCCGCACTCTCGTAGTCGAATTCCTCTACGCGGCCGTCACGCAGGACGACGACCCGGGTCTCTTCGGGATGCGTCGCATCGATAAGCATCTTGTTGGTGGACATGTTGAAAGTTCCTCGGCGCGCCGGCTGGGCATGGGGCCGGTCGAAGGCTCAAAGCCTCGTTCGGCCATCGGAATGCCGTGGGCGCGCACAGTGGGTGGGGTTGATCGAAATTGGGGTGAATTGGTCATGACTGCGCGCAGACGCTTTCCGGCTGGGCTAGCCGGGCGGCGCACACCATCGGCTCGGAGGAGCGTCGTGGCGTTCGGATTGACTGCACGCGAATTTCGCATTTCTTCAGAGTTCAGGTTGGCCTTGGACCGGCGCGCAGGTGCGTGCCGGTCGGCAGGTTAATGGGGTAAGGGCCACGCGTCGCTTGTGGCGACAGGCACCTTTCAGGGGCGCGGCTCCGGGGCCCCCTTTCATTGGGCCCCGAGCGAGCCGCAGGCAATGGACGTCGCGTCCGTTCCGTCGCGGCGCGGCCGTTTCGGTACAAAAAACTTTGGAGGACCGTGGGTCTGGCACCGTTCCATGGGCAATGGGAGGTGGCCGCCGCTCGAGAACTCTTCCAGTTCTTCGCCGATCCGCGCGAACACCCGTCTGATCGAACAGCCGTATGATCGACGTCGCCGCTCGGGCCAAGAGCCATAGTTCGTTGTGCGAACAATGACTTAGGTCTCTGGCGCGCGTCTTCCATCGGCTCCGACGAGGCGCGGAGAAACAGAACGCTATGGAAGTCTAACGGGTTCGCGGTCCCGGTGACAAGAGTGTTAAGCGGACCACAGGCAGCCGGAAGGTCACAAACCTCGCCTTCAGCCTGAAGCGAAACTACAAATTTTTTGTTAAGGTCTGATAAATTCTGAATTTTTTGGGGGAGTTCACTAGGGGGAGATGCCGGGGTGGCTTGCCAAACCCGTTCGCGCATTTTGCGTCGTGGCTCTGTCCGCGACAGCGCTGGCTGCTGGGCAATTGACGGCCGCGGCGCAGCTGGAGACCACATTCGAAAAGAACATTGCGGAGTCTGAACCACCCGGCCAAGCGGCTCCGGGCAATCTCTCATCGGAGGCCACGGCGCTGGACGTGCTTGGCGACCGGAAAAAGACGGTGCTGCAACTCACGCTGACGCGCGGGGTGACGGCCGAGGTCTATTCGCTCGCCAATCCCTATCGGGTGATTGTCGATTTGCCGCGCGTCGGGTTCCAGCTGCCCGCGGACGCCGGACGCGACGGTCGCGGTCTCGTGTCGGCATTCCGCTATGGCCAGTTCGCGGAAGGAAAAGCGCGCATCGTTCTGGACACCGTTGGTCCGGTGGCCATCGCGAAGGCGGCCATGACCAATGCGCGAACCGGGAGTGGCGTTGTTCTGACCGTCGAGCTGCAGCCGACGAACGCGGTCGCGTTCGGTGAAGGAACCGGGAGCGGTCGGCAACCGACCGGCGAGGCGCCATCTCCTGCATCGCCAGCGGCTGCAATCGCCACGGGATCGACCGACAAACCCATCATCATGATTGATCCGGGGCACGGCGGCATCGATCCGGGTGCTGTTGGCGCCGGCAATCTTCTCGAAAAAAACTTGGTCTTGGCTGTTGCCAAGCGCGTGCAGGCGCAACTCCAGCGATCGGGCCGCTATACCGTTATTATGACCCGCGACAGCGATGTGTTCATTTCGCTCAATGAACGCTTGGCCCTGTCGCGGCAGGCGCAATCGGACCTTTTTATCTCGATCCACGCTGACAGTATTGAGCAGACGTATGCGCAGTCGATCAAAGGCGCAACGATTTACACGCTCTCGGAACGGGCTTCGGATGCCCAAGCGCGGGCCATCGCTGAGAAGGAAAACTCATCTGATCTCGTCGCAGGTCTGGATGTGGCGAAGGGTGAAGAAAACACGGACGTGAAGAACATTCTCATCGACCTCATGAAGCGTGAAACGGCAAACTTTTCAGCGGAATTCTCGCGCACGCTGGTTGGGAAATTGAAGTCAAACGTGTCTCTATCGCGCGATCCGCAGCGGTCGGCCGCTTTCAAGGTGCTGCGCCAAACGCACGCGCCATCCGTGCTCGTCGAACTCGGCTATGTGAGCAATGCTGAGGATTCCCGGCAAATGCAGGCTGCCGACTGGCAGGATAAGGTATCCCGGTCGATCGTGGCAGCCGTCGATGTCTTCTTTACCCAGCGACCGGCTCAGTAAGGCTCTTGCAAATCGTCCTTGGAGCATCAGCTATGCCCAATTGTCGAGTGTCTCGACGACGTGGCGCCACAATTCATCGTAAGGGTCGATCCGAGGATCTACGTTCATCCATCGGGATTGCTGCGCTGCGGCAAGTCGTTTAATCAAGCCTAATAAATCCTCGTCTAAAACCGAGACGCCTTAACCGCCGCCGCGTTGATAAATCGACGCCCTCGGCTCAGACCGGATCGCATGCGAGCCCCAGTTTACCCGCCTCCGGCCGAACCAAAGAAGAAGCGGCGCCGCAAGAGCCTGCTGCTGACGTTTCTCGGCTGGAGTTTCGGCCTGTTTGTGATTGCCTTTGTCGCGGCATCGGCGGGCATCGGCTGGCTGCTGTTCGAAGCATCCAAGGACTTGCCTGATTACGAAAGCCTGGCGCGCTACGAACCGCCGGTCATGACGCGAATTCATGCCCACGACGGTTCGCTAATTGCCGAGTATGCGCGCGAGCGGCGCATTTTCGTGCCAATCAACACCATTCCAAAGCGGGTTATCGCCGCCTTCCTCTCCGCCGAAGACGCGCGGTTCTACGAGCACGGCGGTATCGACATCCAGGGCGTGGCGCGCGCCGCAATCAAATATCTGGAGACGAAAGCGACCGGTCGCGGCGGCATTCAGGGCGCCTCGACCATTACCCAGCAGGTGGCCAAGAACTTTCTTTTGACGAGCGACCGGACCTTCGATCGTAAGATCAAGGAAGCAATCCTGGCGATCCGCATTGAGCGCGCCTTCTCCAAAGACAAGATCCTGGAACTGTATCTCAATGAAATTTATCTCGGCATTGGCGCGTATGGCGTCGCGGCGGCCGGCCTCAACTACTTCAACAAAGAGCTGAAGGATCTGACGCTCGAGGAGGCGGCGTACCTGGCGGCGCTGCCCAAGGCGCCCAACAACTACCATCCGTTCCGCAACCGCAAGAAGGCGATGGAGCGTCGGAACTGGATCATCGACCAGATGGCCGAGAACGGTTTCATCAAGTCCGAAGAAGCGGTGGAGGCTAAGGCGAAGCCGTTGGAAGTGAAGTTCCGTCCGTCGGGTGCCCACATCTTCGCGGCGGAGTATTTTGCCGAGGAAGTCCGCCGCTCGCTGCATGCGCAATATGGCGAGGAGAAGCTTTATGCCGGCGGGCTCTCGGTGCGTACAACACTCAATCCACGGCTGCAGGAAATGGCCCGCCTGGCACTGATCGACGGCCTGGTTGATTACGATCGGGATCAGGGCTGGCGCGGACCGGTGTCGAAAATCGACATTTCCGGCGATTGGGGCGTGCCGCTCGGTGCGATCGAAATCCCAGCCGACATTTTGCCTTGGCGTCTCGGTGTCGTCCTGCAGGCGGGTAAAGACAAGGCCGTCGTCGGTCTCAGACCTGCGCGGCAGCAGGACAACACGCTGACCAAGGATCGGGAGGCCGTCGAGATTTCGCTTGCCGAAGTCAAGTGGGCCAAGGTGCCGGCCACCAAGACGGTGCCGAAAGCAATTACCGACATTCTTGCCGCAGGCGACGTGATCTACGTGGCGCCGAAGGATCCGCGCAAACTCGACGGCGTGTGGTCGCTGATGCAAATTCCCGAAATAGGCGGCGGTCTTGTCGCCATGGATCCGCACACGGGCCGCGTGCTGGCTGTCGCTGGCGGATTTTCATTCGCCATGAGCCAGTTCGACCGCGTCATTCAGGCTAAACGCCAGCCGGGTTCGTCGTTCAAGCCGTTCGTCTATGCAGCGGCGCTCGACAATGGCTACAAGCCAACGTCGATCATTCTCGATGCACCTATCGAAATCGAGCAGGGTCCCGGCCAGGACATCTGGAAGCCGAACAATTACGATAAAGAGAAATCGTTCGGGCCGACGACACTGCGAGTCGGCGTGGAAAAATCGCGCAACCAGATGACCGTTCGACTGGCGCAGGACGTCGGTATGCCGATCATCACCGAATACGCGAAACGGTTCGGCATCTATGACGATCTGCTGCCGGTGCTGTCGATGTCGCTGGGCGCCGGCGAGACGACGCTGCTGCGCATGGCGACGGCCTACTGCATGCTCGCCAACGGAGGCAAGTACGTGCGTGCGACGCTGATCGACCGCATCCAGGATCGCTGGGGCCGTTCGGTGTGGAAGCACGACGCTCGCGAATGCTCGGGCTGTACGGCCGAAGCTTGGAACAATCAGGCTGAACCTGAGATCCCCGACGACCGCAAGCAGATCATCGACCCGCACAGTGCCTACCAGATGACGTCGATTCTTGAAGGTGTCGTTCAGCGCGGCACGGCGACGGTGCTGAAATCCCTCAACCGGCCGATCGCCGGCAAAACGGGAACGACGAACGAGGAGCGCGACGCGTGGTTTGTCGGCTATACGCCCGACCTCGTCGTCGGGGTTTTCGTCGGGTTCGATACACCCCGCCCGATGGGCAAAGGCCGCACCGGCGGCGGGGTGGCCGCACCGATTTTCGGCGACTTCATGAAGCGGGCGCTGGCCGACGAACCGGCCGCTCCGTTTCGAGTGCCGCCGGGTTTGAAGCTCGTGCGGGTCAATCTGAAGACGGGATTGCGGGCGCAACCGAACGATCCTCAGGCCATCATGGAGGCCTTCAAGCCGAACGAAGAACCGGACGACGCCTACTCGATCATCGGTTTCCAAGTCAGCGATACTGCTGCATCTGCCGGGGCCGCTCCCGCGACAGCCCAGTCGCAGACCGGTGCCTATTCAACGTCGTCGGACGCATGGGCGCCGACATCGGCGCCGCCCGGAAATGCTCCCTCACCTCCACCGCCGCGTCCGCCCGGCTGGTAGTTGCATCCGGGGCCTACTTCTCGCTATGCGCCGCGACGGATATGACCGTGTCCGCGGCGCGCCGTTTACATGAACCGCGCTCCCGCCTATATGCGTGACATCTTATTCTCCCCTTCCCACTGAAGGTTTGTTCCGGAGGCCGGCACATGCGCGCTGAAGCGCAAAAACTTGTCGATTCCATCCAAGAAGCGCTCGCGCTTCTGAGGAGGCATCTTTGACCCGGACCAAGCTGAAGAACGTCTCGGGGAATTGAACCGGCGGGCGGAAGATCCGGCACTGTGGTCAAAGCCGGCCGAAGCGCAGAAGGTCATGCGGCAGCGGCAGACGCTGGAGAAGTCGCTGTCGAGCTTCAAGCGCATGCAGCAGGACTTGGAAGACAACGTTACGCTCATCGAAATGGGCGAGGCGGAAAACGATGCCTCGACGGTGCGTGAAGCCGAAAGTTTGCTCGCCAAACTCGACGTCGAAGTCCAGCAGCGCAGCGTCGAAGCCCTTCTGTCGGGCGAAGCCGACGGCATGAATACCTACCTTGAAGTGCATGCCGGCGCTGGCGGCACGGAGAGCCAGGATTGGGCGTCGATGCTGCTGCGCATGTATCTGCGGTGGGGCGAACGGCGCGGCTTTAAGGTGAAACTGATTGATGAGAGCCCGGGTGAAGAAGCCGGCATCAAGTCGGCAACGCTCGAAATCGAGGGCGAGAACGCGTTCGGATTGTTGAAAACGGAAGCGGGGGTGCATCGTCTGGTTCGGATTTCGCCCTACGATGCGAACGCGCGTCGGCACACAAGTTTTGCATCAGTGACCGTCTATCCCGTGATCGACGACACGATTGACGTCGACGTCAACCCGGCCGACGTCGATATCTCGTTTGCGCGCGCCTCGGGCGCCGGCGGCCAGCACGTCAACCGGACGGAAAGCGCCGTGCGGCTGGTGCACAAGCCGTCCGGGATCGTGATTTTTGCGCAAGAGCAGCGTTCGCAGCACCAGAACAAGGATATTGCGTTCAAGCGGTTGAAGGCGCGGCTCTACGAAATGGAGTTGAAGAAGCGGGAAGCTCAGGCTTCCGCTGACCAAGCCGCCAAGACCGACATCGGTTGGGGGCATCAGATCCGGTCATATGTGCTGCAGCCTTATCAGCTGGTGAAGGATCTGCGCACGGGAGAGCAGTCGACTGCGCCCGATGACGTGCTCGACGGGGATATCGATCCGTTCATCCAGGCGACGCTGTCGGCGCGCATCAAGGGCGGGACCGGAGCGGACGTGCAGGATATCGAGTAGCGCTGGTTCATCCGCCTTGGCGGGCAGAGAGGATCTCGATGCGATCGCCGGGTTGGAGCTGTTTGGCGGCGCGGTCGCGGATCGGGACGAAGATACCGTTCAGGGCCGTGGCGACGCGAGCCTCAGCGAAATTCTCCGCGGCGACAAAATCGGCCAGGGTGCCCGCTGCCGTCTGGCGCGGTTCGCCGTTGATGAATAGGTCTATGAGTTCCGTGGGCATCGGTTCAGTTCAGCAGTTTGCCTTCAAGCTGGATGATACAGCTGTCGATATTGTGCAGGATCTCTTCAGCATTCACGAGGTCCTTTTCCAGCCGGCCGACGTCGTCGCTATGTTCATCGCTGCTGAAGGCTGAGGAGAGGCGTCCGAGCGCGGCAAAGAAGCCGTTCTGACGGCGGGTGCGGGTCGCGGCGCGTTCGGCTTTGGCTTCCGTTGCGCGGGCCCGCTTTAATTCGGCGGCGATCCGGCGCTTCAAAAGGCCGACCTCCTTTTTCTTGTGGCGCAGTTCCTTGATGGCGGTTTTGGCCTCCACCGCAGAGTGCACCTTAACGGTAACCTCTGTGCCTGAGATGGCGGCAAAGCGCATTTCTCTCAATTGCATGCGTGACGTTCCCCGAGGACTAGGCGTAGCCGAACGACGCACCATGCTGGCTTGGCGATCGTCGGCCGCGCCGCCCATCTGATGCGATGTGCAACTCAGGCCGTGATTAAGGTGATCGTAGCACGGCCATAGACAGATAGGCGCAAGACTGAAATTCAATGCATCGCGAGAACTGTAAAAGAGGCGATGACAGCGTCTGCTGCGACATCCGCGCATTGAGACTGGTTCGCATCGTCGCAAACCAGTATCCGATGTCGCTTATCAAACGGGTAATAGGACCGCAACGCCGTGAACATTCTGGGCATCGTTACCAAGTCGCATGATACGGGCTTAGCGCTCCTTCAGAACGGGCTTCCGTCTTACATCCTCGAAGAAGAGCGGTTCAACCGGCAAAAGCATACGCTCGAATTTCCGACAAATTGCCTGGACGCCGTTTTTGGCGATGGACAGTTCACGTTCGACGATATCGACGTCGTGACGACACCTTGGGAGATGGATCGGCTTCGCCCCACCTTCTACACCAACGTCACAGGTCAGTTGCCGTCGAGTCTTAATCTGTTACGCCCGAGCGCACACCGGGTGCAGGCGTCGGCGATCGTCAATTTGCCGTTTCGCCTGTGGATGGGCCTTGGTCGGCGCTACGGCTTCCGCAACTTGCCGAAAATCGTGCAGGTCTCGCACCACAATGCGCATGCGGCGGTGTTCAACGTTTCCCCGTTCGAGCAGGCTGCCGTTCTAGTGATGGACGGCTATGGCGATGATACCTCGACCAGTGGCTACATCGGCCGGGGAACACGGCTCGAGCGTGTGTGGAAAAGCCAGTTCTTCGACAGTCTCGGTATGCTTTATACGTGCGTGACCGAATACCTTGGCTTCAAGGTCTTCGAGGAAGGCACCGTCATGGCGCTGGCCGCGTGCGGCGGGCCCACGTATGTCGACCGGTTCCGTGACCTTATCCAACTGCTGCCGGACGGCCAGTTCCGCATCAACCGCGACTACATTTCGTACGATACGCATGGCCTCGTGCGTCCATTCAAGTGGAAGTTCTACGAAACCTTCGGGCCGCCGCGCGCGCGCAAGGATACTCTGACGGATCATCATCGCGACATGGCGCACGCGCTGCAGGTGACGATCGAGGAGACGATCCTTCATATCGTACGCGATATGGAAAAGCGGCAGTCATCGCGCAATCTCGTCATTTCGGGCGGCGTGGGGCTCAATTGCGTCGCCAATGCGCGTATTCTTCGAGATACAAGTTTTGAGCGCGTCTGGGTGCCGCCGTGCGCTTCCGATACGGGTGCGCCGCTCGGCTCCGCGCTGTGGCATTGGCATCAGACGCTGGGGCACGAGCGCACATTTGAGATGACGCATGCCTTCTACGGCAAAGGTTTCACCGATGCCGAAATCAAGGCCGCGCTCGATCAGGCCGGGCTTGTCTACAAGAAGTTCGACGAAGCCGATCTCCTCCGAGTGGTTGCAAAGGATCTGAGCCAACAGAAGATCGTCGGCTGGTTTCAAGGCCGGGCCGAGATGGGGCCGCGGGCACTCGGCAACCGGTCCATCCTGTCGGATGCGCGCGACAACAAGATCAAGGAACTCATTAACGCCAAGATCAAACATCGCGAGGCGTTCCGGCCGTTTGCGCCAGTCGTGCTGGTCGAGCGCGCGCAGGAATTCTTCGAAGTGACGCAGGCCGATCCTTTCATGACCCTGGCGCCGCGCATTCATCCTGACAAGCTCGCCCTCATTCCGGCCGCCGCGCACGTCGATGGCACCGGCCGTATCCAGACCATCGAGCGATCGGCGAACCCTCGCTACTATGGCGTCATCGAAGAGTACGCCAAGCTGACTGGCATACCCGTCATTCTGAATACGAGCTTCAACCGGCAGGAGCCGGTCGTGAACTCGCCCGAACAGGCAATCTCCTGTTTCCACCGCACCGACATGGACGTGCTGGTGATGGGTGACTACTACACGGTCGATCGCAATCCTGCCGCCGTCAAGCGCGCGAGAGAAAACTTCGTCTCGGTCGCGACTGCCGGTAGTGAATAACAATGCGACGGACGCGGGGTCAGACGTTTCCCGCCCGACCCCTTCAATCGCCGATCAGAACAGATGGCTGTAACGCTCGATTTCCCACGGTGAAATCGAGAGATGATATTCGCGCCATTCCTCACGCTTGTAGCGCACAAACTCGTCGCGCAGGGCCGTGCCGAGCGTCTTTTCAACGAGTGGGTCGGCCTGGAAAGCATCGACCGCTTCGTCGAGGTTCTGCGGCAGGAAATCTATCCCGCGTTCTCGGCGCGCTTCTTCGCTGATCTCGTAGAGATTGTCGTCGTTGGGATGGCCGGGATCGATTTTCTCGCGCACGCCTTCAAGGCCGGCAGCGAGCGCCAACGTTGCGGCAAGATAAGGATTGAGCGCCCCGTCGGCGTTGCGGCTCTCGCAGCGACCGCCACCCATGGGGACGCGAATGGAATTGGTGCGGTTGTTGGAGCCGTACGAGTTGAAGACCGGCGCCCAGGAAAACGTTGCCATTGCGCCGCGGCGTACCAGCCGCTTGTAGCTGTTCACGGTCGGAGCGAAGGCGGCACACAGAGCACGGCCGTGGCGCAGGATGCCGCCGATGAAGTGATAGCCCGTTGGGGTCAGGCCAAGTCCGCGCGGATCGTCCGCCGGGTTGCATTTGAACAGATTTGCTTTCGTTTCGAGATCGTAGAGCGACATATTGAAGTGTGCCCCATTGCCGGTGCGGTTGGCGTAGGGTTTGGGCATCAGGGTTGCCAGCAGGCCAAGGTCTTCGGCGTATTGTTTGGCCATCATGCGGAAAAACGTGAAGCGATCACATGTCGTCAGTGCATCGGCGTATGCGAAATCGAATTCGTACTGCCCATTCGCATCTTCGTGGTCGAAGGAGTAAAGATCCCAACCAAGGTCATTGATGGTCGTGGCCATCCGGTCGAGCCAGGTGAAGTTGCCCATGAATCCGCGAATGTCGTAGCAGGGCTTGATCAGCTTATCGTCGGGGTTGGGAATGGCGAGTGAGCCATCCGGCATCTTTTTGAGTACGAATATTTCGCACTCGATGCCGAGGTTGAAGCCGAGACCCATCTTGGCCGCTTCGGCCTGCATGGTCTTCAAAGCAACGCGGGTCGACAGGGGGTAAGGCTGGCCTTTGAAGTGGATGTCGGCCGGCATCCAGGCGATCTTTGGCTCCCACGGCAACTGAACGAGTTGATCGAAGTCGGGGATCGAGGCGAATTCGTCGTCGTTGGGCGCCTGACCCATGCCGTCGACCGCGTAGCCTGTGTAGAGCTCGGATCCTGCCGCCATGTGGTGGAGATGATCGATCGGAACGACTTTGCCCTTCTGACACCCATGGATATCGACATAGGCACCCATGCAGTACTTGACGCCGCGGGCTTTCAAGTCGGTCATCAGAGCATCGAGCTTTGGATCATGAGCCATGCAGGTCCCCCGTTTGTTGGACTGAGTTCTCAGGAGTTGGAGAAAGGCGTGTTGTAGGATGCATCCAGCGGCGGCGTTTCGTTGATGCCGCGTCGGATCATGGCGGCCAAATCCTCGACCATCATGGCAAACAGATCCTCCCCTTTCTGCCGCGTGGCGCGGCTCGGATAGCCGGTGACGCCATTCTTGCTGGTGCGGTTGACGGGATGCGAGAAGACAAGACCGTCGGTGCGATCGGGGTCGTCGGCGGTCGCGATTTGATCTTCACGTACGATCTCAGGCGCGAGCGCGAGCATGAGCGACGTTTCCGCGTCGTTGGCGTGCCAGTCGTCGCCGTCGGAGAAGTGCACGGCCTTGACGCGCGGTGTCATCTGGCCGGTGTTGACGATCGAGACCATCACGTCGTCGAATGTCGCCCGGAGGTTTTCGAGCGCGCAGCGCAGCGGGGCAAAATTCGTGACGTGCGTGTTGACGATGAACAGGCGGCGCACGCCCGAATGATAGGCCCAGCTGCCGATCTGGGTGACAAGCGTCGTCATCAGGATGGGATCGAGAGCGATGGTTCCCGGCCAGCGGCGGCTATGCCCGATGGAGCAGCCGTAGGGTAGCGTCGGTAGCATCGGGACGCCGGTCGCCTCCGATACCTTGCGGCAAAGCTTGTCCGCGAGGATGAAATCCATGCCGCAGCCCAGTTGCGGACCATGCTGCTCGGTGGCACCCACCGGCAGAATGGCTGTGCCATTGACGGCGGCCAGCGCGGCTGGAACTTCAGGCCAAGCCTTGTCTGCCCACAACATGATATTCACCCCAGCTGATGACGGTATGACGTTTGCAAGAATTCGTCATACCCTACGGCAGAGCACGGAGCGTGCCAACCGGGAGTGACCGAGCCATGGTTGTGAGAACGTCTCGATCAAAGCGGACTTCGGCGGCGGGGCGGCGGCGGCCGCAGGGGAGCGCGCCGGCCAAGCGAGGTCCGGTTAGCCGGATTACGATTTCTCTGCCGGAAGAGCTTTTATCCGATCTTGATACTGTCGTCGCTCAGCGCGGATTTTTAAGCCGATCTCAGGCAGTTGCGGACTTTGTCCATCGTGCGCTGGTGGAAACGAGAAGCGAGTTCTGGCGAAGACGTGATGGTTGGCACGATCACGCTGTTCTACGACCACACGGTGGGTGGATTGCAGCAACGGCTCGCCGATCTGCAACGCCGCTATATCGACGAAGTCATTTCATCTCTGCATGTGCACCTGACCGGCGAGAAGACGCTGGAAGTGATCCTTGTGCAGGGGCCCGCGCCCAAGTTGCGGGCAGTTGCCGGAGAGATGGGCAAACTTCGCGGCGTTATCAGCGAGCATCTGCAGCTCGCAGCCGCCATCATCCCGCAGCTGCATCCTTTGCCGGTGAAAGCGCGTTGAGGCGAGCAAAAGGTGTCGCGCAGAAACGTCGTTCGGATTAGGTAACTGGTGTCGAGCAAGGCGGCGCGGCGTGCCGGAGCGGAGGCGATATGAACGAACGGGCACATGCGAAGGTAGGGCTCAAGGCAGCGATCATTCCAGTGACGCCGTTCCAGCAGAATTGCACGCTGATCTGGGACGATGCGACGAAGGTGGGCGCTGTCGTCGATCCGGGCGGTGACCTCGGGCAGATCCAGGCGGCGATCGCGGAGGTCGGCGTCCAGGTCGAGAAAATCCTGCTGACGCACGGTCACATCGACCATGCCGGGGGCGCCGACGAACTGCGCAAAATGCTCGGCGTGAAAATCGAGGGTCCGCACAAGGCCGACAAAATCCTGCTCGATCATCTTGAAGCGCAAGGTGCGGCCTATAGCATTCCGGCCCGCAACGTCACGCCGGACCGGTGGCTTGATGAGGGCGACACAGTCACGGTCGCGGGCCACTCATTTGAAATCCTTCACTGCCCTGGCCATTCGCCGGGGTCGGTCGTGTTCGTCAATAAGAGCCAAAAATTCATGTTGGCCGGCGACGTCATCTTCCGTGGCTCGATCGGCCGCACCGATTTTCCCTATGGCGATCATGACGCGCTGATTACCGCCATCAAGACGAAGCTATTCCCGCTCGGCGACGAGTTCGCCTTCATCTGTGGCCACGGCCCGACGAGCACGATCGGTGCTGAGCGTCAGAGCAATCCGTTTTTGACCTAGTTCACTCGCGGAAGCGGGCGCTGACGTCGAGACAACCGAAAATCCCGCACTCTTGCGAGGCCGTGCCGTAGCCCTTCATCTCGCCCTGGTTGGCAAAGATGTCGACCGTCTCGACCCGCAATGTTTCCGAGCAACTGGCGCGACAATATTCCCAAGTGCCGCCGGGCAGCTGGACTTGCAGTCCGTTGCGGCCTTCGCGGACCGCGCCGCGCACGCTGCCGTTACCAAAGCGACTGTTGGCGATCACGTAGCCATCGCCATTGCCGTTATTGCCGCGGTCGCGTCGGAAGCCGGCTTCAGCGGGAACGAGGCTCGCGGTTATCAAGGCTGCAGCCAAAGCCGCCGTCCAAAGCTTCGGGGTCCATGACTTCGGGCGAATGGTGAGCATAAGGCAGTCTCCAAAGACGGCGGTCGGCCGGAGCCGGGACGCTCGATGATGGACCGACCTAACATGAATTCGGCGGGGCCGGGGTGATGCAGGAGCCGCGGCAGAGGGACTAACTGCGTTCCAGTTCCAGGTCGACGGAGGCGAAGCCCTGGCCATCGGTGGCAATGGATATCAACTGGCTCTTGCCTTCGAGCGTGATCGACATGGTGGCCTTGATGGTGCCGTCGATCTTCATCTCGATGCGGTCGTTGGTGAACGTTCCCGTGACCGAGCCGGTGGAGTTGAACGAGCGCTCCTCCCACGAGCCGGAAATGGCCTCGCCGGCTTGAGCTCAGCGCGGCACGGAGGTCGATTTTGTTAGAGGGGCTGGCGCAGGCGAGCGCAATACCCAGGCCCGCGCCGGCGTCCTTGGCGGTGAAGTACGCTTTGCAACTCAGGGCTTCTGACTGACCCGTCAGCAGCTGCACGCGACCATCGCCGCGCCAAGTCCCGGCGAGATCGTTGAACGTTGAGGCCAGGGCGGCCGTGGAGAAGACCGCAACCGATGCCGCGGCATAAGCCAAAATCTTCCAAACTGATGAACGCATGGCTGCGGTCGTCTCCTTTGTGTTCGAGCCAGGGTTCGATAGTTACTGGGCAAATATACGGGCGAATACGGCCATAGTTGGGGAGGAGCGCCGCGTTCCGGTCGGGCCAGGGGCCAGCAGCCGATGTTGCAGTGCACACGAAGGGCCTGCGCGCCACCGCCGCGGCCCGCGGATAGGCAGGTTCTACCCAGGTGAGTAGGACGCCCGTCCGGGAGTTGCCGCTATGAATCTCCGACGCAAGTATGGTCCAATTACGAAACGTCAGCGGGCGGGACGCCAAAGATCCCGAACGAATAATGACTACTGGGAGACGCCGTATCCATGGAAGCCCGAGCGAAGAACAAAGTCATCTCCGCGGAACAAGCCATTGCACTCGTGAAGGACGGCGATGTCGTCTGCACGACCGGCTTCGTGCAGAGCTGTATTCCCGAAGCGCTCCATGCCGCGCTCGAAAAGCGATACGTCGATACGCACGCGCCCAAGGGACTGACGCTCATCATGTGCGCGGGCGCCGGCGATTCCAAGGGGCTGGGAACCGGTCGATTGCATCACGAAGGCTTGCTTACGCGCGTGATCGCCGCCAATTTCGGGCGCATGCCGAAAGTCGCGCAGGCGGCGCAGGAAAATAAGATCACCGGATACAACTTGCCGCAGGGCGTGATCTCGAAACTGTACCGCTCATGCGCGGCGGGATCACCCGGGCTGTTCACGAAAGTCGGCCTGCATACCTATGTCGATCCGCGACTGGGCGGCGGCAAGGTCAATGAACTGACCAAGGAAGATATCGTCAAGCACGTCGAGGTCGAAGGCGAAGAGTGGCTGTTCTACAAGGCGACGCCGATCGACGTCGCGCTCATTCGCGCGACCAGTGCCGATCCGTCCGGCAATCTGTCGATGGAGAAGGAGTGCCTGACCCTCGACGTTCTGGCGCAGGCCATGGCGGCGCACAACAATGGCGGCGTCGTGATCGCGCAGGTCGAACGCATCGTCGAGCAGGGATCAATCAAGCCCAAGGACGTGCGCGTTCCGGGCATTCTCGTCGATTGCGTCGTCGTCGCGGAGCAGCCCGAGATGCATCGCATGAACTACGGCGTCATGTACGATCCGGCGCTCTCCGGCGAAATTCGCATCCCCGTCGAGAACATGAACAAGATGGAATCTCGACGAGCGCAAGATCATCGCGCGGCGCGCCGCGTTCGAGTTACCGCCCAACGGCGTCATCAATCTTGGTGTCGGCGCACCCGACGGCGTCGCAGCGGTTGCAGCTGAAGAGCGTGTGACGCCCTACATCACGATGACGACGGAAGCCGGGGCCATCGGCGGCGTGCTCGCAGGCGGATCGAGTTTCGGCGCTTCAGCCAATGCGCACGCGATCATCGATCAGAACCAGATGTTCGATTTCTACCATGGGCGCGGTCTCGACCTGACATGTCTGGGCATGGCGGAATGCGATCAGTTCGGCAACGTCAACACGTCGAAATTCGGCGGGCGGCTGAATGGCTGCGGCGGTTTCATCGACATTTCGCAGAACGCCCGCGCCGTTGTGTTCGCCGGCACATTCACAGCCGGCGGACTGGAAGTCGAAGTCCATTACGGGAAGATGAAGATCGTCAAGGAAGGCCGGGCGCGCAAGTTCGTCAATAACGTCGAGCAGATTACCTTCTCCGGTCCGTATGCCTGCCGCAAGTCACAGCCGGTGATCTACGTGACGGAGCGGTGCGTGTTCCAGTTGACGCCCGGCGGTCTGGAACTGATCGAGGTGGCGCCCGGCATCGACATCGAAAAGCACATTCTTGCTCACATGGATTTCAAGCCGATCATCAACAAGCCGATGCCGATGGACCGGCGTATCTTCGTCGACGATCCGATGGAATTGCTTTCCGAATTGCTGAATCTCAAGCTGTCGGAACGCGTCAGCTACGACAGCGACCGCAACATCCTCTTCGTCAACCTCGAAGGCTGGAGCGTACGCAAGAAGACCGACATCGACGATCTGCGCAAGACGCTCGTCGCCGCATGCGTTGCCGCGGGCCGCCGGGTCAACTCAGTCGTCAATCACGATGGCTGCCGCATCGCGGAGGATCTCTACGACAATTACGCCGAGATGATTCAATACATGATGGACGATCACTACCTGACGACGACGCGTTACACGACATCGGCCTTCATGCGGTTGAAGATGCAGGAAGCGCTGTCCAAGCGCGGACTTGCACCGCACATTTTCGAACGCCAGGAAGACGCCCACGCCTTCCTCGACAGCCAGGCTGCGGAATAAGCCGATCACTCGCCGCCGCGCCGGTCAGGCGCGGCGGATGACGCGCCCGGCGATGAACCCAACCGCCATGAGGACCAGTCCCAGCGTGAGGAGCGTCAAAGCCGTCGTGCTCGGTCCCGGCAGCAAGTAGGAGCGGCGCGGATCGCGGGTGTCGTAAGCGACCGGATGGGTCGCGCCGGGGGCGAGCGCGGCCATGGCACGCGCCTTCGCCTTGGCCGGCAATCCAAAATCCCACGGTTCGAGCTTTTGGCCTTCGAACGTCGTGCCATCAACAGTGTAGCGATAGGCGAGAGTGAGAGTTTCGGTTGCAATCGTTTCCTCAACGCCGCCGCGCTGCTTGTCGTTTATCGGCAGGCGACGCGTTTCGTTCCCGTGCTCCAGGTTGTTTGTCAGCGAGCACGGCTTGCGTCGTCGGCCAGGAGCGGGTCGCATAGCCCTGCCAAGCGCCAACGGCTCCGGCGACGGCAAACGCCAGGCCGACACTCATGATGACCGTGACGAACTTGGATGCACTTCGGCGATAGGCATGCGCCTCGCGGCGGCGCTGGGCGGGGGACATGGCGGCGCAGTCTCCTCTAAGAGCGGCCGGGACGCGCACAAAAAAGAGGACCGGTATCAATCAAGATAGGTGAACGGCGCGCGGGTGCAATGCGGCGAGGCAGAATTCGATCAGATGCACGCCGCCGTCACGCAATTCTTTCCAGTCGAGCAGCGACGGCTCGCCGAGAATGCCCGGTTCGAGAGTTGCTGGAACGTGAATGAAGCCGGTACGTGTGCGAGGCTTTGCACGCGCGGCATGGCGCAGCGAATGAAACAGGATCGCGTTGCAAAGGTAGCGACCGGGATCAGACGACAATTCGGCGGGGTAACCGGCCGCATCGCAGGGCTTGCAGGGCGCGCTCAACAGGAAGTGTCGATCGGCGCTGGGTCGGTCCCCCATCACGAGATGCTCGGTGGTGGCGCATTGTCCTGTCTCGTCGGGCAAGTTGCGGATCTCGTTATAGGCGTGGGTTTCGATGACAAAACTGCGGGCGCGGGCGGAGACGCCAAAATGGATCGCCATTACGGGACGATGCTGCTCGAGGAGACCCTCGAGACGAACCGGCGCCACAGCCCACTCGACGGGTAGAACATCGCAGACGAAGCGGAATTCGGTTTGCCGGAGCGCCGCCAGCCGGGCAACCTCGACAACGAGGTCGGCCGATACATTGCGCGACACACCGGGAAAGGGACCAAAGCCGGTCAAGAGGATCACAGCTTTCTGCTTCAGCACAGGCGGTTGAACCGGCGGCGAGACGCGGGCTGTATCCGTGCGCTTCGAAACAATGAGGCTCCGGAACCGCCCGGTTCCGGAGCCTGATGCCTTCGGCAGAGCCATGGCGGCCTCAGTTTCCGTTATTGAGGGCCTGCATGCGAATGGTTTCAAACGCCGATACGTCCAGGTTTGGTTTCAGGTCGGCGGCCTCTTTCGCGCGACGGACGCGGCCGTCGAATTGTGCGCCCTCGGAGATCGACAGCATTTGGTGGGTGATGTCGCCTTCGACCTGGGCGGTCGGATGCAAGGTGACGGTGACGGCCCTGATCGCACCCTTGATACCACCCCGGACTTCGATGGCGTCGGCATTGACGGTACCAACGACCGAGCCCTCTTCGCCGATGACGACCTGGCGGCCGTGGATGTCGCCATGGACGTCGCCGTCGATTGTCAGTTTGTTTTGAGAAATTATGGTGATCTTTTCACCCATGATGGTGAGATCGGTACCGATGACAGAGGTGCCGGTGGAGGATGTCGAACGGTCGAACGCGGAACCGCCCTGTCTCGGCGCGGCGGGGGATGGTGTCGCGTTCATGCTCGGCATGGACGGGGGCTTGGGCGGCGTATCGGAACCTGGACCACGACTGAACACAACCTAACACTCCCTCAGTTGGCAGAACGACGCCCTCAGCTAGACCAGCATCATGCGGCGTTGTTGAAAATATGTCGAGGTGGCGGAGTGGGATGCGGGCGACCTGTGGCTTCAAGGGCGCGGGTGTCACGCGACCAAGGGCTTGCTGCGAGCGCAGACGTTGAGCAGCGCCGCGCAAATGGCGATGAAGCCGAGGAGGGCGAAGGGCTCGACAGTTTCGATGGTCGGACGGACCATCTCGCGCATGACGCCAAACATCGGGTTTGTGGCGCCCTGCGCGAAAAACAACATCCAGAATGCCGTGTGAGTTGCGGCAACAGTGCCGACTGGCACCGCATAGAGCAGGCTCCACCAGCGGTTCCAGCCTGTCAGCGGAAGACGCTTCCATAACAGCCAGGTGACACCGGGCAGCGTAGCAACTGCAACCACTGCCCAGCCGTAGAATTGGAACCAGGACGGTCCGAGGGCCGCATGGAGGACGATCGCGGTGGCGAGCGCCGCCACCACAACGGCCGACAGCCGATAGATGAACTGCTCGGAAGTCATGGTTCCGTTAAAACACAGCCGGTCAGAAGCTCAAAACACAAAGGGCCGCTCGTTTCCGAGCAGCCCCGTGAGACCGGTTGCGATATTCCGAGGGCATCGGCCCGCCGGCGTCGCGGCGCATCAGGCGATCAGCGGAAGTGTTCCAGAGACAGCCCGTGCGATCCCGACATCGCAGCCTTCAAGATCCCACTCGACATTGGACCACCTCCTTCCAGTTGTTGAACGATGACGCAAGGCTCTCACATTCGACGGCACTTGAAAAGGGGCCGCGTTAGAGCAAACTACGGTTCCCCGAGTTGCCGTACGGCGGGTTGGGCCGGGCTCAATCAGCCGTCGCGGATCGTTGCATGCTCGCCAATCTGCGCATCCTTGCCCCGCATCCCAATATCATCGCGTACTATGATGGACGGGTGCCCGGGCATCGCTTTGCCCACGGCGCCAATTGGGTCGACGACGGGGCGCTGTCGCTCGGCATCGCCAGTTATGCAATCTTCGACGGCGCGGCTGCGTTGGTTTACGACACGCATGTGTCGATCGCCCATGCCCGGGCTATCCGCGATGATCTTGCCGCGCGCGGCGTTACGAGCATCACGGTCGTCCTCAGTCATTGGCACCTTGATCATATCGCCGGCAACGCCGTCTTCGCCGACTGTGAAATCCTCGCATGCACCAAGACGGCAGCGCATCTTGCTGATCACCGTGCCGCGATCGAAAGCGGGAGCTATGATGGTCCACCTGCAATCGCGCCGCTCGTCATGCCGACCCGGACTTTCGAGCGGCAGATGACACTGCAAGTGGGGCAACTCACCGTCGAGCTTCTGGAATTCGATATTCACAGCGACGATGGCGTGGTGCTGTGGCTGCCGCACGACCGGCTGCTACTGGCCGGCGATACGCTGGAAGACACCGTCACCTATGTCGCCGAACCGGACCGTCTTTTGCAGCATCTGCCTGAACTTGACCGGATGGCCATGCTGGCGCCAGCAAAAATCTTGCCCAATCATGGTGCTGCGGAGCGCATCGCGGCCGGCGGTTACGGACCTTCCTTGATCCCGGCGACGGCGCGGTATGTCCGGGCGTTGCTGGCGATAGGAGAAGATCCGCTTCTGCGCAATCGTCCCCTCGGCGAGATCATCGCCGCAGATCTCGCAAACGGAACGCTCGTTTATTTCGAGGGCTACGAAGCCGTCCACGCGCGCAATGTCGAGAGCCTCGGCTATTCCGATCTGACGTAGACCTGCCCGCCCAATTCGACGAACTTCTCGCTCATCTCGGCCATGCCTTCGTCGCGCGCGTTGAGCTTTGCAGCGTAGTCGCGCACGTCTTGGGTAATCTTCATCGAGCAGAACTTCGGACCGCACATGGAACAGAAGTGGGCGACCTTGTGCGCCTCCTTCGGCAGCGTTTCATCGTGGTAGGCGCGGGCGGTGTCGGGATCGAGCCCGAGGTTGAATTGGTCTTGCCAGCGGAAGTCGAAGCGGGCGCGCGAGAGGGCATCGTCGCGAAGTTGGGCTGCCGGATGACCCTTGGCCAAATCGGCCGCGTGGGCCGCGATCTTGTAGGTAATAACGCCGGTCTTCACGTCATCGCGATTGGGAAGGCCCAAATGTTCTTTCGGCGTGACGTAGCAGAGCATTGCGCACCCGTACCACCCGATCATTGCTGCACCGATGCCGGATGTGATGTGGTCATAGCCGGGTGCGATGTCCGTCGTCAGGGGCCCCAAGGTGTAAAACGGTGCTTCGCCGCATTCGCGTAGCTGCTTTTCCATGTTGATCTTGATCTTGTGCATCGGCACGTGACCGGGTCCCTCGATCATGACCTGGCAGCCTTTGGCCCAGGCGATCTTGGTCAACTCACCAAGGGTTTCCAACTCAGCAAATTGGGCACGGTCATTGGCGTCGGCAATCGAGCCGGGGCGCAGGCCGTCACCGAGCGAGAACGACACGTCGTAGGCGCGCATGATGTCACAAATGTCGTCGAAACGTTCATAGAGGAAGCTTTCCTTGTGATGCGCGAGGCACCACTTGGCCATGATGGAGCCACCGCGCGAAACGATGCCGGTGACGCGGCTGGCCGTCAACGGCACGTAGGCGAGGCGAACGCCGGCATGGATCGTGAAGTAATCGACCCCCTGCTCGCACTGTTCGATCAGCGTGTCGCGATACAGGTCCCAGGTGAGCTTCACGGGATCGCCGCCGCACTTCTCGAGTGCCTGATAAATCGGAACGGTGCCGATCGGGACGGGCGCATTGCGCAAGATCCATTCGCGGGTGGTGTGAATGTTGCGGCCGGTCGACAGATCCATGACCGTGTCCGCGCCCCACCGGATGGCCCAGACCATCTTCTCGATTTCCTCTTCCACCGAGGACGACACGGCCGAGTTGCCGATGTTGGCGTTGATCTTCACAAGAAAATTGCGGCCGATGATCATCGGCTCAAGTTCCGGGTGATTGATGTTGGCTGGAATGATCGCCCGGCCGCGTGCGATTTCCTCGCGGACAAACTCGGGCGTGATGAACGATGGAACGGCCGCGCCAAAGCTTTCGCCATCGGCAAGAGCTGCCGGCGCTCGGTCCAGCGCGGCCTGGCGGCCAAGGTTTTCGCGGTGCGCGACGTAGATCATTTCCTTGGTGATGATGCCGGCGCAGGCAAATTCATATTGTGTCACGAGGTTGGCAGTGCCGGCGCGCAAGGGTGCGTTCGTCACAGGAAAAATGCGGGCCGCATGTGCGCCCGTGACGTTGCCGTTGTCTTCGGGTTTTACGTCGCGCCCTTGATATGGCTCGATGCCGCCGCGTTCCTCAATCCAGCTCGTGCGATGCCGGGGTAGGCCCTTGGCGACATCGATGACGGCTGCGGGATCGGTGTAGGGGCCGGACGGATCATAGACATGAAAGGCCGGTTCAGCGGGATCCGACAGTGCGATTTCGCGCAAGGGAACGCGCACGTCGGGGTGGCTTTGCGGCGCGGTGTAGAGCTTGCGCGAGGCGCTGATCGGACCGGTTGTAACTTTGGGCAGCGTCAGGTCGGCGGGGCGTGTCGGTATGTTCATGGTTCTTCTCCCGCGCGCGATGCTGCGCGCCATCACATGTCATCGTGCTGATAAAGGGAGAGAGCCCGATACGAATACCGGCCATTGCGTCCGTCCCTTCGCCGGCATGACCCGGATCAGGTTCGAAGGGTGCTCGCGCTCGATTGCGCAATCTCAGCCGGTTACCGGCGCCCCTCGGAACAATTCCAATGTGCCGCGTGATGCGTCCGGATGCAAGGCCACGTTGTGGTGGCCGTCAGGCTGCCAGGGCCCGCTGAGCACTTTGCACCCAACGGGTCACGGCCTCGATATCGGGGGTATCGCCATGACGCAGGATGCGAGCGCCGGCGTCGGTCGTGGCGAAGGCCAGCAAGGCTGCTGAAAGGGCCACTGGATCGGCCTCAGCCACCTTTTCCGGCGTGTCATACCCGGCTCCGGCGAGAAGCTGGGCGTGTGTGCCGCGCAACCCGGGTACGCGGAGTACAAGGCGGGCTTCGGTTTTCCATCGTTCGACGATGTCGGTATCAAAGCGGCCGTGGCCCAGCCGTGAAACAACAACATCGGGATCGGCGTCGAGAAAATCCTTCACCGTTATGATGCCGCCGAGCGCCAAGCGTTCGGCGAGCTTGGGGCCGATCGAGGGTGCGCGTTCCAGATCATCGCTTTCAACGAGATGGCGGCGCGGCACGCTGTCGAGGCCAGACAGTGCGGCGCGGTTGGCATGATCCTCTGCCGGCACGACGAGCACGGGGCGGCGGACTGGTCCTTCCGGAATGGAAAATGCCGTGGCCGGCGTCGCTGTGTCAGAGGCTTGCGAAGCGGCGGGCGCCGCCGGTGTCGTTGTGGCGCGCGCGCGCTTTCGTATTATTGCGGGTGGTGCAAGGCGCGCCGCTTTTTCTTGTGCCAGAGCCAGGGCCCGCGGCGCCAGCACTTCCTTGTCATGCAGGTCGCGGATGACGCGATCGTCTTGCGGAAGCGTCGCCTCGACACGACCCGTGGCCATCAGTTCATCGTACATGGCTTGCACCTGACGGCGCGTCTCAGCATCGGTGATTTTCTTGGTAACCCATTTGGCTGGAACTTTAAGGGATGCGAGGACGGTTGCAGCCGTCAGCGAAACCTCAGGCGGAGCGATGGCTGCTTCGCCGATCGCGCGGTCAAGGACAAGGGCAAAACCCTTTGCTGCATAGATGAGCAGGCCTGCTACGGCGTCGCGTCCGATGGGGTCCAGGCCAGCGGTGGGTTCGCGCACACCCGTGCGCAGATCGTAGTGCGTGATGAGTTTTTCGTAGTGCGGGTTCGCGCGTTCCGCGCCGGCGATGACGTGTGCGCGAAGCCAGTCGTCACCTAACGGCAGTTGTGGCGCTTCGCTCTGGATTTTCTGTTCGGCTTCGGCGCGCAGGCTGTCGTAGGAGCGACTGATGCTCCACTCGACGGCGCGATGCACACTGTTTTCGGCTTCCGACTGGGCGGTATGAAAGGGGTGGATCGGATCGGTGTAGTAATGGCTCAAGACGCCTGCCGCATAGACCGCGCGCTCGAAGTCCTTCTCGCGCAGTGCCTCGATCAAGTGGCCATACCAGTTCAGCGCCTTTTCGGGTGCACCGCCCCAGTACCCGTCGCGGACATGCAAAACGTGGTTCTTGAAATCCTTGAACTCGACGTCGGGGGCCTTCGAGCCGGTCATGTAGACATCGGCGTACTTCATAAACACGCGTCGCCACGCTTCCGCATCCGGGCAGCGCAATTCGCGCAACGCGTCGAGCGCGAGCTTATGATGCGTGCCGTTGGCGTGCGCCGCATAGACGATGGTGAAGAGCAGTGACATCGCCGCAATCCCCGCATTGAACAGGCGAAGATGCGCCTGTGTTTCTTGTGGGATAGCGCGAGTCGCGTGACGCCATACAAGCGGCCCCGAACACAAACGGGGATATGTGCCGGCGATTAATCGGCAGGGGCGTTGAGGAGGCCGTTAGCCGGGCGGTCCGGTGTCAGGCTCCAGCCGCCGATGTACGGCTTGACCTCGACCCGGGTGCCGACGTTGCGCTTGCGTTCGACCGACCGGATCATCTGGCGTAGACGCGGCTGGATTTCCGTGCGCCAGCGGGTGCCGTTAAAGACCCCGTAGTGGCCAACTCCCGGCTGGACATAGTGAAAGCGTTCGTCGTCGGCCACGTTGGTGCACAGAAGCTGCGCTGCCTCCGTCTGTCCGAGGCCGCAAATGTCGTCGCGTTCGCCCTCGATCGTGATGATGGCGGTCTTGCGGATCTTAGAGCAATCGACGCGCTGACCGTGATGCATCATGCGTCCATCAGGCAGCAGGTGTTCCTGGAACACGGTCTCGACGGTCTGCAAGTAAAACTCCGCCGTCAGATCCATGACGGCGAGGTATTCTTCGTAAAAGTCCTGGTGACCTTTGACGCTGTCACAATCGCCTTTGACGAGATCGTTGAACAGGCCGACGTGCGCGTTCATGTGGCGCTCGAGGTTCATGGTCATGAACCCCGTCAACTGCATGAAGCCCGGATAAACGCGACGCATTGCGCCGGCATGTGGCGGAGGCACAATCGAGATGACGTTGTTTTCGAACCAGCCGATTGACTTGTTGCGGGCGAGTTCGTTGACGGCGGTGGGATTGCGGCGCGTGTCGATCGGGCCGCCCATCAAGGTCAGTGACGCGGGCTGCATCGGATCGTCGTTGGCGGCCATGACGGCTGCTGCTGCGAGGGCGGGGACGGCCGGCTGACAGACCGCGATGACGTGAGTTTGCGGACCTAAGGTTTGGATGAAGCCGATGAGATAATCGATGAAGCTGTCGAGATCGAAGCGGCCCTCGAATAGTGGAACTTCGCGCGCGTCCGCCCAGTCTGTGATGTAGACCTCATGCTCGGGCAGCATGGCAGCGACGGTACCGCGCAGGAGCGTTGCGTAATGTCCCGACATCGGCGCGACGATCAACACCTTAGGGTCGTTGGTCGCGGGTGCGCCTTCAGGAAACTGACGCTTGAAATGAATCAGGTTGCAAAACGGCTTGGCTTCTATGAGTTGTTCGCTTACGGGCACCGACACTCCGTTGATGCGCGTTTCTTTGAGAGTGAAAAGGGGTTTGCCGTAGCGGCGCGTGACGTTCTCAAATACTTCACAAGCGGCTGCTATCGATCGGTTGAACGGCGTTGACGAAAACGGATTGAATGGACTTTCCGCGCTGTATTTGAGCGCTTCGGCTCCAAGGCGCAGCGGGTGGAAAATGGCGTGCGCAAGTTCGTATGCGTAGTAGTGCATGTCGTCGCCCCCAGCTTCTTCTGCGCATGTTGCGCTGCATTGCCGCAGCGCACGTTCATTTATTTTTGTTGCGGCGCAGTAGATTCGGCAAGTGTAATCGAAAAAATCTTGTGCGTGCCAGTGAATAACAGCCGATCGCGCTGCGCCATCATACTTAATGGCAACACTGTTGCTTAACTTGTCGCAATTTGAAGGTTAGCGACCTTCACGCCACCAAGCCAATGTCAGCAACGCGAGTAGTGCTGCGAGCGCCAACAGGCCAGTAAACAGCGGAAAAATCTTCACGCCGCGTGTCAGGTACGCTTCCCGGTCTTTGAGCGCCATCCAGCCGGACCCTGAAAACACTTTCGCAGTTGCGAGCATACTGACCCGCGGGACATCCACGGACGCAGGTGCACTCGCCGTCGCATTGGCTCCGGTCCAGAAGACACCGCCGCCGGTTTGACCGGTTAATGGCTGCAAAGCCTTATCAGTTGCCGTGACGTCGCTCATCTCGCGGGGATCTTCGGTGCCGGCATGAACGACCGCCGTCAGCGGCCCGTCGGGGCCGTCACTAGCTGCTTTATAAAGACCAGGAAGTTTTACATCGGCAGTTCCGCGCCAGATACCTGGGCCGGCGGGTTCAAGCTTTACGTCGGTCACCGTCCCGTCGGCCGCGGTCAGACGCGATGGCGCGACAGCGTCACCCATGGAGTGGCGCTCAATCGTGATCTTGAGGCCCTTGGCGGAGGCGATGAGGCGCTCTTCCTCCAAGTCCGGTTCCTTCATCAGCCAATGTGACAGACGACGGAGCAGGTCGGAGTGCGGTCCGCCGCCTTCAAAGCCGCGCGCCCACAGCCAAGCATGATCCGACGTGAGCAAGGCAACGCGCCCTTTACCGCGCTTCTCCAAAAGCAGGAGGGGACTGTCCTGGGCGCCCGCCATCACGGTCGTGCCCTGATCTGATTTGACTTCCGCCTGACGGAACCAGCGGCCCCATGTCGGCGGTTTGCCGTCGACGCCGGCACCGGGCAAACCGCGCGTCACCGGATGCTTGGCGCCGTCAGCGGTGATCGACGCTTTAAACGGCTCCTCGAAGACCCGACCGGTCGGCCGTCCCGGCAATACGGGCGCCAGCGGCGTTCGGTAAAGAGTTGTTGCGCCGGCATAGTCATCGCCCGCCGCGATCAACAGCGCGCCGCCGGAGTTTTCCACGTAGCGGGCGATATTGTCGTAGTAGCTCATCTGCAGAATGCCGCGATGCTCGTAGCGGTCGAAAATGATCAAGTCGAAGTCCTTGATCTTCTCCGAAAAGAGTTCGCGCGTGGGGAATGCGATCAGCGACAGCTGATTGATCGGCGTGCCGTCCTGCTTTTCGGGCGGGCGCAGAATGGTGAAGTGGACGAGATCGACGGAGGCGTCCGACTTAAGAAGATTGCGCCATGTGCGCTCGCCCGCATGCGGTTCGCCGGATACCAGAAGCACGCGCAGATTCTCGCGCACTCCCTCGGCGGCAATCACAGCCTTGTTGTTGACGGGTGTCAGTTCCCCTGGAGCCGTTTCGATTTCGGCTTCGAGGATGTTGGTCCCCGCGTGCGGGAAATCCATTGCAATCGTAACCGAGCGACCGACCTCAACCGAGCGGATCTCGTCCGGCTTGCCGTCGCGGCGAACTTTCAAGACGACCAGATCACCGGGCTTGGACTGGCGGCCCGTTTCGATCGCGCGCAATTCGATGTCGCGCGTCTGGCCGACAAGACCGTAGCGGGGTGCCTTGACGATTTCGATGCGGCGGTCGAATTCGTCGGGCCGCCCGGTGAGCAGCGTGTGCACGGGCGCGTCAAAGCCCAGGGCTTCGGCCTTTTTCGGCACATCGTGGACTTGACCGTCGGTGACCAGAATGACCCCTGCGATGCGGTCGGGTGGAATGTCTGCGAGAGCGACGTTGAGATCGGCAAAAAGGTTCGTGCCGCGGCTCCCGGTATCGGTCGGGCGCGCGCCGGTGACGAATTTGACTTCAAGATCGGGAATGGAGCCGAGCTTCTTTTCCAACTCGGCGCGGATAGCGGCCGTCTGTTCGGGACGCCTGTCGATCGACTGGCTGGTGCTTTCGTCGATGACGACGAGGGCGATGTTGGCAAGACGCTCACGGTCTTCCTGGCGCAAGGTGGGATTGGCGAGGGCTGCGATAACGGCCGCGAGCGCGAGCCCGCGCAAGAGGGCTCCGCGGCTGCGACGTGCGATCAGCAAGACGCAGAGCAGCGCTGCGACAACGGCTGCTGCCCATAGCCAGGGCTCGGGGATGAGAGGAGCGAAATCGATCGACCAGTTCATGTGCGTGCCCTCATTGCCCCAGCCGTTCAAGGAGAGCCGGCACGTGGACCTGATCGGCTTTGTAATTGCCGGTCAGCGCATGCATGACGATGTTGACCCCGGTACGGAGCGCCATTTCGCGCTGGCGTTCGCCGCCAGGCGTCACTGCATAGAGTGGTGCGCCGCTGTCATCGAGTGCCCAGGCTGATGCAAGATCGTTGGGCGTGATGAGAATGGAGGACACGCCGTCGGCTTGGCGAGCCTTGCGATCGTCGGTGTCCGATCCGTCCTGGCTGCGGTCTTGCGCCTCGACCCAGAGCTGACCGCCGTCCCAGCGGCCAGGGAATGATTGCAGCAGGTAGAATGATTTGGTCAGCACGTGGTCGTCGGGCACGGGCTCCAGACGGGGAATATCGAGCTTGCCGATCAGCCGCTGCAACGCGGGACCACGCTCGCCGGCCATGGCCATGCCGGTCGGCAGACCGTTGCCATAATCGCGGGTGTCAAACACGATCATGCCGCCCTGTTTCATGTAGGCGTCGATCTTGGCCAGCGTCTCATCGGCGAGAGGCTGCGGATCGTCGAGGACCGGCCAGTACAGGACAGGGTAGAACGCGATTTCATCTTTCGTGATGTCGACGCCGCGCGGTTCACCGGGTTCAACGGCGGTGCGGGCGCGCAAGACTTTCATGAGGCCCGATAGGCCCTGCTTGCTCACCAGATCGACGTTGGCATCACCGGTCATGACATAGCCAAATGTGACGTTGGCCGTGGCTTCCACCGACGACTGGTCGGTGGGCGCGACGTCGGCAGGAACGGTGACTGTCGGCTTTTCGGCCGGCATGCGGCCGGGGAAATTGAAGCGGCTCGGCAAATCGAAGTCTTGTGCCACGGCGGGGGGAGGCGCGGCCGCCCAGACGGCAAGTACGATGACTGCCGTCTTAGCAGCCGGCCGCAGCAAAGCTGTCAGCCCGCCCATCAGCACGAGCACGGCAACAATGTCGGCGAAAAGAAGCGCCAGGGCGGTCAACAACAGAGCCGACTTCAACGGTGTGGTGCCTTCTTCGTCATAGCCCAGGCGCTGCACGCCGGACGGCGGTGGCGGTAGCGGCGTCAGTGTCATCTGGGGTGTCACAGCGTTGATCGCGCGCGGCGCGGATCCAGCGCCATAGTAGCCCGGGGGATGATCGAGGCTTGCCCTTGTTTTGTCGGCTTCGGATCGCTTCAGCGCCTGCGCTGACGGAGGCGGTGGTTTCAAGGATCCGAAGCCGTCGAGTGTTTGCACCGGCGCCAAGGTTTCAGGTGCCGCAGCAACGGCATTCGCATCGGTCGTCGTGGTGCCTTCACCTTCGGTTGCCGGTGCGGCGGTCAAGGTGCCGAGTTCCGTGATCCGCCGCAGCATTTCGACAAAGAGACCGGAGATCGGCAGGTTGGACCAATCCGAATTCGCCGTCACATGGAACAGGATCAGATAACCTTCGCCTTTGCGTACAGCAGTCACGAGCGGGGTGCCGTCATTCAATCGCGCCCAGACTTTGACTTCGGGTGTGAGCAAAGCGGGATCGGCGAGAACCTGGCGCTTGATCGTGACGTCGGCGGGAATGGTGAGACCTGCAAAAATGCTCGACTTATCGAAGGGGGCTAGCGGCTGCGGGGTTGACCAGGACAACGCTCCACCCAGCGTCCGGCCGCCGGCACGCAGTCCGACGGGAAGCAGGTCGTCGCCGCCTTTTTCCAGGCGCGGGCCGGCGAAGCGTACGAGAACGCCGCCTTTTTCAACCCATTTAGTGACGCGTTCAGCAGCATCGCCTGAAATCGTTCCGATGTCGGCCAGCATCATGAGACTGGCGCGATCCTCGACAATTTTCTTGATCCCGGCGACGAGGTTTTTTTCTTTAGGGATGATCAGTTCGGAATAGGGCTGCACGGCGCGCTGAATATAGTAGAGCGGCGCGAGGAGTGGTTGGGCCTGCTCCTGCGCTTCACCGCTGATCAGCCCGACGCGCTGCCATTGGGAGCGCTGATCGAGAAGGCTGACGCTACCGGCGGATCGCGCGCCCGGGATTTCGAGGCGCGTCACCTGATTGCGCAACTCAAGCGGCAATTCGATCTTGGCGGTGGTGATCGTTTCGCCGGCGGCAAATTGAAACGGCGTTTCGCCAAGTCGTTGACTGCGAGCCGAATAGGCATGCACGAACCCGGCGCGGGCATTGCCGGCGGCGCGAACGATGCGGGCGGTCAATTTGCCGTCGGCGCCGACCGAGGCGGACAGTCCCAAGGGCTCGCTGCCGATCGCGACGTCGGCGATCGAGAAGCTCCCATCGACGGCCGCCTTGGCGAGCGCATCTGCGAAAGCGGCGCCCTTGCCGTCATGGTCGATGCCGTCGCTGAGCCAAACGACACTGGCCGTCGTCGCTCCGGCGGTTTTGAGAGCAGTGTCCAGGGCGCTGACAAGGGCTTCGCGGTCCGGGGCAAACGGTTGTGGCTGCAGCGCGGCGGCGGTGGCGCGTGCGTCCACGGGCGCCTCAAGCTTGATCGAGGGGGCTTTGGTAGTGGCCGCGGTGCCAAAGACCGCGACGGGGCGACTGTTACGTTCGGCCTCGTCGATCAGTCTTTCGACCAACGCGAGACGCTGATCCCATTGTCCTGCCGATGCCCAACCATTGTCTACGGCCAGAATAACGGGGCCGTTACCTTTGATCGGTGACTGGGTTTGCGGGTTAAGCACGGGTTCGGCCAACGCGAAAATGACGAGCGCCGCGGCCAGCAGCCGAATGAGCAGCAGCCACCAGGGCGTTTTGGCAGGTGTCTTTTCCTTGTTCTCGATGCCGACCAGAATACGGGTCGGTGGAAATTCAATCTGGCGCGGGCGGGGCGGCACAGTGCGCAGCAGCCAGTAAATGAGCGGCAACGTGGCGAGCGCGGTCAGCAGCCAGGGATTGAGAAAAGCCAGCGTTGAGAGGCCCATCATTGCGCCTCCGCCGCTGACCCGGCGCGGTAGACCGCTCCCATCTCACCAGCGAGCCGCATGACGAGGGTCAGAAGCGGCTCAGTTGCCGGGCGGTCAGTGTGATGCACCAGGAAGGACCATCCGAGGCGATGGGTGAATTCTTCGATCTGGGCGCGATGGTCGGCCAGACGCTGCTGATATTCGACGCGCAACGTTTCCGCGCGATCGGCGAGAAAGCGTTCGCGACCGGATGGATTGGCGAACTCCGCGCGGCCGTCGTAGGGCAGCGTCTCTTCGGCCGGATCGAGGATCTGCACCATATGACCGCGCGCCCCGAGGGCGGCCAGTTCTTCGATGCGTTCGCGGATCGCCGGCACGGGGGCCAGAAAATCGCCGAATAGAAGGACCTCGGCGTGGCGTGGAATTTGTTGCGATGGCGGCCGGCTCTTGGTGAGCAGCGGCGTCGCGATATTGGCGATGATGGCTTCGGCGAGAAGCGTTGCGATCTTGCGGCTGCCGGAGGGCTGCGCCATCGCCATCAGCCCGATGCGCTCGCCGCCGCGCATCAGCAATTCTGCGGACGCCAGCATGAGGGTCACGGCGCGGTCGCGCTTGGTGATCGCGGAGAGGTGGCTTTTGAAATCCATCGACGCGGACAAATCACTCCACATCCAAACGGTGTGGGCGGCTTCCCACTCGCGTTCGCGCACGTACAAGTGATCAGAGGAGGCGGAGCGGCGCCAATCGATCAGCTGGGCGCTGTCGGCACTCTCGTAGGTCCGGAATTGCCAGAACGTTTCACCCGGACCCGACCGGCGGCGCCCGTGGATGCCGTGCGCGACCGTCTGGGAAATTCGCTTGGCGTCGATGAGGAGATCCGGCAAGCGCTCGGCTAACGCATGTGCGCTTTCTTGCAAACGCCTCAGCGCATGGCTGTTGCCGTCTGAAGCCTCAGCTGCCGACCAGTTTTCTGCCGTGGATGCCATGTGCGGCGCTATCCGGCCTTCGCAGCCAAGCGCGCGATGATCCCGGAAAGATCCTCGTTGTCGGCGCGGGCTGCGAATTTCAGCGCCATGCGGTGCTTGAGAATCGGCTCGGCCAACCCGACCACATCATCGACCGACGGCGCGAGGCGGCCATCGATCAAAGCTTTGGCGCGCACGGCCAGCATCAGCGCTTGACTGGCGCGCGGGCCTGGACCCCAGGCGATGTAGCGGTCGACTTCGGTTTCCGAGCCGGTGCCAGGGCGGGCGGAGCGGACCAGTGTCAGGATCGCCTCGACGACGCGATCAGGAACCGGGATCTGGCGCACGAGCCGCTGGATGGAGATCAGTTCCGGGCCGGTCATCACTGTTTCCAGGCGGCGCTCTTCGGTGCCGGTCGTCGAATAGAGCATCCGGCGTTCGGCGGCGAGATCGGGATAGGTCACGTCGATCTGGAGGAGGAACCGGTCGAGTTGGGCCTCGGGGAGGGGATAGGTGCCTTCCTGCTCAAGCGGGTTTTGCGTAGCCAGAACATGGAACGGCGTCGGGATGTCATGCCGCTGACCAGCAACGGTGACATGATGTTCCTGCATCGCTTGCAGCAGCGCCGACTGCGTCTTGGGCGAGGCGCGGTTGATTTCATCGGCCATCAGGAGCTGAGTGAAGATGGGGCCTTTGATGAAGCGGAACGAACGCGATTTGGTCGCCGATTCTTCGAGGACCTCCGCACCGATAATGTCGGAAGGCATAAGGTCAGGCGTGAACTGAATGCGCTTAGCGTCGAGGCCAAGCACCTTGCCCAAAGTGTCGACGAGGAGCGTTTTGGCCAGCCCCGGCACGCCAATCAGCAAAGCATGACCGCCGGAGAGCAACGTGATGAGCGTGCGTTCAATAACGACATCCTGGCCGTAGATGACGCTAGCGGCGGACTTGTGAGCCCGCTGCACCTGATGCGCCGCCGCCTCGAGGCGCGGCACAATGTTCTCATCTGTGGACGTCAGAACTGTCATTGAAGCTCCATGCCCTTCGAACGGGGCGATTGACCTTTCAAAAGTCTTGCTAACCAATGCAAGGCGGATCGACCTGTGCAAGGTTGGCCATCGATGTACCGTTACACATGCCGGGGCTGCCGTACAGCGGCCGCGCAGGGCTGGCGATGGAGTTGGATAGTGGCTGTCCGGGACCCTCTCCGGTCAAGTTAAACCTGTGTAACAGGCTTGGCTTTTGCCTCATGTTCCAGCATGCAAGGACGCGCGATTGAGTGATGGAAAACAAGAGCGGAAACGACGCCGGATTGCGCCTCGGGGAACTGGCGGAATTGGTGAGAGCGGGCGCTGACGGAGGACATCCTCCTGTCGAGACCTGGAACCCGCCGTACTGCGGCGACATCGGTCTTGCGATCCGCGCGGATGGGTCGTGGCTATATCGTCAATCGCCCATCGAGCGCCCGGCTCTTGTGCGGCTATTTGCGAGTGTTCTGCGCAAGGATGCGGACGGCCAAACGTATCTCGTCACCCCGGCGGAAAAGGTTGACGTCGCGGTGGCGGATGCGCCCTTCCTGGCCGTCGAGATGGAGGTTAGCGGTTCAGCGCTTCGGCAAGTCATCATGTTCAGGACGAACGTCGATGACGTGATTGCCTGCGGGCCGGAGCATCCGCTACGGTTTGCCGTCGATGAGAAGACGGGTGCCATCAAGCCTTACGTTCGCGTGCGTGGCCGGCTTGAGGCGCTGGTCACGCGGGCCCTGACACACGATCTGCTGCAAATGGCGGTGACGGAGGAGCCGCCCGGGGTCCGTAGCGGCGGCGTTCTTTTTGTCATTCCCGACGCAGGTCCGCCGTAACCTGAAGGATTGGATCTTTTGAGCTTGTCAGGCGTCTTATCTTCGCGCCAAGGATTGAGTAAATAGCGCTCGTCAAGGGTATTATTTGCTGTGCAACATAAATTGATCTCTTTCCGCCCGGTCTAGACGGGCGTACGCCGCCCGGCCAATGCTGCGTCGCAGCAGGCCTATCAGGACGCAGCATGGCAAAACTCGACGCGTCAACCGAAGTAGCGGGCTCGTCAGCCCCCAATTCGGCCCAATCAACGCACGCCCACCATAAATTCGCGGCCCTACTCATCGGATCGATCGGTGTCGTTTATGGCGATATCGGGACATCGCCGCTGTATGCGTTTCGCGAAGCCGTCGTGGCGGCAAAGAACGGCGGTCTGGAAGGGCGCGAGGCCGTTCTGGGCGTCTTATCTTTGATTACTTGGGCGTTGCTGCTGACGGTCACGTTGAAATACGTGCTCATCATGCTGCGCGCCGATAACAACGGCGAAGGCGGTACGTTCGCATTGATGGCTCTTGCGCAAAGGGCCGCCAAGCGCAGCGCACCACTCATTTTGACATTTGGATTGGCCGGCGCCTCGTTCTTTTATGGCGACGCCGTCATCACGCCTGCAATTTCGGTCTTATCGGCCATCGAAGGCCTGAAGCTCGTCTCGTCAGCTTTCGACGACTGGATCATTCCGCTGTCCATCATCATCATCATCGGCCTGTTTGCCGTCCAGTCGCACGGCACGGCACGCGTCGCCAAGTTCTTTGGCCCGATCACCGCGGTGTGGTTTCTCGCCATGGCGGCGGGAGGCCTCGTTCACGTTGCCGACGACCATACTGTTCTCAGTGCCTTCAGTCCGCATCACGGCGTTCTGCTGGTGGCGTCGAACGGCATTCTCGGGCTGACTATTCTCGGCCTCGTTTTCCTTGCCGTCACCGGGGCGGAAGCGCTTTACGCCGATCTTGGACACTTTGGCCGGCGGCCAATCCAATATGCGTGGCTGTGCTTCGTCTTTCCGTCGTTGCTGCTGAATTATTACGGACAGGGAGCGCTGGTTCTGACCCATCCCGAGACGATGGAAAATCCGTTCTATCGCCTGTATCCGGACTGGGCGCTTCTGCCCATCGTCATTCTGGCGACGGTTGCAACCGTCATCGCCAGCCAGGCGGTGATTACCGGAGCGTTTTCGCTGACGCAGCAGGCAGTCCAACTCGGTTTGCTGCCGCGTCTCACCGTCCGGCATACCTCTGAAGAAATGGCCGGACAAATCTACTTGCCGCAGGTCAACTGGCTGTTGTTCGTGGGCGTGGTGTTCGTCATCGCCTTGTTCAAGACATCGAGCAATCTCGCAGCCGCCTATGGCGTTGCCGTGACCGCCGACATGATGATCACGTCGCTTATCGGGTTCTTTATCTTGTGGCGGGTTTGGGGCTGGTCGATTTGGGCGACGGCCCTCATCATTGTTCCGCTGTTGTTAATCGAGCAGGTCTTTTTCATGGCCAACATTCTCAAGGTTTTCGAGGGTGGCTGGCTGCCGCTGCTGATGGCAGCGATTTTGTTCACGACCATGTGGACCTGGGTGCGCGGATATCGGCTGCTGACGCAGAAAATCCGCCGCGAAGATACCGACCTGGCGTGGCTTGCCCGCAAGCTCGAAGCCAAACCTCCGATCCGGGTGCCAGGAACGGCGGTATTCCTTTCGGCAGACGTCGAAAACGCGCCGACCTGCCTCATGCATAATTTGAAGCACAACCGTGTCCTGCATGAGCGCAATATCATTCTCTCGATTAAAACCGAGAATGTGCCTCGGATCCCGCGCCACGAGCGCATCGAAGTCGACCGGTCCGATCCGCTGTTTACCAAAGTGATCGCGCGCTATGGCTTCATGGAAACGCCCAACGTGCCAAAGATTTTCGAGACCTGCAAACGCAAGGACCTGAACGTGGAGGTCTCGAACGCCTCGTTCTTCCTGTCGCGGCGTTCGTTGCGTATGGCCTCGAATTCGGAGATGCCGCGCTGGCAGCAACGGCTATTCCTGGCGCTGGCCCGGACGGCTGAGGATGCAACGGTCTATTTCCGCATTCCGATGGATCGGGCGGTCGAAGTCGGTACGCAGGTTGCCGTCTAACCTGGACTTTTGTTCATTCGAGGCGATCTCGCGAGCGGCGGTCCGGCTCCCCATGTCCAGCAGGGCTGATTTGCGTTGCGGGCAAATCCCTTGGCCTCAGTTGGCCGTATTAAGCCTTGGGACTAATCGGAATCATCATGACCAGTGAAGACAATCGCTTCTCGGCTCGCGCTGCGCGATACGTGAAGGTTGGCGCGAATGTCGGCTCGGTGGCGGCGAAAGTCGCGGGCCAGCGGCTATTCGGCATCGAAGCCGATGATAAAGCGCAAGCGGCCGAATTGGCCGCCGCACTTGGCGGGCTGAAAGGGCCGCTGATGAAAGTCGCGCAGCTTTTGTCAACTATTCCCGAAGCGTTGCCGCCTGAATATGCGCGCGAACTTTCGCAGCTGCAGTCGCAGGCGCCGCCGATGGGACCGGCCTTCGTCCGACGCCGGATGCAGGCTGAACTGGGACCCGAGTGGCGGTCGCGCTTCGGATCGTTCGAAGACCAATCGACCGCTTCGGCCTCGCTCGGGCAGGTCCATCGTGCCAGGTCACACGACGGCCGCGCCTTGGCGGCGAAGCTGCAATATCCTGACATGCAGTCGGCGGTCGAAGCTGATCTCACTCAGCTGAAAGTCGTTTTCGCGCTGCACGCCCGTTTCGACAGTGCCGTCGACACGAGCGAGATCATGAAGGAAATCGGTGCTCGCCTGCGAGAGGAACTCGACTACACGCTCGAAGCGCGGCACACGCGGCTGTATCATGCGATTTTTCGCAACGATCCCGTGATCCGGGTGCCTGTGATCGAAGCGGACCTTTCTACAGGCAGGCTGTTGACCATGTCCTGGCTCGAAGGCCGGCCGCTCCTGTCGCACAAGGATGACAGTCTAGAGGATCGCAATCGCATTGCGCGGGCCATGTTTCAGGCGTGGTGGTATCCGTTCTCGCATGTCGGTGTCATTCATGGTGATCCGCATCTGGGCAACTACACCATCTTCAGTGAGGACGGCCATCCACGTGGACTGAACCTTCTCGACTACGGCTGCATCCGCACGTTTCCGCCACGCTTCGTCGAAGGCGTCATCGATCTTTATCGGGGTCTCTTGGCCAACGATCAGCCGCGTATTGTTGCCGCTTATGAGAGCTGGGGCTTTCGCGGCCTGACGAAAGATCTGATCGAAGCAATGACCCTGTGGGCTCGCTTTATCTACGGGCCATTGCTCGACGATCGCGAGCGGACCATTGCGGAGGATACGAAGCCTGGGGAATACGGTCGTCGCGAAGCGTTCGCGGTTCACAAGATTTTAAAGGAAAAGGGTCCGGTGAGAGTGCCGCGCGAGTTCGTTTTTATGGATCGGGCCGCAATCGGGCTTGGTGGCGTTTTTCTTCACTTGGCGGCGAAGCAGAATTGGTATCGCCTCTTCAATGAAACCATCGACGGCTTCGACCTGGAGACGGTGACCGCGCGGCAGAAAGCCGTGTTCGGTGAGGCGGGCGTTCCGCTGCCGGCTTAGCGGACTGCCGGTGATTTCGCGTCCTTGTGCTTTTTGTACGCGTTGATGATCGTCAACATCCCCTCACGGACGGAAGGCCAGCGGTTGACGAACTGGACCACGGGCCAGGAGACGATCCGGGAAATGCCTTTGACGTTGCCGAGGCCGGGTGTCGCCGATATCGCGACACCGTTCTTGAATGTCGCTTCGGGCGCAAACGTCGCTGTCACATCGAATGTGCTCTTGTAGGTGGTGATGGTGCACACGACGGGTTGTTCGGGGCTTTTGAAAGCGTAGTCGTTCGTGCTCAGCGCCTTGTCAATCTCGGCACGAGACATGCGCAGCGTGAGGCGACAGGTGAAATCTTTGACATAGCCGCGCGAACCTTTTTCAAGTTCCTCCCGCTCCTGCGGCGACGGAGTGATGGGAAACAGACAGGCGATCTCAGGAGCTGTTCCTGTTTCGAGTTCTGCGAAACAGTCTTGCGATAGCGCCGACGGCAGGGGTTTCAGGGCTAGCCCGGTGTCCCGGGCCATCGCGGCGGTCAATAATACGGCCGCGAGTCCGGATGGCGTCATTTTGCGTCGGCTGCGAGGGGAGCAATGTTGCCCTGCGGTTTGGCGGCGGCCTTTGCCGCGGACTTATCCGCCGTTTTCTTGGTGGGCGGCTCATCCTTCATACGGCCGTCGGCGAAATAGCGTTCGGCGCACTTCTTGTGCAGGAACTTGTTGACCGACTTCACCATGCCGCGGTGGAAGAGGCCAAGTTTGTCTTCTAATTCGGCCGCCATACTGACGGTCGCCTTGACGCCGGTGGGTCCGTTGATGTCGTTCAAATTGATCCAGATTTTGTCGGCGTTGCCATTTTTGAAGATGAGCTTCGGCGCAACCTTCATGACCACTGGTTTTGCAACACCGTCCTGCTCCACGACACACTGAACCTCGTGCTCGGGTATTTGGACGACGTTCTTGCCGGGGGACAGAGCGGTGAGGACGGCCGTGCGGCTCAGTTTGAGATCGACGGAGCAGCGCGCGTCGCCAAACCCCCAGGATATCGACGAGGATTCGCCGGACTTGAGAGTATCCCGGTCCCAGGTTTTGGCGATGTCACAGGCGAGGTCGGGACCGGTGGGGAGTTTGCCGAGGACCATGGTGCAGAGCTTGCGCTCGCAAGATTTCACGGCTTTCTCTTCGCCCGGGTCGGGTTCGAGCGCCCGGACAGGTGTCGCGACCAGCGCCAGGACGAGGCCAGTGGCCATGACGAACCCAGTGGCGGCCGCATGCGGCGAACGGCAATGCTGCATTGCGGGATATCCTCCGGCCGTTATGCGATGAGACTGCCGTGGCAGCCTATTGAGCCAGCAATGAGGCTGGGCTGCCGTACGATCCGGCTGCCGTGTAGGGCGGGCTGCGGTCAAGGGCTTGCGGTGCAGGGGGCAGGCCCCGCTTCCCATTTACGAGTTCGCCAAAATGCGGCCCGCTTGCGACGTTCGGGGGGCTAGGCTAGGTAACAACAGGGGTTTATGAGCCCCGTACGGCCCGGAGCGCCGTAGATCATTCGAGGGAGGGCAAGACCGAAATGAGCGTCGATACGTCGAAAGGCCATCCGGCCATGGATTACGATCAGCACAAAGCCACGTATAACGCTTTCATTCGTTTCTCGAAAATCGCGATCGTCCTGCTCGTGGTGTTGCTGGCGGGTATGTATCATTTTCTTGTCTAAGCCTGTCGCTCGGCCCGCAACGGGCGGGACAGGGAGACTGCGGCGGTGCCCGGTGCGGCAACGCCACTCCACTTTCTGCGTCATTCTCAATCGGTGATGCGGCTGCAGCCGCGTTACGCATCGGATGTCTCCATGATCACGATTGCAGTCACTTCGGAGGGGCCGGATGAACCGCGCGTCGCCGTTTCGCCGGAGACGGTGAAGAAGCTCGTTGCCCTTGGCGCTACCGTGAAGGTTCAATCCGGCGCAGGACTGCGCTCCCGGTTTTCCGACGACATGCTGAAGGCGCAGGGCGCCGAGATCGTCGAGGGCGCCGCTGCCGCGATCACGGGCGCGGATATACTTTTAAAAGTGCGCCGCCCGAGCCCGGAGGAAATCGCAGCTCTGAAACCAGGCGCGCTCGTGGCCGCCATGATCGAACCTTTCAACGACCGAGCTGCGCTCGACGCCGCAGCGGCACGCGGCGCGACGCTGTTCTCAATGGAATTCATGCCGCGCATCACGCGGGCGCAATCGATGGATGTGCTGTCCTCGCAAGCGAATCTCGCCGGCTATAAGGCCGTGGTCGACGGTGCTTCGATGTTCGGTCAAGCGCTGCCGATGATGATGACTGCCGCCGGCACGGTTCCAGCTGCCAAGATCTTCATCATGGGTGTCGGTGTCGCTGGCTTGCAGGCGATCGCGACGGCGCGACGCCTTGGCGGCATCGTTACGGCAACGGATGTGCGGCCGGCCACGAAAGAACAGGTACAGTCGCTTGGCGCGAAGTTCGTCGCGGTCGAGGACGAGGAGTTCAAGCAGGCTCAGACGGCGGCCGGCTATGCCAAGCCGATGTCGGCTGAGTATCAGGCGAAACAGGCCGAACTGGTTGCCAATCACATTAAGACGCAGGACATCGTCATCACGACGGCGTTGATCCCCGGACGCCCGGCGCCGCGACTTATTACGCGCGCCATGGTCGAAAGCATGAAACCGGGTGCCGTCATCGTCGATCTGGCCGCCGAACGGGGCGGCAATTGCGAGGTCACGGTTCCAGGCCAGACGGTGGACGTCGGTGGCGTCACCATTGCTGGACCGATCAATCTTGCCGGCACCGTTCCCGTCAACGCCTCAAGCCTTTATGCCAAGAACCTGCTTTCCTTCCTCGAAGTGCTCATCGACAAAAAGGAAAAGATCCTGAAAATCGATTGGGACGACGAGATCGTGAAGGGCACGCTCGTTGCCAAGGACGGCAAGATCGTCCACCCGAACCTGCAATCCGCCGCGTGAGGATCAAGCCGATGACGCGCTTCAAGACCGCCGCTGTTGCCGTGGCCGCCACCGTCTGCTTTTCGCAGTCGGCGTTTGCCGCCGGCGTCGATCACGTCGACCCGTCGATCTACCGGCTCATGGTTTTCGCCATGGCCATCTTCGTTGGATATTACGTGGTGTGGAGCGTCACTCCCGCACTGCATACGCCGCTGATGTCGGTGACCAATGCGATCTCGTCCGTGATCGTCGTCGGCGCTTTGCTGTCGGTCGGAGTACCGTTCTTCAAGGACGGGTCGATCCTGGCCAAGCTGTTCGGTTTCCTGGCTTTGGTAATGGCCTCGGTCAATATTTTCGGCGGCTTCCTTGTCACACAGCGCATGCTTGCAATGTACAAGAAGAAAGAACCCAAAAAGGACGCAGCCAAGTAGGCGTCCGTTTCGACAACGATTGTACCCCCTGAAACTTCCCGCGAGCGGCTGAACTGAAACGCCCCGGCGCGTCTGGACCGAAAGAGTTGAGGACTGCCCCATCATGAGCCCCAACGTCGCCGCCCTTCTCTATCTCGTCTCCGGCATCCTGTTCATTCTCGCGTTGCGCGGTCTTTCGCATCCCGAGACGTCGCGGCAGGGAAATACGTTCGGTATGGTTGGCATGACCATCGCCATCCTAACGACGTTTGGCCTGCTCGGCGAACCGGACAGTATTCTCACCTGGCTCCTGATCCTCGCCGGTCTTGGCATCGGTGGCTTCCTCGGCGCGAAGCTTGCGCGGGAAATTCCGATGACGCAGATGCCGGAACTGGTCGCCGCTTTTCATTCTCTTGTGGGTCTTGCGGCCGTATTCGTCGCAGCCGGTGCGCTTTACGCGCCGGAGGCGTTCGGCATCCTCGCCGATCCCGCCAACGCGGCGGCCGGCATTCTCGGAGCAAGCCTGTTCGAAATGGCGCTGGGAGTCGCCATCGGCGCCATCACCTTTACGGGTTCGGTCATCGCGTTTGCCAAGCTGTCCGGCAAAATGTCAGGCGCGCCGATTTTGCTGCCGATGCGGCACGTCATTAACGCGGCGCTGTTCCTGCTGTTGTTGTTCCTGATCTACTCGTTCATCTCGTCGGGCGGATCGGCTTGGCAGTTCTGGGCGATCACGATCGTAGCGCTCGTTTTCGGCGTACTTATCATCATTCCGATCGGTGGCGCCGATATGCCCGTCGTCGTGTCGATGCTGAACTCGTATTCGGGCTGGGCTGCCGCCGGCATCGGCTTCACGCTCGGCAACGTCGCGCTGATCATTACCGGCGCGCTGGTCGGTTCTTCCGGTGCGATCCTTTCCTATATCATGTGTAAGGGCATGAACCGCTCGTTCGTCTCGGTGATCGCCGGCGGGTTTGGCGGCGAGACGGCGGCGGCAGGCGGCGCAAAAGGCGAACAGAAGCCGGTCAAGCTCGGTTCGGCGGAAGATGCCGCGTACGTGTTGAAGAACGCCTCGAAGGTCATCATCGTGCCGGGCTACGGCATGGCGGTCGCTCAGGCGCAGCATGCATTGCGGGAAATGGGCGACCAGCTGAAGAAGGCCGGAGTGGAAGTGAAATACGCGATCCATCCGGTTGCCGGTCGCATGCCGGGCCACATGAATGTGCTGCTTGCGGAAGCGAACGTTCCGTATGATGAGGTGTTCGAATTGGAAGATATCAATTCCGAGTTCGCGCAAGCCGATGCGGTCTATGTCATCGGCGCCAACGACGTCGTCAACCCGGCGGCCGAAGACGACAAGACGTCGCCGATCTACGGCATGCCGGTGCTGCAGGTGTGGAAGGCATCGACCGTGTTCTTCAACAAGCGCTCGCTGGCATCGGGCTATGCCGGCATCGACAATCCGGTCTTCTATCGCGACAATACCGTCATGGTTCTGGGTGACGCGAAAAAGATGACGGAAGAGATCGCAAAGTCTCTCGCGCATTAGCGTTAAGCTTGCTGCGGTTTGCGATAGAGACCGATACCATCGTGAGTGCTGCTGAATTGCCGATCGGCGTTCACCACGCAGGAGTTCGCGGCCTGACATTTGGTTTCGGCATATGAACTCGTCAGGTCGCCTCGGGCTCTGTGCGGGTGTGGCGGTCTTGCCGTCCCGCGGGTGGCTGGGCTCGGAGATGCGCCAGATGGCTGAATTCGACGGAACCGCGCGGGGGTTCGCGTATTGATCTTAAGAAGCGTTGTCGCGGGCAACTTTTGATCGGACCTTTGGCCTGACATAAAATTTGATCCACGCAGCATAGAATCCGCGTTAGCCTGATAATCGCTTCGTTCCAAACTTGGGGGGGCGGTGCTCGAGACGAGGGAGATGCGCATGACGCGGACCTTGCGGCGGGTCCTCTTATCGCTAACGGCTTTGGCGGCATTCAGCTTGTCGGCCGCCGTTCAGGCAGGCTCGACCCAGGGGCTGCAGGTTCACATCACGGTGGGCGGACAAGACTTGGCCTGCCGAGATTTTCGCGGCCAAACCGTTCGGTCAATCCACTTGGATGATCTGGGTGACGTGGCAAGCGCGCGGATCGTTAACCGGATGCCGATCATCACTTTAAACAAGCGTCGGCTTGATACATTGCCGGACAAGATGCAGGTTTTCTTTTTCAACCACGAGTGCGCGCATCATCTGCTGGGTCACATGTTCTATCCCACCCAGTCGAGCGAGAACGAAGCGGATTGCTTTGCAATCAAACAGGGCCGCCGTGAAAGAACTTTGGGTCGTGACGATGTGCTTGCGTTCGCTCCGTATCTGGCGGTGAGCCGTGGGTCCGCCTTTGGCCATTTGCCGGGACCGCTGCGCGCACAGAGGTTGCTGGCGTGTTTCGATGATCCATCCGAGGAAAATATTTCCGATCCAATGGGCTTTACGCCGCCAGCACCCCCGGTGTTGGCAGAAGGGCTGCGCTGAGTTCGCAGAGCAGCAACCCTTTTTATCACACGCTCCTATAGCCTGATTTGACGGGCTGGCCTCACCCCGTCAATGTGTGTGTGACGGCCACCTATTGTCTCGGGTTGGCCGTCAATTCTCGTCGGCCAGGGGGCGGATCTTGTCGACACGACCGGCCTTTCCTCGACGTTTGCCGTGGGTCGCAGTCCCGGCTTTTATTGCGGTGCTCGTTTTCGCACCTGGGTTTTATCTGGGCCAGCGATGGTTTGCCGGGACACTCAATCTTGAAATCTTTGCCGTCGAAGGCGGGCCGATCGAAATTCTGCATGTCCTGCTGACAGCCATCGCGGCGGTGTTGTTTTATCTTTCTTGGCGCAATGGGCAGGGGCCGGTGCGCGTTGTTGGCGGAGCATTGGCGATGCTTGCGGCGGCGGCGGTTGTGCGCGAAACCGATGTGAAAATGGTCAGCCAATTTCTGGGCTGGGACTGGCTGTATTTCCTCGCGGACCATGGCTTGCAGGAGGCCGCGCTTATCGCAATGACGTTACCCATTGCGTTTTATCTCTATTTTCAGCGCTCTGAGTTTGGCGGCGTGGTCTGTCTGGGTTTGCGCTGGCAGGCATGGCCGCTCTACCTGTCGGGAGTTTTGGTGCTGGCGTGCATCTATCTCGACGAGCGCGTCGTTCATGGAATGCAGATGCGTTTCTGGGAAGAACTGATCGAGACTTATAGCTATGTGTTCATGGTTATGGCGGCGTGGCGTCATTGGCAACTCGTCGGAGATCCCGTGTGGGATCATAATGGAGCCCCCGCCTTGGCGCGCGGTTCGCCGTGAGCGGGTTGGGCTGAACCGCACATGATCGTCGCTCTCAAGGTACTGGTTGGTCTGGCCGTTCTGGTCGTGCTCGGCGTCGTCGGGACGCGGGTGCTGCAACAGCGGCTGCTGTACATGCCCGACACGCAGCGGACGCTGCCCATTGAGGCCGGCCTCCCCGACGTCGTTGAACACGCACTCACGATGGTGGATGGCGAGAAGATCGTCACGTGGTGGGGCAAAGCGCAGCCGGGATTTCCGACCCTTCTCTATGTGCATGGAAACGGCGGATCACTCGTCACTCGCTCGGAACGGATCCGGAAATACATGGCGAACGGGTACGGCATCGTCATGATGACGTATCGCGGGTTTGGCGGCAGTACCGGGCGGCCAACGGAGACAGCCAATGTCTCGGATGCGAAGGAAGTTTACGAAGCTGTGCGGGTAAGCGGCATATCTGCGCGCGATATCGTGATTTACGGCGAGTTGCTGGGGACTGGCGTGGCGGTCCAGGTGGCGGCGGAGAAAGAGGCCGGCGGCGTTATCCTCGATGCCCCCTACACCTCGATTGTGGACCTGGCAACGCTGCATTATCCGTATCTTCCGGCGCGTTGGCTGATGACTGATCGTTACGAGACTTTACGATATGCGGCTCGTGTGAAAGCGCCCGTACTCATCGTACACGGTGAAGCCGACGACATCATTCCCGTTGCCATGAGCCGGCGGTTGGCTGCCGCGCTCACGGGGCCCGTCGAAGTCGCGACGTTCGCGGGCGCTGGACATTCCGACCACTATCTCTTCGGATCGTATGAAACGATCTATGCATGGCTGCAGGCTCACTGGCCGAACGCCTCGATTGGACATGTGCGTCCAGCCTCGCGATAACCAGTGCGGGCCTCAAACGACAAAGGCCATGCGATCATCGCATGGCCTTTGCAAATTCAAATCGTGCCGGTCGATCAGGCGCCGAAGGACGAACCGCCGCCGCCGCCACCATAACCGCCGCCGCCGCCGAAGCCGCCACCGCCGCCGCCAAAGCCGCCTCCGCCGCCACCACCGAAACCGCCACCCGACGAACGACCGCCGCCTGGACCCTTAGCGCCCGGACCACCGCGCGGAACGACGGGCTTGGAGGGCAACAGGCCTTCACGCTGGAGCTTCTTGCGGGCAAGCTTGCGGGCGCGACGGACGGCCTCCGCCTTCTCGCGGGCCTTCTTCTCGGAAGGTTTTTCGAAATAGTTCCGCAGCTTCATTTCGCGGAAAATCCCCTCGCGCTGCATCTTTTTCTTGAGCGCTTTGAGGGCTTGGTCGACATTGTTGTCGCGAACGAGAACTTGCAAGAGATTGAACCTCTGCTGGTATCAGGTTGATCTGTATAAGAAAAACGACATCCAACGCCGCGGACGGTAGGCCGCCCTGCAGCGCTGGGGGTGTTTCGTGAGGCGGCTTTTAACAAAGGATAGTTGAATTGTCTATGACCGCTCGGGAGATAATGGTGCCCGGATCGGGTCGGGCGACAGCGGGGTCAGTGCCGTCAACTGAACTGCGACCCATGTTCAAGGCGCCTTTGTAAGCAAGCGGTTAACGTGCCCCATCTTGCGGCCTGGGCGGACTTCCGACTTGCCGTAGTGGTGGAAATGCGCGCCGGGTTCGGCCGCGATTTCTTCCCAGGTGAGGATTTCGTCGCCGATCAGGTTGATCATCTCTGTGCCTGCCGTTTTGAGGCGGGTCGAGCCGAGGGGCCACCCGGCGATCGCGCGAATGTGCTGTTCGAACTGGCAGGTCTCGGAGCCGTCCATGGTCCAATGACCGGAGTTGTGGACGCGCGGGGCCATCTCGTTGACGTAGATGTGTTCGCGGCCGGCGATCGTGACGGCGAAGTATTCGATCGCAAAGACCCCGACGTAGTCGAGTGCGTTCGCCACCCGTCGCGCGATCTCAAGGGCTTCCGTCGCGGCCTCAGCTCCGATCCGCGCCGGCGCGATGGACCGATGCAACATGTGATTGCGGTGTTCGTTCTCGGTGACTTCATAAGCGCGGAACGTGCCGTCGAGCGCGCGGGCCGCGATGACGGAGACCTCGCGGTCGAAAGCTACGAAGCCCTCGAGGATTGAGGGTTGGTCACGCATGGCTGTCCAAGCGACATCGGCGTCAGCCGGCGTTTGGATCTTCGCTTGACCCTTGCCGTCGTAGCCGAAGCGGCGCGTCTTGAGGACAGCCGGTGTGCCAATCCCAGCAATCGCCGCGTCGAGGTCAACGCGGCTATCGACGGCGAGAAAAGGCGCGGTTTCCGCACCCAGTTCGCGCGCCAGCGTCTTTTCGTTGATCCGGTCTTGGGCGCAGGCCAGCGCCTTTGCTCCTGGACGTACCGGTACGAGACGGTCGAGGAATTCAACGGTGGCGACGGGAATGTTCTCGAATTCGTAGGTTGCAACCGAGATCGTCTTGGCAAACGCCGCAAGGGCGCTTGCATCACCATAGGGTGCTACGGTGCAAGTATCGGTGACATCGAAGGCCGGACCCGGAACGTCGGAATAGATGTGGCACTTGAAGCCCAGACGTGCGGCAGCGAGCGCCAGCATTCGGCCGAGCTGGCCGGAACCTAGGATGCCAATTGTGGAGCCGGGTGGGAGCGCGGTCATGGCGGCGCTCACGCGTCCTTCGGCGTTTCGGCGATCGCGGCGGTCTGCTTCGCCCGATAGTCGTCGATGCGTTCGGCGAGGGGCACATCATTGAGCGCCAGGATCTGCGCCGCCAGAAGCCCCGCGTTGGTCGCTCCGGGTTCCCCGATCGCCAAAGTTCCGACAGGTATGCCAGCGGGCATCTGGACGATCGAATATAGGCTGTCGACGCCGTTCAGCGACTTGGTGAGAACCGGTACGCCAAGGACGGGCAGGGGTGTCATGGAGGCCGTCATGCCGGGTAAGTGGGCCGCCCCGCCAGCGCCTGCGATGATGACCTTCAACCCCCGTGAGCGGGCCGACTTGGCGTAGTCGGCAAGCCGGTCCGGTGTCCGGTGGGCGGAAACGATCTTGGCCTCGTACGGCACACCCAGGTCGGCCAAAATATTGGCAGCTGCCTTCAAGGTCGGCCAGTCAGACTGGCTGCCCATGATAATGCCGACGAGTGGGGTAGTTTTGGCCATCGGAAGGGTGTTTTCCCCGCAAGAGAGCGGCGGGTCTAGAGGATATCTGCCAAGTTTACAAGAACTAAGGGGATTTGCGGCGTGCCCACCGGTCGCATGGGTCGCATGTTGATCCAAGTCAGACGTTCGCCCAATTACACGCCCTGGGAGGGCCGAGGGGTCGCTTCCGACGGCAAACAAGAACGCCCGATCGCACGGGCGGACGGAAGGGAAGCAGGCGCTTGATGCTGCACGATCAGAAGGCATTCCAGACGAGTTACGCCGGTCCGTTGACGGCCTCGAAGTTCAAAACTCCAGAGCAACTTGCGGTCTTGGAACGGGATCGGCGCGAGCAGGATAAAGCTCTGGCGCTGATGCTTGGCTATATTGCCGTCCTCGTTTTCTCGACGTGGGTGTGGGGCGTGCAGGGGTTGGTGGGCTGGGCCCTCATCAGCGCCGCGCTTGCCGGCGCGTGGGTGCTGCACACGACGCGCGGCATCCGCGGCACTGCCGATTGATTGCCGGGTCCACCGGGCACGCATCGCTGTGGCGCCTCGTCATGATGACGGCGCGGGCACTCGGCAAACGTATTGTATTTGACAATCAAGTGCCCTAATTGCGCGGGTCTCCGGCGATCAGATCGTCGGCGCGAGCGGCCGGCCAGGCCGTCGTTTCACCGTGGAGGGCTTCGAACTTGGACAGCGTTCTCATCATTGGCGCGGGGGCCGCCGGTTCCGTCACCGCGCAAAAGTGCGCAATGAACCGCGACGTGTTCAAGACGGTTCATCTGGCGTCGCGCCGTCTGGGCAGCTGCGAGGCTGTTGCCAAGCGCTGCAAGACGCCAATCGAGATTTCCCAGGTCGACGCTGACAACGTCAAAGAGACCGTCAAGCTGCTCAAGAAGGTCAAGCCTGATCTCGTGATCAACATGGCGCTGCCGTACCAGGACTTGCCGATCATGGATGCGTGCCTCGAAGCCGGCGTGCACTACATGGACACGGCCAACTACGAGCCGCGCGACGAGGCCAAGTTCACCTACAAGTGGCAGTGGCCGTATCACAAGAAATACAAGGACGCCGGCATCATGGCCGTGCTCGGCTGCGGCTTCGATCCCGGCCAGTCGAACATCTACTGCGCCTATGCGCAGGAGCATCCTGTTCGACGAGATCGAGACCGATCGACATCATCGACTGCAACGACGGCAGCCACGGCAAGGCGTTCGCGACCAACTTCAATCCCGAGATCAACCTGCGCGAGGTTACGCAGCGCGGCAAATACTGGAAGGACGGAAAGTGGATCGAGATCGATCCGCTGTCGATCTCGACCATGATCGACTATCCGGAAGTCGGCCCGCGCAAGTCGCTACCTCATCTATCACGAGGAGGAGGAGAGCCTCGTCAAGAACATCAAGGGCCTGAAGCAGATCCGCTTCTGGATGACGTTCTCGGACAACTACATCAAGCATCTCGACGTGCTGCAGAACGTCGGCATGACGCGCATCGATCCGGTGATGTACAAGGGCAATCCCGTGATTCCGATGGAGTTCCTGAAGGAGCTGCTGCCGCCGCCGTCGTCGCTCGGCAAAGGCTACACGGGCAAGACGTCGATCGGCTGCATTTTCCGCGGCACGAAGAACGGCAAGAAGAAAAGCATCATGATCTACAACGTCTGCGACCACGAGCAGGCGTTCAAGGAAACCGGCGCGCAGGCTGTTTCCTACACGACCGGCGTGCCGCCTGTCGTCGGCGCGATCATGATGTTCAAGGGCGCGTGGAAGGGCAAAGGGCGTGTTCAACGTCGAGCAGTTGCCCTCCAAGCCGTTCATGGACGAGATCGGCAAGCACGGCCTGCCCTGGCACGTGAAGGAACTCAAGGTCGCCGATCAAGCCGAGCTGTTCAAGGTGAAGACCTGACGCAATGCGAGGTCAGGCTCCATTGGGTCCGAACCCTTAAGAAGCTCCGGAACCCGCTATCAAGCTCGTGCGTTGCCATCATGGTCTTGATGGAGGGTCCGGCAATGCGCGGCGGTCTAGCACTTCTCGTTGTTGCGCTTGCGTGTCCGCTGTTGCTGGGTCTGGTTCTTGATCCACCATCGACTTCGGCTGGGTCGCCGACCGAGGTTGGGGGATTGAAACCGGTAGCGGCGTTCGGCTCCATTAAAGACGCTTCGCAAAGGTCGGTAGCATTGTTCAAGGAAGCGGGGCTCGTGATCCAGCATCCCCGCTGCGTCAATTGTCATCCCGCCGGAAATCGCCCGCTCCAGGGCAACGACATGCATCCTCACGTGCAAATGGTCGTTCGCGGCGAGGATAATCTCGGCTCGACCGCCATGCGCTGCTTTACCTGCCATCGAGAGAAGAATTTCGAACCCGGCCGCGTGCCCGGACATCCCTTGTGGCACTTGGCCCCCATCGAGATGGCCTGGGAAGGCAAGTCTCTCGGCGAGATCTGCGAACAGATCAAGGATCCCAAACGCAACGGCGGCAAGTCGCTGGCCGAGATCGTGACGCATATGGCGGAAGATACGCTCGTCGGGTGGGGGTGGGCGCCGGGGGGTGGACGAACGCCGGTGCCCGGCACGCAGCGTGAGTTCGGGGAACTGATCAAGGCATGGGCCGATACCGGAGCCGCTTGCCCGAGAGTATAATTGGCCTCACGCGCTGGTCTGATTTGGCCTCACGCGCTCGTCGCGCTGGTCTTGTGCGTGTTCTGACTGGGGCGGCTGTCGCCGACGCCGTTCTGCACTGTGCTGCGCAGAAATGGCCTCAGGCGATGCTTTTGTTTGACGTTACAATCTGAATGCGGGAGCTATGCGCAGGTCGGATCAAGATCCGGCCCAGACGTGCTCGGGGGATGAATGGACAATCATAACGTCGATGAGCTGCCGGTCTGGGCATGGCTGGTTCCGGCGGCCGCTGCCGTCTTGCTGCTTTTGAAATCGGTCGAGGTGATGCCCGCGGAAAGTGGGTTGGTTCTTGCGCTTGCGTCGGTGTTGCTTGGCGGCGCGGTATTTGCAGCGGTTCACCACGCGGAGGTAATCGCGCTCAAGGTCGGTGAACCGTTCGGCTCCATTGTGCTCGCCATCGCTGTGACCGTCATCGAGGTGGCGTTGATCGTGTCGATCCTGGTGGGTGCAACGGCCGGCAATGAGTATCTGGCGCGCGATACGGTGTTCGCGACGGTCATGATCGTCTTGAACGGTATCATTGGATTATGCCTCGTCGTCGGTGGCGTTCGCCACTTTGAGCAAAGCTTCCAGACCGCAGCCGCGAGTACCGCGCTGAGCGTGCTGGGTACACTGGCCACGATTACGCTCGTCCTGCCGAACTACACGCTGGCAACGCCAGGGCAGACTTATGATACTGCGCAGCTCGCTTTCGTGGCTGCTGCGTGCGTTATCCTCTACGGCGTTTTCCTTTTCGTGCAGACGATCCGCCATCGCGATTATTTTCTCGCCGACGCGAGCGAAAGTTATCCCGTCCACGATACGCCGAGCAATCGCACGGCCGCGTTGAGCATCTGCCTGCTCATCCTGTCGCTCGTCGGCGTGGTCCTGCTGGCCAAGACCCTTTCGCCGGCTCTCGAAGCCGGCGTCGCGCACGCAGGTTTGCCGAAGGCATTTGTCGGTGCCATCATTGCGGCAGTGGTCCTGCTGCCGGAAGGGGTCGCCGCCGTCCGCGCCGCTGCCGCGAACCGTCTCCAGACGAGCCTCAATCTGGCACTTGGCTCAGCCATGGCCACCATCGGGCTGACCATCCCCGCCGTCGCCGTGTTCGCGATTTTGACAGGCAAGTCGTTTGAGCTGGGCCTTGACCCCGAAGAGATGGCAATGCTGGTGCTGTCGCTCTTCATTGCATCGGTGACGCTGGCGACCGGGCGCACGACAATCCTGCAAGGCGCCGTGCACCTTGTGATTTTCGCCATCTTCATCTTCCTTGCCGCTGTGCCTTAGCCGATTAGACAACATGACCGAAGCCGACATTCTCTCCGTGCGCAACGAGTTGACCGACATTGTGGTGTCCGTCGTGTCGGTCTCGTTTGCAATGGTTTCAGCTTACATTGTCGGGCTGTGGCTGTTCCTCAAAACGGCTCCATTCATCTTACGGGCGCTGTCATTTGTGGTGTTCTCGTTCGGGCTCGCGTTCATGGGCGCGCTGACGGTCGGGATTCATGAATTGCTGCTGGGGACCGAACGGGCGTGGTCGAAGCTCGGGAAAACCGCGACCGAAATCCCAGGGTTCGGCAGCGCGACGATCGCGCCGCTCGGGATGACGCAGTACGAGGCCGCCGCTGGCCTCGGCGCGCTTGCCTTCCTGGCCATCTATGCCGCGCTGTTCTTCCTGACGTTCATCTATCGATGGCCGGCCGATTGAGTAAGGGTGCACGGGGTCTGACCCCGCTGGCCCCGGCGTTTTTGCTGCGCGCCCTATTACCAAAGCGGCCAGGACAGCTTAAATGGTCGATATGAACCCGCGCGAACCGCACCTTCTTGGGCACAAGCCCGGAACCGGACCCTTCACCGTCTATGGCGCGGAAATCGGGTCGCGGCTGCTGCTGGGAACGGCGCTTTATCCTTCCCCGCAGATCATGGCCGATGCCGTCCGGGCGTCGGGAGCGGGGATCGTGACCGTATCGCTGCGCCGTGAACAGGCTCGCGGCCGGACAGGGGAACGATTTCTCGATCTCATCCGCGCGCTGCCTGTCAACGTGTTGCCCAATACGGCCGGCTGCCGTACGGCGCGCGAGGCGATCACGACCGCGCAGATGGCGCGCGAATTGTTCGATACGGCGTGGATCAAACTCGAGGTCATCGCCAACGACGACACGCTGCAGCCAGACCTCTTCGGTCTCGTGGAAGCGGCCGAAACGCTGGCCAAAGATGGCTTCGACGTGTTCCCTTACACGACGGAGGATCTCGGCGCCGCAGAGCGACTGGTTGCATCTGGCTGCCGGGTTCTGATGCCGTGGGGCGCGCCGATCGGCACCGGCCGCGGACTTGCCAACCCTTATGCGCTGCGAACCATGCGGGCTTATTTTCCTGAGATCCCGCTGGTGATCGATGCCGGCATCGGCGCTCCGAGCCATGCCGCGCAGGCGATGGAGCTGGGCTTCGACGCCTGTCTGCTGAACACCGCCGTTGCGAAAGCCGGTGATCCGGTCCGCATGGCCGAGGCCTTTGCCAAGGCGATCGAAGCCGGTCGCGCCGCGTTCGTGTCGGGTCTCATGGAGCAACGCGATATGGCGAGCCCATCGACGCCGGTCGCGGGAACTCCATTCTTCGATCTTGCGCGAAAGCCATGACAGCGCGCCCCGTTCGCCCTCCGTCTCGCTTTTATCCCATTGTGCCGGATGTGGCTTGGTTGCAGCGAATTGTGCCGTTGGGGATTGAGACGGTGCAGCTGAGGATCAAGGCCGCGTCGGACGGTGAGGTGCGCGCGCAAATCACCGAAGGACTTGCGGTCTGTCGCGCGCATGATTGCGATCTCATCGTGAATGATTACTGGCAGGCAGCGATCGATGCCGGCGCCTCTTTCGTGCATTTGGGGCAGGAGGATCTTGCCGCGGCTGATCTCGCTGCGATCAGGCGGGCGGGGTTGCATTTAGGGATTTCGACCCACAGTGTCGAGGAACTGGAAACCGCCCTTGCCGCTGACCCGTATTACGTGGCGCTTGGGCCGATCTACGAGACAAAGCTCAAGGCCATGATATGGGCGCCACAGGGGCTGGAGCGGATCGGGGACTGGAAGCGTCGCATCGGCTCGCTACCACTGGTTGCCATCGGTGGTCTTACCCCTGACCGGGCGGGAGGTGTTATCGCGGCCGGTGCCGACAGCCTAGCTGTGATCACCGACTTTATGACCTCACCGCATCCGGAAGCGCGTGTCGCGCTGTGGCTCGATTGGGCACGTCGATGGACCTCCAATGCTAGAATTCATACGGAACAGGAGAACAAACATGCAGACTGAACAGGATTTGGCAGTCGCACCGCTCTCTCGCCGCGCGGCACTCGGGTTTGCCGCCGCTGCTATAACCTTGGGTGCAGGAGCAGCGATTGCCACCGATGAACACGAAGGGATGGATCACGGGGCAATGGACCACAGTGGCATGGATCATTCGAAGATGGACCATTCAGGGATGGACCATTCTGCGATGGGCTCCAGCCATAAGGCCGTCATTGACACGGCGAGCGCCTGCATCGCCAAAGGCGAAGTCTGTGTGGCGCATTGCCTGGACATGCTGAAAGCTGGCGACACGGCGATGGCTGATTGCATGAAATCGGTGTCGATTATGATGCCGATGTGTGCGGCGCTCATGCGTCTGGCGGCGCTGGACGCCACCCGGCTGAAGGAATTGGCTGCCGTATGCAAGGACGTGTGCTCCGACTGCGAAGCGGAGTGCAAGAAGCATGCGGAGAAACACGCTGTCTGCAAGGCGTGCATGGAAAGCTGCACGGCCTGCATTAAAGAGTGCAAGGCGCTGATCGCTACCTGAGTGCCGTTAAGGGCGGCCAATGGCGCGCCAACCGATATCGCGACGACAAAAGCCGCCTGGCCACTCGATTCGGTCGAGAGCTTCGTAGGCTCGTGATTGGGCTTCAGCAACATCACGGCCGCGGGCGGTGACCGATAACACGCGGCCACCATCAGCAATAATGCGGTCTTCAACGCGCTTCGTTCCGGCGTGGAAGATTTCCACGCCGTCCACCGTTCGGGCGTTGTCCAGGCCGCGGATTTCGGTGCCTTTCATCGGGGTGCCGGGATAGCCTAGGGCGGCGTAGACAACGGTGAGGGCTGCGTCATCCGACCAGTGCAGCTCGAAATCAAGAAGGTCGCCGTCGGCGGTGGCGAGCATGGCAGCGAGTAGGTCGGAGTTGAGGCGCAGCATGAGCACTTGCGTTTCCGGGTCGCCGAAGCGGACGTTGTATTCGATGAGTTTTGGTCCATCAGCGGTGATCATCAGACCGGCGAATAGCACGCCGCGAAACGGTGTGCCGCGAGCGGCCATGGCGGCCACCGTCGGGCGTATAATGTCGTCCATTGTGCGCTTGACCATTTCGGGGGTCATGACCGGGGCCGGCGAATAGGCGCCCATGCCACCGGTGTTGGGCCCGGTATCGGCCTCGCCGACGCGCTTGTGATCTTGTGCCGAAGCCATGGCGAGGACATTGCTGCCGTCGCAGAGCGCAAAGAAGCTTGCCTCCTCGCCTTCGAGGAAATCCTCCACCACGACTTCCGCGCCGGCGGACCCGAATGCCCCGCCTAAGCAGGCATCGATGGCCGCCTCGGCTTCCGCTCGGTTGCCGGCGATGATGACGCCTTTGCCGGCCGCCAGGCCATCCGCCTTGACGACGATCGGAAAACGCTGCGCGGCGAGGTAGCTTTTAGCTGCCGCTGCATCACTGAAGCGGCCGTAGGCAGCGGTGGGGATACCATGCTCGCGGCAAAGGTCTTTGGTATAGCCTTTTGATCCCTCAAGGGCCGCTGCGGCACGCGATGGCCCAAAATGCTTGATCCCGGCAGCGCCAAGGGCGTCCGTCAAGCCGGCGACGAGTGGCACTTCGGGCCCCACGACAACGAACGAAACGTCGTGGTTGCGGCAGAATTCAATTATAGCGGCATGGTCGGCGACATCGGCGGCGACGCACGTTGCGACCTCTGCAATGCCAGGGTTTCCGGGCGCACAGTAAAGCGCAGTGAGCAGAGGACTTTGGGCGAGTTTCCAGGCGAGGGCATGCTCGCGGCCGCCTGAGCCAATGAGGAGAACGTTCATCAGCGTGAAGTGCAACGGTTGTTCCCGGCGGTCAAGGCCTTGAGCGGCCACCCCGTTATGCGAACCGCTTGATCCAAGTCAGAGAGCGGCGCTTTACTATCGCCTATCCGGTCCTGCCCGTGGCTGCGGGCGAACGGTTTTTGGGCCATCCCGTCATGGTCGGCTCATCTGCCAGCCAAAGACGTGTCGAGGAGCAGCCAATGCATGGAATGTTAGCCAAATCCTGGACAACAGCCTTCGACGGCTGGCCTGAGGGGTTGCGCGGCTGGTTCAGCCGCGATCGTGACGACGATGGCGCCGACGATGGCCCGCGCCTGCCGCACGGGGAGCGTCGGCTACTGGCTCTCGTGGCGCTAGGATTCTGCCTGATCGTGGGCTGGTGGTGGTTCGACCGTGGACCGGAAGTCAAGGTCGTGCCGGTCATCGTCGGTGATGCGGCGCAGATCGTCTATGCAACGGGTATCGTTGAACCGGTTAATTGGGCGAAAGTCACGGCGCTCTCACGCAAACGCATCGTGGATATCTGCAAATGCGAAGGCCAAGCTGTAAAAAAGGGCGATGTCGTCGTCCGTCTCGATGACGATGAAGAGCAGGCTGTGCTGCAGGAATTGCAATCGCGATTGCAGCGGCTGAATGAGGAGGCGGCGCGCTTCGACGGGTTGGTCAAACGCAACACGGGGACGCGCGTCGCTCTTGACGACAAGCTGACGGAGGTGCGCCAGCAGGAAGCGCGGGTGGCCATGCAGAAAGATCGGATTTCCGATCTCGCCCTGAAGTCACCGCTTGACGGCATCGTCATGCGCCGGAACGGTGAAATCGGCGAAATCGCGGGCATCGGCGAGGCCGATACGCTGCTGTGGATCGGTGAGGCAAAGCCGTTGAAGATCATCGCCGAGGTGAACGAAGACGATATCCTAAAGGTGGCTGCTGGGCAGAGTGTTCTGCTGCGCCACGAAGGTTCGGGCGCGCCCCTTCCTGCAACCGTCGAGCGCATTACGCCGAAAGGTGATCCGGAGACCAAGACGTTCCGCGTGCATCTTTCGCTGCCCGACGATTCGCCGCTCAAGGTCGGCATGAGCGTCGAGGCCAACATTGTCGTATCAGAAGCCAAGAACGTGCTCATTGTGCCCGCGGAGGCCATCGTTGACGGGCACGTGCAGAAAGTTGCCGACGGCAAGGTCACCGAGGTCGCGATTGCCGCTGGTATCCGCGGCACGGATCGGGTGGAGGTTCGAGGCGATCTTCACGAGGGCGATTTCATCATCACGCCGCCTGTTCACGGCCTTGGCGCGGGTGGTCGTGTGCGGCCTGTTCGCGGCGACGTGAAGGGGGGCGCTCAGGCCGGGCGATGAAACTCGTTTTCGACATCGCGGTGACGCACATCCGGTCGCGGCTCAGGCAGACACTGGTCGGGCTGATGGGTGTCGCGATGGGCGTCGGTTTCTCGGTCATGATGGCGGCCCTGATGGAGGGATCGCAGCGCGATTTCGTCAGCCAGCTCGTCGACGCCTTGCCGCATATCACGATGAGCGATGAGCGGCGCGAACCACCGCGACAGGCGGCGGAAGATCACTATCAAGTCGTCGCCTACTCCGGGCTCAGTACCATGGCGACGCGCCCCGGCATCAAGAACCCTTATGCCATCATCGCCTCGCTCGACAGCTGGCTGGACGGGGCTGTGGCGCCATCCGTGCAAGCGCGCGCCGTAATCCGCTATGCGAGCCGCGACACGGCGGCGAACGTGACCGGTATCGATCCGCGACGGGAAGTGTCGGTGTCCAAACTTCCTCAGCAGTTGCGCGGCGGCACGCTTGGCGATCTGTACCGGTCATCGAATGCGATTATCCTGGGCGACCGTCTGGCGCAGAAGATCGGCGCGCGCGTCGGCAACACGATCGCAGTCGTTTCCGGAACGGGGCGGGTTGTGTCGTGCACGGTGGTGGCTCTTGTGCATTCCGGTGTGAGCCAAGCGGACGAGACGCAAGCTTTTACGCTGATCAAGACCGCGCAAATCCTGGCCGGCCAGACCGGAATCGTGAACGCAATGCGCATTCGCGTCACGGACGTGATGCAGGCGATGAGCGTTGCCGAACGGATCGAGGCGCAGACTGGATACAAATCCGTGTCGTGGCAAGAGGCCAACGAGGATTTGCTTTCGGCTCTCCAGGTGCGCAATTTCATTATGTACACGGTGGTCGGAGCGATCCTGCTGGTCGCTTCATTCGGCACCTACAACATCATCTCCACCATTACGCACGAGAAGACGCGCGATATCGCAATTTTGAAGTCGCTCGGTTTCACGGAACGGACTGTGCGCTCGATTTTTCTTCTTGAGGCGCTGATGATCGGGGTGGCTGGGATGCTGGCGGGCTGGGCGCTGGGCTACGCCTTATGCGGCATGCTCGAGACGATCGAATTCAAAAGCCCATTCGTGGATACCACACACCTGCCGCTTTACTACACTCCCACGCACTATCTTCTTGCGGGCCTCATAGCCCTGCTGGCGTCCGGTATCGCTGGATATCTGCCGGCCCGGAAAGCCGCGAGCGTTCACCCGGTCGAAATCATCCGGGGGGCGTCATGACTATCCAGCTTCCGGTGACGACGCCGTTGATCGAACTGCGGCATGTGACCAAGACGATCGGTGACGGGGTGGAAACAACATTGGTGCGTGACATCAGTCTGGCGATCGAGCCAGGCGAGTTTGTCGCTATAACCGGACCTTCCGGTTCGGGAAAGAGTTCGCTTCTTTATTTGCTAGGCCTTCTCGATGCGCCGACCTCGGGCGAGGTTCTCATGCAGGGACGGCCGGTGCCTGTCGATGACGAGGTGCAGCGCGCGCGGTTGCGATTGAGACATTTGGGTTTCGTGTTTCAGTTTCATTTTTTGCTCACCGAATTCACCGCACTGATGAACGTGATGTTGCCGATGCGGGCGCTGGGACAGATAAGCGAAGCCCAGATGAAAGATCGGGCTTTGGCCTTACTTGCTTCGCTTGGCCTCGAGGCGCACGCGCACAAGCTGCCAGGACAGCTTTCGGGCGGTCAGCGCCAGAGAGTGGCTATTGCTCGCGCCTTGGCGAACGAGCCGCATGTCATTCTCGCGGACGAACCAACGGGAAATCTCGATAGTCAGTCAAGCGAGCAGGTGCTTGGTGTTTTGCGCCGTCTGGTGGATGAAACAAAACGCTCGATCGTCATGGTGACGCATGATCTTGGCCTTGCGGCACGTGCCGATCGTCAATTGCGCATCGTCGATGGGCGAATTTCGAGCGGCATCACTTAAGCGATTTTAAATATTCGATGATGGCCTTGCGATCGCCAGCATCTTTCAGTCCCGCGAACGTGGCCATGTTGTTGCCGGGAAACACGCTGTTGGGGTTGGCGATAAATTCATCCATGTTGGCATCGTTCCAAATAAGGTCAGTCGTCTTGAAGCCCGGCGAATAGCTGTAGCCCTCGACACTGCCGGCCTTGCGGCCCATGACGCCATGCAACGCGGGACCAAGGCGATTGTCACCGGGCTGAGCGGAATGACATGTTCGGCAGTGGTTATTGAAGGCCACTTGCGGATCGGTGCTCAACGGGGACTGGGCGAAGGCCGCAACGGTTACAAACGACCCGGCAAGAAGCGCAACGCCAATCCAACTCAGGGCAAATGCGGTATTGTTCATGGCTCGTTTTCCTCAAAATCCCAAGTTTGGCTTTGCCTTGTGATGAACGCCGCGTTTCAACCTTCAGTTCCCGCTGGTGACTATTGCCCCGCGAGTCTGGTGGCTATACTGCGCGCCCCTAACAGGAAGGATCGACCGTGGCCGATATGACGCCTCAGCCGCACCGAAATGCTCCGGAATTTTCGGTCGGCGAATTATCGAATGCGATTAGGCGGGCGCTGGAAGATGGCTTTGGCCATATCCGTTTGCGCGGGGAAGTGTCGGGCTATCGGGGTCCGCATTCTTCGGGGCACTGCTATTTCTCGCTGAAAGACGACAAGGCAAAAATTGACGCTGTTGTCTGGAAGGGAAACTGGAGTCGGCTGAAGGTGAAGCCCGAGGAGGGCATGGAGGTCATTGTTACCGGCAAAGTGTCGTGCTTTCCGGGTTCATCCAAGTATCAGATCGTGATCGAGGCACTGGAACCTGCGGGTGCCGGCGCTCTCATGGCGCTGCTTGAGGAGCGCAAACGCAAGTTCGCCGCCGAAGGGCTGTTCGAGGAGAGCCGCAAGAAGCCGCTACCGTTCCTGCCGCGTGTCGTTGGGATCGTGACCTCTCCGACAGGGGCCGTGATCCGCGACATGCTGCATGGATTTGCCGAGCGCTTTCCAGCCCACGTCGTGATCTGGCCGGTGCCGGTTCAGGGCGAAGGTAGCGCTGCCAAGGTGGCCGCCGCCGTGCGCGGGTTCAATGCCATTGGTCCAGGCGGGCCAATTCCACGGCCGGACGTGATCATCGTCGCGCGTGGCGGCGGCAGTCTTGAAGACCTATGGGGCTTCAACGAAGAGGTCGTCGTCAGGGCGGTCGCGCAGAGCACCATTCCGCTTATTTCAGCCGTCGGTCACGAGACCGACTGGACGCTGATCGATCTCGTCGCGGATGCCCGCGCTCCAACGCCGACGAAAGCGGCCGAGTGGGCGGTGCCTAAGTTTTCCGAGTTGATGGCCGACGTCGCTGATTGTAGCCAGCGGTTGAGAATTGCGAGTCGGCGCATGCTCGAAGCCGCACGGACGCACTTGAAGGCCGCCGCGCGGGGTCTGCCCCGGCCTGAGGATTTGACGGCGATGGCGCGGCAGCGATTTGATGCGGTGGACCAGCGTCTGGCGCGGGCTTTGCTCGCGAACACGCGCGCCCACACGATGCGGCAGGCCAAAGTCGCCGGCCGGCTAACGCCGCAGCTGCTTAATCATCTCGTGGAGCGTCGGGATCGCAGATTGGTCGACAGTTTTGCCCGCGCCCGTTCCGCGTTATCGCGGATAGCCGGCGAGCGCCGCATGCGGTTCGAGCGCATCGGCGGGCGGATGCGTGTTGAGGCTTTGGCCAATCGACTGGATCAGAAACGGCGGGGGCTTGAAGCTCAGGCGAAACTTCTGTCGTCTTATAGCTATCAGGGCGTCCTGGCGCGCGGCTTTGCGATTGTCCGGGACGAGACCGGCGTTATGGTCCGACGGGCTGCGTCACTTAACGTGGCCGGCCGGGTGGAAATGGAGTTTGCAGACGGTAAAGCGATTGCCGAAGTCAAGCATGTGCCGACGCGACCGGACGAGGACGGCCGGTCGCGATCCGCCGCGGCGATGGCGCGCAAAAAGGACGGCGGCTCGCCACAGGGGTCGCTGTTTTAACGATGACTTCGCGCGTTGCCGGAGCTGCCCGCTTGTCGGAGCGCGGCCGGCCCGTTAGTAGACATAGACTACTCATCATCTGCCCGAGCGGCGGGCAAGGATAGGCAATGAATAGGCTCGAACGATTGTTTGGCGGGGGTACGGAAGCGCGGGTTCGCTATCTGGCGGGTGAATTCCAGGTTTTGTCCGCTGGCGATTATGTGCGGTGCGCAGTGACCGGCGCGCGCATTGACTTGCAGAACCTGAAATACTGGAGCGTCGAACTGCAGGAAGCCTACGCGACGCCAGACGTATCCTTGAAGCGATTTTTGGATACGCACCCCGACGGCTGATTTAAGATTATCGTCTCGAAGCGCACAGCGCGACGATCTTTCCCATCAGAAGGTCTCTCCCTTCAGCGTCGACGTTGAGGGAAATGGCAAGCGGACGCGCGCGGCGGTGCAGTTCTGCTCGGGGGCCATCCGTTGCCACGAGGCGAACGAGATCTTTTTCCGTAGTGACCAACTGTGCGCCTCGCGTTTCCGCCTCGCTGATCAGGCGTGTCGCTTCGGCATCGGTGAAATTGTGATGATCAGCAAAGGCGTGGCGTGCGACGAGGACGGCGCCGGTGGCTTCGAGCAGCCGGAAAAAGCGATCCGGATTGCCGATGCCGGCGAAGGCCACGATTCGAATGCTTTTCAGCCAGCTTGTCGGACCGGCCGGTTCGGGCCACACTGACAGGACGGGTCCTGAAAATTTCGGCGCGAGGACTTTTTCAATTGCATCGCGGTCCTCACGGCGGCCGTTGACAACAATAACGTCCGTGCGGGCCAATTGCTGTGCCAGCGGCGCGCGCAATGGTCCTGCGGGTATGACGCCGCCGTTTCCAAAACCGCGCGCTCCGTCCACGACTGCGATGCTCAGATCCTTATGCAGCGCGGGGTTCTGCAAGCCGTCATCCATGAGGATCACGGCGGCAGAGGGAAATTCGGCAAGAATTGCCTTAGCGCCTGCTGCCCGGTCGGGCGAAACCATGACCGGCCCGGCGCGGGCGAGCAGCATTGCCTCATCGCCGACATCTGCCGCGGTGTGACGGCGAAGATCGACGGAGGTCTGCGCGCTTACCGTCGATCCATAGCCGCGCGTGAGGAAGACCACGGAGATGTCGCGCTGCTGCAACCGTTCGGCCAGCCAGAGCGCGAACGGAGTCTTGCCGGTGCCGCCGGCGGTGAAGTTACCGATACAGACGACCGGTATTGGACTGCGGTAGGACGGCGCTTTGTGCATTCGCCGCACGGTGATCGCGCTATAAATCGAAGCGACGGGTGCGAGCGCTCGCGCAATCAGCGAGGGTGGCGTCCGATACCACCAAGCCGGTTCACGAGACGGCACGTCGAAAGCCTTGAGTCGGCACCTCGGCGTGGGTTTCAGGAGTGTGCACCGGCGCAAACACGGGTGCAACTGCTGCAGGCGGGATCATCGGCAGGAGCGTTGCAATCGTTTTGGTCAATGCGCCGCCCATGGCTGCCAACGCCCTTTCGGCGGCGGCTTGCATCGTCGCTCGCTCGGTCTCATCGGTCAGAAGGCGCGCCGCGGTCTCGACAAGATCGGTGACGCCTGTGATGGATGCGACGGCGCCAGCCTTGTCGAGGCTGCCGTAGATGTCGGCGAAGTTGTGCCGGCTCGGACCGCTCATCACCACGCAGCCGAGTCGAATGGCCTCGATCGGGTTCTGACCGCCATGCGGTATGAGCGAGCCGCCAAGGAAAACGATGCGGCCGAGAGAATAGAAGAGCCCCAATTCGCCGATCGTATCGGCAAGGTAGATGTCCGTTGCAGGTCCGGGTTCGGTCTTGGTCGAACGTTGCGCCACCGCCAGGCCTGATGCGCTGAGATCAGCGGCGAGCTTGCCGCCACGATCGGGATGGCGCGGGGCAATGATCGTCAGAAGATCGGGGATGCGTTGGCGCAAAGCGCGATGGGCCTCGGCGACCACCTGCTCTTCGCCTTCGTGGGTACTGGCTGCAACAAGGAGTGGCCGCGAGCCAATGGTAAAGCGCAGTCGTGCCAGTTCGGCTTGATCGACGGGCGGCGGCGGTGCGTCGATCTTCAAGTTGCCGGCACCAAGCGTCCGCGGCGCGCCAAGCTGAGCGAACTGCCGAGCCAGAAGCGCATTTTGCGCCAGGACGATATCGAAGCAGCCGAACAATTGCTTGGCCATGCCGCGCCGTGACCGCCAACGGCGGCTGCTGCGTGCCGACATCCGGGCATTAACGAGGGCCATGGGGATTTTACGAGCGGACGTCGCAAGGACGAGGTTCGGCCAGATTTCGCTTTCGGTGAAAATGGCAATGCTTGGCTGCCAGTGGTCGAGAAAGCGGCGAACGGCTTGGGGCGTATCGATGGGGACGAACTGGTGGATGGCGCGCGGACCAAGACGCGCCGCTGCAATTCCCGCCGACGTGACGGTTCCCGTTGTGACCAGCACATTCAGGTCGTGGCGTGCTGTGCACAGACCGTCGATGAGCGGCAGAACGGCCATCAGCTCGCCGACACTTGCGGCATGGACCCAGGCCAACGGGCCGTCCGGCCGTCGTTCCGCCGGGGCGCCAAGGCGCTCATCACGTCGCAGTGGATCTTCCTTGCCTTGGCTGGCGCGGCGGGAGAGGACCAAAGGCGCCAGTGGAGCGAGGAGGCCGGTCAGTCCGCGGTAGGCCTTCAGCGCCAGACCCGGCTTGGGCGGGGGTACAGCGAGATCGGCCGAGCGCGGGGTTGCCCGCAACGGGTCGGCTCCAGCCAGCAGGTAGGCGCGGCGGGTTGCTGAGTTGAGCGCTCGCTCCACATGCTGCCGGATTGCTTCCAATTCGTCCGGTTCGGCATCGCGAGGAACGAAGATCGGTTCGCCGTAGACGAAGGCCAGCTTTGAGAAGGGGTGATTGATCGTCAGTCGGCTCCAGGTATCGAGCACGGTGAACCGAGAGCTTGCCACGGCCAGGGGGACGATGGGCCGGCCACTCATGCGGGCAAGTGTAACAATTCCCTCGCCACAGGTTCGCGCTGGGCCGGGGGGGACATCGGCGGTCATGACAAACGATTTGCCGGCGGCCAGACTTTGCAGCGCGCCACGCAGAGCTGCGGCGCCGCCGCGATCTTTGCGGCGAGCGCCGGCTCCTGCACCGCGGACGAGTTCGACGCCGAGGCTTTGCATCGTGGCGCCGATGAATTCAGCATCGCCGTGACGAGCCACCATGGCCGCAACAGGAACATCCGGACGATGCATGGAGGCCATCATGAACTGGCCGTGCCATAGCCCGACAATACACGGGTGATCCGTACGCAGGCGCTCAAGGATGCCTTCAGGCTCGGCAACGACATTGGACGTGCGATGCACCAGCCGAACAAAACCAGCCAGCCAGCGGCCGGCAAAACGGGCAGCGCTCACTTTGTAGGCCGAACTATTTGCCATCGATCCTATGAGCCCTGGCCCTCACGGTCCGGCAGATGCGGGTCCGCATGGCAAAAGTCTTTCGGCTGGCTGACCCTTGTGGGCGCGCTCTGAAGTCCTCTTGTCTCAGGTTAGGGCAACGAATATCAACCGAAATCATCTGCGCTTTCGTGGTTATCGACCGCAGTGGGCCGCAGGACATGGAAAATGGCGCCCACACGACGCAGTGCGAACGGCAAACTGTTTCAATCTTCGGTCCCGACCAGCCGAGCGGGAGTTTCCAAGGATCGCAATGCCACCGGGCCGAATCAAACAGATGAAGCGCGTGCTTAGCCGCGGCGCCATGGCAGCGCGGATCAGCGTGGCTGCGCAGGCACCAGCGCCCGTCCGCAGGTGGTTCGCGCCGGTCGTCGGCTATGCCGATATGTTGCTTTTCGATCATCTGTTCGTGCGCGTCTTGTTTCAAAATCGCCACAGATTGAGTGACCGAGCTTGGCGCGCCGCACAGCCGCTTCCCTACCAACTCGGGAGAATCAAGGCTCTGGGCGTTCGAACTGTCATCAATTTGCGTGGCAACGCCGAGATGCCAACGGCCCGGCACGAGCGAGCGGCCTGCGAAAAACTGGGCCTGGCGTACGTCGATTTTCGACTGCGTAGCCGTGATGCACCCTCGAAAGCCGAGTTACATGGCTTGCGCAAGATCTTTGAGACCGTCGAGCATCCCATTCTGTTGCATTGCAAGTCGGGAGCCGATCGCGCCGGGCTTGCCAGCGTGCTCTATCTGCATCTCGTCGACCATGTTCCAATGGCGGAAGCCAAGCGCCAACTGAGCCTGCGGTACGGACATATCCGGCATGCCGACACCGGCGTTCTGGATGTCTTTATCGAACAGTATCTGGAACATACCGCAACCGAGCCAATCGACTTTTTCACCTGGGTCGACAGGCACTATGTTCCGGTCGAATTAAAGCGCTCGTTTCGCAGTCGCGGCTGGGCTAACCGGATCGTCGATGGCTTGTTTGGCCGCGAGTAGCGGAGGTCGCCGTTCTCAGCTGCCCGATGTCGCCGGATCGAGCAGTCGGTGAAGGTGGACCACGAAGTAGCGCATCAGCGCATTGTCGACCGACTTTTGCGCAGCGGATTTCCAAGCGGCATGGGCTTCGGCGTAATTGGGATAAATGCCGACAACCTCCAGTGTGTGCAAGTCGCGGAAAGTGATGCCGTCGAGAAATTCCAATTCGCCGCCGAAGACAAGGTGGAGGAGTTGCGGTTGCTGTTTCGAGCTGTGTGTCATTGACAATTTTAATCCGGAAGAACGGCAGCATGCCCAGTGATACCCGGCCGCGGAGCAGCCGATTTCGCATCACGCCTGTGAACCAGGTGCTTTGACTGTGGCAAATTGCACGAATAACGAGAGGTTCGGCAACGGCGCGAACCGCCGCGCCAGGGGTTCTTCTTCCCCCAGGTTCAGGTCCGGCCGACCGGTCAATGGACCGGTCATGTTCGAAGATCGCCAGTTCAAGACCCACGGTCAGGGCGAACAGCAGCATCACGAGCACCCATAACGCCACAGCGTCAAGACGAGGTTCGGTCATCGCCTCCTCCTTGAAAACCTAACGCCAACAGCAACCAGATTACACCCGACAGTTGGATTGTCGAAGCAAAAGTCGCCTTTTCCCGCCACTTGGTGGTGGAGCGAGGTGGCGCCGCGGCGGGCGTGGGGAGAGCCATTGGAAACGGTGCAGGCCGTTTGATCTCCGCACAGCAATTGTCTAGCGTCGATCAAAACTTCGCACCAGCAGATAGCGCCGCACCCGATGACCGTGTCTCCCTACGACCAGAATCTCGACAAGAACGCGGCCAATTACCAGCCGCTCACACCTCTCACCTTCTTGCAGCGCGCAGCGGCGGTGCATCCGAATCATCCCGCCGTCATTCATGGCGCGCTGAGGTATTCCTGGTCGGACTTCTATGGCCGTTGCCGCCGTCTGGCGTCGGGTTTGGCGCGACTTCAGATCGGGCCGGGCGACACTGTATCGGTGATGCTATCCAATACGCCGGCGATGCTCGAGGCGCATTACGCCGTGCCAATGCTGGGTGCGGTGCTTGCATTCTCTCAACACGCGACTCGATGCGCCGATCCTAGCGTTCCAGCTCGATCATGCCGACACTAAAGTTCTGATCACCGACCGCGAGTTTGCCGGCGTAATGGCGGAAGCATTGGCGCTGGCAAAAGTGCGTCCAATCATCATCGACTACAACGATCTTGAATTCCCGCAAGCCGGACCGGCGCTATCGAATCTCGATTATGAGGTGCTGCTTGCCGGGTCGGATCCCGAACTTTGCGTGGCGCATGCCCGACGATGAGTGGTCCGCGATCGCGCTCAATTACACGTCGGGAACCACGGGCAATCCCAAAGGCGTCGTCTATCATCATCGCGGCGCTGCGATGATGTGCTACGCGAACACGATCGCAACGGGCATGGGACAGCATCCGGTCTATCTGTGGACGCTGCCAATGTTCCATTGCAACGGCTGGTGTTTCACCTGGTCAATGGCCATGGTCGCCGGCACGCACGTCTGTCTCAGGTGGGTGCGGGCAAAAGCGATGTATGACGCAATCGTCGAACACCGCGTCACAAATATCTCCGGTGCGCCGATTGTGATGTCGACGCTACTCGGCGCGCGCCCCGAAGAAAAGCGGGAGATCTCAGGCATCGCGTGTCGTTCAACCACGCAGCCGCACCGCCGCCGCAGGCGGTGCTCGACGCCATGATTGGCGCGGGTTTCGATTTGACGCATCTTTACGGGCTGACGGAAACCTATGGTCCCGCCACGATCAATGAATGGCATAGCGGATGGGATACACTTGCGGAGGAACTGCGGGCAAAGAAACGCATCCGCCAGGGCGTGCGATACGTGGCGCTCGAAGATCTTGACCGTGATGGACCCGGAGACAATGACCAAGGTCCCGGCGGACGGCGAAACGATGGGCGAAGTCATGTTTCGCGGCAACATTGTCATGAAGGGTTATTTGAATAATGCCAAGGCGACGGCGGAAGCGTTCGCCGGCGGTTGGTTTCATTCCGGCGATTTGGGTGTGCTGCATCCAGATGGTTACATTCAATTGAAGGACCGGTCGAAGGACGTCATCATTTCAGGGGGCGAGAACATTTCTTCGATCGAGGTAGAGGACGTCATCTACAAGCATCCGGCCGTTGCGGCCTGCGCCGTGGTGGCCAAACCCGACGATAAGTGGGGCGAGACACCTTGCGCCTTCGTCGAATTGAAAGCCGGCGCGACGGCGGGCAAAGACGAAATCGTGACGTGGTGCCTTGAGCGGCTGGCCCGATACAAGGCGCCGCGGCACGTGGTGTTTACCGAACTGCCGAAAACCGCGACGGGCAAGATCCAGAAATTCAAACTGCGCGATCTGGCCAAAGACGCCTGACGGCCCCTGCACAACATCGTCCGACGGATTTGGCCAAGTCCTCGTTCAAGAGGATGACGCGGCGTGCTCAGGCCCGCCGGCACCTGCCCTCGGTGTCATGCTCCCCCCGCAATGGGCGGTCCGGGCGCGCCGCGCGCGAACAAGGAGAACCTGATGAAACGGAATGGGAAAATTCTTGCCGGCGCCGCTGTGATTTTGACGCTCGGTTCGGCAGCGGCTGTCGCTCACCGGCATGGCGGCTGGCATCACAAGGGGCCGCACGGCTGGGGTGGTCCGATGGGCATGATGGGGATCGGTGGTCCTTTATGCCGTGGCAATGCCGCGGAAAGGGCAGACCTGATGCTCGTCAAGCTCGAATACAAGGTGAAGCCGACGGACGCGCAAAAGCCGGCGTTCGATGATCTGAAGACGGCTGTGAAATCAGCCGCGGCGAAAGTGGCCGCCGCATGCCCGCCGAGCCGGACGGGGCCACTGAGCCGGGCCAAGGCGGCAAACCTCCGATCAAGGACATCACGGCTCGACTTGCCGATACGGAGGCGCAACTGTCCGCTGCTCTCGATGGCATTAAGATCGTTCGTCCGGCAGCCGAGAAGCTTTACGCTTCGCTCGATGAGGCGCAGAAAAAAGCCGTTTCGGACCATGGGCCAGCGCGGCAAATGGGGACGTCACGACGGACAATTCGAACGGCGCGGTGAGCGTGAACCAGATGGCCAGCGCGGCGGACCCGGTCAAGGCCCTGCGTCTGACGATGGTGCACCGGAGCGTGAAGGCGATCTTTAATCGTCGAGGTTGGAGTTCGAAGAGGCGTGCCAGATGTCATTGTGCCCGCCGATTAGAAATCGGCGGGCGTTGCCGCGTGGCACTCAAGCGCTCTTACCATGACCTGCCCGTTGCGGGAGCCGATCACGCAGTGTTCGTGACGTTCCATTAGAAATCACAAAAGCCAGCTCCATTCGGAGCCGGCTTCGACGCGCCTCAATGGCGGGAGGCTGTGGACAGTCTGCTCGATCTCTTCTTTGATCTTCAGCTTCTGTTGTTTCATCCGCCGGATCACGACGTCGTCTGATCCAGGCCTTGCCATCTCCTCTGAAATCCGGCGGTCGAGCTGCCGGTGCTTCTCTGCGAGTTCGTGGAGATGCGCGGATAACGCCATTTAATCCTCCTTCGATCGTTGAGCCATCAAATCATGCCAGAGAAATTACGGCTTGTAAAAGGCCCACGGCGGTCAACATTTTCTTTTGATGAACTTTACAGTCGCTCACGTTTCAGGCTGAGGGGTCGGTTCGCAGTGGCGCAATAATCTTTCGCAGTCTGACCGCTCAACTCGAACCGCTGGTTTCGGCTCCGGATGCGCTAAGTTGTTGCAGAATTGGGAAAGAAGCGTAAAACGCGCCGCGGGGGCAGCCGGGGTCGTGCGGCACAGCCTGGCAAGTGCGAGAGGCCGATTGTGCGTCACAGCGATGGAGAGTTGCGGGAGGAACTCGTGCGGTTGCGGAATGAACACCGCTTACTGGACGAGGAAATTGTCGCGCTCGAAGCCATTGGCGGGCACGACCAGTTAAACATTCGCCGCCTGAAGAAGCGGAAGCTGGCGCTTAAAGACCAGATTACCGCCGTCGAAGATCAGTTGCTGCCCGACATTATCGCCTGACCGGACGTGCAAAGTACGGGGTAGAACCGGTGCATTGGTCCGCGCGTTACCAATGGGCGAAGTCTTTCTACATTGCTCCGTCGCTGCGCGTTGAGGCCATCTTACATGCGTCCTGTCGAAAGCTGGCTTTATGCGACCGACAAGGGACTTTATTGCGCGCCGGGCGATTTCTACATCGACCCTCCGCGGCCGGTCGATCGCGCGCTGATCACGCACGGTCATGCCGATCATGCGCGCAGCGGACATGGGCACGTCCTGGCGACGCATGAAACGGTCGAGATCATGAAGGTCCGTTATGGCGTGGGATCGGCGGCGACCTTTCAGGTTGCGGCGCTTGGGTGATGAACACCGGATCGGCGATGTCAGTGTACGCTTCGCGCCGGCCGGACATATCCTGGGGTCGGCGCAAATTGCTATGGAGCATGGCGGCCGTCGCGCCGTTGTATCCGGCGATTACAAGCGCGCGACAGATCCGACATGCCGGCCTTTCGAAGTCGTGTCCTGCGACGTGTTCGTGACCGAGGCGACATTCGCGCTGCCCGTCTTTCGGCATGAGCGCGCGGAGGATGAAGCGCGGCGCCTGGTGCAGTCCATTGCTCGCCATCCTGAACGGGCGCATCTCCTGGGTGTTTACGGTCTTGGCAAATGTCAGCGCATGATCGCGCTCGTGCGGGCTGCGGGATATGACCGGCCGATCTGGCTGCACGGCGCACTCGTCGGCCTCACGGAACTGTATCAGAGATCTCGGTTTCAATCTTGGTGATTGCCGTCCGGCCAATGCTGCAGCCGGCGACGAATTACGCGGCGGGCTCGTGATGTGTCCACCGTCGGCGTTGATGGATCGGTGGTCGCGGCGTGCTGGCGAGGATCCGTTACGTGTTTTCGCGTCCGGCTGGATGCGGGTGCGCGGTCGCGCGCGGCAGCGGGGCGTGGAATTGCCGCTCATCGTGTCCGACCACGCCGATTGGCCGGAACTGCTCGATACGATCGTAGAGACGGGGGCGGAGGATATCTGGGTCACGCATGGCCGCGAAGACGCGCTTGTCCATCAGTTGGGCTTGATGGGGCGGCGCGCGCGGGCCCTGGCGTTGGTCGGATACGAGGATGACGCGGAGTAGATATGCGCGCGTTCGCCGAAGTGCTCGACGGTTTGTCCACCACGCAGAGTCGCATTGGAAAACTTGCGCTTCTGACCGCGTATTTGCGACAAGCTCCGGACCCTGATCGGGGCTGGGCGCTAGCTGCGCTCACCGATGGATTGCCGCTGCGCATTGCATTTCGGCGCATTCTGTCGGACTTGATGGCTCAGCGCACCGACCCCGTGCTGTTCAAGCTTTCTCGAGATTTCGTGGGCGATACGGCGGAGACGGTTTCGCTGATGTGGCCGGTGGCGTCTCTCGTTGAGGTGCCGCCACGGCTCAGCGAGGTGGTCGAACAACTCCTGGCGGCAAAGCCGTCCGAACATGCTGGCATTATCGCGGGCGTGCTCGACCGGTGCAACGCTCGCGAGCGGTGGGCGTTTTTAAAGCTCGTCGGCGGAGCGCCCCGCGTCGGGGTCTCAGCTCGGCTGGCTAAGACGGCGGTGGCGGAACTCGGTCGCCGCGATGTCTCTGATGTCGAAGAGGTCTGGCATGCACTCCAGCCGCCGTACTTAGATCTCTTTCGATGGATCGAAGGGACTGGGGATCGACCTGATCCAGGCATCGTTCCTGTGTTCCGTCCGATGATGCTGGCGCATCCGGTGGAGGAAGCGGATTGGCCGGGGCTTGATCCGAACGACTTTGCAGCGGAATGGAAATGGGACGGCATCCGGGTTCAAGTAGCGGCAAAGGGCGGTGATGTTCGCCTCTATTCGCGCACCGGGGATGATATTTCGGGAGCGTTTCCCGAAATCCGTTCCGCGTTTTCTGATGCGGATGTCGTGGCCGACGGGGAGTTGCTCGTCGTGCGTCAAGGGAGCGTTGCGGCGTTCAACGATTTGCAACAGCGGCTCAACCGCAAGATCGTGGCGGCCAAGATGCTGCGTGAACATCCCGCCCATCTGCGGCTCTACGATCTACTGTTTGCCGATGGCGAAGATCTGCGAACCTTGACGTTTGCCGACCGTCGCCGGCGTCTTGAGGATTGGCACGCGCGGGAGCGGCCCCCGCTTACCGACCTCAGCGTGCTGATCCCATTTACGAGCTTCGCTGAACTGGAAGAATTGTGGCGGGGCGCGCGCGAGGCTGGCATCGAGGGGCTCATGCTCAAACGGCGTGCGAGCGCATATCTTGCGGGTCGTCCAAAGGGGCATTGGTTCAAGTGGAAGCGCGCGGCGCTGACGCTCGATTGCGTCCTGATGTACGCACAGCGTGGCTCGGGTAAGCGTTCGTCGCTTTATTCGGATTTCACGTTCGGGGTCTGGCGGCTGCGGGAGGGCTCCAACGAGCAGGAACTGGTGCCGGTGGGAAAAGCTTATTCCGGGTTCACCGATACGGAATTGCGCGAACTCGACCGCTTCATTCGCGCCAACACGACGGAGACGTTCGGGCCGGTCAGAGCGGTCCAACCAAAACTCGTCCTTGAGATCGCCTTCGATGCCGTGCAGCGCTCAGCGCGGCATAAATCGGGCGTTGCCATGCGCTTTCCTCGCGTTCATCGCATTCGCTGGGATAAGCCGCCGGAGGAGGCCGATACGCTCGACACGACGCTGGCGCTGATCGACCCGCCGGCGATCTGAACCTCGTTTCACTCCTTCGGTCAGAGGAGCCAATCTGGCTTGCAAAGTATTAGACGGGACGCCTGCGGGTGTCTTTAGAGTAGGTAGGATCGGGCGCCGCGGCTACTGGGCCGAGCCGAAATGGTTCCACGAGCATGTAGTTCGATGTCATCGAACTATTGAAGTCATTTCACAGTGCAGGCATATCAGTTCGATGCAGCGGCCGTTCGTTCACCCTTCCGTCGATGCTATCACGCTAGCAGGCATCCTTTACGCTTTGGCCGATCCCGTCCGGCTGCATATCATCCGACGTATCAGAGACGGAACGTGCGCCATGAATTGTTCGGAGGCGGCACCAGAGAAGATGGCCAAGTCGACCCAGTCGCATCATTTTCAGGTGCTTCGCGAGGCGGGGCTGATCCGCTCCGAACGGCGGGGCGTGGAGGTGATCAACTCTCTGCGCTGCGATGAGATTGGCGCGAAGTTTCCAGGTCTCGTGCCCGCAATCTTGACGGCAGCCGAACAGCGCAACGGCGTAGATACGCCCGAGTGACAGAGCGAGGTCGGCGCCGATGTTCGAAGGATTTGCTCGCGGTCGCAACCGGATAGGCGACATCGACATCGCGCATGTGATCGGCGGCAACGGTCCGCCGGTGCTTCTTCTGCACGGCTATCCACAGACGCTGGCGATGTGGGCGAGAATTGGCCCAGTTCTGGCGGAGCGCTTCACAGTCGTTGCCGCGGACCTGAGGGGGTATGGCGACAGTTCGAAGCCGGCGTGCCTGCCCGACAGATCGAATTATTCCTTTCGCGCTATGGCCGCGGATCAGGCGAGCCTGATGCGCGCACTCGGGTTTGAGAGCTTTCATGTCATCGGCCATGATCGGGGTGGGCGGGTTGCGCATCGGCTGGCGCTCGACGAAGCCGGCCGCGTCCTGTCGCTTTCCGTGCTCGATATCGTGCCCACCTACGCGATGCTGATGGAGACGAGCCGGCACGTGGCGGCCGCCTACTGGCACTGGTATTTCCTGGCGCAACCCGAACCGTTTCCCGAAACTCTGATCGGCCGCGATCCGGATTACTTTTTCGAACACTGCCTCGTCGGCTGGGGCAAGGTGCCACTCGATGCGTTCGATCCCACACTTCTGCAGGCGTATCGTACCGCGTGGCGCAATCCAGCGTTCGTCCACGGATCGTGCTCGGATTACCGGGCCACGCTGACGGTTGATCTCGCGCACGATACCGCCGATAGCAGCCGGAAAGTTGCGTGCCCATCGCTCGTCTTCTGGGGGACCAAGGGCCTGATGCACGAACTCTTTGATATGGAGGGGGAGTGGGAAAAGTGCTTGATGCGGCCGCAGTTCGCGACCCTTCCAGGGGGTCATTTCTTCCCCGATCAGTTTCCAGAAGAGACCGCTGCGCGGCTTTCAACTTTTCTCAGCGGCACTGCTTGAAGCTCAGCCGAGGCGGCGGCGGAACTCGTCGTAGCCATAGGTGCGCACGACGTCGTAGCGCCCGTCTTCGTGCAGCATGGCCATGTCCGGCAAGGGCGTGCCGTTAAAGGTCGTGTTCTTCACGAACGAATACTGCATCATGTCGGTGAAGATCAGCCGGTCGCCGACGTGCAGCGGATCGGCGAACGAATAGTCACCGATAACGTCGCCGGTCATGCAGGTTTTGCCGCCAAGTGTGTAGGTGTGGGCGAGCACGCCCGGCTTTTTCGCCCCAATGATATGCGGCGTATAAGGCACCTCAAGTACGTCCGGCATGTGTGTCGACGCCGACGTATCAAGGATCGCGATCTCCTTTTCGTTGCGATGCAGGTCAAGCACCGTTGCAACGAGCCAGCCGGTATTGACGACGAGGCCAGCGCCCGGCTCCAGAATGATCTCGACGCTGAAAGCCCGCTTAAAATCCTGCAACGCCGCGATCAGCGGTTCCAGCTTGTAGCCGGGCCGGTTGATGAAATGTCCGCCGCCGAAGTTGACGGCCTTCACCTGCCGGATCTCGTCGGCAAAGTTCTCCGCAACGTGCTTGATCAAGCCGACGGAACCTTCCTCGCGGGCTTCGCAGAGCGCGTGCGCGTGAAAAATGTCGATTTCGCCCCACGGTATTTGCGCGCTCTCGGCCTTGGTCGTTCCGAAGCGCGATCCGGGAGCGCAAGGATCATAGAGATTGCCGCCTAAAGTGGCGCTGGAGAAGCCAGGATTGATGCGCACGCCCACGTGCCGCCCCGCCGCCTTTGCCGTCGCCATATGCTTGGTCAACTGGCCGGGAGAATTGAAATAGATATGATCGGCAATCGTGACGAGGCGCTCGACCTCGCCCGGGCCATAGGCCGGCGCATAGACGTGTACTTCCTTGCCAAACTCGTCCCGACCTAAGCGCGCCTCGTACTCGCCGGAAGCGGTCGTCCCGTCGAGTGTCTCGCGCAGCAGCGGGAAGGCCGCCGGCATCGCCCACGCCTTGGTCGCCAGCAGCATTTTAATGCCGGCTTCCTGCTTTAGCCGTGCGGCCGTTTCGAGATTGCGTTTCAGGCTCGCCACGTCGAGAACATACGCAGGGGTCATGATGCCGGCAGGCAAATTGGGCATGGTCATCGTTCGATGTTACTCCGGGCGGCGCGTGAGAGGACCGGGTATATGGCACTGCAGGAGCATTTGATAAAGCCCTGGTCGGACACGGGGACGGTCTGTCGTTGAACTGGAACATGCGCGTGGTACTGGCCGGCTTTTACTCGGCAATCGTGACTTCGAAACTGCGCGAGACCATTTCGCCTGTCGCGAGTTTTGCCGCGACGGCGAAGCGGTCAACGCCGGATGCGCCTGGACGGGCCGTGTAATAGACGCCGGTGCCGGTGACCGCGCGGCCCGTGCACGAGCCTGTAGCCGATGTGGCGACATTCGTTTGTTGCCCTGGCCGGAAGGTGATGTCGCCCTGCATGGGGGTGGCGGTAATGGTGACAACAGGGGCTGCAAGACTAGCACAGGCTGCGTCGAAGGCAGAGAACACGAACACGCGCGCGGGGCGGCCGGGAACAACCGGCATGGTTCGGGTCGCTGCGTCTTGAGTTGGTGCCGACGCGGCGGGTCCCGCCGTCGGCGACGGTGCCGCGGAGCAGCCTGCCAGCGTGTTGCCGGCGAAAATTAAGATCAAGACGGCGCGTGATGTGATCATCAGGAATATGATTGCTTTGTTCAGTCGCCTGCGTCGAGCAAACATTGTTCGCGGCTGCGAATTCGCTCTACGGTCCCCAGAGCAGGAGGATTGAGCATGGGCGAAAAGCCATCCGCGAGCCCGGCCGAAGGGCGGCCAAGAATGCCGCAGTTGTTGCGGTTTCTCGCCTTGCACATGGCCATTGGACTTGCCGTCGGCGTTATCGTGGCTTCGCTGATGATCCTGCTCAATCTTGCCGGTTTAAAGGATCTGCTGATCGAGGAACGGGAGCCGTTCATTGCGATCTTTCTGCTGTACGCCTTTAACGCATTGACGTTCGGCAGCGTGGCGATGGGAATTGCGATCATGACGCTGCCCTATGACGACATCTGCGATATGCGCGATCCCAACGACCACAAAGACGGCGGTCCGCTGCGCTAGGCGGTCAGGCTTTGCGTAAGCATGAGGCGGAAAGGGACCATCGTCGAGCGCGTGAAACCAAAGCCAGCATAGAAATCCTGCGCGGCTGTGTTGTCGTGGTCGGTCAACAGAGTGATTCGTGTAATTTTGTCGGCTCGAGCCTGCTCTATGATGGCAGCCATCAGTCGTTGCCCGACACCGCGCCCGCGATGCGCGGCCGTGACAATGACATCTTCCAACATCGCAACCGGGCATCCGAGATACGTTGAGATGGTGTAATGCAGAACGCCCATAGCTATCGGCCGGCCGTTGAGTTCGGCCAAAACGATGCGCACGGAATCGCCGCGATCGAGGAGTTGCGTCAGTCCGCGGATTTGTTGCGTCCGGTCCGGGGCAAACTCCCGCTCCTGGGCAAAAAGCTCCCCCAGTAGATCGGCTAGAGGCCCGATATCGGCATGCGTGGCGTTTCGGATGGTGGGCATGCGTGTCGCTTCCTCTTTGACGATCTTGCCGTCAACCAGATGCAGATGTTACACAGTTACACAACGGCAAGCGCCGCGACGATAACCGCTGCTCGGGCAGCACATGGGAGTGAAACATGAAACACGTAGTTGCAACCGCTATCATTGGCAGCGCGGTATTGACCCTGGGAACGATGGCTGCGGATGCGGCATCACTGGTTTCGGCCAAGAAACTCGAAGTTAATGTCGAGAAGACTAAAGCAGAGGCTGAGCGGACGGCCCTGTGGGCGAAGGTCGGCGGTTGGTGTGCCATTGCGGAATGGCATCCCGCGATCGCCAAGTGCGAATTGAGCAAGGACGGGGACGTTGAATTCCGAACGTTGACGCTGAAGGATGGCGGTGTGATCAAGGAGAAGCTCCTGGAGACGGGCACCACGAGCTACAAATACGAGATCATCGAAAGTCCGTTACCGGTAAAAAATTATACGGCGATGTTTTCGGTGACTCCCGACGATGACGATCTTGACGAGATCAACGTGCTTTGGTCGGCGACGTTCGATGCAAACGGCAAGGAAGACACGGAAGCCCGTAGCGTCATTGACGGCATTTTCAAAGCGGGCATGGAAAGCATCAAGGCCAAATATGCTGATTCTAAAAAGGGCGAGGACAAGAAGTAGAACATTATCCCTTATGTGAAATCCAATAAATAACGGGCCGGAATATTTTTCCCGGCCCGTTATCATTTCAAGTCCCTAGAATTAGAAACCGAAGCCGAGGTAAATACCCGGGCGGCGACGGTAGTACGGATATCCGTACCCGTAACCGGAGTACGCGCCATATCCGTAATATGGACGATAATGGCGCCGATAGCCGTACCGATGCCGATAGCCGTACCGATATGGCCTCCAGCCGCGATGGCGATAGTGTCGACGGTAATAACGGACTTGTTCTGCTGCCTTGCCGTCGATCTTCGCATTCTGCGTCGCCACACCTGCCCCTGCGAGCGGTGCCGCGATCGATGGCGCAGTCATTGCGAATGCGCCCATTACGGCCGCAGCCGCGAGGGCCAGTTTTAGTTTCATGCCCATCTCCTCGATTGCATTGAACAACACTTCCCCGTGTGTCTGCTGAACTAATCAGTCAGGCAGTTGGTTGCAAGGAAACACATTTGTTTTCCAAACTGTCACTTTCTTCATAAGCCCGATTTTGCTGTGAACTGGATTTATTTGCTGCTGCTGCGAGATGAGCACAACGCGTAAGGCGGGGAGATTAGTGATGATGATACGCGTGCGGATGGCGATGTGACGAGTATACAGGATGACGGCTGTCCGCTTGCGCCGAGCGCACTAAGACCCGCTGCAACTTGACGTCGCCCTCACTTGCCTTAGGATATGTGCGCCGCGATGTCGCACATTTAACGTGACTACGGGTAGGAGCACGGTGCAATGGCTGCGCATAACTGGCCCGAGGTTCGCCGGGTGACGCTCGATGATCTCAATGAAGCGGTCGTTGCCGGGATCGCCGATTTTCGCGCCTATCCCGGTTACGGGGTGGCAATCGGCGCTGCCTTCGCAGTTTTGGGCTGGGTCTTGTTTCTGCTGCTGGCCGAGATGGGTTTGCCGTTTCTCATTTATCCAGCGGCCATGGGTTTTGCGCTGATCGCACCGTTCGCCGCCGCAGCCTTTTACGCCGTGAGCGATTTGCGCGAACGCGGCCAGCCGGTCACGCCGGCCGCGGTCATTGCCGGCCTCAGCCGTGAGCGTCACCGACGGGATCTTGGCTGGATGGCGCTCGTGACCTTCCTGGCGCTGATCCTTTGGCTCGAAATCGCGGCTGTACTGACGTTCGCCGTCGGTGGGATTAACACGTTCGACACCGACTATTTTGCCAAGCTGCTCGATAGCCCGTTGGGCTTATTGTTTCTTATTATCGGCAATCTGGCGGGTGCGGCGATCGGGTTTGCCGTGTTCGCGATCACGGTCATCTCGTTCCCCATGCTCTATCATCGCGACACGGATTTCATCACAGCGATGGTGACGAGTGTGCGCCTCGTCGAGAAGAATCCGGTTACGCTGATCGCTTGGGCCATTTTCATCGGCTTCATCATCACGCTCTCGGTGATGACGGCCTTCGTCGGATTGGTGATCTTGCTTCCCATCATTGGCCATTCGACATGGCATCTCTATCGCTTGGCGGTCGAGCCCGTCCGTTCATCGCTGCCGGTGTCGAACACGTCGGTCGTCGAACCAGACGTCATTGCCGGCCGCCTCGCGGAGGGCTGACACGCGGTCTCGGTGCGCGTCCGGCTGTTGCCAAGGCGTCGATCCTCCGGGTCCTTCATCAAACCGCCCCGGTCGCTCCTGCGTCCGGGGTTATTGTTTTGCTCGGCTCGTCATATTGCCGGCTCAGTGACGGAACGGGTACCGCACTCGCACCGTTGCTATGGCGTGACACCGATTGACGTCATTTGATGTCACTTCGTTTGGTTTTCCAATCTTCACTCAAATTCCGGTCCGGGGGATTACAAATTTCTGTGCCGACAGAACATGGCGCGGCACAGGCCGATAGAACGAACCCTTCGATTGCGGCACAGGGCGGCCCCACGACGCTGCGCGCTGCGCTGGCGCCGGTATCTGCCCTTTTGTTCAGCGTTGGGCTGCTGCTCATGGGGAACGGGCTGCAGGGCACTTTGGTGCCGGTGCGCGCAAACCTGGAACATTTCCGCGCCTTCGAATTGGGACTTCTGGGTACCGCGTATTTCTTCGGCTTCACGGTCGGTTGTTTGCACGGACCGGCCTTGGTGCGCCGGGCCGGGCACATCCGCGCCTATCTCGCCATGACGTCGGTGGCGTCGGGCATCGCGCTGCTGCATCCCATGGCCGTCGATCCTGTCGTGTGGTGGATCTTGCGCAGCGTGACCGGATACTGCTTCGCGGTGCTCTACATCGTCATCGAAAGCTGGATCAACGAACGCTGCGACAACCGCGTGCGCGGCACGGTGTTCTCCGTTTACACGATCGTCAACTTGACGGTGATCACGCTCGGCCAGCTCATGCTCGGCTTTGCCGATCCGCAGTCTTTCGTGCTGTTTGCACTTGCCTCAATCCTGATTTCGTTTGCTGCGCTGCCAATCGCGTTCACCGCTGCCGCGCACCCGCAGATGGTGGCGAGCGTCCATCCCCGCCTCGGCGACCTGGCGCGGATCTCGCCGGTGGGGACGGCGGGCTGCTTCGTCGTCGGCCTCGCCAACGGTGCGTTCTGGACGCTCGGGCCGGTGTTTGCCGCCGATGCCGGTCTGGACGCTGGCGGCATCGGTCTGTTCATGAGCGCGGTCGTGCTTGGGGGCGCGGTGGCGCAGTGGCCGCTCGGGCGCCTGTCGGATCGCATGGACCGGCGCTTCGTCATGCTCGTGGCGGGCTCGATCGCGCTCGGCGCGGCAATCTCGCTGATGATCGTGCCGCACGCCGACCGCACCTCCATGATGATGGCCGGCGCCGCGTTCGGGGCGGGCGCGTTTCCCCTCTACCCGTTGGCCGTCGCGCATGCCAACGACAACGCGCGTGCCGACCAGTTCGTGGAAGTTTCGAGCGGGCTGCTGCTGGTGGTCGGTATCGGTTCGGCCATCGGACCCTTCATCGCGTCGCTGCTGCGGCAGGTGATGGACATGCCGATGCTGTTCATCTTCACCGGGGCCGTGCACACGGTTTTGATCGGCTACATTCTGTGGCGGATCAACTTACGCCGGGCGCCCGACAGCGAAGACCGGATCGAATTCAACGATGCGGCCATCGCGGCGACGACCGTCGGGTCGTATGATCCTGTCGCGGCGTCACCTGCAAACTAAGTATTCATATAAAGATATAATGTAATGATCGGCGGGTTGCTTCATCTTTCGAAGTATATTCTCAAACTAATCTTCGTAATTTAATAATATTTTCCTGTCACAATATTTTATAATATTTCGTTTTATTTTCCTTTAAACACGCCACGGACACATTTTACCTGTAGTTTCCAATAATGATTTGACGATATACATATCAGATCATGTTCTTTCCGTCATACTTTGGAGGTTTTCATGTCCAGTCCCGTCCAAGCTGAAAAAGCCAATACTGCGGCCACATCCGCCGCCCCTGCCGGCATGCGTAGCGAAGTGGCCCATCGTTGGTCCAAGTTTACCGCCGCCGATGTCACGGCGCTCAAGGATAAGGACGACCTGATTGCGCAGGTTCAGTCCAAGTACAGCATCGAACGGGCCCAGGCCCTCACCGAGGTTGATGCTTTCGCCAAGGGCCGGTCACTCTAAGACCTGCTTTCGACGACGCGGTGTGCGCTGCTTCAGGCTTGCCTGGAGCGGCGCATTTCGTTTGTGGCGACGGTTGCGTCGCATCGTTCTTGCGCGTGCGTTTGCGCCGAGCCTTGGCGGCGGCGGGCGCGATCAGCGCATCGAGCCGGGCGGCGAGTGCATCGATTTCCGCGCGCAGGTCGCGCAACTGACGGACCATCGCGCTCGGATGCTGCTGACGGCGGCGCTGCATCATGTGGCGTTGGGTGTCGCGCTGAAGAACGACTTCCGCTTTTTCGAGTTGAAGGGCGGTGCGTTCGGCGCGGCGTTCGAGGCGGGTGCGGGTTCGCTGCTCGTGCGATCTACAAGGCGAAGCGGGTTCAAAGGGCGGGCGTGCGGGATCGCTCATTTCGGCTCCGGTGACGCCTCGCGTGTGCGACGAGGGGTGCGGGGCGGCTTCCGAGCCGCTGAGGTTTGTTAGTGGTGCGGCTCTCATGACCGCCCCGCGCAGGATTTCTGGCCTACCTTCGACGTTTCAGCAGAATCTCCGCACCGAGGATTTCACTCGGCGGCCGAAGCGAGCCCCAGAGAGGGAGGCTGCGTTGCCTCCGTCCCGGCACTGCTCTCCGACCCGCATCACGCAAGACGCCTCTTAAGCGACGCCCCCTCTCGGGCCGGAGATGGAGGCAGTGTAGGGCGCGGCGCGAGCGGCGGGGATAAGTGGGGGTCGCACTTTTGCAAACGTCATCCCGGCGTGCGAGTGCAGCGAGCCGGCCGGGACCCAGACAACCTGGGACACCAAGACTTCGGCTGCTCGAATTTAGATGTCGGAGCGCAACCAACATCCACGAGGGTTGGCAACCTTGTCTGGGTCCCGGCCGTCCATGCGAAGCATGGCTCCGCCATGACGCCGGGATGACGTTTTGGCAAGGGGCTCTTGGGCACGTCCCGCCGATTGTGGCGATGACATTCGCAACGGGCGCATGGTCATGCGTTGCGCGATGGATCCCGGGCCTAAAGCCCAGGATGACAGCGGCGGGGATGTGAGCGCGCGGCTAACGTGAGTGAGGCGTTCGTCACATTAGTTAATTTTCGACTCGCCAATGTCTGCAGCTACGGCTTACGCTGAGCACATTGCTTTGAGTGATTGTTGCGTGCGGGGGTGAGTATGGACTTGTTACTGGATATCGTACACGCCGTTGAAGCGGTGCTGCGGGGCTTTAAGGACGTCGCTTCCCAGAACCCAATTGAGATCGCGACTGGCGTAGCAGGGTTTCTGTTGCTCTCCATGAAGGCCTACACCTTCGGCAGAGACAATGTGCTCAAAAAGGTACAGCGCTACTTCATTTCAGAAGAGAGCTTCTGGGATCGGTCGCCTCGTCGCAAACCCGGAAGGCACGCCCAGCAGCTTAGGGAAGGGCCGCCCATACTGACAGTAGAGAACTTCAAGGGCGGCGTAGGCAAGTCAACGGTCTCGGCAAACTTGGCCGCATACTACGACTTGGTGGGCCTCAAGGTTCTGCTGGTGGATTTCGACTATCAAGGCTCACTTACAGATGCCGTCATAAAGACCGATGACAAACTGAAGTTCGGCGCGATTGATCTTCTAGAGAATACCAATTCGATCGAACACATTTTAACTAGGCTTGAGAAGCCAATCTCCGACTTCCAAAGCACAGATGTGTTTGCGGCGGCCTACACCCTGAACCGCGTTGAAAATCGCGTCGCCTTCAAGTGGCTGATTGGTGAAAGCTCGGTCGACGTTCGTTTCAACGTCCACGATGTTTTTCGGTCACGGGAGTTCAGGTCGCAGGGTTATGACATAATCATTGTTGATGCACCTCCGCGACTGACCACGGCTTCAGCAAATGCATTATGCGCAAGTACTCACGTCCTTGTCCCGACCATACTCGACAACATGTCGTCCTCTGCTGCGGTGAACACCCTGGATACGATTTTGAAATTTAGGGACCAAGTAACCCCAAGCCTTAGGATCGTAGGCGTGGTGCCAACATTCGTCTTCCAGAGCACGAGCTACAAGACACGCGAGCTTGAGGCCCTTGCTTATATCAAGAGCGAAGTCGACACACGCTTCCGCAGACGCCAGGATACCAGCATCTTAATTTTTGAAGACGAGAGGATTATGAGGCGAGAGGCGTTCGCGAAGTATGCCGGAGACAAAGTGGCATTCTTTGAAGACGCTGACGTAAGGATGATGTTCACCCGACTTGGCAACAAAGTAGCTCAAGCAATTGGTGACGAGTTCGCGAGGAAGCTCGAAAATGCAGGTACAAGAACTGAGAGAGAAACTGCAGAGCCTCGAAGGAACATTATCAATTTGGGGCGCTAAGAGCAGCGAAATTGGTGCTTTGAATAAACTGCTTGAAACACTCAGACAGTTTGACGAGCAAACGGTTGCAGCCTTTTGCAATCAGCTGAATGCCCTTGCGTTGGGTGGGGTGCAGGAGTCCCGCTCGTCTAAGCCTAGTGGTAGGTCCAAGATCGACGATGCGCTCGTGCAAAAACACGTCTCAGCACTCTCCGCCGGCGACCTGTCATACTCGACGATGCATGAGCTGCTTGATGAGTTGCGCAACGACAAGAAAGCGAAGCTGCCGGAGTTGAAGGCTATCGCTTCTCATCTCTCGGGTGTTGAGGCGAGTTTCAAGAACAAGTCAGAGGCACTGGATAAGATTGAGACCGTTGTCAGGCGTAGGCTCGATACGGGGCGTCGCCTGGAAGGTACGTCTGGAATTTTTTGAGTTGTACCTGCGCGGGATTAACGCTGGCAGTCATTTGCCGTTCGCAATGAGATAAACTCCCGCAGGGGCAATTTATTGCTGGCTGCTCTAGCGCTACCAAGTCTTGTATGTGGTAAGCTCTATGCCGCTTCTCTTTGCGAAAGAATTCTGCTGTGCGTTTATGATTTCGTAATCTGCCTTCGATTTCATTAATGCAAATTTTGATATGAGCATATTTCTTTCTAATTCGGTTATGTACGGCGTTATGATCCTTATGTTCGTGTCGAATATTCTCCATATTCGGATAGACTGAGAATGAAAAAGGAGCAAAGCAAACAGAATCAGCGTAGCTATTGTTGTGCCAAGTAACGAGTGACGCACAAACTTTTTCAGCTGCTTTTCTGTTTTGTCTAGCTGAGCATCTATTGCAAGAGCTGAGCTTTGCTCTGGCAGTAACGTCTTTTGATGATTCATTCGGCGCGCTATAGACTGGCCAATTCTAAAGCTAAATGGGATTGTTAACAGTGAAGCTAACATCGCTAGTACCATTAGCGTAGTGACAGGGCGAGGATCCAAGGCCGCTGCGGCGTACGTTTGATCCAAAATTGTTGTCGATCCAAACGATACAATATCCAGAATTGTCCTGGTGAGAGTTGATATTCCTGGCCGAACGAGAAGATCATAAATAACATTAATCGCGAGGCCCGCGACTAGAACGCCGAGTATCGTTCCTGGCGCACTCTTGTTAAAGTGTTCAAAGAAGTGTTTCATGGCTATCAAAACTTTTCGTGGTAATTTTGATTTTTTTCGAGCCCCCACACCTCCTCGCGCACGCGAATGTCCGCTAAAATGCGGTCCAACAAGAGGCACGTGCGTTTGAAGAGGGGGCTGCCGCGGCGGTAGTCGGCGGGGGCGTAGAAGTCGACGCGGCCGGCGCGGAACAACTCCTCGCACGTCTTCGATGTCAGTCCCGGATTGTGGACCGCGATCGCCGCGCCGCCCGATTTCTTCATCAGGGCCATCGACGGCACGTCGGTTTCGCCGTCGCCGAAATAGATCATGTTGGAGAACGGGATCGGGCGCTCGGCTTCCGGCATATGACCGTTGATGCTTTCGCCCAGGTCCTCGATGCCCTTGTTGATGCGGAACAGGTACTGCGTCTTGCCGGTGTCGGTGATGACGCGCTTGGGGAACGGCGTCTCGTAGGGTTCGAACCAGTATTCGCTGGCGAAGACGTTGTGGAAGTGCGGGCGGATCGGCGTGCCCTCGATGATCTCGGTCAGGCCGGACGAGATCAGGTAGTGGCGCAGTTCGATGCCGGGCGTCTCGGCGCGCAGGCGGACATAGTCACCCATGCTGTCGAACCAGTCGGTGACGCCGGGGTAGAGTTCGACGGCGGCGCCTTGCGCGACGAGGGCGGCGCGGTCGATGGCGAGGCCCTTCTCCTTCGCCTTCTTGTACATCAGGTGCATGTAGGTGATCAGCGGGTCGGCCTGGCGCTCCTTGGCGAGGCGCGTGCATTCGGCCCAGAAGTCGGCGGCGTCGATGCCGAGCTGGGGGAGGAACGAATATTCCTGCATCGGGCGCGGCGAGAGCGTGCCGTCGAAGTCGTAGACGAGGGAGATAGTCTTCTTAGTGTAGCCAACATTCGCCAGGGCGATGTGGCTGTTTGTTTGGCCCACACTCGGCAGGCCGGTGTGGGCTGGGCTGTCCGCCCGGCCATGAGCACTGTGCTGGGTGGGCGGGCTTTCGCCCGAGATGCTGTTTGAGGCGCGTGGGGAGTTGGGCGGCGGGGCCGTATCGCCCGCGCTCGACATAGATTTCTTGCTTGCTGCCCGCCCGGCCATGGGATCCGCTCCGCTGATACAACCGGCGGACGGTGCCGTGATTCGCGTGACGGCAGGAAGGCGGCCGAGCCTCTGTCCCCATCGGGTTCAACCCCACTGGGTTCCGCCCCACCCCTTACCCCTCCCCGTCAAGGGGAAGGGGAATTACTCAGTGCTTGCAGCCGGGGCCGTGGACGTGATGGTCGTGGTCGTGCGCATGGTCGTGGCTGTGGCCTTTGCCGCCGCAGCAGTCGTCGCCCTGGCCTTTGGCCGCGCCACCACAACAGCCGCCGTCGTGGGCATGGTCGTGCGCGTGCGCATCGGGATCGACGAGGGCGGCGGCGAGGCGGCGCTCGACGGCCATCGACTGCTCGACCGGTGCATTCGGGGCTTCCATGCAGAAGGCCATCACCTCGGCGGCGAGGCGGACGTCATCGACGCGGCCGAGATAGTGTCGGCGCAGGCGGCCCTGGCGGTCGAAGATCAGCGTCGTCGGCGTGCCTTGGATTTCATAGGCGGTCATGGTGGCTGGCATGTCGCGGCCGGTGATCGCATCCTTGGCGACGGGGAAGGAGAGCCCCTGTTCGGCCAGGAACTTGGAGAGCTTGTCGCTCGTCTGCTGGTCGGGTTCCTCGAAGGCGGTGTTGAGGCCGATAACGACGACTTCGTCGCTGGCAAAGCCGCGAGCCATGCGCTCGGCCTGGGGGAGCCCGTGCTTGACGGAACCGGGGCAGTGGGTTTGGAACGCGGTCAGAACCACGACGCGGCCCTTGAGGCTGGCGAGCGGGCGCGGCTCGGGGGCGTTCAGCCAATCGGTGGCTTCCAGCTCGGGCGGGTTCTGGGGGTCGAACATGAAATGAAGTCCTCTCTATATCTGCGCCGTGGTCTCTTCAGTGCGCCGGGCGACTGGTGCTTTTCAGTGGCGCCGGGCGACTTGCTTTTGGTTTGCGCCGGGCGACTCCCCTGTGGGGAGCCGGCCGCCCGGCGCGGAACATTACATTTCGCCGGCCGCCCTGCGGGTTGGAGTGCGAAGCGCGCTTGACAGGTGGCGGGCCGCGGGCGACCCACGCCGGTATAGACATGCTTTGAGGATAGTCCATGACCGCCCCTGACACCACTGGGTCCCGCAAGCGCTCCCGTCTCGTCGAAATCGTCAAGGCGAGGTCGTTCCAGGAGGGGCCGGAGATGAAGCTGGCCTCGGGGAAGACCTCGACATTCTATTTCAATATGAAGCCGACGATGCTCGACCCGGAAGGGGCGGCGCTGATCGCGGACCTCATGCTCGATGCCATGGGCGATGAGGCTGTTGACCTCGTGGGGGGGCTGGAAATGGGCGCGGTGCCGATTGCGACGGCGATTGCGGCCGTCAGCCAATTGCAGGGCCGGCCGGTCGGGGCGTTCTTCGTCAGGAAGCAGGCGAAAGAGCATGGCACGCAGTCACTCGTCGAAGGGCTGGTGCGGGGCGACACGATGCTCGGTAAGCGCATCGTTGTTGTCGAGGACGTCACGACGACCGGAGGGTCGGCCCTGAAAGCAGCCAAGGCACTGGCGGCGGAAGGAGCGAGGATCGTGCGCGTGCTCACGATTGTCGATCGTCTCGACGGTGCTGCGGATGCGTTTGCCGATGCGGGATTGAATTTCGTTCCACTTCTCACACTTTCCGATTTTCGCAGTTGAAAGAGGGCTCGAATACTGAGACCCTGAGTATCAGCAACGGTGAGCCGATGCGATCTGGCGCAGCGGCCCCGTCAGGGAATTTCGGGGGATTGATATGCGTGGTGTGGCTGAGGCGATCAGGTCTCTGGTCGCGGTCGTGTCGTTCGCGGTGGTCATTACCGGCCCTCCCGCCCTTGCCGGCGAACTTTCAACCTCGCTCAACCCTTGCGTTGACATGGGTCAGCATGCGGCGGCCGAACCGGCCGCCCCGCAACCCATGAACCTCAAGGAGGCCGCCATCGCGACGGGTGTGCTGGCAAAGATGATGGAGGCGACGAAGCTTGCCGGGCTGGACAATCCCGAAGTTGACGTCGGACCGCTGACCCTGCTGGCGCCATCGGACGAAGCGTTCGACGCTCTGCCGCAGGACATCCGCGCTAAACTGCTGGCGCCGGAAGGCCGTGGGCTGCTTACGGACCTGCTGCTCTATCATGCCATTCCTGGGCTCTACCCGACTGAACGGCTGCTGAAGGCCAAGGTGCGCAACTTCACGATTTCGGCCATCGAAGGTTCGCCAATAGAGATCAATAAGATCCGCAAGACGGGCGAAATTGATATTGCGGGTGCGAAGATCGTGCGCTCGGACGTGATCGCGTCGGATGGCATCATTCATGTCATCGACAAGGTGCTTATTCCGCCGGCCGTCATGGCCGCGCTGACCGCGCCGCCCTCCACCGAACCCGCGCTCGTGGCGGAAGGCGATCAATAGCCCATCGCCCACTCACGATGCGCGCCCAAGCGCAGAGTTGTTTTCTGACATTCAGGAATGTGCTGAATTGGATATCGGTTTGCTCGCGCGTCGTCGCCGGCGCATGCAACGATGTTCAGGAGTTCAGTAATGACAGCGAAATCGTGGATTGCGGTAGCGTTCGCACTTATCGCGGCGGTTCCTATTTCGGCGGCGCAGGCGCAGAAGCGTCTGGAAGCCTATGAAATCGCCAAGGAAGCCTACATCTACGCCTTTCCGATGATCGCGGCTTACAAGGCGCTGTACCAATTCAACGTCGATAAGACGTCGTCGCAGTACAAAGGGCCGTTTAATACGGTCTTGAACACGGCTCGGGTTTTCACCCCAAAAGACACGGCTATTGTGACGCCGAACAGCGACACGCCGTATTCCATGCTGCAGCTGGATCTTCGGGCGGAACCAATTGTTTTATGCGTGCCAAAGATCGAGGCGGGTCGCTATTTCTCGGTGCAGCTTACCGATATGTACTCTTTCAACACCGGTTACATGGGGACGCGGACGACGGGTAATAACGGCGGCTGCTTTTTGATTGCGGGTCCTGACTGGAAAGGCGAAAAGCCCGCGGGGATTTCGCAGGTTTTTCGTAGCGAAACGCAGTTCGGACTGGTCATCATCCGAACTCAGCTGTTCAATCCCGCGGATATCGAGAATGTGAAGAAGATCCAGGCAGGATATGAGGCAAAGCCGCTCTCCGCGTTCCTCGGGACAACCCCGCCGCCGCCGCCGCCGCAGATCGAATTTCTGCCTTTCTCCGAAGATGCTTTCAAATTACGCGCCTTCGAATATCTGAATTTTCTTCTGCAATTTGCCCCGGCCATCCCTGAGGAGGCCGAGCTGCGCGCACGGTTCGCGGAAATCGGCATCGAGCCTGGTAAACCTTACGTGCTGCCTGCTGCCGGCGACGGCAAGGTCGCGATCGAACTCGGCATCAAGGAAGGCTACGAAGCGATCGTAAAGCGAAAGAGTAGCCTCGGCACTTTGGAAAACGGTTGGAGAGTTTCCAGTGCGTTCGGCGACCGCGCTTTTTACAACGGCGACTTCGAAATGCGTGCGGCGGCGGCTCTGGCCGGGATTTTCGGCAACGATTCTGTCGAAGCGCTCTACCCGATGGCGGCTCAAGACAATAAGGGCCAGCCGCTTGACGCAAGCCAGCACACTTATACGATTACCTTCCCGGCAGACGGCTTTCCGCCTGTCAATGCGTTCTGGTCGATCACGATGTATGACGGCAAGACGCAGCTTCTTATCGATAATCCGATCAACCGCTATCTTATCAACTCACCGATGCTGCCCGGGTTAAAGACCAACTCGGACGGATCGCTGACGATATATGTGCAGCATAACTCGCCGGGTCCGGACAAGGCAAGTAACTGGCTGCCCGCGCCGGACGGGCCAATCTATATGGTCATGCGACTCTATCTGCCGAAGAAGGACGCACTCGACGGCACCTGGAAGCCGGCTGTGATCACACAGGCCAGCAAGTAATATCAAGCTGCCTATTAGGAAAACTGCAGCGGGGTCACAGCTGGTGGTGCGGCTGAAGTTGTGAGCGCCCCGGGCAACCGGGCCTTGCCACGAGCACGGCTGTTTTCTGCCCATGCCAATCACTTCCGACTGACGCAGGCGCTTCTTGTGGATTGCTATCAGGCCGCGGGAGCGAATGTCGGGAACCAGAGTGCAGCGCGGATCGTTGGGCTGGTCTACCGGTATTCCTTGTACAGAGGCGGAAGCATCGAAATGACCAAAATCTCAGACGCACGAATACTGATTATTTCGGACAATGGGTTTGAACAATCGGAGCTGGAAGTTCCGCGCGACCGGCTAAAGGAAGCTGGTGCGAAAGTGACGCTAGCAACGCCCGGCGGTCAAAACATTAAAGGCTGGGAGGGCAAGGACTGGGGTCGCGAGGTCTCCTCTAACGCCACACTTGAGAATGTCGATGCCCGTGATTTTGATGCGTTGGTGATTCCGGGCGGGCAGATGAACCCCGATTTGCTCCGCGTGAACGTGAAAGCGGTGGCTCTGGTGAAAGCGTTCGCGGCGGCGGGCAAGCCGATTGCGGCGGTTTGCCATGCGCCGTGGCTGTTGGTGGAAGCCGGCATTCTGATGGGACGTAAGGCGACCTCTTATAAATCGATCCGGACAGACGTCATCAATGCGGGTGCCGATTGGCAGGACAGCGAGGTGGTTGTCGATCAAGGAATCATCACTAGTCGCTCACCGGACGACTTGCCGGCTTTTGTCGCCAAAATCATTGAAGAAATTGAAGAAGGCCGGGACGACCGATATGCAGCCGCATGAGTGCGGCGTCAGCGTCGCAGCGTAGAAACAAAAAAGCCCGGACCGTTCGGTCCGGGCTTTTTCGAATTTCGTTTTCTGGATGTGTCAGGCGGCGGCTTCCTTGTTGAGGCGGCTTTCGGCCAACTTCGTCAATTTTTGATCCGCGCCGTGTTCTTCCTTCAAGGTCTTGCCGAGGATCGTTGCTGCTTCCTTCATACCCAGCAAGCCGGCCCACGAAATAAGTGTTCCATACCGAGTGATTTCGTAATGCTCAACGGCCTGAGCGGCAGCAAGCATTGCAGCATCGCGTGTATCGGGATCTTTGATGTCGGCCATCAGTTCGTTGGCTTCGTCGAGAATACCTTCGATTGCCGGGCACTTCGTGGCTTTCGCTTTTTCTCCGAGCAATTCAAAAACTTGCTCAAGGCGACGAACCTGTTCTTCGGTTTCAACCAGATGACCTTCAAAGGCCTTCCCGAGCTCAGGGCTATCGGTCTGCTTTGCCATTTTTGGCAAGGCTTTCAAGATTTGCTTTTCAGCATAGTAGATGTCCTGCAGCGTGTGAACGAAAAGGTCGTTGAGGTTCTCAATTTTCATGGCTGACTCCGGGGTTGAGGTGACATTGGGTAAGGGTGAGGCGAGCCGCGGGGGGGACGCGAACTCGCCTCTCTGCAGGCAGTGTCTGTCGGGGGGATGACGGGGATGCCTGCAGAATTAGATTTTTTGCGCCGAGCAACGAAGTCGGCAGCTTCGTCCCTTAAGCTGCTTTCGCTCGCCGCCGCTCCATTTCGGCGATCCGATCGGCGGTCTGTTCGCGCTGACGCAACAATATTTCGCGATCCGGATCGCCGGCATGAGCTAACGCATCGTCGTAAGATGAAAGTATGCGTTTTTCGCCGTCGATAAATCCCGGCAAGACCAATTCATCGAGATCAGTCATCATCGATTGCACACTGATGATTGTGCGATGGACGGTGGACATAAACGATCCATCTTGGTCCGGTTTGATGCCGGCCTGCATGAGAAGGGGCTCGAGCTCGACGGTCGCTTGACGGCGCAATGCCAGCATTTCTTCAAAGACCGAGACAAGGCCTGTCTTGCCTGCATCCTTCAATGCTTCTTCGTAACCGTTCATACTGTCGAGCAATGTGGTATGGAGGGTTGATAAAAATTCACGATAATCGGTCATGGTCCCTCTCCCTTAGTGAATAGACATTCGTTGATCGGGAGACAAACGCCGTCCGATGAAGACGGTTCCGCAGGTTTGACAATTTGAATTTTTCGCTCGCCGTCGTTTTGACCTTTTCACCATCCTGTGACGCTCCTATCTAATGAGCGGTCCTCAAATCTTCTTTCGTCGTGTAACGTACAGGGATATATTCATTCTATTTTATTGGAGAGCCCTCCGTGCCGCCTAGTGCTCTCGGCCTCAATTATGCGCAGTCGACGCTGCTGCTGATTACGGCAGGTGCCGTCATGCTGTTCGTATTGGTCGTATCGTCGTTCAAGCTGTCGTCCGAGACCGGTGCTCGTGCGGACGAAATTGCGCAAGAGCGACTGGTGCGAATAGCTGCCCGGCAGATGCAGATAGGGCTCTTGAACGCTGAATCGGGACAGCGCGGATATCTGGTCACCGGCGAGGTACCTTATTTGGAGCCGTATTTTGAAGGCGTCGACGAGGTTCGTCGTGGCCTATCGGATATGGAACAGCGCATCATCAACGCAGAGGATCGCGCGCGCCTGGACCGGATTAAATCCCTGATCGCAGCAAAGCTGCAGGAAATGGAAATGACTGTCGGATTGGTGAAATCAGGCCGGCGCGACGAAGCCATTAAGACCGTAAAAAACGATCGTGGGCTGACGTATATGAACGAGCTTCGGACACAGCTCGAAGCCATCACTGGGCGTGCCGATAGCGCAATCGGTCAGGGTTTAGCTGCGTTAACAACATCCGCGCGACGGCTAACCATCACCACGACGTTAGGATCGATGCTACTCGTCGGCTTCGCGGCAGTTGCATTCTACATTGTTGCGAACAACACCGGACAGCTCGTCACCGCGCGGCAATCGCTCGAAGATCTGACGAACGAACTGGAAGAGCGCGTCAAAGACAGGACGTTGGCACTGACGCAGGCGAATGATGAAATTCAGCGGTTTGCATATATTGTGAGTCACGATTTGCGAGCGCCGCTGGTGAACATCATGGGGTTTACGAGCGAACTGGAAAGCGCTTCGGGACAGCTGGCGACCTACTTTCGCAGCGAGCAACCCTCAGATGCCGAAAAAAAGTCCGCCGCTGATATTGCAACGGCTGACATTCCTGAAGTCGGTCAAGTTCATTCGGTCCTCGAGCATCAAGATGGACGGCCTCATTGGGGCTATCCTGAAGCTGTCTCGTGAAGGTCGGCGGGAATTCAAGCGTGAACGGGTGCAACTCGCAGATGTCGTTGCGGCTTCGGTAGCGAGCCTGCAGCACCAGATTGAAGAAAACGGCGTCGATGTAGATATCTCCCCCGAACTCCCCTCCGTCGTATCGGACCGATTGGCGCTTGAGCAGATCGTCGGTAACATCGTCGATAACGCGGTGAAGTATCTGATGCCGGGTCGGCCCGGTCGTATCTCGATTGCTGCGGATGAGAGCGGTGGCCGCGTCAAGCTGAGCATTGCCGATAACGGCCGCGGCATTGATGGCCCCGATCAGGAGCGAATTTTTGAGTTGTTCCGGCGGGCTGGAAAACTCGATCGGCCAGGCGATGGCATCGGGTTGGCACATGTCCGCTCGCTGGTGCGCATGATCGGCGGCGATGTCACGGTCCAATCCAAGGCGGGGGACGGCACAACGTTTCTCATCGACCTTCCGAAAAAGATGGCAATACACGCAGGCAAGGAGAAGGCCGTATGAACTGTGCAAATGCAAACCCGGTCACGATTGTGATGATCGAAGACGATGAGGGTCACGCGCGGCTCATCGAGCGCAATATCCGGCGTGCCGGCGTCACAAATGACATTGTTGCAATCGCGAGCGGGAATGAAGCGTTTGATTATTTACTCGGAGAAGATAAATCCGGGGTCGTAAGCGCCAAGCGGGCGCTTCTCATCCTTCTCGATCTTAATCTTCCGGATATGAGCGGTGTCGACATTCTGCAAAAAATTAAGACCAATCCGCATCTGAAGCGGTCGCCCGTGGTCGTTTTGACGACAACCGACGATGAGCGCGAAATACAGCGCTGTTACGATCTTGGTGCCAATGTCTACATCACGAAGCCGGTCAACTACGAGAGCTTCGCCAACGCAATTCGGCAGCTTGGTTTGTTCGTGGCCGTCATGCAGGTACCAGTCGCGGAGTGAACTTGCCCTTAGATCGATCCATGACCATTACGGTCCTTTATATCGACGATGACGAGGGACTGGCGCGTCTGCTCCAGAAGTCGTTATCGCGTCATGGCATTGCAGTGGACCATGCGACGGGAGGCGCGGACGGTCTTGGGCAATTGAAAGAAAGGAAGTACGACGCCATCGCACTCGATCACAATCTTGGAGCGGAGACAGGGCTTGATCTGATTCCACGTCTGGCCGACGCAGGGCCCAACGTTCCGATCATCTACGTCACCGGATCGGACGACGCCAATATCGTCATGTCGGCATTGAAAGCTGGTGCCAGCGATTACGTCTGGAAGGACATCAACGGGAATTATCGCGAGTTGATTGTCGCGGCGATCAATGATGCGGTGGCCAAGCAGCGCCTAATAGCTGATCGCGAAGAAGCCCAAAAAGCGATCCTGGCGGCCAAGGAACGGGCGGAAATGCTTTTGGCAGAGGTCAATCACCGCGTCGCGAATTCCCTGGCCATGATCGCGTCTCTTGCCACATTGCAATCCAACGTCGTGAAAGACGAGGCTGCGAAATCCGCTTTGGCGGAAATGCGCGCACGTATTTTGGCCGTCGCTGGAATTCATCGGCGTCTTTATACGAGTGCCGACGTGCGGTCGGTCGATCTGGATGCCTATCTCAAGAACCTGGCGACCGATCTGGTGGCGGCGGTGGGGGAAATCGCAGCAGGCCATCGTGTGATTGTCGTCGCCGACAGCAACGTCGTGGTCGCGACCGATCGCGCCATTTCCTTGGCCATGGTCGTGACGGAACTCGTGACCAACGCTCTCAAGTACGCTTACCCCGACGGCAAGCCGGGGGAAATTCGCGTGCAACTCGACGATCTCAGCGAAGGGAGGGCTGCCATTCTGGTCGAAGATGACGGCATAGGCTGGGACGGCACCGGCCAGACGAAGGGGACAGGATTGGGAACTCGCATTATTCAAGCCATGACAAAAGCGCTGCACGCGGATCTGTCCTATCGCAGCGGCGGCACCGGCACCGCTGTCACGCTGACATTCCCACTATAAAGGCCGCTCAGGCAAATCCGCGAAATTCCGGTTGAATAGCGATCGATGCACCGGTCGAGACACCGTCACAGGTGAATGGCGCCTGTAGGCGCGCAAAATGGTGCTCAATCTCTATCGGTCGTGATGTGGCGTCGGCACTAAGTTTCGAAAATGCGGCCTGCGCGCGGTCGGTCAGGCTTTCCGTCGCTATCAGGACGCGGCGCCAAGCAGGGTCCTGCCACGTGCGACCGCGTCGCGGTGCGTTGCTCTTTGCCAAGGAACTCTCCCGTGTTCGATGGTTGGGCGACACTCGTCAATTTAAAACTCCGAGGCCGAAGCCCCGGAGAATTTTAGCCATTAGTTTTCGGTTATTTTCGGCAGCGAAGAGACTTGATCTTGTGAACGGGTCAGGACGACGCGGTCAGGCATAAACTTTACCTCGTCCGGCATAACCCGAACGCGCGTTTCGCCAAACCCGAGAAAACCACCAATATCTGCATGCAGCTCTGTCACGCGGCCGGTGCCATCGCGGACGACTTCAGCAATCTCGCCGACATTCTTTTGGTCGCTCGACCAGACGACTTTATTCTTTAGCGCTGTCGCCTGTTCATCGGACAGGATTGGAGCAGACGCATTGTCAGCCGAGGTTGAGGGTAGTTCTGACGGCGACAAGGTCACCGCTGGCGCTTCCGACGGTGCTGGTGCCGTCACTGAAGGCGGGGCCGGAGTTGGGGCGGCCGGAGCGGTTTGCTCCTGTGCCAACGCCGCGCCCGATAGCATCAGCGCTGCAGCGAGTGGCGTAATAATAGCGATTTTCATGATCAAACTCCTCATTTTCATTCAATGCCGGCGTGGGGCAGTTCATTGGAAAAACGCGTCTTGATCAGCTCAGTTCCCGACCAGCGCCCTTAGACGGCCAAACGCCTTTCAACGCGGCGCCGAACAGATTTGGCATCGGAGATCGCGGCGGCGAGGCGGCCATCGATCCTGGCGCGCCGTTCGATATCTCGCGCTGCGAGCGGATCGAGACGGCCGGAGACATAATCACTGACATCTAAAGCCCGATGGTCATTTTCGACCGGGTCGAACGCGTAGGTATCAGCGGCTCCGCGGAAGGCGTCAGATGACATTAAAGATGTTCAGCAGAACGATGACGGAGATCGGGACGCCGATGATCCAGAGAAGAATAGACCGCATTTTACACTCCTGATCGGTTGGTCATTCAGCCGTGCTGGATCAAAATTGGGCATTGTTGCCACCGCTTAGATCCAGATCGGAAAGGAAACGCTCAGACATGAAAGAGGTTTCCAGATCGAGCCTGATGATTTCCGACCGGATCAAGATGTCGCGCGACCCGCTTCGCCAATCGCAAGCGATTAAGCGGCGGTCGCCGCCGGCGAGTGCGACGAGGCCTTCTGCGCGTCTCGTGTTGGTTCGAAATCGAGCGCGGCAACGGCTTCGCTGATGGTTCGCCAAACAGAGACCCCATCGGGAACATTTTGCCGTTCGAGTGCCATCGCTTCGCCAGATTCGAGAACGTTGACGCGCGTGTCAGAAAACTGCTGTGCGATGCGGCGGGCCAGAATGAACAACAGACGGCGGTCCATGCCGCCCGCCGTTACGAGCAAAATGCTGTCAATTGGCTCTGTCTTGTGCCCAGATTGGTGTAACGCAATGGCCGACAATCCCGACGAGCCGGTGGCCGCGTCGGCGTCGATGCGTGATGATTTGTCGAGGACAGCGGCTGCCACTTTCGCCGTTAGTTCATCGAACGGGCCGCGCGCGGGCACGACAAGAATGCGTTGCGCCCGACCGGCAACCGCGGGTGCGGCGGGTACTGTCTCGGTCAAGTATTCAATGACATCCGTGACGGTTTCGGAGATCTCCCGGCGGCGTACCTCGTCGATGCGACCGATGCGTTGGTCGGCTGCAGCATGGCGCAGTGCCGGCAGGAGGGACGCATCGACGGCCGCATTGATGCCGCCGTCTTCAATTTCACCTTCAACCTGAGCGATGGCAGCGGCCGTATCGCCGGACAAGATGCGTCGATACAGATCGAGATACGGCTCAAGGGCGCGCTGATCGCCAAGCAGGATGCTGACAAATTCAAGTCGTGGAACGTAAGCGCCAAGGACGACGGCAAGCATGGTCAGCGGCGCGGCGAGGAGCAGACCGATCGGACCCCAGATCAAGACCCAGAAGCTCGCTGAAATCACCATCGCGAAAGGGCTCAGCCCAATCGTGCGACCGAGGATGGCGGGCTCTACGATATGGCCCATCAACGGTTCGGCTATGACAAAGAAGGCTGCAGTCGTGAGAGCGGTACCCCAGCCGGGGTCAACGCCGGCAGCGAGTATGATCGGGGGTACTGCGGCCAGGAAGGAGCCGACATATGGAATGAAACGTGCGATCGCGCTGACCACACCCCACAGGATCGGGTTGGGGACGCCAATAATCGCCAATACGATTCCGGTGACGACGCCGAAGCCGACGTTCAGAACGGCCTGGGTCAGAAAGAGCTTCGAGAGCCGTGAGCCTGCGTCGCCCATGGCTGCGGTTGTGCCGCTCAGATTGTCGGTGCCGGCAAGGCGAATGACGCGGTCGCGAATGTCCTCATATTGCAGCAGAAGAAACATCGTAAAAAGAAGTGTCAGTGCGAATGTGGTTCCTGGACCGGAGACTTTGTCCAAGATCGAAGTCATAGACGTCGGCTGGTTGGCGGCGTCGTCAGCAGGGTTTGGATTGGGTTTTGTGGGGGCCTGCTGTGGTGTGGTGGTGATGCCGCCGGCAGCGCCACCCATCTGCTTGGTCGGATCATCAAATTCGTGACGGATCGCTTTATCAATCGCCTCCACCGCGTCGGAGGCCTTCTGCAAGGTTCCCGTGCCTTGGCCAAGCGTAGAGACCCAACGGGCCTTTTCGACGAGGTTTTCACGATAGGTTTGGAGGCCGGCTGTGAGGGAGAGTATCTGTGCGCTCAGCACGGCCATTAAGGCCAGTGTTGCAAAGAAGCTGCCGCCGAGGACGATGGCGACGGCGAGTGAGCGCGGAAAACGCCAGCGCACGAGCTTCTTGACGATCGGATTTAAGATGAACGACAGGATCGTCGCGATTGCGAGCGGAATGAGCAAATCTGCGCCCAATACGAGAGCGGCAACGAACAGCGCCGTGATGGTCAAAGATGCGTGCAGCGAGCGAATGTTGTCTGCGAGCATCGGCATGTTTCTTGGTTCCCCAGCGGATGCATGTTCGAGGTGTTCGAACGTGATTTCCGCGGCGAAGCAACGCTGCATGACAGTTTTGGTTGCGACGATCGGATGTGTGAAAGGAACTGAAAGGCAGGTTCCGCGTTTTCCTGATCAGTAGGCAGGCGATCACGCCGGCCCACGGAATTTCGTGATGGAGGCTTTCATGTCGGGTACGTCGGATAAAGTTAAAGGCTACGCCAACGAAGCTGTCGGCAACATCAAGCAGGGTGTCGGCAAGTTGGTCGGATCGGAAAGACTGCAGGCTGAAGGTGTAGCCCAGGAAGTCAAGGGCGACGTTCAAAAGACTGTCGGATCGGTCAAAAATGCGGCTTCGGATGTCCGTGACAGCGCGACGTCATCGTCGACGGCCGATAAGGCGTCGGGTGTTTACAATGATGCGATTGGCAGTGCCAAGCAGTCTGTCGGTCGCGCGGTTGGTTCCACTGAGCTGGAAGCCGATGGGCTGGCGCAGGAAGCTCGTGGCGAAGGCCAGAAAATCAGCGGCGACATCAAAAAGACGATTGGCCGCTAAAATCTAATTTGTCGAAGGGCGTTTCGGGTGATTCCGGAGCGCCTTTTTTTTAAGGCCCGAGTTCAAGAGTTATCAGCGTTGCCTGGAACTTGAATGCAAACGTCGCGTTCACACCATACCGGTACCCTCACTCGTCTAGGAGCACTCAAATGGGAAATATGCTATATTACGCTGTCGTTTTTCTTGTCGTTGCGCTGGTTGCTGCCTTCCTCGGCTTCGGCGGCGTCGCCGGCACAGCCATGGAAGGGGCGCGTCTCCTGTTTTGGGTCGCAATCATCCTGTTCGTCGTGTCGCTGATTGCCGGATTTATCCGGCGAGCGTGACGCCGTTACACAGCACTGCATGCCACCTGCGAATGGGCGGCCGGACTCGCATCGATGCGATGTCCGGCCGTTGCCTTAAGGGGAGGATTGAACGTGGCTGAACTGACATCCGCGCAACGCAAAACGCGCATCATTCTCATTTCAGCTGCTCTCGTGTTGCCCACACTCTCATTAATTCCGTTGGGCGGATTGTTTCTCTATCAAAACGGGCTCTTGTTGTACTGGGCGGTTGCGGCGTTGACTGTCACCGTCGGTGGTTTTTCTCTTCAGCGCACATGGATGACGTCTGGAAAGCGGCGGCTGGCGAAGCTTGAAGCTACGGATGAGCAGCGTCGTCGGGAAGGTCACAAGACACTGGCCGACAGGGCTTGGGGGGACGTTCGCGCTATCGCGGCCAAAGTTGATCCGGATGCGCTCACGTCAACGGACGACGTGTTAAAGATCGGTCAGCGAACGATCGAGGCGGTTGCGCGGCGCATGCACCCAGAGCGGCATGATGCCATCTGGCAGTTTACGCTGCCAGAGGCGCTCGTTATCGCCGAGCGCGTTAGTGCGCGGCTGGGCACATTTGTTGAAACGCAAATTCCGCTTGGCGACCGATTGACTGTTGCGCAGCTTCTATCCGTTTATCGTTGGCGCGGCATGGTCGGTGTGGCCGAGCGCGCCTATGATGTCTGGCGGGTGATCCGATTTGCTAATCCGGCCACTGCGATGACGCATGAAGCCCGCGAACAACTTTCACGTGCGGTGCTCAACTGGAGCAAGGAACGGGTCGGGCGTCGTATCGCTGAAGCGTATGTTGAGGAAGTGGGTCGAGCGGCCATCGATCTGTATGGCGGCCGATTGCGACCACATGCCGAGGCGCGGGCCGCCGAGCAGGCGGCGCTTGTCAACGCACCGGAGCCACGGGCGCGTGCGCTGCGGGTTGCCGTGACTGGTGCCTCTGCGCATCGGATCGATGCCATGGCGTCCATCGCGGCGATGGCCGACAATGAAACCGAACGCGAAGGCAAGCAACGCATTTTGTTTTCATTAAGCGATGCCATCACGCAGGACGCCGTTGCGCGGCGTCAGTTTTTGCGCAGCCTCAGTGAAAGCGATGTCGTGGTTTGGTGCGTCTCGCGAGAACACGGTGTGACAGAGGGGGATCGTGCGGCGGCCGATGTGCTGAAGCGGGCGATTGTCAGCGGCAAAATCGAACAAGGGCCGGGTGTGATCGTGGTCACCAGGCAGGCTGAAGGTGAGCCGCCGCAAGTCGCGGAAGCACTGGCTGAACCTCTGACCGAGATCCTGGAACAGTTTGGTCAAGTTCCTGTGGTGGGGCATTTGCTTTCTGAAAAGAGCCCACAGCGCGACCTGGATACCGCGGTGATCGCAACGGCCATTCGCGACCAGGCGGCACGTTTGCCGGAATTTGCTGCACACAGGTCTCATGGACGCGGCGGAATTGCTTCTGCGGCCAAGCAAGCAGTATCGGCGGCGGGGTCGCTCGCTGGACAAATTTTCCGTCGCAATTGATCGCCTTCGGATTGCTTGGTCACAAATCCTGCCGTCGTTGCAGCACGGAACCTTCGGTGAGAGGTTGCGTTTCTGTCCCGCCCGCCGGCAGTAGCCGGCGCACACCAATCAGGGAGACTGCATCATGGCTACCGTGGGCTATTCAAATCTCGACCGCGACGAAGCGGTTCGCAACGTATCCAATCAGGCAGCCGATATCGCCAATAAGGCGAGTTATCAGCTCGATCGGGCTCTTGATAGCGCCGAGGGCGTGGCCCGTCAGGTGGCCGATCAGGGTCGTGAAGCAAGCGAACGCGTCGGTGAAGTCGCGACCAACATCAAAACCGCCGTCGATAAGTCGGTGCAGGATCAGCCGATGGCAACGCTGGCTGTTGCTGCAGCGATGGGCTTTGTGCTCGGCGCGCTTTGGAAGTCGTAACGCGTCGCTCGTCGACGGTGAAACTCACCCGATTGAAAATCACGTAAACAGGGGGCACGACAATGCTCGGTCTGAACTTCGTATTCCGCAAGGCCCAGGCAACAGTAGACAATGCCATGGCCAGGCTGGTGTGGACGATGCTCATGGTCGTGCCCCTCATTGTTGCGGTAGGGTTCGGCACGGCCGCCGCGTCGGCGTACTTGCATCGAATCTATGAGCCGGAGATTGCGGACCTGATCGTTGCCGGTGCTTACGTTGCCGTCGCGATCGTCATGGCCATCGCGTATGCCTCGCGTACGCCGGAAACAGCTGCGAGCGAGGAGTCGAAAGCTCAAGAAGAAGCGGATGCCTCGCCGACGTCAGCAGAGTCGTCGATGTTTGGTGATGCGGAACGCGAAATGGTCATTGCTGCCCTGACGACGGCCGCACCTTTCGCATTGCCGCGTATCTTGGCGGTTGCCTTCCGAAACCTGCCGGTTCTGGTTGTTCTGGGCGTGGTGGCATTTATCCTTTCGAGAGATTCGACCGCACAAGGGACGGGCCAGAACGAGATGGGAACTGTGCCGGCGGAATAGTCGTATAGCCAGTTGCCATTTTTAAAATTGTAAGCACTTTCGGGCGTTGGAAAAAAGTTTTGTAGCTCATGGGAACCGGTGTCCGCATGTGGCGTTACTACGTTGTCTGACAACCCGTGTGGATTGTCATGGCGGGGGAATCTTCATTCGCTGGGGGCTGACACGTGACCAATCGACCTGATCCGGAGGACGTTTCCAAGAAAATGCACGCTGAACCGCTCATGGACGAACAGTCCGGTCTGTCGAAGACGGTCGAAGCCGAAATCGGTTCCGGCTTGAAGCGGCTATACGGTCAGATGCTTTCTGAGCCGATGCCGGAAAAATTCGCCGGCCTTTTGGAACAGCTTGCCAAATCTTCCGGCGGCGGCACGGAGCGTTCGTGATGAGTGATGGTCCGTCTCCCCAATTTCAATCAGAATTGACGAAGTTGCTGCCGAATTTGCGCGCGTTTGCGCGCTCGTTGACCAGGTCAAGCGATCAAGCTGACGATCTTGTCCAAGAGGCTCTGGTCAAAGCGTGGCGCAATTGGCAACAGTTCGCTCCGGATAGCAACATCAAAGCTTGGATGTTTACGATCCTGCGCAACGCGCACTTATCCGAGCGGCGTAAGCGCAAGAACGAAGTGCAGGACGTGGAGGGCGAGTATGCCGGGCAACTCAGTTCTAAAGCCGAGCAGCCGGGACACATGGATCTTATCGATTTTCAAGCAGCCTTCGCAAAGTTGCTGCCGGAACATCGAGAAGCGCTCGTGCTGATCGGTGCGGAAGGATTTTCTTACGAAGAGGCGGCCTTGATGTGCGGATGCGCCGTTGGAACCATGAAAAGCAGAGTTAATCGCGCCCGGACGAAGCTTGCCGCACTGATGGGTATTGAGTCGGCTGCCGAAATCGGCGCTGGTGAAGCCTCAGATGTTTTTGTCCGGGCTACGGGTTGATCAGTCGTTTGTCAGAACACGGAACCGTGCATATGGTCCGAGCGTTTGTCGCAAATCGAAGACAGTGCCAATTTCGGTTCGTCCGAATAAGGTTGAATAAACGATCTAATGACGGGGGACGTAAGCTATGAGTTCGTCGCTAGCCGATTTGATTGCTCCGCAGCTTCCCTATTTGCGCAGGTTCGCTCGCGCGTTGATGGGATCGCAGGATCGCGGTGATGCCTACGTTGTTGCGATGCTGGAGGCGCTCGTTGCCGATCATCGGCTGTTTGATCGAGAAATTTCGCCGCGCACGGCAGCCTATAAGGCCTTCATAAAAGTTTGGAACAGCGTGCCGACGAACGGGCAGGCCGAACCCGCGGGCGACGTTGCGGACCGGCGTATTGAAACGCTCAATCCAGGTCCTCGGCAGGCATTCCTTCTGGCCGCAGTTGAGGAGTTTGGAACCCGCGATATCTCCGTGATCTTGGATCGATCGGAAGACGACGTGGCTCATTTGATCAATGCTGCGGGGCAGGAAATTGCTGAGCAGTTGGCATCGCGCGTACTGATTATCGAGGACGAGCCGCTTATTGCTTTGGATATCGAAGGGCTCGTGACCGAGATCGGTCACGAAGTTGTTGGCGTGGCCGCAACGCACAAAGAAGCGCTGTCTCTGGCCCGTGACAAGCGGCCGGAACTCATTCTCGCTGACATTCAATTGGCCGACGGAAGCTCCGGCATTGATGCCGTTAACGAGATTTTGATGGAGCTCAATGTGCCGGTTATTTTCATCACCGCCTACCCAGAACGGCTGTTGACAGGCGACAAGCCCGAGCCGGCCTTTCTCGTCACCAAACCGTTCAAACATGAGATGGTGAAGGCGGTCATTAGTCAGGCCCTGTTCTTCGACGTCAAAGCCGGTATCAAACAACACGGCGCGGCAGCTTAAAAAAATTGGATTGGAAACGTCACGTCACCATAGAGGGCGCGTGGTTTCTACCACGCATGTAAAAAGGCCGGCCAATGACCACCGACGGCGAGAAGGTGGACAGAACTTCGTTGGGATTGACCGCTGCCGACGCGTCCGCCAGCGGGCGGGAGAACGTGCTCGATAAGTCGGATATCAATTGGCAATTTTTTGAAGCCAGTCTTGACGGCGTAAAGATTCTCGATCGCGAAGGCCGCTTGCTGTTCGTGAACGGCAATGGGCTGAAAGCTCTTGAAGTGGAGGATTTCGCCGCGATCCTCAGCCGGCGCTGGATCGACCTTTGGCCGGAAGCGAGCCGCGCAGATGTCGAACAGGCCTTCAACCAAGCTTGCGAAGGATCTTCGGCACGGTTCACAGCGTTGCGACCCACGCAAAAGGGATCGCCCCGGTGGTGGGATGTCGTGCTCTCGCCGATCAGGAACGAAGCCGGCGAAGTCGTAAGCCTCATGTCGATATCGCGCGATGTAACCCCGAGTCTGACGCTTGCGGACACATTGCGGCGAAGCGAACAGCAATTCCAAGCGTTAGCCAACAATATCGCTCAGCTGGCGTGGATGGCGGATGCGACCGGCAATCTGTTTTGGCTGAACAAGCGATGGCTCGACTTTACCGGGAGCACGCTGGAAACCTCCCTCGGACAGGGTTGGCGGCTCTTCCACCACCCCGATCATGTCGCGCGGGTCGTTGATAAATGGCAGCGCTGCACGCAAGAGGGCCGGGTTTGGGAAGATTTGTTTCCGCTGCGTGGAGCCGACGGCGTGTATCGTTGGTTCCTATCGCGTGCGATGCCGGTGCGAAATGGCAAAGGCGAGGTCGAATTATGGTGTGGAACGAATACTGACGTGACAGAGGCCCGTCAACAGAGTCAACGGTTGCGGAAGTTGGCGCGGATCATCGAGCTCTCGCACGAAGCCATGCTGGTGCGCGAAATCGGTGGCGGGATTGCGATGTGGAACCGGGGCTGTGAAGAGCTGTTCGGCTTCACCAAGCGTCAAGCGCTGTCGAAAACACCTGTGGAGCTTTTGCAGCCGTGCAATATTCCTCAGCGGGACGCCTTTGATAAGCAGCTCCTTGCCGTTGGTTCTTGGAGTGGCGAAATTCACTACACCGCCAGTGATGGTTCAGACGTCTGGGTCGATAGCCGGCAAGAACTAGTGAATATCGGCGATAAAAATTTCGTGCTCGAGACGAACCGCGACATCACCGACCGGCGACAAGCTGACGAATTGAGAACTCTTCTGGTTGCTGAACTGAACCACCGGGTGAAGAACACACTGGCCGTCGTGCAGTCAATTGCCGCGCAAACGGCGCGATCCAGTCAGACGCCCCAGAAGTTCGTCGCCAGCTTCAACAGCCGGCTACAGTCGCTGGCGAGTGCGCATAACATCCTCAGTGATGTGGCGTGGTCAGGAGCGCCCATTGTTGATCTCATCAGATCGCAAATCTCGGTCATGGGGGCCGATGAGGGTCGGGTCGATCTCAGTGGTGAGCCGGTCAATCTGCCGCCGCAGACGGCGTTGCAACTGGCGCTGATCCTGCACGAGTTATCCTCGAATGCAATTCAGCACGGTGCGTTGTCGACACCCAAGGGCCGAATCTCGATCAATTGGTCGGTCGAGGAAGGCGAGCCCCGGCTCGTAGAGCTGTCTTGGAGGGAGTCAGGCGGGCCGACCGTCACGCCGCCGGTCGGCCGCGGATTTGGACTTACGCTCATTGAACGATCGAGAGCATTGCCCAATATCAAGACGTCGATCACATTCGACCCGTCCGGTGTGAAGGTCGTCGTCGTGCTGGAAGCGCGTAACGACAGCACGGCGTCGACCCTTTTTAATCCGGGGCAGCAATTGATCCGCCCGCGCGTCATGCGGACGTCGGTGCAACGGGCATTGCAGCGCAACGTCTTGATCATGGACGGCAGCCTGAGCCGGGCAGTTTTACTGGAAGACATGCTCGATACGGGCAACTATGGCGTTGTGGGTCCGATTGCGACCGCGAGTGCAGCGATAGAAGCCTTGGCGCGGCGGCCTGTTGATCTCGTTGCAGTCGATGTCGACGAAGTCGGCGAAGGGGATATCGACCGGCTGATTGAACTCCTCGATGAGCGAGAGCTTCCCGCTGTCGCTATCGGCACGTCGGGACGGCTGGCACAAATCAAGGCGGGGGCGTTTGCGGCGCTAGTGGCCAAACCTATCGATCAATCGCTGTTTTTGCGAGCCGTCAGCACCGCACTGCAAGAAGACGAAGTCGAATTTGACGATCCGCTGATTTGATTGTGATGCTGCGGACGAAAGGCCGTGCAATCCCGATCGTGCTGGTCTAGGACCATCCCGGTCAAATTGCCAACCGGAGGACCAATGGCCCTGTTTGTGACGAGATTTGTTCATTTCGGGCTGATGTTTGCAGCGTCTTTGTATGCTGCCGACGTCTTGTACCCGATGCGTGCGGCCCTAGCCCAGGAGACAGCAGTGACGACGCCGAGCGGACTGAAAATCGTGGACACCAAACCCGGCGAGGGCGCCTCTCCGAAGACCGGGCAGACGTGCGTGATGCATTACACCGGATGGCTGTATGAGAACGGTCAGAAGGGCGCCAAGTTCGACAGCTCGCGTCGATCGAGGTGAACCGTTTGAATTTCCGATCGGCACGGGCCGCGTCATCAAGGGTTGGGACGAGGGCGTCGCCAGCATGAAAGTCGGCGGCAAGCGCACACTCATCATTCCGCCGGAGTTGGGCTACGGCGCACGCGGCGCCGGTGGCGTCATTCCGCCCAATGCGACGCTCATTTTCGACGTTGAGTTGTTGGGCGTCCGCTGAACTTTGCTTGCCAGACAAAAAGAATAGGGGATCGGATCAATCCGGTCCCCTATTTGTATCTGGACAGACGGGAAACAGCGGTCGATCAGGCTGCGACTGTGCCTTGATCGCCTGGATCGCGCAGCACGTAACCGCGACCCCAGACCGTTTCGATGTAGCCGTTCGGCGCGCCGGTCACTTCCTTCAACTTCTTACGCAGCTTGCAGATGAAGACGTCGATAATCTTCAGCTCTGGCTCATCCATGCCGCCGTAGAGATGATTGAGGAACATCTCCTTGGTCAGCGTGGTGCCTTTGCGCAGCGAAAGCAGCTCCAGCATCTGATATTCCTTGCCGGTCAGATGGACACGCTGGTTGTTCACTTCGACCGTCTTGGTGTCGAGGTTGACGCGCAGGTCGCCGGTCTCGATCACTGACTGTGCGTGGCCCTTGGACCGGCGCACAATGGCGTGAATGCGAGCGACGAGTTCATCTTTGTGGAAAGGCTTCGTCATATAGTCGTCGGCGCCAAAGCCGAGACCCTTCACCTTGTCCTCGATCTGAGCCAGACCGGAGAGAATGAGAATGGGTGTTGATACCTTGCTGACGCGCAGCGTCTTCAGGACTTCGTAACCGCTCATGTCGGGCAGGTTCAAATCCAGAAGGATGATGTCGTAGTCATAGAGCTTGCCGAGGTCCACGCCCTCTTCGCCAAGATCCGTCGTGTAGACGTTGAAGCCTTCGGACTGCAGCATCAATTCGATGCTTTGTGCCGTTGCGCTATCGTCCTCAATAAGAAGGACTCGCATTTCTTTCGTTCCTCTCTTCCCTGTCCCGTCGCCAGGTCGTCTGCCCAGATGCTGAAGAGAACGCTAGCGGCGCCCGCCAAATTCACGGTTCGCGCTAATCCCTTTTAAGAAAGTTACGCACCAGAAGTTAACAAACCCTAATTTTGTCTTGCGAATTGCTAGGAAATGTCCCAGCCGCAGACGGACCCGTAACCGAGAGCAAGGAAAGGACGTCCGCCCGGAACGATCCGGTACGCGCAGACGCTGAAATTTTAAAAGATTACCCCGCCGCTCTCGCGCGCCACGCCCGGGTCCCATTACCGCCGATTGATCAAAGTGACGCCGACCCTGCCCGGTCGCAGCTTCAACTGTGGCAATTCTAGGATTTCCAAGCACAAACGCACGCAAATCTACAGGTATCAGAATTCGCGGCCGGGCCACAGGGCGCATGGGAATCTTTTTCGGGACACCAGACAAAACTTTAGCAAAACTTTGCATCTCGTTGCTTTACCGCAACTTAATTGGCATATGCTACCTATATCGGGTAAGGTTGACGGGCTCAACGTAGGGGGTATTTGCCCCGCGACGTGGCCGTCGAGAGCATCGCCGGTCGTGAACGGAGTCCCGGCTTTGGCATGGGACTTGAATAGTCCAGGCACGCGTTCGAATAAGTATTGGGGTATCGAACCATGAAGCCACGCGAAACCGCGCTTCGTTTGAAGCGCTTCGAGGCTGACGAGAAAGCCCGCAAGGTCGCTGATCTCGAACTTATAATTCGTGAGTTTGAAGTCATCGCCGGCGATCTCGACCGCCAAATCCAGGCTGAAGAAGACCGCACAGGTATCAAGGACCCGTCGCATTTTTCGTATTCCACGTTCGCCAAGTCGGCGGCAGCGCGGCGCGAAAACCTGCGTTCGTCAGTCGGCGAACTGCGGGTTAAGCTCGAAGCGGCCGTCAAAGACCGCGACGAGGCCGCCGAGCAGTTGATGCGGGCGACAACCGCCGAACCGCGCGAAGCCGAACGCGGATCGGGCCGCCGTCGCGGCGAGCGTGCCGATGGTGCCGCCCTGCGCTAAGTCATTGTGCCGGAAACGGACATCGGGACGCGAATATCGAGACGGGCCGGAACAGTGTTCCGGCCCGTTTTGCGTGGCCGGCACGGTCGATCTGCGGGTGTTGGACGTGTCTGGGGCGGGTTGTGCAAATCTGATCGACGTGGGAAGCGTCCGCAAACGGCCGGAATCGGAGCTTATCGACCCGTATTCCGGATGTGTTCATTTGATCGTTTCACCGATCCGCGCGGACCAGGCCCTGACTTCATGCGATTTTGCGCCCTCATTTTTGGCCCCCTCGGGGCTGCCGCTTTGCTGGCGGGATGCGCTGGTGGTGCGCCGGGCCTGCCGAGTGGTCCTGGGCTGCCTGATGTTGCTGCCATCACTCCGAAACTGGCGCCCGCGGATGCGCCGCGGCCCGTCGGTGCACCAACGGAGATCTACACCCGCGTCGCGCGCGGCATCCTGACCTGCTGGTTTGGAGCCGATGGGCCGCTCAAGCCAGGCTATATCTATAATGCCGAGGCCGAACCGCCCTCGAAGGGCGGCGGGTCCGTGATCAGCATCCACCAGCGCGATCGTGCTGCGGCCGACCCGCGCTCGATTCGGGCTTGGAGGCTGGCCGTCGTGCCGGCGCCGGAAGGAACCACGGTCGAAATCGAGAATTTCCGCCTGCCGCCCGAATGGGCTGAGCCCCTTGGCCGCGATGCCCGCAGGTGGGCAGCCGGTGAGGAAGGGTGCGGGGAAAGACCTGTTCCAGCGGGTGGCGATGCGAACGCCGCGGCGGCCGCGGCCCAACCGGCGACGGGCGGCAAGACAACGGCCAAAGCAGCAGCTAAGCCCACGGCGCAAAAACCGCGCTAGAGGCAATACAAGCCAATACGCGCCGCCTCGGTGACCGAAGCGGCGCGCTTTACGCAGCCCAACCGCACACCGGCGGTTAGCGGCGATAATCCTGTATCTTCGTGGCGCGCAGGCCGGGTAGCCCATGCTGGTCGATCGACCGCTGCCACGACAGGAACTCGTCGACGGTCAACTTGTACCGATCGCAAGCTTCTTCGATGCTGAGCAGACCGCCGCGAACGGCAGCCACCACCTCCGCCTTGCGGCGGATGACCCAGCGTTTCGTATCTTTGGGCGGTAAGTCGGCTACGGTCAGCGGAGACCCGTCAGGCCCGATGACATAGCGCGTACGCCCTCTCAACTGATGTTCGGTCATGATACTCGGTACACTCTGATGACCACGCAAAAACTAACCTAGCAGGCCGAGCTTAAATTCGACCTAACCCATTGAGTGAACATACCATAACGGCCTGTCTCGCGAATGGCTGCCAAGAGATTAAGGTTGATACCGAAGAGGTACGTTTCGTGCCAGTTCGGCGAGGCGGTTCAGACCGCATTCACGAAATCGGCGCTCACACTCAAAATGGCGGAGCGGCAAAAGGGTTGCGCTGTGTACACACGCCAATCGCCGCCGGGCCTGCGGGCACGCTTGTCAGAGGTAGCCGGAAAGCGGTAAACAGAGTGCTTGTGCCCTGCCTCTGCAACCGTCATGCTGCGCCGCCGCAGAGTTGACACGGGGGTGTGGAACGCTCCGTCCAGGCTTGCGTTCGTCGGCGCATGGGCGACCCGCGCCGTAATGAGCCGATGTCGACCGATATTCTGAGATGACCTGCTTCAAGAGCCCCATTGCCGTGACTGAGGCCGCCGATACCACGACCAATACCCTCGCCGCCGCCTCCTTGATGGACGCGAGTATCGGCGGTGGCCGACGTGTCGTCGTTGCGATGTCCGGCGGAGTCGACAGTTCCCTCGTGGCTGCCATCCTGAAGCGGCAGGGCTACGACGTGATCGGGATTACGCTGCAACTCTATGATCACGGCGAAGCCACCGCGCGCAAAGGGGCTTGTTGTGCCGGTCAGGACATTCAGGACGCGCGCCGCGTCGCCGATCTCATCGGCATCCCGCACTATGTTCTCGATTTTGAGCGCCGTTTCGCCGACAAAGTGATGGCGAGTTTCGCCGACAGCTACATGTCGGGCCAGACCCCGATCCCGTGCGTCACGTGCAATCAGGAGATCAAGTTCAAGGATCTTCTGGATATGGCAATGGAGCTCGGGGCGGAGAAGCTGGCGACCGGCCACTATATTCGTCTGGCGCAGACCGAGGCCGGCCCGGTGCTGAGCCGGGCGCGCGATGCGGACCGCGACCAGAGCTATTTCCTTTTCGCCACCACGCGCCGGCAGCTGGAGCGGATCATGTTCCCGCTCGGCGACATGCCGAAGGCCGATGTGCGCGAACTGGCGCGCGAACTTCGCTTGCCGGTGGCCGACAAGTCGGACAGCCAGGACATCTGCTTCGTGCCAAAGGGCCGATACACGGACGTCATCGAACGCCTGAAGCCGGGCGCATTGCAGCCCGGCGATATTGTTCATGTTGACGGGCGGCGTCTTGGGCAGCACGACGGCATCATCAATTACACGGTCGGCCAGCGGCGCGGCATTCGTATTCCCAGTGCGGAACCCTTGTTCGTCGTGCGGCTGGATGCGTCGCGCAACGAAGTTATCGTCGGACCGCGGCAGGCACTGGAAACAGTCGCGGTGGTTCTCAGGGACGTCAACTGGCTCGGAGACGAATCGCTCGATGACGCGGCGGCGCGTGATCTCGATTTGCATGTCCGCGTGCGGTCCTCTCAGCCGACGCAGCCGGCAACGCTGTCGCGTAACGCTGATGGCGCAATCAAAGTCGTCTTAACGCAAGCACAGCAAGGTATCGCGGCTGGGCAGGCGTGCGTATTCTATGTCGATGGCAGTTTGGGGTCGCGTGTGCTTGGCGGCGGGACGATCGTTCGCACGCTGCGGTCGCACGACGTTCCTGTGACAGCAGGTCCTGATGCGGTCGAGGCCAGAACAGGCGAAGTTCGGCACGCGGCAGGTTGAAAGAATTTGCACGTCTAGCGCGTGCGGGGGCAACGAGAAGGACGAGGTTGGCAGATGGTTTCGAATTTGCGGCCACATGCAAGGCGCACCGGTCCTCAGGTGCAAAAGGCCGGTGGCCGTGTTGTGCACATCGGCCATATCCATGAGGACGCGGTGAAGGTCGCGTACCGGCGCTGGGCGCCGGTCTACGACCACACGTTCGGCAAGGTGGCGACGGAGGGGCGCCGTCATACAGCTGAGGCGATCAATCGAAACCGCACCGGGCGCGTCCTGGAAGTTGGCGTGGGCACCGGTCTGTCGCTGCCCGACTATAAGCGCGACCTGGAAATTGTCGGCATCGACCTGTCCACCGATATGCTTGAAAAGGCGCGTCAGCGGGTCACCGAAAAGGGCCTGACGAACGTCGAAGGCCTTTACGAAATGGACGCGGGGGAACTGGAGTTTCCCGACCATTCGTTCGATACCGTCGTTGCCATGTATGTCATGACGGTCGTACCCGATCCGGAGAAGGTGATGCGCGAACTTTCGCGTGTGACGAAGCCGGGCGGCGAAGTTCTGATCGTCAATCACTTTAGCCAGGACGAGGGCGTTCGCGGCTGGGTCGAGCGGCGGATGGCTCCGTTCGCCGAGTTGATCGGCTGGCGACCCATCTTCGACCATTCGCGCGTGATGGTTTGCGACGACCTGAAGCTGATCGAGCGGCAGTCCGTTCGCCCGTTCGGCATCTTCACGATGATGCGGTTCCAGAAGTCTGCCGAGGCCAAGCGGATCGCGGCCGAGTAAGGCTGCGACCGGCGCGTGCATCCCGTTGTGAAGGGGCACGGCAGCCGGCGCTCGTTGGCGAGCTCGGCGGTTGAATTGGTCTATGCCTGCAAGTGTCGGCGCTTGACACGGTTGGCTGGCCGTCCCTATAGACGGCCCTCTGGCATGGCGGGATAGCTCAGTTGGTTAGAGCGGCGGAATCATAATCCGTAGGTCCCCGGTTCAAGTCCGGGTCCCGCTAGCGAGCCGCGTTGGCATGAATTTGCGCGGCTTGTTTAGGCCAATAGAGAAGTGTGATGCCAGCCAGCTTGGAGGTGCCATATCGCACACGGCATAACAATCGCTCACGGCGCTAACAGTGGCCGACGGCTCACCATTTCTATCGTCAGGTAATAGGCGAAGAAGTCAGGAAGATCGCTCGCTTTGTGGATTGAGGACTTCGCGCGGTCGTAAAATCGAGCGACGTCTGGCACGCTGTAATCACTTGTTCCAAAGTCGCGCCTCCGGCTAGGCGCATCGATCAGCTCATCCCGTGTAGAACTTCTCGCTTGCCACTGTACAACACGAGGTTATAATTTGGACTTAATGGAAACGCACGCTGGGCTGAGCGTAGGATGACGTAACGCAGAGAGCAGCGAAACGCCGCAACAAGAAGTGTTTGACAGGACTGCGCCGATCTTCTAACAACCGTATTGATAGTTCCCTCACGTACAGGATTTCGTCGCCGAAGTTGGCACCGCTGTCCCGCTGGCTTGTTTCGAGGCTTTAGGCTCAGCCCCAAACGAACAATTACCCAGCGGGAGATTTTTTGTTATTCAGTAACATGTTTGATTATATTCGCCGAGTTGCTGTTGTCGCCATCTAACAGCAGCGCGCCACCGGTTCCGTAAATCAATGCAAACTCGGCCGACTTGCCTCGGGCGGTCATGGCTGCCAGGGGCCATCAACCGAGCATAGAAATTCCCCCTTTGCGAACTTGCGGCTGAATTCTCGGGCGCCAGACGCATGGCGGTCGTCGGCTCGGCAGATGCCGCGCGAGCGGCGTCGACCACTGCAGCGCAAACGTCGACGCCGTGGTCTAGAGTCGAGACCGGGATCGACACCACCTGGACGCGGTGCCGCCCGGTGTTCCTTATGCCGTCTTTATGCGGCAGCCGCGCATTCCCAATCGATAACTTATGCATCCGGTCGCATGTTCGCTCCATCGAATGATTGGAGTTTACCCATGCTCGATGCTGTCTTTCTCCTTCTTGGGCTCGGTGGTTTTGGCCTAATGGCCATCTACGCGCGCCTCTGCGCCCGTTTGTGAGGCGGCCATGAGCGATCCGATCATTGCGCTTGCCGTGGCTGTCGGGCTGGCCGGCTACCTCATTTACGCGCTCATTCATCCTGAGCGATTCTGAAACCGGCTCCGGAGGGCAGAACATGACCATCACAGGTTGGCTGCAGATCGCGCTGGTGCTTAGCGCAGTCATCGCAGCGGCATGGCCGCTGGGCCTCTATATGGCTCGCGTCTTCAGCGGGCAGAAAACGGGCTTAACCTGGGTGATTTCCCCGGTTGAGCGGACGTTTTATGAGGCGGCGAATATTGATCCGCGAAAAGAACAGACCTGGCTCGGCTATACGCTCGCCATGCTGGCGATTAATGGACTGGGGTTCTTTCTACTTTATGGGTTGATGCGGTTTCAGCATGTGCTGCCGCTTAATCCTCAGGGTTTTCCGGCGGTGTCGCCGGATCTTGCCTTCAACACCGCCGTGAGCTTTGTCACCAACACGAATTGGCAATCCTATGGTGGCGAGACGACGATCAGTCATCTCGTACAAATGGTCGGGCTGACGGTTCAGAATTTTCTCTCGGCCGCGACGGGCATAGCGCTTGCTCTCGCCGTGACGCGCGCCTTTGCTCGCAGCAGCGTGACGTTACTGGGCAATTTCTGGGTCGACCTGACCCGCGCCATACTCTACGTGCTCCTGCCGCTGTCGATCGTGGTCGCTCTGGGCTTTGCGGCGACGGGAGTGCCTCAGACGCTGGCCGGCAGTGCGGAAGCCACGACCATGGAGGGTGCGAAACAGGTGATCGCGCTCGGTCCTGTGGCAAGCCAGGAGGCGATCAAGCAGCTCGGCACGAACGGTGGCGGGTTTTTCAACGTCAACGCGGCCCATCCGTTCGAGAACCCCAATGCGTGGTCAAACATCCTGTCGATCTGGAGCATGCTCCTCATTTCGACGGCGCTATTATTTACATTCGGCCGACTCGTCGGCGACCTGCGTCAGGGATTGGCACTGCTCGCGGTGATGTACGTGCTGCTCGTCACAGGCGTTGCGATTGTCTATGGCGCTGAGACATCCGGCGTTCCTTCGCAGATCGCGGCAGGAGTAGATCCTGCGCTCGGCAACATGGAAGGCAAGGAGGTTCGCTTCGGGCAGGCGCTCACGGCCCTCTATGTCGTCGCCACGACGGGCCTGTCCTGTGGCGCGGTCAACGCCATGCATAATTCCCTGACGCCGATTGGCGGACTTGTGCCCCTGTTCATGATCCAGCTCGGGGAAATTTTGCCGGGCGGCGTCGGTTCAGGGCTCTATGGCATCCTCGTCATGGCGGTGCTCGCGGTCTTCGTAGCCGGGCTCATGGTCGGCCGTACACCAGAGTATCTCGGCAAGAAGATCGAAGCCCGCGAGATCAAGTTCGCCATGCTGGCACTGCTCATCCTGCCGCTCGCGATCCTGAGCTTTACGTCCGCTTCGGTGATGTTGCCGTCAGCGTTGGCGAGCCTCGCCAACGCCGGTCCGCGCGGGCTGACAGAGGTTCTCTACGCATACTCGTCGGCGGCCGGCAACAACGGATCGGCATTCGCGGGTCTGACGGCAAACACGCCCTGGTACAACACGACGTTGGGCATCGCGATGCTGCTTGGACGTTTTGCCTATGTCATCCCGGTTATGGCGATCGCGGGCTCTATCGCGGGTAAGCAAAAGATTGCCGCGTCGTCGGGGACATTTCCGACCCACGGCGTTTTGTTCATCGGCCTGCTTATCGGCGTGATCCTCATTCTTGGCGGGCTGCAATATTTTCCGGCGCTGGCGCTCGGCCCAATCGTCGAACACGTCCTTATGCATGCTGGAAAGACATTTTGAGGGAACAGTACATGTCAACCCAACCCATCGCCCTGTTTGATGCCGGTATCATCCGACAAGCAACATCGGACGCCTTCGTTAAGCTCTCGCCGATGAAGCTGGCCCGAAATCCGGTTATGTTCGTGACGGGTGTCGTTGCCACCCTCGTCACGCTGATCTTTATGCGCGACCTGGCGACAGGAGCCACCGAATTGGCGTTCACCGGCCAGATCGCTGCCTGGCTGTGGTTCACCGTGCTCTTTGCCAATTTTGCCGAGGCGATCGCCGAAGGCCGCGGAAAGGCGCAGGCCGACGCGCTGAAGAAAACGCGCAGTGATACGATGGCCAAGGTTTTCTTGCATCCGGAGGATGGTCGCGAGGACATCACCGAGATGAAATCGGCACTCGACTTACGAGTCGGCGACCGGGTGCTGGTCGAAGCCGGCGATACGATCCCGGCTGACGGTGAAGTCATCGAAGGCATCGCCTCAGTCAACGAGTTTGCCATCACCGGAGAATCCGCTCCGGTCATCCGCGAATCTGGCGGTGACCGCTCGGCTGTGACGGGAGGCACGCTCGTTTTGTCGGATTGGCTTAAAGTACGCGTCACCGCCGCGCAGGGATCGTCGTTTCTTGACCGCATGATCGCTCTCGTTGAAGGCGCGGAGCGGCAGAAGACGCCAAACGAGCTTGCGCTCTCCGTCCTGCTCGTCGGCATGACGCTGATCTTTCTGATCGCCGTCGTGACGCTCTGGGGGCTGGCCAGTTATTCAGGCACCGTTCTCTCGGTCACTGTCCTTGTCGCCCTCCTTGTCACGCTCATCCCGACAACCATCGGTGGGCTCCTGTCGGCGATCGGCATCGCCGGTATGGACCGGCTGATCCGCTTCAATGTTATTGCGACCTCGGGACGTGCGGTTGAAGCGGCGGGTGATGTCGATACGCTGCTGCTCGACAAGACCGGCACGATCACCTACGGCAACCGTCTGGCAACGGCGTTCCTGCCGGCACCGGGCATTGAAGAACGCGCTTTGGTCGAGGCGGCCCTGTTGTCATCGCTCGCGGACGAAACTCCAGAGGGCAGATCCATCGTTGCGCTCGCCAAATCGAAGTATGGGGCCAACGAGCCGGCGGCAAGGAGTGGTCAGGTCATCCCATTTTCGGCGCAGACACGGCTTTCCGGCCTGGATGTCGATGGGCGGATGTTACGCAAGGGCGCGGTGGACTCCATTCTGAAGTTCGCCACGATCACCCTGGAGACAGCACCCGCTGGTTTTCGCGCTGCTGTCCAATCGATCTCACAGACAGGCGGCACGCCGCTCGCCGTCGCTGATGGCGCAATGCTACTGGGCGTCATTCACTTGAAAGACGTCGTGAAGCCCGACATCAAGTCGCGCTTTGCGGCGCTGCGGGCGATGGGGATCCGAACCGTCATGGTCACGGGTGACAACCCCGTCACTGCTGCCGCTATTGCCTCGGAGGCCGGTGTCGACGATTTTATTGCGGAGGCAACGCCCCAGGATAAGCTCGCCTACATCAAGGCTGAACAAGCGAAGGGGCGACTCATCGCAATGTGCGGCGATGGAACGAATGATGCGCCTGCCCTCGCTCAAGCAGATGTCGGAGTTGCGATGCAGACGGGCACTCAAGCGGCGCGTGAAGCCGGCAACATGGTCGACCTCGATAGCAATCCGACCAAGCTCATCGAAGTGACAGAGATCGGAAAACAGCTTCTCATGACACGCGGATCGCTGACGACGTTCTCGATCGCCAACGATGTGGCGAAATATTTCGCCATCATCCCAGCCTTGTTCGTGGCAACCTATCCTGAACTCGGTGCCTTTAATATCATGGGTCTTGCTTCACCGCAGAGCGCCATCCTGTCGGCGGTGATCTTCAATGCACTCGTCATAATCGCGCTGATCCCATTGGCCCTTAATGGCATCGCGTACCGTCCAGTCGGTGCGGTCGCACTGCTACGCCGCAATCTTCTCATTTACGGCCTCGGCGGGCTGGTGGTGCCGTTCATTGGGATCAAGATCATCGACTTGACGATTGTGGGCCTTGGCCTCGCATGAAGGAGACAACAATGTATTCGATTATCCGCCCTGCTGCCGCGCTTATGGTTCTGTTCACGCTTTTAACCGGAGTGGCTTATCCGCTGGCCATGACCGGTGTGATCCAACTACTTTTTCCTGCGCAAGCAAACGGCTCACTGATCCGAAAGGACAACGTTGTTATCGGATCGGCGCTTATCGGGCAGAATTTCGCGTCCGAGGGCTATTTCCAGCCACGGCCGTCTGCGGCCGGTCAAAATGGATACGACGCGGCGGCTTCATCGGGGTCCAACCTGGGACCGCTCTCGGTCAAGCTGAGTGAGCGGATGGCCGCAAGTCTGACGGCTTTGAAGGCAGACAATCCCGCCTCTGTACCAGCCGATGCGGTCACGGCCTCGGGCAGTGGCCTCGACCCTCATATCTCAATGTCGTACGCTGCCCGTCAGGTGGCGCGCATCGCTCGGGCACGAAATGTCGATTTCGCAAAAATTCAACGCGTCCTCGAAAGCAACGTCGAGTACCCTTTCGGCAATCTAATCGGCGAGTTGCGCGTGAACGTGCTGCTTCTCAATCTCGCCCTCGATGCGCAGACAGGCAAGAATAGCGGATAGTCCATGCCGGAAGCGCTCAATCGCTCTGCGCAGCGAGCGTCATCAAAAGCCCTGCTGGAGCTTGCCGCGAAAGAACGCCGCGGCAAGCTTAAAGTCTTTCTTGGAATGGCGCCCGGCGTCGGCAAAACCTATGCGATGTTGGCCGCAGCTCGCGCTGCGAAAGATGAAGGTCGGGACGTCGTTGTCGGCGTTGTTGAGACCCACGGTCGATCCGAAACGGCAGCACTCGTCGACGGCCTCGAAGTTCTTCCACGGCGGACGGTCCCTTACCGGGATCGCGTCCTGATGGAATTCGATATCGATGCAGCTATTACGCGGCGGCCGAATTTGCTGCTCGTCGATGAGTTCGCTCACAGCAACGCTCCTGGGTTGGTTCACGCAAAGCGTTACCAGGATGTCGAGGGAGTGCTGCAAGCCGGGATCGATGTCTGGACCACGCTCAACATACAGCACGTCGAAAGCTTGACCGACGTCGTTGAAAAAATCACTGGAATCATAGTCCGGGAGACAGTGCCCGACAAAGTCCTTGAACGCGCCGACGAGATTGTCGTCGTCGATCTACCGCCCGAAGATCTCATTCAGCGGTTGAAGGAAGGCAAGGTTTATCTCCGCGACAATGCACGACAAGCTATCAATAAGTTTTTCCAGCCGAGCAATCTGACGGCCTTGCGTGAGCTGGCACTACGGCGCACCGCCGATCGCGTCGACGAGCAGATGCTAACGCAGCTTCGCCAGCGTGGGATCGAGGGGCCCTGGCCGACAGCCGAACGTCTGCTTGTCTGCATAGGAGGCGACGAAAATGTCGAGCGCGTCGTACGCTCGGCGGCCCGCATGGCTTCTGCCCTCAAGTCTGACTGGATTGCCATTCATCTCGCAATTGCCGATCGAGAAGAGGTGGATCGTAAACAGCAAAAGCGTATCGACAAGGCCTTGCGTCTGGCCGAACGGCTCGGGGCGACAACGGTTCGCGTTCTGGCAAAGGATTTCACCCAGGAAATCCTCAATTACGCAAAGCGCAACAACATAACCCAGATCGTCCTCGGACGCTCGACCCCAGGCCGCTGGCTGCACTTCTTTCGGCGATCGCTGTCCGACGAAGTTACGGCCCAGGCAAAAGGACTTTCAGTCACCGTCATTGCGCCGGACAACGACACTGCTGTCGCCTGGTTCCCAAAATTTCCAAATTTGGAGACGCTTGCCGCGGGAGCACTGGTCGCAATCTTCGCGGTGGGCATGGCGGTTGGGGCTGGGCTCTTATTGGAACGGCTTTCCCCACTACCAAATATGTCAATGATTTTTCTTCTCGCGGTGCTCATATGCGCCTTGCGCTTCGGCATGAGTGCCGCGGTGTCGGCGTCGATCCTCTCATTCTTCGCTTACAACTTCTTCTTCATCGACCCCCGCCACACGTTTACGATCGCACGGCCGCACGAACTGTTTGCTTTGCTGATTTTCTTGGCTGTAGCGATTGTCACGGGCAGTCTCGCCGGCCGGCTGCGCAATCAGGCCAACGCCACAAGAGCCCGTGCAGAGGCGACGCAGTCCTTATACGACTTTTCGCGCAAGCTCTCGGGTGCTCCAAAAATCGACGACGTCGTCTGGCTGGTGACCAGTCAGTCGGCTGCCATCGTTCGGGGCCGGTCGGTCGTCTTGTTGTCAAACTCGGGTGAGCTTGCTCTGGAAGGCGCTTGGCCTCCCGAGGATTCGCTTGCTACCCCGGATTGGGCCGCCGCCCGCTGGGCGTTTGAGAAGTGCGAGGCGGCAGGCCACTTCACTGAAACCATGCCTTCGGCCGTGTTCCACTTCCGGCCCATGGTGTCGTCCCGCGGGACGGTCGGGGTCATCGGCGTTGCTTTGAACGAAGGCGATGACAACCTGCCAGCGGCTACGGAAAGTGCGCTGCAGTCGTTTGCTGATCAGGCCGCCGTCGCCATCGAGCGGACCATGCTTGTCGATGAAACAGCGAGGATGACGACGGCAGCGGAAAGCGAACGCCTCAGAAGTGCTCTTTTGTCGTCTGTCTCGCATGATCTGCGCACGCCGCTTGCGTCCATCTTGGGATCGGTGACGAGCCTGCGGCAACTGGGAGACCGCATGCCTACCAGCGACCAGGCGGAGCTACTGGCGACGATCGAAGAAGAAACAACCCGGCTCACGCAATTCGTCTCGAACCTTCTCGATATGACCCGCCTGGAGGCGGGCGTTCTCGATATACGGCGCGACTGGATCGATGTGGCAGACGTCATTCGCGGGGCGGCTGAGCGCGGGCACAAGATAATGCAGGCCCGCAAAATCGATCTCCGGCTTGAGCCGGGGCTGCCTCTGGTCAAGGGCGATGCGACCCTGCTTGAACAGGTGATATTCAACCTGATAGACAACGCGCACAAATACAGTCCGGCGTCGTCGGTGACAACGATTTCTGCCACTCGCCAAGGGACTGGAGGCGTTGCGATCCACGTCATCGACCAGGGCTCCGGCATTCCGCCGGATGCGCTGGAACGGGTCTTCGACAAGTTCTATCGTATTGCTGGTGACGACGGACGCGCGCCGGGAACGGGACTCGGTCTTGCGATCGCGGCCGGGGTCATCAAAGCCATGGGTGGCGAAATTTCGGCGCGCAGTCCCATCGCGAAAGGAAGTGGGACAGAGATATCAATCGTGCTCCCGGCGGCCTCCGGGGACTCTCCACCAACCTCGTTGAAGTCCAAATGATCCCACGTATTCTCATTGTCGATGATGAGCCGCAGATCATCCGGTTCTTGAAACCGGCACTGAGCGCCGCAGGGTTTGATACGGTGATCGCGACGACCGGCGCTGATGCTCTCAAGAGCGCTGCGACGGAGGCGCCTGATCTCATTCTCCTCGATCTTGGGCTTCCCGATGTCGATGGCAAGGAAGTCATCAGACAACTTCGCGCATGGAGCGCCGTCCCTATCCTGGTTCTTTCCGCGCGGGACCGGGAGACGGAGAAGATCGAAGCCCTCGACCTGGGCGCCGACGACTACATCAACAAACCTTTCGGGATTGGCGAACTGACGGCCCGAATTCGCACGGCGCTCAGGCACGCGGCTAGAGCCAGCGGCCAACACACTCATTTCAAAGCCGGCGCTCTCGATTTCGACATCCTTACCCATTCGGTCACGCTGGCTGGCGTGCCCCTCAAACTCACTCCAAAAGAATTTGAGCTTCTGGCCGTGCTCGTGCGTAACGCCGGGCTTATCGTCACGCACCGTCAAATTCTGACCGCTGTCTGGGGGCCGGCTCACGTGGAAGATTTGCAATATCTCCGCGTCTTCGTTGGACAGCTGCGTCAGAAACTAAAGTCATCGCCTGACGCTCCCGAATTCATCCAAACTGAACCCGGCATTGGTTATCGACTGATTGCCGACGGATGACACTTCGATGCGGTTCTCGGTGGTGCGATGCGGACAAATGCGCAACTTAAGTTTTGGCCATCCTTGATCGCCACTTTGTGCTCAATCGGCATCAGATCGCGCGGGACTTTGGCCGCATCGTGCTCCACTCCGGCGTTTATCAACCGCCCGATAACGGCGTCAGTACCGGCTAAGTGTGTCGTTGCGCGCCACCGTTTCCGTGCATTAATGCAAATGCCGTCAGCTTGCCTCGGATGGTCATGGCCGTCAGGCGGCCATCAACCGGGCATCGAAATTTATCCGTCACAAGTTTGCGGTTGAGCTTTCAGGCGGCAGCCGCGTGGCGGTCGTCGGGGTTAAGTTGAACCGCTTTCGACAAGGCCGCCGACCTAGCCCAGCTGGAGCCCGCACGCGCATGAGCCTCAGGATACTCGGGTGGGAGGGTACCGACGATCCGGGCCTGATTGGCCCGTTCAACGACAAATCGGGCATCGCGGTGGAGCTGGATGCCCACATCAGCGATTTTGACGCTGCGGAGCGGGTGCTGACCGGCGCGGGTGCGTGGGATCTTATTAACATCAACAGTCCCTTTGTGCGGGACGTTCTCTCGTCAGCGGGACACATTGAACAACTCACAAGCGAGCTGTTGTGTGCAGCTGCCGCGACGCCGATGCCGCCTGTGTTTCAGGAGCTCAATCGGTGGGGACTTCGTGCGCAGGTGCCCCGATCGGCGTTTGCCAGAGATTTGGCCCTTTCAATCTCGTGATCAACACTGAAGCCATTTCGGTGGACGTCGGGGAAGACCAGGGCTTCGCTCTTGCCGAGGAGCTCCGCTTTGTCGGCCGCTACGGCATCCTGGATTATGAAGATTTCAATGTGATCCACATCGCAATGGCTGCGGGTTTAGATCCGTTTCTTCGAATGGGCGAACCGCAGTTTGAGGCCTTTAGGCGAATGGCGGAGGCGTGGTATTCGCGGGCAGCCATGGTGACGAGCGATCATCACGCGCTCAATCGGGCGCTGGTTCGTCGTGATATCGATTTCCACCTTGGTGGGGGCGTCTACACCTGCTCATCGGCGCGGCTTGCCGGGTATGCGCAGTTGCGTGCGGTCACGCCGCGGGGCGGTCCAGTCGAGGGACGCGGGGGCATTTCGTTCGTTGAAGTGAATGCGCTGCTGGCCACTTCGCAGAAGCTGGCGGAGGCGACTTCCTTCCTGGAATATCTGGTGCTGCCCGGCACCGCTTTGCGCGCGTGTCTGGCCGGCGGTTCCGTCAATCCGGTGCTGCAGATGCTGGAGCCGTCGGTCTTGGCGCAGTTCAGCGCGGCGCATCTCGATGCGATGCAGTGGGAGACATTGGAGGACGATCTCGGCCGCTGCGCGCAGTATCGGGTCGTTCCGGATTACAAGCGGTTGCGGACTGTCCTTAGAGTCACGCGATCCGCGGTCACGCGCGCTTGAGCATGCCGGCGGCAGCGGCTTTGACAATGAAACGGATCTCGCGTTCGACCGCGCCGGCATCGAAGTCGGAGAGGCGGTTGTTGACGGCGAGGTGCAGAATACCGTGGGCGGCGCCGAAGAGTGCGCGGGCGGCGATGCGGCGCTGGGCAGCGCTGGCAACGTCGGCGCCGATGGTCTCTTCCAGCAGCGACAGCAGACGGGCGCGTTCGGCCTCGAAATCAGCGGGCAAGGCGGCGTCGTCGGGCAGCCGGAATTCGAAGACGGCGAGCCAGCGGTTGCGGTTTTCCAAGGCGAACGAGGTATAGGCGAGGGCCAGCGCCAGAAGGCGGGTTTCGAGCGGACCGCTGGCCGCGGCCTTGCGGGCGGCTTCGAGGGGGCGGCCAAGGGCTGCCATGGTGTCGCGATTGACGGCGAGGATCAGCCCGTCGCGATCACCAAAAATATTATAAAGCGTGCCGACGGCGCAATTGCCCTCGGCTGCGAGCCGACGCGCCTGGACGGCTGCAAGGCCTTCCTCGGCGACGATGCGACCGGCTTTGGTCAGGATCAGCGCGCGCAGAGCATCGCGTCCGGCCGGTTCGGCGGGCTCGGGCGGGACGGCGGGGGGCTTTGCGGGTCGGACCATCACGCCAGATTAAACACGATTCCGGTCCGGCGAACGAGGTTCAACTGACGGCTTGAACAAAGTTCATTTTTCAGGCATGGTGTGTCTTGAACATTGTTCATTCTTGCGAGGGCTCGGTATGCAGACCAGCCCGAAGCAGGGCTTGGAGGTGTTCATCGCCAAGGTCGGGTTCATAGGAGAGACCATCATGTTGAAGATCGTCACGACACTTTTGCGCGGGGCGGCGTCGGAAGCGGAAGACGCGCTGTTCGATGCCCATGCCATCCGCGTGCTGGAACAGAACTTGCGGGATGCGGCCGCCGCGCTCGAACATTCGCGGCGTGAATTGGCCTGCGCCATGGCGCATCAGGCCGGCGAAGAGAGGGCCGTGGAGGCGCTCGAAGCGCGCATCGCAGAACTCATGATTGCGGCGAGCGAGGCGCTCGACGGCGAACGCGAAGATCTGGCGGCGGATGTCGCCACCGTGATCGCGGCCACCGAGGACGAAACGGCGATGCGCAAGGCGGCGGTCGAGAAGTTCGCAGCCGACGTGCGGCGACTAAGGCAACTCTCGAACGACGGGCGGCAACGGCTGCAGGATCTGCGGCGTGGGCTCGAAATGGCGCGGGCCCAGGATGCGTTGCGGCGAGCGGGCGTGAACGGCCGGCGCGCGCTGCATGCCGGGACCGGTGCACTGCGCGAAGCGGAGACGACGCTTGTCCGTATTCGAGAGGTGCAGGCCAAACAGGACGACGTCGCCGCCGCGCTCGATGAATTGGAACAGCGCGACAGCGGGCGCGATCTCACCGATCGGCTCGCAGCGGCGGGTTTTGGCCGCGTGAAGAAGACCAAGCCCGCCGATGTGCTGGCTCGCCTCAAGGCGGCACGCACGGCTGCCCCGGATCCGGAGGCAGCGCCATGATGCCACGATCCGCGCGGGCCTCGTTCGCCGATGCCCTGCGCTCGAGTGTCAGCGAAACTCAATCCAACTTAGGAGGTTCTGCCATGACGACCGCTGCTGCTAAAAATACGGGTGCTTGGCTCTCGTTCACCTATATCTTTTTTGTCTTCTCCGTCGGCATGATGCTGCTCGGCATCTGGGCCATGCCCGCCGACCTGTGGATCAAGGGCTATCTGGCCATGGGCACCGTATCGATGCTCGGCGCCGCGTTCACACTTGCGAAAACCGTGCGCGACGAACAGGAAGCGAAACGCTTCGCCAATCGCCTGGATGATGCCAAGGCCGAACGCCTTCTCATGGAAGTCGGCCGCGGCACCGCGTGAGCATAACGGGCGCGGCATGGCGGCAACGGTGCGCGATCTCGTAAGGGATCGCGCGTCGCTGGACACAAAGATGCCATCCTTGAGGCTAGGGTTTGCGGCATGAGCACATCCTTGATTTGCCGCGCCATCCTCACCGCAGTGCTGTCGGTTTTGCCGCTGTCCTTTCTTGCGCCCCAAGCGGCGCAAGCGGACGAGCAGATCGTGCTGCCGTTCGAGTGCGACGTGATTGGCGGGCGCGTTCAGATGCGCCCGTCCAGCGATCAGGCTTATCGTGTTTACGGCGCGCGGCAGGAGCAGCGGTATCGTGCGTGTTCCGAGCAGTCTCCCGATCGGTGCCGAACGTTTCTTGTGCATCGGTTCACCATGGCGTGTGGCCGCAATCGCGTCGAATGGCCCGAGGCCTACGAAGCTATTGCTCGTGCGACAGACGGGCGAGCGTTCTTCAATAATGAGGGCGCGCTGTATTACCGGATGGGGCCGCGCGAGCCGCGCGACTCCTATCCGTTTCCCGACCGGCGGCCGGCGACGGGCGTCGTCGAAATGCCGAACGGTTTTGCCCCAATCGCTGGCGTCGATGCGATCTTCACGCCGCTCGATCCGAAAGTGGCGGAACTGGAAGATGGCCAACCAACACGCGAGACGCGGGCGTACCGTGAACCGCTGCCGTCTGTGGCGACGGCGCCCAGCGACAAGCCAGCTTTCTCGCCCGCTTTGACGCCCAACGCGCCGCCAAAGCAGGCCGCAGCCCGGTCCGACGTGGTGCTGGAACCAAAGCCGGTACCGCTTCCCGAGGCGAAATCGACAACCGAATTGAGTACTTCGACGCGACCGCTCGAAACCGCCAGCACGCGATCAGCGGCCACGCCTGCAAATGAGCAGGCGAAGGTGGTGCCGCCGACAGCCGCCGTTGTGGCGCGTGATTCGGCGCAGCCCATGGTGCCGACGATCCTCAACAACCCGGCGGCGAAGGAAGTGGAAAGCGCGGCTAAATCGGAAACCGTCGTTGCCGCCGCCGAAGTGGCGCCCGCACCGGCTGCTCCCATTGTGGACGCGGGGGCGCGAGTCGAAGGGTGGAGTGCAAATGGTGATGGATCGGGCATCGTGGTCCCGCCGATTGCTCTGGCCATTTTCATCGCGGCGGCGACGCTTGCGGTTCTGCTCGTGATCTTGAAGAGGCAATCGGAAGCGACGGTGGCCGCGGGCCCCATGCGCGTGGCGTTCGAGCCTGTCCTGCCGGGGTTGGAGCCGAGGGCCGGTGCCTCACAAGCGCTCGCTGTGCGTGTCGCTCCCGAGCCTCCCGTCGTTTCAACAGCGGCCGTGGCCACGGCTGGTGTTCCGTCGACGCGGGCCGAGGCGTTGTCTCTGCTGGGGCTCAATGCCGACGCCAGCGAGCCGGTAATCCGCAAGCTCGTCGAAGCTTTGCGGCAATCGTGGCATCCGGATCTGGCGGCGACGCCGGAAGACCGGTCGGCGCGCGAAGAGCGCATGAAGGCCATCAATGCCGCGGCCGATCTGCTGCTTCGCAAGGCCGCTGCCTAGCCGCGCTGCGTGATGAAGACGCCGCTGAGGATCAGAGCAAATCCGGCGGCGTGATAGAGCGCCGGCTGTTCACCAAGCAACACGATCGCCATCACGCTCGTGAACAGCGGGATCAGGTGAATGAACACGCCAGTGCGGTTGGCACCGATGATTTCGACGCTGCGCGCGTACAGCAGATACGCGACGAGGCTCGCCAAGACGCCGGCATAGAGTACGGCTGCGATGGTAGACGGCGTTATGGCCATGGTTTGACCGTGGGCGTATTCCCAGGCGGCGAGCGGCAAGTTGACCACACCGGCAAAGGCGTATGTGAGGCCGACAAAACTCAGCGTCGAGATCGGCGGGCGTGTTCGCAGGAGCGTGGTGTAAAGCGCCCAGACGCCGGTCGCAAAGAGCATGACCAGGTCGCCGCGATTAAAGGACAGCGTGGCGAAACGGGCGAACTCGCCATGCAGAATGATGATCGCGACGCCGACGAGCGAGACGGCCATGCCGCTCAACTGGATTGGGCGCAGCTTGTCGCGATAGAGGGTGGCGCCTGCGAGCACGATCAGGATCGGCCCCCAGGAATTCAGGATCGACGCATTGGTGGCCGTCGTTCCAGTCAACGCAATGTATTGCAGTGTATTGTAGATCCCCGAGCCCATAAAGCCGAGCAGCAGGATACGAGGCCAGGTCTGGCGGACGATGGGCCAGTCGGCGCGGATGGCTGAATAAGCAAACGGCAGCATCAGGACGGCGGCGAGCGACCAGCGCAGGAAAGCCAGCGTCATCGGCGGAATAACGCCCGCGGCCCAGCGGCCGAGGATGTGATTGCCGGCCCAAAGTGCCATTGTCAGAATGAGGAACAGGTACGCGGCCGCAGGGGACGCGGCGGTGAGGCGCGAAAGCATGTCTGCTGGGTGTCCGTCGAAGAGCCGAGATTGGGGCTTATAGGCAACTGAAGGGCCCGTCAAACGCTGCTCCGTCGATGAATGGACGGCGCGGCAACTAGGGTGTTGGGCTGCTTCTATTTTGAGCTATAAGCGGTCGCAAATGGTTCATTGAGCCTTGGCCCCGGTCTGCGGACGGCTGGGGCCAAGGCACGTCTAGAGGCTCGCGATGGGCAACGTAGTGGTGGTCGGCGCTCAATGGGGCGACGAGGGCAAGGGCAAAATCGTCGATTGGCTCTCGGAGCGCGCCGATGTCGTCGTGCGCTTTCAAGGCGGGCATAACGCGGGCCATACGCTCGTCATCGGCGACAACACGTACAAGCTGTCGCTGTTGCCTTCGGGTGTCGTGCGGCCGGGTAAGCTCGGTATCATCGGTAACGGTGTCGTGGTCGATCCGTGGGCGCTCATCGCGGAGATTGAGAAGCTCAGTAAGCAGGGCGTGTCGATCACGCGCGAGAACTTGCGCATTGCGGAAAATGCGACGCTCATCCTGCCACTGCATCGCGAGCTCGATGTGATCCGCGAAGAGGCAGCGGGCGCGGGCAAGATCGGTACGACGGGACGCGGCATCGGGCCGGCATACGAAGATAAAGTCGGGCGACGCGCCATTCGGCTACAGGATTTAAAGAATCTCGCGACGCTTGGCGCCAAGGTCGATCGCCTGCTGGTGCATCACAATGCGTTGCGCGCGGGCTTGGGCAAGGATCTCGTCTGCAAGGACAAGCTTGTCGCCGAATTGAGCGAGATCGCGCCACACGTACTGCCGTTCATGGACGTGACGTGGGATCTGCTCGATCAGGCATACCGCGCGCGCAAGCAGATTCTTTTTGAAGGCGCGCAGGGTGCGTTGCTCGATATCGATCACGGTACCTATCCTTTCGTGACCTCGTCAAACACGGTGGCGGCACAGGCGGCGACCGGTTCAGGCATGGGGCCGCGGGCGGTCGGGTACGTACTCGGCATTGCAAAGGCTTACACGACGCGCGTTGGTTCAGGACCGTTTCCAACCGAACTGGATGACGCCGTCGGCGAGAAGCTCGGTGAGCGCGGGCATGAATTTGGCACGGTGACGGGGCGCAAGCGGCGTTGCGGTTGGTTTGATGCGGTTCTCGTGCGGCAAATCTGCAAAGTGTCGGGCATCGATGGCATCGCGCTGACGAAGCTCGATGTGCTCGATGGCTTTGAGGAAATCCGGATCTGCGTCGGCTACACACTCGACGGGGCCAAGCTCGATCGTCTGCCGGCCGGACAAAATGCGCAGGCTCGGGTGCAACCGGTATACGAGACGTTCGAAGGCTGGTCGCAATCGACTCGGGGTGCGCGCAGCTGGGCGGAGTTGCCGGCGCAGGCGGTGAAATATGTGCGCCGGATCGAGGAACTGATCGGCTGTCCCGTCACGCTCCTGTCAACCAGCCCAGAGCGCGATGATACAATCCTGATGAAAGATCCGTTCCTGGCGTAACAATGCGTCCAGCAGGCTGCCCTGCGGCGTGGGGGCCTGGTGGCTTGTCAATTTGTCACCTTTCGCGAAGTTCACTGGCCACACGGAACGTGGTGTGCTTTGCACGCGCAAACATCCGTCATGGAGCATCGATCATGGCCCGCAAGCCGACCGCAAAAGAGACGTTCGTGATGTTCAATGTCACCTATGAAGACGGTACGATGACGTCGAACCGGCGCGTGCCAGAAGCGATCCTCGGTGGGCTCGACGGCGATGCACCAGCGCAGACGATCATCGAAGATCAGGATCGCCAGATTCAGGAGCAATCCGGCCGGTCTCGCGGCGCGATCAAAGCTATCGTGCGAGCCCCGACGCGTTGAGCTATGCCCGTCGTGTTCAACCCTTCGCGTGAGGATGGCCTGCGGCGGCTCAAGGATTATGTGCCGCTGGCGGGCAGCGCGTATGCCAAGTCGCGCAATTTCGATTTCGGCCCCGGCGAACACCGCAATGTTTCAATGCTGTCGCCTTACCTGCGCCACCGGCTGATCGGCGAAGACGAGGTCGTGCGCGCCGTTTTGTCGAAGCATCGCATTTCGACGGCCGACAAATTCGTGCAGGAGGTCTGCTGGCGGACATATTGGAAAGGTTGGCTGGAGCAACGGCCGCAAATCTGGGACGACTATCTGAGCGGGCTCGCACACGCGCGTGCGGCAACAGCCTCTGACCCGAATGCGGCGGTGCGCCTGACCGCAGCGCTCAATGGGGAGACGGGGCTGGCGGCTTTCGACGCCTGGACCAAGGAACTTGCCGTGACCGGGTATCTGCACAACCACGCGCGGATGTGGTTTGCCTCGATCTGGATCTTCACGCTGCGGCTACCGTGGGAACTCGGGGCGGATACCTTCTACCGGCAATTGATCGACGGTGATCCGGCTTCCAATACGCTGTCGTGGCGATGGGTTGCGGGGCTGCATACGCGCGGCAAGCACTACGTGGCGAGGGCGGAAAACATCCAGCACTACACGCAAGGCCGTTTTGATCCGGCGGGCGAGTTGAATGAAACGCCCGATGCTCTCGAGGGACCTGAGCCGCCGGCGGCTTCGCGTTTGCGGCTGCCGATGAGCGTCCCGCCTGGAGAACAGGTTGTGCTGCTCGTCAACGAAGACGACTTGACGCCGGAACGCTGGCCGATTGCGGCGGAGCAAATCAAGGGCGTCGTGCTGCTGCCGGTAGATGACAACTATCCTGGGCTCAGCGATGGAGTGAGGACGTTTCGCACTGAGGCGATCGCCGATGCGGCGGCACGCGCCGGCCGCTTCTTTGGCTGCCCAGTGGTGTTGCTGCCGTCGGCGATGCCGGACGCAGGCGTTGCACTCTGTCGCGCGGTCGGTGCCGACAAATTCGTGACGGCCCAGGTGCCCACCGGCCCGTCGCGCGGCACCTATGACGTATTCGTTGCTCAGCTTGCAGGATCGGGGATTGCGGCGGTCGAAATCCGGCGCGACTGGGACAGTGCGTTTTGGCCCTACGCTCGGGCGGGCTTCTTCAAGGTGAAAGAGCGTATTCCAGAAACGCTCGAGCGGCTCGGGTTGATGTGAGCTAGAACGCCGAAATCATAACGCCGCGCGCTGCTTCGATGGCGCCGTCCTTCAGGGGCAGGGCGAGCAAGCGTATCGGGTTGACTGGTCCGGGCAGCGTAACCTGACCGGGTGGGACACATTTGAAGCCGAAGCGGCCGTAGTAGGGTTCGTCGCCGACGAGAAAGACAATCGCCTTGCCGGCCGAGCGCGCGTCGGCAATCCCCTCAGCGATCAGTTGGCCGCCGAGGCCTTGTCCTGCGAATTCAGGATCAACTGCGATGGGCCCGAGGAGCAGCGCGCCTGAGCCGCCGCCAATCCTGACGTCGCTGAGCGTGACCGACGCGATCAGCCGGTTGCTGCGTACGGCGACATGGCAGAAGTCCGACAGCTTGTTTTCGTCGCGGCGGCCCTCGCGCACGCGATAGGCGGAGCGGGCGAAACGGCCTGGTCCAAATACGCGGGCGTGCAGCGCGCCGATGGCTGGCACGTCAAACGGCTCGGCGGTGCGGATCAGGATTTTTTCGGACATGGTTGCCGTCGGCAGCAGCGGGCTTTGGCGCGAGCTAGCACGGATGGAACGGGGGGTCTAGCGAGGCGTTACCACAGCGGGTCGCGCGGTGCGCTGTCGAAGACCTCGGCAAGACGTGCAATGACGGCGCGGTTTGTTGCTTGCGGCAATTGATCACGAGTGAAGAAACCGTGATCTGCGATTTCGCTGTTGGGGGCGGGGATACTGGGTTGCTGCCACGAGCGGACGACAAAAAACGCGACGTGGTCATTGGGAAAATAGCGGAAATTAGCGTATATGCCGAAAAATTCTGGTGTGCCGGCGATGACGATCCCGGCCTCCTCGGAAAGTTCACGTTCAAGTGCTGTGAGCGTCGTCTCGTTTTTTTCCACGCCCCCACCTGGAAAGTGCCAGCCGGGTCGGTAGGTATGGCGAACCAGGAGGACGCGGTTGTCTGCGTCGATGACAAGACCCTGCGCGCCCAGCGTTACCCCGCGCGCCCATCGCCAGTAGCGCTGCAGGAATGGCATGACGAGTTGATCCCGGGTCATTCTGCATCGGCCTTCGTTAGCGGACTTCGATGGTGATTTGTGACAGAGAGATCGTGCGAATTTCTTTCCGTGGAGCGGATAACGGCGGCGGGTTATCAATCATGGTAAAGGGTTTGGAAACTAGACCATCGTTTGCGAGCCGTTGCGGCACGTTATGACAAAAACTTTCACCCTGGCCCATATCTCCGATGTGCATTTGACGCCGCTGCTCGGATTTGGGCCGCAGCATTGGAATTTGAAGCGCAGCCTCGGTTTTGTGAACTGGGCACGGAGCCGTCGCCTCGTGCATCGGCGAGACGTCGCTGACCAGCTGGCCGCAGACATGTGGCAGCAAGATGCGGATCATGTCGCGGTGACGGGCGATATTGCCAACCTCGGATTGCCGGAAGAAATTGGCGCGGCGCTCGAATGGCTGAAGTCCGTGGGTCCGCCCGACAAAGTGACGGCTATCCCCGGTAATCACGACATTTATACGCGGCGGATGAGCGGTCCATATTGTCTGGACATCTGGCGCGACTACATCGCCGCCGATGCTTGGGGCGCGGCCTTTGCCGGCGCAACGAGTGAACTGTTTCCATTCGTGCGGCGCGCGGGACCTCTGGCCATCGTGGGCCTCAATTCGGCGATACCGACGCGACCTTTCATTGCGGCTGGGCGACTTGGACGCCAACAACTCGCAGCACTGGACGATATTCTGGAGCGCTTGAAGCGCGAAAATCTTATTCGCGTCGTCCTCATTCATCATCCGCCGCTGCCTGGCCAGACGGCGCCGCGGCGGGCGCTGCTGGATGCGGTGGACTTGGCAACGGTCTTGTCTGAACGCGGTGCGGAACTCGTTCTGCACGGGCACAACCACCGTGACAGTCTCGTCTGGCATCCGGGCAAGGAGCGGCTGATCCCGATCATTGGGGTCGCTTCGGGCTCGGCAACGCGGACACATGGGCCGGAGCCACTTGGGCGCTACAATTTACTCCGTTTTTCCGATGACGGAATTGAAATTCGGGTTCGCGGACTCGGCGCCGAGGGTGGCGGCATTGTCGATATCGCGCGATTTGAACTGCAGCCAGGCGCGCAACCGTTGTTCGTCTGATGCACAGTCACACCAGATGTGTGTGCATGTCGCATTTCGAGCCAACACGTGCTTGACAAGCTCAACGGTAGAAGGACCTACTGTCGGTGTAACGGTTCCTGGCGGTGTGCAAATGCCAACGGGAGAATAGGGAATACGGTGCGGGTCGTTCGCGATCCAATGCCGAAGCTGCCCCCGCAACTGTAAGCGGCGAGCTTCCCCCACAATGCCACTGACAATGTTTCGGCTTCGGCTGAGCGGCGTCGGGAAGGCGGACGGGAAGCGCCAGAGCCGCGAGCCAGGAGACCTGCCGGTACATGCTGCCCATCCTCGTGCGGGGCGCGCGAAGGAACGGACCACCCGTAGTGGCGGCTGATGTGCAACCGGTAGGGAGCGGCGTCAGGCATGCGCGGGTTTATGGGTCCAGATTAGATCCCCACGATTGAAAGTACTAAGGCCGGGATCGATTCCGGTTCGAGTGCTCCATTCACCCGTCCGTTCCGGACGTTCGCGCCCTCCAAGCCGCCAAGGGTTGGAGGAGTTATGGACGTGAGGAATGCGCATGGCGCATGGATGATGACGTGTGCGCTGGCGACAGCCGGCGCGTTGACGGCTGCGGCCGAAGCCGTGGCGCAGGAGCCGGTGCTGCCACCGGTCATTGTGGAGGGCGCTACAATTTCAGCGACGCCGCTGAAGCCGTTGGCGCCGAAGCCCAAGGCAAAGGACGAACTCGCTGAAACTGCCCTGCCACCAGGCGAGCCGTCGCTTTCGGAAAGTGATCTGCAGGCCGCCGAGAAGGCCGCGCAAGCCGGCGAAGACGGAGTGAGTGATGCCGGCCAGTTGCTCCAGAACCAGGGCAAGTCGGTCAGCGTTGTCACCGGTGTGGACCTGAAGCAGCAGCAGATCCGGCACGCGGGCGATGCGCTGAGAAGTCTGCCCGGTGTCTCGGTCAGTCGCGCAGGTGGGTCGCAAAGCATCACGTCGGTGCGCATCCGGGGCGGGGAGAGCAACCACACTCTGGTGGTTATCGACGGGATCGAGGTCAATGCGGCGGACGCATCGTTCGACTTCTCCAATTTGACGGCCGACGATATCGAGCAGATCGAAGTCCTGCGCGGTCCACAGAGCGCGCTCTACAGCTCCGGGGCCTTGGGCGGTGTCGTCAATATTCGCACTAAGTCCGGTATTGGGCCGTTGACCGTTCGTGCCCGCGGCGAAATCGGAACGCAGAATTCGCAGAATGCCGCCGTGCAGATCGGCGGCGGCAACGACAAGGTGCACGGGAATTTTTCACTGTCCGGGTACACGACAGATGGATACAACTTGGCACTCGCGGGCGACGAGGAGGATGGCGCGCGATTTTCGACCGTGTCGCTTTCAGGCGGTGTGCTCGTGATGCCGGGTGTCAAGATCGAAGCATCCGCCCGCAGATCCGTGAACGACGGCGAGCGCGACGACTTCGATTCCTTCAATATTCGACCCGATGGTTTCGAGGGTCTGGCCGATACGGCCTCGACGTTCGAACAAGTGCTGTCGCTCGGCCGGATTGCTGCGACGATCGATCCATTCGACGGGCGGTGGGTGCAGGAAATCGCGGCGGCGGGAACGCAAACCGACCTTTACGACGATGGACGCGGTGCATTCCCCGGCACCGGCCGTTTCATCACCGAGCGGTTCAATACCAGCTATCGTTCGACGCTTGCGATCGACACCCCGGGGCAATCACAGATTACGCATTACCTGACGGGGCTCATCGATCATCAGACTGAATCCTTCGACCAAGATTCGCGCTTCAGCTTCGGTTCGACACTGGTCGATGTCGAACAGGGACGGACGGGTGTGGCAGGGGAGCTGCGTGGCGAATACTTCCGCTCGCTGTTCCTCTCGGCCACAGCGCGACACGACGATAACGACAGCTTCGAGGACTATACGACCTGGCAAGCAACCGGCTCGCTGCGCCTGCCGGGATCGATTTTCCGGCTGCATAGTGCGACGGGAACGGGCGTTAAGTATCCGAGCCTGCTCGAACTCTACGGCGAGTTCGGACCGAATTCCTTCATCGGCAATCCAAACCTCAAACCGGAAGAGAGCTTCGGGTGGGATGCCGGTATTGAGACCACGCTTTTTGGCGGTGCGGCGGTCGTCGACGTCACATATTTCTCGCAGTCCCTCGAAAACGAAATTTTCAGCGTCTTTCTGCCGCTGGGCTATACGGCGGAGAACCAACTGGGTGACAGCAAGCGCGAAGGCGTGGAAGTTGCCGCGCGTTTCAAGCTCGGGGCCGGACTCGATGTCGGTGCGGCGTACACTTATCTCGATGCAACGGATGGCGATGGGATTGAGGAAATCCGACGTCCGCCGCATAGTGGACGACTCGACGTCAACTATCGTTTCCTCGACGACAAGGCGAACCTCAATCTCGTTGCGGCCTACACTGGCGATACCTTTGACGCCAATTTTAACTACAATTCGTTTTCGACGGAGCGATTGGCTCTTGATAGCTTTTGGCTCGTGACGTTGGCGGGATCGTATCAATTATCGCCTGGGGTGGAAATTTACGGCCGGGTCGAGAACCTTCTCGATCAAGAGTACACGGAGATCATCGGAATCGATTCAGCGCCAGCGGCTGCATACGTCGGGATGCGATTTACCTATGTCGAAGAAGCCACGCGCGCTTGGGCGGAGGGGCGTTAGAACCGATGTCAACGGACAGAAGCGCGTGAGTGCATTGCATCGCAATCGATTGCGAACGACACGGACCCTGGCGGCTTTGGCTGCCGGGGTTTTGGTTTTGGCTGGAAACTATGTTGGGGCCGCGCTGGCCGATGCTGCCAAGCCGCAGCGGGTCGTGTCGGTCAATCTGTGCGTCGACCAGATTCTGCTCGACCTGCTGCCACGCGAGCGTATCGCCGGCCTCAGCTTCCTTGCCGCAGATCCAACGATGTCGCTGTTGGCGGAAGAAGCCAAAGGCCTGCCGGTTGTTCGCGGATCGGCGGAAGAGATTTTGGCCCTCGATCCGGACCTGGTGCTGGCCGGCGAATACACCACAGCGGCGACGGTTGATCTCTTGCGGCGGCTCGGACGGCGCGTCGAGATCGTACCGATGGCGACAAGCTTCGCGCAAATCCGCGACGTCGTCGGGTTGATGGGTCGGCTTACGGGCGAAACGGAACGCAGTGATGCGATGGTGCGCCAGTTTGACGGCCGACTCGATGAGGTTCGTCGGCGGGCGGTGGTGCGTTCGGACGGGCCGCGGCCGCGAGCGGTGGCAATGCAGGTGAACAGCCTCGCTTCGGGCGAAGGCAGTCTCGTCGACGAAGTTCTTCGCGACGCCGGCTTCGACAACATGGCCCGAAATGTTCGTCTCGGCCCGGCCGGGCGCATGCCGCTGGAAGCCCTTATTGCCGATCCGCCGGATGTCATCGTGCGCGCCAATGCCGCTTCCGATTTCCGCACGGTACTTGCTGACAATCTTCGGCATCCAGCGTTCCAGGCGCTCGAAGCAACGCGGCCGAGCGTGCACATCCCGATGAACGAGTGGCTGTGTGGAACTCCGAGGATCGTTCAGGCGGTCGAACGGCTGGCTGTCGCACGAGAAGAACTGCACGCGCGGGCCGAGGCGCCGCGATGAGTTCACACCGCCTCGTCGCGCTGCTCGGCAGCGCGGTGGTTGCCGCCTTCGGTCTGTCGCTGCTCTACGGTGTCGGTGGGTTCAACCTGTCAGGGTCGGCAGAAGCACAGCGCACGATCCTGCTCGAGGTGCGGCTGCCGCGGGCGCTGCTGGGCTTCATGGTCGGCGGAACGCTCGGTCTCACCGGTGCCGTGCTGCAGGGCTATCTCAGAAATCCGCTGGCGGAGCCGGGCATCATGGGGATCTCGGGCGGCGCGGCGCTCGGCGCCGTGATCGCCATTCACTCCGGCGCGGCGCAGACGTTTGCGCTGGCACTGCCGCTTGCGGGACTAACCGGTGCTGCATTGGCCACGCTCGCACTTGCCATTCTGGCCGGACGAGGGACCGGTTCTGTCACGCTGATCCTGGCCGGTGTCGCGGTGTCGAGCCTTGCAGGGGCCTTGACCTCGCTGGCGTTGAATTTGGCGCCGAACCCCTTTGCAGCTTCTGAAATGCTTTATTGGCTGATGGGATCGCTGACCGATCGCAGTCTGACGCAGGTGTGGCTCGCCGCGCCGCTGATGGCGATCGGATGCGGCGTGCTGGCACTCACTGCGCGCGATCTGGATGCGTTGTCGCTTGGCGAAGGCGCGGCGCAAAACCTCGGCGTCGATCCGGTGCGGTTGCGTTTGATGGTGGTGACGGGGACCGCACTTGCTGTCGGGGCGGCGACGGCGGTGTGCGGCGCAATTTCGTTCGTGGGATTGATGGTGCCGCATCTATTGCGGCCGTTTACAAACGGAGAACCGGGGCGGCTCTTGTTGCCGAGCTTTCTTGGCGGTGCGGCGCTGGTTTTGTTCGCCGACGTGGCGCTGAGGGCGATTTCCCCGCTGGGAGATTTGCGGCTCGGCGTTTTGACTGCGCTTATCGGCGCGCCTTTTTTCCTTTGGCTTGTCTTGCGTGGCCGATCGGAGATGGCGCCATGACCGGGCCGAGTGGCGATCTCACGGGCGAAGGCATCGGAGTGACACTTGGCGGGCGCGAGATCCTGCGGAACGTGTCGATTGCAGTACTGCCGGGCGATTTCATCGCGGTTGCTGGGCCGAACGGGGCCGGTAAATCGACGCTGTTGCGCGTGCTGGCGGGACTGACACCGCCGGATGCTGGAACCGTGACACTCGGTGGACGGGATCTGCGCGGGATGGAACGTCGAGAGCTCGGCCGCAGCATCGCCTACCTGCCGCAGGAGCGGACAGTGCATTGGCCGCTCAAGTCTCGGGCCGTGGTGGCGCTGGGGCGCATACCGCATGGTTCGGGTCCGTTGCGCGGTGAAAGCGATCTTGATCGTGCGATGATCGCAGCCGCCATGCAGCGTACCGACACGGAGACGCTGGCGGAGCGCCCGATCGGTGAATTGTCCGGCGGAGAGCGGGCACGTGTGCTGATTGCGCGCGCACTTGCACAGGACGCGGCTTTGCTCATTGCCGACGAACCGACGGCGGGGCTCGATCCGGCGCATGCCTTGCAACTGTTTGAAACATTCACGCGGATCGCAGCCGACGGTCGCACGGTGATCGTTGCGCTGCACGACTTGTCACTGGCGCTCAGATTTTGTGCACGCACGCTGCTGATGAAAAGTGGAACCGTTGCGGCATCAGGTCCGACGCGCGACGTTTTGACCGAGCACGAAATTGGCCGTGTCTACGGGATCACGGCGAAGGTAGGCGAGATTGCAGGGGTGCCCTGTGTCATCCCCGTATCGGTCAGGCCATGATACGGTCAGGGTGTTGCGTCAGGTTCGGAACGTGGATTGTGAGATCTGCGTTCCTTGAACATGAAGCGAGGCATGTGACGCGTGGACCTATTCCGACGCCGATTGAAACTCAATCTTGCCCTGCAAGGCGGCGGTACGCATGGCGCGTTTACGTGGGGCGTGCTCGACCGGCTGCTTGAAGACCGCACCATCGATATTGCGTGGATCAGCGCGGCGAGCGCCGGAGCGATCAACGCCGCGGCATTGGCGGCGGGCCTTGCTGAAAATGGACCGGAGGGCGCGCGGGCTAAGTTGCGCGAGGTCTGGGAGGCTGTTGCAAAGGCCGGCATGCCGGAATTCCTGCGGCTCAATCCGGTCCTGTTCACGCTGTCGCGGTCGGCGCCGCTTGCCCATTTGGCCTCGCTATGGTCGCCCTATGAATTCAATCCGCTCGGGTTCGACCCGCTGCGGCGATTGCTGACCGAGACGATCGATTTCGCGGCCATCCGGAAAAACTCGCCGGTCGAACTTTTGATCGCGGCAACGGAGGTGGCGACGGGCGAAGCGCGGTTATTCCGGCGCGAGGAATTGACCGTCGATGCGGTACTCGCGTCGGCTTGTCTGCCGGCGCTGCATCACGCTGTGGAAATCGAAGGGGTCGCGTACTGGGATGGCGGATTTTCGGCCAATCCCGATCTTGTCACGCTGGCAATGGAAAGTCCGGTCGCCGATACGCTCATCGTGCAGTTGTCGCCATTGAAGAAGGAGGGGCTGCCAACGGGGGCGCGCGAAATTCAAGCGCACGTCAATCGGCTGACGTTCAATGCGCCGCTGATCCGCGACGTCGAGATCATCGAGATGGCGCGCGAGGCGATGCGTGGGGCGTTGCGATCGCGTTTTTCAAGGCTGCGGCAGCTGGCGCAGCACAGGTTCCATCTCGTCGAGGCGGCGCCTTACACGGACCTGCTGTCTGACCGGTCAAAGATCCATCCCGATATGCAACTGCTCAACCATTTGCACGCGGCTGGGCGCACGGAAGCGGAGAAGTGGCTTGCCGCCAACCGGAGGGCCATCGGGCGGCGGAGCACCGTCAATTTACGGGCGCATTTCGAGGCCGTGCGCGCTGGGCGGCTGAAGCCGCAGGATCTGGTGGATAGCGCGGCCGCACCGCCGGAGATGAGCACAGCGACCGGGGCCATGGATTTGTCCAAGGTGCCGCTTCCGGCAGCAAAGCCCGCCGATGATGCATCGCGTGTCGCGCGTGGCGGCTTATGAGCCTTACGGTGCGGCGAGCCGGGCGTAACCTTCCGCAATCGTCTCGTCGAGGATGCGCTTGTAATCCTTGTAGGCTGCGTGTGTTGCCGGGACTTCGCCAAGGGCTGCGCCTTTGAATTCTGATCGCTTCAAGTAAGCGATCGGTGCGGAGACGGGCACGAAGAAGCGGCCCTGCTTGTTGAGCGTGGTGATGAGGCCGCGCATCTCACCGCCTTGATCCAGTTGTGAGACGACGACCATGCGCATGGCGCCCTTGGTCAGCGAGACCAGGTGAATGAACATCGACGAGGACGGGATGTAGAGCCGGCCGCGATGCGAATAGGGGTGATCGGGCCGGTCACGCTCCTCGAAGATGAGAGACGGCCATTCCGGGTCCCAAACGATATCAGTTCGATAGGCGACAATGGCGTTGGGCACCGCGAACGCGGGGCGCAGGGTCAAGTAGCTGCCGATGTAGTGATCGACGCCGGCGCGCGTATATGCGCCCATGTAGACCGGCGCCACGACGCCGCCTTCGCCCTTCAGATCCATCGGCTGCGCGGTCGTCATCGCGCCGGACCAGAGTTCCTTCAGGCGCTGATAGTCGAGGCCTAAGACCATGCAGACATCGAACAAGGTCTGATCGCGCACCGGGCGGCCGCCGAGCAAGTTCTGGATCGTCTTTTCGTGGCATTCGGCGGCATCGGCCAGTTCGGCCTGCGTCATTTTTTTTTCGATCAACGCCGTGCGCAGCATCAATACGGCGGCGCTGCGCTCGGCGCGGGCCGGGACGATTTTGTCGGAAGCCATGGTGGGTACCGTTCCCGCAAACAACGATAACAAGTTGCGGGTTGTTATCGCTGGTTGCGGGCCGTCAAGCAATCGGGCTGGGATATTTGCTTGCGGGCAAGGTCAACGGTCGCCGGGGGCGGAGACGACCTGGAGTTTGACGGGGGCTAGGCCGCGGGATTGCATGTCGAGGATCTCGGCGGCGGCTTCGGAGACATCGATGACCCGGCCGGGTTTAAACGGACCGCGATCGTTGATGCGCACCACGGTCTGGCGGCCGTTGCGCAAGTTGGTGACAGAGACCAGCGTGCCGAACGGCAGCGTCGGGTGGGCGGCGGTCATGGCGCGCTTGTCAAAAACTTCGCCGGACGCGGTTTTCTGACCCTGCCAGTAATACGACGCGATGCCGTCCATGCCATGCGTTTTGGGCGCCTTGGCGCTGATGGACCCCGTGGTTAGGGGCTTCTTGACTGCGGTCGTCGGGCCGATGTGAACTTGCGTGAACCACTGCGACTCGACAGGATTGGCGTACGCGCCGAAACCGCTGACAGTCAGGAAAAGCATCGCAATGGTGGAGCGTTGACGGGCGAGCATATTCATCCAATGGCCAAAGGTTCAGTCCGGATGACAACGGAGCGGGCTGCGCATTTGTTCCGCTAGCGTGATTCGCGGGCGGCTCGAAGGCGGCAGGGACGTGCTGTTGGGCAAAGAAAAAGGGCGGTGGAAGCTTTTTTGCTGCCTACCGCCCCGGTGCTCATGATCGAGGGCTCAACCCTCGATACGTCGATTTATTAGAGGACGGAAACCGATACGGGGGCCACGCCCGAACCGGTCATGCCGACCTGCTGGGCGGCGGCACGCGACAGATCGATGACGCGGCCCTTGATGTAAGGACCACGGTCGTTGATCGTGACCACGACCGAGCGGCCGTTGTTGCGGTTGGTGACGCGCACCTTGGTGCCGAACGGCAGCGTCTTGTGGGCTGCTGTCATGGCGTTCGGGTTAAACCAGCCGCCCGAGGCGACGCGCTGGGGCTGCCAGTAGTACGAGGCCATGCCGCTGTATCCACCGCCGGACGCGACCGAGTAGGACTTCTTGGACGCTTTGTAGCCGTAGGTCTTCTTCGAGGTCTTGTAGGCAACCTTCTTGTGCGAAGACTTTTGGCTATAGGTGCGATGCTTTTGAGCGTTGTGCTTGTGGGTCTTGACGCACGCGGTGGCAGGGCCCTGGCACTCGTAGGCGGCGCTGGCCGTGCGAGCATCGGCAAAACCGACAGCGACCATCGCCATCACGGCAGCAAACATAATGCGCATCTCTAACTCTCCATCTCATCGTGCGACGCTGGCCGGTTCGGCTGCCTTTTGCGGGGATCAGGCGGCCACTCAGGCCCGCCGTGCCGGTCGCCCGACTGCTGCCCGTTGGGTCAGCGGTTCGGCCGAAAAGCCTCAGATCCTCGCGGCAGCTCAAGTTGAACCTGAGCCTGGACCCGGAACGTCCTCATTCGCCGTTTATGTTTGGGGTGCAACTAACTCCGCTCCCCTCCGATGGCCGGAAGCAAGCATCGCAAATCGAGGGGGTCAACCTAGTGAACTGAACGTCATTCAATAAAATGAGGGGTATTGGCAAAAAATGTCGTTAATTCAGTGGTGTGACGGATCTGGCACGCGACCGCACGTCGCAGAATTTTCATATTAAGTATGCTGCTGAAGGCTCTGAAACAATGGTGAAATCGCGACTTTTGTGCGGCGCGGTATCGTTGTCACACGCTCGGCCGATGCAGTTAACGGCTAGAATTCCGCTTCGAGTGGCCAACTTTCATCCGTTGCCGACGCAGTTTACATCTGGCCGACTCTGGGGAGAGCTGACGGTAATGACCGACAACGCCACCGTCGTTTCACCGACTATCGGGGAGGCCACATGCACGTGGGCCCGCATCGGCGCGCTGTCGTTCGGCGGGCCGGCTGGGCAGATCGCCCTGATGCACAAGGTGCTGGTGGAGGAGAAACGGTGGATCGATGATCGCCGGTTTCTGAGCGGTCTCAATTTTTGCATGCTGTTGCCCGGACCAGAAGCAATGCAGCTTGCAACGTATGTGGGCTGGCGGTTGCATGGGGTGACGGGCGGGCTGGTCGCCGGTCTGCTCTTCGTGCTGCCGGGCGCGCTGTTGATGCTGGCCCTGGCACTGGGTTACGCGCACTTCGGTTCGGTGCCGATCGCAGGGGCTCTGTTTCTTGGTATCAAGGCGGCGGTGCTGGCCATTGTCGTCGAGGCGCTGCTCAGGGTTGCCAAGAAAGCGCTGCACCAGCCGGCGGACTGGGCCATCGCCCTTGGGGCCTTTATCGCGATCTTTTTCTTCGCCGTGCCGTTTCCCTTGGTCGTGATCATTGCCGGGGTGATCGGCTATCTGCGCGGTCGAGGTGCGCCCGTGCTGCCTGCGTCCACGGATGCGCGGGTGACGCCCGGCGAGACCTTGCGCACCATCGCGGTGTGGACGGCGATCTGGGTTCTGCCGCTGTTGGTAGTTGCTGCCCTGTTTGGTGAGGCTCACGTCCTGACCCAGCTTGCCTGGCTCTACTCCAAGCTCGCCCTCGTTACGTTCGGCGGCGCGTATGCGGTGCTTGCGTATCTGGCGCAGGAGGTGGTGCAGACCTACCGCTGGCTGACGCCAGGCGAGATGCTGGATGCGCTCGGGCTCGCCGAAACAACGCCAGGTCCGCTGATCCTCGTTACGGAGTTTGTGGGCACGCTGGCGGCATTTAGGCACGGCGGCGGCAATCCCATCGTCATGGGCGTGCTCGGCGCGATGGTGACGCTGTGGGCTACATTTATCCCGTGCTTCATGTGGATCTTCGCTGGTGCGCCCTACATCGAGCGGATCAACGCCATTCCCGCGCTGCGCTCGGCACTGGCGGCCATCACGTCGGCGGTGGTGGGCGTGATCTTGAACCTGACCGTATGGTTTGCGTTGCACGTTTTGTTCGGCACGCTCGATCGCATCGATACGGCACCGTTACATTTCGAGTGGCCGCAATGGGCGACAATCCGATGGGATGCGGCGGGCCTTGCACTGCTGGCCGCCGTGCTGCTGTTCGCGCTTCACCGCGGGGTTGCGACGACGCTTGCGATCACGGGCGGTACAGCGCTGGCGTTGCATGCGCTGGGCGTCATTTGATGGGTTAGAGCCAGCCTTTCCGGCGGAAATAGAGGTAGGGGATGACGGCGGCGAGGACCATGGCGCCGATAGCCAGAGGGTAGCCATACTCCCATTCGAGTTCCGGCATGAATTTGAAGTTCATGCCATAGATCGAAGCGACGAGCGTCGGAGGCATCAGCATGACCGCCATCACCGAGAACAGCTTGATGATCTGGTTCTGTTCGGTCGAGATCATGCCAAGTGTTGCTTCGAGCAGGAAGCCGATGCGGGTTGTCAGAAAGCGCGTGTGCTCCATGAGTGAGTGGATGTCGCGCTGAGCGACGTCGATGCGTTCAAGGATGCGCGGGTCGAACCCCCGCTCGCGGCCGCTGTCTCGGAAAAAGTGCATGGTCCGGTCCAGTGATGTCGAGCTTTCCAGAACGCGTGAGACAAGGTCGCCTTCCTTGCCGGTGTTCTTCAAAATAACATCGAGCCGGCGCGTGCTGTCGCGGCGGTTGGTGTTGAGGTTGAACAGACTTTGGGTCAGCTTGTCGACGTCGTCTTGAATGCGTTCGATGACGTCGGCGGTGCGCTGCACGATCGTTTCGATAAGACCCATCATGATGGCGCCGCCCGACGTGCAGACCACGCTACCTTTTTCCGCTCGTGCGACGAACATGGGGAAGGCCTTGGGCTCAACGTAACGGACCGTAATCAGCATGTTGTCTTTAAGGATGAATGTAACACTCGACGACGCCGGCGTGATCTTGTCGGGGAAATAGATGATGAAGGTCGTCATGAACGTGGCGCCGTCTTCCTCGTAGAAACGGCTCGAGGCTTCGATTTCGCGGACTTCGTCACGTGTGGGGACGTCCAGACCGATGGCGCGCTCGATCATGGCCTCGTCGTCCTGCGTCGGGTTGACGAGATCGACCCAGATCGTTTCGGGTGCGAGCGTGCCGCCGTCCGGCTGGCGGATCAAGGCGCCATTCCGGCAATTATAGATGTTGATCATAAGCCGGCTCCTGAGACCACTGCACCGCGAATGACAAAAAGCTCATGCTGTGTCAATTGCGCAGGTCCCACACTGCCGCGTATGTTCGAACCGGCGCAGACGCTGCGCAATTGTGATCCTGGAGATAGCCATGACTCGTTCGCCTCTTGCAGCCGCAATGCTGGCTGCCGTCGCTATGCTGGCGGGTATGATAGTCGGTCCCAGCGTGGCATCGGCGGCCATCGTGTGTCGCGACGGTGCGCAACTGGTCAGCGGCAGCTATCTCATAACACCGTACTGCCAGGACATGCTGCTGGCGCAGGTGGCGCGCGAGCATGGGTTCAAGGTGTCGTTTGCAGACATCCGCGACAATCCCAACACCAAACGCAATATCTGCGTCTACGTCGGCCGCGATATCCGGGTGCAGGAAAACTGTCTGACGGCCAACCCAACGGGTCGGCGCGGGTTTTGAGTGCTTAACGCTTGATGCGTTTCAGGCCTTCAATCCCATCAGGCTGACGATTTCGTCGACGGCGCGCGTGGGAAAGAGGCGGCCGTCGCGGACGTCGTCCTCGATGGCTGGCAAACGAGCGGCAACCGCGGGGTTAGCTTTAACGGCTTGCAGGAGGCGATCGCTCAGCAGGTCGCGCATCCATTCGACGGCCTGACGCTTGCGACGTTCGGCGAAGGTGCCATTGTCGTGCATGAGGCGGCGATGTTCGGTGATCTTGGCCCACAATTCGTCGAGGCCCAGATTGGTGCGGCCGGAAATGGTGACGACTGGCGGCAACCAGGCGGCTGACTTGGGCGTGAAGATTGCAATGGCGTTCTGATACTCGTTGGCGGCCCGCTTGGCGCGTGTGATGTTGTCACCGTCGGCCTTGTTGATGGCGATCATGTCGGCCAATTCGATGATCCCTTTCTTGATGCCCTGCAAATCGTCGCCGCCGCCGGCGAGCAGAAGCACAAGAAAGAAATCGACCATATCGGCGACGGCAACTTCGGACTGACCGACCCCGACTGTTTCCACAATGACGACGTCAAAGCCGGCTGCTTCGAGGAGCACCATGGTTTCGCGCGTCTTGCGGGTGACTCCGCCGAGCGTTCCGGATGTCGGCGAGGGCCGGATGAAGGCATTCTGCAACGGTGCGAGCTGCGCCATACGGGTTTTGTCGCCAAGGATCGAGCCGCCGGTGCGCTTTGAGGTTGGGTCGACAGCAAGCACGGCGACCTTGTGTCCGGCGGCGACGAGGTTGGTGCCCAACTGATCGATCGTCGTCGATTTGCCGACCCCGGGCACCCCCGTGATCCCGAGGCGAATGGCCTTACCGGAGTAGGGCAACAGCCGCTGCAGCAAGTCTTGCGCCTCGCCATTGTGCGCGAGCTTCGTGCTTTCCACGAGCGTGATGGCGCGGGCGAGCGCCGTGCGGTCTCCGGCGAGGATGCGCTCCTGGTATTCAGCCGGAGTCAGGGTGTGGCGCATAGCGGAAGGTCATCCAACGGCAGTGGGAAGGGACGTGCAACCCAGTCGTATGGCCGGTTTGGCCGGAAGTTTGGCTAGGCGGCGGGCCGAGGGGCGGACCATGTGCAGGATTTTAGCTGATCGCAAGGGGGCGCGGGTGCGTCGCGTCGCCGTTTTCACCCTGGTGCGGCCGTCGGGGCTGTGCCCTCGTGTTGGCATCATTCAAGGCTGTTATTTGGCTGCCTTGCGATTTGCCCTTGCGTTCTGAGCGGCTAAGCTGCCGCCTCGCACACGGGAATGCCAATTAGGCCGGCGCGGTGTGCGCCGATGGGGAGACGGTGGATGGCCGAGTTACCGGAACTGGCGCGCTTCGGCATTGCGGCCGTGGCCGTGCTCATTCTCTTTGCGTTTGCCTGGAGCGCGACGCGGCCGATGCCCGTGGTGGCTCGTGTGCTGGCCCGGCTTTGTTTGTTGGCATTGGCAGTGCTGCCGGTCGCGCTGATGGTACTGACCGGCGAACTGTCCATGCCAAAGATCGCTACGGCGCCTTCGCCGCCCGTTGCCGAAGCACCGACCGAGGCTGCGCCGCAACCGGTTCCCGAGGCGGCGCGAGACTCGGACGCGGCGAAGCCATCGTCGCCGGCCGCCGCGAAGAAATCGGCTGCGCCCAAGCCGGCGGAGCCTGAGGGGCCCGTGGTGAGTCAGGCGCCGGCGCCAGAAAGCGTGCCAGAAAGCTCGCCCGGGCGTGGTCTGGGCGAGGGATCGGGTGCGGCACCGCCCCCACCGCCGGCGCCCGTGACGACGCCGGCACCGGAAGGAGCTACTGCCGCCGAGGAACAGCGCACCGGGTTCGACGTCGTGCCGGTTTATTACGGCACCGACCGGGCCGAGGCAGCAACCGAGAAACGGCTCGATTACGGATTCAGCCGTGGCCGCAAGCTGACGCTGGGTCAGGCGCTCGTAACAGTACCGAAAGCGCACGTGCAACCGACCATCGAGCGGCCATGGGCGATCCGCATCCCTTATTTCGACGTGACACTTTACGAGGAGGCGGAGGATCCAGAAAAGCATTTCACGATGAAGGAATTGAAGGCGCAGACACGTGACGAATTCTTGGCCCTCGTTCGCGCGCGGCTGGCAAAGTCGGAGCGGTTCAAGGACCACGCACTCGTCTTCGTGCATGGCTATAACACGACGTTCGACAACGGCATTTACCGCACCGCGCAGATTGCTTACGATCTGAAATTCGACGGCGCTCCGTTTCTTTACAGCTGGCCATCCGGCGGCGGGCTTTCGAGCTATACCTACGATCGTGAGAGCGCGGGGCAGTCGGTGCCCTACATGCGCGAATTCCTGGATCTCGTCATCAAGGAGACAGGCGCGAAGAAGGTGTCGGTCATTGCGCACAGCATGGGTAACCAGCCGGCGCTGCAGGTGCTGCGCGACATCAAGGCTTCGTCGCCACCGGGCGTAGTCATCAGCCAGATCATTCTCGCGGCGCCTGACGTTGACCGCGACAATTTCGAGAATATCGCCAAGGACATCCAAGGCCTTGCAAACGGTATCACGCTGTACGCCGCCTCGAACGATTTCGCGCTCGGCGTGTCGCGGCGATTTAACGGCGGGGTGCCGCGTGCCGGCGACGTGCCCGACGGAATCCCGCTGGTGTTACCGGGTATCGACACGATCGATGTCACTGCGGTTTCGACGGACAGCTTCGGCCTCAATCATTCCGGATACGCGGAAAACAACGCGCTTCTGAATGACCTCCAGCTTCTGATCCAAACCGGTGAACGGCCGCCGAAAAAGCGAATTCCCATCCTCGATGAGATCGTTACCCCGGCGGGCGACTTCTGGCGCTACCCGGTCACGCCGTGACGGCGTCGCGTTAACGAGGTCTTAAGCCCTGTTCCATAACGTGGCGCCTCAAAAGAGGCGGGGCAGCCATGACCGGACAGACGTTTGCAGGACGATTTGGATTTTTCGAACTGGCTTTCGCGTCGCTGGCTGTTCTGGCGGCAATGGGGACTGCCACCGTTCGCGCGGACGAGGCTTACCTTTGCGATGGAGGGCGGATCGTCAAGGTAGCGTTCGGCAAACTGGAAGAGATGAAGCGCACCGATGCCTGCATCGCGGCACATTACGGATTGAGTGTGGTCCCGCCTGCGCGGATTGAAACCGGTGCCATACCGGTAACGGAGCGACAGGCGAGCAGCCCGTCGGCTAAGACGATTGTCGCGCCGGCAAATCCGGCGGCGCTGGCGGTCGTTACTCCGGAAACGCCGGCCGCGCGAGCCCAGCCTGTGAAAACGGCCTCGATGGAAAAAGCGCCGTCGCCGCAAGCCGCCGCCGGGACAGACTATCGCAATGTCGTTCTTCTCAATCCGGAGCCCGGTCAGCCGGCGGTTTTCCATCATGAGCAGTGAGAACTGCTCCACCTTGGGCTCGGCATAAGGACTTCGTTTACTCGCGTTTGCGATTGTAACGGACGATTTACAGTTTTTCGGTCCATCGGTCAGGCTCATTCCCATGTTCAAATCCGTGCTCGCGCGCGTTGTCTGTGCTTCAGCGGTTGCGTTGGCTATGCCGGTCCCGGTGTTGGCTCAGGAAGAGGCGCCGTCTGCCGCGGTCGAAGAGAGCGCCGATCAGGAAGTGCTGCCGCCGGGTGCGAGCAGCGACGACAGATTCGACAACAAGCTGCATGGTGGCGGGGATTCCGCAGACGAGCCGCAGCAAGCTCGTGAGGACACGCAGCCTACGTCGCGCCGCTCGGCAACGTCGGATGCCGAGGCGCGCGAAGCAGCAAAACGCGCCGAGAAAGCCCTGTTCAGCGATCCGGCCAAGGAAAAGGCCGTCGCCAACCCGCTGCTTGATGGGCGGGGCGCCGATTACTACGACCGGCGCGCCAAGGAACTCTTGAAGAACGATGCCGACAAAGGCCGCGTCGAATTGCATCCGCTGATGCAAGCTCATCCTGACGCGTACGTTGTCGTATGCACCGCTGGATGTCCGAGCGGGCTCAGTTCTTCGATCGTATCATTGCTGCCCAAGCCGCCCGTTGCGCCGGCCACGCCTGTTCCTTCCGCTCAGGGTGACCCGGCGCAAATCAGCTGCGCGGCCGGATGCGGTGCAGACGGCAAACGGTCCTTCGTCGGGGCGCCTGGAACTGCGGTAGCGGCCACTGTCGGAGAGTGGATGACGACTGTCGCCAAGGTTCCGGCGGGAGCCGGGTCGCCGGTACCGAAGGCGGTGCAGTCCGGCGACTGGATGGAGAAGATCAATCGCGAGCGCGACGTAGCCAGCAAGGCATCCGCTCCGGGCACCGTACCGGTGGCGGTGAAGGCTGCGACTGTGCCTCTGACGGCACCTGCGCCCGCCAAGTCCGATATCGCCGCCGTCGGAAAAATGACGACGAGCAAGGATGGCGTGGCGTTGCCCGTCACAAAGGCGGAAATCGCCACAGCGCCCAAGCCGACGGAGACGGCGCCCGCTGCGCCGGCGCAAAACAAGATCGCGGCGGTTGTTGCTAAGCCGGCTGATCCTGTGGCCGCAAGTCTCGCAGCCAAGACGGTTGTGAAGGCTGAGTCGGCGGTCGTAGTGGCGACGGCCAATCCCCCTATCGTTGCCCAAGCCAAGCCGGCGGCCCTCGCCGAGAGTAAGCCGTCAACCGTTCCCCGTAGCGTCACGGATGCAGAAGTTGAAGCCGCCAAAGTCGCCGCGCCAGCCCAGACAATCGTGGCCGTCGAAGCCAAGCCCGCTGCTGTGGCCGCCGCAACGCCGCCCGCGCTGAAGCAGATTGCGGCGCTTGAGCCCGCGCCGACCGCGACGTCCCAGAAGCCGGCGACGACGTTAGCCGTCGCCGCCCCCGTGGTGACAGCGGCCGAACCAGCCAAGTCTGGCGAAAGCAAAAGCGGATCTCTATTCAAGGACAGCGCGAAGGTCGCTGCTGTTTCTCCAGCTGTTACTGAGAAACCTGCCGCAGCGGCGCCGGCCCAGACCACGCAGCTGGCGAAGGAACGGGTTATTTCGGTCTTGTCCGAAGACAAGGACATGAATGCCGCCATTCACAAGGCGCGCGAGTCGATCGGCAAGTTCTGGAAGAGCTATGAGACGCCGGGCGCGGGCGAGACCGATCACGCGCTCAAGGTTGCCGTTGCCGGCAACGGAACGACGGAACATTTCTGGCTGACGCGCATCAAGCGCGATGGCGAGAAATTTTCCGGCGTGATCAGCAACCAGCCGCAGAGCGTCAAGACCGTCAAGATCGGGCAACGATTCCAATTCACCGCCGACATGGTTTCGGATTGGACGTTCAAGCGGCACGGCAAGCTTGTCGGCAACGAGACCATGCGCGTGCTGTTGCCGCGGATGCCGGAAGAGCAGGCGGTTGTTTACCGGCAAATGTACGAAACGCCCTGATCCCGGTGACAGGTTGGCCGCAACGGTCGTGGCTCAGCCGGCGAGCGCGGCTTTCAGTTTGGCGGCTTGGCTGGCCAGAACATCCCCATTTTCCATGCCGCGGGCGTGCGATTTCAGCGCGACGCCTTCGTGGCGCGGGATGACGTGGACGTGCAGGTGAAACACCGTCTGGCCGGCCGGCGCTTCGTTGAACTGCATGATGGTGATGCCGTCGGCGGCGAATGCGGATTTCGCGGCGATGGCGATCTTCTGCACGACGGGGAGCAGCCGCGCCAGCACATCCGCATCGGCATCGAGCAGATTGCGGGAGGGCTCCTTAGGAACGACGAGTGTGTGGCCTGGCGCCTGCGGCATGACATCCATGAAGGCGATGACGTCGCTGTCCTCATAAACCTTGTGCGCGGGGATTTCGCCGCGCAGGATCTTTGAAAAAATGTTGCCGTTGTCATAGGCGGCGTCCGGCATGACCATTACTCCCTCGGGATCGTACTGGCAGCCGAGTACGGGAAGAGCACCTTAGCCGTCAAGGCGGCACACTGGTTCGTATCAGTCCTGCTCTTCAGCCATGGCCTTTTTGTAGGGCGCGAAATCGGCCAGGAGGCGATTGGTTTCTTCCACGGCGCGGCGTTCTTCGATCAGGAAACGGGCAACCGCGGCGGCAAGGCCCTCGTCGGCAAACCAGTGCGCGGAATAGGTCGTGACGGGATCGTACCCACGGGCGAGTTTATGCTCGCCCTGCGCACCGGCTTCGACGCGGGGCAGCCCGTGGTCGATCGCGTACTCGATGGCGCGGTAGTAGCACAATTCGAAATGGAGATAGGGGACATGCTCGTTGCAGCCCCAGTAGCGGCCGTAAAGACAGTCGCCGCCGATCATATGCAAGGCTCCCGCGATGCGCCGGCCGCCGAGCTTGGCAAACATCAAGAGGCAGTGCGCGGGCATGCTTCGGCCGAGTTCGGAAAAGAACGCGCGGTTGAGATACGGACGGCCCCATTTGCGAACGCCCGTGTCCATGTAGAAATCGTACATGGCATCCCAATGCTGTTCGGTGATGGCCGCACCCGTCACCTCCTCGATATCGAGGCCAATAACAGCTTCCGCGCGCTCCTTGCGCACCATCTTGCGTTTGCGGGAGGCCAGCGAGGCTAGAAAGTCATCGAACGATCGGTAACCTCGGTTGGCCCAATGGAACTGCTGGCCGGTGCGCTGCAAAAGCCCGAATTCGCCCAGCCGCTGCCACTGTTCTTCTTGCGGAAACGTGATGTGCAGCGACGATGCGCCGATGCGGCCGGCCAGCGTCATGCCAGCGGCGACTAGGGTTTGTTCCGCCGTGATGCGGTCGGCTTGCGCGTCGACGAGTAGCCGGGGACCAGGCACGGGCGTGAATGGTACGGCGACCTGGAGCTTGGGGTAGTAGCGCCCCCCGGCTCGTTGATACGCTTCTGCGAAGGCGTGATCGAATACATATTCACCGCGACTGTGCGTCTTGACATAGAGAGGCATGGCCGCCTCAACATTGCCGGCCGTGTTTTCAAGGATGATGTGCTGCGGAATCCAGCCGGCATCGCGCCCTGTCGTTGCCGCCGTTTCAAAGGCGGCGAGAAAGGCGTGGGCCATAAACGGGTTGAAGCGCGCCGGATCGGGATTGGCCATCCGGTCCCAGTCGGCAGCCGGAATATCGGTAATACGGCCGATCACCTTGGCTTGTCGTGTGGCGCCGTCGTCCATCCGTTGGCCTCGTCGCGCTGTCGTCCTATATGATACTCGAACGGCCACAGCCGGATCATTCGAGGGCACTTATTGATGGGCGATCATTCGGGTCTTTTCGTGCGCGGACGCATGGCCGCCTCCGTATGCGCGCTCCTGGTGGCCGTGCTGGCGGGTAGTGTCCTCGCGTTCGCCCAGGACGGCGAGGGCGTAAAGGTGCCGCGCAAATCCATCTTCAACAACCTGGTGTCAGCGGATTCTGTCGAGAAATCGGCCGAACTCCAATATTCCCAGATGACGCGGCAGGCCTTTCAGCAGCGCAAACTGCTCGATGCCAGCGATCCACGCACCGTCCGGATCCGGCGGATCGCGAAGGATTTGCTGCCGCACACAAAGAAGTTCAACGACCGGGCGGCCAAATGGGATTGGCAGGTGAACGTTTTTGATAGTCCGACAGTCAATGCATTTTGCATGCCCGGTGGAAAGATCGCGGTTTTCACCGGCATCATCGACAAGCTGCAGCTGACCGACGACGAGATCGCGGTCATCATGGGCCATGAAATGGGGCATGCGCTTTGGGAGCATGCGCGCGAGCGGACCGCTAAAGTCAACCTGACCAACATCGGCAGCCGCGTCATCGGCGGACTGCTGTTCGGGCAGGCCGGGGAACTCGTCGGTGCGGCCGGGTCAAGCCTGGCGGCACTCAAATTCTCACGCAACGACGAGACGGAAGCCGATCTGATCGGAATGGAACTCGCCGCGCGAGCGGGCTACGATCCTCGAGCCGGTATTACGCTGTGGCAGAAGATGGCGAAGGCCGCGGGCGGGGCACCGCCGCAGTGGCTGTCGACACATCCATCCGGTGATACGCGGATCAAAACGTTCAAGGAGAATCTGAAGGATGTGATGCCGCTTTACGAGCGGGCGAAGGCGGCGAAAAAAACGGGCTAAAGCTCGATGCCTTCGAAGATTGCCGCGTTGGCGTGAAACTTAGCATGTTCCAATTCTTCGGTTGTGCGCACGGTCCAGGCGAAAACAGGTAGCCCGTCAACTTCCCGCACGTAGCGGGTGACCGGCGTCGGCAGGGCCGACACCTGATAAGCGTAGAACGAGGGTGCCGCGGGGCCGGATTCCAGAAGATTGGATAGTCGCTCCGCCCGCTCTTCGCTTATCCGATCCCGCCACCACGGTGCGCCGTGCTCGTCCTGATAACTGCCTGAGATGATGCCGCGCGGGATCTCGGTGGCCAGTTCGCGGATCACGGTCATGACGTCGGGATCGAACGACATGAGTGCGATATCGCCCGGATAATCGAGGGCTCGGCGGGCAATTTCGGCCAGAAAAGCAATTTCGGGCGGATCCCACTCGCTCTTGATTTCAACAAGCAAGGGGACGCGGCCTTCGACAAGCGACAGCAGCGCTTCGAAGGTCAGGATGCGGTTGTCACCGACGCGCGTGCGCAGCGCTGCGATCGCGCTGGGTGCCAAGTCGGATATGCGGCCGTCGCCGCCGATCAGACGTTCGATCGTATCGTCGTGGAAGACGACGGGCAGTCCACCATGTGCGGGCCGTAGATCGCACTCGATGCCGTAGCCTTTGTCAATCGCCGCCTGGAACGCGGCGGCTGTATTCTCGACGCGGCCGATTGCGTCGTTGTGCAGGCCACGATGGGCCATGGGCCGGATAAACGCGGCGCGATCGAGCATGATGGCCTCAGGACACAAGCAGGACGGCATCGACCTCGACGGCGGTGTTTGCGGGCAGCCCTGACGCTCCGACTGCGGCTCGTGTGTGGCGACCCTTGTCGCCGAGAACTTCGACCATGAGATCGGAGGCGCCGTTGACCACTTTGGGATGATCGGCAAAGCCGGTGCCGGAATTGACGAAGCCCGTCAGGCGCACGACCTGTGCAATGCGGTCGAGCGATCCAAGGGCTGCTTTGGCCTGCGCGAGTATGTTCAGAGCGCACAAGCGGGCGGCTTTCTGCCCGTCCTCGACCGTGAGGTCCGTCCCGACCGATCCGGTCATGAGCGTGCCATCGGCGGCTTTGGCGATTTGTCCTGAGATAAAGAGCAGATTTCCCGCCTGTATTGCTGGAACATAGTTTGCAACCGGAGTAGGGGCCGCCGGAAGATCGAGGCCCAATGCCTGCAAACGTGCCTCGATCTCGCCTGCCATCTGTGATCTCCTTGAAGAGAGGTGGGTAACCCCTTAGTTTGACGACACGTTGTCGTCCGAACCGACGACTTTTGCAATCGGCCGCTGCGGCGGCCGGCGGGTGACCCTCCGGGTCTGGAACCGGCCACACTTTGGCCCTTAGGAAATCTGATGCGTGCAACCCTGGCCGGACCGGCCGTTCTTGCGGTGCTGACCGCCGCGAGCGCATTGTCGCCGATAGCGATCGCGGAGATCGCCGCGCCTGCGGCGGCTCCCGTGCGGCTGCAGCCACACCGGGCCGTGTATGACATTTCACTCGATGAAACCGGGCCGGCGATGAGCATCGGCAGCATCACTGGGCGCGTCGTTTATGAACTGATGGGAAGCGCGTGCGAAGGCTACGCGCAGAACATGCGGTTCGTCACCGAGACCGCCTCCACGGAGGGCCAAGCCTCGACGACGGATCTGAGGACGTCGAGTTGGGAAGATGCGCTGGCGCGGCGTATGCGATTCTCGTCCTCGACCTATCAGCAACGACCAGTTGGCCGAGCAGACGCAGGGGACAGCGACGAAATCGGATGCAAAGGCGGCCGCCGCACTCAAAAAGGGTCCGACTGCCAAGATCTCCGAAATCGCGCCCGGCTCTCTTCAGTCGGTCAACATCGAGATGGCGAAGCCGGCCCGCAAAACGGCGCGGATCGGGGAGCCGGTATATTTCCCCATCGATCACTCGGTCGCCATCATCAAGCAGGCTAAAGTCAGGCGCGCGGAGCTTTTCCGGCAACCTTTATGATGGCTCGGAAGGCGGTGAGAAATATTACTTCACCGCAGCCGCGATCGGCCGGGTCGCCGCGCAACGACGCCTTGAAGTCGGTTCCCAAGCTCACCGGCAATGCGAGCAAACTGGATGGTGTGCGCTCCTGGCCGGTCTCGATTGCCTATTTCAAGCCCGAAACGCGGCACTTCGATCAATTGCCGCTTTATGAAATGTACTTCCGTTTTCATGAAAACGGGATCACTTCGGACCTTGTCATCGACCATGGCGACTACCGGCTGAAGGGACAGCTGAAGGAACTGACGCTGCTCGATCAGAGCGCGTGTCCGTAGGTCGTGACTTATCCGGCCGGCCATAGCCACGCCGCACCGCGCACGCCCCCGGCGTCCCCCCAGCGGGGAGGGACGACAGCCACGCGTTGATCCTCGCCGAAAATATGCGGGGCCATGAGCGCGGGCAGTTGCTCGTAGAGATGCGCGCAGCTTCGACAATCCGCCGCCGATGACAATGATCGAGGGATCGAGGACGTTGACGACTGCCGCCAGACCGCGCGCAAGGCGGTCGGCGTGACGCACGAGTGTTGCCTTGGCTGCGATGTCGCCGGCCACAGCGCGGGCCTCGATGGTCGCCGCGTCGAGGGCCTCGCCGGATCGGCGGGCGTGATCGGCGGCAAGTGCGGGACCCGACACCCAAGCTTCCATGCAGCCCCGTCGGCCGCACCAGCATCGCGGGCCAGGCCACTCGTCATCGCGCGCCCACGGCAGGGGATTGTGACCCCATTCGCCGCCGATGCCGCGCGGACCGTCCGAGATGCGGCGGTCAACGACCAATCCGCTGCCGCAACCGGTGCCGAGGATGACGCCGAGAACACGTGCTGCCCGGCAACCGGCGCCGTCGATCGCCTCGGACAGAGCGAAACAGTTGGCGTCGTTGGCAAGGCGCACACGTGGCCCCAGTTGCCGTTCGAGGTCGGCGGCGAAGGGCCGGCCATTAAGCCAGGTAGAATTGGCGTTCTGCACGAGGCCGGAGCTCGGTGCAATTGATCCGGGCATACCAATACCGACAGGGATCTGCGCTGCATCAATGGTGGCTTCGAGAGTGGCGACGATGTCGACCAGCGCTCCCAGCGTGGCGGCGTAGTCGCCCTGGGGGGAGGGGCTGCGCCGTTCGGCCAGAATTGCGCCGCCTGCGTCCATGGCGATGGCGGCAATCTTGGTGCCGCCGAGGTCGATGCCGATGCGAACGCTGGGCCGGCGGGTCATCCGTCGGCGTCCCGGGCGAGAAGGGCGCGGGCGGCTGGTACAACATCGGGCGCCAAGTTGGCGTGGCCGGAGAAGACCATCAGCAACGATTCGTCGCCGAGCAGGTAGTCGAGAACGGCGGTCTGGACGGGCGCGGTGTCGGCTTCCGTCATGAGCGTCGCCGGCTCCATGCCGGTGAGGGATAGGAAGCGGGTCAGGCGCGGCGGGTCGTCGGCAAGGAAGCCAAGCGCGCGTATCGCCACCGTTTCGGCCTCGTCGCGGGTGAGGGGCGCGGGCCGATCTCGTTTCAACGCACACATTCCATTTACCTTGAGTAAGGGTGACAGAGGGGTCGGAACCCTTTGTTTTAAACTGTTAGTTACTGCTTCGTGCGCACAGTGAAGGCACGCCGTCTCGAGCCAGAATCGGTGCATCAACGTCCGGGCAGCAGTGGGATCAACCGGAAATGGTCTACCAGGATCAAGGCTTGGCCGTCGAGGAGCGCCCGCAAAACATGCCGGCCGGCAAGAAGCTCGTCCTAATTGTCGAGGACAATGAGCTCAACATGAAGCTCTTTCACGATCTTCTCGACGCGCACGGCTACGCGACCATCCAGACGCGCAATGGCTTTGACGCCATTGCACTGGCCCGCGCGCATCGCCCCGATCTCATCTTAATGGACATCCAGCTGCCCGAGGTCTCAGGCCTTGAGGTGACGAAGTGGCTGAAGGAGGACGACGACTTGCGGTCCATCCCTGTTGTCGCCGTCACCGCCTTCGCCATGAAGGGCGACGAGGAGCGGATCCGCTCCGGCGGCTGTGAAGCGTACGTGTCCAAGCCGATTTCCGTGATGATGTTTCTTGATACCGTCAACCGGTTCGCCGGAGCGCCGCGCAGCCTAATTTTGGATTTTCGTACCGAGTATTCGCCCTATGACCGCCCGCGTCCTCGTCGTCGACGATATTCCAGCCAATGTGAAGCTTCTGGAGGCGCGGCTGTCGGCCGAGTACTTCGAAGTCGTCACCGCATCGAACGGACCGGACGCGCTGGAGATTTGCGCCGGGCAGCGCATCGATGTCGTGCTCCTGGACGTCATGATGCCGGGGATGGACGGGTTCGAGGTTTGCCGTCGGATCAAGTCAGCGGCCGAGACCCAGCACGTACCGGTCATCATGGTGACGGCTCTCGATCAGCCGTCCGACAAGGTGTCAGGGCTCGAGAACGGCGCCGACGATTTCCTGACCAAGCCTGTCGACGACATCGCGCTGATTACACGGGTGAAAAACCTGGCGCGGCTGAAGATGCTGAACGACGAGATGCTGATGCGCGCTTCGACGTCGCGCCAGCTGGGGTTAAGCGACAGCGTGGCGTTGCAAAAGGCGCTCAACGTTCGCGCGGGCCGAATCCTGCTGGTCGATGATCATCCCCGCTCCGCGTCGCGGCTCATCGACGTCATTTCCAAGTCGCACGACATCTTTGTCGAGCGCGATCCAAACGCAGCGCTGATCAAAGCTTTCCGAACACAACTTTGACCTGCTGATCGTCAGTCTCAGTCTCGCAAATGCCGATGGGCTGCGGCTTTGTTCGCAAGTGCGCTCTCTTGACCGGACCCGCCATCTGCCGATCGTTATTCTCGTGGAGCCCGGCGACGAAGCTCGCTTGCTGCGCGGTATGGACATGGGCGTCAACGACTACCTGATGCGTCCCATCGACCGGCACGAATTGCTGGCGCGCATTAAAACCCAGATCAAGCGCAAGCGGTTCACCGATTATCTGCGCAATCGTCTGGAGGAGAGCGTCGAACTTGCGATCACCGATCCGCTGACTGGTCTGCATAACCGGCGCTACATGGAAAGCCACCTGAGAACGCTGGTCGAGGAAAGTGCGCGGACCGGGCGGCCGCTGTCGATTCTCGTCGACAGACATCGACCATTTCAAGAACGTCAACGACACGCACGGCCACGACGGTGGCGATGTTGTGCTGAAGGATTTCGCTGCCCGGCTGAAACGCAATACGCGCGGAATCGATCTCGCGTGCCGGATGGGCGGGGAAGAGTTCTTGATCATCATGCCAGAGACAGATCTGGCACGAGCCTATCAGGTCGCCGAGCGGACCCGGGCCATGGTCGCCTCTGAACCGTTCCAGCTGCGTGCCGATCTCAAGATCCGGGTGACGGCCAGTGTCGGGTTGGCTACGCTGGAAAGCCCTGACGATACGCCGGAAACATTGTTCAAGCGGGCGGATAACGCACTCTATGCGGCGAAGCGGCGAGGTCGCAACCGAGTCGCGGCCGACGCCGCCTGATGTAGAGCCTTCAAATTACAAGACAATGTTGATGGCCCCGCGAGCGACGCCGGGCCCGTGACATCGTGCGGATTGATTCGAAGGCTGCGTCGCTTACCTGCAACACGTCAAGAGAAAACCTTGAAGAGCTGCCAATCCTCTGTCACATTCTGCGTGAAGGGTGGCCCTGCGCGGCGATTGCCGTCCTCAGCGCTCCTGGGGAGGAGCCTGAAACGCCCACGATACATCGGAATCAACTGGTCACTAGAGCGGGTTCTTGCTCGGATGAGTGCGCCAGACCAGATACCAGGCGGGACGTCAACGCCCTCTATGACCATCGTCTGGTGACGACGCCAGGGTCCGTGATCTTCTCGGAATGCTAACCCCGCAGCCGAGCGGTTACGGACCCTGGTCCCTCTTATCTAGCGAGGGCCAATATTTCAAATCGCGGTGCCGACCCGCCCCGTGAGCGCCTGATATACGGCGACACCGAACTACTTGATCTTGGTTTCCTTGAATTCCACGTGCTTGCGCGCGACGGGGTCATACTTCTTGAAAACCAGCTTCTCCGTCGACGTGCGCGGGTTCTTCTTCGTAACGTAGAAGAAGCCGGTGCCGGCGGTCGACAGGAGCTTGATCTTCTGCGTGACTGGCTTGGCCATGGTGAAGAGCCTTCAAAAAACAACGTGTCTCGCAAGGTGCGCGGGAAGGCGGGAACATACTGACCGGCATCGCGAAGTCAAGCGGGGGCGGCGCGCTCGATGAGCACGGCCCGGCGGAAGGCACCAGAGCGCCAGTAATAGAAGGGAATCTCGGGTTCAGGACCGGCGTTCAGGGCCGCTTTAAGGTCGCACAGCACCATGCGCGTGATCGACGGAAGATCGTGCGCGCATATGGCGTCGAAGCCAAACCAGCCGATTTCTGACAGCTCGCCGTCCGTACGCGGCACGATCATGCTGACGGCATTGGCGGGGGCCATGAAAAAGCGTGTGTCGTAGCGGCGGGCCCGGCCGGGCGGGGTGATCGCGCGGGCGACGAAGCGGAGAAGACTGCGGTCGGGGCGGATGCCGGCGCGCACGAGGGCCGGCCAGTCGTCAGCGTCAGCTGATTGCGCCACTCCGTTGACGGCGACAAGGTAGCCCGTTTCCTCGAATGTTTCGCGCACGGCGGCGGTGACGAAGGCATCGGCGTGGCGCTCGGCATCGGGATGACGGACGCCACGCAGAAGGCGTCCTTGATCATGCGGTGAAAGTGCGCCTGCCAATTCGAGATCGCCGTCGGAGGGTTCAACTCGGCCGCCGGGAAAAACCATCTTGTCGGGCAAAAAGATCGCGTCGGGGCGGCGGCGTCCCATCAGGATGCGCGGCTCGGATCCGCTGGTGTCGACAACGATGAGCGTTGCGGCAAGCAAAGGCCGGCCTGTGAACGGTTTTATAGCGGCAGACGGAGTCGCAGGCCGTGTCACGTGATCGTCGATGGCTGCGGTTCAGGATCGGGTTCGTCAGAGTGGCCGCCGAAGCCATGCATGCGCAGCGCCCACTGTAATCCGATGAGCCCGCCCTTCACCTTCGGCAGCAGCCAGAGGCTCAAAATGACGGTGAGCGGCAGCCAGATGACGAGGTGAACCCACGTCGCGGGAGCGAGCGTCTGCTCCAGAACCAACAGGCCGCCGATGATGATGTGGCCGACAATGAACATGGTGAAGTAAGGCGGCGCGTCGTCGGCGCGCTGATGGTGCAGTTCCTCGCCGCAATCGGCGCAAACCGGCGCAACCTTTAGGTAGCTTTCATAAAGTTTGCCGGTGCCGCATGCGGGGCATTTGCAGCGGATACCGTTCATCACGGCGCGTGGCCAAGGCCGGTCCGTCGTGGGTGCGTCAGGGTCGTTGATGTACGTCGAGGCGGCAGTAGGTTCCATGTCCCATACGTGGTCGCAAAGCCTTGCAGGGTCAAGCGTGGCGGCGCGATCAGATGCGAGGCTTATCGGCGCGGGCGGCGCTGGCGCATCATATGCCGGCCGGCCGGTCCCTTGACCGCCTTCAGCACATGGCGGTGACCTTGCGACATCATCTCAAAACGCAGAGCGCCGGCGGATGGGATGCATTCGACCAGTTTGACCTCGACCTGGTCGCCAAGGCGATACGTTTCGCCCGTCCGTGCACCGACGAGGGCGTGCGCTTCCTCGACGTGATTATAGAAATCCTGACCGAGCGTTGACACCGGCACGAAGCCGTCAGCGCCCGTGTCTTTCAGCTTCACGAACAATCCCGAGCGCGTGACGCCGCCGATGCGGGCCTGAAACACGGCGCCGACGCGGTCGGCGAGATGGAGCGCCACGAGGCGGTCGATGGTTTCGCGCTCGGCCGCCATGGCACGGCGTTCCGCATCCGAGATCGATTGCGCAATCGCCTGCAGGCGCGGGATTTCCTCATCCGTCAATCCGCCGTCGCCAAGCTTCAGCGCGCGGATCAGCGCGCGATGGACGAGCAGATCGGCGTAGCGGCGGATGGGCGAGGTGAAGTGCGCATAACGTGCGAGGTTCAAGCCGAAGTGGCCGATGTTGTCGGGATTGTATTCGGCCTGAGCTTGCGACCGCAGGATGACCTCGTTGACGAGTTCGGGCACGGGCAGCGCCTTGGCGGCGCGCAGGACCTTGTTGAACGCAGCCGGTTTCAGCGAGCCGTGCGGCGGGAATTTCGAGGTCGAGCGTTTCGAGGAAGTCGCGCAGGTTTTTCAGCTTCTCCTTCGACGGCGCATCGTGGACGCGATAGACGAGCGGCGACTTTTTCTGTTCCAGGCTTTCGGCGGCGGCGACGTTGGCCTGGATCATCATCTCTTCGATGAGCTTGTGCGCTTCGAGCCGCTCGGGGATGTGCACACCGGCGATACGGCCGTTCTCGTCAAGCTTGATCTTGCGTTCGGGGAGATCGAGATCGAGCGGTTCGCGACGGTCGCGGGCGGCTTTGAGCGCCTGATAGGCGGTCCACAGCGGCTGCAGTGCCGACTGCATCCACGGTGCGGCCTTTTCATCGGGTGTGCCGTCGAATGCGGCCTGTGCCTGCTGGTAGGACAGCTTGGCCGCCGAGCGCATCATGGCGCGCAGGAACGTATGCCCGCGCTTGTCGCCGTCGCGGTCATAGATCATGCGCACGGCGAGACAGGCCCGATCCTCGCCTTCACGCAGCGAACACAGATCGTTGGAGATCTTTTCCGGCAGCATCGGCACGACGCGATCGGGGAAATAGACCGAGTTGCCGCGGATCTGCGCTTCGCGATCGAGCCGCGTGCCGGAGCGTACATAATGTGAGACGTCGGCGATGGCCACGATCACGATGTGTCCGCCGGGGTTCTTGGGGTCCGTATCGGGCTCGGCATAGACGGCGTCGTCGTGATCGCGCGCATCTTGCGGGTCGATGGTGAGCAACGGAAGTCCGCGCAAATCGGTGCGGCCGGCCAGCTGCGGCGGCTTCAGATCGCGCGTTTCGTCGATGACGCTTTCGGGAAAATCATCCGGGATGCCGTGCGCGTGGATGGCGATGAGGGAGACCTTGCGCTCGTCATCCGGGTTGCCGAGCGCTTCGACGATCCGCGCGCGCGGCGTTGTAAAGCGACCGGTCTTGGCCAGTTCGAAGCGCACGAGGTCGCCATCCTTGGCGTCCTTTTCGTCGCCCTTGTGGACCGGCCAGGATTTCAGTTCCTTGCGATTGATCGGCTCGATCGATCCGCCGCCGCGGGCAATCGCGCGATAGACGCCGAGCAGGCGGCGCTGGTCGCGCGGCAGCTTGCGGATCGCCTCGCCTTCGAATTTGAAGCCGGCGACATCGACGTCATCGAGCTTTGTGATGCGCGCCATGACGTGATCGCCGACACCGGGCACGCGGTCTTCATCCGCCGTGATGCGGGCCAGCGTGCGCGCGAGGATCAGCACGCGCGGTTTGTCGCCTTCTTCGGCATTCCAGATGACGGGTTCGCCGATGAGGTCGCCGTCGCGGTCGCGGCCGACGATTTCGAGCGCCGTGACGGGGGCAAGCGTGCCCTTCTCGCGCAGTGCCTTGCGGTCGCCGGACAGCGTGCCGTCGTCGGCCATCAGCGAGAGGAGACGCTTCAACGCGATCTTGTCGCCGCCCTTGATGCCGAAGGCGCGGGCGATCTCGCGTTTGCCGACCTTGCCCTGCGCCCCTTCGATGAAGTCAAGGACCTGTTCGCGCGTCGGCATGCCGTCGGCGCCGGTCGGGCGCGGGGCGCCGTTTTGCCCCCGGTGTTTCTGACCGGGTTTGTCGCGCCGCGTGTGCGACTGCTTGTGCCCCCGGTCGGGCTTGCGCGCCATGTGTGCTGAGTCTCGCTGCTATCTCTGGTCGCTTGTGGCACGGGCAGGGGTGATTTGGGAAGCGGGAGGTACGGAAACAGCCCCCCCCCATGGACGTCATCCCGGCGAAGGCCGGGACCCAGTCAAGCACCCGTGCGACGGAAGCGGAGTCTTAGCCCGTTAACACCGAACCGACCGACAATCTGCTTGGCGATCCATGAAACGACCGTGCGTTTACATCCTGGCCAGCCGCCGCAATGGTACACTCTACGTCGGCATAACGACCGATTTGCCGAAGCGCATGGCGCAGCACGAACAGAGCTTAATCTCTGGCTTTACGGCAAGCTACGGGGTCCGCCAACTCGTTTACTACGAACATCACGAGAGCATCCCAGAAGCCATCCGGCGCGAGAAATTGTTGAAGCGATGGAAGCGTCAATGGAAGTTGCGGCTGATCGAGACCATGAATCCCAGCTGGATCAACCTTTTTGATCCAATTACGGGCGAAATCTCGTTCGGGCCCTTTGATCATGTTCGCAAGTGACTTGTCTGGGTCCCGGCCGGCTTCGCTTCGCTCCGCGCGCCGGGATGACGTTGGTGGAGGGGAGCGCACGGACTCGCCCATTCCGCTGACGTCATCCCGGCGAAGGCCGGGACCCAGTCAACGATGAGCGGCAGGTCCGTTGCGTTTGCGTCCACGCTCGTGGGCGATCCTGAAAAAGTGGTCTCGCTGAGACTTGTCTGGGTCCCGGCCGGCTTCGCTTCGCTCCGCGCGCCGGGATGACGTTGGTGGAGGGGAGCGCACGGTCCTCGGCACACCCCCTGACATGGGGTGGGCGGGTGCTGCAAATGTCATCCCGGCGAAGGCCGCAGCATCCAACTCTCCCCATCGCGCGTCGATGGGGAGTGGGATGGGCAGCGGTCGTTGCGGGGCATGAGGTCTGGGAAGGCTACGGTGGGGTAGTGCAAAGCTTATTTGCCGCTCTCGGCTTCCCATGGGATTATGCGCGCCACCTGATACTCGCCAGCCCGCTGGTTGCATCATGTCACGCCTGGACCATTCGAACGATGTACCGCCCTTCAATGCAACGAAACTCTTCCGACGGGTCGTCGGTGGATGGAGCCAGTGTCCCACAACAACCGACTCTGTTTCGGGCTTCAAAGCGGACTTGACGCGCCGGAAGCCCACTCCCTCTTTTGCAAGCTGCTTTTGCTGGCTATCGCTACTGAAATTTGATGGAGGGGTTTCCGCGCAGTCCGACAGCTTAGATCGTTGATGGCGTCGAACGGCTTCTTGAACTGGAACTTTTGCCAGGGACGAAGCGTTAGTGTGTCCGCACCTGCCTTGATCATCCCGCGTGGCATTGTCGCACTGAGCCATACGATCAGCTGTGCATCACCTGCACTTGTGTCATCAGTTACGAATGGATGGTGCAAACTCGCGTCCGACAGTCTTCGAAGAATTGTGCTGACGTTCGTGGAGAAGGTGCATCACCTCGTGCATAGAAACGAAGCGAGCAGTTTTCTCATGTAACAGAACGCGTGAGGATACCTCGTTGCCTGAACTACGATCTCACGGCTCGAGCAGACTTCGCATAAGCGTCGTGCTTCGGCAATTATCTTTGCAGCACGAAGTGATGCGTCCACTTAAGTCTGCGTCGAGGACCCCCGCAACATCAGGTATAGGTTCGGCTCCATTCAAATAACTCATTGCGAACGATCTCGCTGCGCGTGCGCAATTCTCGAACATTTGGCGAACACAAAGTCCCGAAATCTGACGGCATTAGTCAGCTCATCGTACATGACAACTCATGTACCTTATAAACCCGAAAAAAGTTTGGGCGGGCTTGTCGCCACCCGGCCTTTGACGCATTCGGCTAGCTGCACCCGCTCGTTGAGCCGCAGGTCTCGCACTTCAAACACGTGCCGTTGCGGACCATGGTGAAGTTCTGGCACTCGGGGCAGGAGACGCCTTCGTAGCCGCGGACCTTGGCTTCGGACATGCGCTGCTTGAAGAGTTCCGCTTTGGTGAGAACCGGTTCGGTGGAGACCGTCTGGCGGGCGAAGATGACCTCGGTGTCGGACTTCAAAACGGTGTTGCCGATCGTGGTCGTACTGTCACCGTATAGCCCCGTGACCGGTTCGGGAGCGATGGCACGATAGGCTTCCGCTGCCGCGCCTGTCGCAGCCGACGCCGCCGTATGCGTGCGACTGACGATGCGCGCCACCGGATTGCCGCGCACGAGGCCCGTCGAGATCTTCTTCTTGACGCTCTCCGGCAGATTGAGCGCCAACTGTTCGTCGGTCGCGTCGTCCGAAGAGCCAAGGCCCGTCTCACCGACGATTTCACGCGGATCGACGTGCGCCAGATCGTGACGGCCGAGATACGACACGGCGAGTTCGCGGAAGATGTAGTCGAGGATCGACGTCGCGTTCTTGATCGTTTCGTTGCCCTGCACGATGCCGGCCGGCTCGAAGCGGGTGAAGGTGAACGCCTCCACGTATTCTTCCAGCGGCACGCCGTATTGCAGGCCGAGCGAGATGGCGATGGCGAAATTGTTCATCAACGAGCGGAAGGCGGCGCCTTCCTTGTGCATGTCGATGAAGATCTCGCCGACGCGGCCGTCGTCGTATTCACCCGTGCGCAGGTACACCTTGTGGCCGCCGACGGCGGCCTTCTGGGTGTAGCCCTTGCGGCGAGCGGGGAGCTTCTCGCGCTCGCGGGCTTCTTCTTCCTTCACGTAGATGACGCGCTCGATGATCTTCTCGACGATCTTTTCGGTCACGGTCGCCGTGCGGGCGGCCATCGGCGAGGCGACGAGGGCTTCCACCGCGTCTTCGGCATCGTCCGCGTCATCGGCGAGTAGCTGCGAGTTCAGCGGCTGGGAAAGCTTGGAGCCGTCGCGGTAGAGCGCGTTGGCCTTCAGCGCGAGACGCCAGGAGAGCATGTAGCTCTGCTTGCAATCTTCCACCGTCGCATCGTTGGGCATGTTGATGGTCTTGGAGATCGCACCGGAGATGAACGGCTGGGAAGCCGCCATCATGCGAATGTGGCTCTCGACCGAGAGATAGCGCTTGCCCTTGCGGCCGCAGGGGTTGGCGCAGTCGAACACGGGCAGATGTTCGGCCTTCAAGTGCGGCGCGCCTTCCAGCGTCATCGATCCGCAGACATGCTCGTTGGCGAGTTCGACGTCTTTCTTCGAGAACCCGAGGTGGGCGAAGATGTCGAAGGCGGGGTCAGCGAGCTTTTCAGCGGAGATTTTCAGAGTGTTTTTGAGGAAATCCTCACCGATGACCCACTTGTTGAAGACGAACTTGATGTCGAATGCGGCGCCAAGTCCGCTCTCGATCTTGGTTAGAACTTCGTCGGTGAAGCCCTTCGCCTTCAAGGTCGTGTGGTTGATCGATGGGGCCTGCTTCAGCGAGCCGTGGCCAACCGCGTAGGCTTCAATCTCGGCGATCTGGCTTTCGCGGTAGCCGAGGAAACGCAGCGCTTCGGGCACAGCCTGGTTGATGATCTTGAAGTAGCCGCCGCCGGCGAGCTTCTTGAACTTGACGAGGGCGAAGTCCGGTTCAATGCCGGTCGTGTCGCAATCCATGACGAGGCCGATCGTGCCGGTGGGCGCGACGACGGTCGACTGGGCGTTGCGGTAGCCGTGCGTCATGCCGAGCGCCAGGGCCTCGTCCCAGGCCATCTTGGCGGCCGCGACGAGCCGCTGGTCGGGAATGCTGGCGTGGTCGAGTGGCACGGGCGCGATGCTGAGCTGCTCGTAGCCGGTCGCTTCGCCATATGCCGCGCGGCGATGGTTGCGCATGACGCGCAGCATCTCGGCCCTGTTGGGCTCGTAGCCGGGGAACGGCCCCAGTTCCTTGGCCATTTCGGCCGAGGTCGCGTAGGCAACGCCGGTCATGATGGCGGAGATCGCGCCGCAGATGGCGCGGCCTTCGTCGCTGTCATACGAGATGCCGGATGCCATGAGCAGGCCGCCGATGTTGGCAAAGCCGAGCCCGAGTGTTCGATAACGGTAAGACAGCAGCGCGATTTGCTTGGAAGGGAACTGCGCCATGGTGACGGAGATCTCGAGCACGATCGTCCACAGACGGCAGGCGTGCTCATAGGCTTCCGTGTCGAACGATTTGTCGGCGCGGCGGAACGTCATCAGGTTCATCGACGCGAGGTTGCAGGCCGTGTCGTCAAGGAACATGTACTCCGAGCACGGGTTTGAGGCGCGGATCGGACCCGACTGCGGGCACGTGTGCCAGTCGTTGATCGTCGTGTGGAATTGAATGCCGGGGTCGGCGGAGGCCCAAGCGGCGTGACCGATCGATTCCCATAAATCGCGGGCCTTCAGCGTCTTCGTCGCCTTGCCGTCCTTGCGGGCGGTGAGCTTCCAATCGCCGTCGGATTCGACCGCGTTCAGGAATTCATCCGTCACGCGCACCGAGTTGTTCGAGTTCTGGCCCGAGACGGTGAGATAGGCTTCGCTATCCCAGTCGGTATCGTAGACGGCGAAGTCGATGTCCTTGTAGCCTTGGCGTGCGAACTGGATGACGCGGTGCACATAGTTCATTGGCACCTGGTCGCGGCGGGCTTCCTTGATCGCTGCCTTGAGCTTGGGATTTTTGGTCGGCTCGAAGCAGGCCGCATCGTCCGCTTCGCAGTTGACGCAGGCGGCCATGACGGCTTTCAGCCGCTTCTGGCAAATCTTGGAGCCGGTCACGAGCGCGGCGACTTTCTGTTCCTCGCGCACCTTCCAGGCAATGTATTCCTCGATGTCGGGATGATCGACATCGACGACGACCATCTTGGCGGCGCGGCGCGTGGTGCCACCCGACTTGATGGCGCCGGCCGCGCGGTCGCCGATTTTCAGGAAGCTCATGAGGCCCGATGAACGGCCGCCGCCCGACAGCTTTTCGTTGGCGCCGCGAAGAGCGGAGAAATTCGAGCCGGTGCCCGAGCCATACTTGAAGAGGCGGGCTTCACGGACCCAAAGGTCCATGATGCCGTTCTCGTTGACGAGGTCGTCCTCGACCGACTGGATGAAGCAGGCGTGCGGCTGCGGGTGCTCGTAGGCCGACGAGGATACGGTCAGCTCGCCAGTTTGGAAGTCGACGTAAAAGTGGCCCTGGCCAGGGCCGTCGATGCCGTAGGCCCAATGCAGGCCGGTGTTGAACCACTGCGGCGAGTTGGGCGCAGCCATCTGCATGGCGAGCATGTAGCGGTGCTCGTCAAAGAAGGCCTGCGCGTCTTCTTCAGTCGTAAAGTAGCCGCCCTTCCAGCCCCAGTAGGTCCAGGTGCCGGCGAGCCGGTCGAAGACCTGACGGGCGTCGTTCTCGCCAGCTGTGCGCTCTTTCTCGGGAACATCCTTCAGGGCTTTCTCGTCGGCAACCGACCGCCACAGCCAAGAGGGAACCTGCGTCTCTTCAATCTTGCGTATGCGCTTGGGAACGCCGGCCTTGCGGAAATACTTCTGGGCCAGAATGTCGGCTGCGACCTGACTCCAGTGCTCGGGCACTTCGAAACCTTCCAGCCGGAAGACCACCGAACCGTCGGGATTCTTGATCTCGGATGTGGCGCGCCGGAACGCGATCTTGGCGTAAGGCGACTGGCCAGCTTCCGTGAAACGCCGCGTGATCTTCATAGTGCCCCCATCATCATAAAAAGGGGGTGCTGAACTCGATACAATGCACCCTGCTTGCAATCCGCCGTTTTCCTGAAGGCGTGGAGCCGTCTCGATCCGTGTCACGCACGTATTCGCCGCGGAGACGTCTGCCTGTGGCCGATACCTCACGGCGAAAGCAGGTCGTCCGCACACGCGAACACGAGGCCAACTGGCCCGTTACTGGTGATGGAGAGAGAGGCCCCGAACGCTGAACAGGAAGGTCGGCGGCTGAGGAGAAAGGTGGCGCGATTCGGGCAGGGCGTCACGACGTATTGGGGGTGTAGGTGGGAAACGGCCACTACATCTAGTGGTGTTGGTAATTTGGGGATTGACCGGCCAGGGAGCGCTGGATTCGCGGGGTTTGGCGCGATGTGCGCTTACAGGGTGGCCTGTGAATTGACACGGCAACCAATTGTCGGGCGCTCGACTGGACGGAGGTTAGGCCGATTCCGGCCAGCGAGTCCTGGACGGGTGTGGCGGATGGGCCGCGCCGGTTCGCACACTGGACACGGGAGCCCCCCGGTCCTACACGCAAGGAGGCTGGCGGACCGCACGAGGCGAGGGCGCAATGGGTCTACTTTCGGAAATTTTCAGCTGGTGGGGCGGTAATACGTGGGGCACGCGTTTTACGCTGTGGCGCCACGGACGGCTCGTTGGCGAGGACGAATTCGGCAACCGCTATTATGAACAGGTTTCCGGGCCGCCCGGGCCGCTCGGTACGCCGCGCCGCTGGGTGACTTATAAAAATATGTCGGAGGCGACCCTTATCCCGTCTGGCTGGCATGGATGGATGCATCATACGGTCGATGTGCCACCAACCGCTGTCGATTATACGCCGCGGCCATGGGAAAAGTCACACGAGCCGAACGCCACCGGTACGCCCAATGCTTATCGGCCGTCCGGGTCGATTTTGACGGCGTCGGCGACGCGGCCTCGTGCAACCGGCGATTACAAGCCCTGGCGGCCGGATTAACGCGGCGCTGTGAGGTTGTGCGATCACGTTTGCGACACGATCGCCGCTCAATGTTGAGGTTTGTATTGTAGTTCGTGTTCGGCAACCGCGTCACCGCCCCCGCAACGATGAGATTTCGCCCGGCATGGCGCACTTCAGGTTTCGATGTCTTTCTCTCGTCACGCTCGCCGCCGTCGGCGGTGTTGCCGTGCCGTGCGCGCAGGCGGAGCGTATCGAAAACAAGGTGGCCATTTTCTCCGCGCTCGACAAAGTGACGGCGACGATCAAGACGCTCACGGTGCCGCTTAACGAAACCCGGGAGTTCGGTGCACTGAAGGTCACGCCGCACGTGTGCTATTCGCGACCCCCAACGGAGCAGCCGAAGACGACTTCGTTTGTCGATGTGCAAGAGGTGCAGCTCGATGGGCAGGAAAAGAAAATCTTTTCAGGATGGATGTTTGCTGAAAGCCCGGGGCTCAATGCGGTGGAGCATCCGGTATTCGACGTCTGGCTGACGGGATGCGAGGAGCCGAAGAATCCGGTCGCGGCCGCGGTGCCCTCCGGCGACGGCAGCGAAACGGCGACCGATGTTGCGCCCGGCGAGACGGAGGGCGACCTGCCACGTCGCCGCGTTCGCCGCTGAGACTAGTGACGTGATCATAAGCAGATTTTCTTATATTTCTGAACGCCCTTTGTCGGTTACAGCAGTAGAGCGCTGGCTCTATAGCGGCGTGCGCAGCGACGATTGAATTTGCACAGGATGGATCCGATGATACGGCCGCTCGCAATTCTGATGGTGACTGTTTCGCTGGCCGGTGGTGCGGTCGCAGAAGACGTGGCACCTGATAAACTCGTCGATAGTCTCAATGGGGTGTTCGGCAAGTATGCCAAGACGCGGGCGAGCCATGCCAAGGGCGTGTGCGTCAAAGGCAGCTTCACGCCGGCCGCCGACGCGGCCGCGCTTTCCAAGGTCGCATTCCTCGCCGGACCGGTGCCGGTTCTCGGCCGGTTCTCGTTCGGTGGTGGCAATCCCAAGGCTTCCGATAAGGTGAAATCGCCGCGCGGGCTGGCACTGCGTTTCGATCCGGATGGAAAGTCTCCGACGGATTTCGTGTTTCTGAGCGCGCCGATTTTCTTCGCGCGCACACCGGAGGAAGTCGTGAGCTTTCTTGAAGCCCGATTTCCGGCGGCCGACGGCAAACCCGATCCGGCGAAAGTGAAAGCGTACACCGAGGCTCATCCATGGACCGCCAAGCAAGGTGCGTGGATCGCAGCCAAGCCGGTGCCGGCCAGCTATGCGGAGTTGCCGTATTTCAGTATCCATGCTTTCGAGGCGACGGCCGCGAGCGGTCAGAAAACCAAAGTGAAGTTCAAGTTCGAGCCGGTAGCCGGCGAACGGGGGCTTACTGAAGAGGAAGCCAAAGCCAAGGATGAAGGCTTCTTCACGGCGGAACTGGGCGAGCGGTTCAAAGGCGGACCGGTGGAATTCAGGCTCGTCGCGGTCGTGGGGAAGGAAAGCGATCTTACGGACGACCCCACAGTCGAATGGCCGGAAGGGGACCGACAAAAGATTGCGCTGGGAACACTGGTGCTGGCGGGTCCGGACGACGAGGCCAAGTGCGACGGTACGACGTTCGATCCGACCACCCTCGGCGATGGACTGGCCGGCTATCCGGGCGACACAATCTTGCCGGCGCGGTCCGGGGCTTATGCTGTCTCGCTGACCCGGCGGAGCGAATAGGTTCAACTGCAAAAGGTTCTGTTCCACCTGGAACAGCGGGCGGGCTTTGAAGTTGCGAGATTGGGGTTAGGCCGGCGATGACCTCCGGCTAGTCCCTGTCCGTTTTTCAAGGAACTGTGCCATGACCGATCAACGCCTCATCGCTGCCGATGCTTTCTTCATGGTCCTCTACATCGGGCTCGCCGCCGTGTTCGTCGGCATGCTGGCTGCCATCGGGCTGCTCTATGCCGCCGGATATGATCTTGACCCGGCGCATATTTCAGCGGCTCTCGCCGGGGTCACCGGCCTGTTCGTATTGCCGGTGCTGCCACGTCTTTACCGCATGATGATCGGCCAGCCGTTCGCATGGCGCGAAAACACCGTGCTTGGCGGCCTGATCGAAAAATAAAAGCGGGCTTCGTTCAGGTGGCCAGCAGTTTGGCCACCTTGGGAGCAAAGTAGGTGAGAATCCCGGCCGCGCCGGCCCGCTTGAATGCAAGCAGGCTTTCCAGCATCACCTTTTCCGGATCGAGCCAACCGCGTTCACCGGCCGCCACCAGCATCGCGTATTCGCCGGACACTTGGTAAGCGAACGTCGGCACCTTGAAAGTTTCAGATACGCGGCGGACGATATCGAGGTACGGCATTCCCGGTTTCACCATCACCATGTCGGCTCCCTCGGCGATGTCGAGGGCCACTTCGCGAATGGCTTCGTCGGTGTTGGCGGGATCCATCTGGTAGGTTCGCTTGTCGCCCTTCAGCGTCGAGGACGAACCGACCGCGTCGCGGAAGGGACCGTAGAACGCGCTGGCATACTTGGCGGCATAGGACATGATCTGCGTATCGTGATGGCCGGCGGCTTCGAGCGCCTGGCGAATAGCACCGATGCGGCCATCCATCATGTCGGACGGTGCCAGCACATCACAGCCCGCCGCGACCTGGTTCAAGGACTGTTTGACCAAAGCCTCGACCGTTGCATCGTTGAGAATGATGCCCTCGCGGACGAGGCCGTCGTGGCCGTGGCTCGTGTAGGGGTCGAGGGCCACATCGAGGATGACGCCGATGTCGAGACCGGTTTGCTTGATGGCGTGCGTGGCGCGGCAGACAAGGTTATCCGGATTGAAAGCTTCGCGCGCGTCGTCGGTGCGCAGCTTGGGATTTGTATAGGGAAACAATGCCAGGGCCGGGATGCCAAGCGAATGGGCCTGCGTGGCCGCATCGACGATGAGGTCGATCGACAAGCGCTCGACACCGGGCATTGATGGGATCGGTTCGCGCTGTCCTTTGCCTTCGAGCACGAACATCGGCCAGATGAGATCAGAAGCCGACAGCGTGTTTTCGGCGACGAGCGTGCGGGCCCACGGCGCCCGGCGATTGCGGCGAGGGCGGACGTGTGGAAAGGCGCCGCTGACGGATGAAATATCGAAGGTATCGGTCATGTTTGTGGGCTCGGGGGCAAATGCTCGGGCTCGGTTTGAGGTCGATGTTGGCGCCGACCATAGGAGGATCGCCGGTCCGCGCAAGGGCGGCGAGACGGGAGGGTCAATGCAGCCATGCCCCGCCGACCGTCTAGTCGCAGATTTTTTTGACTTTGCGCGGGGCCATGTCGACGTGGAAGTGATTGCGGTGGGCGTTGTTGGCCTCTGGGCCAAGCGTCGTGCCAAAAATCTGGCAGGCGGCTGAATGGGCACTCTTGAGGAATGTCTGCATGCGCGCCGGTGGTTCCGTTTGCGGGCCGCCCAGACGTTGCGGCGCGACGCTGAAGCCTGGCTTGGTGGCGGACGGCGCCTCGATGCCATCGACGATTGTGTTGCGGACGGCTGGGCTAGAAGAAGCTGCGGCCGCTGCCGCAGGCGCGGCGGTGGCCGGGGCAACGGCGGGACGGGCAATCTTGGCGGCTTCGGCGGCCGCTTTTTCGGCGGCCAGCTTCAACGCTTCCTCACGGGCCGCGATGTCGCGCTTGGTCTCGCCCCAGCCGGTCAAAACAACGGCCGTATCGCCTTTCGCGGTGACGAAGCCGCGAATGTCGAGGGCATTGGCGCGGCCATGCTCGGACAGCTTGGTTTTGGTTCGGCCATAGGCGTTGCGGCACGCATAGTCACTCATGCTCTCGATTTTGATGATGTCGGTGCTCAGCGTCTTGCGGGCCAGCGGCTGCAGGTCCTTCGTCAGCCATGTGTGTAGCGCACCGACCATGCCGCAGGTCAGGACCGGCGGCGGCGACAGGGCGACTTCGGGATTTTTGCCGATGCTGATCAGTCGAACCGGGGCCGGGGCGCCACATTCGCCTTGCCGGAATGGTGGCTCGGGTATGGACACGGCATCGATTTTTTCCAGAATGGTTTTGCACATGGCCTGCGCCGCCGCGATTTCGTCGGCCGGCCATTCGGTCAGGATCGGAATAGGTTTGTCTTTGGCCTCGGCTTCTTCCTTTGCCTCATCGAGGGTTTTCGGCCAGACGCCGGCAGGGGCAGCAGCCTTGGGATCTGTTTTCAAGGACGGGCCGGCGGGCGTCGCGGCCTTGAGGTCCGATGCCGGTGGTGCGGCACCCTTCGGAGCGGGCTGCGGCGACTTGCCATCCGGTTTGCCGGCGGCCATCGGCTGCGACGACTTCGTTATCGGCTGGCCTTTTGCGTCCTTCGGTTTCTTCAACGGCAGCGGAATGTCCTCGGCGGCGGCGGAGCCGGCAAGGGCAATTGCGACGACGATGACCTGTGCGAAAAAGCGCATATGGCACAATGATTGAATGAACCCGACTATAGGATGTGGACAGAGTTCGGGGCGATCACAAGGCCGTGCGCCAGCTCAGTGTGCGCGCGCGGCGAAAGCGCCACACTGTCGTAGGCCGAAGGCGTTTTCTCCAGCACGTTGGCACTGTATAGCGGACCGGTCGCAATCACAACGCCGTGCCGCGCAAGGGCGTCACGTCACCGACAACGTGTGGAAAGGACCGCCAGTGGACGCCGGCACAACCCGAGCCGATGAAGATATTCGTTTCGAGCAACATGGATCGCTGGCGCTGATCACGCTGGAGCGAACGAAGTCGCTTAATGCACTGACGATCGCCATGCGGGCGTCGCTGGCGGCTGGGTTTGCGAAATTCTCGCGTGATCCGAATGTCTATGCGGTGGTGATTGCGTCTGGTTCGCCGCGCGCGTTCTCGGCCGGCTCTGATGTGCGCGAGGTCGTTTCACTCGGCCAAACCGACTTAACGAAGGCGCGTCAGACCTTTCAAGACGAGTACGCGCTGAACTGGCGGCTTGAATGTTTTTCCAAACCAACGGTGTCGCTGATCGACGGTATGGTGATGGGCGGCGGCGTCGGGATTTCGCTTTACGGCACCCACCGGGTGGCAGGGGAGGGCTATCGGTTCGCGATGCCTGAAACGAAAATCGGCTTATTTCCCGATGTCGGTGTCTGTCATGCGCTGGCCAAGATGCCCGACCGGATGGGCGTGTATCTCGGACTGACGGGCCGCATGATCAGACGGGCAGACGCCTATGCGCTAGGGCTTGTCACGCACTGCATCGATCAAACGCGCTTTGGCGAGATCGTTGCCGGGCTTTCTGACACGCAGCCGGTAGACCCTCTACTCGATGACCGGCATGTCGATCCCGGCGCCGGCGAATACGATTCGTTGCGTGATGTAATCGCGCGATGTTTTTCGGCTCCGGACGTGGTGCAGATCATCGCCCGGCTTGAAGCAGAAAACGGTGCACTCGCGCATTGGGCGAGTGAAACAGCAGCGGAATTGAAAGCGCGTTCGCCATTGTCGCTCTGTGTCACGCTCCGGCATATTCAAAATAGTGCGGCCTGGGATTTGCGGGGTGTTTTGGAAGCCGACTACCGGATTGCCTGCCATTTTCTGGAAGGACACGATTTCTACGAAGGCGTCCGGGCGGCGGTCATTGAGAAGGATAACGCGCCGAAATGGAAACCGGCTTCGGTAAAAGACGTTACGGCCGCGATGGTCGAGGCTTATACATCGGAAGAAAGCAAGTATTCCCTCGCGCTGCCGACGCGCGGCGAAATGCAGGCTGCCCGCGCATAGCACGTGTTTTCGTAGAGATGTTTTAGCTATTTGCGGTATAGATCGCCTGAGAACGACTTGAGGTAAAAGCACTGTGCTCAAATAAGATATTTTAAAGAATGATTGCGTGACACCCCCTGGAACTATTCTTTTACTATATCTATTCAGGTAACTTTTAGTTGTTCAAGCTTATCTTCCTGTTGCAACCCGGAGACGACACAAAAACCGGGAATTGGCGTTCAAACAGGTAAGAGGCAGGGCGATGAGTGCGGTGATGGATGCGCGAGCCCGCGCAAAAGTACAACCGGTCGCGGACGATACGATCCAAGGAGAATATCTCCAGTCGTTGCGATTGATCGAGCGGCTGCACCGGCTTCTGCTCGACGTGATCAAAGACGAGTTTCAGCGTCAGGGTGGGTCCGATCTCAACAGCGTGCAAGCGCTGCTGATCTACAACATCGGTGAGAGCGAGTTGACGGCAGGCGATCTGAAGCGGGGCGGCTACTACCTCGGCTCCAACGTCTCCTATAATCTCAAGAAGCTCGTCGACATGGGCTACATTCACTACAAGAAGTCGGAAACCGATGGTCGCAGCGTGCGCGTGAGCTTGACGAGCAAAGGGCATGAGGTCTGCCTCGTCATCAAGAAGCTCTATCAGCGCCAACTCGGATCAATCGAGACGGTGGGCTGCGTGGCGAATGACGACTTGAAGAGCCTCAACAAGGCGCTGATGCGTCTGGAGCGGTTCTGGTCGCATCAAATTCTCTATCGCCTGTAACGGTAACCGGCATTGGAGACATTATAAGGGATCGCGAACACATGTTCGCGATCCCTTCGCTGTTTCAAGGCCTTCGTCGTCGTCCATGCGATGGAGGCGGCAGCGGCCCGCGTCGGAGCAGCCTCAGTTTGCCAGGGTGACCTGCAACATGGCGCGGCATTTCGTTTCGCCGGCCGGCATTTGATGCGGATCAAGTGGCCCCGCTGTCGCGAATGATTTAAGCGCTCAGCCGTTGTTGAATGCTGCAAGAGCGGCCAGGCGCGTTCGGGCGTCCAATTTTGTCGGGCGGTCGTTCAAGGTTCAAGCCCGGTTCATGGGCTGTAACGTAGGGAAGAGAGACAATCGCTGAGAGTTGACCTGAGAAAGGTCGCGACACGAAAGTGGTTGATCCCGGGGTTCGAGCCGGGGCATGTTGCGCGCCAAAACGGGCCGAAACAGCCTCGAAAAGGGTCAGGAAACGTGCAGATGGACTATGCCGGGCAATTCAAGGCGGCTCTCGACCAAATCAAGGCCGAGGGACGATACCGGGTTTTTGCCGATCTCAAGCGCCAGCGCGGTGCTTTCCCTTCCGCGACCCGGTTCAACGGGACCGCGACGCACCCGATTACAGTCTGGTGTTCGAACGACTACCTGGGGATGGGCCAGCACCCGGCCGTCCTGGCCGCCATGCACGAGGCGATCGAGGTGGCCGGTGCGGGCTCAGGCGGAACACGCAACATTTCCGGAACGACGCATTATCACGTCGAACTCGAGCACGAGATCGCGGATCTGCATGGCAAGGAAAGTGCGCTCCTGTTCACATCGGCCTATGTCGCCAATGACGCGACTCTATCGACAATGCAGCGACTGATTCCGGGGCTCGTGATCTTCTCGGACGAGAAGAACCATGCCTCGATGATCGAAGGCATTCGGCGCGGCGGCGGTGAGAAGCGGATTTTTCGCCACAACGATATTGCCGACCTGGAAGCCAAACTCGCCGAACTGCCGCTTACGACGCCGAAGCTGATTGCTTTCGAAAGCGTCTATTCGATGGACGGGCATATTGCTCCGATCGCCGCCATTTGCGATCTCGCGCAGAAATACGGCGCGATGACCTATCTCGACGAGGTTCATGCGGTCGGACTTTATGGCCCGCGCGGCGGCGGTATCGCCGAGCGAGATGGCGTCATGCACCGGCTTGACGTGATCAACGGCACGCTCGCCAAGGGCTACGGAGTTATGGGCGGCTACATCGCAGCTTCGCGTGACATCTGCGATGCGATCCGGTCGTTCGCCGCCGGCTTCATTTTTACAACCTCGGTTGCTCCGGCCGTTGCAGCCGGTGCGCTGGCATCGATGCGTTATCTGAAGGTCAGCCAGCTCGAACGAGCCCGCCACCAAGAGCGGACCGGCACACTCAAGGCGATGCTGAAAGCGGCGAAAATCCCGGTGATGGACAATCCCAGCCACATCGTTCCGATCCTGGTCGGCAATCCGGTTCACTGCAAGGCCGTGACCGATACCTTGCTCGACAGCTACGGGATCTATGCGCAGCCGATCAACTATCCGACCGTGCCGCGCGGGACTGAACGCATCCGTCTGACGCCGTCGCCGCAGCACACCGACGCGCAAATGCAGGCTTTGGCGACCGCGTTGTCGGACCTTTGGGCGGCTTGCCCGCTGTCGCATGGCCAGATCGTTCGCCTCGCGGCGGAATAGCGCAAGGCGGCCGAAATCACCATTGGGGTTGGTCCAGCCCACCCCCAGGGGCGTTTGCGGTCAGGGAATCCCTGCGTAGTGTCGTCGCGTAACCGGGGGGCCCGTTGTGGGGCCTATGCACCACGTGGTATTCCCCTCGATTAAGTCTTTCGTCGAACTTGGGCGTGCCTCGCCCATAGGTTCGTCGCGCAACCTAACGCCGCCGCAGAACGCATCCGCAAAATCAGCGAGGAAACGTCATGTTCAATCTGAAGGGCAAGTCGAGCCCGACCGAACGCTTTTTCAAGTCGCACCTGGAGGAAACCGATCCTGAGGTCGCCTCGGCCATTGCCAAGGAATTCGGCCGTCAGCAGGACGAGATCGAGTTGATCGCCTCGGAGAATATTGTTTCTCGCGCCGTGCTCGACGCAGCGGGCAGCGTGCTCACCAACAAGTACGCCGAAGGCTATCCGGCGAAGCGCTATTACGGCGGCTGCCAGTATGTCGACATTGTCGAAGAGCTGGCCATCGAGCGGGCCAAGAAGCTGTTCAATTGCGGCTTTGCCAACGTTCAGCCGAACTCGGGTTCGCAGGCCAACCAGGGCGTATTCACCGCGCTCTTGCAGCCGGGCGATACGATTCTCGGCCTGTCGCTCGCCGCCGGCGGTCACTTGACCCACGGCGCGCCGGTCAACCAGTCAGGCAAGTGGTTCAAGGCCGTGCACTACGGGGTGAATCCAGACACCCACCTCATCGACTTCGAAGAAGTTCGCCGTCTGGCGCATGAGCACAAGCCCAAGCTCATCATCACGGGAGGTTCGGCTTATCCGCGCCGGATCGATTTCGCGCAGTTCCGCGCCATCGCCGACGAAATCGGTGCCTACCTGCTGGTCGATATGGCCCACTTTGCAGGTCTTGTCGGGGCAGGTCTTTATCCAAGCCCGTTCCCGCACGCTCATGTCGTCACCTCGACGACGCATAAGACGCTGCGCGGTCCGCGCGGCGGCATCATCCTGACGAACGACGAAGCGCTGGCCAAGAAGCTCAACTCGGCGATCTTCCCGGGCATCCAGGGCGGACCGCTGATGCATGTCATCGCCGGTAAGGCGGTTGCTTTCGGTGAGTGCCTGCAGCCCGAGTTCAAGACCTACATCCAGAACGTGATGGACAACGCAAAGGCCATGGGCGAGGTGCTCGTCAATGCCGGGTTTGCGCTGGTTTCCGGCGGGACCGACAGCCACTTGATCCTCGTCGACCTGCGTCCGAAGAACTTGACCGGGAACATCTCGGAAAAGGCACTCGGTCGCGCGCACATCACGTGCAACAAAAATGGCGTGCCCTTCGATCCGGCCAAGCCCATGGTCACCTCGGGCATCCGCCTCGGCTCGCCTGCCGGTACGACGCGTGGCTTCGGTGTCGCGGAATTCCGAGAAGTCGGCCGCCTGATCGCTGAGGTTCTCGATGGTCTGGCCAAGAATGGCGAAGCCGGCAACGGCGCCGTCGAAGAAAAGGTCAAGGGTGAGGCGACCGCCCTGTGCCGTCGTTTCCCGATCTACGGATAATCGGATACTTTTCACCTATCTAAGCGCTGCGCCGGGCGGGACATCGCCCGGCGTTTTGCGTTTGAGGGTGTGTATTGCGGGGGAATCGCTGCCAATCCTGTCGCTGAAGTGAGACAGCGAGGCCGTATCGCATCTACACAGGCCGACTGGCCATGTGATTCTGGAAGGCGACCCGATGCGCTGCCCTTACTGCGCTTGCGAGAATACGAGCGTGAAAGATAGTCGTCCGACGGACGAGAACGCTTCGAATTCGCCGCCGCCGCGAATGTCCCGATTGCGGTGGGCGGTTCACGACGTTCGAGCGGGTGCAGTTGCGCGAGTTGATCGTGCTCAAGCGCTCGGGACGCCGGGTGACGTTCGATCGTGACAAGTTGATGAAGTCGGTCACGATCGCGACGCGCAAGCGTCCGATCGACGACGACCGTATCGAGCGGATGGTGTCGGGCATCGTGCGGCAGCTTGAGAGTTCGGGAGAGACGGAGATTCCCTCATCAATGATTGGTGAGCGGGTGATGGAAGCGTTGCGCGGCCTCGACCCCGTCGCGTACGTGCGTTTCGCCTCCGTCTATCGCGATTTTCGTGAGGCCGCGGACTTCCAGGAAGTGCTGGGCGAGATCGCCGCCGACGACACGGTCGTGCCACTGCATCATAAGCGGCTGGGCAGCTGACAACCCCCCATCCCCGGCCCCTCGCCGCAAGAGGGAGGGGAGCCGTTGCGGTGCGTTCTGGTTGAGACAAACGCATGATTGCATCGACGCCATCCAACTTTGACCTCGACATGATGCGTATTGCTGTGCGCATGGCCATGCGAGGGCTGGGCAATTGTGCGCCAAATCCCGCGGTCGGCGCGGTCATCGCCGACGAGGCATCAGGTGAAGTGATCGCGCGCGGGTGGACGCAACCGGGCGGGCGGCCGCATGCGGAGACCGAGGCGATTCGTCGGGCGGGGAACCTTGCGCGTGGCGCGACGCTCTATGTGACGCTTGAGCCGTGTGCCCACACCGGCCGGACGCCGCCGTGCGCGGATGCCATCATCGCGGCTGGCTTGCAGCGGGTTGTGGTCGGCACCGGTGATCCCGATCCGCGTACGGCAGGCGCTGGTCTCGCCAAGCTTCGCGCCGCTGGGCTGACTGTCGCAGAGCATGTTCTCGAAGCGGACGCGCGCTGGGTCACGCTCGGGCATCTTTTGCGGGTCACTCAGCAGCGGCCGTTTGTTGCGCTGAAACTGGCGACCGATGCCGCCGGTTTGATCGCGATCGGAGACGGAACGCAGCCGCGCTGGGTCACGGGGGCTGAGGCCCGCGCGGCCGGACATAAGCTGCGGGCCGAGGCGGATGCAATCCTCATCGGCGCGGGCACGTTGCGGGCAGACAACCCCGACTTGACTTGTCGGTTGCCAGGACTTGCCAGCCGGTCACCGATAAGGATCGTTCTTGCCGGCCGGGAACGGATTGATCCGTCGTCAAAACTTTTTGCCACGGCGGGGGAAGTCCCAGTGATCGTGCTGCGGTCCGGTGCGGCGCGGCCGGACGATCACGATCTGGCTACTGCCGGGGCGGAAATCGTTGAGGTGCCGGAGACCAACATTGCCATCGTACTTGAGATGCTGGCCGGACGCGGCATCACGCGCGTGCTCGTCGAGGGTGGGCCGGCCGTATGGCGCAGCTTCGCGCAATCGGGCCTCGTCGACGAGGTGATCCTGTTCATGGCCGGCAGGGCTGATCGCCAACAAGCCGACGCGGCGCGTGACCGTTATCTCGCAGGGTTAATGTTCGACACGACGGATCGTCGCCCCGTCGGCCCTGACACGATGTGGCGCTTGCGCCGGACAGGCGCCTGAGCGACACAGCGAGCCTGTTCGCTTGAAACTTGGCGACCTGGCCAGCGGCTGTGCAGGATGGGGACGCGCATGTTCACGGGTATCATCACGGATATCGGCGAGGTCATCGGCCGCGAAGGTGGGCGATTTGCACTTCGAGCCAATTACGATGCGCTCAGCATCGACCTGGGGGCGTCGATCGCCTGTGATGGTGTTTGCCTCACCGTCACATCCGTGCGTCCCGACGGGAAAGGCTGTGCATTCACACTCGATGTCTCCAATGAAACGCTGTCGAAAACGACCATCGGCGGCTGGGAGACGGGGCAGGCGATCAATCTGGAACGCGCGCTCAGAGCCGGCGACGAATTGGGTGGACATATCGTGTCGGGTCATATCGACGGCCTGGCGCGGATACAATCGGCGGCAGCCGACGGCGACAGTGTGCGCTTTGTTCTGGAAGCGTTGCCCGAGCAGGCGCGATTTATCGCTCCCAAGGGTTCCGTCGCTCTCGATGGGACCTCGCTGACGGTCAACGAAGTCAATGGGAATCGTTTCGGAATCAATCTCATTCCGCATACCTTGACCCAGACGACGTGGGGGCGCAAAAAGCCGGGCGACCTTGTCAACCTCGAGGTCGACATGTTCGCGCGCTATGTCGCGCGGCTCTTGGAGTTTCGTTCGTGAGCGCAACGAAGACGAGCGGCCCGTCCACGGCGGGCAAACCAGTGGAAGCCATGGCATTGAAGCCAGTATCTGCCGTCGCCGCGACGCACGAAATCGTCGAGGAGCTGCAGAACGGGCGCATGGTCGTGCTCGTCGATGCGGAAGACCGCGAGAACGAAGGCGACCTTGTCATCGCCGCGCAGATGGCGACGCCGGATGCGATCAATTTCATGGCAAAGTTTGGCCGTGGGCTAATCTGTCTGGCGGTGACGCCCGCCCGCGCGGCTGCGCTCGGACTGGAAATGATGGTGCGCACCAACGGTTCGCGCAACCGCACCGCGTTCACGCAATCGATCGAAGCGCGCGAGGGTATTTCGACCGGCATCTCAGCCCACGATCGGGCGCGTACCATCTCGACTGCAATTGATCCGACGAAAGGTGTGGACGACATCGTCTCGCCTGGACACGTCTTTCCGCTGATCGCCCGTGAGGGCGGTGTGCTGATCCGCGCGGGGCACACGGAAGCGTCCGTCGATTTTGCCAAACTCGCCGGGCTCGCGCCGAGCGCGGTCATCTGCGAAATCATGAACGACGACGGGACGATGGCGCGCATGGCGGATCTCGTGGAGTTCGCGCGGCGGCACAATTTGAAAATCGGGACAATCGAGGACTTGATCGCCTACCGGCTACGCAACGACCGGCTCGTGGAACGGGTAGCGGAAACACGCTTCGAGAGTGCCTTCGGCGGGTCATTCGATTTGAAGGTTTATGCGACCACTGTTGACCACGCCGAGCATCTGGCCATCGTGAAGGGCAGCATCAGCGGTCCTGATCCGGTGTTGGTCAGGGTGCATGCCGTCAACGTTCCGGCTGACCTTCTTGGCGTCGGCGGGACGCCAGACGGGGAAAGCGCCATCGCCAAATCGCTGCGGGCGATCGGGCGGGAGGGTCGCGGCGTCGTGGTTCTCATTCGCGACCTCGGGCCGAAGAGCGTTTCCGACTGGATCGGGCAACGCAAGGCAGGCGGCGGCGCTTCGACGGCCAATCGGCGGCAGGTTGAAACCGGCATCGGATCGCAGATACTGCGCGATCTGGGTGTCCGCGACATGGTGCTACTCACCAATTCGCCGGAACAGGTCTACATCGGCGTGGAGGCATTCGGCCTCAGGATCGTCGAAACACGAGCGATCGAGTAGCGCCATGGTCGACCGGTCGGAACGCGAACGGGCGGCGGCGGGCGCGCAAGCGATGGCGCGGGGTGTGCGCGTTCTCATCATCGAGTCGCCCTATTACGCTGAGATCAACGACCTGCTATGCACAAGCGCCGTAACGGTTCTCGCCGACAACGGGTGTTCATACGATAGGGTGCCGGTGGCAGGTGCTCTTGAAATACCACAAGCGTTATCGGCTGCCGTTGCGGCCGGTCTTATCGGCGGCGAGGCAAAACTCTATGCCGGCGCCGTGGCGCTTGGATGTGTGGTGCGGGGTGAAACCGCGCATTACGATATCGTCTGCAACAATGCCAATCATTGGCTCATGGAGACCGCCATTCGTCATTCGATCCCAGTCGGGAACGCGATCCTCACCGTCGACACGCGGGAGCAAGCGCTGGCGCGTGCGGCGGGTGGTGCTTCATCGGGCAAAGGCGGCGATGCCGCCCGGGCCTGCCTGCAACTCATCGCCTTGAAGCAGCGCTTCGCAGAGATTCCGACATGACCGCCGCCGTGCCCAAGAAACCAGCCGCCAAGAGCGCCACGCCGCGATCGAAGGCGCGCATGGGCGCGGTGCAGGCGCTCTATCAGATGGAGCTGGCTGGAGCGGATGTGTCGGAAGTGGTCGATGAATTCGAGCGGCTGCGCTTCAACAGGCCGGTCGATCCGGCACCACTAGAAGAAGATGATGCGGCGGCCGATCTTGAAGATGCCGATGCCGTGTTCTTTTCCGAAATCGTGCATGGTGTCGTCCAGCGTCAACGCGACATCGACCCCATGGTTCACGAGCAGCTTGCCGCCGGTTGGCGTCTGGTGCGCGTCGATGCCATTCTGCGTGCCATTCTGCGGGCGGGAACGTTCGAATTGCTGGACCGGCGGGATGTGCCGGGCCGCGTCGTGATCAACGAGTACATCAACGTCGCCCACGCGTTCTTCAACGAGGACGAACCGCGTGTCGTCAACGGCGTGCTCGACAAGCTCGGCCGTAAGCTCAGGGCCGACGAGTTCTCGCGTAAGGCACCGCCGGACAAGTAGAACTGGAATCGGTGATAGCGGCGCACGTTTGGCAGTGTTGGAGGCAGTGACGTGTCCGGCACGACGTCAGGTACAATAAGCAGCGAAGAAGAGCTGATCCGCACGTACCTCGCACCGCTGGCGCGGGCAAACGAGGGCGCGTTCGGACTTGCGGACGATTGCGCGGTCTATGAGCCGCGGCCGGGGTCGGACCTCATACTGACCACAGACGCGATCGCGGCCGGTGTGCATTTTTTTGCCGATGACCGTCCGGAGGACATTGCCTGGAAGGCGCTTGCGGTCAACGTGTCCGATCTCGCCGGCAAGGCCGCACTGCCGCGAGTCTATCAGATGGCGCTGTCTTTTCCCGAAGCGCCGACCCATTCGTTCATGGAGCGCTTTGCTAGCGGTTTGGCCGAGGCGCAGGAGGCCTTCGGGATTGTTCTGTCGGGCGGTGATTGCGACCGGCGGCCAGGTCCAATGACAGTGACAATCACGGCCATCGGCGAGGTTCCGGCGGGGTTGCGTCTGACGCGAGACGGCGGGCAGCCAGGGGATGCGATTTTCGTTACGGGGACACTTGGCGATGCCGCTTTCGGCTTGCAATTGCGTCGCGGGGATGAGGCCGCGCGCGCTTGGCCGCTGTCGACGCATGAACGCGCCGGGCTCGTTGCGCGCTATTTGCGGCCGTTGCCGCGGCTGGGCCTCGGGCCACTTCTGCGGCGGCATGCGACAGCAGCGATGGATCTTTCCGATGGCCTTGCCAAGGACCTCGGCCGATTGACGCGGGCAGCCTCGGCAGGCGCCGTGATTGTGCGCGGCTCATTGCCGCTTTCGGAGGGTGTGCGGCGGCTCGTTACGGCCGACGAAACCCTTTTCAATGTGGTTCTCTCGGGCGGGGACGACTATGAAATCTTGTTCACGGCACCACTCGGCAGCGGACCTGAAGTTGCCGCATTTGCTCAGGCGCAGGGTTTGATGATCACCCAGATCGGGACATTGTGCGCGGGTGCCGGGTTGATGCTGACGACGGCCGACGGCGAACATCGTCTTGCGGCAAGGGGATGGGATCATTTTTGACGGTGAGAGCCTTCGCCTGGAAGAAGTCCGATCCCGGCGCGTTTTCTGCTCTGATATGTGGTCAAGATCCCTTGCCAATTGACCTTCCTTTGGCCACATCCATGACGGATTGCTGCGTCGCAGTGCTAACCGGCTCATGACCGCCCCGCTTCGTCGGGCCCGCGTGACGGCCGAGGGAAAGAATTGTTGGAAATGCATGACGTGACGCCCACGCCGCGCAAAGCCCGCTTCGGCTTGGCTCGCGTGCTTCAAGCCCGTCGATCGCGTGGCGCGGCAATCCTTTCGATCGCGTTGGCGGCGCTGCCGCTGCAGGTCCATGCCGGAAACTGGTGGGACGGGATCCAAGGTTCGGGTACTCCCGACTTCAGTGGCCGTCGATCGGACGACGAAGCGCGCCCTGCTGCAAAGCCCGACACGCTGGAGGATCTGCGCAGCGGCTCTATTCCGTTCCGCAGCGAGGAGATGGTTCAGTTCATCGATAAGGCCATTGTTCAGTATCAGGCCATTGCGGCCAAGGGTGGCTGGCCGGCCGTCGGCGGCAATCGCATGATCCGACCGGGCGATGATGACGATCGAGTCCCCGCCTTGCGCCGCCGCCTCCGCGCGACGGGTGAATTGAAGGGTTCGGGATCGGGGTTCGAGGATTATAATTTTGACAGCACGACTGAAGAAGCGGTGCGCCGCTTTCAAGAGCGGCACGGGCTGCGAGTCAGTGGACGCGTCGATCAGCCGACGCTGGCGGCCCTCAACGTGTCGGCAGATGAGCGGCTGAAGCAGCTTGAACTCAATCGCCAGCGCATCATGGCGCTTCTGCAGCAGCCGATCGAAGAACGGTATGTGCTGGTCAATGCGCCGGCTTTCCAGCTGGAAGCGGTGGAGCGATACGAGGTTGCGCAGCGCCATCGCGTGGTCGTGGGCCGCGCCGCGCGCGAAACGCCGGAGTTGCGCGCGACGATCCGCGCGCTCAATTTCTTTCCGTTTTGGCGGGTACCCGACAGTGTCGCCAAACTCGATGTGTTCCCGCGCCTCGTCAAGGAGCCGGACTATCTGAGCAAAGAAAAAATTCGCGTCGTCATGGGCGATTTCAACGGGCCCGAAATCGACGCGACGGCGATCGATTGGTCGACGGCGGATTCGGCGAAGGTCAAATTGCGTCAGGAACCGGGTCCACAGAATGCGCTCGGTCTCGTGCGCATCGACATGCAGAACGAGCATGGCGTCTACATGCACGACACGCCGTTAAAGTCGTTGTTTGATCAGCGCGCTCGGGCCTTCAGCGCTGGCTGTGTGCGCGTGCAGGACGTGTTCAAGCTGGCGTCGTGGATCGCGAAGTATGAACCGGGTTGGGAAAACCCCGATCAGGTCGGAGCCGTTATCTCCAGCGGGCAGCCGCTCGACCTGCAATTGACGCGGCCGATCCCGGTCTATTTTGCCTACATTACCGCTTGGGCGGAGCAGAATGGTTCGGTTCAGTTCCGCACCGATATCTACAACCGGGACGGGCAGCCATTTGCGGCGGCCGCGCAGGTTGTCGATCCGGATGCGCCGCCGGCGCCCTCGGGCGGTCTTGCGCCCTAATACGTTTTTTATCTCGCCCGGCGCTCCCCTCCGGTGAGCCGGCCGCCGGGCGCAGGTGTGAGATATCTCGCGATCATTGATCGCCGAACCCACTGCCGAATTGGCGATTTCTGTTGTGGGAGCGCGAGATGGCAGGTGGGGTTGGCTCCGCGGGTAGGGCTCGAACCTACGACCGTCCGATTAACAGTCGGATGCTCTACCACTGAGCTACCGCGGAACAGGCGCAACGACGCGCCGGGGCTGATTAGCAGAAGCGTCGGCCTGAGAGAAGTGCTTTTGCGTGCGCGGCGCGGGATGTTTCTCGTTCCGGAGGGAGACCGATCAATACATTGTCGGGCGCGACCTTGGTCAACAAAACGACAATAGTCATTGGAGGCCACGCCCGGAATTGAACCGGGGTACGCGGATTTGCAGTCCGCTGCGTCACCACTCCGCCACGTGGCCTCAGGTCCGGTGGATTGCCGCCAAGCGAGGCGGCTGCCATATCTATCCTGTCCGGGTGCGGGCTACTAGCACGGGAGCCAAAGGCGGCACAAGGGACGCCCGGCGTCAGGGACAAAAGAGTTTGAAGGCCGCGCATGAGGGTGGCCGGATAGGGCGTTTTGCGGTATGGGGCGCGGCCGGTGGACGCGATAGCGTTGGTTGTCTTGCCGGACCCGCAAGGGGAAGAACCGGCGCCAGGGAAGCCATATGTCTGATTTCACGCTGCAGCGCGAGAACATGGTCGAATCGCAGGTTCGTCCTAGTGACGTGACCGATCGGCGTATTCCGCGAGCGATGAATGCCGTGCCGCGCGAGGATTTTGTTCCGGCAACTCGACGTTCTCTTGCCTACCTGGACATTGATCTGGCTGTCGATGGATCAGGTCAGCCGCCAACTCGCCGGGCGATCCTGGCGCCGCGAACATTCGCCAAGCTGCTGCAACTGGCGGCCATCGAGCCGACGGATGTAGTCCTCGATATCGGGTGCGCTACGGGATATTCGGCGGCCGTTCTTGCGCAGCTGGCGCAGAAAGTCGTGGCTCTTGAGAGCGACGTGGCACTGGCGCAAGCGGCGACGCAGGTTCTGGTGACGCTGAAGGCCAACAACGTCTCAGTCGTCGAAGGCGACCTTACGGCCGGTTATCCCGCCCAGGGGCCATTCGATGTGATCGTGGTCGAGGGAGCCGTGGCCCGCGTGCCGGACGCGTTGCTCGGCCAGTTAAAGGATGGTGGCCAACTCGTGGCGATCATTTCTGATGGCCGCACCGGCCGTGCAGCGGTCTGGCAACGCAGTGGATCGGCCGTTTCCGAACGCGACGGCTTCGATGCCAACGCGCCGTTTCTGCCAGGGTTCGAACCGGTTAAGCGGTTCGTCTTCTAACGGCAAATTACAATCAGATCGGGCCATTTTCAGAATTGCTGTGTGTTCGAGGTCACTCCGCCGAGGTTTTCTCTCGGATGGGCCCCAGAAGGCCCGTCGATGGAGTAAACCCAGTGAACGACCCCCGCGAATCGGGGTAGCAGTTTGTTGATGCACTTTGTGCAAAGCCGGACACTGACACGTGGGGAAGTCGTGGCCGGAATCTGAGTGCAGCATGATCGTGCCGGTTCTCGGAACGAAGGGGACAACGTTTTGACGAGGTCATTTCTTCGAACAGGTACACGCCAAAGGGCGTGGAAGCCTCCGGCGTTCGCTATATCGGCGGCAGCGGTCCTGGCTGCCGCATTTTTCCCTGCGCCCGCCGTTGCACTCACGCTCGATCAGGCGCTGGCCTCAACCTACGAATGCAGCCCGGCCATCGATGCTGAGCGTGCCCGCCTGCGTGCGATTGACGAAGATGTGCCGATCGCGCAGTCCGGCTATCGTCCTGATATCGCAGCTAGGGCTGATGTGGGTTATCGGAACCAGAATAACCCCTCAAACGGGGGATCCACAAATCAAACCCCGCGTGGCTGGGGCGTCGACTTGGTTCAGCCAATCTTTCGCGGGTTCAGTGTGACGAATGCCGTTAACGAAGCCCAGTCACGGGTTCGCGCTGGGCGTGAAACGTTGCGCGCTGTCGAGCAGGAGAAACTGGCCGAGGCGGTGACGACCTTCATGGAGGTTGTCGCCCAACAGGCGATCCTGAAGCTCAACGAGAACAACCTCAACGTTCTCAACGAGGAACTGAAGGCAACGCGCGACCGGTTTGCGGTGGGTGAAGTGACCCGAACGGACGTCGCGCAGTCCGAGGCTCGCCGCGCAGACGCTGTGGCCCAAGTCGACCAGGCGCGCGCCGATCTGCAGACTGCTCGTGCGGCGTTCGAGCGCACGGTATGCCAACCGGCGGATCGGCTCGTCGAGCCCGCTTTGAAAAAGGACATGTTGCCGAAGTCGCAGAACGAGGCTGTCGATATCAGCATGCAGGAAAACCCCCGGATTGTCGGGGCCTCTACACCGAGCAGGCGGCACGCTTCAATGTGGATACCATTCGCGGGCAGTTGCTGCCGCAGGTGTCGATCGAAGCGAATTACGATAACAACTTTGACGACAATTTCGTTAATGGTGAGAGCCAAACTGTTGCGGTTCGCGGCGTCATGACGGTCCCCATTTATGAGAGGGGTGGCATCGTTTACGCACAGGTTCGTCAGGCCAAGCAGGTGCATCTCGCCAGCCTGCAAGACGTTGAACAGACAAGATCGAAGTAAAGGCGAACGCGATTAGGGCGTGGTCGCAGCTCATCGGCGCCCAGGCGCAACTCGACAGCGCCAAGGCCGCCGTGGAAGCGAATACCATCGCTTTGACCGGTGTTCGCGAGGAAGAACGCGTCGGACAGCGCACGCTGATCGAAGTGCTCAACGCCCAGCAGGAACTGCTGAACTCGCAGGTCAACTCTCGTCACTACTCGCCGCGATGTTATCGTCGCGGCGTACGGGCTACAGGCGGCGCTCGGCCGTCTTGATGCGCTGAGCCTTGGCGTCACCGATATACTCTATGATCCGCAAGTGCACGCTCAAGAGGTGGACCGGCAGTGGTTCGGTATCTCGATCACTCATGAAGATGGCCGTCACGAGCGTCTCGATGTCGATCCGAGCACTTTGAAATAACAATTGTAGCCGCTCAGCTTGGAATAACCACAATTCCGCCGCTATTTCTGAAGGCTCGAGTGGTTTTCGGCTGCGACCACTCGTTCGTTGCTGCTTTAGCTCAGCGTTAGAACCAAAAAGTGTCAAAGCTTGAATCATGTTGGATTTCTGTGTGCGGGAACGTGTCCGCAGCCGGCGGGCTTTCCAATTTTTAATTTTTTCTTGGCGAGCGGCCAGTTTGCCACATGTTGCCGTGGGCCGACCCTACAAAAATCTAACGAAGCGCCGAGGATCGGGGGAGGGCGGATGAAAACCCTCCGAGGTCGCGGATGCCAGTGGCATCATGCGCTTCGGGGGGACGATCCATGGGATGGCAGCGAGTGAATATTGCTCGTGAATATCCTGTCTTAGGAACCGTTTCTCTTTCGCAGCCCCGGTCGCGGGGCCTTGTAATCGTGCGTGAGCGAGGTTCGATCATGGAACTGACGGAGAAAAACGGTCACGCCAGCATCGAGGAGATCCTGGCTTCTGTACGCCGGATCATCGCGGAGGAGCCGGCGTATGGCGCGCCGATGATTGATTTGGACAGACCGACACCGACGCATCATCCGCGCGGAGACGGCTATCTTGATGATCCCAGCGATTTCGATTTGCCGTCGATGTTCAAGACGCCGGCCGCAGGCTCGGCCGCCGATAAACCGGCACCGTTGTTTGGCCGCTTGAGCGAAGCGATCCGGGCTGCCTCGGCCGGTCAGAACGGTGAGTCGTTCAAGGCGGAGCCATCGCTAAGTGCGCTTAAGTTGCACCGTGCGGAAGCCGGTGACGTGAATGGCGCGCCGCATTTTCTCCTCTCGACATTCCACGAAGCCACGACGTTGCGTGGCGATGAAATGGTCGCCGTCGGAGCTGGTTCGACACTCATGCCGGCGGCCGCGACTTCCACTGGTGTGACGCACGCCGAGATGGTCGCCGCTACCGGCGCAGACCGATCGAACGTCGATCATTCCGCCCCTGGGGAGCGACCCTTTGAAGGGGCGGCACCGGTTGCCGCGCCTCAAGTGCCGCGCCAGATGGCGGCGTTCAAGGACACACGCTTCCGCGGTATGGGTGTTGCTCCGGCCGCTGATGAGACGATTGCGCCGTTTGTGTCCCCGTTCGAAGCAACCGCAACGGCGGCCATAGTGGCGGCTGTGGACCTGGCTGCGCATACGGCCCCAATGGCTTTTGCTGATCCGTCCATGGCGCCGATGCTGGTGGCGGATGAACTCATTGCGGTGGAAGCGCCAGCCGGTCTGACCGCGGCGATTGTCGCCTCCTATCCGTCGCTGGCGGTCGAGGCCGCTCCCGTGGAAGCTATTGTGTCGGTGCCGCCGCCAGTTCCGGCTATGGCAATGGCTCAGCCCGGCATGGTGTCGGCTGCGCCTATCGAAGATTCGACGGCGGATCTGTTGCGTCCGATGCTGAGGCAATGGCTTGCCGATAACATGCCGCGCATGGTCGAAAAGGCGCTGCACATCGAGGTTGCTGAAAGCGTTAAGTCGGTCAAGAAGTAGGCCCTGGGATTTTGCGTGCCGCCGCTGTTCGGGTCGGTACGCCGGTGTTGCGGAAGCTGTCCACAGCCGTCCGTTCGCCGCATTTCCATGCTGTGAGGGAAGAGGCTAGACTTAAGGTAGCCCAGCGGTGCGCTAGCGCCGTCTGCGGCATTCAACTCGGAACGGGACGCGACGGATGAGTTCGCCGGAAGCATCGATCGAAGAGATCCTGGCCTCGATCCGAAAGACATTCACCGAAGAGCCAGACGCTGACGGTTCGCGTGATGCGACAGCATCAGCCCCTGCTGCCGAAAACCGGTTTGCCAGTCTGCCGGCGTTCAGGTCCGTTACGGAAACACCGGCCGCGTCGGCTGCCTCCGCACCGGTTCCGACACCGCCGCGTTCGCGGGCGGCACTTATCGACGACGATCTCGACGACCTCATCGATAAGCCGGCGATTTCGACACCGGCGATGACGTCGGCAGCGGCCCCGGCAGCGATGACCCCGATCGAGGCTGCGCGTGAGAAATGGGCCAACCTTCTCAATCCGGGCGGGACTACAAGTGGCGCCGTTACGGATAGACCCGCGGCTCATTCAGCGGTGTCCGATCCAGCGCCGGCTCCGGCCACCCGATCGACAACGCCAGCACCTGTTTCGGCTGTAGCCGCGTCTTCGGCGCCGGCAGCTATCAGTGGATTGTTCGCGCCGCGCCGAGGTGGTTTTTACCCTCCGCAGGAACCGCGTACTGAACCATCTTTGCCCATGCCGACGGTGTCCGAACCGCAGCCCGTGAATTCTGCGACGGCGGTGACGGCGCCGATACACGAGGCGGCGGCACCGTTGGCGCCGCGTCCTGGGTTCATTCCGTTCCCGCAGCCGATCGCCGCCACGAATGCCGCTATCAGCGCGACTCCCGATACGATGCCGCCGTCGCCGGACGTGAAACTCCCGGAGCCGCAAGTCATGCCATCCGCCGACGTGTCGTCGGCGTCGTCACGGGCGCTCGACGATCTCGTGGCCGGCCTTAACAACCCTGTTGCGCAAACGCCAGTTATGGCGTCTGCACCGGCGATGGCCGTTGATGTCTCTCCGACAGCCGTTGTCGTGCCGCCGGTCTTCAAGTCTGCAACGGCGCAGGCTCCCGAGGCCGTTTCCGGGTCCTCCGCGCCGCCCATGCGGTCGTTTGAAGACGTGGTGGCCGATATGCTGCGGCCGCTGCTCGAGAAATGGATCGACGAAAACATGCCACGTATCGTCGAACGGGCGCTGCAACGCGATGCCACGCTAGGGCGCAAGCCCAATCCATGATCTGACCGCGATGGGCCGGGAGGCTTAAACTCCGGCTGCCGCCGCAGCGCCGGACGTTGACAGGCATGGAAGCGGGGTCGTACGACCTCGACCCGAGCCGTTTTTTAGAAGAACCCCGCGACAATGCTTGAGAAAACCTACCAGCCGGCTGCCATCGAGCCGCGCGTTCGCGATGATTGGGAAAAGGCGGAGGCTTTCAAGGCCGGGCGGCCGGACAGGGCCGATGCAGAGCCGTTCTCGATCGTCATTCCCCCGCCGAACGTGACCGGCTCGCTGCACATGGGGCACGCGCTCAACAATACTCTGCAGGATATCCTGTGCCGGTTCGAGCGTATGCGCGGCAAGGACGTGCTTTGGCAGCCGGGCATCGATCACGCCGGAATCGCCACGCAGATGGTCGTCGAGCGGCAGATGATGGAGCGACAGGAGCCGGGCCGGCGCGAGATCGGGCGCGAGAAGTTCCTGGAAAAGGTTTGGGCGTGGAAGGCCGAAAGTGGCGGCACCATCGTCAATCAGCTGAAACGGCTCGGCGCATCGTGTGATTGGAGCCGCGAGCGGTTCACGATGGACGAGGGGCTGTCGCGGGCCGTTGTGAAAGTGTTCGTCGAACTTCATCGGGCGGGGCTGATCTACAAGGACAAGCGGCTCGTCAATTGGGACCCGAAGTTCCAGACGGCGATCTCCGACCTGGAAGTCGTGCAGGTGGAGGCGAAAGGCACTTTTGCCTGGACCGACGGCGATCCGGAAAAGCCGTTTGACGCCGAGGCGCTCGGAAAGGTTCTGAAGAAGAACCCGAGCGGGCACATGTATTACTTCCGCTACCCGCTCGCGGATGATCCATCCCGCTTTATCGTTGTGGCGACGACTCGGCCGGAAACAATGCTCGGCGATAGCGGTGTGGCCGTGCATCCGGCGGATGACCGCTACACCGAACTTGTCGGCAAGGCGGTGCGTCTACCGCTCGTGGGGCGCGAAATTTTGATTGTCGCCGACGAATATTCCGATCCCGAAAAGGGGACCGGCGCGGTGAAAATTACGCCGGCGCACGACTTCAACGACTTCGAAGTCGGGAAGCGGCACGGGCTGGCTCAGATCAATGTGCTGGACGCTTTTGGGCGGATTATCTCAGGGGCTGCCGCCAAGCTCGACGGGATTCCGGAGACACTGCAGGGCGTCGACCGGTTTGACGCTCGCAAAATGGTCGTTTCCGAAATGGCGGCGCTTGGGCTGCTGGCCAAGATCGAACCGACGACGCACACCGTGCCGCATGGCGATCGATCGAACGTCGTCATCGAGCCTTGGCTGACGGACCAGTGGTATGTGAATGCCGGCGAATTGGCGAAGGATGCGATCGCGGCAATCGAGGACGGTCGCACGGAGTTCGTGCCGAAGAACTGGGAGAAAACGTATTTCGAGTGGATGAACAACATCCAGCCGTGGTGCATCTCGCGCCAGCTTTGGTGGGGGCATCAGATCCCCGCGTGGTATGGGCCTGACGGTAAAGTCTTTGTCGCCTTCGATGAGGCGGAGGCCAACGCACTGGCCAAGGTGCATTATAACAAAGATGAGCCGCTGAAGCGCGATGAAGACGTCCTCGACACCTGGTTTTCGTCGGGGCTGTGGGCCTTCTCCACGCTCGGCTGGCCGGACGAGACGCTGGAACTCAAGCGTTTCTATCCGACGAGCGTCCTGGTTACCGGGTTCGACATCATCTTCTTCTGGGTGGCCCGCATGATGATGCTGTCGCTCTATTTCAAAAAAGAGGTGCCGTTCCGCGACATCTATATCCATGCCCTCGTTCGCGACGAGAAGGGGCAGAAGATGTCGAAGTCGAAGGGCAACGTCATCGATCCGCTCGATGTCATCGATGCCTACGGGGCTGACGCGCTGCGCTTCACGCTGGCGCGCATGGCGGCGCAGGGTCGCGACATCAAGCTCGCCAAGCAGACGGTCGAGGGCAATCGTAACTTCGCGACCAAGCTTTGGAATGCGGCGCGCTTTGCGGAAATGAACGAATGCGTGCGCCAGCACGATTTCGACCCGCGCACGGTGAAAAATCCGCTCAACCGTTGGATCGTCGGCGAAACGGAACGGGCGGCTGCCAGTGTCACGGCTGGACTTGAAGCCTACAAGTTTAACGAGGCTTCGGGCGCCATCTATGAGTTTGTGTGGGGCGTTTTCTGCGACTGGTATCTGGAACTCATCAAGCCGATCCTGGCCGGTGACGACGAAGAGGCAATGATCGAAACGCGGGCCAGCGTAGCGTGGGTTATTGATCAGATCCTGAAGCTGCTGCATCCGTTCATGCCGTTCATCACGGAAGAACTATGGGCACATCTCGTCGAACACGGCGTGGCGCGGCATTCTCTTCTGGCGCTCAGCAACTGGCCGCAGCCCAAGGGGCTTGCGGATGCGTCGGTTGATGAGGAAATCGGCTGGGTCATCGAACTGATTTCGGCGGTGCGCTCCGTGCGCACGGAAATGAATGTTCCTGCGGGGGCCAAAATTCCGCTCGTGGTCACTGGGGTTTCCAAGGAGACGCGGGTGCGCATCAAGACGCACGAAGATACGATCATGCGGCTTGCACGTCTTGATGACATTTCGTTCGCCCAGACGACGCCGAAGGGGTCGGCGCTCATTGTCGTCGAGGAGGCGACCTATGCGCTGCCGCTCGATGGCGTCATCGACATGGACGCAGAGCGCAAGCGGCTCGACAAGGAAATTGCCAAGGCCGAGAGCGACAAGAGTAAGGCGGAAGTCTGGCTGGCCAACGACAGCAACGTTGCCAAAAGTCCTGAACACGTCGTCGAATTGAACCGCGAGCGCGTCGCCGAGGGCGGGGAGAAGATCCAGCGGCTGAAAGCGGCGCTGAAGCGCATCGAGGGTTGAAGTGCCTCACCTCTTCCCGCGCGCGGGAAAGGGGATGGTAGTGGCTCCATATCGTCACCCGCCCGGCCAGGCCTCCGCGTCCGGATAGGGGAACCAGCCTTGCTGCTCACGGATTTCGGGATCGATCAGCACCATTTTCGTGTGGCGGAACTGGTCGAGGCCTTCGATGCCGAGTTCGCGGCCGGTGCCGGATAACTTGCGGCCGCCGAAGGGTACGGCGTCGTTGTCGAGCAGCGGGACATTGACCCAAACCATGCCGGCCTGGATTTCATTGACGGCGCGCATCGCTTCGGCGAGGTCCTTGGTGTAGATGTTGGCGCCCAGCCCGAAGCGCGAGCGGTTGGCGAGTTCGATCGCCTCGTCAAGGTCGCGCACCCTTACAATCGGTGCGACGGGACCGAAGCTTTCGTCGTTGACGATCTCCATGTCGGGCGTGACGCTCCGTGAGGACGGTGGCGTCGGTGAACCAGCCTCGGTTGAGGCCGGACGGTCTTCCACCACCGCATGCGACGTGGCGCCTTGCGAGATTGCATGCCAAGGATGCGTTCGTAGCGGTCGCGTTCGCGTTGCGACACCATTGGTCCCATGTCGACTTTGCTGAGGCCGTTGCCGATGCGCAGGTTCTTGGCCTCAGCAACCAAGCGACAACGAAGCGGTCGTGAATGGCTTCGTGCACATAGATGCGCTCCGCCGAGGTGCAGACCTGACCGGCGTTGAGGAAGGCTGCGAAGGCGCAGCCGCGGGCGGCGATTTCGACCGGCGCTGACGGCATGACGATGAATGGATCGTTGCCTGAAGCTTCGATCAGCGCTGGCTTGAAGGTTCGCGCGCATTCGGCGGCGACGGCCTGCGCGGTGACAACGGCTGCCCGTGAAGGCAACGCCGGCGATCGCATCGTGCGCGACGAGGCGGCGACCGGCTTCGCCGCGTCCGGTGATGCACTGGACGAGGCCGGGCGGAAGGGCCGCGAAGGCCTCCATCAACAGCAGCGTCGAGAGCGACGTATAATCCGACGGCTTGATGATGACCGCATTTCCGGCCCCGACCGCTGCCGCGACCTGCCAGAAAAGCAGCAGATAGGGATAGTTGAACGGCACGATCGCGGCGACGACGCCGAGCGGTTCTTTCAGCGTCAAGTGGAGTTGACCCGGGCGCCGATGGTCCATGCACACGGCCGCCTTCCTGGCGGCTGATCTCGGCGTAGTAGCTCATGGCACTTGCGCACCAGCCGATCTCATCCATCGCTTCCTTGTAGGTCTTGCCCTGCTCGCGCGTCAGGCTTTCGGCGAGGACCGCGTTCATGTCCCGCGTGTCGCGTGTGACCTCGTGCATGATGTCGGCGCGTTCGGCTCCGGCGCGTGCCCACCACGACTTTTGAGCAACCTCAGCGAGGCCAATCACTTCCTCGATTTCAGCGGCGGTGGTTTCGGCGATCTCGCCGATGACATCTTCCGTTGCAGGGTTGAGCACCGGGATTGGCTGACCGTCGCTCGGACGGAATGCGCCGTCGACGTAGAGATGGCGAGAAAGAGCGCGGTGGCGCGCGACGACGTCCATGGACAAGCCTCCGAAGGATCCGAGCGCACAGTCTTGCAGGACGAAAGCTCAGCGTCTACCGGCGGTCAAGCGCGGCCAGTCGCGGCATCGGGTGAGCGTCGGTGTGGACGTAGAGTTCGGTCAGCTTCCAGCGCAGATCGCGCCACCGGAACAGCCCTGTAAACCGCCGGGACGGATCGGCCTTGTCGGTCATCTCAATTGCGAAGGCGGTCGGCGTCACGAATTCCACATGACGCAAGCGAGACCAGAATTCGCGCAGGCGGGAAGGAAGGTTTGTCATCGTCGGTGGCGGCTCATCGATGCCTTTAACGTAGCGGTTGTAGGTCTGGCCATAGTTGAACAGTGTCGGCAAGCCTTCGGCGTTGGCATAGCGATCGATCAAGCGGTCGACAGTGGCCGTACCAAAGTACCCCTTCATGCGCTGCCACCAGCTGATACTGGCGGGTGCGTCAGTTGCATCAGGCGGGGCGTGGACGTCCATGGGCCGGTCGAGTGCAAGCGCGGTCATTGATTTGCGCAGCGTTACGCGCACGCTGTCCCACTCGACAAGTGCATCGATCACAGGGACGTTGCCGGCCTTGATCAATTCTTTCAGCGTCCATGCCGTGGCGAAAGGCGAGGCAGCGTAGAGCGCGAAGGGCAGCAGCCAGACCGTTGCGCGAAGAATGAAAGGCATCGTGTCCGTCGTCCTTGCGGAAAAAACGTCACGCCGACAAGACAGCATCATTGCGACCTGTGTCGGGCGACGAAAAGGTGGGATGCGGGCACTCTTTATCGCCTGTCGCGAAAAAGAGTTCCACTGCGGTGGACTTAGCTGTCGGTTTCGCCTGGCCGCAGGGTGCGAGGTGGTGACGGGAGCGGACGATCTGGCACTTGCTCAACAGTTGTTGTTACCGAGCAAAGTGATTGGAGTGCGGCCCACTCTTTGGCTGCGAGGGCCGGTGTTGCTGAATACCCGACGGCGGCGGCGACGACTTTGCGCCGTTCCTGCGTCTGCGGGTGGGAGCGAAAGACGCCGGGGCCCCCGTCGCCGTCTTTCTCGGTTTCAGCCATGCGGTCGAAGAAGTCGAGGAGGCCTTGAGGTGAGACCTTTGCCGCCTTTAAAATCCGGAGCGCGTGGGCATCAGCTTCGCGCTCAGCTTCGCGCGAATAAGACAGCTGTGTCAGCAGAACTCCAATATTGGCGAGGCTGCTGCCGGCGCCGCCGATGATCAATTCTGTCGCGGCCGCAAAACCGATGCCGCGGACGATGCCGGCTTCGGGATGCATCTCGATACCGTGGCCCATCTCGTGGGCAAGGACACCAGCGACCTCATCGGGCGATTTCGCGCTTTCGATCAGCGCCCGGGTGAGGACAATGCGCTGGCCGGGCGTCGCGAAAGCGTTGGGAATGTCCCAGTCGACCACAACGACCTTGAAATGCTGGTTGGTGCCGGCGGCAATCGACAGTGTGGCCGTCAACTGATCGAGTGCCGCAAGGCCGGCCGGCGCCGTACACGTCGCGCGGTCGCGGGTCATTGAGCCAACGACCTGCTCGCCCAGCATGTCGCGGGCGCTGCCGGGGAGCAGATTGGCCACGGCCCTGGCCGGAGAGAACCCGGACAGCCAGACGGCGACGAGCGCGGCGATCACCGTTCCGGCCGCCCAGATCCAGGGTCGGGTGGCGCGACGCTGGTGGGAGCTTGTGGTCAATTGCGGGGCTTGGCTGGCAAGAGCGCGGGCGAACGCTTTATCGGGCACGAAAAGTGCCGCGCCGGGATGATCGGATGAAGTCAGCAGGGCATCGATGGAGTGCGCGGACAAAGGTTCGGCGATGCTTAGCGATCGATACCGCCAGGTTAGAAACCGGCCACCGTGCAAAGCCGTATCGGGCTCCTCGATGGTGATCCCGTCGACAAGCAGCCGGACCTGAACGTCGCGCGAGGCGGAACCTGATTTGTCGCTGTAGCGAGCAACAAACGATGGTGGGGCCGTATCAGACATTGTGGTTCCGGTTCGACGCGGCGGCTCTTTCTTCAGCGGGCTTGCTGGGAGTGTAAGGGGCGGGAGGGGCCGGCGCCACAGTTGACGCGGAGCGGACGTTAACCTGCCCCGATCAGGCCGCGCTGACGCCATGCGGGCAAGCTAAATCTCGGCGGTCGTTGGCATATTAGGTCAGCGGCCAGTCGCGCCATAAACCACTGTCGGACAATTCATGGTGAATGTTGCTAGAGGGCCACGAAGGGCTTGGAAATATGCCTCTTTTGAGCCACAAAACGGAGCGACACACAGAGTGGCCCGGCGACTCCAACGGAGATGCGAGCCGCGGGTGCATGCGGGTCCGGCAAGCAGTGGCGAAACGCGTTCGAGGCTCCCAAGTGTGTCGGGAATAATCATCCGTCTGGATGTGTTTCGTTCCCGTTGGTCGAGCTCTAGAGGAAGTGAAGAATGGACGCGAAGACGTTCGATAAATCAAAACTGCCAAGCCGCCATGTCACCGTCGGGCCGTCGCGCGCGCCGCACCGTTCGTATTATTATGCGATGGGTTTGACGGAAGAGCAGATCAATCGTCCTTTCGTGGGCGTCGTCTCGTGCTGGAATGAAGCCGCACCGTGTAACATTGCACTGATGCGCCAGGCTCAGGCTGCCAAGGTGGGCGTCAACGAAGCTGGCGGTACTCCGCGCGAGTTTTGTACGATCACGGTTACCGATGGCATCGCCATGGGCCACCAAGGCATGAAGTCGTCGCTCGTGTCGCGTGAAGTCATCGCTGATTCAATTGAACTGACCATGCGCGGTCACTGTTACGATGCGCTTGTTGGTATTGCCGGATGCGACAAGTCTTTGCCCGGCACGATGATGGCGATGCTGCGTCTCAACGTTCCAGCGGTGTTCATGTACGGCGGCTCCATCCTGCCCGGGCGATTCCGCGGCAAGGACGTCACCGTCGTCGATGTGTTCGAGGGCGTTGGCATGTTTTCGGCCGGCAAAATGTCGGCGAACGATTTGCATGAACTGGAATGTGTTGCGTGCCCGAGCGCGGGGGCGTGTGGTGGCCAATTCACGGCCAACACCATGGCCATGGTGTCGGAAGCGATCGGGCTGGCGCTGCCGGGTTCGGCCGGATCGCCGGCACCGTACGAAGAACGCGATAGCTACGCGGTCGCCAGCGGCAAGGCCGTCATGCGGCTCGTTGCCGATCAGTTACGTCCACGCGACATCGCGACCCTGAAGGCATTTGAGAATGCCGCGACCGTCGTTGCCGCCACGGGCGGGTCAACGAATGCCGCGCTGCATCTGCCGGCAATGGCCAACGAGTGTGGGATCGAGTTCGATCTTTTCGACGTGGCCGAAATCTTCAAGCGCACGCCGTACATCGCAGACTTGAAGCCCGGCGGGCAATTCGTTGCAAAAGACGTGTTCGAGATCGGCGGCGTGCCGCAGGTTTTGAAGGCATTACTCGACGGCGGTTTTCTGCACGGCGATTGCATCACCGTCACTGGCAAGACCATGGCGGAAAATCTCGCGAGCGTGACCTTCAATACCAATCAGAAAGTCATCTATCCGGTTTCCAATCCGCTGTCGCCGACGGGCGGTGTGGTCGGACTCAAGGGCTCGCTTGCACCGGAAGGCGCGATCGTGAAAGTTGCCGGTCTCAAAAAGTTGCAATTCTCCGGCCCGGCGCGCGTGTTCGAATGCGAGGAGGATGCCTTCGCCGCAGTCGGCGCCGGCAACTTCAAGGAAGGCGAAGTTCTCGTCATTCGCTACGAGGGTCCCAAGGGCGGACCCGGCATGCGCGAGATGCTGTCGACCACGGCTGCGCTTTACGGCCAGGGCATGGGCGACAAAGTGGCCTTGATCACCGACGGGCGCTTTTCGGGCGCCACGCGCGGGTTCTGCATCGGCCACGTCGGGCCGGAAGCCGCCGTCGGTGGACCGATCGGACTGATCGAGAATGGCGACATCATCACCATTGATGCGGACAAGGGCACGCTCGATCTCGACGTCGATGCAGCGGTTCTGGAGACGCGCCGCAAGGCGTGGACGGCACCGCCCAATGCCTATCAGACTGGCGCGATCCGCAAGTTCGCGGATCAGGTGGGGCCCGCGCGCTTTGGCGCCGTGACCCATCGTGGAGGAAAGGCTGAAGTTGTCTGCTATGCGGATATCTAGATTCAGTGCTGCGTTTGCAGCAACGCTCATTCCCCTGTTCGCTGCGTGTGCGTTCGCGCAAACGGTGACCTTTGCCTCGCCGCGCGAGGCGTTGAAGCAGGGCATGAGCGCTTATCAGGGCGGCTATTTCGAGATTGCAATTCCGGCGCTCGAATTCGCTGCTGCGAAGAACGAGTTCATGGCCGAGTACTATCTGGCGCGCATCTACAGCGACAACTCCGGGGCTCATACGAACCACGCCAAGGCGTATCTTCTGTTTCAACAGATCGCCAACGAGTATGCCGATGCCGATCCCGATGACGACCCCCGCGCGCCTTACGTTGGCAAATCACTGACAGCCTTGGCAGGCTACATGCGGCGCGGCTTGAAGGAGATCGGTCTCAAGGCCAATCCGCAGCAAGCTGTCATCTATCTGCAGAATGCATCGACCACGTTTGCCGATGAGGACGCGCAGTTCGAATTGGCGAAATTGAAGCTGTCCGGCGACGGCGTTGATGAAGACGCAGCAACCGCGCGGCACTGGCTTGCCGATCTGTCCGAACGGGGGCATGCCGGCGCGCAGGCGTTTCTTGCCGATCTCTTGTGGCGGGGAAAATATTTAAAAGCCGATAAGGCGACGGCGCTGGCGCTCATTGCTATCGCCGTTGAAAACGCACCGGTCTATGACCGGCTGTGGATCGAAGATATCTACCAGAACATCTATTGCGGAGCGGGTGAAGGTATCCGCAAGCAGGCGACCGGTATCGTGGCCGCTTGGGGCAACCGCTTCGGGCGCAAGCCGGAGACACGCGATGCTTCGGGCATTGGTCTCCTTGCTGCCGAGCCACAGCGCAGCTGCCAGAACGGCGAATCCGTCACCCCAATTAAAGAAAGCCGCGATGAACCCGTGGTCGCTGCTCCTGCCGTGCGGGTGACGCCTGCGAGCCCCGATGCAACAGGGACGGGGTTTGTCTATGGAACAACAACGCCGCAGCTCCGCGACGTCGGTGCTGACGTGAGAGATCCGAACAACCGGTGACCAGGCCAAGACCCTCGCGTCGTTGTCATTGAAGGCTAGACCAGCGCGTCGACGGTCTCGCGTTGTTTTCGTGAAGGTTGCGCATTCAGACAACGACTCTGAGCAACGTGGGCCCGCATCAAGATCTTGGTGAGTTGATCCAGGTTGACCGGCTTTGTGAGCACCTCGACGTCGGCAAGACTAGCGTCGGTTCGATCAATCTGCGATCCCGTTACAAGCACAAACGGAATTTGGCGCTTTTGCATCTGCGATATCAGGTCGGATGAATTCCCATCCGCCAGTTGAAAATCGACGATAGCAAAATCGGGAGGCCGCTGACGCAGCAGGGCCAGGCCGAGTTCGACGGTCGCGACGCTCACAACGCAATGGCCGAGATCACGCAGCTCATCTTCCAGCATCATGGAAATGAGAAAGTCGTCTTCGAGCAGCAATACATGAACCATACACAACCTCCACGCTCTCCAACAGATCGTCGATTTTGTGATCTTTTTCAATTAGATCAGTTAGGGCTTTGCAGCAAAATCGGCGTGTTGGTCCTGTGCGTTCTGGAACTCAGTGGTGGTCACTGCGTTTTCTTAGGCAACTACTGTTTGTTAGCCAAAAACAGGTTGCCGATATGAAGAGGGAACGCGAGGAACGGCTGCAAATCATGCTGACAATGGATGAGTTGCGGGCTGTCGACGACTTTAGATATCGAACGCGGATGCCAAGTCGCGCGGCGGCTGTTCGGGAGCTTTTAAACAGAGGGCTGCGAACGGTTAAAGTCGGCGTTGCAACGATGCAATCGCGGTCGAAGGATTTCGGTGTGTTGGAAATCGCCAACGGAAGCAGCTTTGAAAAAGCGACCGACGTTGATGCGGCGAGGGTCGATGTGAAGCCCGATAAGCGCCTCTAGCCCTCGCTTACCCTAACTCGACCCACACGGGAGCATGGTCGGAAGGTTTTTCCCATCCACGTGTAAACCGATCGACGCCGGCACTTTGCAGGTGGTCGGCAGCCTGGGCCGAGAGCAAGATATGATCAATGCGGATGCCATCGTCCTTCTGCCAGGAGCCGGCCTGATAATCCCAAAACGTGTAGACGCCAGGTCCGGGGTGACAGGCGCGGACGGCATCGGTCAGGCCAAGGGCTTCGATGCGGCGGAGCATAGCGCGGCTTTCAGGCTGAAACAGCGCGTCGCCGGTCCATGCCGCGGGACGCTTGGCATCGACCGGTTCGGGGATCACGTTGTAATCGCCGGCAAGAACGAGCGGCATTTCAGTTTTGAGTAGCGCGCGAGCGTGTGCCTCAAAGCGCTGCATCCAAGCGAGTTTATAGGTGAATTTCTCGGTGCCGATAGGGTTCCCATTCGGCAGGTAGAGCGAGGCAAACCGAACTGCGAGACCGCCGTCGATGATCGTTGCTTCGATGTAGCGGGACTGTTCGTCGCCATTGCCGCCGGGCAAACCGCGCGTCACGTCCTCCATCGGCAGGCGAGATAGGATAGCGACCCCGTTAAAACCCTTCTGGCCGTGGGTGGCGACTTTGTAGCCAAGCTCCTCGAAGGCCTCCGCGGGGAAGCCTTCGTCGATTGATTTGATCTCCTGAAAACCGATAACGTCGGGCTTGGCTTCACGCAGATACGTCAACGCGATTTCGAGCCGCGCCTTCACACCGTTGATGTTCCAGGTGACGACTTTCATGTCCGGCGCGGACCGACCCGGTGCAGCCTCAAAGCGAGAAGCTCGTGCCACATCCGCACGAGGATGTGGCGTGCGGATTTCGGATCTGGAAGGACGCGCCGATCAAGTCATCGACGAAATCTATCTGTGAGCCGGAAAGATACTCGAGCGATACCGGGTCGATCAGCACCTTGGCGCCATCGCGCTCAATTACAATGTCGTCGGCAGTGGTTTCCTGTGTGAGATCATAGCGATATTTGAAGCCCGAGCAGCCGCCGCCTTCGACGGCCACGCGCAGCATCGTGCCCGAGGGCTCAGCGGCAACAATTTCGACTATGCGTCGGGCGGCCGGCGCGGTGACGATGACAGTCGTTTCGGTCATGGAATACCCAGGGTTGAGGCGCCGCGCCGGGCGTTCGGGATTGCCAAGGTCGGTGCGTTGCGTTCAAGAGGAAGATAGGAGGCCTGCAGCCCCTGTCAAATAGGCCCGCCGAAACACAGTGGACAGTCGAATCCGCATGAACTCGTACCGCCATGACTGACCTTGCTCGCTATGGGGCCGATCTGCAACCTGGCGAACGGTCGCCGGGACCGTATGCGGCCGGCGGCGTGCCATCGCGCGGCCGGCGTCATCCGCAGCCCGATTGCCCGACGCGAAGCCCCTTCCAGCGCGATCGGGACCGTATCTTGCACGCAAGCGCGTTTCGGCGGTTGACGCACAAGACGCAAGTTTTCCTTTATCACGAGGGAGACCACTACCGCACGCGGCTGACCCACAGCCTGGAGGTGGCGCAGATCGCGCGCACGATCGCGCGCCAGTTGCGCCTCGATGAGGATCTGGCCGAGGCGCTGGCTTTGGCGCACGATCTTGGCCATCCACCGTTCGGGCACGCGGGCGAGCGGGCGCTGGATGGGTCCATGGCCGAGCACGGGGGGTTTGATCACAACGCCCAGAGTTTGCGGCTCGTCATGGCGCTGGAGCGGAAATACCGGGGGTTCGACGGCCTCAATCTGACGTGGGAAACGCTGGAGGGCCTGGCCAAACACAATGGTCCGGTGTCCGGCGGTGCGGTCGAAAAGGTTACGGCACCGCTCGCTTCGTGGTGCTCGCTTGAGCTTACAAGCTGGGCCAGCGCAGAAGCCCAGGTGGCAGCGCTTTCCGACGATATCGCCTATCTGACGCACGACGTCGATGACGGTTTGCGCGCCGGTCTGCTGTCGCTTGAAGACTTGAAGGACATGCCATTCGCCGGTCCCTTCGCGGCAGCCGTGCTCGCGGACGGGCAGGCCGGCGACAAGGGCCGGGCGGTGTTTGAAGTGACCCGGCTCATGATTACCGCCCTGATCCACGATGTGGTTGTTGAAAGCCGGATGAAACTGGCCGAGATCGCTCCGGCTTCGCCCGACGATATTCGCGGTGCCGGCCGGGCCGTAATCGGGTTTTCGGCTGAGAGTTCAGCCGACCTCTTGGCGCTACGCGCGGTGTTGTTCGATCGCGTTTATCGCCACCCGCGGGTCCTGCGCGTGATGACGGCGGCGGAAGGCATCGTGCGCGAACTTTTTGCCTGCTACGCCGATCCCAACCATCGAACGGCCCTTCCGGAGCCGTGGCAGGCGATCAGCGAGCAATTGCCGCGACGGCAGCGGGCGCGGCTCGCCGCCGACTATCTGGCCGGGCAGACCGACCGTTACGCCATTGCCGAACACCGGCGGCTGTTTGCCGAAACCCCGGAATTGCGTTAGAGGCGCGAAGCTTCTTTCTCCAGGACATTGCGACATGAACGTCTTCACCCACGTCGAGGCCAAGATCGCGGCCGCGCTGACCGATCTCAAGGTCGAGGGTTTGATCCCGCGCGATGTGTCGCTGCCACATATCGAGGTCGAGACGCCGCGCGATACGAGCCACGGCGATTTTGCGTCCAACGTCGCCATGGCGCTCGCCAAACCGGCCGGCATGAAGCCGCGCGATTTGGCCGAAGCTTTGAAGGCGAAACTGGACGGTGATCCCGAGATCGAGTCTGTTGCAGTGGCGGGTCCGGGCTTTCTCAACATTACGGTGACGCCCGCGGTCTGGCAGAAGCTCATCACCGCCATTGTTGTCGATGGCGAAACCTACGGTCGTGGCGCAGGGCGGGCCGATCGTGTCAACGTCGAATACGTTTCCGCCAATCCCACGGGGCCGATGCATGTCGGGCATTGCCGGGGCGCTGTTCTGGGCGATGCGCTGGCAAATCTATTGGCTTTCTCCGGTTATCCGGTGACGCGCGAATATTACATCAACGATGCCGGCGGGCAGGTGGATGTGCTGGCGCGGTCGGTTCACTTGCGCTACCGCGAGGCCTTGGGCGAGGCCATTGGCGATATTCCCGAGGGGCTTTACCCCGGCGATTATCTGAAGCCGCTGGGCGAAGCGTTGGCGCAAAAATACGGTGACCGGTTTATCGGCCAGCCGGAAGGCGAATGGCTCGCCGTCATGCGCGAGGAGGCGATCGCGGCCATGATCGTCCTGATCAAGGACGATTTGGCCGCCCTCAATATCCGGCATGACGTCTTCGTCTCGGAAGCATCTCTGTCGCGCGGTGGCGTCGATCAAGTGCAGGCGGCCATTGCGGCGCTGCGCGCGAAAGGTCTGATCTACGAAGGCCGGCTGGCCAAGCCACTCGGGCATGACGACGAGGAGTGGGAAGATCGCGAGCAGACGCTGTTCAAGTCGTCAGAGTTCGGCGACGACATGGATCGTGCGCTGCAGAAGTCGGACGGAACTTATACCTACTTCGCGGGCGATATCGCGTACCACTTCGACAAGATCAGCCGCGGCTTTCCTCACCTGATCAACGTCTTTGGTGCCGATCACATCGGATACATTCCGCGCATGCTGGCGGCGGTGGCGGCACTGGCCGGTGGAGTGCTCGAACGCGATCAGAAGGGCAAACTGAAATCCTGGCGGACGCGCGGCGGCACGACCGATCTTGAGATCAAGGTCGTGCAACTCGTCAAGCTGTACAAGGGCGGCGAGCCGTTCAAGATGTCGAAGCGCGCGGGAACGTTCGTGACGCTGCGCGACGTCGTTGATGAAGTCGGCCGTGATCCCGTGCGCTTCATGATGCTCTACCGCAAGGAACTCGAACCGCTCGATTTCGACTTCGCCAAGGTGACCGAACAGTCGAAGGATAACCCGGTTTTCTACGTCCAGTACGCACATGCGCGGGCGTCGAGTGTGTTTCGCAACGTCGCTGAGCAGATGCCGGCGCTGGATATTTCGAAAGCCGGGCTCGCGAGGGCCGACCTGTCGCGGTTGGACGATCCGGCAGAATTCGACCTTGTGCGCAAGCTGGCCCATTATCCGCGCCTGATCGCAACTGCGGCAGAGGCTCGCGAGCCGCATAGGCTGGCCTTCTATCTCTATGATCTGGCTTCCGCTTTTCATGGTTTGTGGACGCGTGGCAATGATTTGCCACATTTGCGCTTTATCCAGGCTCAAGATGGGGGCCTGACGGTTGCGCGGTGTGCACTCGTCTCTGCGACGCGTGCGGTGATATCCTCAGGTCTTGGAGTTCTCGGGGTCGAGGCCCCGGAAACCATGCGCTAGATTGGCCGCAACGCCGATTCGAGCAGGGTCTGCAGCGCCCCCGGGCAAAACCGGACGGGCGGTGGCCTCAAGCTGAAGGAATGATCGCAAATGTCCCGCTCCGAAAGTCCAAAGGCACCTCCGGGCGGATGGCCGGCACAGCGTCCGCAGGGCGCGCCGCCGCAAAACCCACAAGGGCAGGGCGATTACGATTTGGCGGGTTGGGCGCAGGGGCTTAGCGGAGCACCGCTTCCCAATCCGAAGCCGCAGCAGGCCGCACCCCAGGGTTATCCGCAGCAACAGGGATACGGTCAGCCGCCGGCCGAGGCGGGATATGCACATTCAGACCAGGGCTATTACTGGGGTGCCGATCCGCAAGCGGCCGATGCCCCTCCGCTCTTCGATCCTTACGTTCCGCAGGCAATGCCGTCGCGGCGTCCGGCCCAGCCGGCCCCGAACGGTTACGGCGCCGCACCGCCGCCGTCGCCACAGAACTATGGCGCCCAAACCCAACAACCGGCTTACAACCCGGGTTACGCGAACTATCCCGATCAAGCGGCGTCGGCTCCAGTTCTGCGCGGTGCGCAGTATGATCAATGGGCCTCGGCCGCTGAACCGGCCAGCGATCCGCGCGGCTACGATCTTGCCAGCTATATGCCGCCGCAGGGCCGCGCGCAGCCGCAGCCGCAGCCGCCTGCCGCTGCACCCGACTACGGTCATCTGACCGCCGATCTGGCGACCCACCCCCAGTCGGGATACTCCGACTGGGGTCATCAATCGGGCTATCAACAGGCACCGCAGGGCTATGCGGGGCAACAGCAGTATGATCCGGCCGCCTATGGCACGCCGCAGGGCTATGATCAGCAAGCGTATGCCGATCCCAACGCGCAAGGCTACGAGGACGACGGCTATGAGGCCGAGGAACCTGTGCGGGGCCGCAAGTGGATGACTGTCGCAGCGGCGCTCGTCGGCGCCATCGTGGTCGGCGGGGGGCTCACTTATGCCTATCAGAGCCTTCTCGGTGACAGCGGCGGCGGGCCGACGCCGGTCGTGCGGAGCGCGGAAGGCCCCTCAAAAGTGAAGCCGTCGGAGCCCGGCGGCAAGCAGTTCGCCAATACCGATAGCAAGTTGCTCGGCCGGCTCGGTGACGGCGGCAGCAGCGCGCCTTCGTCGTCGGCAGCATCCGACGCCGACAGCGGCGGCGCACGCAAGGTCCAGACGCTGGTCGTGGGGCGCGACGGCGCCATTCAAGCTCCCGGCGCACCGCCGGATGCCGTCGATGTTCCTGCTGTATCGGTGCCCGTGCCCGGTATGACCCTGATCGATATTCCTTCGCCGGGTAGCGCGCCGGTGGCTCAGCGTCCGCAGCCGATTGTCGTGCAGCCGCCAGTCCAGCAGCAACCGCAACCGGTGCAATTAGCGGCGAACGATCCGCCTAGCCCCGCTCCGGTCTTGCCGAAATCGCTCAATTCCGAGAGCGTTGCGCCGGTGGCCGAGAAGCCGAAGCCAGCCCCTAAGCCGGTGACCAAGACAGCGGCTTTGCCGGATTCGGCTGCGCCGGCCGTTCCGGCTAAGGCCGTAGCCCCATCGGGGCTCGGCTACGTCGCAGTGCTCGCCTCGGTACCGGCCTCAGGAACAAGTCGGATCGACGCTCTGCAGCAGTTTGCGGATCTGCAGCAGCGTTATGGCGGTATTCTCCAGAACAAGACGCCCGACGTGACCGAAGCCAATCTCGGGGAGAAGGGCCGCTATCACCGCCTTGTCGTGGGCCCCCCGGGTTCGAAGGACGGTGCTAATTCAGTCTGCTCGCAGTTGAAAACGGCCGGTTACTCAAGTTGCTGGGTTATGGCGTACTGAGCGGCGACAGGGTTTTCGTGACAGGCCGCGGGGGCTCCCGCGGCCTTTTGTTTATGGTGCAAAGTTGTCAAAGAAGCGATCCGCTGCATGACTCGCGCCGCGCTCATCACAGGGCTAGAAGGCGCGGTCCTGACTGCTGCTGAAGCGCAGTTCCTGCGAACGGTGCGGCCGCTCGGGATCATCCTCTTTGCGCGCAACTGCCAGGCGGCGGAGCAGATCCGGCGGCTCGTTGCCGACGCGCTCGACGCAATCGGCTCGGACGACACACTGGTGCTGATCGATCAGGAGGGCGGGCGGGTTCAGAGGTTGCGGCCGCCGCTCGGACGGGCTCTGCCGCCGGCGGAGGCCTATGCAAAACGGTATGAAGCCGGCGACGGTCCGGCCGCGTGTGCGGCGGCGGCAGCGGTGGCGCGGTTGGTGGCGGGCGACTTGCGCGATCTGGGCATCAACACGAATTGCGCGCCGGTCCTCGATCTGCCGGTCGCCGGGGCACATGCGATTATCGGTGACCGGGCTTATGGCTCCGACGTTAAACAAATCATCCGTCTCGGTCGTGCCGTGGCGGACGGCTTCCTATCGGGCGGCGTCCTGCCTGTCATCAAACACATTCCGGGGCATGGGCGGGCCACCAAGGACAGCCATCTAGACCTGCCGATCGTCAACACGCCGCGGGCGGAACTGAGCGCGAGCGATTTCGCCCCCTTCAAGGCACTTGCCGACGTTCCTGCCGCCATGACGGCGCACGTCGTTTTCACGGCCATCGACCCGGACCGGCCGGCCAGCACGTCGGCCAGGGTCACCGCCGAGGTCATTCGCGGTGAGATCGGCTACGACGGCTTGTTGATGAGTGATGACCTGGGCATGCACGCGCTCACGGGTTCCATGCGGGAGCGGGCCGAGGCGGTGATCGCAGCGGGCTCGGACGTCGCCTTGCATTGCTCCGGTGTGCTGGCCGAGATGGAGGCGGTCGCAAGTGGGCTGCCGATTTTGTCCGGTGATGCCTGGCGCCGTGCCGGTGTGGCTCTGGCGGTGCTGCAACAACCGCAGGAATTCGACGTGGCGGCGGCGGAACGACTATTGGCCGAGGTGATTGCCGGGCATGGCCGCAATTCTGAATCGGTGTAGGGTTCAGGCGGAAACCGTGCGGTAACATCACCTGGGGCCCGGTAAAACAAGGACAGGATGGGCGAAGAACCTTCAGATTCGGCGCGCGACCCGGCGAGTTGGGATCTTCCCGACGCGGAGGATGCGCCGTCGCTGTCGGAAGCGTTCATCGTCGACGTGGATGGGTTCGAGGGACCGCTTGATCTGCTGTTGGCGCTGGCGCGAACGCAGAAAGTGGACCTCGCGCACGTGTCGGTGCTGGCATTGGTCGAGCAGTATCTGACCTTCATCAACGAAGCGCAGCGACTGAAACTCGAGATTGCCGGCGATTATCTCGTCATGGCGGCGTGGCTGGCATTTTTGAAGTCGCGCCTGCTGTTGCCGAAAGAGACGGTTCAACCGGGCGAGCAGTCGGCAGAGGAGATGGCGCAGAAACTTGCCTTCCGCCTCGCCCGCCTGGAAGCCATGCGCAATGCCATGGCGCAGCTCATGACGCGAAAGCGGCTCGGCCGTGATGTGTTTGCGCGCGGCATGCCGGAGGGTGTCAAGACCGTCCGCGACACGGAATGGACGGCGCAGATCTACGATCTGCTGAAGGCGTATGCCGATCAGCGGCGGCGGACGGTGAAAGTCTCGCACGTCATCAAGGCCCGCAAGGTCTGGTCGATCAAGGAGGCCCGGTCGCGGCTCGAAAAGCTGGTCGGGGAGGGCGCAGGCTCATGGACGCAACTCGATCTTTTCCTCAACCACTACATGCCGCAGACGGACGTCGCTGAAGATGTGAAAACCGTTATTGCAAGTTCGTTCGGCGCGACCTTGGAAATGGCGCGCGAAGGCATTTTGGAATTGCAGCAGGAGGCGCCTTTTGCGCCGCTCTATGTGCGCCGCCGCGAGGATGGCTCCACGTGGCAGCGGATCGGCTGAAAGAGTTGGCGTTCGGGAAACGATGAACGACGGGAAGAAAAAAATGACACCGCCCCGGCTGAAACTCGTCTCGAACAACGAGAGTGTGGACCGTGACCTCGATCCCGACGATCCGCTGGCAGCGGAAGCGCTGGAACTTGCCGCGGCGCTGGGCGACGTTCAATTGGGTGTCGCGCCGGCTCCCGATTTCGGCGAGGGCGACCTGCGGCAGCAGTTGACCAATGTTCGTATCGTCGAAGCGCTGCTGTTTGCTGCATCCGAGCCCCTCGATGAAGCGACGCTGGCCGAGAGCCTGCCGAAGGGCACCGACGTTGGCGCCGTCGTGTCTGAGCTGAAAGAGCAGTATGCCGGGCGTGGGATTACCGTCGTCAAGACGGCGGGGAAGTGGACGTTTAGAACTGCGGATGACTTGTCGTGGCTTCTGGAAAAGCACGCCTACGAGGAACGCCGTCTGTCGAAGGCCGCACTCGAGACGCTGGCGATCATCGCGTATCATCAGCCCGTGACGCGGGCCGAGATCGAAGAAATTCGCGGGGTTTCTACCTCGGCTGGAACACTCGATATTCTGCTTGAATCGGCCTGGGTGAGACCGCGCGGACGGCGGCGGGCACCGGGCAAGCCGATCACCTACGGCACGACGGAGGCGTTTCTGGCCCACTTCGGTCTCGATAGCGTCAAGGATCTGCCGGGGCTTGCCGATCTCAAGGCGCAAGGCTTGCTCGATAGTACCCTGCCGCCCGGGTTCAGCGTGCCCAGCCCGACGGATGTGGCGGCGCTAATGCCGGACGAGCTGCCTCTCGACTCGGCGGATGAGGAAGACGAGGCGATCGTTCAGGCTGAAATGGAGCTCGACTTGCCGGAAGAGGACGAGCCCGATAAGCCGGAGCCGGCAAGCCCCGACGGCGCCTGAGGCTCTGACAGCGCATGAGGCGCGGGCCGGACGTGTTTGCGGCATTGCGAAAGACGAAAGCGTGACCCGGAGGTCTTCCGACAGCAACGAACGCGCGATCGTGCCAGAGGGTGCGTCGCCCCGGCGCGCAGCCGCGACGTTTGCCGCCAGCCTGTCGTTCGAGAACGTCGAACGCCGCTATGGCGAAACGCTGGCTCTCGACAATGTTTCGCTGTCGATCGCGCCGGGTGAAGTCGTGTGCCTGCTTGGGCCGTCAGGCTGCGGCAAGACGACTTTGCTGCGGCTGGCCGCGGGCATTGAGCGCCCGACCGGCGGGCGTGTTCTGATCAACGGGCAGGAAGTCGCCGGGCCGTCGCGGTTCAAGCCGCCCGAGGAGCGCAGCGTCGGGTTGATGTTCCAGGATTTCGCTTTGTTTCCGCACCTGACGATCATCGACAATGTGGCCTTTGGATTGAAGGCACTTCCCAAGCGCGAGGCGGAGCGCGAAGCCCGCGCAATGCTGACGCGCGTCGGGCTGGCGCAAATGAGCGATGCCTATCCGCACGTGCTCTCGGGCGGACAGCAGCAGCGCGTGGCGCTGGCTCGCGCGATGGTGCCGCGGCCGGCGGTCATGCTGATGGACGAGCCGTTTTCCGGCCTCGACGTGCAGTTGCGCGACAACATGCAGGAGGAAACTCTGGCGCTCCTGCGCGAGACGCGCGCCACCTCAGTGATTGTTACGCATCATCCGGAGGAGGCCATGCGGCTTGCCGACCGCATCGCGGTTTTGCGGCGCGGGCGGATCGTACAAGCGGGGACGGCGGAGGAACTCTATGACCACCCGTGCGAACTGTTCGTCGCGCGGCTTTTTTCCGAGATCAACGAAATAGCCTATCGAGCGGGGGGCGGCGTGATTGAAACGCCGATTGGCCGCGTGGCCGCGCCCGGCGTTGCGGAAGGCGACGTGGCGATTTTGGGCCTGCGGGAGCGCGGTATTCGAGTTGTTTCAGCGGGGCAGGGCTTGCCGGGGCGGGTGCTGCACGCCAAGTTCCTTGGCGACATCGCTTTCCTGGAGGTGGGTGTGCAGGGTTTCGAGGCTCCGCTGCGCGTGCGGACTCACGAAGGCCGGATGCGGTTGAAGGGCAGTGAAGTCGGCATCGAAGTGGACGTCAGCCGTGCCCTTGTCTTCCCGGCGGCGGGCGGCGAGGTCTAGGCAACCTTACCGAACTATCAGGGCGCACGGCATTGCCCCGGTGTCGTCTGTTTGCGATAACTGACAACGATTGTGACGCGCTGCGCGGTCGTCAAAAGGATCATTGAAGTCATGGGTTTCTCAACCACACATCTGTTGCTGCTGTTGCTCGTTGTCGTGCTTCTTTTCGGAAGCGGAAAGATATCGACGTTGATGGGTGACGTGGCCAAGGGCATCAAGAGTTTCAAGAAGGGCATGCAGGAGGACGAAACGCCCGAGCCGCGGGATGCGCCACCACGCTCCATCGAACACGAAGCGCGAACCGGCGAGACACGCCGCGATCCGACGAAGAGCGGCTGAATTCCTACGTCAAGGCCGGTCGGGCCCGTGACGTTTGCGGACGGAACATATGTTCGAGATTAGCTGGAGCGAGCTTCTCATCCTCGCCGTGGTGGTGCTCATTTTCGTGGGCCCCAAGGATATGCCCGTGTTCTTCAACACGCTTGGCAAGTACGCCGGTATGCTCCGGCGGCAGGCGAACGAGTTCAAGCGGCATTTCGAAGACGCGATGCGCGAAGCGGAGATGGACAATCTGCGCAAGGAGCTTGAAGGGATGCGCGATGAATTCGCAAAGTCCACGCACGCGGCCGAAACGGCGGTTGGCGACACCATGAGGGCGGCGGAAAAGAGTGTGAATGAGGCTCGCACAATCGCTCCTGTGGCGGCACCCGTTGCCGTGGCGGAACCTGCGATCGAGCCCGTGGCGCTGCCAGCGCCTGGCGAAATGGTGGCGCTTCCGTCACCGGGCGCCGATGACGCCACACCGCAGTCCGCTGTACCTGCGCCCAAAGCGGGGGCTTGAATTGATGCAGGAGCGCGTTCCGCCCGGGCAGGATGACATCGACGCCTCCAAGGCGCCGTTGATGGATCACCTGATCGAGCTGCGCACGCGGCTGATCTGGGCGGTCGCTGCGTTCTTTGTGATGTTTCTTTTGTGCTTCACGGTCGCTAGTCACATCTATCAAATCCTGGTCTGGCCGTATGTCTGGGTCTCGGGACAGGATCACGTGCGGCTGATCGCAACGCATTTTCTCGAACAGATTTTCACGCACTTGAAGCTGGCCATGTTCGGGGCGGCGTTCCTGTCGTTTCCTGTCGTGGCGACCCAGGTTTACAAGTTCGTGGCGCCCGGTCTTTACAAGCATGAGCGGCAGGCATTTCTGCCCTATCTGATCGCGACCCCGGTCTTCTTCGTGCTCGGTGCGGCGGTGGTCTATTTCGTCGCCATGCCGATCCTGATCAAATTCTCGATCGGGCTGGCGGCGACGGCGAGTTCGGAGGGCGCGGCGACGATCGAACTGTTGCCGAAGGTATCGGAATACCTGTCGCTGATCATGACGTTGATATTCGGCTTTGGAATTTGTTTTCAGTTGCCCGTGGTGCTGACGCTGCTTGCCCGCGCGGGGTTGATTACCGCGCAGACGCTCCGGTCCGGGCGGCGTTATGCAGTCGTTGTCATCTTTGCGGTGGCCGCCATTCTGACCCCGCCCGACGCGCTGAGCATGTTGATCATGGCACTGCCGACGTTGCTGCTCTACGAGCTGTCGATTCTGGCTGTTGACCGGGTTGAAAAGCGGGCGCCAGCAGACGACGGTGAACCTGCCCGAGAGTAAGCTGGACCCTCTGCCGGGCGGGTTCTATAGACGGACGCGAAACGTCCGATAAAGAGGCTTCCCGTGCACGATATCAAATGGATCCGCGAAAACGCCACGGCGTTCGATGGCGCGCTGCAACGCCGGGGACTGGCGCCGCTCGCCACAACCCTTATCGCCATCGACGACAAGCGCCGTGCGATCCTGACGGCGTTGCAGGAAGCACAGGCGCGGCGCAACGCGGCATCGAAAGATATCGGCAAGGCGAAGGCGTCAAAGGATGAGGCGACCGCTGCGAAACTGATGGAGGAGGTCGCGGCGCTGAAGGACACGATCGCCAAAGGCGAGGACGAGGAGCGGGCGGTCAACGTCGAATTGGAAGCGGCGCTGGCGATCATCCCGAACCTGCCGCGCGACGATGTTCCCGATGGCAAGGACGAGCACGACAACAAAGAAGTTCGCAAAGTCGGCACGCCGAGTGCGTTCGGCTTTGCGCCCAAGCAGCATTTTGAACTCGGCGAAGCGCTGGGGCTTATGGATTTCGACACGGCGGGCAAGGTGTCGGGCGCACGGTTCGTGTTTTCTGAAGGGCGCGCTGGCGCGGCTGGAGCGAGCGATTGCGAGCTTCATGCTGGACAATCACACGTCGCCTGCGGGTGACAATCACGGCGGCTACACGGAAGTGAACCCGCCGCTGCTGGTGAAGGACCAAGCCGCTTATGGCACGGGGAATTTGCCGAAGTTTGCGGAGGACCTCTTTAGGACGACGAATGACTTCTGGCTCATCCCCACCGCCGAAGTGTCGCTGACCAACCTCGTGCGCGAACAAATTCTCGACGAAGACAAGCTGCCGTTTCGCGTGACGGCGTGGACGCCGTGCTTCCGGTCGGAAGCGGGTGCTGCTGGGCGTGATACGCGCGGCATGATCCGGCAGCACCAGTTTTCCAAAGTCGAACTCGTCTCGGTGACGACGCCGGAACACAGCCTTGCCGAGCACGAGCGTATGACGGCGTGCGCGGAGGGGATTTTGACGGCGCTTGGCCTGCCGTTCCGCACGATGCTTTTATGTACGGGTGACATGGGTTTTGCCTCGCAGAAAACGTACGACATCGAAGTCTGGCTTCCGGGGCAGAACGCCTACCGTGAAATTTCGTCGTGCTCGGTTTGCGGCGACTTCCAGGCCCGGCGCATGGCCGCGCGCTATCGGCCCAAGGGCTCGAAAGACGTGCGTTTCGTGCATACGTTGAACGGGTCGGGACTTGCTGTCGGCCGTACGCTCGTCGCCGTCATGGAAAACTATCAGCAGGAAGATGGGTCCATTCTGATCCCCGACGCGCTAAAACCGTATATGGGTGGCTTGGAAAAAATATCGAAAGCATAGAACTAACGGCTGCCCCTCACTCCGGCCCACTCCCCATTGAAGACAATGGGGAGTGGGAGAAAATGGAAACATGCGGATCTTGATCACCAACGATGATGGCGCCGGCGCACACGGGTTGACCGTGCTGCATGCCATCGCGCGCGAACTGTCGGACGACATCTGGATCGTTGCGCCGGAGATGAACCAGTCCGGCGCGTCGCATGCGCTGACGCTGCAGGTGCCGCTGCGCTATCGTGAAATTGGCGAGCGGGCTTTTGCCGTGCGCGGTACACCGGCCGACTGCGTTATCATGGGCGTTCGTCACGTTCTCAAAGACAAGGCACCGGATCTGATCCTGTCGGGCGTGAACCACGGGGCCAACCTTGCCGAGGACGTCGCGTATTCGGGGACCATCGCTGGCGCGATGGAAGGCACGTTGATCGGCATCCGCTCGATCGCCATGAGCTTGACGCTCGGGTTCGACAAAAGTGGCCTGCAACACTGGAAGACGCCGATGACTTACGGTCCGGAAATCGTGGACCGGCTCATGGCGCGCGAGTGGCCGCAAGGCGTGTTGATGAATGTGAACTATCCCGATCTGGCGCCCGACGCCGTCAGCGAAATCCGTATCACCCGGCAGGGACGTCGCGATCAGGGGCTCGACATCGAGGCGCGCAGCGATCCGTGGGGAGATGCCTATTTCTGGTTCGCTTTCGATCGGCGCAAGTCCGATCCGCCGGACGGGACTGATTTGCGCGCCATTGCCGATGGCGCGATCTCGGTCACTCCATTGTCGATGGACCTGACCCATCATGTTTTCCGTGAAGATCTGGCGCAGCACTTTGCCGATCCACTCGGTGGCGAACGACCCGTCAGAACGGCGGGATAAGCCCGCCTTTTAGAATTGTCGTCAGTTCGGCGTAATTTCTCCGTTCTCAACGCACAATCGCTCGCTACGAGCAGATTATGAACCTGGTCGATGACCGGAGCAGCGCGCGTCTATTGCACCATGCGCTGGCCGAGACGCGGACATCGGTTTGGCTTGCCTGGCACTCGCGGGTGGGCATTTTTCGAAGCAGGCGCCTGCCGGCCGTTAAGGCGGTGTTAACCGGTTAACGGTTAATGGATCGTAGGTTGTGAGGTGCGTACCATGTCCAGTCTCCTGCGTTCCGGTTCCTCAGGCCGCCGTATCAACGGCCGCCCGTTCAGTATTCTAACCGCGATGGCAGCGCTTGCTGCCGGCGGATGCAGCGCCGATATCGCGCGCTTCGATTTCCCGGCTTCGGCCAATTTCAACGACAGCACCAGTGCGCTGCCGACCAATGAGCGGTCGGGACTGGGTGCCGATCCCGCATCTACGCAGCAGACGGCGGAAGCCTACACCGCGTCGCCGCCCACGGCCGAAAAGAGCATCCAGGTTGCGGCTCTGCCGCCTCCCGCACCTGAGCCCGTGGCCGTGCGTGCGCCGCGCGCCGCGCCGGCACCTGTCACATCGTTTGCCCCGCCGCCGGTCGATCCGATGGAGCGAGGACAAGACATCGAGGTCAAGCGCGGCGACACGCTTTACGGCATCGCCAAGCGCGAAAACGTCTCGTTGAATGAACTCATGCGGATCAACGGGCTGACGACGCCGGTCTTGAAGCCGGGGCAGAAGCTGTCGTTGCCGTCGGGTCGGGCCGTCGCGCGTGCGCGTCCCGTGGCTCCTGTGGCGGTTGCGGCCGCCCCGGCGCCCGCTGACTGGACCGGGTCGTACACGATCAAGGGTGGCGATTCGCTCTACAATGTCGCGCGTCAGAACAAGGTCAAGCTCGACGACTTGCAGCGCTACAACGGCATTACCGATGTGCGCCGGGTGAAACCTGGAACGGTCTTGAAGGTGCCGGGTGTTGCTGGCGCGGTGATGGCAGAAGTGCCCGCGACGACCTCGCCGGCGCCGGTTTTGACGCCGCCCGCGCAGGCGCCGGTCACGGCCAATGTCCCGCCTCTCGCAATTGATCCGTCGGCTCCGTCGGCGAGCCCCAAGATTTTGAATTCAGGGGCTGAGGAAAAGAAAGTAGCCGCGCTCGATGCCGGTACCGCTGCCGCCGTCACGGCGCCCGCGTCGGGGTCGGTTGCGGCCGGCAAACTGCGCTGGCCGGTGATGGGCCGCGTGATCGCAGGGTACGGCCCGCGCAACGACGGGACACACAACGACGGCATTAATATTTCCGTGCCTGCAGGCACTGATGTTCATGCCGCCGAAACCGGCAGTGTCGCCTATGCGGGCAGCGAACTGAAGGGCTACGGCAATCTCATTCTCGTGCGCCATGAAAACAATCTCGTCACGGCGTATGCGCATGCCAGCGAAATTCTCGTCAAGCGCGGTGATCGCGTCACGCGCGGGCAGGTGATTGCCAAGGCCGGCAAGACAGGCGCCGTTGATCAGCCGCAACTACATTTTGAAGTTCGCCGCGACCAGACGCCGGTCGATCCGACTGGGTATCTGGAAAGAAACTGACGACCTCACATTCGAACTTCAGGGCTGCATGCAAATGCGTGCGGCCCTTTTTTCGTTCGTCAGGCGCGGTCAAGTGTGATGCCGAGGCGGCCAGCAAGATCTTGGACGAATTGCCAAGCGACGCGGCCGGACCGGGCACCGCGTGTCAGGCTCCATTCGAGCGCGCTACGTTCGATTTCGGCCGGATCGGCATCAAGGCCGTAGTAGCGCGCATAGTCGCCGATCATGCCGAGATACTGTTCCTGGGTGCAATTGTGAAAACCGAGCCAAAGACCGAAGCGGTCCGAGAGGGAGACCTTTTCTTCTACTGCTTCGGCCGGATTGATGGCCGTGGAGCGTTCGTTCTCGGCCATGTCGCGCGGCATCAGGTGACGGCGGTTGGAGGTGGCGTAGAATAGGACATTTTGCGGTCGACCTTCGATACCGCCTTCGAGCACGGCCTTCAGAGATTTGTAGCTAGTGTCATCCTTGTCGAAGGAGAGATCGTCGCAAAACACGATGAAGCGGTAGGGCTGCCCCTTCAATATCGCGAGGCAGGCGGGGAGTGTGGCGATGTCCTCGCGGTGGATTTCGACAAGCTTCAAACGATGCGGGCATGCCGCTGCGACATCTGCGTGCACGGCTTTGACCAGGCTCGATTTGCCCATGCCGCGTGCGCCCCACAGGAGAGCGTTGTTGGCCGGCAGGCCGCGTGCGAAGCGTTCGGTGTTGGCATGCAGTTGCGCGGCGGCGAGATCGATGCCCGTCAGAAGGGCGAGCGGGACGCGATTGACTTTCGCCACTGGCTCGATGCCTCCCGAGGCACCCGACCAGACGAAAGCGTCCGACTTTGCAAATTCGACGGTTTTGACGGGGGGCGGCGCCAGCCGCTCCAGCGCGGCGGCGACCCGGGCGAGCAACTGGCCCAGTTCGCCGTCTGGCCCGATCGTCGTCATCCTATTGATTCTCCGTCTCATTCAGAACTCGATCGGCGTTGATTCTAAACCTTGCAAGGGGGTCTCGCCTAGCCCGTTCAGAGCTCCGATGCGGTTGCAAAGCAGGGGGCTGACACTATAGTCGCGCGCAATTTCCTTGGAGCAGCGGCAGGGTGGGGTTATCTGACCCCGCACGCCTGCCTATTTGCTCTTGCAGCTATCAGTTCCGGTCCGATGACGGCCGGTGAAGAAGAGGACACGACCCGCATGTTTATCGATCCCGCTTTCGCGCAAGGGGCCCCGGCCGCAGGGGCCGACCCGTTCACGGGTCTTTTGATTCCTATGCTTCTGATGGTCCTCATCTTTTACTTCCTCGTCATTCGTCCGCAATCGCAGCGCGCCTCGCAGCATAAGGAAATGGTCGAGAAGGTGCGCCGCGGTGATACCGTGGTGACGTCCGGCGGCATGATCGGCAAGGTCACGAAGGTTTCGGACGGCTCGGACGAAGTCGAAGTCGAACTGTCCGACACGATGCGCATCCGGGTTTTGCGCTCGACTTTGATGGACGTGCGCGCCAAAGGCGAGCCGGTGAAGGAAACGGCCTGACAACTCTTCGTATGAACATGTTCCGCGCTTGCCGTTCCCGCCGTCTGCGCTCGCGCCGACGCGTCAATGATCAACAGGTAGAGCCTCGATGCTGCATTTCGACCGCTGGAAAATTATCGCGATCCTGCTGACGTGTCTGACGGGGTTCATGTTCGCGTTGCCGAATTTTGTCTCCAAGGAGACATTGGCCACGTGGCCCAGCTTCATGCCCAAGCGCCAGATGCCGCTCGGTCTCGACCTGCGCGGTGGCGCGCATCTTCTGCTGGCGCTCGATCAAGATGAAATCCGCAAGGATTGGCTGCAGGGTGTGCAGGATGCTGCCCGGGCCAGCCTGCGCGAAGCGCGCATCGGTTTTTCGGCTATCGGTGTCGACGGCGGCGTGGTCAAGGTGACGCTCGTCAAGGCGGAGGATGCCGGTCGCGCGGAGACAGAGCTGAAAAAGCTGATCTCCCCCGTCGGCAGCGCTGTCCTGGGCACGGGTGGTAGTGATCTCGTCGTCGCCAAGACGGGCGACAATCAGTTCACCATCACCCCGACACAGCTGGGCTTCGATCAGCGCTTGACCAACGCCACGACAGCATCGATCGAGACGATCAATCGTCGCGTCAACGCGCTCGGCACAGCTGAATTCGACGGTGGTGCGTCAGGGCAAGGATCGCATTCTGGTCCAGTACCCGGGACTCAACGACACGACGGTCCTCAAGAACCTCATCGGGCAGACGGCGAAGCTCTCGTTCCACGCCGTGCATCCAACGATTGGCCCCGAAGAGGCCCGCGCGACGCGCATTCCGCTCGGTTACAAGATTTATGCGAGCACCGACGGTGAACGGGGTGGACCGACGGAATATCTACTGCAGGAAACGTCGATCGTCCCCGGCGATGATCTCGACGACGCCCAGCCGGGCTTCGATCATCGCACGACGGAGCCGATTATTTCGTTCCGCTTCAACACTGCGGGCGCGCGTAAATTCGGCAAATACACGCAGGACAACGTCGGCCGTCCGTTCGCGATCGTGCTCGATGACAAGGTGATCTCGGCGCCCGTGATCCGAGAGCCAATCCTGGGTGGGACGGGTCAGATTTCCGGCAGCTTTACCGTCGAAAGTGCGAACAATCTCGCAATCCAGCTGCGATCGGGTGCATTGCCGGCGAAGCTGACGGTGGTCGAGGAGCGGACCGTTGGGCCGTCGCTGGGCGCGGATTCCATTGAGGCGGGCATGCGGGCTGGTCTTGTCGGCCTCACCGCGACGGCAATCATGACCGTGCTCGCCTACGGCACCTTCGGCGTTTATGCCGTCATCGGCCTGGCGGTGCACGCGCTGCTTATTCTGGCACTCATGTCGGCGATCGGCACGACTTTGACGCTGCCCGGTATCGCGGGTTTCGTGTTGACTATCGCCATGGCGGTCGACGCGAACGTGCTCATCTACGAGCGTATTCGCGAGGAGTTGCGGGCTGGCAAGACGGCGATCGCGGCCATCGATGGCGGGTTCCAGCGGGCGTTCGTCACCATTCTCGACAGCCAGCTCACGACGCTTGCCGCCGCGCTCATCATGTTCTGGCTGGGTTCGGGGCCGATCCGAGGCTTTGCCGTCACACTCACGCTCGGCATCATCACTTCCGTATTCGCGGCCGTGACCATCACACGCCTGCTGGTCGCGCTGTGGCTGAAGAACAATAAGACGATCAGAGGCCGCGCTATCCAGATCCCGATCTGACAAGGACCGCACAATGTTTCTCGTCCCCGACTTCAAGGGTATCGACTTCTTCCCGCATGACACGCGTCTGAACTTCATGAAGTTCAAAGACCTGTGTTTCGGGCTGTCAGTCTTGGCCATGATCATCTCGCTGGCCTTGATCTTCACCAAAGGTTTCAACTACGGCGTCGACTTCAAAGGCGGCGCGATGATCGAGGTGAAGTCGAAGAGCGGACCGGCCGACATTGCCGGGTTGCGCGACAGCATCGGCAAGCTGGGACTCGGCGACGTGCAGATTCAGAGCTTCGGTTCGCCGCAGGACGTTTTGATCCGCATCGAGGAGCAGGCCGGCGGTGATCAGGCTCAGCAGGACGCTTTGAAGAAAGTGCAGGGCGTGCTTGGCCAGACTTACGAACAGCGGCGCGTGGAGATTGTCGGACCGGCTGTTTCGAGTGAATTGCGACGGACGGGCACGATTGCCGTTCTGGCGTCGATCTTGGCGATTGTCGTTTATGTCTGGTTCCGTTTCGAGTGGCAGTTTGCGGTGGGCACAATCTTTGCGCTGGCGCACGACGTTCTCGTCACCGCCGGCATCTTCTCACTCTTTCAGATGGAATTTGATCTGGCGATCGTCGCCGCGCTGCTCACCATTCTGGGATATTCGGTGAACGACACGGTGGTCGTCGCCGACCGCATTCGAGAGAACTTGCGCAAGTACAAGCGCATGGATCTGACCGAACTGTTGAACCTGTCGATCAACGAAACCCTATCGCGCACGATCCTGACCGGCGTGACAACAATTGCCGTGCTGATTGCGCTTTATTTCCTTGGCGGCGCGGTCATGCAGAACTTCACGTTTGCCATGCTGTTCGGCGTGATCATCGGTACCTATTCGTCGATCTTCATCGGTGCGCCGATCCTGGAGTACCTGGGCGTGAAGCGCGAAACGGTCGTCGGTTCGGAGGTCAAGTCCGCCGGCTGATCGCTTTCGACGCATCGTCGGCCGGCCGCCAAAGGGAATGGTGCCCATGTCCGAAGTGACACCGCGCTATCCCGGTCGGGCGCAGATCGACGCCTACGGAAACGGGGGCTTTCGCTTCGCGGGGATGAGTCACCGTGGGTCAATCCTGTGTCTGCCGGACTCAATTCGCGCGTGGTCTGCGGCGACTGCGACTGACATTACAACGGACCTCATCCGTATTTTGCAGGAGGAAGGCGCGGTGAGCGGCGTGCTGCTGTTGGGCACCGGGCGTTCACCTGTTGTCCCGGCTAGCGGCCTCATCGACGCGTTTCGTCAAGCGGGGTTGTGGCTGGAAGTGATGGACACGGGTGCGGCGGCCCGGACCTACAACGTTCTGTTGGCCGAAAAGCGCGACGTCTGCGCTGCACTTCTCGCCGTGGACTGATAGCGATGAGGGATGCCCTACCCGCTGCTCAAGACGCAAACGAAGACGTCCGCCGGGCTGCACGGGATTTGGCTTATGACGACTATCTGGCGGCCCTGCTTGCGCCTCGTAACCAACAGGCGGATTTCATCACTATCGCCGCGTTGATGGGTGAACTGGCGCGCATTCCTCTGCATGTTACCGACCCTGCACTCGGCGAAATCCGGCTGCAATGGTGGCGCGACGCGCTCGCCGCCGACAGTCCGTCGGGGCATCCCGTTGCCGATGCGGTGCGCGCGATGCGGCCGCGGTTGCCGATGCCGGTCGGGGATTTCATCGCGCCGGTCCTCGAGGCCCGCGCTGCCGAACTCTACGCCGAGCCGTTTGCGACCCGCGCGGCCTTCGATGCCTATGTCATGTCCCCGGAACTTGCAGCTATGCGATTACGGGCGGCACTGTTCGGTTTGCATCCCGTGACCGATAGGGCCATCGAGGAGGAGGCGGCTCGCGCGCTGGGCCTCGTGCGCGCGGCTGCGCGGATGCCGTATCTTTTCGCAAAAGGGCGCACTCCGTTGAGCGCCGATCAGTTTGGTCGACGGTGCCACCATCGAAGTAGGCGACCTAAGGTCAGCGATGGCACGCCTCGTCGACGAGGCTGCAACGGCGTGGGCTGCACTGCGTCCACGGCTGCGGCGTATAAGCCGTGATCTGCGGCGCGTCATCGTGCCGGTTGCCCTTGCCGGGCCTTATTTGCGGGCGATTCAAAGTGTTGATCGCGACACCGTACGTGATGTCGCTGAACCTTCGCCGCTCGAGCGCATTCTGCGCCTCTGGCTCGCAGCGCGGCTCGGTCGCTTTTAAGAGCGGATAAATCGGGAATTGGAGAGTTCGATGCGGCGTTTGCAGAGGCGGCGGGGCGGGGCGGCGCTCGCAGCAATGCTTTGCGGCCTCAGTAGCAGCGCAGCTGTCTGCGTCGCGCAAGAGCCGTCGGCCGTTGAGCGCGCGCCGCTCGAAGCTCCAACATCGGAACCGCTTCCGTGGGCCGGTGAGGGTCCCTCGCCGCCGACCAGCATCGATCCCCCCCCTATGCCTGCATTACCTGATGCTGCGGCACCTTCATTGCCAGGTTCAGCAGCTCCTGCAGCCACGCCGCTGCCCGATGGCGCTGTTCCACCCGCAGAAATCAGCGCACCCTTGGCGCGCATCGAATGGCGTGTGGCTAACCCATTTCGCTTTTTTAAAAATGCTTCCGACACGGAGGTTCATCGGGCGACATGGCTGTCGCTTGACGCGGCCAAGCGGGCGACACCCGTGCTGGCTGCCGAACAGGAACTCAGTATCCGGCATCCGGATGGTTGGGCGGCGACAATGATCGACGACGTTTGCTGGTCCAACAGAAAGAATCGCTACGATTGCGGCGACGGCACAGCCTACGTTTCGCCTGATGTTCACTCCGCGCTGTTCAAACTCACCGGCGTCGACGATCCGCGCGTCGATTGCACATGGCTGACGGCGCCGCTCGGTACGTCGAACTTGCGCGGGCAATCCTTGCGGCAGAAGTGTTCAGACGAGGCGACGCTCGATATTCCCTATCCAACGGGCGCGCGGGTGACCGTCGAGATCGGCGGCCGCGAAGTGGCGCGGACAGATGTCATTGTGACGGACCTGCTCGTTGCTGCCATGGGCGACAGCTTCGGTTCAGGCGAGGGCAATCCGGATGTGCCGGTGCGATTTTCGCCGGAGCGCACGGCCTCGTATGCGGGGAAGGACGAGCGGTTGGCCAATCTCCCGACGCGCATCGGCGATTGGAAGCGGATAGGCGACAAGATTTTCAATAAGGAAGGGGCGCGATGGCTCGATACGGCGTGCCATCGGTCACTCTATTCACATCAGATGCGCGCAGCGCTGCAGCTTGCCGTTGAGGATCCGCACCGGGCGGTTACGTTTGTAGGGCTCTCTTGCTCGGGCGCTGAAGTCACCTGGGGGTTGTTTCTGCGCTATAAGGGCAATGAATGGGTGCCCAACCCACCAGACTTGTCGCAAATCTCCGCTCTCGCCGACGCGCAATGCGGGCGCGAACCCGCCGACCTTATCGACATGCCCGAGGCCTACCACATCAACGGTACGATCCCGGAACTGAAGGGCGGCCTTGTTCTTAAAAAGTGCAAGCGGGAGATGGCCCGCAAGATCGATCTGCTGCTCGTCTCAATCGGCGGCAACGACATCGGCTTTGCTCGGTTGGTGGCCAACGCCGTGCTAGCGGACGACAGCACTTTGCGACAGCTCGGTGGTTGGTTCGGACAGATCCACGGCAATCTTGAGTCCAAGGCCCTGCTCGACCGCCTCGACGAACGCTATAAGGCATTGAACCGCGCCATTCACGGCATCCTGCAGCTGCCGTGGGAAGAGAGCGACCGGGTTATCCTGACCGCCTATCCGCCGTTGGCACTGCTTGGCGATGGCCGGAGGGTCTGTCCCGATGGCACGGCGGGAATGGATGTGACCGGCGATTTTTATCTCAGCGAAAGGCGGGCTAAGGCCGGATCGGATCTCGCCGATCAGCTGCAACGGGTCATGGCTCGCAGCGCCCGCACGCACGGCTGGTCGTTCGCTACAGCGCATCGCAATGCCTTTGTCGGCCGGGGCATTTGTGCGGGCTTCACCGACAATTCCTTTTCCATTGCCGATGATCTGCGCGTGCCGCGCATGGTCGGCAACAAGTGGGAGCCGTTCCCGCCGACGGATTTTCGCGCTTATGCGTCGCGCCAGCGTTGGTTTCGGACGCCGAACGATGCATTTATGACCGGGAATTTTCATGCGGCTGGATCCGTGGCGACCCGGGCGCTGGCTTTCCAGAGCCTCGCGCGGTTCCAAGTTCTATTGGCTGCGACGTATTCCGGTGCGTTCCATCCCACAGCCGAGGGCCACGCGGCGATCGCAGATGCCGTCGCTGATCGTGCGCGGGAGGTTCTGAAGAAGTACGGGCAGCAATCAACAGCGGCGTTGCGCTAGGCGGCGGACGTCAAAATCGGTTCGGTCAAGTGCCCAGTCAATCGGTGAGACTGGTCATCGCCCACAGGAGTCCACCGAGCGCCGGCAGAAAGACGGCAAGGTAGCCGAAGACAAGGATGGCGGTGCTGATCATGGAACTGTAACGCACAACACGTTCCGCCGGATCAATGCGCGGTCAGAGTGTGGCGCAAGATTTGGTGCGACAGATCGGCCGTGGTCAGGCCGCGGCGGAGGCGTCACGGAACATGCCGGTCGACGGGTCCCGCAAAAATTCGAGAACGGCGCAAGAAATCTTCACCGGACTGAAGCCGAAGCTTGTGTTGAGCCGCATCGACGCGGCCGCTTCGATAATCGATTGAACCGCGACCGCGCCATGTTCGGCGATGAGCTTCTGCATGCGGCGGGCTTTACAGACGGCAATCAAACTGCGCAGGCGAACGAGGGCGGCGATCTTACGCTGACGGTCGCGTGGAAATCTCTGCCAGAAGAATTGTTCGACCCGGCGGAAATCTTCATCGCTCCATTCCGAGGCACGGGCGAGGGCCATCACGTCGTCGGCGAGAACTTTGAGCGCAGTGGCCAGTTCACGAACGGCCACCGTGGGGACGTCGGACGGATCAATCGGATTGACGACAGACTGCGGCACGACTTGGGACGTCGCGGTGCCCGATCCTGTTGCAAGAGAAGTCATATCTTCGATCTCCGTCTTCAACGTCAGTGTCTGGAACCCAACGCCATCTTTAAAAATAGCACGGGCCGGATGTGATTCGACACTGGATCTCATCCAGTACCCACAAGCTTTCGTCTGGCGATGCGGTTAGCATCTCACTGCCGCAAGCCGTTTGGCGAACTCAGTTGCGACCGAAGATTACTGCACCTCATTCGGCGCCGTGACAGTTCCCGGCGGCACACCACTGAGGCGCGAAATTACGACAGTTGGGTGGCGAAAACTGTGTCGTTGTCGCCGCTGCGACAGAAAAAACCGCGGCTTTTGGGGTCGCGGTTTTCGATTTGTCCATCGTCCGACGGCTGTATGGTGAACAGCTGTCACAATTCGTTGCGCCGGGTTACTTCGCGTTACTTGCGAAAGAAAGCGTCGACGCGCATTCCCGGCAATAGCGGAGATGCGACGTCCAGATCGATCGTGACTTCACGCACCTCGACATCGTTGGGACGTTTGGGACCGCGCGGGCCGATGCGGGGCTGGGCCAGCGTCGGTGCCAGGCTCGCGACGGTGCCGTCAAATTCCTTGCCGGGAAAACTCAGCGAGCGAACGAAAACCTTCTGCCCGACCGTGATCTTTGAAATGTCGCCCTCGTCGACCTCGGCCTTGACGCGGATGCTCGACATGTCCCCCATGACAATGAGGGGTACTTCAGGGTTGGGCGCGACGATCTCGCCGGCTTTCGCGTTGACTTGAAGAACGGTGCCGGCAAGCGGAGCGCGGATGCGGGTCTTGTCGAGCAGTGCTTCGGCCAAGCGGACTTCAGTCCGCGCGGCGCTGACGGCGCTTTCCGCACTGCTCGGTGCGGGAAGATTTGCCTTCGACTGTGCACGGATAAAGGCAAGACGTTCACGCTCGAGACGTTCGTTGGCCTCCGTCAGCCGCTTACGCGCTTCAGCGACCGACTGTTCGGATCCAGGGGACGTGTGCTTGGCGATCAGCGCTCCGTCGAGTTCGATGCGGGCGCCAGTCACCGCACGTTCGGCGGAGTAGATGGCGTCTTCGGCCTTGCGGACGTCTTCGCGGCCAGACGCGAAAGCCTTCTCGCGCTCTTCGCGCAGGGCTTCTGCCTGTGTTTCGGCGGAGGTCAACCGCGCACGCGCCTCGGCATCGTCGAGTTGGACGATGAGTTCGCCCTCTTCGACTTTCTCGTCGACGGCGGCATGCACCTTGATGACCCGGCCGAGGATGCCGGTGCCAATGCGAATTTCGCCCGATTTGGGCTCGGCGCGTGCGGGAGCGGCCGCGATCCAAGCGATTTCCTCTTCGGGCGCGGCACGGGCCGGGGCGCGATCCGCACCGCTGAACTGGCCATAGGCCAGATAGGCGCCGACGGCAGCGACGCCGCCAAGTACCAACAAACCCGGGTTTATTTTCATGGCTCGGCGTGTCCTTGTTGTCGTGTTGTCTGTAGGCGATGAAACAAGATGCAAGGTTCGATCAGGCAGCGAGCCCGTTTGGTCGCTCGTCGGCGACGATACGGCCGTCTTCGATCTTGATGATGCGGTCAGCGTAGCTCAGTGTTCGATGGTCGTGGGTGACCGCGAGCACGGCACGCGAAGGGTCCTGACCCACGCGAGCGAGCAATTCCATCACGGCCTTGCCATTCTCGCTGTCAAGCGCGGCGGTCGGCTCGTCGGCGAGCACCACAGCTGGGTTGCCGGCGAGCGAACGGGCGATCGCGACCCGCTGCTTTTCGCCGCCTGACAACTTCGAGGGATAGGCGTCGATCCGGTGTGCAAGGCCGACACCGATGAGCGCATCGCGGGCCGCCTGATACGGATCAGCGAGCCGCGCGCCGCGCACATCGAGTGCCATCAAGACATTTTCGAGCGCCGTCAGTGTGGGGAACAAATTGTAGCCTTGGAACACGAAGCCCATATTTCGGCGGCGTAGGTCGGCGAGACCTTCCGCGGTCTGGCCCACGGCTTCTTCGCCGTTGATCGTAAGCTGGCCGTCGGTGGCGGTCAGGATGCAGCCGAGGATCGACAGAAACGTGGTTTTACCCGATCCCGATGGTCCCATCAGGAGCGTCAATTCGCCGGGATAGAGATCAAGGTCGACACCTTTGAGAATGGTCAGATCGCCGGCGCCGGTGGCAATCGTCTTGGTGATGCCGCGCGCACGAACGATGACGGAACGGTCGACAGTCATGGAGGTACCTCGGCGTATGAGTCCGTTGCAGTGGGGGCGCGATGTCGATCGCGGCGCCGTGTTGTCTCGTTGCCGGGCACATTGACTGATTTGCGGCGCGTGCGCTGTTCCTCCAGGCACACGGTTGTGTGTTTTTGCCGGCAGATGGAATCGAAAAAACCCCGGGAGCAGGCTCCCGGGGAGTTCGATGGAGATGATGCGCGTGAGCAGCCGGGCCCGATCGTCGGCGGCCGGATCAGCAGCCGACGTTGATCGTGACGCCGACGGCCGGGATGTAGCGACGGCATTCACCGGTGGACGTCGCGGTTTCTTCTGAGCCTGTCTCGGTTGCAGACGTGGTGCCGGTCAATTCCGCTTTCGAGACGACGGTATCGGCCGCGGGCTCGGTGTTGGCGGCAGCCGTCGTCGTGGCCGTGGTTTCGGCGGGCATGAGATTGGCTGCTTCAGTCGCTATGGGGGTTTCGGCGCTCGTGGCGGGTGCGACGGTTTCGGTTGCGGCGGCTACAATCGTTTCCTTGGCGGCGTCACGGCGGGCTTCTGCCTTGGCCTCGGCAACAGCGCGGGCCTTGGCTTCTGCCTTGGCTTGCGCGACGGCGCGGGCTTTGGCCTCTGCTTTCGCTCGGGCCTGGGCTTCGGCTTTGGCCTGCGCCCGGGCACGGGCTTCGGCGGCGGCACGGCCGCGCTTTACTTCGTAAGCGCGCTGCTGTTCGGCATGGGAAGCCGCGGCCATGGCGCCAACCGCCAGGACGCCGAGGCCAATGCCAAGGCCGAGACCACGGCCGGCTTGGGCGGTCGTGGTTGTGAAAGCCATGGAGGCGGCAACGATCGTGGCAGCAACTGCGGTGCTATATTTGGCGGACATGACACTCTCCATTTTTATTTACGTTGGGCGTCGGCTTGACCGTGGGGCCGTTTGTCAGACCAATATGCCCAAGACACCGCCGCGCGGCTGTTCCGGTGGTGACAGGGGGCAAAAATCTCGTATTGAGCTGATTATGATAAAGCTTATGCGGCTGCGCGTAGCGTCAAGCGGTCGCCGATCTGGCCCAGGAAGCTCAGGGTGCGGTCGAGCACTACGCCGCGCTGCCGATCCACGGTGACGAGGTGATAGCTGTCTTCCAGCACCACCAGATCTACGGGCCCGGCGAGGGATTTTTGAAGATGGGTGGCGTTCGAAAGGCCAGCGTAATCGTCTTCGCGGGGGTGTAGGATCAACACAGGCATGCGGATCGACGCAATGTGGGGCAGGACGGCGTCAACCAGCCGATGGCGCTCCAGAACGGCAACGCCGGGCGTCGCGAATGGAGTGACCGGTGTTCCGGGCACGACCAGGGCGGCTTTGATGAACGTGCGCAGTCGTTCGTCCTTGATGCCGAAGTCCTGCGGCGCTGGGAAACGGAACAGGGCGGCCAGCCTGCGACTGCGGACGATGCGGAAGAGGCTGGCGTACCAAGGCACGCTGCGACCGTTCAGCCAGAGCGTTGGAGCATAGAGTGCGAGGCCGGAAATCTTGTCCGGGTGGCGGGCGGCGAGCATCAGCGCGAGGACGGCTCCGGTGGATAGGCCACCGACCACAACGTGATCGCAACGGTCGCAAAGCTCGGCAAGGCCCTTCTCGGCGCTGGCGTACCAATCCTGCCAGCGGGTCGCCGTCAGCTCTGCTTCACTGCCGCCGTGACCGGCCAACTGCGGGCAGTGAACGATATAGCCCGACCGCGCCAATCCATTGGCAATGAACCGCATTTCTGCTGGGGAGCCGCACAGCCCGTGGACCAGCAGAACGCCGGTGCGGCCTGCCGCCGGCGGAGGCAAAGACGCGAGACTGGTTTTGGTCCGGGACATGGTCGCTCCTCACTGGTGTATGAGAAGCTGTAGGGGCCGGGCTGATAAAGCGCTGTTCCGACGGAGACATGGACGGTTGCGGGTGACAATCTGCGCGGACATACCTAGCGAAGGCGCACCTTGACAGTTACCCGCTTGGCTGGTGTATCTGAGACAGGATTTTAAACATCCTGATGTATCCAATATGGGGCCTTGAACCCCACGGTTTGGAGCTAGTCCGTGTCCCTGTTTTGCGCGCCCATGGGCGTCCTTTTCATGTCGCCGGCAGTGTGCCTTGAGGCCCCCTCGGGAGGGCCAATGTCATGATCGTGTGTTCTTGTGCCTATGTGACGGACAGGGATCTGGAGCAGGCCGTACTCGAGGTCATGAGCCAAGATAAAGCTCCGCTGCCAACTCCGGGCGTTATCTATCGGCATCTGCAGAAGAAAATGCAGTGCTGCGGGTGTGCTCCGTTGGCCGCAGAAACCATTTACGCGAAGATGGAAGAGCTTGAGCAGCGTGGGTTGATCTGCCCGTGCGCTTGTGCGACTGCCAAGACGCGCATGAAGGATTTGCTGGCGGCACCTGAGCGGCGCGTATCGCGGCCGCTGCGCAGTACCCCGCGTGCTCTGCCCGAGCCCGTGGCTTTGCGGGATAAAGCGTCCCGGTGATCGGGTTCTACTTTGTAATCGTTCCAAATATATGAGACGGTCCGCTCGCCGGACCCGTTGAAGGGTTCGGATCGGGTGACGTACGGTCTGCCGCGCACATTTGTTCCAATAATGCATCGAGGAGAACGACCCCATGAAGGGCAAGGGCAATAAAGAAATCATCGACATCCTCAATGAGTCGTTGAAGCTCGAACTCGGGGCCGTGAACCAGTACTGGCTGCATTACCGGCTGCTCGCAAACTGGGGCTACACCAAGCTTGCGAAGAAGGAACGGGCCGAGTTGATCGAGGAAATGGTGCACGCCGACAAGATCATCGATCGCATCATTTATCTCGACGGTTTTCCAAACTTGCAGCACGTCGCACCGCTCATGATCGGCGAGAACATCAAGGAAGTTCTCGAGTGCGATATGAAGGGCGAGAAAATTGCCATCGAGACCTACACGCGAGGTCGTGACGTCTGTCGCAAGCACGAAGATTACGTGACGATGGGCATCTTTGAACATCTCCTGAAGGACGAGGAAGGTCACCTCGACTTCCTGGAGACGCAACTGGATCTCTTGCATCGCATTGGCGTCGAGAATTACGGCCTGCTCAACTCAGATTCGGCCAACGAAGCCGACTGACCCATCAGGCATCGTCGTCCTGCACCGGGCCAGGACGGCGCTCAGAGATTCTTGTCCGCGGCCGATCGGGCGGCAAAGCGGGAATGGTCAGAACGGGCTCGGCGCGAACAATGCGCGGGGCCCGTTTCATTTCCGGCACGACAATGACAGGCTTCTGCAGGAGCGGGCGGACGTCGCGAAGAACGCGCGCCTGTCGCCTCCTCCGCGGAAGGGTGCCGACTTTATGAAGCGCGAGCGCCAAGATACCAAAGGCCACCATGATAGGCACCGCGGTTGTCGTGTTAGCGACGCCCAAGATGAGAAGAGTTGCGGCGAGGCCCAGAACACCGAGAGCCCGGAAGACCCATGCGCGGTTCGCGGCCTTGCGCTTGGATCCCGTCAGTCCGCTCGTGGCGATCTTGTTGGACGTTCGGGGCTTTGCAATTGATGGCCACATGAACCGCAGCGCATCGATGTTGTTTTGAATTTTCACCGCGCCACCTGCGTTGGTGCCGACATCAAACCCCAGATGATGGCCATCAAAGTGTAGAAACTTCGCCAGTGATCGGAATCGATAATCCAGCCTTCGAACGCGGTTGCGGCGAAGCCTGCGTAGGCGATGATGAACAGTGGGCGCCAGGCAGTCGCGCGCATGGCATGACGGAAGCCGAGTACGAGCGTCAGGCCGACCATGATCCAATACGCGCCGCCGCCGATCCAACCGGCATTGAGGACGATGCTGAGGAAAACGTTGTGGACTTCTTCGTGATGATAGATCGGTGTGAATTGCTGTGCCCCTATGCCGAGCGGATTGGAAAGAACGAGATCAATCGCCTTTTCCTGGCCGCCGAAACGTCCATCGGGACCGACATCGTAGCTTTGCGTCAGGCTGGCGCGCTGGGATAACAGACTTGAGACGGTATCGAACTGAAGCGCAACGACCACGGCGCCAATGGTGATCAGCGCGCCGATGCAGGACAAAAAGACGATGCGCGTGCGCTGTGATTGTCCTGATGCGGTGACGAACGCGAGCCAAACGTAAAGGGCAGCGGCCAGCGCAAGGTTGACCCAGGCGCCGCGCGAGAAGCTGAGCAGAACGGCCACGGCGAAAAAGCCCGCGCCCGCAAGTGGCAAAAGAGCCTTGGCGGCCGTTCGGGTGATTGCGAGGTGCAGACAGTACAGGAACGGCGGTACGAGGAAGGGTCCGAAGACGTTCGGGTCCTTGAAGGTTCCCGCGACGCGATCGAATTTCGTGAACAAATCATAGGCGCCGGGAACGGCATGTGTGTATCCGGCGAGACCGGCCCCCGCGGCGACAAGGGCAGCAAACATCCAGGCCGAGAAGATCAGGTTCGTGTGTGCCGTGGGGCGGCGGGCGACGAAGGCTGCAATGACAAACGACACGAGATACAAAAACAGCGACACCGTCGTGTGCGTCAGACTGTCGGCGAGGTCGCGTGACACGGTCGCCGCGAGATAGGCACCGGATGCGGCGACCAGCCATAGACTGATGTAGGTGAGCAGCAGCGGCGTGATGAGGATCAAGCCGACGGTCGGGAGGAGGATCATCAGCCCGGCGGAGAGTATGTCGACGGGCGCAGGTTCGGAAAAGACAACGCCGCTTGCGGCAAACGTCAGCCAAACGGAGGCAAGCGTCATCAGATGAACGATGCTTTTCCGGTCGTCGGCGGGGGTCGCGTCCAGAACCGGGATGGAATGTGCCGCAAAAGACATGAAACCTGCGCGCTTTCTATGATCGCGGGTGCATTTGCAAAGGCATTTGCAAACGGCGGGCCGGAATGGGCTCGGATGGTCGCGCAAGGAGTTTTCCGCAAACGCTTGCCGGCCGCCAGTCGTGTGACCGGGGCCGGCTTTCAGAACCATTAGAATTGTGCCGTTCAGTAGGCGTTGTCGGACTTCAGAAGCGACAGCGGCGTTTTCAGGAGAATGTATAGATCCAGCAGAATTGACCAGTTCTCGATGTAGTAGAGATCGCACGCGACGCGCTGTTCGATCTTTTCCACCGTGTCGGTTTCTCCGCGCCAGCCATTGATCTGCGCCCAGCCCGTGATTCCAGGCTTGACCTTGTGGCGTGCGAAATAGCCATCGACGACCTGGTCATAGAGCCGGTTTGCGGCTTTGGCCGATACCGCGTGAGGACGCGGCCCGACGAGCGACAGATTGCCTGTGAGCACGTTGAACAATTGAGGCAGTTCGTCCAAGCTCGTCTTGCGGATGAAGCGTCCGACTCGCGTGACGCGCGGGTCTTCCTTTGTGACGAGCCGTGCTGCCTTGGCGTCGCACATGTCGGCGTACATCGAGCGGAACTTGTAAACCTCGATCAGATCGTTGTTGAAGCCGTAGCGCTTTTGTTTGAAGAGGACCGGGCCGCCGCTGTCATAGCGGATCGCCAGCGCGACCACGGCCATGATCGGGGCCAGAAGTATGAGTGCGACGGCGGCGAGTGTCTTATCGAAAAGCCATTTTGAGATTGTGCCCCAATCGGCAATGGGCTTGTCGTAGAGATCAATCATCGCGACCGAGCCGACATGACTGTAGGTTTTCGGCGAGAAGCGAATGGACGTTGCCCGTGCCGGCAGTTTGATGTCGGCAGGCAGCACCGACAGTTGCTTCACAATCTGTGACAGTCTGTTTTCGGCACAGACGGGTAGAGCTACGATGACGAGATCGATGCGACTTTGACGGGCAAGCTCCAGTAGTTCTTGCAGGCCACCCAGGCGCGGATAACCAGCGATGACGCGGGGCGCTCGGCCTTCTTCGTTGCGATCGTCGAAGATGCCGGAGATGCGGATGTCGGTACCGGCATCCATTTCCAATTGTTGAATGACGCTTTCCGAAACCGGGCCCGTGCCATAGATGACAGCGCGGCGATAGAGGCGGCCTTCGCGCGCCCACATGCGGACAACATGCGTGAGCCCGGCACGGGTGGCCACCAACGCCATGCTGCCGGTGACAAACCATAGGGCCAGGAAGACGCGAGAATATTCCTGCGCTGCTTTCATGAACACGAGGCCTACACCGATCAAAGCGAGGGTCATGGTCCAGCCGAGGACGACGCGCGGGATTTGGCCAATGAATGAGGAAAAGCGAGCGGGATCATAGAGGCCGAGCGCCTGGAAGACGCCTACCGTGATCAGCATCGCGACGGCAAGGAGAAGAACATAGTCGGCGTCGCGGGTAATGATCGGCTCGTTGACGTAGAGTACGGCGATGGCGAGGCCGACGATGGCAACAATTGCCGCGTCTGCCAACCTGACAATTCCCGTGAGAACGTGGCGTGAGACCAGACTGCCTTCTTCAGCGCTCCAACCGGCGGTAAGGCGGGGAAGGCGGTATAGTTCAATGATTGCCGTGGACATGGAGAGCCTGACACCCGAGCGTTTTGCCAGGAACAAAGCATCGAGCGTGCCATTGGGGGGCTTAATGAGCATATCGGCCAGCCTGCCGATTGGTGAGGTAAAGGAAGCGTTAAGACGCGCGGGCGGCCGTATAGAAGTCGAGAACATCGGCTGCCATTGCCGCCACGGTGAATTTGCTCGCGACATTGATCTTTAATCGCGTGGCGCGGTCGCGGGCGGCGTGCGGATCTACGAGAACAGTTCGCATTGCGTCGGCGAGCGCGGTGGCGTCTCCGGCCGAGACCAGCGGGGTGTCGGTTCCGGAGACGATTTCGGGGATGCCGCCGACGCGGGTTGCAACGAGCGGCAGGCCGGCAGCTGCGCCTTCGAGAACGATGTAGGGGAAGCTTTCCTTCAACGACGGCACGACCAGCGTGCGCCCCAGCCGAAAGGCGGCACTGGCCGCCAAGGCACCTGGAAAGCTGACCACCGGATCGAGGCCAAGGTCGTGCGCTTGCGATTTGAATTGAACTGAATGGGGGCCTGAGCCGACGATGACGGCGGTGACACGTTGTTGAGCGTTGAGTTGCTGCAGGGCTCGCAGAAGGACACTAACTCCCTTCAAATCGCGCAATTCGCCGATGAAGATGAAGTCGGCAGCGTCGTGTGCCGGCGCGTGGGGGGCGAAGTCGGCCGGTTGGAGGCCATTCGGGACGACACGCTGCGGCGTAGCGAGATGGCCGATGCCCTCTGCAAACGCGCGCTGGGCATATTCGCTTTCAAAGACGATGCCATCCGTCAGGCCGGCGAAAATCTTTTCCAGACCGAGATAGATGCGGCCTTCGAGGGAGCCGGGCGAGAAGTTCAATGTACCGCCGTGCGGTGTGTAGAAGATGCGGCACGCTGAGATTTGTCGACCGGCGAGACGCGCGAAGGCGCCACCCTTGGCACCATGTCCGTGCAGCACATCCAGTCGGAGTGGGCCGACGTGAGCGGCCACGGCACGGGCGGCAAGGAGATCGCCTATGCCCGGCTTGCGGCTCATGGGCAGACGCTTCAAGCCAAGGGCCAGCTGCGGGGCAATGGCTGCGAAGCGGTCATCGGTGAGGGCATCGGCGGCGGTAGCGTCGGCCAGAATGCCGACGTCGTGGCCGAGCGCTGATTGTTCGGCTGCCAGATCGAGGACGTGGCGGAACAGCCCGCCAACCGGCGCGCGCATGCAATGCACAATACGAAGGCGCTGGGTCACCTGGGCTCTGTCGGTTCGATGCGGGCCTAGAAGAACCGCTCGTATACGAAAACGGTATCGCCAGGCTTAATGACATAGTCGGCGGGGGCGATAATCTGTTCGACGAAGCCGTTGGTCCGGCGCGAGATGCGGAACCGGCGGGCGGAGCCACGTTCGGACAATCCACCCGCGATGGCGACCGCTGTCTCGACGGTCATGCCCGATACGTAGGGGTACTGACCGGACGTTTTGACCTCGCCGTGAATGAAGAATGGACGGTTCTGTTGAATATCGACGGTAACCTGCGGGTCGCGGACAAATTGCGAGCCAAGCCGACTGGTGATGGCTGCTTCCAGGTCGCGGGTGGTGAGGCCGCGGGCTTGGACAGTTCCGATCAATGGGACGGTGATGGCCCCTTCGTGGTCGACGGTGTAGCCACGCGACAAATTCGGCTGGCCATAGACGAAGACGCGCAGCCGGTCGCCTGTGTCGAGTAGATAGGGGCCGTCGGCATCGGCCACAGCCTGCGGACCCCCGCTGAATTCAGCGGGAACAACCGGCGGTTCGCCATAGGCGATGGTTTCGGCACTCGCGACATCGGATGGGGAATTGCCCGGAACGGCGAGGCTCAGGTCGGGCATCGGCACTGTAAAATCAGATGAGCTTGCGCATCCCGACACCAGTAATGCAGCCAAAAAGCACAATAGACCGGGCTTTAGCTTTCTCTGGCGGGCGACCATGGCACACGAGTCCGTTCACAAACTTCTAGGGGCTGGTGTACGCGGGCGAGGTTAATAAACGCTCACCGCTCGTCTTTTTGCGGCACAGTTAAGAGTTTGCTTACCGGCGTCCGGCTTTACTCCGATCCATACTGCTCGTGCGCAGCTGGCGCCGTGATCCACCTATGCGGTCTGATGCCATGTCCCAAGTCTCGCCCGACAACATCGACCTCAATGCGGTTCTTGCTGCGATCAAGGTGCGGGTGCCGCGTCTCGTCGTGCTCTCGGTCGCCGCCGGTGTCATGACGTATCTCGGTTTGGGGCTCGTTGCTCCGCGGTATCAGTCGGAAGCCGAGCTGGTCGTGTCAGCCAGAGGGCTCGTCGATCCATTCCAATCGCCGCGTAAAGACGGCGGCGGCGCTGAGTCGTTCAGCGTCCGAATGGACAAGGAAGCAGTGAACACCCACGTACGCGCTCTGCGCTCACCGGAATTGGGAGCTGAGATCGCGGCCCAACTCAAGTTGGCGGAGCGGCCGGAATTCAATTCGGCGCTGGGGCCTGTCGATAGTCTCGGCCGAATCCTTCTGCTTGCCGGCATCGGGGCGCCGCGCCCAGGGGAGAGCGAACAGGATCGCGTGCTCAATCGCTTCTATGAGCGGCTTGAAATCTATTCGCCAAAAGAGAGCCGGGCCATCGCCATCCGGTTCACCGCGACCGATCCGGATCTAGCAGCCGATGTTCCCAACGCACTGGCTGAAGCCTACCGCCGGTCTCTGGCGGAACAATCCATCGTCGAGACTGACGAGGTGCAGCAGGCGCTTGGACCAAAAATCGACAAGTTGAAACTTGAAGTCGGCGAGACCGATGCCGCCGTGGAAAAATTTCGCGGTGAAGCTGACATCTTCAAGGGCGGTCAGCAATCGACAGGGCTCAACGAACAGCAATTGGCGGAGCTGACGGCGGAGCTGTCGCGGGCGCAGGCGATGAAAAGCGAAGTGGAATCGCGGTTCATTGCGGCGCGTGAGATGATGAAGTCCGGCAGCGGCGACGCCATTCCCGAGGTGCAGCGCTCGCCATTGATGCAGGCTGTGGTGCAGCAACGGGTGCGGCTCGAACGGCAGATTTCAGAGTTGTCGGTTTCGCTTCTGCCCGGTCATCCGCGCATGCAGCAACTCAACGCCGATCTTGCCGGCTTGAAGAAGCAGATCGCCGGCGAAGTGACAAAGGTCGTGGATAGCCTGGATAAAGAAGCCAAGGCTGCGGCGCTCCGTGTCGAGGCTGTGCAAGAGGACGTCGCAAGCGTGAAAACGCGCGTAGTCGACACGGGCCCCGACGAAGTTAAATTGCGCCAACTGCAGACGGAGGCGCAGTCGAAGCGGCAGGAACTCGAGCGCTTGCAGGCCCAGTTCGAGGCCAATCGCGCCAAGGCCGACAGTCGCGCGGTGCCGATCGAAGCCCGGATCGTAAGCCGGGCCCGCGCCGCCAGTGTTCCGGAGTTTCCCCGCAAGGGCCCTTTCGCCGGGCTCGCCGCCTTCGCAACGCTCCTGCTTGGTTTGGCCATCACAATCACGCGCGCACTGCTCGCCGGTGCGCGCAGCACTGCTGCGCCGCGCGTTGGCCAATCCGGAGTTGCACGGCCGCGGGTCGAACCGAGCCCATTTTGTCGCCTGTCCATGGCGCTGTGCAGCCAGTCGTCGAGTTGGGCGGCGAGCAACATACAGTTCCCAATGAGCCGATGCCGATTGCCGATGCCGACGTTGCCCGGGTGGGTACCATTGGCTCACTGGCGCGGAGGCTTTCGTCGCGTTGCGACGGCGGCGGCTATCGCACGCTCATTGCTGGCGAGACGGACATGATGGGCATCGGCAGTCATGCCATCGAGCTGGCGAAAGCTGTGGCCGAGATTGGCCAGAGTGTCATTCTCATCGATTGGGCGCCGGAGGGCGATGGCATCGCGCACGCGCTGACAATGCCGCAGGGGCCCGGCATATTCGAATTGCTTTCGGGCGGCGCAAACTTCGAGCAGGTTGTGCGCCGTGTTCCCGGCAGCGATGCACAGATCATTGGCTCCGGCGCATTCGATGGCGACATGTCGGCGGTGCTCGACCCTGACCGCTTGAACCTGGTGCTCGATGCACTTGACGAGGCCTACGATCAGGTGCTCGTGGCGGGGCGATATGAATCCGCGCGCGCCTTCTTCGAGGCGATCGAGGGCCGTGTCGACTGCGGCGTTCTGGTGGCGGACCCGGGACGGATCGGTTCGGTACTCCGCGATCCTCCGGGAAGCTACCTCGGTTTTGAAGTGGCCGAAATCGATCTCGTTCGGTACGACCGGCAAGTCGCGGCCGCAGGTCAGCGCATCATGCGGTCGGGGCGCAACGCCGCCGCCGTTGTCGGCTAATGGCACAATCATTAGCGCGGTCTTAACGCCACGCCCGTTGCCTGCTTCGGGGATGAAGAACCATTTCCCGCTAGCACGAAACTTGCTCCGACGGTGCCGTTAGAGCCTCGTTGCGGGCGCTTGGATCAGGATGATACGGACCCCATCAGGATGAGCCGCAAGTCGACATCCCTGATTAAAGCCGCGCTATCGGCGATGCATTACTCGCGCGCCGACAGCATACTGGCGCCGTTAACCGGCGGGGCCGGCGTCATCTTCACGCTGCATCACGTACGCCCCGAACCGCCGCGCCTGTTCGAGCCAAACCGTATCTTGAAGATCACGCCCGATTTTCTCGACGCGGTGCTTACTGAAGTCGTTCGGGCCGGCTTCGACGTCATTGCGCTCGATGACGTGCCGAAGCGATTGGCGGGTGTATCGCAATCGCCGCCTTTCGCATGTTTCACATTCGACGATGGATATCGGGACAATCGTGATTTTGCCCTGCCTGTCTTCGAAAAGCACGGGCTGCCGTTTACATTGTTCGTTCCTGGCGATTTTCCGTCCGGCAAGGCGGACCTGTGGTGGCTGGTCCTGGAAGACACGATTAGGGTCGCGAATGAAATCGAGATTTCGCTACACGGGTTGCCGCGTGCATTCCGGACCCTCTCGCTTGCTGAAAAGATGCATGCCTTTCACCAGATCTATTGGGGCCTGCGCCGGATCGGCGAAGACGACGCACGAATGATCGTTGCCGGACTTGCATCCGTGCACGGCATCGATGGCCGCGCTCTTGCCGATGCTCTGTTGATGACGTGGGATGAAATTCGCGCGATGTCGCACCATCCGCTGGTTTCTTTTGGCGCACACACCAACGGTCACTATGCGTTGGCGAAACTCCCGGAGGCACGTGCGCGCGCCGAAATCGCCGATAGCATCGCCACGCTCAGCCGTGAACTGGGCCGGCCTTGCCGGAGCTTCAGCTTCCCGTACGGGGATGTCTCTGCCGCGGGCGAGCGTGAGTTTCGAATGGCGGCGGACGCGGGGGCCTCGGTGGCGGTCACGACGCGAAAGGGTCTCGTTCACGCACGGCACAAAGATCGATTAACAGCGCTGCCGCGGGTGTCGCTCAACGGCGATTACCAGGACATGCGGTTCGTGAAGGTGTTCATGTCGGGCGCGCCGTTTGCGTTGCGCGATGCGGTGAAACGTCTGACAGGTGCACCAGCGGCGGTTTGACGGTTGCGGGCCTATGCCTTTTGCATCCACTTAATGATCAGACCCGCAGGCAGGACCCACAGCAATCCAGCCGTGACGTAGTAGATCAACTCAATGGTCTTGTTGGCCTCGTTGACCTGAAGGATGACTGCGGCAGCCATTGCCAGCAAACAGTACACCGCAATCACAACGAGCAGGATTATGGTGCCGACGAGCTTGCGGATGCGGGGGGTCATGCGCTGTTCTCAAAAATTGCTTGCGGTCATTGGCGTCTGACGTGCCGGCGAGATCAGATTGCCCGGCGGTGGGTGAAGCGGCTATCAGAAGCGGAAGCGAAGTCAAGACACGGGGCAGGCCGGAGCAATCATGGTGCAGACAACACTGACGTTGGAGAGAGCGAGCGCCGATCGGTTCGTTCAGATCTGGCTCACGGCGGTTGCGTTCCTCGTCCTGTGCATGATCATCGTCGGTGGTGCCACGCGGCTGACGGACAGCGGCCTGTCGATTACCGAATGGAAGCCAATCCTGGGCGCCATTCCGCCGCTAAGCGAGGCTCATTGGCTGGAGGCGTTCGAGAAGTACCGGCAGATCCCGGAATATCATCTTGTCAACAAGGGGATGTCGCTCGACGAGTTCAAGTTCATCTACTGGTGGGAGTGGGGGCATCGCTTTCTTGGCCGGATCATCGGCCTTGCGTTCGCGGTGCCTCTCGTCGTTTTTGCCTGGCGCGGCATGCTTCGGCCCGGCGCGCTGCCGAAGTATCTTGGTGTGCTAGCGCTTGGCGGACTGCAAGGAGCGATCGGCTGGTACATGGTGTCGTCGGGTCTTGTCGCGCGCGTCGATGTCAGTCACTACCGGCTGGCGCTGCATCTTTGCGTTGCGTTTCTGATCCTTGGTCTGCTCGTCTGGCTGGCGATGGACCTCAGTGAGAAGCCGAGCCGCCTCGGTGTGGCACGGCTTCCCGCGAACGTCGCTACCGTTGCGCTCGTCATTGTCTGCATCGTGTATGCCCAGGTGGCGCTCGGAGCGTTCGTCGCGGGGCTGAAGGCGGGCCTCGCCTACAACACATGGCCACTGATGAACGGGCAAGTGATCCCCGACGACCTATTCGCGATGTCGCCTTGGGTCGTGAACCTCGTCGAGAACGCCACGACGGTACAGTTCAATCATCGTCTCGTGGCCTACGTCGTGGTTGGGCTTGGGCTGTGGCATGCCATTTCGCTCATGCGCCCGCCCGTCGATGTTGATGTGCGCAAGTCGGCGCTGTTGCTTGCCGGTGGCTTGGCCGGGCAGATGATGCTCGGGATCGTAACGCTGCTGCATGCAGTGCCGATCGGGCTCGGCATTGCGCATCAGGGCTTTGCCGCAATTGTGCTTGCGATCGCGGTTCGGCATCTCTTCATTGTGCGCCGAGCTGCGGTTTAGCTGGCCGTTGAAGATTGAAGCGTCGCCTCTAAATGCCGAGCATCAACTTGATGTTCTGGACTGCGGCGCCGGCGGCGCCTTTACCGAGATTGTCAAGGCGCGCGACGAGCAGCGCATGGCCGAGTTCGCTCTTGCCGAAGACAAAGAGTTCAAGCTCGTCCGTGCCGTTCAGTGCTTCCGGTTCAAGACGTGTGTGGGTTGCGGCCGCGCCATCGACGACACGCACGGACCGGGCGCCGGCATAATGCCGAACGAGTGCGGCCTCGAGATCGGCGGCACGAGGTGAGCCGGGCAACGTGCCCAGATGAAGAGGAATCGAGACCAGCATGCCTTGACGGAAATTGCCGACCGAGGGCACGAAAATCGGCCGCCGCTGCAATCCGGTGTAGGCCATCAATTCAGGAACGTGTTTGTGCTCCAGGGTCAACCCGTACAGCTCGAAATTGGGCGCGGTGCGCACCGGCTCGTAGGTTTCGATCATCGACCTGCCGCCGCCGGAATACCCCGACACCGCGTTGACGGTGATGGGGTGATTTGCCGGGATCAGTCCGGCGGCAACGAGCGGGCGCAGAAGTGCGATGGCACCGGTCGGGTAGCAGCCGGGGTTCGTGACGTGCTGGGCGGACCGGATTTTTTCCGATTGCACGCTATCGAGTTCGGCAAAGCCATAGACCCAGCCGGGTGCGACGCGATGAGCAGTCGAGGCGTCAACGATCTTGGGCGCCGACTTGCCGAGGTCTGCAGCCAGAGCGACGGCGTCCTTCGCCGCGTCGTCCGGCAAGCAGAGCACGACGAGATCGGCCTCTCCCATCAGGGTCCGGCGCGCGTCGACATCCTTGCGCTTGTCAGCCGGTATCGAAAGCAGGCGGATGGCACTTTCGCCGGCCAACCGCTCGCGGATCTGCAGGCCGGTGGTGCCGGCCTCGCCGTCGATGAAAACCGCTGTCGTCATCGGCTTGTCAGCCCCTCAGCCCGAGCCTGTGCAAAACACCTTGCCAGATGGTTTCTGAGCAGCCGACGCCGTAGGCCGCGCAGGCAATCTGGTGGCTGTCGCGGTAGATCATGTCCAGGGCGACATAGAGAATGATGATGAGGCCGATCCAGGCGATCCAAGGATACTTATGCAGCAGCTTGGCGATGTAAGTGGAGGCGACGGCCATCAGGATGATGGCCACCGCGAGTCCGATGACGAGGACGAGCGTGGATTCACCAGCCGCGCCAGCGACGGCGAGCACGTTGTCGAGGGACATCGAGAGGTCGGCGAGAATGATGGTCCATAGTGCCGACCAGAAGGGCACCTCGTTGCCGCTCGTGGTTGGATTGGCGAGGCCGGCTTCAACATCTTCGATCGAGTGCTGCTCGCCTTCGACGATCTGGCGGTACATCTTCCAACAGACGAAAAGCAGGAGAAGTCCACCGGCGAGTGTGAGACCGATAATCTGCAGCATCTGCTGGGCGACGGCGGAAAACATGATGCGCAGTACGACGGCGCCGGCGATGCCCCAGAAAATGACCTTGGCGCGGATGGAGGGGTGAACGCGCGACGCGGCCATGCCGACAACAATGGCATTGTCGCCGGCGAGCGTCAGGTCGATCAGCAAGATGTTGAACAACGCCATCCAGTGCGTGCGCCACCAGTCGGGCGACAACAAGAGACCTATGTCGGTGATAACGGTCTCGATCATGTCCATTGCTCAGTCTCCAGTCGGCGGCGCGTCCGCAGCCATAGGTGAAGTCCAGGGTTGGGGCTATGTGGCACCCTGCGCAGCGACGGGCAAGCTGGCGCGTTAAACGCAAACAGCCCGCCAAGTGCGGCGGGCTGTTCGCAATCGGCAAGAGGAGCCTCTGATTAACGCTTCGAGAACTGGAAGCTGCGGCGAGCCTTCATGCGGCCGTACTTCTTACGCTCGACGGTGCGGCTATCGCGGGTCAGGAAGCCGCCCTTCTTCAAAATACCGCGAAGTTCCGGCTCGAAGTAAGTGAGCGCCTTTGAGATACCGTGGCGCACGGCACCCGCCTGGCCGGACAGTCCGCCGCCGGCGACGGTCACGCGGATGTCGTACTGCGACAGGCGGTTGGCAGCATTCAGAGGCTGCTTCAACAGCATCTGCAGCACCGGGCGCGCGAAGTACTTCGTGAAGTCCTTCTCGTTGACGGTGATCATGCCCTTGCCGGGCTTGATCCAGACGCGGGCGACGGCGTCCTTGCGCTTGCCGGTCGCGTAGGCGCGGCCGAGCTTGTCGAGCTTTTGGACATGGACCGGCGCCTCGGCGGGCGCTGCGGTCTTGATGGCGCTAAGGTCACTCAGCGTCTTTGCTTCGGATGCCATGGTCCTCAGGCCCTCGAGTTCTTGCGGTTGAGCGCGGCGATGTCGAGCTTGGTCGGGTTCTGAGCTTCGTGGGGATGCTCCGAGCCCTTATAGACGCGCAAGTTGCGCATCAGCTGGCGCTGCAAAGGTCCACGCTTCAGCATGCGCTCAACGGCCTTGGTGATGATGCGCTCGGGGAACTTACCCTCGAGCAGGCGCTTGGGCGTCGTTTCCTTGATGCCGCCGACGTAGCCGGTATGACGGTAATAGGTCTTGTCTTCGGTCTTGTTGCCGGTGAAAACCACCTTTTCGGCGTTGACGACGATGATGTTGTCACCGCAATCGACGTGCGGGGTGAAAATGGCTTTGTGCTTGCCTCTGAGACGTGTGGCGATGAGGGCGGCGAGACGGCCGACGACGAGACCGTCGGCGTCGATCAAAATCCAGCCCTTGTCCACCTCGCCGGTCTTGGCGACGTAGGTTTTCATGGTTCAGGTTCCAGCCTGGGATTAATCTGGCGCCAGCGAGGCGCATGCGGGCTTCACAGCCCGAACGAGGCTGGGATAGGTGAGAGATGTCCCGGCGTCAAGCAACAACAGCCGCATTTTATCAGACACGCTAGAAAATTGCCGATATTTGCTCGGTTCAAGTGATGAGGTATCATGATACCCGTTAAATGGTATCATGATACCGTAACTTTTCGACTTGGTGTAGGAACTGGTACCGATCTGGTCCGTTTTGCCAAGTCGTTAATGACATCCTTAATGCGGTCGCAGTGATGGGTCATCTCAGCGGCGCATCGGCTATGTTACACGACGTCATCCTCCCCCGTCTGGAGATCCTCTATGTTCCCATCGTTCTTCGCCTCGCCCGTCGGCCGCGCAGTGGCGCCGTCATGGTTCTGTTGCTTGCGGCAGCGTTTCATGCCGGACCCGTCGCCGCTCAAGATGTCGAGGAATTAAAGCAGATCGAATTGTCCGATGCGCAGGTATCGGGATTCATCTGCCGCTCAGAAGGATCTGCAACCGCTCTCGGCCAAGCTGCTCGAAGGCGGTGATAAGCCAGACGACGCTCTGAAAGGGGAACTGGACGGCATTGCCAAAAAGCATGGCTTTCAGTCGTTCATGGACATGGAAACGGTCGGCGCAAATATTTCGCTCGTGCTTGACGGGCTGGACCGCAAAACGGGCAACTACACCGATCCTGTCGAAAAGATGAAGCAGGAACTGGAAAACATCAAAGGTGATGCGTCGATCCCCGACGACGACAAAAAGCTGGTCGTCGAAGATTTGAACCAGGAGATCAAAGCCGCCAAGCCGCTGCAGTTCGCGAGCAACATCGAGGTCGTGAAAAAGTATCAGCCGGAACTGGAAAAGTTGACGGTTGAAGGCGCAGGTGAGAGCCAGCCCGAAGACGGCGCGCCGCCAGTTGATGGCGCAGCCAAGCCGGACGAGAAAAAGTAGCGACGGGGTCGGAATGAACATCGACGTGGGAGTCGCGCGAGCGCCGATCCGCAGCGAGCGGCCCGGGGCGGGCGTTGCGGTCCTGTTTCTTGATCGCCCGAAGCAGCGCAACAGTTTGAGCGTCGCCATGATGGCGGCTCTGCACGGCGAGATTGCCGTTCTCGGTAATGATCCAGATATTGCTGCTGTCGTCATAGCTGCGGAGGGTCCGGCGTTCTGCGCCGGTCATGACCTCAAGGAGTTGACGGCTCACCGTGAGGATGCGGACGGCGGTCGCGTGTTCTTCGCCGAGACCATGGCGCGGTGTTCAGCGTTGATGCAGGCCATCGTCGCTTGTCCAAAGCCTGTTATTGCAGCGGTGCATGGCATCGCGACCGCAGCCGGCTGCCAGCTGGTGGCGACGTGCGACCTGGCCGTCGCAGAGGAGGACAGCCGCTTTGCGACACCGGGCGTCAACATCGGGCTCTTCTGCTCGACGCCGATGGTGGCGCTTGCACGAAATATTCCGCGTAAACGAGCGATGGAAATGCTGCTGCTCGGTGAAATGATGGGAGCGGCTGAGGCTGCCGAATACGGGCTGATCAACCGGGTGGTCGCCAAAGGCGAGAGTTTAGCCGCCGCCATGGAACTGGCTCGAACGGTCGCATCGAAATCGCCGCTGACAGTTTCGATGGGCAAAGCTGCCTTCTACGATCAGATCGAAATGCCACTAACAGCGGCGTACGATTATGCCGCCAAGGTGATGGTCGAGAACATGCTGAAGGCCGATGCCGCGGAAGGCATTTCGGCGTTTCTCGACAAGCGGCCGCCCGTTTGGAAAGGCTGCTGAACATGCCGTTCGCCAACCCCAGCGATGGCGAACTTTCTGAATTGCTGGCGTCAGCCCGAGTTTTCGCAATCGTCGGCGCATCGGCAAATCCCGACAGGCCCTCTTATGGCGTAATGGAAAGGCTCTTGGCGCACGGCTATCATGTCGATTCCGGTCAATCCGGGACACGCTGGTGGATCCATACTCGGCCAGGGGGTTTACGCGACGATTGCCGATGTACCGGCCCCAGTCCAAGTCATCGATATCTTCAGGTCGCCTGACGCGGCGCTGGGCGTCGTAGATGAGGCCATTGCTGAGAAACAGCGGCTCGGGATTAAAGCGATATGGATGCAGCTCGGTGTCGTTAACGCGATAGCCGCTGAGCGGGCGATTGCTGCGGGACTGACGGTGGTCATGGATCGCTGTCCGAAGATCGAATTGGCGCGTCTCGGACTGCAGCCGGGGTGATGAGGAAATCGGTCGTGACGGTCGTGTCGGAGCTTCCGCCGGCGAAAATTTTGAACGGCGCGGCTTCGACGACGTAGCGTCCGGCATCGTCGTGAAATCCTAAATTCTGCGCCGACAGGCGAAAGCGTACGCTGCGTTTCTCGCCTGGCTTCAGTGTGATTTTTTCAAACCCGCGCAGTTCTTTAACCGGCCGCGAGCGGCTAGCCACGAGCTGGCGCGTATAAAGCTGGACGACTTCGCTACCCGTCCGGGAGCCAGTATTGCGAACCATGACGTCAACGTCGATAAATCCCTTCGTCGTCATAGTCGGCTCGGAGAGGATGATCGGTTCGTAGGCGAACGTCGTGTACGAGAGGCCGTGGCCAAAGGGGTATAGAGGCGTGTTCGCCTCGTCGATGTAGCCAGTGGTGTAGCGGCTGCCCGTCCAGGGGCGGCCTGTCGGAAGGCCGTTATAGGCGATCGGGATCTGGCCTTCCGACCGGGGAAATGTCATCGGCAGCTTACCCGACGGCGCAACTTCACCGGTGAGGACTTCTGCCAGTGCCGTGCGGCCCTCCGTCCCGGGATGCCAGGCGATCAGGATTGCGTCGGCTTGCCGGTCCGGCTTGGCGAGGACGAGCGGACGGCCGGTTTCCACCACGAGCACGATGGGCCGGCCGGTGGAGGCCAAGGCGTCGAGCATGTCCTGCTGGCGGCCGGAAAGTTCCAGTTTCGTGCGCGAAACGCCTTCGCCTTGAACATCGCAATCCTCGATGACGTTGAACACCACGATATCAGATCGGATCGCGGCGGCGATGGCGGCACCTTTGTCGAGGTACTCACGCCCGCACGCATCGGCGAAGGCCGGAGCGTAGTTGAGCGTTTGACCTGGACGAAGCCGTTTTTCAATGGCTTGGCGCAGCGTTTCGGTGACCGGCTTTGCATGTCCGGCCGGACCCCACCAGGAGTGGTCGTGCGCTGCTGTGTCGGCCGCGGCGCCAATCAGAGCAATTGTTGGCGTTGCAGCCGTGAGCGGCAGTGCCGACTTATCGTTTTTGACGAGCACGAAGCTTTCGCGTGCGACCTCACGAGCGCTTCGGCGCACGTTCGTTTCGTCCACCGGTCGCGGAAGGGCGGCGAAATCGGCTGGTGTCGCATCAAACAGTCCGAGGCGGTACTTGACGCGCAAGACACGGCGCACGGCCTCGTCGATTTCGGCGGTTTTGATGCGTCCATCGCGCACGGCTTTGGCGAGGGTCAGATCGTAGCCGCCGCTCGCCATGTCGAAGTCGATGCCGGCGCGAAAGGCGAGTACGCTGGCCTCTTCAAGGTCACGGGCGACGCCATGGTTGACGAGTTCGCCAATGGCCACGAAGTCGCTGGTGACGAAGCCGTCGAAACCAAGCTGCTTTTTCAACAGGTCTGTGATGAGTTTGCGGTTCATCGTGACCGGCACACCGTTGATCGTGTTGAACGATGCCATCACAGTTTCCGAACCGGCCTGCAAGGCGGCCACAAACGGCGGCAGATAGCGGTCGAGAAGTTCGGGAGTGGAAATCTCGGTACCGGTGTAGTCGCGGCCGCCTTCCGGAGCGCCGTAGCCGACGAAATGCTTGACCGAGGTCGCAAGGCCGCCGCGGCGATAACCTTTGACGCGGGCGGCGGAGAAGGCGGAGGCGAGAAACGCGTCTTCGCCAGCGCCTTCAATGACGCGGCCCCAGCGGGGATCGCGCGAGACGTCGACCATGGGAGCGAAGGTCCAGTTGACACCCACGGCGCGGGCCTCGCGGCCAACTTCATAAGCGGCGCGTTCGGCCAACTCCGGTTTCCAGGTCGCAGCCCATGCGAGCGGCGGCGGGAACGTGATTTTCAAGGCGTAGATGGCATCGATGGCAAACAGCATGGGGATGCCGAGGCGCGACTGGCGGGCGGCGTCAGAGAACGGGCGGATAAATTTCGGATCGACCACGTTGAGCATCGCGCCGATCTCGCCACGGCGAACCGCCTCAAGCTGCGGTTGATGCGGGAAGGCGAGAGAAGGGAAATGCAACTGACCGACTTTTTCCTCCAGCGTCATCCGCTTCAGGAGGGCGGCAACAGCGCGCTCGATGTCGCGCTCCTTGATAGGGTCGCGCGTGCCGGCAAGTGATGGCAGGGTCTTGTCTGGGCCGACGGGGTTGGCCAGAGTCGGCGTGAGGGCCAAGAGCAACAAGGTGAATGCAAGGAATGAGCGCATGCGTCCGGGGTTCATATCTGGGAGTAGCCGCAGGTCGTTTGGCGCAGGATTGTGTCGGCGGCAGGGACGTACAAAAGCGAGCACGCCAGGGTATCCAGCACAACCAGCGTTCAGCCGCACCCGTGATCTGAAATAGGGTCCGCGGCAACTTCGCCGGACGATCGCCGTTTACGCCTGACCCAGGAGGCTCTATGGGCTTTTCCATGATAGGGCTTGAACGGGCCGCCGAGCCAGCGCAGAACCATAGTCCGCCGGCTGGTCGCTACCGTAAACGTTGGTCTCAGTGCGCGGTCAGCCGCAAGAGTTGCGCGCTCAGCGCCAAGCGGCCGCCAAGCAGCGGCCAGTAGACGAAGCCGGGAGAACGATGGCCCATCATACGGCTCGAAAGATTGGCATGCGGCCCGGGGACCTCAAGTCCGTGAAACTCGCGATCGATTGGTCTGTCGAGACGGTTCTGCCGATCGAACTCGGCGGTGCTGAGGTCGCGCTGGAGGCGCATGCCTACCAGGGCCGCGAACCCGATATTCAGGCTGTCGCCCTCGTCCACCGCGACGACCCCACCGCAGAAACAGTTCCGGTTGTTCGCCTCCACTCCGGCTGCGTCACGGGCGACGTGTTTCATTCGCTGCGCTGCGACTGCCATGCCCAGCTGAAAGCCGCATTAGGTCGTATCACCAGCGAACCGCTGGGGGTTTTGATCTATCTGCCGTACCAGGAAGGTCGCGGCATCGGCCTATTCCGCAAGATCAAGGCCTATGCGTTGCAGGACCAGGGTCTCGACACGGTCGATGCCAATTTGGAGCAGGGTCAGCCGATCGACGCGCGCGACTATGCGTTCGCCGGCGAGATCCTGAAAGATCTCGGGCTGACACGAATCCGGCTGATGACCAACAACCCTGACAAAATCGAAGCCTTGAGCGCGGCTGGCATCGACGTCGTGGAACGCATTCCGCTCGTCGTAGAGGCCAGTCCGCACAACAAGGCGTATCTCGAAACCAAGCGCAAGCGGCTCGCCCACGAACTTTGAGATCGGGCCGTTCGGGGCACCAGCGCCAGCGATCGTGTGAGCACGTGTCAGTTGGCCGATGTGTTTTTGAAAACCTTGCCGTCTTTCATGATGACTTTGAAGTTTTTGGCCGGATCGGCGACGAGGGCGAGATCATCGAGAGGGTTACCGTCGACAAGGATGAGATCGGCCAGCGCCCCCTGCTGCACGATGCCTAGTGCTCCCGGATAGGGATTTCTCAGGCCGGACAGTTGTAGCAGTCCGGCATTCGTCGATGTAGCCATGGCCAGCGCTTCGGCGGGTGTGAACCAACGGCCTAGATCGACAAGTCGGGACCCCTGCAGTTCCGCTTCCGACTTCGAGAAAAGAATGTCTGTACCGAACGCCGTCTTGAGTTTGTATTTCTTGGCCAGCGCATAGACGCGGTCGGTTCCTTCGGACACTTGCTGCTTCTTTGCCGCCTGCTCGCCGCCCAATTTATGAACGGCTGCGTTGCCGCCTGGGAGGAAGGGTTGCGTGCTGAGCCAGATATCCTTTTCGGCCATAAGTTTTGCGGTGGGTTCATCCATGAGGTGCGCGTGCTCGATGCAGCGCACGCCCGCCGCAATCGCGCGCTGGATTGCGACTGGCGTGTAGGCATGCACTGCAACGTAAGTGCCCCAGTTTTCGGCAGCTTCGACGGCCGCGCGAACCTCGGCCTCGGTAAAGGTTGACACGTCCAAGGGGCTGAATGGCGAGGCCACGCCGCCGCCCGCCGTAAGCTTGATTTGAGACGCGCCTTGCATCAGTTGCTCGCGCACACGCACGCGGACTTCATCGGGGCTGTCGGCGATCATACTGCCGCCGATCTGCTCCATTCGTGTTAGCCCGCCGCCGATAGTTCTCGGCAAATCTGAGAGCTGTCGGAAGTCGCCATGGCCGCCCGTAATGGTGATCATGGCACCGGACGGATAGATACGCGGTCCGGCGACGATGCCTTCGTCGATGGCGCGCTTCAATCCAAAGACTGGCCCGCCCATGTCGCGAATTGTGGTGAAGCCTCGCATGAGCGTGGCTGTCGCTTCATCCGCCGCCAGAAGATTGGTGTAGCCGATGTCGCCGGAAATCGCGGCCAATGGTGTCGGTCGCACGAGTATGGCATGCCAGTGCATGTCGATCAGACCGGGCATCAACGTACGGCCGTTTCCCGCGATGCGCGTGGCATCTGCGGCGGCAATTGGCGCCGTTGAGATGCTCTTGATGACGTTGCCGTCAACGAGCACATTGGATGGCTCAGAGAGAGTGGCGCTCTTGCCATCGAAAATTCGGACATTCACGAAGAGCACCTGATCGGCTGAGGCGGGGGTGCACGGCAGCGCCGTCAGAAACGGGACGACTGCGGCGCAGAGTTGTCCCAGCCGAAATGTCATTTTCGTCTCCATCATGATGGGCGAAAGGGATGCACAATCACTTGCGTTGGCTGCTGGGCGCAATACTGGCTCGCCCTGGCTTGCAGTGCAAGGCGATCGAATGAGTGAGTGCCCTTTACAGAGGGTCTAGAGCGGCGGCGGAAGCCGGAGACGGGTCAACCACGCCGCACAGATCAGGAGACGCAGCTCCTTCATCGGTCGATCAGCAGTCCGCCGCCGACCGGGATGATCGATGAGCGGCGCGCTGCACCGTTGCCTACGTTTTGGATTGCGATGTTCGGGCCAGATGGGCGGCGGTCAGCCCTTCCAAGGCCATACCGAAACCGATGCCCTCGTGCACGATCCGCTTCAAGCGCTGGGTGAGCGCCTGGCGGGTGTAGCGAAGGTTCAAAGTGGGTTGCTTGGCGAGATGGCGTGCGACGTCCCAGGCGCGCTGCATGACCGCATCCGGTTCGAGGAGTTCGTGGACCACGCCGAGTCGGTGGCCTTCTTCGGCGGAAATCTTTTCCTGCATCCAAAGAAAATACCGAGCGCGGGATGTCCCGAGCGCGTCGGCCCAAAGAACCTGCAAACCATCTCCGGGAACGATGCCGAACGTCAGATGGGGGTAGTCCTGGAACCACGCCGTGCGCGAAGCAAGGATGATGTCCATTGTCAGGATCAGTTCCGTATGCAGGCTGGCGGGCCCGTTGATGGCACTGATCATGGGCACGTCGATTTCGAGCATGTTGATCAGCAGGCGGCGTTCGTTGGTGTAGACCTTGTCCCAGGCGTTCGGGTCCGCGACATCACCGAATGTCGAAAAATCCGGACCACCCATCCAGATGTCGCCGGTGCCTGTCCAGATGATGACGCGGTTGTCCCAGTCACGATTTATGTCGTGGAGGGCGTCGACGAGATCGGATTGGACACGGTCGTTATAGAGACACGGCCCGCCATTGGTGTGCATCCGGACTTCGAGGATGCCGGTTTCAGCCTCGCGCGAGAAGGCCAAGTTGGGATACTTGCCGAAGTAGCTGGGGGTACTTTGCATCGACGCTCCGAATGTCACCAACACGCCAAAGAACAGCGAAATTTCGACGAATTTCCGCGCGTAAATGCCTAACTCAGTCTCGTACGACTGACCAGTAGCGTAGCGCTGCTTTCACGCCGGGACTGGCAAGCCCAACGACATAAATTTTGTCCTTTCGCGTATGGATTTCTTATTAACATCGGGGTGCGGATTGGGCGGCAGCAGCCGCTTCAATCGGCCAGTTCCTTCTGCATCGGAACTGTAAATCCACCCTCCGCCACCATACGAGCGAACAACCCGTTGCCCTTTGCGAGATCACGGAATTTGCCCGTCTCGACGATGCGGCCCTTATCCAGCACGTAGATGCGATCGGCGTTGGCGACCGTCGAGAGGCGGTGGGCGATTACGAAAGTGGTCCGTTTTTCGCGCAGGCGGTCGAGCGCGCGTTTGATCTTGGCTTCCGTCTCCGCGTCGAGTGCGCTCGTCGCTTCGTCAAGGATCAAGATCGGAGCGTCCTTGAGAATTGCACGAGCGACGGCAAGCCGCTGGCGTTCGCCGCCCGAGAGCGAGGCGCCGCGTTCGCCGATGACGAACTGATAACCGCCCGGCTTCTGCATGATGAAGTCGTGTGCTTCCGCGAGACGGCAGGCGCGCTCGATATCGGCGTCCGTGGCATTCACGCGGCCGACCCGGACGTTTTCGGCGATGGAGCGGTTGAAGAGCCCGGCGTCCTGAAACACCACGGCAATGGAATGGCGCAACGATGTCACCGTGACGTCGCATACGTCATGGCCGTCGACGAGAATGCGGCCGCCATGCGGCGTTCGCAGGCGTTGCAGCAGTGACAGCGTCGTCGTTTTACCCGATCCCGTCGGTCCGACGAGGGCCACGGTTTCACCCGGGGCTGCGTGGATGTCGATATTGAAAATGCCTTGCTCGCTCTGTGGAAAGCGAAATGTCACCTCTTCGAAGCGGACATCGCCGGCAACTGGCGGCAGATCGAGAGCACCTGGCCTTTCGGGAATGGCGTCCGGCTCGTCCACGAGGGCAAAGTAAGTGCGCAGGGTCGGTGCCGTGCGGTTGAGGCCCATGACAAAGGCAGCGATCTGGTCGAGTTTGCCGATCATCAGTCCGGCAAAGGCGACGAAGCTGACGATTTCGCCGACGGTCAGCTCGCCGCGACCGGCGAGCACTGCTCCGATCGAGAATACGGCGACCATGGTGATTGTCGCGGCGGCGCGCTGAAGCACGGTCAGGACGCCCCACCATGTCAGTACGGGATACTGCGCGTTGAGCAGATGGCTCATCAGCGAGCGCATCGCTTCGGCTTCCGCTGCCAGGCGCGTGTAGCTTTGCACCACGGTCACATTGCCGAGCACGTCGCCGACACGCCCCGACAAATCGGAATGATATTGCTCAACTGCGGCCTGTCCGAGCCGCGTCTTCTGCATGACGAGGACGTTCATGAAGACATATGAGATGGCCAGCGCGGCGAGGATCAGAGCCATGCGCCAATCCATAGAAATGGCGGTCGGCACGAGGAGGACAATACTGCTGATGGCCGTCAGCTGTTCGCGCAGCGCGCTGAGCCAAACCCAAAACAGGCCGTCAGTACCTGAAATGATGGCGCGCACAACGGAGCCCGAGCCGCGTTCGGCATGGTAGCTGAGGGGCAGCGTGATGGCGCGTTCGAACGCGTTGGCCATGGCCGCGAGCCGGCGGCGGTGGGCGAGGCGGTCGGCGATGACGGCGACGATGACGCTGGCGGTGATGCCGAATAAACCGAGGGCTGCCCACATGGCAATCAAGCCGAAGGCGCCTTCCTTGTTTGACAAGGCGTCGACAACGCGGCCGAACAGGATCGGCTCAATGAGCTGAATGAGCCCGACGACCACGCTGGCAATCGCAAGGGTGATCGCGAGATTGCGTTCTGTTGCCAGTAGCGCGAGCGCGCGCGTGTAGACCTGCGGCAGCGACAGAACGGGTGGGGCTTGCTTTTGCATGGCGCAATGTCCGGTGGCTCAAGGCGGCAGGCCGACGAGGTCGGTCTGGCTGATTTCGAGCGTGGCGCGCGGTCTGGCGAGCCAGGTATCGATCATCTTGTCGTGGCCTTTGGCAACCAGCCGCTGGGCCTCAGCGAGTTCTGACTGCATGGCGCGAATTAAAGGCGCTTCGGCGGCGCGCAGGTGCAAGTGGCTCGACCCTTCGATCACCGAGTACTCCGAGAGGCGAAGTTGCTCACTGAGTTCGTTGGCGGCTTGCGGGCCCATGGCCTCACCAGAGCCTGCGTCTCGCATCAAGCGGCGATGGAGGGCGGCGGTGAAGGCGCCATCGGCGGCGTGGTGCGGCTGCAGTTTGAGGCGGCCATCGTAGAGCAGGCGGGCGTGCATGACCGAGCGGCGGGCGGCCAGTATGGCGACGAGATTGCGAATTGCGGCGGCCGGGTAGCGCAACAGGTCTTCGTCAATAACGACGAGAGATGGCGGCGGCTCGCTCGGCGCGCCGCCGGCTGCAACCACGTCGTGATGCTTGATGCGGATAGCTATTTTTTGGCCCTGGCGTTCGATAAAAAGACCATCCTGCGTGATGCGCGCGGCCGGTGCCCACCGGGTCAGGTGATCGCGCGCGAGGGCTTCTTCCGCCGCGTCCCGGCAATAGAGGGTCCAGGCCTGATCCTGGGCCAGGATCGGCGCCAGGGCGCGCAACGTGGCGCCGGTGCCGGCGTGAAGGTCAAGCACGTCAAGCGAGGGTCGCCCTTCGAACCAGCCCGACAGTGCATCGGACACATCGCTGTTTTTGGCGCGGCGGTCGGCGGCCTCTTTCAATAATTGCAATTCGGTCGTGGGGAATAACATCGCGTCACCAATCGAGGTAGGCGGTGGCGGCGATCGCTGGGGGCGACCCCGGACCCAACGCGCGGCTAAGTTTTTTCAGGATCGACAGCGTCGCCGGTCATCGTGTCTGCACGGTGAATGCCGGCAGTCACGAACAGTGCGTCGACGCCCGCACCCTGCGCCGCTTTGAGGTCGGTGCGGATGGCGTCTCCGATGGCGAGGATGCGTGTCTTCGGAACGCTTGTCTGGCGGATGGCCTCGGCTTTGGCCAACGCCGTCGCATAGGCCGAGGGATGCGGTTTTCCGGCCCAGAACACCTCTCCGCCGAGGGCGGCATAGGCTTCGCCAAGGGCGCCTGCACAGACGAAATGGCGGCCGCCGACGTCGACGACGAGATCGGGATTGGCGCACACGAATGGCAGCCC
>CAVUMB010000005.1:0-702719 GCA_963742405.1 uncultured Alphaproteobacteria bacterium
TCGTCGAATGCTTTGAGACAGCTTGCGGCGTGAGCGAGCGGAGGCTCGGGGTCATCTGGGTTGGATGTTACGCGGCTTTCGATTGATGCTGCAATCGTCGTTTCCGGATGGTGTCGCGTTTGATCCTTTCTCTTTGCAACAGGATGGTTTGGCCGCGTCCGAAGTAGACGTCGGCCGGGGTTAGGTTCTTCAGGCTCTCGTGGTAACGGCGGTGATTGTAGTGCTCGACGAAGCGTCCGATCTGGGCTGCGAGGTCACCGGGTAGATAGTAGTTCTCCAGCAGGATCCGGTTCTTCAGCGTCTGATGCCAGCGCTCGATCTTACCCTGGGTTTGCGGGTGATGGGGCGCGCCGCGCACATGCCTCATGCCGTTGTCGTCGAGCCATTCGGCAAGATCGGCCGAGACGTAGCTCGAGCCGTTGTCGCTCAACAGGCGGGGCTTATGAACGACGCGGGCTTGGTCGCAGCCTGACGCGGCCAGCGCCAGCTGCAAGGTGTCGGTGACGTCTTCGGCCTTCATCGTGGTGCAGAGCTTCCAGGCGATGATGTAGCGCGAGAAGTCATCGAGGATGGTCGAGAGATAGAACCAGCCCCAGCCGATGACCTTCAGGTAGGTGAAGTCGGTCTGCCAGAGCTGATTGACTGCAGTGGTCTTGTCCTTGAACTCATCCGCAGCCTTGATGACGATGAAGGCCGGGCTGGTGATGAGGTCATGCGCCTTGAGCAGGCGATAGACGGAGGCTTCCGATACGAAGTAATTCTGGGTATCGGTGAAGCGTGCCGCCAGTTCGCGTGGTGAGAGCTCGGGCTCATCGAGCGCCATCTCAATGATCGTCCGGCGCACGTCGTCGGGAATGCGGTTCCAGACGCGCGATGGCTTTGACGGCTTGTCTTCCAGGGCTTCGACGCCGCCGGTTTGATAGCGATCGACCCAGCGATAGAACGAGCCCGGCAGAATGCCGAGCTTCTCCAGCGTGCGCCGCACGGGCAGATGCGACTGCTCGACGAGGCGAATGATCTCGAGCTTTTCGGACGCGGGATACCTCATGCCTCGTCTCCCCCATCCCCGATCATGCTTTTTTTGAGCAGTCGGAGCTCGAGGGCCTGCTCGGCGACCACTTCTTTCAGCTCCAGGGCCTGGCGCTTGAGGTCCTTGACTTCGCTGGTGGTCGCCGACCGCGCCGTGTCCCCGGCCAGGCGCCGCTTGCCGGCTTCGAGGAACTCCTTCGACCAGCTGTAGTACAGGCTCTCGGCGATGCCCTCCCGCCGGCAGAGCTCGGCGATGGAGACCTCGCCACGCAGGCCGTCGAGGACGATGCGGATCTTCTCTTCGGCGGAATACTGCTTGCGGGTGGCCCGCCGGATGTCTCTGACGAGACGCTCGGACGGTGTCTCTGGCGGGCTGGATTTCTGTCTCATGTTCCACTCCTCAGGTGGTCACGATGAGCCCGAAATCCTCCGTTCCTCAAGCCGCTAGTTTAGTCTCACAGGTGTTGATGTCGGACAGTTTTGCCAGGTCGTGCGGTCTGTAAACTCTAGGACTGCGGCTCGAAAATTCTGATGCTCTAATTTATTCAAAACGGTCTTCCGGCCTCCTTGGTCTTCGGCAAATGCCTTTCAATGTATTTATGCCGCCGCGACGCGCACGAATGGGCTTTCGCAAAGATCGCGTTTGATCTTTGGAAGATGCAATGTGGGTGAGGCTGAAAAAACAATATAGCATATACGAGAATTCCATAAAAATCAAGCAAAAACAGTCTATTAAGCCATTTTTTCCGATTTTAAAACCCCGCTTTTGCGGTGAAACAACGTAGACAGATTATATCGGTTGTCCTTTGGCATGCCGGCTATACTGTGTACGGATTAACAGCGTTTTGGAGGTCGACGTGAAGGGATTAAAGGGATTGACATTTGGGACGATCAACAAGGGTCGTGAAAACCCAGTTCTCGTCCGGCGTGCGAAGCTCGTGAAGCGGCTAGAACAGCAAAAGGCGCTTGCACTTGATCCGACCTACACGTTGACGGTCGCGAAGTGGGTCAAGACAGAGGACGGCGGCAAAGAGCTCAAGCAGGTGCGCAAACGCGTAAGCCCATGGTGGCGCGAAGATGTGCTGGGCAACATTGCACTCACGGTCCGCGCTGGTGGTCGGGCCATCGAGTTCGAGAAGGGCAAGACGGCGATCGTGGTGCCTGGCATGGATCAGCTTGGGACGACGATTGAGACGGTCATTGCAGCCGTGCAGGCCGGCGAGTTGGATGAGCTGTTGTCGCAACAGGCCAAGGCGCGAGACGTGCCGAAGGCCAAACGGGCCGCATAGAGCGGCCGACAAAATAAAGCCCTGAGCATCGCCGGCAACGACGCTCAGGGTTCTGGGACAGTACAGGTAGTGAAAGGTCGTGCTTAGCGAGTTGACTGCTCAGCAACCGGTGCGCCACCAAGCTTCATGGGTACCGGTGCAGCTTCTTCACGACGGCAAGCGCCAAGAGCAACAGCGCCAGCGACCAAAGCCAAAACGATTGCGTTCTTCATGTTGTTTCCCCTGTGGAATCGTTGCGTGCAAAGTCAATTTAACTCGCTTTGGCGTCCAAAAACATGCAGCCGGGTCAGTGAAGGCCTGATTCGGGATATGACGATGCTAGACGGACACAGTTTTTGATCTGTTGATTGCCGGCCTTTGGGACTCGACGCTTCCTACACCCCTCAAACCGACAACGCTTGTGCTGGCGTTCTTGGCGGGAGTTGGCAAGATCGTTAAGACCGTTGGGGAACCGATGAGCTATTGGGCCATTGCAGCACACGGCCAAAGCGTGTGAGCCGAAGGCCAAGCGGGCAGTGCAGGTAACAATTTGCGAGAAGAAAGTATGTTTCCAACCGAGATTTGACAGTTCCGACGGAGAAGCGGAATCTTGTGGCTGTGATGCCAGCGCTTCCAGACACCCCCGACCTAAATCGGACTTGTGCAATCCGGAATGTACCGAAAGGTTGAGAGGCTTGGCGACACAAGGATCGAAGGCGCGTGCATGAACGATGACGTTGCCTAGACGTTATTTCGGATTTCAAGGCGACGCGAGATCCGGGCTCTGTTAGCAAGCTGCAGTACATCGATCGCGCTGACCGAGCCGAACTCATCACACGCACGAGATCCTTATGTAGGGCTCTGAGATCCAACACCGGATCTTAGAGCCTTGCCTTTTTTGCCTGACCTAAGTGGGGTCGACGTAGGCGTGTCAGTGACGGCACGTCGTCATCAGCGTCCCGTTCCAAATTCGCTGCACCGCAGCAGCGAGATAATTCGGCAGGCCTTGACATTGTAGTCTGCGAGGCAAACATTCAATTCGTGATGCCATTGCTACCCAATCGAGGTGCGTAGCGATGGTCTGCAGGCGATTGGCGCCGCACACTGTCGGTAATGCCTCTTGGCACATGGATGAGCATCACCAGTGTCAACAGCGAGTGGAGGGAGAATGACGCCACCTAATCGTCACTTCGGATCTCACTCTGATGTGAGGTCCGGGCTCGGTTTGCAGTCCGCATCACTCGATCGTGCCGACTGAGCCGAATTCATCACAAATTGAAATCTTGATGCGAGGTTAAATCTCGCCATTTATGCCCGGCTCTGCTGGGTAGGTCATCAATGACAATCGCCCCGCTCGAGGCAAAAGCACTCGGCGGGGTTTTTCGTATCCGAAACGGAGAGCTGATAGTGTCTTGCGCACAGTCATTGCAGCCGTGCGGGCTTGCAAACCGGGCGAGCTATTAGCCTGGGGGAGAAAGGACAATTGATCCAGTCATGTTTGTGCAATTCGATAACTATCCGCGAGCGACGACGTAAGCGAAAATGACGAACGAACCGATGCCGACGACGTAAGCCAGAATCTCGAACATTGAACCTCCTACGCATTACACGGGTGAGCGCTTAGCCATGTAGGTGAGGTCAGGGTTCAGCGACCGCAGATCAGCGGGGTGACGAACGGCAACTGAACCCTGCTCCCCCCTAGGCTGCTGGGTCCGCGAGTTGAGTGCACGCGATTTGCCAGCGCGCGATCTCAGCACGAGGCATGATGATGCGTCGAGTCAATTCAGTATGTTGAACGCGATTGCTGCGCTGCGAGGTTCGCAGGCGCAATAAATCCATTGATCCGGATTGGGAAAGTCTAAACACATCGCTGTTTCACTCTTCCCAAAGCTCTGCAGATTCATGGCCATTTCACGTGAGAGCGGCAGGTGCTTGGCGTAAAACCGTTCGATCTGATCGACGCTCGTGCCGGCATTCTTGGCGAGGTTGTAAATGTTGACCTGGCCGTGGGTCCGAATGATCGTCATGCAAATCGCCGTGTGGCGCAGACAGTAGATGGTGCGATCGGTGTTGGTGACCGGGTCGTGTTTCAGCCCTGTCCGCTCCAGGACGTGATTGAACTGGCGCTGGATGATGCGGGCGGCTGTGGCACGGTTTGGATAGCTGGGCAGGAAAATGTAATCCTCGCCGCCAGCATCTGGATAACGCTGTCGTATGCGTTCGTACGCTGCCACGGCGCCGGGCATCGTGTTGGCCACTCGGAATCCCGTCTTGCCATCGCGGATCGTCACGAGCAGCCGTTTCGGTTCCGTCTCGACCGTGATGTCGTTGTGCTTGAGGGCATAGAGTTCTGTCGTCGTCGGCCGCACGAACGACGACACGACAAACACAATCAGGTCATACAACTCTTCGGTCGCCTCAACGCCGCGAATGATGGTGCCGTCTTTGGCTAGCTGTTTGGCGCCAGTGAGTAAGGCTTCGAACTCGTCGCGATCGGGCGAGACGAGGGGCGTAAAGCGAAAGAACGAGCGTGGGTTATCTTTCTGACGGACGCGCGGCGTGTCGGGTACCGTATCGATCAGCCCATCGTCCCGTGCCCCTTTCAGCACGTTGCGAAAGGTGGCCGTGAGCATGTTGCGCGTGGAGGCCGAAAGATCAGAGCGCTTGCGGGCTCAGGTTTTCGATGTACAGCTGCCAGTCGCGTGTCGTCAGCTCTCGCACGTCGCGGCTGGCCGAAGTGGCGTATCAGGCCCCAGTCGTCATGGTCGAGAAACAGGCGGCTGGTGCGGATGTAGTTGGCATTGCGTTCGCCCGATGCAGCCAGCTGACGCCCTTTCTCGACAAACCGGCGGGCATAGGTTTTGAAGCTGAACTCTTGCGGAGCCGAGGCGTCACGAGCGCAGATCTTGAGTGCCAGTTCTTCGGCCACCCGTCGCGCTTCGATCCGGCTGGTTTCTTTAGTCGAGCGGACTTTGTAGCGCTGAGCCCGGGGATCGAGGATGCGGGCGAAGTAGAAGGGGCTGGCATGGGTTTGATAGAGCGCCAGGCCACGGCGAAGCTTGATGATCGGACCTCGGAGACGATGCGGTGAGTGCGTGGCCATCAAAGAGCAGCATACGGAGCAAAACCTATAAAGTCATTCTATAAAGTACAGCTCTAAGCGCTTGGAACAGCTAGGGGAGCATGTAACTCTTAATCAGCGGGTCCACGGTTCGAGCCCGTGCTCGCCCACCAAAATTATAAACAATTCATCGTCGTGTTTGCACGGTTCCGCCGAACAAAATGCGGCGTATACCCGCGAGGTCGAATCCTAGAAGCTGAGAAGCGTTTTCGAGGGCGCGATCGCGGGGGGAAGTGCAATGGACGTACTTGCGCAATTGGCTACTTGGAGCCTGTTTGCGTTTGCCGTTCTCCTGTTTGCTACCCAAGTCGCGGCGCGTGAGTTCGGCTATTGGCTGGGAAAACGGCAAAGTGCGCTCCGGGGCACTGGCGATGCCGAGGGCGTGGGACTGGTCGTCGCCGGAATGATCGGCCTGCTGGGGTTCGTGCTGGCGATCATGCTGTCGTTTGGCAGCACGCGCTTTGACGAACGCCGTCAAGGGACCTTAGACGAGGCGAATGCCATCAGCACAGCGTGGTTGCGCGCCGAGGCCGTGGGACATCCCAACGGCTCCGCGATCGCCAAACGTCTCAAAGACTATGTGCAGGTAAGGCGCGACTACGTTCAAGCTCCAAGAAATCTTGAGATACTGCAGCAGATCAACCAGCGAACTTCGCAGCTCCAATCAGAGATCTGGTCGGACATGACGGCCATTATCCGCACAAGAACGGATCCGGCGGTTGTCTCGTTGATGTCGGCGCTCAACGAAGTCTTCGACTTGGCAACCTCTGAGCGCTTCGCCCACGACAATCGAATTCCACAAAGTCTGTTTTGGCTGCTCATGGTCTTGGCCCATTTATCGATGGGGGCGCTCGGTTATCAACTCGGGCTCAAAGGGCAACGGACTCACACCATGGGTGGCGTTCTCACGGCAGTCTGGACCGCGGTCATCGTCGTCATCCTCGATCTAAGCGCACCGCGCCTTGGAGCCATCCGAACAAGCGTTGAGGTCTACGATTGGGCTTTGGAGGACATGAACCGCACTGCGGGTACCAAGCCGCAGTAGCTCAAGTGAAAAAAATCAGATGAGAAGCGCGGCGATTTATTGCCGAGATGAAGAACCTGCGTGTCGGAAAAATCAGGCGTATGAATGAAGAGGACAGACAAGAGCTACGGCCGTAAAGCGAACGCTCCCCAAGACAGGGTTTCCTACGCCAGGAAGACAGGGCTGATGTCCGTGTCGACCGCGCCCATTTGCACACCAAACAATCGATCGTTGGCATCCCGCAGTCGGCGGCAAACTTCCCGGCCCATGTTCATCTGTATGAGCGTGAACTGCTTCAGATCCTTCCCATAGACGCGGTAGAGATCAGCGGCTGAAATACAAATCGCGGTGGACGGTTCTTCTGCGCGCACGGTCGCGCTGCGACGACAGTGGTCTATGACCGCCATCTCGCCGAAACAGTCGCCCGCTTTGAGGATCTGAATAAGATGTTCGTGTCCGTGCCAGGATTTCAGAACCGAAGCGATGCCGTGTTCCAGGACGAACAAAGAGTCGCCTTCGTCGTCTTCTTGGAAAAAGAGTTCATGCCTTGCGGCCGTTACGACCGGGCAGTAGTCGAGAACGAAGTCGAGGATGTCCGCTCGAATTCCGCCAAAGATCGGCATCCGCTGCAGGAGTTCAATTCGCGCGTGTTCCATGCCGCGCTCCTCAGTTTTCGTGACTGGGTCGACCGCCGACATTTCACCACGCCTGCGGCGCTCAAGGTTCCCTCGTTTTACGCGAGCTGTTGCTGAGTTCAGGCTAAACCGGCGCGGCAGGACGCGACGGTGGTTTGCGAGAGTAAGGCTGCGTACATCTATTTCTTTTTGACGCGCTTTTCATGAGTCCTGGGGACCTGATTATTCTCAAGTCGCCGGCAAAAGTCGTTATCCGTGCCGCTTAAGCAGCCATAGCGTTCTAAGAGTTCAGCGTCGCGCTCGCTGACAGGCCCCCCGGCCCTTGCATTTGCCCGCGCATGCTCAAGTTCTCCTGCCTCTCCCAAGCCGCCGGCCATTGCCGGGCCTGCGAGGACTAATAGGAGGGCTACTGTCAGAATGAATCGGTTCATTGCGACACCAGGGTTTTGCATCAGGCCATTGGCCCGTCTCTGCGGCGTTCACTCTAGCGAACCTGAAAATCACGCGCTATCGGGGAATGTCGATCCGCGCGCCGTCGTGACCTTCGCCAAGCCCTGACAATGTGTTAGCATACTGACAGTTTTAACAGGATTTACGCAGCCAGGACCTCCGCAGCAATGAACCTTTGCGATTTGTGCAGCAGCTATCCCGAAAAAAATTTCGAAGCCGATGCAGTCCTTCTCGTGCAAGGAGAAAAATCCGGCCGTCTGTTGGTGTTGATTGAAGGCGCAGTCGCAATCATGTGCGACGGAACCGAAGTCGCAGTCGCGGATTCGCCGGGCGCGGTCTTTGGCGAGCTTTCACTGCTGCTCGATAAGCCCCACATGGCCAGCGTCGTGGCGCGGCGTGCGACGCGGGTTCACGTCATTGAAAATGGCGCGGATTTTTTGCGTTCGAGCCCCGAGGTTATCTTCCAGGTGGCAAGTGTGCTGGCGGCGCGACTCCACATGCTCAGCACGTATCTGGGTGATCTGAAGCAGCAGTTCGCCGACAAGGGCGAGGATCATTTCGTCATGGTGGATGCCATCATCGCCAGCATGACGCAGCACCAGCAGGCGACCGCTCCAAGGCTAGGCTCCGACCGCGAAACGGGGGTTGCGCGCTAGCCTTCAAAGGCTGCGTTCAACCCGGCGGTCTGGGTGCCATGAGCCAGGCAGGCGGCTTGGTCAGCGGTGTGACGGCCGCGGCACGCTCAACCGTAAGGTCCGCAAGCTGCGCCCCCGCTAGGGATGACCACATCGCCGCCTCTGCCTTCAAGTCGATGATGATATGAGCCGGAATGTCGCCGATCTGGTGACCTGCGTTCAAGACCCAGCTTTGGTTGATTTTATCGATCCAGGAGCCGCGGGATAGAAACGGCGCGTTGTGCGCATGGCCACAAAAGACCAAGTCCGGCTGGTATTGCACGACCCACGCCGCGAGATCCGCGTCGCCCAGAGTACCTGACAACTCCTGCGCGGTTAGCGCGCCCTCCGGGGGAGAGTGATAGATCCAAATCCATTTGCCGCGCACTTTTCGCGCGTCGCGTTCGAGCAATTCCGCCACGCGTGCTTTTGCGAGCGGCCCGTCCCACCAGGGGCAAATCGTAAAAAGGACATTGTCGATATAGAGCCCATCGCCGTCCGTCGGAATGCCAGCGCGCAGCCTTTGAAGCCACTCTGAGCGACGCTCTCCATCGCTATCGTGACTGTCGAGATCGTGGTTCCCAGACGAAATCAGAAGTTTTGTAATCGAGGCCAATCGTTCCAGATACTTGGAGACGACGAGGATCTGCGCGCGGCCATCAACCGTGGAGAACGTGTCGAGGTGATCACCCGCCAGTACGATCAGGTCGAACTGGGGCGCCACGCGCATCAGCCAGTCAAATTGCTTGAGCGAATAATGGAGATCGGCTGTGAGTAAGCATTTCATGCCGCGGACTTTCAAAGTGCCGAATAACGCTGCGCTTGTACCCTGCATTGCAGGGTCCCGACATTATAAAAACTGTCAATCCGAGCCAACCCTCGCCGCCACGGTCGCCAGCGTGCCCGCTTTTGGGCCAACTGGGGATTGGCCGCTCGGACGCCGTCTGACACGAATCTCGGCCTTGCGGGTAGGAGAAGTTCGCAAATCACTGTAGTTTCGACAAACGTCCAACGTCTTGGCAATGACGTGCGCCGGTACGTTGGTGCTCGGCTACGCAAGCAGTTCTGTGCCGCGTTGTCTCGATGGAGAACAACAAATGGCTATCGAATCTTCTGATTATTTGGCTTGTGATTGGTGCGATTGCTGGCTGGCTCGCCGGTCAGATCATGAAAGGTGGCGGCTTTGGACTTGTCGGCGATATCGTCATTGGTATTGTCGGTGCCATTGTCGGCGGCTGGCTTCTGCCTCGCATTGGCGTATTCGTGCTCGGCGGCATGCTCGGTGAAATTCTGAATGCCGTGATCGGGGCCTGTTTAATCCTCTTTATTCTCCGGCTCATCAAACGATAACACCGACCGTGATCTGGGGTGCGTAGGGTCAAGAAAAACCCGCACCCCAGCTCATACCCGTTTATCTAGTGAGAACTTCTGGATTTTGATGAGGCAAGGCAGTCCTCAGAAGCGATAGCCGTACCGGACACCCAGCCGATCAAGGCCTTCGTTGTAGTCCGCCGTGTTGGCGTTCGACATGTGCTCGAAATAGGCCGACAAGCTGTTGTGCTCGTCGAACCGATAGCCGATCTCAGCGGGAATGTGAAAGAGCACACGCGAGCCGAGTGCCTTCTCGTTTTGATCCAGCGATTTCAGTTCGGTCTCGCCGTCGTGGAAAGCCGCACCTAAACCGATACCAAAGAAAATGCCGGACGGAGTATCGATCTCCCAGCGGGCATCGATGTAGCCGTCGCTTGTGCCGCCCTCGGTCGCGATCGAGACACCGACGGCTGGGCGGATGGTGCCGCCGAGAAAGGGCAACGAAGGAGTGAGGATGGCTTCAAAGTTGATGGCGACAGCATCGTCCTCAACTCGAAAACCGCTCCATAAGTCGGGGACATCGTGCGCCAGAACACCGCCCCTCAACTCGCGTACCCAGTCACCTGCATGGGCAACGGGCACCGCTACAATGACCGTGCAGAGCCAGGGCAGCGCTTGTATGGCAGATTTCAGCTTCACGTCGGTTGCAACCGCCCACGAACATTGAACTTGGACTATGTAGCATTACTTACGGTCCGGATGGCTGTCAGGAGGCGAAGCATCGGATTTATGGTCCTGATAGTTGCATTTGTGCCAATCGCCGGCCGGCCTAACGGCTGAGAAACCCGAGCACTCTCATGCAAGTATGAGCCGTTCTCGTGGCGACGTTAGCTTGCGCCAAGGAGCCGGGCACTCCGATCTTGCGCCGGCTTTATGCGGTCAGCTGATCTTACGGGACAGCGATTGGGCTTTACCGATTATCGCGTTTTGCCTGCGCAACTTTTGCCGCCTGGCGAAGCCGACCCAATTCCATGGGGCGGATCAGGTTTTGCCGCCGGCTGCTCGGCTTGCTGCGCATTCCTTCGTGAGCGTGCCGGGAGTTCAAAGGAACAACGCGCGCGTCTGCCGACTGATTTTTGAGTTCAAGCGCTTTGTGCGCGTTCTCCACGAGAGCGAGACGTGATGCCATCTTTAGGCGCCGCTCTTGTTCGCTGTTGAGCCGTCGCATCGCCATCGCAAGAACAGCGAGTTTCAGTTTTGAGCCATCCTCAGCGCGCGACGCTGTGGCCCCCTTTGGCGACGCCTTTCCGCGCATCTCGCGTCGACGACGGCTGGCTTCTGTCCTTGCGCGATCGCGGCGCTCTCGGACGAGCTTGACAAGGTTACGCAATTCCTCGTCGGAAACATGCTGGACGTCCGGGTGATGCGATTTATTGACGAGTTCCTGCTCGTCCGAGCTGAGCGCACGCGCTTCCTGCTTCTTTGTGATCGCCATCTGACAGCTCCCGCACAAATTCCAATTACGATCGGGCCCTATGTCCCACTCAACAAGCATAACCGGGACCAAATAAATGTCCATCATGCCTAAGCGGTGCGAGCGGAATGGATTGCAAACCCAATGCGTTTTGGCCCCGAATCCCATTTGCGGCGCTCAAGGATCTCGATGGGAGACGCAAAATGGACGTCGCTTGCAATTTATGCAGTAAGTGCCTTTAACGACGGAGGACAATAGCAATGAGCGATGAGGCTGTACGCATGCTGTTTTTGATGTTTGCAGTCGGGGTCGCGATGGCCATGTTTGTCGGGTCGCTCGCCATCATGGAATTCGGGCGGCGATTGGGGTCGCGGCGGTTGTCTGCCGAAGGCAGTGCTGCGATGGCCGGATTGAGCGCGGTCGAAGGTGCCGTTTTTGCATTGATGGGCTTGTTGCTGGCTTTCACGCTGTCCGGTGCCCTGCAACGATATGACGAGCGTCGTGCCCTCATCATTCACGAGGCGAATGCCGTCAGCAGCGCTTACGACCGTCTCGGAATGCTCGATGAGCTGTCGAAGACAGAATTGAGAGCGAAGCTGAAGACGTACGTTGCTGAACGCCTCGAGCTTTATCGCCTGCCGGCCGGGTTCTCAGTCGTCGAAGACACATCTGTTTTTGACGCGGCGCAGCTGGCAAACATTGCCGAACTGAAAACACAGCTGTGGGATGGCGCGGTCGCAGCCTGCAGTCGGGCACCAACGACATCGCCGTGCAACTTGATCCTTCCGGCGCTCAACGGAGCCTACGAGGCCGCGCGAGAGCGGGCCGGAGCTAATGAGAGGCATCCACCACGGATCATCTACGTGATGTTGTTTGGGCTGGGGTTGGGCGGCTCACTGCTCGCCGGATTTGGCATGGGCGCGGCAGAAAAGAGAAGCATCGTTCATATGGTGACGTTCGCCGCGGCAATGTCTCTCGCCCTCTACATCATCACTGACATTGAGTTTCCGCGCCAAGGTCTCATCACTGTGGACTACTTCGACACGTTTCTCGAGCAGGCGCTGACCGCGATGAAGTAAATTCGCTCGCGTCGGAAGGATGCCGTGTGCGGCGCGATATCGTGATCGTCCGCACTCGCCACCATAGCCTCTATCAAACGGGCTATTTGTAAAACAAAGGTTCGCTCTTCATCAGCACCGGAAGATTGAGAAGCGAGGACAGCGGTGTTGGATCATCCGACAATAGCGGAAGTCCCAACGTGTCCGAAAGTGGAGCGGGATCATCCGGTCGAACGGCAACATTCGAACTATAATTCGAGCAAATCAGCGATGGAATTCCCGTAATGGTTTCGAAAGGGTGCTCGGTCTTTGCAAGAACCGGCCATTGCAGCGCGCTCGACAGGGGGGCGGCCTCATCCCACAGCATCACTGAAGGGACAGGCTCCGGCACGCCGGAATCGATTGGCGAATGCTGGTGCAAGACCGACGTGGCAAGGTGGCCACCGGAAAATGGCGCGTGGACCGTAACAAGGCTCGCACCCCGACTGACGCGCTCAGCGTAAATGACAGCCTCGCTTCGCACGACATACGCCTTCACCATTTTTTCCAGTACGTCATCGGCGCCGGCCGGCGACCCGCCAGTGCTGGACGCCGGCGTGAAGATGTGGCTGTCCGCATAGCCCAGGCGCTTCAATTCATCCCATGCTTTACGGGCGCTCTGTTCGTTGGCATATAACCGACTGATTGTTTGCATGATTTGTCCATCTCGCTAGAAGTCTCAGCCCGCCGGATTACTTCGATATAACAATTTTCATGGTGCGCTTTCAGTTCCAACTGCGGCACCACTTTGAAAAAGCGGGTACATCGCAGCAAGTGTCGCGATCAGAAGTATTGCCTCGATCGCATAGACGGTGTGGTAGCCGGTCGCCACGCCGAGTTCCGGGGCCCAATGATATCCCACGTCGCGCAGCATGGCTCCTAATGCGACCGCTATTCCGGCAGCAAAGGCCTGAACCGCCCCCCAGGTTCCAAGCGACAGGCCGACTTGCTCCTTGGGCGCGAAGTTCATCGTAGCTGTCAGGGTGCCGTGACCAAACAGGCCGCCGCCCAGACCGATCATCAAAACTCCGAAGCCGAACAGGACTTGCGAGTACAGGTTGGCGGACGCAATGACGGCTGTGAAGCCCGCGATACCAGCCAGAGCGCCGTACCCTGCCATCCGGAACGGATCCGCTCCCTGACTGAGCACGTAAGACGCCACGGCAAACCCGATCAGTCCGCCGCCCGCAAGCGTCGCGGAGAGCCGCGTTGTCTCGCTGATGCTCATGGCCAGCACCTGGCCGCCGTACGGTTCGAGCAGCACGTCCTGCATACTGAACGCCATAGTGCCCAATCCGACGATGACAAGGAGGCGGAGCGCGTGCTCACCCTGAATGTAACGAGACCACGCATCGGTGAAGCTCGGGTCCGGCTCGTCGTTCTCGGTTTCGACTTGCGGCCGTCGCGCCTCTTGTTTCCAGAGAGCGATTCCATTCAGAACAATCGTGACGACCGCTGATCCCTGGATCACCTGGATAAGCCGCCCAGGTGAAAAATTGACCAGTAGCGCACCAAAGATGAGCGCGCTCACGACCGATCCTGCGAGCAGCATGACGTACATGAGCCCGACGACGTTGGGTCGATCTTCCGGCCGCGCAAGATCGGTGGCGAGCGCAAGACCCACGGTTTGCGTCGTGTGAATTCCTGCACCCGACGAGCAGAAACGCCAGAGCTGCCGCCGCCTGCCCGATCCACGCCGGTGCATCAGCGGAATGTCCTTTTCCAGCCAGCACCAGCAGCGCGAAGGGCATGATGGCCAAGCCGCCGAATTGCAGCATCGTTCCACGATAAATGTAGGGGACGCGCTTCCAACCCAGCACGCATTTGTAGGTATCGGATCGATATCCGATCAGCGCTCTGAACGGGGCGAACAGCACCGGCAATGCAATCATGACCCCGACGATCGAAGCTGGAACGCCCAGCTCGACGATCATGACGCGGTTCAGTGTGCCGACCAGCAGAACCAATGACATGCCGATCGAGACTTGAATCAATGACAGTCGCAAGAGGCGTGAGAGCGGCAGGTCTTCGCTCGCCACATCTGCAAACGGCAAAAAGCGGGGCCCAAGCACGGCCCATGACCTCATCACCTTCTGACTGACGCGGTTCATGACTGAAGCGATCCGCAGTTGCCGAAATCCGGCTTGCGATTTGCGTAGTTGGAAATTGCAGAGGAGTACCTGAGACCCGGGCTTCGAGCCCCCGGGCCTCAGGTTCGCACCATGGCTGCAGCGCGATTACTTCACGGTCGGCGGTGAGCCCGCCAAGGCGAGGTCACCTGGAAGGCGATCCACCTTGATAACGAACGACGAACTGTCGCCGGCCGCCGGAGTGATATTGACTGCGAAGGCGGCCTTGCCGTCTTCCGTCTTCAACACCACGGGCGATGTTCCCTTGATATTGACTGCGGCGGTGGCGGCCATGTCTTTGCCGCTGTAAGAAATTAGCCATCCACGGGGTGTTATTCAGCACCGCCGTATGCACTGCCAGCGACGTCAACGCGACGCTGCCGAGAAAGAGCGGCAACCCTATCGTGGGTTTGACCACACACCAGATTCGTCCTTGGTTCATGACGGCTCTCCCTTAACCCATCCACGGCGTGTAGAGATAGGCGAGGATGTGTGCCACCAGCGCGATCGCGCCGAAGACACGCGTGCCATCAATCAGATGCTTATGCAGAGCCTCTGATTCCTTGATGGTCAGGCCTGTCGGCCAGACCCTGTTTGGATCGTCCAAGCTATCCATAGCCAACTTCTCCCTTCTGACCGGCACGACTTATCTCGTGCCGGAACCCACGAACGTGGGGTTCTCTCCCGACCCTGCACAGGGCCGCCTGCATGACGCGGTACCTGATCACGAGCGACTGGGCCCACCCGAGAAGCTGTCACCGCCAATAGACATGTTGACGTGTCAAGTAGAGTTCACACTCTCAGGACGCTGTCAATACGTTCGTGGTCGAATAATCGCGCTGCTGCGACGCAACAATTTTGATCCAACATCGTCGATGGAACGCGCTGTCTGCCGGTTGCCCAAGACTGCAACACCGCAACGGCATGCCATTGCAAAATCGTTCAATTTGTCCTGTTTGAAAATTCGGACAGCCCGACGCGGCGCGCCGTCGGATATCGGCCTGAGCCCGTTTCAGCATCGTGCAACGAGACCAGAGATGATGCGTGAAAGAAAAAACAGACAGGTTGCGTTTGCTCTGGCGGATTGACCGTCGCCCGAATGGACGAAGGGCCCGATCGGGGCGCTTGATTTTCACCGCCCGAAAAAGGAGACATGGCATTCCAACGATCACGGCGAGGTCAGCGTCCAAATGCCTACCGCACCCCCAGCGAAACAGGTGGCTCCTTTCATCCGCTTTATCACTTTGTTTCTTGGTATTTGGGCCGGCGCGGCTTTGATTTCAGCGAAATCTTCGCTGGCGGAACCTGCTGATGCAGCTGCCCCACGCGATGCGCGAGAGGTCGTCGTCGGCGCTTACATCAACGATATCCAGGAACTCGACTTTCGCACCCAGAGCTATTCGGTTGACGTCTATGTCTGGTTTCGTTGGCGCGACAAAAACATCGACCCCTCTAAATCGTTGGAGTTCATGAACCGTTTTGCGCCCAACGCGCACGTGCGTGATCAAATTTACGACTCCCCAAAAGCGCTACCGGATGGGACGTTTTATGCGGTTGTGCGCAACCAGGGACGGTTCTCGACCAAGCTCGCCGTTGGCAACTATCCATTCGACAAGCAGGAACTTCGGATCGAACTGGAGGATTTCGGAGCTGGGTTCGGCGTTTCTCACTTACGTTCCGGACACGAACGCGATCACACTTTCTCCGGAAATCTATCTTCCCGGGTTCAAGATCGGCCAGCCACGGCTCCAAATTAGAGACAATCTCTATCCGACAAATTTCGGGAATCCGACGGTCGGGGCGACGGAGACGTATTCGCGAGCCACGTTGATCGTGCCCATCGAGCGGCCTTTGACCGCGCTGGCGGTCAAGACGTTTCTGCCAATTCTCCTCATCATGGCTTGTGCGGGCCTGATCCTTTGGATACGCCCGGCTTACATCGACTCCCGTGTCGGTCTAAGCGTGACCGCCCTTCTAACGCTTCTGCTCACTCTCGTGGCGCTGCAACTTGCGAGTGGCCGCTTCCAGCCGGACGTCGACTATCTGACGATGATCGACAAAATCTATCTCGCATCCTTCGCTTTCATCATTCTGATCCTTCTACGGGTCGTACGGGCGTCGTGGCGCGGTGACAGTAACGGCAGTGAGGCTGCAATATCGCGGACCGATCGGATCTGGTCCGCGGTCATTGCCCTTCTCTATACGACGACAGTTGCTGCTATCATTGCGATATCCGTTGGCCTGTGAGCGCTTCGATAAGGTCGGACATGTCCACTTGCGAACGAACGCTTTTCTCGCTTCAATGGGATGAGCAAATTGCAAAAGACCAAGGCAAACGCTGCACAAGCGTTAGCAAATTGGAAGTGCAAAAAAAATGACAGCTTGCCTGGCAACACAGCCCCATCGACCAAACCTCTACAAGGCGGATGACATGACACGTTGGCTTGCACTTTCGGCAGCAGTTCTGTTCGCTTATGCCGCCACCGGAAGCGCAGCGAAGGCCGCCGATCCGGTTGCAATCTCGACCGGCAGTGCGGGCGGACTCTACTACGCGGCTGGCGAAGCCATTTGCAAAGCGATTGCCGCGAGATCGCCGACATCGGTGTCCAACTGCTCTGTCTTGGTCAGCCGGGGTTCGATGGCCAACATCCTCGCGCTCGATGGTGTCAAAGTTCCTTTCGCGATCGTGCAATCCGACGTCCAGTACAACGTCGTCACCGGGGGCGGATTGTTCGCAACTTTGGGCGCAGATTCGAACCTTCGCTCGGTCTTCTCTTTGCACGGCGAGGCCTTCACAGTGCTCGTGCGCGCCGGAAGCGGGCTGGTGAGTATTGACGATCTGAAGACAAAGAAGTTCAGCGCGGGCCGAATTGGAACCGGAACACGGGAGGCAGCGGAGGCCTTGTTCGACGTCCTCGGCTGGTCACCCGAGGATCGGAAAAATTTGGTTGATGTCGCGGTTGGCGAACAATCGGCGGCGTTGTGCGCGGGCCAGGTCGATGCCATTGCCTATCTGATTGGCCACCCCTCGCCCATCGTCACTGCGGCCACGGAAGCCTGCCCTGTTGAATTGTTGCCGGTGCCGAAAGAGGCGGTCGAAGGGCTGACAAAGAAGCTGCTGTACTACCGGCCGGCCACGATTTCGGCCGGCACCTATAAGGGAAGCAACAAGCCGGTTCCAACAGTCGGCCTGCGCTCAGCCGTTGTCACCCGAGCTGAGGTGCCCGACCGCGTTGTCCTCGACGTCGTCGCTGCCGTGTTCGGCAACCTGCAAAGCATTCGAGACGCAGCCCCTGCATTTGCCGGTCTGATTCCCGCTGAAATGAGTACGCAGGGATTGATCGCGCCATTGCATCCCGCAGCTCTGGAATACTTCCGCGCTCAGGGCCTGCCAACACCGTCAATCGAGATTGTGCCCGCCACGAATTCGGCCATCGACGAGAATGTCGGCGGTTTGAATAGCGCAGTGAAGATTGACCCCAAGTTGCCCGCGCCCGTCGTCAAGCAAGGCTCGACACAGCCGATACAGAAACCAGCGCATAATTCCGTTCCAGTGGGCCCCGGCAACAAGTGGGAACTGCAAACCGGTACTCGGGATTTGAATGATCCCGCACTCAGCGGCAGCACAACGTTGCCCGACGCCGATGGCAACTTCCGTCTTCGTGTGCCGGCCCCGCAGTAGCCCGGTTGTCGTCACAGCGCTGCAAACGTCATGAAGCGCCTGTCCACAACTGGAATTTATTACTCCGCGATGATCTTCTCCGGCATCGCCTGGTAGGCGTCTGTATGCGCAAGCGTCGCGGTTCGAGCCTTGGTGCCGGGCATGATTTCGAAGCGCGGGTCGAAGTCGACCATCGTTGCGCCCAGCTTGCCCAAGATCGAGATGTCGCCCTCGAATGTCGCCTTGCCTTCCGCGATCTGCGCTTCCAGAGTCTTTGCGCCCATCATCGTCAGCTCAAGATCGGCCCGGTTGATCGTCAACGTGAGATCCGCCTTTTCCGCTTGATAGCCCTGAATGTTGGTCAAGGTCGCGTTCTCCAGTTCGACGATAAATTTCTCCCCGTTGTCCGGCGTGATCAGGTTCATTGTAAACCGCATGTCTTCGGCCTTGCGGCTGTCCATGCGAATGCCGAGGAAGTTCAAAAACAACTCGGTCGTCATCGCACGGATCACGTCCGGCGAACTCGTGCTGGCGGTTTCACCTTGCGGGATTCCTGATCGCAATTCGTAGGCGGCGGCAAGAAAGCTGTTTCGGAGCCCCGGGTTTTCCTGCTGGTATCCAATTTGTTCGAAAATGTCGGCCAGGAGATCTTTGGCGTCGGCATTTGCGGGCTCCGCCTGCACCAACTTGTTCATGATCTCCGAAGCGAGAAGATATTGCCCCGCGTCGTGCAGCTCCTGCGCCTTGGCCATGATCTTGGCTGATCCGCCCATCATCTCGACATAGAGCGGGGCGGAGTCTTCCGGTGACAACGGAATGAGAGTCGCAGGGTTGCAATCCCAGTATCCCAGAAAGCGTTGGATCACACCGCGCGCATTGTTCTCCGCCGACCCGTGATATCCCCGACAATGCCATTGCTGCAGAATACTCTTGGGCAATTCATAGACGTTATGGATCTGGTTGATTGTCACGCCCTGATTGGCAAAATGCAGCACTTGATTATTCATATGGGCGTAAAGATCGCGCTGCGCGCGCAACACTTCCTGGATGCGGGCGTTGCCCCACCGCGGCCAATGGTGCGAGGCGAACATGACCTCAGCCTCGAAACCGAAGCGGTACAGGGCCTCGCCGATGTACTTCGACCAATTGAGCGGATCGCGCACGGGAGCGCCGCGCAGCGTGTAGATGTTGTGCAGCGAAGAAACGACGTTCTCAGCCATCCAGAGCGCCTTCATCTCGGGGATGTAGGTGTTCATCTCACGCGGCGCTTCGGTATTCGGCGTGTTCTGGAAAATCATTCGAACGCCATCGACCTCGAACTCTTCGATCGAATCGGTGACGAAGCGATTTGGCGCGATCAGCCCGACCGCACCCGCCGACACGGCTTGGCCTAGCCCCTGGCCGACATACCCATGCGGGCTGGCTGGCAGCAGCAATCCATATTGGTAGAACAAACGACAATTCATCGCGTTGCCGGCATAGACGTTCTCCGAAATCGTGAACGACATGAATTCGGCCGGCGCGATGACAGCGATTTTGCCCGAGCGCACGTCTGCTTCGTCAATGAGTCCGCGTACGCCGCCCCAATGGTCACCGTGGGTATGCGAGTAGATCACCGCTGAGACGGGCAGGCCTTCGCCCTTGTGCTCCTGAAAAAGTTTCCAGGCCGCACGGACAGGTTCAGCCGAAACGAGCGGATCGAAAACGATCCATCCCGTCTTGCCTCGCACGAAGGTGATGTCGGAAAGGTCAAAGCCGCGGACCTGATAAATGCCCGGCATGACTTCGTAGAGGCCATAGTTGTTGTTCAGCTTGGACTGACGCAGCAGCGAGGGGTGAATGCTGTCGAAGTCGTCGCGTTCATCTAGAAATTCAAAGCGCTTCATGTCCCACGCCACATGACCGGCATCGGCCTTGATCTGCAGATCCTTCATCTCTGCGATCAGGCCTTTCTTCTGCTCGTCCAGATCTTGCGTGTCGTGGAACGGAAGCGTCGCTTTGGACTTCTTCAAGATGTCCGTTGTAAATTTCGAAGGCGCTTTTCCCTTTGGGTGAAAATGTCCGGCGAGCGGGGCGGCTGCTTCTGCCCGCGCCATGTGTCCTTCAAGAACGAAACTTGATCCAATTGCAAATGCTGCGCCCGCCGCGGGAATGGTCTCAAGAAATTGGCGCCTGGTCGTCATGCTGCACTCCCGCTGGATTGAATTTTGAGGACGAGGGAAGACGGCTCTGCTGGGTTACTTCAGCTCAACAAGCTGCGAGTTGCTTTGCCGTTTGAGTACTCCGGCAACCACCGCTGCGGACGATTGCAGTGTTGTCATTTGACCGTCGGTTGATCACGTACCGGTCATCAACAGAGGCGCCGGATTTAGCGTCGATGCAGTTTGGCGGCCGGAAAGCCGCCAAACTGCGTTTCACAACCAGCTACTTTTCTGCAGGCGGATTAGCCGGTGCATTCATCTCAGGGGTAGCGCCGCTCATGCCTTTGGTGGCTGGAAGCGCGCCCTCGTCACCCATCCTCTTTCGTGTGCCGATTTCGGCGGGAGCCGTCGCGCCCATTTCCGGTGCCGCACCCTTTGCCGTCGGCGGCAACTTGCCCTCATCGCCCATCGTCTTGGGCGGCGCAATCGGGGTTGAACGTTCATCTTGAGCTTGCGCTCCGCTCAAGAGTGCGCCGAGACCTACGAGCAATGCGGCGGCACTTAACATGCGTTTCATTTTTTTTCCTCCATCACTTCAGGTTTTGAGGGGATTATTTATTTACCAGCCCTAGGCTCCCCCTCTGCGCCTATGGTTGATCCCGTTTGAAGACCAGAAAGGCGGACTATCGAACATTGTTCTTCTCGCCCTTCCGCAGTCGCGTTTCTTTTGAACCAAAATATGCTTTTTCACGAGTCACCGAATGATCGACAAAAGCCGTGGCGCTCGGGCTCAGCGAACGGTCGCGCAAATGCATTATTCCGTAGTTCGTTTTTAAGCTGGGCGCATCGAATGGAATGACGTAAAAACCCTCAGTCGCATTGATATTAATCAATTGAGCGACAGGAGCTATTCCGATGGTGTCGGTTTCCTTGACGATGCGCAGGCAAACATCGAAGGTTTGACAGGATATCTGCGGCTCGAAGTACTTGCCGTTTGGCGCCAGCTTGCCCAGTAGACGGGTGCCGCCAAAATGCTCGGCTGCTCTCAGCGGCAACTTGGTCCCCGCCATGGGATATTCCCCGATGTGCTCTATCGTCGGATTTTTCAGGTTGGTAACGGGGTGGTTACTCCTGCAGAAGAAGCGGAGTGGCCGTTGCGGCAGCGGTATCACCGCGATGTCAACGTGACGTTGAATGTCTTCGACGATTTCGCCGATCGCCAGTTCGATGTTCTGACTGACCAACTGCGGGATCAGCTCCCACCATTCATATGTCGAGACGTGAATTTCGATTGATGGATGCTTGGCGAGGAGAGCTATGACGGCGTCGGGCATCCACGTCTGCGCAACCAGAGGCCCAACCCCCACTTTCAGCTCAGCTCGTTCGAGGCCCTCATAGGCACGTACCTCATTCTTCAGGTCTTCGACACATCGCGATATCTGCCGCGCGCGGTCGATGGCAATCTCGCCGATTGTTGTCGGGAAAACGCCGTGGCGTGTCCGATCAAATAACTTCGCGCCCAGCGAATTCTCGAGCTCTTGAATGCCTCGGGTGAGGGTCGGTTGAGAAATGCCCAACTGCTTGGACGCCCGAGCAAAATTGCGATGGGCATGAAGCGCAAGGGCATATTCGAAGAGTTCGATCATAGTGCTGTTTCTGTATTGCGGAACACAGGATGTGAATTGCCGGAACCGGTTTCAATGCAATTGCGCGGCAAAGATCGAGCGAATCAAGAGAAATATTTATCGTCGCCGTGGCCATGGGAGGTGACACGCGGATGATGGTCATGCAGAAGAATTGCCGCGAATGGCCGCTGTTTGGGGACTGAACATTATGACAAAAAAAATTTTTCCAGGTTTCGTCGCAGCTTACAGTGCAGTGCGCGTGCTCATCATAAAATTCCGTTTTGACCGTCTCCTGGCAGAAGCCGATCAGAACATTCAACTCCCTCACTGTTTTCTTTTTCTCTGTGTTTGTTCGCTTTTATTTGCAGGCACGCCGGGCGGAGCGAATGCGCAGCAAGGTGCCGGGCCATTTGTCATGCACCCAGGTAAAGTGCTCACGACCAATTTTACCAACGAGTTCGGCCAAGACGCGGATGCCAGAACAGAGATAATCACCGCAACGCCCGAGGCCGTCGGTCTTCAATACAGCAGTACCCGCGGCCTGTTTACACGCCGCGATATCCTTATCCGCGACCGGCAATCGGCCCGGACTTACGTGCTTGGGTATTCGACAAGAATGCCGACGGTCATTCCAGGTTCGACGTCGCTTGGCCTTTCATCGGACCTCCTTCGCGAGTTGAGATCGACCGGAAGGGCCAATCTCACACTCATCCACTCCGAAAATCTCGATCGGATCGAGTGTAATCTGGTGGCAACCGGCGTCGATGTGAGAGTGCCAGTGATCATCGAGGATCGAATATTGGACGTGCCGACGGTTCAGGCGCGTGTCAACTGTGGCTCGGGCAATCGCACCGGAACCGGCCAGTTTGTTGTCGCAAATGATATCAACAACCCAGTACTTATTGAATCGACGCTGAACTTCAGCTGGGAAAGAAGGCCTAGAACGAACCGGGTGACACGCATCGTGGCTGGTCTTGGTCTGCAATCCGAGATGAGGCAGGCGCTCGACACGCTCGGCACTTACGACGTCTATGGCCTGCTGTTCGACTTCGACAAGTCTCAATTGCGCCCAGAGACGGCGCAATTGGTGCGCGAAATCGCTGTGATGCTGCAGCAGAATCCCGGCTGGACCATTCTCGTTGCGGGCCATACCGAACTCGACCGGCGGAGCCGAACACAACATGCGGCTCTCGCGTCAACGTGCAGAATTCGGTCGTGCAGGCGTTGATCAGCAACGGCGTCGCGGCGAACCGCTTGCAATCGGTCGGCCATGGCATGTCAAAGCCCAAGGCCGACAATGCGACGCTGGCTGGCCGCGCCATCAACCGCCGCGTCGAATTCCGCCGAACGGATCGCTGAAGACGCAGCTACGGCGGCTCATGGTGTCGTGGTGATGATCGTGCGGTCCCCGTCACTGTGAAGGATCAACGCGCCGTCGGCGGCGATCGAGAACCGCGAAACGCGTTCAAGCAATTCGAGGAAGAGTTGCTCCTGCTTCATCACAGGTTCTTCGCACGCCATCATCGACGACATGCCTTTGCTGATCGAAAGTCCTTCGCCGGTCAAGGTGTAGGCCGCATTGAATCGGTTGCACGATCCAAGCCCGCTGACGCTGCCGTCCGTTGCAAACGTCAGCGTGATATGCGGCTCGGCCAGAACCGGTTGTCCGGCAAGACGGGCGACCATCCATTCCCGTCCCTGAAGAAGACTGGCAGGGTCCCCACCGCAGCCTGTTAGCCGTTGTTTTCCGAGTGTGACGGTGACCTGCTCAGGTCGCGGCATTCCGGTCATGGTGTCGACGCAGACCACGGACTTCACGGCCACCTCGATCGGTTCGCCGCCAACCGATGCGACGTAGCGAACCATCTGGTCGTCGCCCTTTATGGCGGGCGGCACTGCAAAACGGACCCGATTGGCACCGAAATCAGTTTCAAGCGTCATTTCTCCGCCTGTCCGAGAGAGGGACCACGACGGTTCATGACCGCCCGCACGCCACTGTACCGGAGAAGCAGCGGCACCCTGTATCCAGACGAAACCGGCAACGCTATAGGCCAGCAAGGCCGCAAACGCGTGCAGATATCCACCGCTGCTCGTTGTCATTGAAAACCTCGGACTTCGTTGAACTTGTAAATTCTGCAAACCCGAAAAAATTGCGGGTCAGCAGCGAAGTGGTCCAGCGCTCACCGAACTCGGTGTCATTCGAACGTGCCTTAAACAACGATGACCCGGGCCCCGTCGCGCACGGTCCCGAACAGTTCGAAGACGTGTTCATTCAACATGCGAATGCACCCGGACGATGCGAACTTACCGATGCTCCACGGCTCGTGGGTCCCGTGAATGCGGTAGAGGGTATCCCGGCCATCCCGGTAAAGGTAAAGGGCTCGCGCTCCCATTGGATTGCGGGGCCCTCCAGGCACATGGGACGGCAGTGTCGGGTCGCGCCGCCTCATGTTGGCGGTTGGCGTCCAACCGGGCCATTTTGCCCTTCGAGCGATGATCGCTTCACCACTCCAGCGCCGACCATCGCGGCCAACGGCTATTCCAAATCGGATCGCGCTCCCCGGCCTGTCAATATAGTAGAGCATCCGCTCCTGCTTATTGATGAGGATTGTTCCAACGGTCTCACGCCCAGAATACGCGACCGACTGCCGGTGAAATCGCTCAGGAATCTTTTTCTTATCGACCAATTTGATATCGAACGGCCGGTCAGGAATTTTCCCGATATACCAATCGGACCGCGCAGCCGATACGTCGCGTGGAAAAATGAACGCAGCGGTCGAACCGATCAAAAAGCCGCGTCGATCGAGTAAGAAGCTCATATGCATCCCCTGCCAATTGCGGCCAAGATTGGCATTCGGGAGGATTAATCGCAAGGTGGACGGAGGCCGCTGACCGAAGTCACTGCCGCAAGGCGATCGAGAGCTCCTCGACGTCGCCGTTCCCGGGAGCGCGGCCGTGAGCGATGGGTTGCGACCGATCGAATGCAAACCGCGCTCAACGTTGATCATCAATCGCGTTGTGGAATTTTAGAACCGTAGTGTTGCACCAACGACGGGCCCCTGCTGCAGCGCGTCAATTTCGTAACGGTTCGTACCCGACCCTTGCGAGTAATCAACGGACAGCGCGCGGTAGCCCAAATAGCCGTCGATCACGTAATTGTCCGAAACGCACATTTCGAAGTCATAGGTCGCGATGACCTGCCACGAAAACTCGCTGCCGACATCAAATCCGCCCACGTCACCCCGCAGCGTTAGGTTCTGTCCCGGTGCTAATTGTTGCCGAAGTCGCGCGCCGATGAACGGATCAACCCAGTCTACCGATCCTGATCTTGCGAAGACGCGGCCCGGTTCTAGATCAAGGCCAAGATTTCCGTTTAAGGACACGTCCGCCGATACCGTCGTGTCCTGGTGCCAGTAGCGCCCGCCCGCTAAGACGTCAAAAGCGGAGGGGCCCCAGCCAGCGTGCGTCCCTGACCAGATCTCGTAGGCGGCTCCGACTTCGATGATGGCCTGTTCGTAGTCAGCGCTCACGTTTCCGCTCAGTGTGGCAGCACCTAACGGTCCCGTTTTTGCAAAGTCGCCTGAGCCAGAAAGTTTCGCATAGGCGATATCATTGAACAGGGTGACACGACCGTTGCGCGCTTCCGCATAGCTGAACCAAGCCGGAATTCCCGACCAGTCAAGCGCATCGAGCACCTGCCCCGGCGTAACATCCACATCGAACGTCCGTCCCTTGACCGTTAAATCCCCCGAGATCCAAGGAAGCCAACCGTAGGTCGTAAATGAGAAGTTCCAACCGTCGGCCGCACCATGCGGCGCCGTCGAAGCAATGTCAGCGGCGCGCAATTCGCCGCTCTCCACCGCTTGCAACGAGATCAGCAACAATCCAAAGGCCGCCCATCTCGACTGTCTTTTTTTCATTCCGCACCTGCTTGAACGTTCGAAAATCGTGAATGCAGGTTACGCGAATCCCTTCACTCAAACTGTTGTAGGTCTGCCACTCCCGTTTCGATAACGAGAGTTTTCATAAGATACTTTCCGACTGGCGCAACGAGTGACGGCGCCCCCGGCCTTGCGCGGATTGGTCGTTAAGTCTTTGTTCTGGCACTTGGAGTTGTGCGTGTCTTTGATGGACCCGTTTAGACGAGCGCAAAATTGCGACCGACATTTCAATTTCTGCATCGGGACTAAAAATAATTGAATTGCGCTGCCGCCACCTCTCACGAAAGCATGCTTTGTCGGGCTTACCTTGGTAGCAGCACGAAAATGTAAGTGAGATAGCCCGTAAGAAGGGCCGCTCCTTCAAGACGGCCGATGCGATTGCCGTTCCAGGCAAACGCGAACATAGCGACGCTCGCAGCGACCATGACCAGATTGTCGAAAAGGACGATCTCGGGTGGAACGACGGTCGGCTGGATGAGACCCGTCACGCCGCCAATGCCAAGAATGTTATAAACATTCGATCCCATGATGTTGCCGAGCGCAACGTCACTATGTTTGCGGATCGCAGCGACGACCGAAGTGACGAACTCGGGCATCGACGTACCGATCGCGACGATGGTAAGCCCGATAACGGTTTCCGACATGCCATAGAAGCGGGCAATGCCGATAGCGCCATCGACAAGCAGCTTGCCGCCAAGAACAACGACCGCAAGTCCGGCGAGAGCTATCAGCAGCGGGATCACCGGCCCGAAATTTTCCGCCCATGACCTTGCCTCGCCCGAGTGCGTTGGCAGGCGGTGAAGTTCGCTATAGGCCTCCGCCTTCTCGTAACCCGAAGTGTGGCCGGCCGAGGCACCAGACGGTTTTGTCTCCTGGCGATAGGCATAAATAATGTATGTCGCGAGAAGGGCGACGAATATCGACCCGGTCACGCGGTCGAGTGCATGGACGTAAGATACAATCGCAAACAGCAGCGCGGTGCCGACCACAACGATGCCGTCGCGACGCAGCGCGTTCGACTGCACGGCCATCGGCGTGATAAGCGCAGATAGTCCAAGGATGAGAAGGATGTTGGAAATACTTGAACCAACGATGTTGCCAACCGCAATGCCGGGCGAACCGGCCAGTGCCGCTTGAACGCTGGTGACGAGTTCGGGTGCGGAGGTCCCGAGGCCAACGAGAGTGAGGCCGATCAGAAGCGGGGACATGCCGAACCGTTCGGCAACAGCGACGGCTCCCCGTACCAAAAGTTCGCCTCCGACGATGAGCAGCGCAAACCCGCCCAATAAAAGACCGACATCGCCCACGTTCCACCCCATTTGTTGCAGCACGAGTGGTTACTTTGGCAAATATCGTCACAGAAAAGCATGCACAATCCAAATCGCTCGCTCGTTCTTTTCCTGGAACTGTTCATGCCGCGGCCGGTTAGTTAGGTTGTTGCAACTTATCGGCCGCGTGTCGCCGGGTCAAAAAGTCGGGGAGGCTCCATGGCCAAGAATACGATCTGCATCTGGTACGATAAGGATGCCGAAGCGGCGGCCAGATTCTATGCCGCCACGTTTCCCGATAGCGCTGTCGGCGCAATTCATCGGGCGCCGGGCGACTATCCATCCGGCAAACAGGGCGATGTCCTAACAGTCGAATTCACTGTTGCCGGTATCCCGTGCCTCGGCCTCAACGGAGGGCCAGCTTTCAAGCACACCGAAGCCTTTTCGTTCCAAATCGCAACCGACGATCAAGAAGAAACGGATCGCTATTGGAATGCGATCGTTGGCAATGGTGGACAAGAGAGCCAGTGCGGCTGGTGCAAGGACAAATGGGGGATCTCCTGGCAGATCACGCCACGGGCGTTGACCGAGGCGATCGCTGCCGGCGGCGAGGGGGCGAAGCGCGCATTCGCCGCCATGATGACCATGCAGAAGATCGACATTGCTGCGATCGAGGCAGCGTTGCGCACTTAGAGAAAAAGTCTCGATGCACAATGCAATCCTATTTTCGGATGCCCTCGACCTGCAAATCGAGTTCGACCTGCTTTGAAGCCGGTCCCAGTTCCTTGACGATGCCGAAATCGGCCAGAACGAGTGTAGTCCTTCCGCTGAACCCTTGGCGAACGCCGCCCCACGGATCGTTCCCGCCACCGACAGCCTCGGCCGCAATCGTGACCGTCTTTGTCACGCCCCGAAGCGTGAGGTTTCCGGTGATGTCCGCCTTGCCCGCGCCCTTGGGCGCCACCGATTTGGTGATAAACGACGCTTTCGGAAACTGCGCCGCGTCGAGGTAGTCGGGCCCCCTTAGATGCTTGTCGCGCTCGGCGTGGTTCGAGTTGAGGCTTGCCGTGTCAATTTCTACCGAGATGCGCGCAGCCGCCGGGTTTGTCGCGTCGTAGCTGAACGATCCCGAGAACGTATCGAAGCGGCCCACAAGCCAGCTATAGCCGAGATGGTGAATGCGAAAGTTGATCGAGGCGTGCCCGCCCTTGGTGTCGATGATGTAGTCGGCCGCCGATGCGGGTCCGGTGAACGCGACAACGGCCGCGAAGACAAGGCTGCTTACGCGAAGCATCATGAATGGTCTCCTTGTGATGGGGTCATAAACTTGATCAGGCGGGGCCCGACCACATTCGGCTCAGGGTTTGCCGGTGTTCGAAGGCATGATGCCAGATCGCGGCAGCGGTGTGGACCGCGGCAAGTACCATGATGCCATACGCCGTCCATCGGTGAACGAGACCTGCGGCGTCCTCGAGCCCGAGCGATTGAAACGCCGAGGGCACGCCGAACAATCCGAACACATCAATGGGGCGCCCGTCCGCAGTCGAAATCAAATAGCCGCTGATCGTGAGTACGAACAGGAGCGCATAGAACGCCCGATGAACCGCGCGTGATGCAGTGCGCGCAAGGGCCGGAAGATCGCTGTCGTCCGGCTTTTCATTGCGGAGCCTCCAGCCTGAGCGCAGGACGAGCGCGACGAACACGAGAATGCCGATGCTGCGATGCAAGTCCGGTGCTGATCGATAATAGGGGCTGTAATAGTCGAGTTCGACCATCCACAGTCCAAGTCCGAACAGCACGACGATCGCTGCCGCCATTGTCCAATGCAACGCACGCGATACGCTGCCATAGCCTGTCGGCGTATCGGTTATCGCCATTTTTGATCCTCCGGCGTTCGACCATTCCCTCCCGGTGCCGCACTATGCTTGATCATCCCGGCCATACCGGGGCAGCCCCGCTGCATTTTCGACAAATCGAAATGCCATTCATTCACATGAGGGCATGAGCTGCGGATACCCAAAGGGGGATAGGATGCGAAATGCTCACGGCTGGAGTGCCGTCGTTCCCGTTCTGTTGTTGGCCGGCATTCCCACTCATACGGCTCGCGCCGAAAGTTATGTCTTTAACTCCAAACGCACCGAAGTCCGCTTCTCCTATGTCATGGGGTATTCAACTCAGCGCGGCCGGTTCAGCAGCGTCGAGGGTTTGCTTGAGTTTGATGCGAAGGCGCCGGAAAAGAGCAAGGTATTCGCAACAATCGCGACGGCAAGCATAGAAACCGGACAGCCGATCATTGATGACGAACTGAAGGGCGCGAATTTCTTTAATGTCAAAGCCGAGCCGACGTTGACCTTCCGCAGCCGATCGGTGAAGCCGACCACCACGGATGCGGCGGAGATCAGCGGCGACATTACCGTCAACGGCGTGACCAAACCAGTGACGCTCAACGTGACGCTCACGGCGCATGACGATCCGAACCTGAAATACAGCGCCGGCAGCAAGAAATTCCTGGCCACTACGACGATATCGCGCAGTGCATTTAAAATGGTCTCGTACCCCGACATGGTCGGCGATGAAATCGGCATCGAGATCGACGCGGTCGTGCGCCCCAAGCGCTAGTGCGTGAGCGAGGAGCGGCCGCGACGGCGCGGCCGCTCTCCTGCATCAGAACTTCCGCCGTAGCTCCGTCCGCACCCCGAAATTATCCTCCGCTCCTTCCTGGAACTGATAAGTCGCGTCCGCGCGCAAAAGCCAGGCGCGATCGAGTGGCACCTGATATCTCACGCCGACCGCGTACTGCGAATCTTTGGCTCCGATGCCGTCGTTTTCGAACGGCTGCACCGTTGCCAGCTCGAATACGATCTGCTGATCCAGATTGAAGAGATACTGCAGACCAATCGCGCCGCCCCATGCGTTCGAACCTGTGTCATCCAATTTTGGATACCCGGTCAGAGCATCGGTTTCGAAATTGATGCCGACGTTCTTCAGAATACCGGCGCCGTTGCCGTCGACAAGAGGCTGCGGATTGTCGACACCGACAAAGAAATTGGCATACGGCAGCAGCGTACTGGGCAGGCCGGTGATCAGGCTGTTTTCGGAAATGACGGCAAAGCCGTTGTTGCCGTCGTCGCCAAAATTGGCAAAGAGGCGCGTGGAATTGGAAACGGTGTTTTCGTAGCGGCGAGTGTAGGCGGCGGTGAGAAATTGGACGAGAAGATCGTCCTGCTCATCGCGGCCCTGCACGACGCCGTAGCCAGCCTCGATGTAGCCGTTGAAAGCATCGACGAAGGTCGTGACGCCGTAGAGATTGGCGCTGTTGTTGTCGACCTTGCCATCGGCTCCGATCACGCTGGCGTTGTCGACGTTGTCGAAAGCGGCAAAGAACGTCACGTCGTAATTGGAAATGCCGAGCTCCGGCAGGTTCTTCGCCGGCAAAGTCACCGCGCCGCCGAGAATTGCATCGTTTGCCCAGATGCCGTTCTGCAGGAACAGCGGGAACAAGCCGACGACGAACGGCAGATCGAAGCTAGATTGCTGGCCGGAAACTCCCGAATAGATTGAGCCGAAATCGCCCTCGAAGAAGAGAGTTTGCGGGTTGAGATCAAGTTCGTCGTTGAACTTGCCGTTGCCGTCGCTGCCGCCGAACTCATAGCGCGTGAATTCGACGTTGGCCTTCTGTAGCGGCGTGATGAAGGCGTGGATGCGTTCCGTGCCCGTGATCTTGAGGTCGACGTCGAGGTTCAGCCGCGTTGCGATCTGGGCAATGTCCTTGCCGTTATTCTGATTGTACGCGACCGCCGTCCGCCAGTCGCCGTAGATGGACAGACCCGGCAGCAGCGGATTGAGTTCACCAAACAGCATGCTGCTCCCGTCATACATTCCCGAAGTGTACTGTTCACGGCCGACTTCGAGAGCCGGGCGTGGCGGCTCGATCGCGCTTTTGCCGCCATAGATTTCGACTTGCTCGCCGGCATCGTACGTCTGCTCGTAGATTGGCCCCTCGCGGAACGCCGTATGGACTTGTCTTTCTTTCTCATGCGACGCGGTGCTGGAGGTTTTGGCTTGCTCGCTTTCGCCGGCATCCACTTGCGGACCGTTGACGTAGGTCTTTGCAATCCAGGTTTCGTTGTTGCCAAATACATCGGTGCTTGTGCTCACGGCGGGATCGGCGCGTGAAGCGCTGACGCCGAGGCTTGCGCCTGCGGCCAAGGCCGCAATGGCCGTCGTCGATCGCACCACAGAAAAAATGCTGGCAGGCACGGCTTTCGTCGTCATTGCGAAGCTCCCAATTCGTGCCCCAAGCCGGCGAATGCGCCCGGCCGGCGAGAGGTCGTTGGAGAGGCTTCGGACCCGCAAGTTGAATTCCCGGCGGAATTCAATCCGAAACTACCGGTTCGTCGGCATTAGCCCTTCACGTCGACATCGACCGAGAAGGAGTGAATATTCATGATCCGCTCGTTCATGCTCTGCTCCATCGCTTTCGTCGCCCCGACGAAGCGCATGAAGTAGATCGGCTCGGCGCGGCTGCGCATCCGAAAGGCGAGCTTGTACTTGCCGGGTTTGGTAATCAAATTTCCCGGCACGCTGTATTTGGCGACCTTTTCTCCCAGTGGCGTGAGTGAATGGTTTTCCATGCGCACGAGCGGCGGATGGTTGAGGACAGTCGTTGGAACCCCCGGCGGACGCAAATGCGGCAGCGGGTCAATATCGAAGTTGACCGGCAGATACATTTCTCTGTCCGTGCCCTTGACGTTGGTCGTCAGGAACTTGGTTTGGAAGTGCACGAGCTGCTGGTCTGTCGCGATGGTGCCGGCGGCGACGTCGAGACTGTGCAGATCCGCCACGTCACCGTTGCTGTCGACATAGCCGGATTCCCAGATGTTCTGCCCATCCGGATCGACAAGAGCAACGTTGACCCAAAGCTGCGGCTGCGCTCCAAGTGAGCCGGACGGCAGGTTATGCCCCGTGTTGATGTTGCGAATCCGGTAGGAGAAGCCGAGGTCCGCCCCGATCGTCGGTGAGCCGTCGAGGAATGGTCCGTCGATCTTGCTCGAATTCTCCATCACCTGCTTGCGCAGCTTGTCGCGCTCGTCAAGCTTGGCGATGTTTTCGTCGATGATCTCGCGCGCCTCTTCTCGATCAAGCGCATCCGACCAGCGCTTCGGGAATGTCACTTTCAGTTTGCCGGCAGCCACCTTGTCCTCGAACTTTGTCGAGCCCCAGCCAGCGCGCCAGTCGAACATCAGCCAGTCCGCGATGCTGATATCCTTGGCTTTCGGATTGTGCGGGAAGATCCCCGGATGCGCGATCGAGTAACCGGGGCCGATGAAGCGGTGATTGGCGTGCCTGCGACCCGGGTTGACTTCCTTGCCACCCACGATTGCCGACGGTGCGGTCGAATAGCCTTTCGGCTGACCGGGGACCTTGCCCATGTGGCAATCCTGGCAGGTGACGCCGGCCTTCCGAGCCGGACTATCGCGATACTGATCCCAGACGATTTCGAGTTTGATCCCGAGGTTCACCGCGACCTGATGGCAGCTGACGCAGAATTCCGATTTGGTGATCTGATTGTTCGTGATCATGCCTTGGTGGATCTGATTGCCCCGCTCGCCCTCACTCGTCGCGACGGTGTAGGTGTCCTTCTTGGCGATGACGTCCTTGATGACGCTTTGTTCGCCGCTGCCGTAAACCGGTTCGAAGATCTTGCCCGGCTCGATCCGGCGCTCGCCGTTGACCTTGCCGTACTGCTCTTTGACGCGGTGGCAGGTGATGCAGGTTACGCCTTCACGCGCGATCTGGCTGCGAGCCCACAGCGGTGCCTCGCGTGCTTCGCCAAGTTGCGTGCCGGCCTGTTGATGACAGCGGACGCAGAATGTGCCGACGGTCCCTTGCGTTAATTCCTGGAACTTCTGCTCAAACTTGTGAAACATCGGTGAGATCGACGCATAGGCGTGATTCGAAGATGACCACTCCTCATAGATCTGTTTGTGGCACTCACCACACTGCGCTGCCGTGGGATAGAGCGTCTCGTCATTGACGAGGCCGGCATGCTCCGGCGGCTTGGGAACGGGTTCGTCCGCCCGCACATTAGTTGTCCATTGAGCTGTCCCTTCCGGCTCCGCCGAGGCGCCCAAAGAGAGAAGGACCGGCATCAGAATGGCGCCCGCAAACGCGCATGAAAAAGCTCTAACGCCAAGGAACCATTTCATCATCAATCCCCCCAAGGATTTTGGATATTTACATGTACTGCATATCCAAACCGCATATGACACATGAATGCCGGTGGCAAAATTGATTAACCTCCGGATATTGGCCGTGATATGGCCGTCTTATTGTACAAATACTGAGGTCAATGCGACTTACGGAACGCCAAAAGATGTAATGTTCATTTCATATAGATTTTCCAAATGAGGGGTGTTTCGCGTCCAAGCAGGAATGTATCGCGCTCAATAAAATGTTGAAAATAAAGGGAAAAATTGTAACGTGCCTAGTGCAAGATTGTTGCGCGACGCCATTGAGCAACCATTGATCTATTTTGCGCAGAAGGGTTCCGCTAAATATGCTTAATGCGATTTAGAGCAAACAAATTTTATGGTCGGCGGATAGGCTTACGACAGCCAATCACACTGTCGCCATTATCGGGCCAATATTTGACCAAACATCAAAATGAATAAATATAAGCGGCGGGTAATTGGAATTTCTCTCCGCTTGAAGCGTTCGCTGCAATGGGTGCCGACGATCCCAGTGGTGATGAGCCGCTGCTTTATTAGCGGCTTGCACTACTGCCGCCCACTCGCAAAGCCGAACATCAAACCAGGATGGGTCAATGCCTCCAAGCCATGTGATCACTGTCAATGGCCAGAGCTTCCGGGCGCGACAAGGTGAAGTGCTGCTCGATGCGGCGCTGGCAAATGGTGTCGCTATGCCGTTCGATTGTCGCGCCGGACACTGCGGCACGTGTTGTGTGCGACTCGTGTCGGGTTCGGTGCGCGGCGGCGAGGGCACGGAGCCGGGCATCGTTCATGCCTGTCAATGCCGTATCTTCGGCGATGCAACGCTTGAGCGCGATGACGCGCAAGGCGTCCGCATCGTTGCCGGCGCGCTTGCATCTCTTCGCCCGTTGTCGCCGGAAGTCATGGAGGTCGGCATCCGGACAGCCCGCGCATTACCTTACCACGCCGGTCAGTATGCAAAGGTCGGATTCAAGGGCTTTCCTAGCCGGCCGTTCAGCATCACTCTTCCCTTGCAGACCGCGCGCGATCAGCGGCTCGTCTGGTTCCACATTCGTCGCATGGCGCCGGGCGGAGTGACTGCCGCTCTCGGCAAGAGCATCACGATTGGCCATGCCGTCACCCTTGAGGGACCGTACGGCTCGGCCCATTATCGTGCCAACTCCGCCAGCCGAATGGTGCTTGTCGCGACCAATACCGGCTTCGCACCGATCTGGTCGATCGCCGTTGCGGCGTTGCGCGAGAACCCACAGCGTTTGATGATGATCATCGCCGGTGGGCGCAGTCTCGATGCACTCTATATGGGGCCGGCACTGGCCCAACTTACCCGCTTCCCCAATGTTCACATCATTCCAGTCTGCAGCGCGGCGCACAATCTACCCAAGGCCGTGATGCCTGGCCGCCCGACCGACTATCTCCCGATCTTGCTGCCAAGCGACGTGCTCTATGCGTGCGGCGCTCCTGGCATGGTCGAAGCCGTGAAAACGATTGCGGCCAAGGCCGGTGCTGTCTGTTACGCCGATCCGTTCGTTGCCGCGCGTGGAAGCGCCGAGGACAACACACAGGCATCCCGCCTAACTGGCTGGCTGACGTGGCCTGTGGGCCGCCGCGTTGAACCCGTGGCGGCTTTCAGCATGAACGACGTGAAGGTGAGATCTCATCGTGATGCACGGCGCGCCTAGCCGTCCGTCTGTCCGGCTGCAGCGGCCTGCGTCAGGACTTGCAGGAGTGTTGCTACTGGGCGGTGTCATGATGATGTTCGCGGTTGCGGCCTACGGCGCAGCAGACACCGATTCGAGCAAGATCGTCGGAGCCAATGCTTGCGCCGAATGTCACAAGCAGGAGGTCGAGGCGTGGAAGGGCACGCATCACTTCAAGACATTTCGTGAAATGCCGCGCGCCGTCCGGGCCGACAAAATAGCCAAGACCATGGGCGTTCGCCGCGTCAAATCGGAAAGCCTATGCCTCAATTGTCATTTCACCGTGCAGAAAAAGAATGCGGCGGCAGAAGCGATATCGGGCATCTCCTGCAAATCCTGCCACGGCGCCGGTCAGGAGTGGATCAAGGTCCACAGTGGGTACAGCGGCAAAACTGCGTTGACCGAAAGCAAGGCAGAAGCTTCGGCGCGCTGGAAGCTCGCCGAAGCCAAGGGAATGATCCGGCCGCATGATATCTATCGGATCGCAAAAAATTGTTACGGCTGCCACGTCGTGCCGCAGGAAGATCTTGTCAACAAAGGCGGCCATCGCGCCGGCAGTGCTTTCGAACTCGTCTCCTGGTCGCAAGGCGAGGTGCGCCACAACACTTGGCATTCGAAAGGTAAAGAGAATGTTCCAGCCGATGCGGCTCGCAAGCGCATGCTTTTCATCGTCGGCCTCGGCGTCGAACTCGAAACCGCGCTGCGCGCGATTGCCAAGGCGACGGCCAGGAAAGCTTATGCGTTCGAGATGGCGGGCCGCGCCGACGACGCGCGCAACCGCCTCGCCGCCGCTGCAAAGTCGGCTCCGGCAGTTTCCGAGATCGCACGCATGGTCGATCTCGCCCACTCCGCCGCGCTGAAGCTCAACAACGAAGCGGCAATAACGACGGCAGCCGATGGCGTAGCCAAGCTGCTGGTAGCGATCACAGAGAAATACGATGGCACCACTTTGGCTGGTCTCGACGGCCTGATTCCCGGACCAGACAAGCTGAAAGGCAAGGCGCGAAGCGCCGGAGCAATCAACTGAAGACGCGATCAGGATCGCCGCGCGGGTCGCGCGACGGCTGATGATGGGACAAGGGTTCATGACTGACGTGGGCGCCGCGATGGGAAAGGCGGCAGCGAGAAGCGCTGCAACGCCGGCCCGTGCCCGCCGCTCAGTGCTCGGCAAATACACGGGTCAGGCACTGCTAATCGTAACGCTATCGGCCGGCCTCTTCGGCCTCGTCTGGCTATACGGCAGTGCGCTTCGCGATCCGCGCTATCTCGATGGGTGGATTCTCGCCGGCGGCATGATCCTGCAGCTCGGATTTCACATCGCCGTCAAGTCGGGTGGCCTTTCGCCCAAGTCCGCCGTGCGCTGGCGCAAAATCCACGTCCTTCTCGGCTATCTGCTGATCGCAGCATTCGCCTCGCATTGCGACCTTTCGCTGCCTGATACCGCGCTCGAATGGATGCTGTGGACGGGGTTCGTCCTGGTTACGATCAGTGGCGTGCTCGGCACATATCTGGCGTGGTCGTTGAAGGTCAGAGGCATCGTCGATGAACGCACAACCTTTGAACGCATTCCTGAACAACGCGCCGAACTGGCGCGCACTCTGCAAACCCTCTTGACCAGGGCCGATCCGGCCAGCGCCGCACTGGGTCTGCCGGTTCCGCCGCATGATGCCTGGATCATGGATCTCTATACCACCCACCTGAGCGACTTCTTCGCCGGCCAGCGCAATGTCTCAGCGCATCTGGTTCGGTCTCAGGGGCCGCTGAAGCAACTGACCGATGAGATCGAAGATCTGGCCCGCTACGTTGATCCGCAAAGCAAGGACAAGCTGGCCACAATCCGGGAACTGGTCGTCGAAAAGGACCGGCTTGATTTCGCCAGCGTTCAGCAATCTCTGACGCGCGGCCTCTTTTTCCTACACGTCCCCGTCACCTACGCGCTCATTGTAGTTTCAATTCTGCACGTGGTCGTCGCCTACGCCTTCTCGTCGGGGGTTTGGTGATGCCGAAACTGAGGCGCGATACGGCCGCTCAATTGCTGGCGCTCGCGACGCTCCTCGGGGTGGCGGTGGCGTTTGGCTTAACAGCAGGCACAAGGTTTCTGATGCCCGGTCCGATGACGAGTGCGCACGGCGGCATCGAAGCCTGCAGCGCGTGTCATACGAATAGTGGCACTGGAAAGCTCGGCTGGGTCCACGGACTTGTCGCCGGTGATCCACGCGCCGACAGCAAAGCCTGTCTGGCCTGTCACAAGATGCCCGACACCGCGTTCAACGCCCACGGCGCATCGGTGGATGTCCTGCAAAAGAGCACCTTACAATTGACGAAAATCGCCGCCGGTCGATCGCTGCCGCCGTCCGCTCGCGCACAGAGCGTCGCGTTTCCGATGCAGGATGTCATCTCGGGCGGCCTTTTCTGCGCAACCTGTCATCAAGAACATCAGGGCAGCAAATTTGATCTGAAGCGGATATCGGACGAGCAGTGCCGCTCGTGTCATGTGGTCAAGTTCGACAGCTTCGACGGGTCCCACCCGAATTTCGACAGCTATCCGTTCAAGACGCGCACGCCGATTATCTACGATCACGCGGGTCACTTCGGTAAGCACTATCCAGAAATTGCCAAGAAAGAACCGGAAAAACGAATTCCAGAGACGTGTGCCAGCTGCCACGATAGCCGTGCCGACAAGCGCGTCATGTCCGTCGTGCCATTCGAGCAAGTTTGCGCGGGCTGCCACCTCGACCAGATCACCGGCAAGACCCGCGCAAGTGGTCCGAAAGGGGTGGCCTTCCTGTCGCTCCCCGGTCTCGATCTTGAAACTTTGGCCAAGAAAAAGGCGCCACTCGGTGAGTGGCCAGATGCGTCAGATGCCGCGCTGACGCCGTTCATGAAAGTCATGATCGGTCGCAACGACAAAGGCCGCGCGCTGATCGCATCGGTCGCCAACCTGAATTTGCAGGACCTGGGTACCGCCAGCGACGATCAGATCAAATCTGTGACGGATCTCGCATGGGAGATCAAACGGCTCTTGCATGCGTTGATCTCGGGCAAAGCCTCCGATGTGCTCGCCGACCTCAACATCGCCACCGGCGCGAAGCTGAGCCCATCGCTCGTCGCCGACCTGACGGCCAGTCTGCCACGCGACGTCATTGTCGGAGCTCAGCAGGAATGGCTGCCGAATTTGGCGCAGGAAATTGCAGGCGGTCCGATTTCGCCGGCCGCCGCCGCGGCCAAAGCCCAGAGTAATCCGACCCCGCCCGTCGCGGACGAACCACCGGCCCCGCAAGCACAGCAGAGTGACGCCGGCTCCGAACCCGCCACGGAAGAAACAGCAGCGCAGCCAGAAGGCGACGGCAAAGTTGCGGCCAACAAGGTCAAGCTCGACCCGCCGACGTGCGTATTGCGTGTTCTAGGCGCGTGCGTGATGTTCAAAGACCCAAATGCGACCGCACCCCCGCCCGACACCGCGAACGACGCGGCTGGCGGGGCACAGAAAACCGAGGCAGCGCCAGTTCCTTCTACGGGCCAGGCACTATCTGAACCGATGCGCGCGGGACTTCGCGATATCGTGCCGGCCGCAAGTCCTAAACGCGCCGAAAATGTCAGCGACAAGAAGGATGATCTCCTGTTTCCGACCGAGGAAGAACGTCGTGAATTGACGGAGCGGAGGAAGGCAGCCGGATCAGCCGCCAGACCGGCGCGAGGACCGCCTGGTGGGGGAGCCGAGTCGGCCGCGGAAGGTTTGCCGGCTGACGGCGCAGCCCCGATGATCGCGATTGACAGTGGTGTCGATCCCGAAAGCTGGGCTGAATACGGCGGCTGGTATCGCCAGGACTTTGCAATTTCCTACAGGCCGATCGGCCACAAGGACAAGTTTCTCTATTCCTGGCTCTTCCTGACCGGACCGCAGGCGCCGAGAGGGTCCACAAGCCCCGCCGCGGGCGTGTTTGATGTCCTGACAAATAAGGACGCGCAAGGCGCGTGCACGAAGTGTCATTCCGTCGATGACATCGCGGGCAAGGGCCGCGCCGTCAACTTTGCTCAACCTTCGGCGCAAAGCAAAAAAGGTCAATTCACGAACTTCATCCATGAGCCCCATTTAGGCATGACCGACGAACGGGGTTGCCTGACGTGCCACAGCCTCGAAAAAGGGCAGGCCTATCTGAAAAGCTACGAGCAAGGCGACGCGCATAAGTTCGTGCCGGCGTTCGGCGCCATCAAGAAAGATGTCTGCCAGACCTGTCACACTAGCAGCAAGGCGGGCCAGGATTGCCTCGTCTGCCACAAGTATCACGTCGACGGCGCCGTCACGCCGGTGATGTCGACGAAGCTGCGTGCGCCATGACCAGACAAACGAGCAACCGAACGAGTGAGGATTGACCATGACTGAGCTTCACGTCCCGGCGGTCATCGGCACCGCTGCCTCCATGCTAGCGTTGGTTCTCTTGCTGTTGCGTTCAGGAGGCCGGGGCCGCCGCGCCGTGACAATGCTCGCCGGGCGCTGGGTCGCGGCGGGGACGCCGATCGCAGGTAGCACTCTGGCGGCGCTCATGGCACTGGCGATGGCCTGCTTTGCGCAGGTGACGACGACCGGCGGAACTGCCACCTCAACTCCGCCAACCGGCCCCGCGGCGCACATGGCGCTGGCGGGAGCCGAAGGCGCCGACGCTGATCTGGCTGCGCTGAGCGGTTATGCGAATACAATCGACGGAGCGGCGCCCGCGGGTGCGCCCGCTGCGCGGCCGGCCAACGTGCCCGACGTCGACGCGATGATCGCTAAACTGGCCGCTCGCCTTGAGCAGGAACAGGGCGATGCCAAGGGTTGGAAAATGCTCGGCTGGTCCTATTTAAACACCGACCGGCCGGCGGAAGCAGCCAAGGCTTATCAAAAAGCCCTTGCGATCGAACCCTCCGATCCGGAAAGCGACAGTGGCCTGAAAGCCGCAAACGCTGCGCTAGCCATCATAAAATAGGCAATCCGTTACCGTCCTATTCGTTGGATGGCCTTCTTAAGACCTTTGATAGGCTTTCCCTATCAAACGACGGATCACGGGCCTTGAAGGTTGGGGCCGGCTACCGCCATAGCTATATGCAACATCCTTAAAGTTGAGCGGGAGGCTGATCCGAATGACTGTGCATGAGCCCTGGAGCGAGGAGCGTACGCGTTCCATCGTCGCCGCCCATACACATCTCGAAGGCCCGATGATGCCGATCCTGCACGCGGTTCAGGAGGCGTTCGGGTTCGTGCCCGAAGCTGCTGTTCCGGTGATCGCTCATGAACTGAACCTGAGCCGCGCCGAGGTCCATGGCGTGGTCACTTTCTATCACGATTTCCGCCGCCAGCCTGCCGGCCAGACTGTGCTCAAGGTTTGCCGCGCGGAAGCCTGCCAATCGATGGGTTGCGAGAGCCTCGTCAAACACGCTGAGGATCGGCTTGGCATTGCCTGCGGCGAGACCACGGCTGACGGCCGCGTGACATTTGAAACCATCTACTGCCTTGGCCTTTGCGCGACGGCACCCTCGGCCATGGTCGACGGCAAGATTGTCGGCCGCCTGGATGTGGCAAAGCTCGACAAGATCCTTGCGGAGGCCGGCGCATGACAATGAAGATTTTCATTCCCCGTGACGCCGCCGCCGTGGCCTGTGGTGCCGACGCAATTGTTGCCGCCGTCCAACAAGCCGCCAACAAGGCGAAGCTTGCCGTAGAGATTGTTCGCAATGGTTCGCGCGGGATGCTTTGGATCGAGCCGCTGATGGAAGTCGAGGACTCGGGCGTGCGCTACGCCTTCGGTCCGATGACGACGGCCGATGCAACCAAGATCGTTGCGTCACTCAGCAAGGGCGGCGCTGCAAAAGTCAAGCATCCGCTGGCGCTGGGCCCGACGGAAGAGATTCCGTTTTTCAAGAAGCAGACACGGCTTACGTTTGCCCGCTGCGGACTGACCGACCCCGTCTCGCTCGCCGATTACAAAGCACATGGCGGCTACAAAGGTCTCGAACGTGCGCTGGCCGTTGGACCGATGGGAATTGTCGATGAAGTGACGAAATCGGGCTTGCGCGGCCGCGGCGGCGCCGGCTTCCCCACCGGCATCAAGTGGAAGACGGTCCACGACACACCAATGGGCCAGCAGAAGTACATCGTCTGCAATGCCGACGAAGGCGATAGCGGCACCTTCGCCGACCGCATGATCATGGAAGGCGATCCCTTCGTTCTGATCGAAGGGATGACGATCGCTGGCATCGCCGTCGGCGCCACCAAAGGCTATATCTACCTGCGCTCGGAATACCCGCACGCCGAGATCGCTCTCAATCAAGCGCTTCGTCATGCACGCGCTGCTGGCCTGCTTGGACCTACGGTGGCGGGCTCACCGCACACTTTCGATCTCGAAGTTCGCATGGGCGCGGGGGCCTATGTCTGCGGCGAGGAAACCTCGCTTTTGGAGAGCCTGGAAGGCAAGCGCGGCCTCGTGCGCGCCAAGCCACCGCTTCCGGCCCACAAGGGTCTGTTTGGTCAGCCGACCGTTATCAACAACGTCTTGTCGCTCTCTGCGGTGCCATTCATTCTGTCCGAGGGCGCGACGGCTTATTTCGACTACGGCATGGGCCGCTCGCGTGGTACGATGCCCATCCAGCTCGCCGGCAACATCAAGCATGGTGGCCTATTCGAGACGGCTTTCGGCATCACGCTCGGCGAACTTGTCGATGACATCGGGGGCGGCACGCATTCCGGTCGCCCCGTGAAAGCCGTGCAGGTCGGCGGACCGCTGGGCGCCTACTTCCCTCGCGCCTATTTCGACACGCCATTTGATTACGAAGCCTTTGCCGCGCGTGATGGTTTGATCGGTCACGCCGGCGTCGTGGTGTTCGACGAAACTGCGAATATGGCCAAGCAGGCGCGATTCGCCTTCCACTTCTGTGCCGCTGAAAGTTGCGGCAAGTGCACACCGTGCCGGATCGGAGCGGTGCGCGGGCGCGAAACGATGGACAAAATTATTGCCGGCCAGAATACGGAGGCCAACCTGGCCGTCGTCGAAGACCTCTGCAACACAATGAAGTTTGGTTCGCTGTGCGCGCTGGGCGGCTTCACGCCGTATCCCGTGTCGAGCGCGCTCAATCATTTTCCTGATGATTTTGGCCGGGTGCAAAAACTGCCCGTCGCCGCGGAGTGAGACCCATGACACTGATCAAAGAAATCGACTACGGAACCAAAGCCTCCTCGTCGGAGCAGATGGTCACGCTGACGATCGACGGGGTTGAAGTGTCCGTACCCGCCGGCACGTCGATCATGCGCGCGGCGATGGAGATCGGCACCACCATCCCCAAGCTCTGCGCGACCGACATGCTGGATAGCTTCGGCTCCTGCCGCCTGTGTCTTGTCGAAATCGAGGGCCGCAACGGGACCCCAGCATCGTGTACCACTCCGGTCGCTCCCGGCATCAAGGTCAAGACGCAGACCCCGCGCTTAAAGAATATTCGCAAGGGCGTGATGGAGCTTTACATCTCCGATCACCCCCTAGACTGCCTGACCTGTGCTGCGAACGGCGACTGTGAGTTGCAGGACATGGCCGGCGCCGTAGGTCTGCGCGACGTGCGCTACGGCTATCAGGGCGAGAACCATGTGTTCGATCAGGTCGCCGCGCGCGAAAATCCGCTGTTCCTCAAGAAGGACACGTCAAACCCCTACTTCACCTACGATGCATCCAAGTGCATCGTCTGCAATCGCTGCGTGCGCGCCTGCGAGGAAGTGCAAGGCACGTTTGCGCTGACGATTTCGGGCCGCGGTTTCGACAGCCGCGTGTCCGCCGGCATGGACGAAGACTTTCTGAGTTCCGAGTGCGTGTCCTGCGGCGCCTGCGTGCAGGCTTGCCCAACGGCAACGCTGTCGGAAAAGAGTTCTGATCGAAATCGGCCAGCCTGAGCATTCGGAAATCACAACCTGTGCCTATTGCGGCGTCGGCTGCTCGTTCAAGGCCGAAATGCGCGGCGAAGAAGTCGTGCGCATGGTGCCGTGGAAAGACGGCAAGGCCAACCGCGGCCACTCCTGCGTCAAGGGTCGCTTTGCCTACGGCTACACGACACACCGCGATCGTATCTTGCAGCCGATGGTGCGCGACAAGATTACGGACCCCTGGCGGGAAACGACCTGGGAAGAAGCAGTCGAACGCGTTGCCTCAGAATTCCGCCGCGTGCAAACGCAATTCGGTCGCGGTTCCGTGGGCGGCATCACATCTTCGCGCTGCACCAACGAAGATATCTTTCTTGTCCAGAAGCTCATCCGCCAGGGCTTTGGCGTCAACAACGTCGATACCTGCGCTCGCGTCTGCCATTCGCCGACCGGCTATGGCCTGAAATCAACCTTTGGTGAATTGGCCGGTACCCAGGACTTCGACTCAGTCGAACACTCCGACGTCATTCTCCTCATCGGCGCCAACCCGACCGACGGTCACCCGGTATTTGCAAGCCGCATGAAAGCGCGCCTGCGCGCCGGCGCCAAACTCATCGTCGCCGACCCGCGCCGCACCGATATCGTGCGCTCGCCGCATATCGAAGCCGCGCATCATCTCGCTCTGCAGCCCGGCTCCAACGTTGCGCTGCTGACGTCGATGGCGCACGTCATCGTCACCGAAGGCCTCATTGACGAGGCATTCGTGCGCGAGCGCTGCGACTGGGCCGAGTTCCAGGAGTGGGCCGCTTTCGTTGCTGAGCCGCGCAATTCGCCCGAATCCATGCAGCCCTACACCGGCGTCGAACCCGACGAAATCCGCGCCGCCGCAAAACTGTTCGCCACCGGCGGCAATGCCGCGATTTATTACGGTCTAGGCGTCACCGAGCATAGCCAGGGATCGACCACCGTGATGGCGATCGCCAATCTCGCCATGGCGACCGGCAACATCGGCCGTCCCGGCGTCGGCGTGAACCCGCTCCGCGGCCAGAACAATGTGCAGGGCGCCTGTGACATGGGCTCGTTCCCGCACGAATTGACCGCCTATCGACACGTGTCGGATGCTTCGGCCCGCGCCCTGTTCGAAAGCGCCTGGCAGTGCAAGATCGATCCGGAACCGGGCCTGCGCATTCCCAACATGCTCGACGCCGCCGTCGAGGGATCGTTCAAGGCGCTCTATATCCAGGGCGAGGACATTCTGCAGTCCGATCCGGATACGCATCACGTTTCGGCGGGACTCGCCGCAATGGAATGCGTGGTCGTGCAGGATCTCTTCCTCAATGAAACGGCCAACTACGCGCACGTTTTCCTGCCCGGCTGCACGTTCCTGGAAAAGGACGGCACCTTTACCAATGCCGAGCGCCGCATCCAGCGTGTCACGAAGGTTATGACGCCGAAGAACGGCTATGGCGATTGGGAAGTCACGCAGCTGATCGCCAACAAGCTGGGCCTCGGCTGGAATTACGTCCATCCGTCAGAGATCATGGCCGAGATTGCCGCCTTGACACCGACCTTCACCGGCGTGACCTACGAGAAGCTCGCCGAGCATGGATCAGTCCAGTGGCCGTGCAACGAAGATCACCCGCTCGGCTACCCGGTCATGCACACCGACGAGTTCACGCGTGGCCGCGGCCGCTTCATGCTGACGGAATACGTGCCGACCGATGAGCGGACCGGTGCGCGCTATCCGCTGATCCTGACCACCGGCCGCATCCTCTCGCAATACAATGTCGGCGCGCAGACGCGGCGGACGAGCAATGTCGTCTGGCATGAGGAAGACCGGCTTGAGATCAGCCCTCATGATGCCGAACAGCGTGGCGTCAAGGATGGGGATTGGGTTACGGTGCGCAGCCGTGCCGGCGAGACCGCGCTGCGTGCACTCATCACCGATCGTGTGGCGGCGGGCGTGGTCTACACGACGTTCCACCATCCACTGACGCAGGCGAACGTCATCACCACCGACTTCTCGGATTGGGCGACGAACTGCCCCGAGTTCAAGGTGACGGCGGTGCAGGTTTCACCGTCGAACGGACCGACGGACTATCAGAAGAAATACATGGACTTTGCTGACCAGAGCCGCCGTATCGCCCCGGCGGAAGCGGCGGAGTAAGCGATGACCGAGCCGCTCGCCAAGGTCGATAGCGTCAAAGTTTTAGCCGGCAGCACATCCGCTTCGTCGCGGGTGCTGCCGGAAGAGACGGCTGTCGCGCTCGTCTATGACGGCTCGACGCATGCCGTGATGATGGCGACCCCACAGGACTTGGAAGATTTCGCACTCGGCTTCAGTTTGGCCGAAGGCAAGATCGATCATGTGTCGGACATCGCCAGCTTGGACGTAGTCGAGCAGCCTCTCGGCCTCGAACTGCGTATGTGGATGTCACCGGCGGCCGGACACCGGCTCGCGGTCCGCCGCCGAGCCACGCTGGGCCCCACCGGCTGCGGATTGTGCGGCGTTGAAAGCTTGGAACAAGCACTTCCCACAGCCAAGCCCGTAACCGCGCCGTTGCAGGTCAGCGCCGTCGAAATCGAAGCGGCAATGGCGTCGCTCGCCCCGGCGCAGAAACTCAACAGCGAAGCGCGAGCGCTGCATGCCGCCGGCTTTTGGACGCTCGACAAGGGACTTGTCATGGTCCGTGAGGACGTCGGGCGGCACAATGCGCTCGACAAGCTCGTCGGTGCGATGGCGCGAAATGGCATTGACGCTGCAGGCGGTATCATCGTCTTGACGAGCCGCCTGTCCGTCGAATTGGTGCAGAAGGCAGCGCAGATGGGTGCGCCGGTTGTCGTCGCGGTCTCGGTGCCGACGGCGCTTGCGGTGCGCACGGCAGACGCCGCTGGTATCACACTCGTCGGCATTGCCCGCGGCGACGCCTTCGAAATCTTTACTCATCCCGAGCGCGTGGCCGCCGAACCGGCTCGGTCGACACGCCCGGCTCGCCTGCGCACGGAAGGGGGCCTGCATGCAAACGTCTGATAAGCTCGTGATGATGGTCAATCAGATCGTGCGCAATGTCCTCGTCCAAGGTGACGAGCGCGCCGTCATTGTAGCCGCTGATCACATGCGCAAATTCTGGGAGCCGCGCATGCGGGCCCACATCTATCAGCATGTCAAAGCTGGCGGCGAAGGTTTGACACCTCTCGCCTTACGCGCGGTGATTGAACTGGAGCGCCTCGAAACTCCGGCCGCCGCGACCTGATTGCACGCGACCCGCCCGCTATCCCAAGTAACGCAATGTGTATGCGACTAAGTCTCCCGGCTGCCATATCTTAACCGGCAGTTGGGGGGAGTTGCTACGCAGATGACACGCCGGACGCCTGATTCCAGTCGGAGCCGGGGGACACTTCAGGTTGCGATCAGACCGCTGCGCTCTGTCTTCTGGAGCGTGGCGCTCGTCAGTTGCGCGTTGAACCTCCTCATGCTCACGGGCCCCGTGTTCATGCTCCAGGTTTACGATCGCGTGCTGGCCAGCCGGTCGGTGCCGACACTGGTGGCCCTGTCTGCACTGGCCGCCGCGCTGTATGTTTTCTGGGGCGTCTTTGAATGTCTGCGCTCGCGGACTTTGTCGCGCGCTTCCTTCTGGCTCGATCAACGCCTGGGTCCACCGACGCTGACGGCATGGCTCGGCCGCTCGATCGAGGATCGGCCCACGGTCGCGCGGCCACTGGCCGACCTGTCGATCGTCCGCCAATTTCTGTCCAGTCCCGCGCTCAGCGGATTGTTCGACATGCCCTGGATCCCACTTTATCTGGGATTCGTTTTCATCATTCATCCCTGGCTCGGCTGGCTGACGCTCTCCGGCGCAGGTCTCGTGACGGTCTTGGCCCTCGTCAACGAACAAGTCACGCGGTCGTCGCTGGATGAAGCGGCAGCTCTCGATCAAATCGAAACACGCTTCCTCGATCAGATACATCGCAGCGCCGACACCATTTTGCCGATGGGTATGCTGAGCGCGCTTGCAGACCATTGGCAACGCATGCACACCGAAAGCGCCGCTCTCACACAACAAGCGGGCGAACGCGGCGAGATCATCTCCGCGCTGTCGAAGGCGATCCGCATGGTGTTGCAGTCGGCCGTGCTCGGTCTGGGTGCGTTCCTGGCCATTTCCGGTGAAATTTCGGCCGGCATGATCGTCGCTGTCTCGATCATCTCGGGCCGCGCGCTGGCGCCAGTCGATCAAGTCATCGGCAACTGGCGATCTGTGGTGCGTGCCCGCCAAGCCTTCCAGCGGCTGGCATCCATTCTACCGGACGGGGCGTCACCCGCGCCGCCGCTGCGTCTTCCCGCACCGAAGGGAATCATGAGCGTTCGCAATCTGAGCAAGTTTGCACCCGCGCCGGCCGGGGTTGCGCCAGAGAATCGCCGCCTCATTTTGAAAGATGTAAGTTTTGATTTTGCTGCCGGCGATGCAGTCGGCGTCATCGGACCCAGTGCGTCCGGCAAGTCGTCTCTGGCGCGCATTTTGGTCGGCGCCTGGCAGCCGGATGGCGGTGAAGTTCGCCTCGATGGCGCGCTTCTCGAACAGTGGGACCGCGCGTTACTTGGACGCCATATCGGTTACTTGCCCCAGAACGTCGAGCTTCTGGCGGGCACTGTGCAGCAGAACATCGCGCGCTTCGATCCCAACGCGCCTGACGAGGCTATCGTCGCCGCAGCCCAGTTGGCCGGCGTTCATGAGATGATCCTCCGCCTGCCGGACGGGTATGCAACGTCGGCCGGTCATGGCGCGACGCCGTTGTCGGGCGGGCAGATGCAGCGCATTGCCCTGGCACGGGCAGTTTTTCGTGACCCGCGGCTCGTCGTTCTCGATGAACCCAACTCCAACCTCGATGCGGACGGCGACGCGGCGCTCGCCGTTGCGATTGAACGCTTGCGGCAGTCGGGGTCGGCGGTCGTCGTCATGGCGCACCGGCCAAGTGCCATAGCCGCGGTCAACAAGCTCCTGATGCTCATGAATGGGTCCGTCGTCGAATACGGCAACAAGGATGACGTGCTGCGCAAGGTCACGCGCCCGCTCGCCGCCGGGGCACGCGCATGATGGGGAAATCGCCCGCGGTCAAAGCTTCTGGTCGTGGATCGGTCAACTCCGATTACAAAGCGCCGCTGCGGACCGCCGCCATCGTACTCATCGTGCTGATCGCCGGCCTTGGTGGCTGGATGGCCGCCGTTCCCCTGGCGGGTGCCGTAATCGCGGCCGGCCAGATCGTCGTGCGCGGCAAACCGCAATTGGTGCAGCATCTTGACGGCGGCTTGATCAAGGCAATCGAGGTCCGCAACGGTGACGTGGTCCACAAAGGCGACGTTTTGGTGCGGCTTGACGATGCGATGTTGCGCGCCAATCTCGATATCTACCGCAATCGGCTACGTGAAGCGCTGGCCCGACGCACCCGCCTCGAAGCCGAACGCGACGACCGGGCCGACATTGGTCCCCCGGATATGACGCTGTCCCGCTCCTTTAAACTGGGCGATGACGCATCTCATCGCGACCGCCAAGAGCACCTATTCCGAGCCCGCCAACAGAGCCGCAAGGGTGAAATAGAAAAACTCAATGAAAAAATTGGGCAGCTCGACAATCAAACCGATGGACTCGAAGGTCTGATCGGAGCCAAGAGCGAACAGTTGAAGACGGTAGTGAACGAACTTGATGGCCTGAATGAATTGCTCGAAAAAGGCATCGCGACAAAGTCCCGTGTCTTCAGCCAGGAACGCATGAAATCTGATTTGACGGGGCAAATCATCGAGCACGCGTCCGAGCTGGCGCGGGTCGAAAACGCCATTCGCGAAACCGAAATCAGCATCATACAGGTCGACCGAGCTTTCAAAGAAAAAGTGTTGGCCGAATTGTCCACGACGGCAACCGAAGTGGAGGACCTGTCCCAGCAGATCGCCGCGACGGCCAAGCAGCTCGAGCGCGTCGCCATCCGTGCGCCGATCAGCGGCGTTGTGCACGAGATGAATGTCAACACCGTCGGTGGAACGATACCGCCCAACGCCACGCTGATGCAAATCATAGCCAACGACAGCGGCGTTGATGTTGAGATCGCGGTCGAGCCGACCGCAATCGATCAATTGGTCATCGGCCAGGATACGATGCTGCGCTTTCCAGCCTTCAACCAGGCGACGACACCTCAGATAGTAGGAGCCGTGGACCGGATTTCGCCGTCGACCGTGGCAAACGAAAAAACCGGGCAGTCCTTTTATCGCGTAACCGTATCCGTCACGCCGGCCGAACTCGCCCGCCTCGCACCGCTGCGGCTGCTGCCCGGAATGCCCGTCGAAGCTCACGTCGAAACAGCTTCGCGCACGCTCGCAAGCTATTTATTGAAGCCATTTATCGACAATGTTGGCCGCGCACTGCGCGAATGAGAGATCAGGCTAGGCCAGCAGTCCGGCTGCCTTGGCTTCCGACATGACTTCGGCGAGAATGCCAGCGGCCAACGTCGCCCGGCTCTTTGCACCCGGAACGAGACCGATGGGGCTGCGCAGCCGTGCCATCTGACGTGGCGAAACACCCATGTCCGACAGCTGCTGTACGCGGTTCTGATGCGCTCTGCGGCTGCCCATCACACCGATGTAGAACGACGGCGATCGGAGCACCTCCGACAGGACCGGTGCTTCCCAGTCATGCTCGTGGAACGCGACGACTGTCGCAGTAAAACGATCAATCTGGGTTGCTGCGATGTCTTGCGGCTGGATCAGCTTGTGAACCGATAAGCCCGCGGCCACCGCCTCCGCACAGACAGCCTCGTCAGGCGACACAATGTGCAGATCCAAGCCGGCCGCTGCGATGAGATGAGCAATCGCCATGAGCGCAGGCCCTCCGCCGATGAGCACAATTCGCGGCAGCGGCAGATGCACCTTGCTGAACGCGTCGCCGTGTAGGGCGGTCCCCGCCTCACCATCGAGCGCCTCGAATGTCGTCGAGCCGCTGGTCAGGTTCGTGGTCTGCACAAACGGTTGGCGCGCATCGCGGAAACTCGCAACGCGCGCAACGAGCGTTGGCGGCAGGCTCTGGTCGATGTAAAAATCAAGGCCGCTGCCGCACGGTAACTGGAGATCGAAATAGGCCGACCCCTTGCCATAGCGCACCATTCGGTTGCGGCGCTCTGCAATTGCCTGAACCGCGTCCTGGGCAATCGACTGTTCAATGCAGCCGCCAGACATGTACCCCGTGAAAGCTCCATTGTCCGCAACCGCCATCTGCGCACCGAGCGGGCGCGGGGTCGTTCCGTCGATGGAGATCAGAGAAATCAGCGCTGTGCGCCGGCCAGCTGCTTGCCATAAGATGAAATCACCCATCACGTCGTCGTCGGCCAGGAGAGAACGCCGCTTCGGCAAAAGCAAACTCATTCGTATATCCTAGGCATCGTTCTAACCATTGAGGAGTGGCACTGATGACGACGAACACCGCTCGCCCGCCGGTTCCGCCCTTCACCCGAGAAACGGCAATCGCCAAGGTGCGCCTCGCGGAGGACGGATGGAACTCGCGCGATCCCGAGCGGGTTTCCCTTGCCTACACCGTGGACACTCAATGGCGCAACCGGAGCGAATTTCCACGTGGTCGTGAAGAAGTCATCGCGTTCCTGACGCGCAAATGGGCTCGCGAATACGACTACCGGCTCATCAAGGAATTGTGGACCTTTGCTGACGACCGGATTGCGGTCCGCTTCGCCTACGAATGGCACGACGGCGCAGGCCTTTGGTTCCGCTCTTACGGCAATGAGAACTGGGAATTCGATGCTGACGGTCTGATGCGCAAGCGCTATGCAAGCATAAATGATCTCGCCATCGTTGAGAGCGAGCGCCTGTTTCGCTGGCCGCAAGGACGACGTCCCGACGATCACCCGGGACTGAGTGAACTTGGGTTATGAAGTCCCTACCAATGAAGCCAGCATTAGCTGAGAGACGGCCCATCATTGCGCGGCGCGGGCCGCGGAAAGGGAATGATGATCGCCGATCCGTTCGAAGGACGCGGCGCCTCGACAGCCATTTCGCTCAAGTCCGCCAGATCATCCATCCACTCGCCGCACAGATCGGCCAGCGGAAGTCCGGCGGCCTCTGACAGCCAAGGCTGAAGAATGGTTCGGCCCTCGCCCGTCTCCAGATCGGCATGGAGGACAAGATAGCGATCCTGGTTGGAGGATTCCGGACTGCGCATCCAGCGGCGGATAACGGTGGCCGTCTCGCCCGCCTCCGCAAGATCCGGATCAGACACCAGCATTTCAACATGCGGGGCATAGGCTTCGGTGTCGTAAGGCAGCATTCGCCAAGACAGATCATCGGCCGTTGCCGCGTCGAGCGCCCGATCGGCCGCCTCCTGGCCGGTCTTTATGTCGTCGCCCTCGATCTCGACACAGGCCACTTCAAGCCGCAAACGCACGACCTTCGCGTAGTACTTCATGGGAGCCTCCGCAGCGCCGACACGTGCGGTATGATGGGCGAGTCGAATGACACCCTGCAACGGGCCGCGGACGGTAAACAGTGGTGTGGGGCTCAGCGGCCACAGCCCGGTGATCGTGCTCAGCCGCGCGCCGCTCCGCCGGAATTTGTGTCACTTTTTCTGGGGCTGAGCCAGGAGGCCACACATGACTTGGATCGTGACCAAATATGCCGTGACGGCTTTCCTCGTCGTTGTGATCTCGGAGGTCGCCAAGCGCAGCGATAAAGCCGGGGGGTTGATAGCGGCGTTGCCGCTGGTGACGGTCTTGACGTTGATCTGGCTGTGGGCCGAAGGCCAGGACGAGGCCAAGCTGTCGAACCACGCCTGGTACACGTTCTGGTATGTTGTCCCCACGCTCCCGATGTTTTTGCTCTTTCCGTTTCTATTGCCGCGCATCGGCTTCTGGCCGACCATGGCCGCCAGCGTCGTCATAACGATGGCAAGTTTCGCGCTCTTTGCGGTCTTTGTTCGCCGTTTCGGCATCGAATTGCTCTGACATCGGACACGCAGGCTAATCGCTGTTAGACCCCGTCGCCAACTGCAGCGTCCGTGTGATGAAGTCGGCGATCGCCGAAACGTCGTTGAGGCAAAACAATGGCAGATGGCCGGGATCGGTCGCGTAATCAGAAGCGACAGCAACAAATCGAGTATCCATCGGCGCCAATTCGCGCCGTTCCCGTTGTGCAGCACGGCGCACTTCGATTTTTGCAATCGGCGCCGCTTTGAAGCCCTCCACTATGACGAGATCGCAGGGCGCGAGCCGGCCGACGATGTCGTCGAGCCGGTATTCGGATTGCCCATGTCCTGCAAGTATCACTTCGCAAGCCCCCGCGCGCCGGTGGCGGACGCTGTCTGAAGAAGGGGCCTCGCTCTGGATTTCATGGTGCGTATGCTTGATGCTGGAAACACGAAGCCCACGTCGTGTGAACTCTGCGATGAGCCGCTCCACGAGTGTGGTCTTGCCGGAATTTTTCCACCCAGCGATGCCGATGACCGAAATTGGGTGCTGGCGATCCATGGTTGTTTGTCTATCAGGACACCGTCAGCCGGCAAGCAGTTCACGCGCTTGCGCCAGCTCGTCCGGCGTGTTCGCGTTAAAGAACGGATCGACGCGACGTCCCCGGATGTCAGCCGACGGAAATTCGACCGCGACGGCGCCATAATGATCGATCCAAGATGTCACCTTCCGTGTCCCGGCTTCGAGGACCGCTTCCAATTCGTCGGCTAGTACAACAGGCCACAGTCCAATCACCGGATGCAGTCGCCCGCCCGATTGCGCGACGGCGATGGCGTCGGGAATGCCGTTCACGGCCGCCTGCAACCTTGCAATAAGGTCGGTCGGCAGGAACGGCGCGTCGGCAGACGCGCTGGCGATGTGCGTCGCGGCCGGACATTGCATCTTCGACCAGCGCAACCCGGCCAGAATTCCCGCCAGCGGCCCCTTGAATCCTGCAATCGGGTCCGCCACCACCGGGAGACCAAACCCGGCAAAAAGGGCCGGATCGCTGTTGGTATTGATGACGAGCCGGCTGGTTTGCGGCGCGAGCCGCGCAATGACGTGCGCCAGCATCGGCATACCCCCGAGGTCGAGCAGGGCCTTGTCGCCCGCCCCGCCCAATGCATCCCTCATTCGGCGGGATTGCCCGCCGGCGAGAAGCAGCCCGGCCGGTTTGGTTTCATTTACCATGTCTTGCTCAATGTCCTCGCGTGATCAGACGCTGGTCAGTTGCCATCCTTGAATGAACTTAAACTTTTGCAGCCAAAGCCGTCACTGCGTGCGGGTGAATGTCAGGCTCGGTACACGTCGACACAGTTCCATAGCAATGGAGCGTCTGACACGGCCGAACGTCGCGCGGAACAAGGTGGCCAAAGACGTGTGCTCGTCGGACCAGGGTCTTAAGACCTTGGTCGCTGCGCCAGAGCTTTACGAAGCTCCTCCGAAAGATAAGGCAGAAAGAAAAGACTGCCAGCGGCGTTGAGATGATCGTTGTCGGAGTAGAAAAGCCGCCCGCCGGCCTCGACCGTGCAGCGCTCCGCCGGGCAGAAGGCGATCGTCGGATCGATCCTCACAAGGGGGGACTTTGCAGCCGCTCGTTGCAGCATATCGGACATGGTGCGCTGCATCTTCTGGTGCTTCGACTTTCGCGCCGCCACCGTGTCGAGCGGTAGCCCAAGGCGCATCAAAACCAAGGACGAGGAGGGCAGGTCGCCGGCGTTTTCCGGCATTTGTTCGACAACGACGGGAAGTGCGCCTGTCTCGGCGATCCGTCGCAGCGTGCGATCGAGCCCATCTTCGAATATCGCAAGGCTTGTTGTCCGATCATTCGCCACGCGATCACGATCGGAAAAAAGCTGACGACCCGTCACGGTGTAAACGGACCAGCGCGCGGCGAGAATGACGATGCGCGGCTTCGTTTGGGCAAGAAACGCCATCGCTTCTTCTGCAAACTGCGGACAGAGTTGCTGCACGTCTTTGCCCCGCCAGACACCCACGAGCGGCGCACAATCCGCGCGCAATGCAAATCCGGCTGTCAGTCCCTGCTCTTGCGCGAACTGGCGTACCGCCGGCACCAGTGACTGCGCATGACTGTCGCCCATCAAGACGATGTCGAGCGGTCGGCCGTCGGCAGCATGGCAGAACCGGTTGGGTTGCGCGCCCGTCACGAAGCACAGCCCGGGATCCGGGATGTGCTGGGACGCCACTGCAGCCATGTTTTCCGCTCCCGCCGGAAATCGGCCGGGCCACCCGCCGCTCCGCCAGACGAGGCCACCGAAAGTCAGACTGGCCGCCGTCGTGGCAGCCAGCAGTCCGGCAAGCGCCTGTCGGCCGGCTATTGTTGTGTGCCGCCGGAACGGCATCTCGACGGCGTGATAGGACAGAGCCGCAGCCAAAAAGCTGAGGATGATTGCGATGACTTTCGTCAAATCGTTGGGGTCGAACACAACGACGTTCAATGCCCCGATGATCGGCCAATGCCAAAGATAGAGCGAATATGAGATCCGTCCGGTATAGACCGCCGGTGCTGCTTGCAGGAAGCTTAGGATCGGGTCACGGCGCGCGGGCGAAGCGGCGAGCAGAAGCAAGGTTCCCGCAACCGGTGGCAGAGCCGCAGCACCTGGAAAAACGGTCGCCGGCCCGTACGTGAGAACCGGCCCAAGGATCAGTGAAAGGCCCACAACACGCAAGACTGTCGAGTAGTGTGCCAGTCGCTTTGCAACAGCGGGCGATAGAGCTAACAGCGCTCCGGCCAGCAATTCCCAGATCCGCGTCAACGAAGAATAAAAAGCAAGGTCTGTCTGCCCATCTCTGAGCAGGAACTGCGCATAGACGAGGCTCACGACGGCAACACCGGACAGAACCCACAGCCTGACGCCGGGGCGGCCGGCCAGAACAAGCAAAAGCAGCGGAAAAAAGAGATAGAACTGCTCTTCGACGGCAAGCGACCAGGTGTGCAGCAGCGGTGTCGTCGCATCCGCGCCCGCGAAGTAGCCGCGCGTCGCGTAGAAGAACCAATTCGACGTGTAGGTCGTGAAAGCAATGAGGCTCTGACCGTACTCGAGAAACCGATCGCTCGTATAGAAGGCCGTGGCGAAGAGTGCGGTGAAAGCGATGACGGGAATGGTTGCGGGCAGCAGCCGCCGGATGCGCCGTTCGTAGAAGCGGCCGAGCGAGAATGTCCCTTTGTCGATGTCGGCAGCGATCAGCGAGGTAATGAGGAAACCGGAGATGACAAAGAAGACATCGACCCCCACATAGCCGCCCGACCAGCCATCGAACCCGACATGAAACAGCAGCACGGCTATGATTGACACGGCCCTGAGGCCGTCGATATCGGTTCGGTATGTGATCATCGGCAAGGGGCTTGAGTGCCGGGCCGTGGCGGTGGCCAAGCGCTGGACTGATGCCAATTCATCGGTCACGCAGCGACTTATGTCCATCCTCAATCAGTGGTTATGGACTTTGGCTGGCGCTTCGCCCAAAACTGGACGTCCGCTCAGGCGAGCGGCTGGAAACCGAGGGGATAAAGTTGACCGGGCCTCTGATCGATGAAGCCTCCAGGTCGGCCGAACCTGGAAACGCCGTTGCCAGCGGGGCACGTATCGTCCGCGCGTGCGCGGTATGTTCCGGCACGGCGGTAACGCTTCTGCCGCAGTACACGACCAGCGATTGGCCGGTCGTGACATGCCAAAGCTGCGGCTTCGTCTTCCTTCACGAAGTGCCCGGCGAGGCCGCCCTGGTCGAAGACTTTGCTTGGGAAAAGACGTTCCTCGCCGAGCGCGAGCGACGCGAGAAGCGGGCCTTGAGTGGGCTCGATAAGAAGACGCGCTGGCGATTGAAATTCGGCAAAATGCAGGATCAATTCTATCGGGGCGCGACCATCGGCAAGGTGGGCAATGTCCTCGACATCGGCTGTGGCGGCAGTTGCCGGTTACCCGATGGCGTGACGCCGTTCGGCATCGAAGTCTCCGAAGCCCTCGCGCGCCAGGCGGACGAAAAGTTCCGAGCGCGCGGCGGTTATGTTGTCTGCGCGCCGGCGCGTGCAGCCCTTGATAGCTTCGTCGACGGACATTTCTCCGCGATGGTCATGCGCTCCTACCTCGAACACGAAGAAAATCCTGGCCCCGTTCTAGAATTGGCCTACCGCAAGTTGGCACCGCGCGGCGCCATTTACGTCCGCGTGCCGAATTACGGTTCAGTGAACCGTCGCATCATGGGAGCCAAATGGTGCGGCTTTCGCTTCCCCGATCACGTCAATTATTTCACAGAACAATCATTGCGCGCGCTCGCCGCTAAAGCGGGCTTCTCTTACCGCAGGCGCAACAAGGCTTCCCTCTTCGACGACAACCTGCTCGTCGTTCTGACACGCCCTGCTTGAACCGAAATCGAGCAGACGCAGCCTCAAGCGAAGTGTTCGGGCCGGATGACATGCACATCCGACACGGTGACGACGCCGATCTGCCGCGAGACGAGCTTGAACAGCGGTTCGAGGACCTCGTTGACGCGCGTTTCGTCGAGAATGCAGATGATCATCACCAAGGCCCCGGCACGCCCGACAACGCCGTCACGATGCCAGGCACCGTCCTTGCCCCGCCCCGCGAGCGCTGAAAGAACGGTGTAACCGCTGACGCCCTGTTGATCGAGGAGCGACAGCACGCGCTGCATCAGCGGGGCCTCGACCATGATATCGATGCGCTTCTTGGGATAAGTTTGCATGACCGTATCCTCAGTGGAGAGCTGTCGCGAGCGAGAGATAAAGCGGGATCCCGATCGTCAAGTTGAACGGAAAGGTGACGCCGAGCGATAGTGGCAGGTAAATCGCCGGCCGCGCCTCCGGCAGGGCAAGCCGCAGTGCGGCGGGAACGGCGATGTAGGATGCACTGGCCGCAAGCGTGATCATGAGTGCGGTGCCCCCCGTCGAAAGTCCAACGGCGAGGGCAGCCAGGGCGCCGAGCGTCGCGCCAATGAGCGGCATGTACAGTCCGAACAGGATGACGGGCCAAGTCAGATGTTTGCGACCTTCACGCAAACCGCGGCCGGCAATAACGCCCATATCCAGAAGGAACAGGCAGAGAATACCTTTGAACGGGTCGACGATGAAGGCGGATATCGCCTTCATGCCCGGCTCCCCGGTCACAATGCCGATCATGAAGGCTCCGACCAGAAGCACGATCGATCCGTTGAGAAGAACTTCCCGCAGCGTCGTCGCGTCCATGCGCTTGTCGCCGGTGTGCGCCAGCCACAGCGCGGCCATGATGGCGGGCGTTTCCATCGCTGCCGCCACCGCGACCATGTAGCCTTCAAATGCAATGCCGCTGGCCTCTAACGCCTGCGTGGCGGCAAGAAAAGTAACGATCGAGATCGAGCCATAGTGCGCGGCGACGGCCGCCGCGTCGACCCGCGGCAGATTGCTCGTGGCAACAAGCAAACGGAAGGCGATCAACGGAATGAGCGCGCTCAGCGCCACGCCGGCCAGCATGGCGAGGCCGAGCTTGCCATCAAACCCATGCTGAGCGACACCGACGCCGCCCTTGAAGCCGATCGCCAGCATCAAATAGAGCGACATTCCCTTGGCGATGGACTCCGGGATCGACAAATCGGATCGCGCCAGCGTGGCGACCAGGCCGAGAACGAAAAAAAGGACCATCGGCGACAGCAGGTTGGCGGCGGCTAGATCGAGTGCTGACCCCATGCGTCGGGTTCCTTGTTTGTGAATTGAGGTGCCGAACTGCGATTATTGCAGCGCGATATTGCGGCTCTGTCTGGCCGGATAAATCTAACGTGTGACCACTGGAAATTGATAATTGAGGTTCCTACTATCAGGCAAGTCAATCATAGGATAGGCCATGCCAAAAACCCTCGTAAATCTCGATATCGACTTGCTCCGCACCTTTGCGGTCATAGCCACCGAGCGCAACTTCACCCGCGCGGCAGAGCGTCTCATGCGCCAACAGTCGACGGTTTCGCTGCAAATCAAGCGGCTGGAGGACGCGCTTGGGCAGCGGCTGCTCGACCGCAATCCCCGTTCGGTCGAATTGACGCCGGAAGGCGAAGCGGTGCTCGACTACGCGCAAAAAATCCTCGACCTCAATGACCAGGTGGTTTCATTGACGCACGAACCGCAGATGCATGGGACCGTTCGGCTCGGCACGCCGGAAGATTTCGCAACTCAGCACCTCCCCGACATCCTTGCCCGTTTTATCCAAGCCTATCCGTCTGTCGCACTCGAAGTCACTTGCGACCTGACACTGAACCTCGCGCAGGGCTTTAGATCCGGGCGGTTTGACATCGTGCTGTTGAAGCGCGAGCGGTCGAGCGGCAGCGGCGGCGTGCGTGTTTGGCGCGAACCACTGGTCTGGGTGGCTGGCCATCATGACTATGTGCATGGCAAGAGCGCCTTGCCCCTCGTCGTATCGCCTGAGCCGTGCGTCTACCGCAAGCGCGCCACCAAATCGCTCGATCGCGCCCGCCGTCCCTGGCGCATCGCATACACCTGCGGTTCGCTCGCCGGCTCGATTGCAGCCGTGCAGGCGGGGCTGGGTGTTTCGGTTTTGCCAAAAGAAATGGTGCCCAGTGGGCTTCACGTCATCGACGGCGGCCCTTTGCCCGATCTGAAAGATACCGAGATCGCCCTATTGTCCGGCCCCAGTCTGAAGCCACCGGTGGCCAGATTGCGAGATCACATCGTGCGCTGCCTGGGTTGATGAATAATCATGCAATCATTGTTGAATGTAATGATGCATATAAAGACATTTCATTTCTCGCGTATGCAGCAATCTCGTAGCTTCCGCCGCCTTGAAGCGTGCCGCGACGGCAATGCGTCGGTTCTCGTGATGGACTCCGTCCATCCCGCGCAAGCCTCGCCGTGGTGATCATCAGGAGCGAGCCGTGGCCCACTCTGCAACTGCCATGAAAACGGATTTTGGAATGCAAGCCCCTGCCGTTCTGCCGGCCAAAAAAGATCTCTATGAAGTCGGCGAAATTCCCCCGCTCGGCCACGTGCCAAAAACCATGTATGCATGGTCGATCCGCCGCGAGCGTCACGGTCCGCCCGATACTGCGATGCAGATCGAGGTGTTGCCGACCTGGGAACTCGACAGCCACGACGTGCTCGTTCTCGTGATGGCTGCCGGCGTCAATTACAATGGCGTGTGGGCTTGCCTCGGCCAGCCGATTTCCATGTTCGACGTTCACGGCGCGCCCTATCTCGTCACGGGATCGGACGCGGCCGGCATCGTGTGGGCGGTGGGCTCGGCGGTGAAGCGGTGGAAAGTCGGCGATGAAGTCGTCGTCCATTGTAACCAGGATGATGGCGATGACGAGGAGTGCAACGGCGGCGATCCGATGCTGTCGCCCTCGCAGCGCATCTGGGGTTATGAAACACCTGATGGCTCTTTCGGGCAGTTCGCCCGCGTTCAAGATCGTCAGCTGTTGCCGCGGCCGAAGCATCTCACGTGGGAGGAGAGCGCCTGCTACATGCTCACGCTCGCCACCGCTTATCGGATGCTGTTCGGTCACCGTCCGCATACCCTGCGACCAGGACATAATGTGCTGGTCTGGGGCGCGTCGGGTGGCATCGGCTCAATGGCGGTGCAACTCTGTTCAACCGCCGGCGCTAATGCGATCGGTGTCGTGTCGGAGCCCGACAAGAACGACTTCGTATTGCAACTCGGCGCCCGTGCTGTCTTGAACCGCAAGGATTTCAATTGCTGGGGCCAGATGCCCACAGTCGGCACGCCCGAATATCAGACGTGGTTCAAGGAAGCGCGCAAGTTCGGCGCCGCGATTTGGAACGTCACCGGCAAGGGCAATAACGTCGATCTGGTGTTCGAGCATCCCGGCGAAGCGACGTTCCCGGTCTCGGTATTCTGCGTCAAGCGTGGCGGCATGGTCGTCATCTGCGCGGGCACTACGGGCTATAATTTGACGATCGATGCGCGCTATCTGTGGATGCACCAGAAGCGCGTTCAGGGTTCGCACTTTGCCAACCTCAACCAAGCCTCGCTCGCCAATCGCCTCGTTATCGACCGTCGTGTCGATCCGTGCATGTCGGAGGTTTTTTCCTGGGAAAACATTCCCAAGGCGCACATGCGCATGTACCGCAACGAACACAAACCTGGCAACATGGCCGCACTCGTTGGCGCGCCGGTCACTGGGCTGCGCACGTTCGAAGATACCCTCGAGGCAAGCCGCGCGCGTTTTGGCTGACATCATCGCTCCGACATTGAAAGCGATGCCTGTTGATGATGGGGAACATTCGTCCAGCTGAAGTCTTGTTTGATTGCGTGAAACCTAAGCGACAGAGCCTACGGCTCGAAAGGTTAGCTCATGGCATGGTTTTGGGATCAAAGTCCCCTCGGAGCCCGCAGCAGTTATCTGCCGACTTCACTTGAGCCCGCGGCCCTTTCCGAATGGGTCCGCGAACGGCGCCGCAATCTCCCCCGATCAAGGATCGCACGGACGTTGTTGGGCATCACGTTCATTGTCGGCGGTGTATTCAGTTTCCTGCCGATACTCGGCATCTGGATGCTGCCACTCGGCTTGGTCATTCTGTCTGTCGATTGGCCCATCATTCGCCGCTTGCGCCGGCAAGCCGAAGTGAACCTTGTGCGCTGGTGGAAGTCGCGCCAATCCGTCGGGACCTAGGCCGTCCTTGAACCGAGCCACGCGCGCCATCCTCCGTGGCGCGTAATGTTCTCTGCGTCATGAACCGCGTGCTGCTCGCATAAGAAACATTTCACATGAGTGCCATCGGCAAGTTTGACCGTTCCGATGCCCAGCGGCGCTGGTATGAGCGCGACGAATGAACCGAACGCCGCGTTGTCCATCTCCCAGATTTCTACTTCGATGTGTCCCAATCCCTTGCCGTCATAGACGAGGCCGGGCTTCGCTGGCGTAGTGTTGGCAAGCGCGTAAAAGCTGTATCCAGGCGCCGTGCGGTGCGAGCGCACGAGGCGAGCATTGCGTTCGGTCAGTTGCCAATTGAGGGGCTGCCCGGTCAGATGCGCGCCGACCACGGCAACCTCGATCCGCTTCGATGGTTTCGTCGCGATGGCCGGTGTCGCGCCGAGCGGCATTGACGTTGCCCCAAGTCGGACGTCGTCCAGCGAACGATGCAGCGCATCACCGACGACGGCGAGCCGCGCATCGTCGAAGGCCCGCCCCATGATCGTGACACCGACGGGCAAGCCATTCGCCCGAAATCCAGCCGGCACTGCGATCGCCGACAGGTCCATGAGATTTGCGAAATTGGTGTAGAGGCCGAGGTTCGAATTGAGGCGGACGGGATCGGCCAGGACTTCGCTGATTTTGTACGTGGTGGGCGCCGTGGGAAGGATCAGCACATCCATCTTGGCCCATTCGGCTTCTGCGCGGCGGGTCAACTCCGCGAGTCGGTACAGTCCCTCGAACACGGCAACCGCTGAGATGTGCTCGGCGCCAAGGATGATGCCGCGCACGACCTCGTTGATCGCGCCCGGCGATCGAGCGGCGAAGTTTTTGATCGCCGCGAGCCGCTCGGCGACCCACGGCCCGGAATAAAGCAGCGCCGCCGCCTCACGGAACGGCGCGAAGTTGAACGCAACGATTTCACAGCCGAGCCCGCGCAGCCGCTCGATGGCAAGCCGATAAAGTCGCTCGGTTTCGGTGTCGCCGCAATAGTCGAGCGGGTCGACCGGCACGCCGACCCGCAGGCCATTCGGTAATGGTTCGTAGTCGAGGCCGCGCGGCGGCGCGCGTGAATACGGTTCTTCCGCGTCGAAGCCTGACGCGACGTCGAGTACGCGCGCCGCATCGGCGCCGGTCAGGGCAAAGATCGAGATCGTGTCCTGAGTGCGGCAGGCGGGGACGACGCCGCGGGCACTAAGAAGTCCTTTCGTCGGTTTCAATCCGACGATGTTGTTGAAAGCGGCAGGCACGCGGCCTGACCCTGCCGTATCCGTGCCGAGCGCGAACGAGACCAGACCTCCCGCCACTGCGACGGCCGAGCCGGAACTGGACCCGCCCGAAATGTAGTCGGGGTCGAAGACGCTTGAAGGAACACCGTAGGGCGAGCGCGTCCCGACGAGACCGGTCGCGAATTGGTCGAGGTTTGTTTTGCCGATCAGTATTGCGCCGGCCGTTTCCAGCTTTTCCACGACCGTAGCGCTGCGGTTCGGCGTGAAGGCAAATTCCGGGCAGCCACACGTCGTCGGCAGGCCGGCGACGTCGATGTTGTCTTTGACCGCGAAGGGAATGCCCCACAGCGGGCCTTTTGGCGCCGCCCTGAGTTTGGCGAACGCCTCGACGCGCGGCACGACGCTGATCCAAACCGGCGCCTCACCTTCCACGGTGATGCGATTATAAATGCAAGTCAGCACCGCTTCCGGCGTCAGCGTTCCCGTTGCGTAGGCTTGCGTCAGCGTGGCGATATCGAGCGAGACGATCATGCCGCGATCTCCGCCAACACGACGAGCGTCTGTCCGAGGGAGACGGCACGGCCCTCGGCGCATTTCAATTCGTGCACGATGCCATCGCTCGGCGCATGCACCAGCATTTCCATTTTCATCGATTCCACCACGACCAGAACGTCGCCGGCCGCGACGCGGCGGCCCTGTTCGACCGCAATCTTCCACACTGCGCCTGGAACCGGGCTTTGCACGGCCGTATGACCAGGCTCTAAGAAATCGTCACTCACCTCCGCTGCACCAGCGTCGTTGATGATGCCCCCCGCACGATCACTTTCTTGCCAGCGCGCGCGCTCGTCCTCGAAAGCGGCTTGCTGCGTCGTTTTGAAGGTGCGGATGGCATCTGCGTTTTCGGCGAGAAACGACCGGTAGGCGGCAAGCGAGAACGTCGTCTCCTCGATGCGAATGCCGGCCTTGCCCTGCAGGAAGCCATCGCGGAAGGCGAGCAGGTCTTCGCCGCTGACCTCATAGAAGTGGATCTGGTCGAAGAAGCGCAGCAACCACGGTTTACCGGCTTCAAACTCACGCGTGATGTGGAAGCGGTTCCACACTTGTGCCGTCCGGCCGACGAACTGGTAGCCGCCCGGCCCCTCCATGCCATAGACGCACATGTAGGCACCGCCGATGCCGACGGCGTTTTCCGGCGTCCATGTGCGTGCCGGATTGTATTTCGTCGTAACAAGCCTGTGCCGGGGGTCTACGGGGGTGGCGACCGGCGCTCCGAGATAAACGTCGCCGAGGCCGAGGACCAGATAGCTGGCATCATAGACGATCCGCTTGACGTCGGCGATGTTGTCGAGCCCGTTGATGCGCCGGATGAACTCGATATTAGAGGGACACCAAGGTGCGTCCGCCCGCACCGATTGTGTGTATTTCTCGATCGCAAGTCGCGTCTGCGGATCATCCCACGACAGCGGCATATGTACGATGCGCGACGGCACATCGATCGCGCCGATATCTCCCATGCCGTCTTCGATTTCGGACAGTTTTTCAAGGAGCTGCGAGAGCGGCAACACAAGGCTGTCGTAATGAATTTGCAGGGAGCGGATGCCGGGCGTCAGATCGAGGATTCCGTGAAGCTGCAAGTCTTCCAGCTGCGACATGAGCACATGGACGCGAAAGCGAAGTTCCAGATCGAGGACGAGATCGCCGTATTCGACAAGCAGATACTTGTCACCCGCGCGCCGGGCGACGACGCGCGGTAACCCGTTTTGACTTGGGCGCACGGCGACGATGCAGTCGTCGGTGCCGAGCACTGCGGCATCCGGCAGCGCAATCGCTAGCGGTGGCTTAAGTGCAGCGATTTCGGCATTCTGCAGGACTTCTCTATAGGCCGCATCTTGCGCCGTGATGCGAACGAAGCGAATTTTGTCGCCGGGCCTGAATTGCCCGATCTTCCAAAGTTCGGCCGCAACAATAGTGACCGGGCAGACAAATCCGCCCAGCGACGGACCATCCGGCCCGAGGATCACGGGCATGTCGCCGGTGAAATCGACAGCACCGATCGCGTAGGCGTTATCGTGGATATTGCTCGGATGCAGCCCAGCCTCGCCGCCATCACGACGCGCCCATTGCGGCTTGGGTCCGATGAGACGCACACCTGTCGGATTGGAATTGTAGTGCACCTCCCAGTCGGTGTTGAAAAACATCTCGATATCGTCAGGCGTAAAGAAGTCTGGCGCGCCGTGTGGTCCATAGAGCACCCCGACGTTCCAGCGATGCGTCATTGGGGGGCGCAGATCCGCAGGCAACGCGGCAGCCACCGCGATCTTGGGGGGCTTGGCGCTATAGGGCGTCGCAACGTGCAGGATGTCGCCCGCCATCAGGGCGCGGCCGCCGTGTCCGCCAAATTTGCCCAGCGTGAAGGTGGAAGCGCTGCCGAGATAGTGCGGGACATCGAATCCACCGCGTATGGCGAGGTAGGCTCGCGCGCCGGCTCCCGTCACCGTTCCGATTTTGAGCGTCGCCCCGGCCTCGACGGCAACGGGCTGCCACATCGGGACCGCCTTGCCGTCGATCGAAACCGGGATGGCCGCCCCTGTCACCGCGATAACGCCAGCGGTATTAAATTTGAGCGTGGGTCCCGCCAACGTAATTTCCAAAGCCGGAACGCCCTCGGCATTGCCGGTCAGCTTGTTGGCATAGCGAAATGAAAGATGATCCATCGGCCCGGACGGCGGCACCCCGACCGCCCAGTATCCGGTGCGGCCGGGCCAATCCTGGACGGTTGTTTGCGTGCCGGGAACCACAACTTCCAGCGTCGGCGCATGATACGCGAACGTACCGAGCGTCTGTGTCAGCACCTGGCCCTTGGCCAGAACATCGGAAGCCGCGAGCTGACGAAGATAATCAAGGTTGGTTTCAAGTCCGCCGATCCGCGTTGCGCCAAGAGCAGCTTGTAGCTTGGCCAAGGCTTCGGGACGAGTTTCACCCCGTACGATAATCTTGGCAATCATTGGGTCATAGAACGGCGACACCTCGCTCCCGCTTTCGACCCACGTCTCGATCCGCGCTTCCCGCGCCCATTCGACTTGCGTCAAGAGACCGGCGCTGGGCCTGAAGCCACGCCCCGGATCCTCCGCGTAAAGGCGCACCTGGATCGACGCACCGCGCGGCGAGATTTCATTCTGGTCCAGCGGCGGGCAATCGCCGGCCGCCTGACGGACCATCCAGGCAACGAGATCGACTCCGGTTACTTCCTCCGTAACGCCGTGTTCGACCTGAAGCCGCGTGTTGACTTCGAGGAAGTAGAACGCATCCGTATCGCTGTCGTGCAGGAATTCAACGGTCCCTGCGCTGGCGTAATTTACCGATCGGCCGAGCGCGACGGCTGTCGCCCACAGTTCGCGCCGCGTCGCCTCCGATAGGCCCGGTGCCGGCGTTTCTTCAACAACCTTCTGATTGCGCCGTTGGGCCGAACAATCGCGCTCGCCGAGCGCCACGACGTTACCTTGGCCGTCGCCGAACAGCTGCACCTCGATATGACGGCCGCGGGCCACGTACTTTTCGAGAAAGAGCCCCGCATCCTTGAAGTTATTGCGCGCCAGCCGTTCGACGCGCTCGTACATCGGCGCGAGTTCGGCATCGCATGCGATGAGCTGCAACCCAATCCCGCCGCCGCCTGCCGTGCTTTTCAGCATCACCGGATAGCCGATGCGCAGCGCTTCTGACCGCGCGTGATCGAGATCGGTCAGGAGCCCCGATCCGGGGGCGAGTGGCACTCCGGCGGCCAACGCCAGTTCGCGCGCCTTGTGCTTCAGCCCGAAGGCGCGCATCTGATCCGGAGTCGGTCCAATGAAGACGATCCCCGCTTGGCCGCAGCTTTCAGCAAATTCGGGGTTTTCGGAGAGAAATCCGTAACCGGGGTGGATGGCCTCCGCGCCCGTCTCGCGCGCGACCTCCAAAATGCGCGCGCCGTTGAGATAGCTGAGCGCCGCGGCGGCCGGGCCGATGCAGACGGCGTGCGTCGCCATCGCGACGTGCAGCGAATGGCGGTCGGCTTCCGAATAGACGGCGACGCTCTCGATCCCCATCCGGTCGAGCGTGCGGATGATGCGGCAGGCAATGGCGCCGCGATTGGCGATCAAAACTTTTTTGAACATGCTCATGCGCCGGCGTTCCAAATCAGAACCTCGACCGGGGTCGGGTTATAGGCGTTGCAGGGATTATTCAGCTGCGGGCAATTCGAAATGAGTACGATGACGTTCATCTCGGCGCGCATCTCGACGTATTTGCCCGGAGCCGAGAGCCCATCGGCGAAAGTCAGCCCGCCTTCGGCGGTCACCGGCACATTCATGAAAAAATTGATGTTGTGAGCGATGTCGCGCTTGTCGAGACCAAACTGTTCGTTCTCCGCCACGGCCAGCAGGAAGCTGTCGCGACAGGCGTGCATGGAGAACTTTTCGAGGGCGTAACGCACCGTGTTGCTTTCGCTCGCGCACGCGCCGCCCAGCGTGTCGTGACGCCCGACCGTGTCGGCCGTCACCGTCAGCATCGGACGGCAAAGGTCCGACATTAAAACTGTTCCCGCGGTGATGAAGACGTTGCCCTGCTCGCGGATGGTGTCGCACGCTGAATAACGTTCGTGCGGGTCATCCGCGTTGAAGAACAGCGTATCGGCTGCCTGATTGCCCTCAAGATCGAGGATGCGGAACGTTTCGCCCTTGCGCACGATGTCCATCCAATAGTCGCCCGCCGCGACAACCTTGCGCGCCCGCGCCGTGTTGGCCGACAGAATGCTTTCCTTGATCATCCGCCGGCCCCCTCAATGACAGCCGCAGGCATGGAAGATGCGATTGTTCTCGTAGCCGCGACCATTCTCCGGCGCCGACAGACGGCACGCATCGGCTTCGCCCGCCGCAGGCCCCTCGAACAGTTCGAACCCAATCGACTTCTTTGGATAGGTGGGGGAGGGGTCGAGCGGATGCGGGCATGTGTGAAACAGGACGAGCGTGTCCATCTCGAACCGCAACTCGACCATCGCGCCGGCCTTTGCGGCCGCTGCGTCGAACGCAATGCGGCCGGTTTCGTCCACGGCAATCTTGCTGAACCAGTTCACATTGGCCGCAAGATCCCGGCGCTTCATGCCGTATTTCGCCGCTTCCACCAAAAAGCTATCGAGGCCGTTCTGGTGCCGCTCGTTGCGGTGCGTCTGGTAGATCGCCTCTCCCCACTTGGCCGCAACGATTGTCTTCGTCGCGCTGCCGCAAACTGTATCATGCCATCCGTGCGTATCCGTCACGATGGAACAGAAAATGCGGCCCATATCCGAATAGAGACAGTGACCGGCCGTGAGACGGAAGGTGTGCTGGCATTTCAGCGTGTCGGGCGCGTTGTAGCGCTCGGTCAGGTTTTGCGGATTGTAGAACAGCATGCCGACATTGGCCCCGCCGTCGACGTCGGTGAGGCGCAGGCGCGTATTGCGGCGTAGGACGAATGACCAGTGTTTGCCGGACGTGAGCGTGTCGGCATGAATTGATGCGGACATGCGGGTTCTCCCTCGTGCTTGGCCGCGCACTTGCGTCGCGGCACGGATCGTCCGGGTCGTCCCGGGCTGAGGTGGGCTCGATCGGGGCCGTCCCCGATCGAGATGGCACAGTCAATGCAGCGCGGCGCTCGTGGGCAGGGTTTCGGTGGCAGGCGCAAGGGCAGCGGCGCTGCCGTTGAGGACGTTCCGCTTCTTGGGCGGCCAAACAGTAATGTCGTGCGCGATGGTCGCCCCGTAGCGCTCCTTTTCCTCCGGCCTGTTGCGCCGCCGCTCGAGCGCGATAACGCGGGTGCCGAGCCGGAAGGCTTCGGAAAGATCGTGCGTCACCATCACGACCGTGATGCCCTCGGCGAGCCACAACTCGTTCATCAAGGCATGCACTTCAGCGCGGATGCCAGGATCGAGTGCCCCGAAAGGTTCGTCGAGGAGGAGCACCTTGGGCTTGCGCATGAGAGCTTGCGCCAGCGCAAGCCGCTGCTGCATGCCGCCCGAAAGTGCCGCGGGAAACTTGTTTTCGTGATCCGACAGACCGACGGCCTTCAAAAGTGCGCGTGCATCTTCGATGGCCCTCCGGCGCTTATCGCCAAACAGCCGGCCCCAAAAGAGTGACTGTTCGAACTCGCGGCCGACGAGCACGTTGCCGAGAACGGTAAGGTGCGGAAAGACCGAATAGCGCTGGAACACGACGCCGCGATCCCAATCGGGTTCGGGTTTCAACGGCGTGCCGTCAAGCAGGATGCGGCCGGTCGTCGGCTTTTCTTCCCCGAGCAGCATTTTCAGAAGCGTGGTTTTACCGCAACCCGATGGTCCGACCAACGCGACGAACGATCCGCTCTCTATCCGGATGTCGATGTTTTCAAGCACGATTTGATCGCCGTACTCCTTCCATATTTTTTCCAGAACGACGGCGGTCATGATTTGTGCTCCGGCTGGAACCAGGGAAAGAGGCGGCGCTGAAGCATGGCCAGTGAAATGTCCATGATCCACGCCAGCAGTGTAATCCAAATGACGTAAGGAATGATCACGTCCATCGCCAGAAAGCGGCGTACGAGAAAGATGCGATAGCCAAGCCCGCTGACGGCGGCGATTGCTTCTGCCGAGATGAGGAAGATCCACGCCGGGATCAACGCAAAGCGCGTCGCGACAATGAGCTTTGGCAGAACCTGTGGTAGCACCACGCGCGTCACCATCTGCCAAGTCGTGGCGCCGAGCGTCTGGGCCTTGACGATCATCTCGCGGGGGATGTCCTCAACCGCAAGAGCGACGGCGCGCAACATGAGAGGTGCCGTGCCCACTGCAATCAGAGTGATTTTCGAAGCCTCTTCCAGACCAACGAGGATGAAGAGGATCGGCAGAATTGTGATCGGCGGAATTAATGAAAACGCAGCGACGAACGGCTGGACCAGCGCCCTGACCCACGGAATGAAGCCGGCCGCCACACCAACGACCAGGGAAATCAAAATCGAGATCCCCATCCCGCAGGCGAGCCGCCACAGACTGATGGCTGTGTCCGACCAGAACAAATAGTCGCCGGTTCGCTTGTCTGCCACGAACATGTATTCCTTCATCGTCAACATCATCTGAGTGACGGACGGAAGTATCTTGTCGGCTGGATTGACGCTGAGCCGCTCGTAACTGCCGATGTTGTAGATCACGGCCAGCGCGATAAACGGCAGGGCGGCGAGCAGCACGTAAATCCCGCGGCTCGGATGCCGGTTGATGATGCGCATCAGGCCACCTTCCGTGACAAGGTTGTCGTGAGTGGACCAAGCAGCGTGTCGGCCTCGCGGGCGAGCCAATCAAGGCTCTCTTGCGAAACCGACTGTGGCTTGGTTGAAATCGTAGTTTGCTTCGAGGCTGTCGATGCGCCAGCGGCGGCGGCTCACATCGGGCGTATCGGCCACGGCTTCAACGACCGTCGTGTCAGCGCCGGCGGAGAGCGCGCCGACAAGCGCGACCGTGGTGCCTTCACGGCGCGGATCTGTGGACGCTTCGATGGTCCAGCCGGCTTCAGACCGGACCATGTAATCGGTCACGCAGTCCAAGACGCGGCGCAGTGCGGCGACAGGGTCGGCGCTTGTCCGTACGAAATCCTGCGCCCGCGTCCCCTCGGGCAACTCGTCGCGCCGCGCCAAGCTGCGGATGGCGTAATCGCCGGCGACAACGAGGCCGCCGGCTCGCGGCCGTTCCTGCCCGGCGCCGTCGATTTCCGCTTCAAGCCGCAGCGCCGCAAGCAGTCCCGGTGCGCTGGGCTGGAAGCGCCAGTCCTCGACGTAGGCTCCAGAGGGTGCGAATTCGACCATGCAGTCACCAACGCGGCGCATGATTCCGGGCTCGGGATATTTGTCGTAGGGCTGAAAGCCGATCCAATCGGCCCACGACATGACGGGCTCGCTCCATGAGGTGGTGGCAACGCCGCCCTCGATGCTGGCGAGAAGGATCAGGGTTTCGCGATCGAGCGTGGCAAGGTCCGTGCCGGCGGGCAACGGGGGTCGCGCGGGATGAATGCGAAGATCGCCCGTCATCCCATGCGCCTGCACCCAGAACACGCGCGTCAGCACATCCTCCACGCCGGTCCCGAACGTGATCGACCGCCGCCGCACGCAACCAAGCGCCCAGGAAGGAACGCGCAGCGTGTTGGATGCCATCGCCGCAGAGGCGATCTCGTCCAGCGTCATCGTGTGTCGCTCGCGTGGATCGCTTCCTGCCCGAAACTCGAAAGCTTTCGCGCGCCCTCTGGCAGTTGAAACGTGCCGGCCTCGATCCGTTGCTTCAGGTACTGGAAGGTTTGCGCCGTCTGGGCCAGGAGGTGGTCGCCAGCAACGATGGGCTCACAACGCGGTTTTTCGCCCGGCGCAATGAACTGCGGCAGCGGCTTGACGACGGTGTGATAGTCGCAGGCGGCAAAATAGGGAAACGAGTAGCGCTCTTCTTTAACTTTGCGGACCCGGTGCGAGGTGGCCACGAAGGTCCCGTTGGTCCACGCTTCCAGCATGTCGCCGATGTTGATGATGAACCCGCCATCGATCGGCGGCGCGTCGATCCAATCTCCCGCGCCGTTCATGACCTCCAGCCCCGGAGCCGTCGGCCAGAGAATCGTAAAGCACTCGTAATCGGTATGCGCGCCGATACCCGGCTCATCGGCCGGCGCCTCGGGCGCATGGGGATAATGGATGAGCCGTAACTGGCTCGGTGGCCGCTTGAGATAGGTTTCAAAAAAGTGTTCCGGCAAGTCGAGCGCCAGCGCAAAGCCGCGAAACAAAGTCAAAGCCAGATCGGCGACGGCCGTGTAGTAGCCGCCGACCGCGGCCCTGAACTCCGCGTCATCGGGCCACTGCACAGGCCCCAGCATCGGCGTTCGCCCAGACAGCACTTCCGGATCATCCGCCGGGATGTCGAGCGACACGTCGAACGCTTCCTTCCGGTCCGGCTTCTGACCGTAGAACACTTCCTCACCCGGCGGCACGTAGCCCGAATGCGATTTCGACAGGCCGATATAGGCCCGCATTTTTTCGTCCATGGACCGGGCAAAGAATGCCTTGGTCGCGGCCAGCAAGCGCTCACGCGTTTGGTCTTTGATCGGGTGGCCGACGATGTACAGAAAGCCGCTGTCGCGTGACGCAGCGCCGATCTCGTCCGCAACGCGCTGTCGGGCGGCAGGGTCAGCGGAATAAAGACCGCTTACGTCGACGATCGGTAGTGATTGAAAATGAGATGGCATTGCTGGCCCTTGCTCGGGGAGACGTCGATGAGGTTTCGGCGCGGGCCTGGACCCGCGCCGGAACCGATGCCGTCAAAGCTTGCCGTCGACGGCGAGCTTCAGATACTCAGACGTAAAGCGAAGCTTGATATTTTCCTTCGATCCGAGCACCGAGCCGTCGGCGAATTCAATACCGATGTCGTCGGCGCTCTTGGCGCCCTGGCCAAAGAGCCCCTTTTCGAACGAGAATTTGCGCACGTAGTCGAAGCGATCCTTGTCTTTCGGATCAGCAATGAATTCGAGCGCTTCCTTCGGCGTCGTGAACAGCTTCGTGGTGGCGAGCTGAGCTTCGAACCCGGCCAGATCCGTACCTGAAGCCTTGCCCTGCGATTCCCGCGCCGCCTTACCCTTGTCGGACTTCTCGACGGTCAGCGCGACAACTTCGAACCAGGCGCCCGTAAGCGCCTTGGCAAAGTCGGGGTTCTCTTTCAGCAACGCGGTATTGGTAATCAGCGCGTCGACGATTTCTCCCGGGAACGACGTCGAAGAGATGACCAGGTTGGCATCCTTCTCCGAATCGATGTCGGCCAGCATCGGGTTCCACGCGACGATCGCCGACACGTCCCCGGTCTTGTAGGCCGAGACCCAGTCGGCATCGGTGGTGTTGACGATCGTGATGTCTTTCTCCGTCAGACCGACGGTGGAGAGCGCGCGGGCAAGGAAATAGTGCGAGACAGACAGCTCCAACAGGTTGACCTTCTGGCCTTTGATATCCTCCAGCTTGGTCTTGCCCTTCAGGATGAGGCCGTCGTTGCCGTTCGAGTAGTCACCGGCGATGAGCACAGTGGTGTCGACCCCGCCGACTGACGGAATGGCAAGAGCATCCATCGTGGTGGAGGTCGCCGCATCAAACTTTCCGGCGGTGAACTGGTTGATGCATTCGACGTAGTCGCCGACTTGCGTGATGTTGATCTTCAGACCGTATTTGTCGGCCCACTTCTTGACGATGCCGTTGTCGCCGGCATAGCCCCAGGGCATCCAGCCGGCATAGATGGTCCAGCAAACGTTGAATTCTTTCTTCGGCGCGGCGCTGGCCGGTGCCGCGAGTGGCAGCGCCAGTGCGGCCAAAGCCGCAAGGCCGAACGCGAACTTGGATGGGCGGCTCGTCATGGGGATCTCCTTGTCACCACCGTTAAATAGATCCGGAGGGCAACGAAGATCGGACGAGGCCTGGAATGCGCGGGGTCGGTGCGCGTAGGGGAGGCCGTCCGTCCGAAAGCCGAAGCTTCTCGCGGTACAGGTCTCCCGGGCTTTTGTCCCGCCGTGGCTCCGGACGCGCGTTGCCGCGTATCCGGGAGCGCATCTCTTGGACCAGTCACCGCGCTGCCACTGCGCGGCCGGAACCCTAGATGCATTATGCATGACGTATTGCAGCCGCCGTGCCAAAGCCCCGAGCGCTGTAATTGCAGGCTTTTTTGCAGGCGCCTCAGCGATTGATGATGGCTAGGCCAGCGATCAGCTTAAAAAACGTGCATTAGAACGGTCGACTAGGCGACGGGCCGTTCAACACCGTTCGGCGGTGGCCCCATCTGGCCGAGCTGTTCGAACTCCGCTTCCGAGTAAACGCGCGAGCGCGTCAGGAAGCGGACACCTTCGGGTGCCTCCAGCGAGAAGCCGGAGCCGCGCCCGGGCACGACGTCGATCAGCAGCTGTGTGTCCTGCCAGTACTCGAACTGCGCTTTGCCGATGTAGAACGGGTGCCCGCCAATCTCGCCCAGATAGATGTCTTGCGCCCCGACGCGGAACTCGTTGCGCGGGTAGCACATCGGCGCCGACCCATCGCAGCATCCCCCGGACTGATGAAACAGCAGCGCGCCGTGCATGGCCTGGATCTTGGCGATCATCTCCAGCGCGGCAGGCGTCGCGCTGACGCGCATCACGGGTTCGGTCATGTCGGCACCTTGCTGTTGTCGGAGACCACGATTGCAAAAATATCGGACAGCGCAGCCAGCGAAGCGGTGTGCAGGGCCGCAGCCGGAACATCGCCGCCGCTCGGATCGGGGATCGAGCGCGTAGCGGTCCCCGCCGCCACTACCGTCGGCCGGTACCCGTGACTGAAAGCCGCCCGCGCCGTGGAGTTGATGCAGACGTGCGTCATGAACCCGGCGAGCACGACGTCGGTCACGCCGAGGCGCTTCAATTCCGCGTCGAGATCCGTGCCGGCGAACGCGCTCGGAAGAGTCTTGGTAATGACTTTCTCGTCCCCGGCCGGCGCGACCGGATCGGAAATCTGGCCGATGGGAGCGGTTACGTCGTAGGGCGAGCCGGGCCCCGCGTCGTGCCGGATGTGGATGACCGGCGTCCCGGCGGCACGTGCGCGCGTGAGGAGGCGCGCGCACTCGTCAAGCGCCGGCTCGACGCCCTCGAGCTGCATGACACCTTCGCGATACGTGTTCTGGCAGTCGATGAGAATCAAGGCTGACTTCGACAGCGGCGCGGGCTGCGACGGAAGCTGCAGCAGGGACCGGAGTGTAGGGCTCGACATCAGGGCCTCGTCGGGTGAATGTCACAACATAAGGATCGCGAGGCCGGCAACACAAGAGCCGCACCGCTATCGAAAACGAAAATGGGCCCGGTCTTGCGACCGGGCCTTCGTTCGTGAGCGCCAGGGCAGCTTAGAAGAAGCCGAGGGCATTCGGGCTGTACGACACCAGCATGTTCTTGGTCTGCTGGTAGTGGTCGAGCATCATCTTATGCGTTTCGCGACCGATGCCGGACTGCTTGTACCCGCCGAACGCGGCATGTGCCGGATAGAGGTGGTAGCAGTTCGTCCACACGCGGCCGGCCTGGATGGCGCGACCGAAGCGGTAGGCGCGCGTTCCATCACGCGTCCACACGCCTGAGCCGAGGCCATAGAGTGTGTCGTTGGCGATTTCGAGCGCTTCATCGTCATTCTTGAACGTCGTGACCGACACCACCGGTCCGAAGATCTCTTCCTGGAACACGCGCATCTTGTTGTTGCCGGCCAGGATCGTCGGCTTGACGTAGAAACCGTCGGAAAGTTCGCCGTCGAGACGATTGCGCTCGCCGCCCGCCAGCACCTTCGCGCCTTCCTGGCGGCCGATGTCGATGTAGGACAGGATCTTTTCCATCTGGTCGTTGGAGGCCTGTGCGCCGATCATGGTCGAGGGATCGAGCGGATGGCCGGTCTTGATGGCGTTCACGCGAGCGATGGCGCGTTCCATGAACCGGTCGTAGATCGATTCATGAACCAGGGCGCGCGACGGGCAGGTGCATACTTCGCCCTGGTTGAGGGCGAACATGGCAAAGCCTTCCAACGCTTTGTCGAAGAACGCATCGTCCTTGTCGGCAACGTCGGCAAAGAAGATGTTGGGTGACTTGCCGCCCAGTTCGAGCGTGCAGGGAATGATGTTCTCCGACGCGTACTGCATGATCAGACGGCCGGTCGTGGTTTCGCCCGTGAACGCAATCTTGGCGATGCGCTTGTTCTGCGCCAGTGGCTTGCCGGCTTCGACGCCAAAGCCGTTGACGACGTTGAGAACGCCCGACGGCAGCAGATCGCCGATGAGGTCCATCAACACCATGATGCTCATCGGTGTCTGTTCAGCCGGCTTCAGGACGACGCAGTTGCCGGCGGCAAGTGCCGGAGCGAGCTTCCAGCAGGCCATCAACAGCGGGAAGTTCCACGGGATGATCTGGCCGACGACGCCGAGCGGTTCATGGAAGTGATAGGCGACCGTATCGTGATCGATTTCGGCGATCGTGCCTTCCTGGGCGCGAAGGCAGCCGGCGAAGTAGCGGAAGTGATCGATGGCGAGCGGAACGTCTGCGGCGGTCGTTTCGCGGATCGGCTTGCCGTTGTCGAGCGTCTCGGCAAGAGCCAGGAGCTTGAGGTTCTGCTCCATGCGGTCGGCGATCTTGAGGAGAACTCCGGCGCGTTCGGCCGGCGAGGTGCGGGCCCACTTTTCTTTGACCACGTGCGCGGCATCAAGCGCCGTCTCGATATCTTCGGCGGTGGAGCGGGCAATTTCGCAAAGCGGCTTGCCCGTGATCGGCGTGATGTTGGTGAAATACTGACCCTTGGCCGGGGGCACCCACGTGCCGCCGATAAAGTTGTCGTACTTGGCTCGGATGCGGATCTGCTGGGCGAGTTCGTTCAGCGCTTTCTGAAGCATGGATTTCCTCCTCGGCGGTTTTGATTATTTGGGCCGTATCCCGTCCGCTCGCGACTGGGGGCGGCCTTCTCTTAGCCAAGCGCGATGCTATATCCATTGCGGCAGGGGCGGAACAGTTGTCCTTTGGTCGAGAGACGGGAACCGTTTCTGCTGCGCCGCACAAATGCACGCTGGTTCACGTCGTAATCGGGCGAGTAAAGTGGAGTTATTCCGCCGCCGCGCTCGACTTTTCTCCGCCCAGCCAGTGCGCAAGGTCGGCGAGCGCTCGCCGAGATTGTAGCTTCTTTTTCGCAAGCCCGCGTTCTGCACCTTTCAGCCGCTTCCCATCGGCGGTTGTAAGCGGCGCATCGTCGAGCGGTGGCAACAGACCATAGTTAATGTTCATCGGCTGGAATGACCGCGGACGAGGCATTTCACCATCCGCCGTTATGCTGTCTTCGACGAGAATGTGTCCGCCCGTAATGTGATCGAGGAGCGCACCGAGCGCCGTTGTCGACGGCGGCGAAACGACCCCACGGGACAGTCGTTCGGCGGCCGCAAACCGCCCCGCGAGCAGGCCGATCGCCGCGCTCTCAACATAGCCTTCCACTCCCGTGATTTGTCCTGCAAAGCGTAAGCGCGGCATTGCCTTAAGCCGCAACGAGCGATCGAGCACGCGCGGCGAGTTGAGGTAGGTGTTGCGATGCAGGCCGCCGAGGCGCGCGAACTCCGCGTTCTGCAAGCCAGGGATCATGCGCAGCACACGCACCTGTTCGGCGTGCTTCATCTTGGTCTGGAACCCAACCATGTTCCACAGGGTGCCGAGCGCATTGTCCTGCCGCAGCTGTACGACGGCATGTGGCCATCGGCCGGTGCGCGGATCGTCGAGGCCGACGGGCTTCATGGGCCCGAAGCGCAACGTCTCGCGGCCGCGTTCCGCCATGACTTCGACCGGCAGGCAGCCATCGAAGTAGGGCGTGTTAGCCTCCCAATCTTTAAAAACGGTCTTTTCGGCCGACAGCAGTGCATCGATGAAGACTTCGTATTCGGCTTTGCTCATCGGGCAGTTGAGATAGTCGGCGCCGGTGCCGGCTGGGCCCAACTTGCCGTAGCGCGACGCGCGCCACACGATCGAGGTGTCGATCGTGTCGACATGGATGACCGGAGCGATCGCATCGAAAAATGCCAGCTCGGCTTCACCGGTAAGTGCTGCGATCGCCGCACTGAGGCCCGGGGACGTCAACGGTCCCGTGGCGACAACCACGCTGTCCCACGCATCGGGTGGCAGGCCAGACACTTCGCCGCGCGCAATCGTAATCAGCGGATGTGCCGCAAGCCGTCGTGTCACTTCGGCCGAAAATGCATCGCGGTCTACGGCGAGCGCGCCGCCGGCCGGCAGTTTGGTCAGGTCACCGGCCGCAAGGATGACGGAATTGGCGCGACGCATCTCCTCGTGCAGCAGGCCGACCGCATTTGTTTCCCACTCATCCGAGCGAAATGAATTCGAGCAGACAAGTTCGGCAAGGCCATCGGTCCGGTGCGCCTCGGTCATGCGCTCCGGGCGCATTTCGTGCAGCACCACGGGCACGCCGGCCTCTGCGATCTGAAAAGCAGCCTCCGAGCCCGCGAGGCCCCCGCCGATGACGTGGATGGGATTGATATTTTGCATTTGTCGAGCCTATCCCACGCATGGCCGCAACGGTCAATTCTGTCATCGCAGACATGGATTTAGGGAACAAAGCGCCGGATGCGACGTTGTCGCCACGAGGGTCCAATTGTTCACCAGACAATACGCATTCTCGTCGACCTGTAACGGAGCTCTCGATATGAACGATGTAGCTTTTCTCTTCGACGTAAGCCCGGGGCCGGCCTGTGCCATCCCGGAGGATAAGAAAATATTTCGTGTCACTGCCGAATACGCGACCGCCGCATCACACGAAGTACCCGCCACGTGGTTCGTTGATTCCGAACCGGAATCTGACGGGTCGCTTAAGGGACCGCAGTTGCCGGTTCCGCACATGTATTCAGCATAGATTCGTTCAGCGTAGATCAGTAAGCGTCGAACCCGGCGAGGTCAGTGATAGCCTTCGCCGGGTTTTACTTTGCCGCGAAACGTCCAATAGACGAATGCTGTGTAACCAAGGATGAGCGGCAGCAGCGCGACGGTGCCGATCAGCATGAATAGTTGTGACGACGGATGCGCCGCAGCCGCCCAGATCGTGAGTGTCGGCGGAACGACCAAGGGCAGTGTTGAAATCGCCAACCCGGCGAAGCCGAGGAGAAAGAGCGCCACCGTCCCTACGAACGGGGTCCTGTCGCGACCACTCTCCAAGCCGCGCCAGACCGTCACCGCCGCCAGTCCGGTGAGGAGTGGGATCGGAGACAGATAAAAGATGTTCGGTAGCGAGAACCACCGTTCCCAAATACGTGGATCGGTCAGCGGCGTCCAAAGGCTGACGGCGGCGATTGCGGCCAGCACCACCACCAACAACACGCGCGCCTGTTCGCGCGCCTGCGCGGCCACTTCGCCGGTCGTGCGCATGATGAGCCATGTCGTGCCAAGCAGCGCATAGCCGGCCACCGTCGCGACGCCGATGAACAGCGGGAACGGTTGCACCCAATCGAGCATGCCACCGGCGAAGTGGCCGTCCTTCACAGGCAAGCCACGCAGCAGACCACCGAGAATGACGCCCTGCATGAACGCCGCGGTGATAGATCCGCCGGCAAAGGCGATGTCCCACAATCCATGATTGGGCTTGGCGACCCAGCGATACTCAAACGCGACCCCGCGAAAGACGAGTGCCAGAAGCATGATGATCACGGGCAAGTAAAAGCCGGACATGATGATGCCGTAGGCGAGGGGAAAAGCCACAAAAAGCCCGCCGCCGCCGAGGATCAGCCAAGTCTCGTTGCCATCCCAGAAAGGCGCCACGGAATTCATCATCACGTCGCGATCATTTTCCTCCGGCGAGAAAGGGAAGAGGATGCCGATGCCGAGATCAAACCCGTCGAGCACGACATACATCGCGATCGCCGTGCCCAGAAGTCCGATCCAAATGATCGGCAGCCATGTCGCCATCGCCTCGCCGCTTGCCATCTCGACCATGTCAGTGGACTCCGATGATGGCTTCGCGCGTGGCTTCTTCCGCAGCCGAGAGCGGCCGCGACGGCTGTCCATGAGGCGGCTCGTCCGCAGCCCCGGACGGGCCTTTGTCGATGAGGCGATTGATGTAATAAACGCCCATCGAGAACACGGCCGTGTAAACAAGCACAAACAGGATCAGCGTTGTCAGCACGGCGTTGAAAGTGATGGCGGGTGAGACCGCGTCGGTGGTCCGCAGTATACCGGTTGCAATCCACGGCTGACGGCCGGTCTCCGTCACCCACCAACCGGCGAGGATGGCGATGAACCCCATCGGCCACGCATGCTGCACGAGACCGAGGTAAGCGCGCGATTGGAATAGTGTGCCGCGCCACCACAAAAATGAACCGACACTTCCCATAAGGATCATCAGCATTCCCATGCCGACCATGACGCGAAAAGCAAAAAACACCGGCGTAACGGGCGGCCGGTCCTCGGGCCGATAGTCGTTGAGACCTTTGAAGGTGCCTTTGAAGTCGTGCGTGATAACGAAGCTGGCCAGCCCTGGGATCGGCACCTTTACCTCGTAGGCATTGCCGTTTTTCTCCGCGTTGGGCAGCGCAAACAGCAGCAAATCCGCCGGTTCCTTGCCATTCCAGTGTCCTTCCATCGCCGCCAGCTTGGCCGGCTGATACTCCTTCGTGTTGAGACCGTGCATGTCGCCGAGAACAAGTTGGAGTGGTGCCAGCACCGCCACCATTCCAAGACCCATGCGCACCATTGTCCGCGCTTCGTCCTCGAACCGTCTTTGCATCAGGTAGCGCGCGCCGACCGCGAGAACCACGATAGATGTCGTGAGGTAAGCAGCGGTGAACATATGCGAAAAGCGGTACGGAAAACTCGGATTGAAGATGATTGCGAGCCAGTCTTCCGGATAGGCAATTCCGTCGCGAACAATGTGACCGGCCGGCGTGTGCATCCAGCTATTGGCCGCAAGGATCCAGAACGCGGAGAGCGATGTGCCGACGGCAACCAGAACAGCGGCAAGCACGTGCAAATTTGGCGACACTCGGTTCCACCCGAATAGCAAAATTCCAAGGAACGATGCCTCGAGAAAGAAGGCTGTCAGAACCTCGTAGCCGATGAGCGGTCCCAGCACGTTGCCGGTTGCGCGCGAGAAGCCGGCCCAGTTGGTGCCGAACTGGTACGACAGCACGATGCCCGAGACGACGCCCATCGCGAAGCTGACCGCAAAGATCTTGGTCCAAAACCGCGCCAACCGATTGAACCGCTCCTCGCCGGTTAGCCGCCAGCGCACGAGCAGTGTGGCAATGAATGCCGCCAGCCCGATCGTGAAGCTCGGAAAAATGATGTGAAATGCGACGGTGAACGCGAATTGCAGGCGCGCCAGGAAAACGGCATCGAAATCCATGAATTGGGCTCCGTCGGGAGGACTATCGCGCACTATGATCTTGTTCGCCCGGCGCCGTCGAGCGTTGTCGAGTTGTTGCCGGTCGGAATGAGCAGGTCCGCTCAAGCTCTGGCCAAGCCGGAAAAGATGACCTAAGACAACCACGTGACAATTAACGAACCTGATTGGAGACGACGATGGGCAAAGCGCTCACCTTGATCCTGCTCGCGGCCGCCGCCGCCATTCTCGCCTACGTTTTGGTGTTGCCGAAGGCACCAGTGCCAAGTGCCGATACGCCCGCGCCTGTATCAGCGCCAGCAGCACCGGCCGCTGAACCTGCCCCGGCCCCGGCCGCCGAACCTGCGCCGGCCCCGGCTCCAGAAGCCGCCCCCGCGGCTCCGGCAGAACCAGCACCTGCTCCGGCTCCGACGCCCTGATCGCGCACCGCCGAACGCACAACGAAGAGCGTGGCACCTTGTGCCGCGCTCTTTTTGCGCTTTGGGTGTCTCAAAAGGCAGCCCGCCACAATCGAGCCGCAAAACCCGCGCACCCTTGAACATCGTTCATTGCGCTCTGATCCGACATGGTGTGCCGGTGACGCAAGCAATGACGCAGGCAATGGAGCACGACGATGTGGGGCTATCAGAGCCGGCTGACAAAAGATCTCCAGCGCTGGCAGTCGGCTGGTTGGATCAGCGCTGAGGCCGAGCGCTCGATCCGGGCGGACGTGGCTGCGCGCAGCCGTGGCGTTGGACTACCGGGTGCGCTCGCTATTCTGGCGGCAGTGCTGATCGGCTTTGCCGTCATGAGTTTCGTTGCCGCCAACTGGCAGGAAATGCCGCGGCTGCTTCGCCTTAGCCTTCTCGCAGCGATGTTGTGGTCATCCTATCTTCTGGCTGACGCACTGTTCCGCCGCGGCCACGAGGCGTTCGGCCATGCCGCCGTGATGGTTGGCTGCAGCGTCTTCGGCGCCAGCATCATGCTGGTCTCCCAAATGTACCACATGGACGGTCATGCACCGGACGCGGTGCTCTTGTGGGCAACGGGAACGTTACTGGCTGGCGTGCTGGTCCGGTCCAATCCATCGCTCGCGTTTGCCCTCGTGTTGTTTTCATTCTGGGGCATTTGGGAAACGGCACTGAGTCAAGCCATGCACTGGCCATATCTTGTGCCATGGGCGTTGGTGGCAACCGCCTTTTACTGGCAGCGCTGGCAACCCGGCGTGCATCTCGCGGGACTGGCTCTCAGCGGTTTCATCCTCACCTTCGGCTATATCCACCACAGCAACGGCGGACATGAAGCGGTGGTGATGGCCGGCACCATCATTGGCGCCGTCGCCGCGCTGGGGCTGGTCAAAGATTCCGCGCCTCGCCATCGTCTGGCGGGCTGGTCTTGTCTATGCGCTGCTTGTGATTTTCGCGGGCCTTTTCGCATTGCAATTCTTAAAGTCGCCGTCGACTGCCATGTTCATACTGCTGGCTGTGCTGGCGCTGGCAGTGACACTCGCAGCCATCTGGTGGGGATTGGCTGCCGATGACCGGCTCGCGCTCTGGCTCGGCTACATCGGCTTTTCAATCGAGATTCTGGGCATCTACGGAAAGACCGTCGGCTCGCTCCTTGGATCGTCCGTTTTCTTCCTCACCGCCGGCTTCGTCGTTGCCGGATTGGCCTACTTTGCCTATCGCCTGCATCAGCACCGCGATGCGCAGGAGTTGCTGTCATGATGCCTACCCGCCTCCTCTCGCTACGATCCGCACTTGTCGCCGCGGCTGCGCTGCAAACTGTTGCCGTCGGTTGGATGTTGTGGGATCGCATATCCTTGCTTTCGTCCGGGCGTGAAATCCGCGCCACCGTTGTTCCAGTCGATCCGCGGGATGTTTTTCGTGGTGACTACGTCGTGCTGGGCTACGCATTCAGCACCGGCTCAGACGTCGCGCTGCCCGACGGCACCCGCGAGGGCGATACGGTCTATGCGCTTCTGAAAAGCAGTGGCCCGGCGGATTGGACTTTGAGTAGCATTTCCGCGTCGCCACCCACGCCGACAGACGAAGCAACCGTGGTTCTAAAAGCTGTCGTCGACAGCGTTCGACGTGGCCCCGATCAAACGAGCGCAATGATCGGCCGTCTCCGCTACGGCATCGAGCGCTTCTACATCCCCGAAGGAACCGGCCGAGCGATTGAAAGCCAGGTGCGCGAGAAGCGCATCGTCGCCGTTCTTGCGGTGGGCAGCGACGGCAAGGTTGCGTTGAAGGGCCTTGAAGCGGATGGGAGCCGTATTGCGGACGAGCCGTTGCTGTGACACTGGCGTCGCATCGGCTGGTTCTGGTGCAAGTCGCCTGCTAAGAGACCGCGCGTGGGAACAACCGCGAGGAGCGTCACGACCATGCAGATCGTCCGTCACGAGGCCAACGCTGTCTACGCCAAGGCCGTCGAGGCCAATGGTTTCGTCTTCACCGCCGGCGTCGTGCCCGCGAAACTCGACGCGGACGCCAAGGCGCAGGCCACCGAAGTGCTAGCCGAAATTGACCGATTGTTGGCGCTCGCCGGCACGTCGAAGTCGAAAGTTGTTTTTGCCAACTTATGGCTTGCCGACGTGCGCCATCGCGAAGCCGTCAACGAAGCCTGGTCGGCATGGATGGGTGGCGCGGACGCGCCGGCCCGCGCCACGGTCGAAGCCAAACTCGTCGACCCACGCATGCTGGTGGAAATCGGCGTGATCGCCGTCAAATAAGTTGCAACCGTCATGCCTTGCTAAGGCAACTAAGTCGCTGCAACCCGTGTTGCTCGTTTGCCGCGCGCAGTTGGATTTTCTATTTGTTTGATCCTGCCCCTCGAATGGCGGCGATGAATTTGTCACGGTTGGAACTTAAGATAACTTGTCCACCGTTTTTGAGCAGGCAGCAGGAACATGCTGAAAAATATAGCTTTTATTATCGGAGCCTGTGGGTTGGTTGCGCTGGCCGGCTTGCCGGCCTCTGCGGATGACAACGGGCTTGCTCAAACCATCCATGATGTTCGTCGCGAAAGCGGCAAGCTGTGTCAGATCGATCATTGGCATTATGGCAGCGGCGTTGGGTCGACCAAAAAGGCGGCTATGAACGACGCTGTCGGCTCGTGGCAAAGCTTCACCGCACTTGAGTATGGTTCGGACTGGTCACGCTTCCAGCGCGCGGCGAGTCGGAACGTCTCGTGCTCAAATTCGGGTGGTGGCGGGGTAAGTTGCTCGATCGAGGGCCGCCCCTGCCGGTAACGGTTTCGCTTTCTTCTTCGCGTAAGGCTTATTCTCTCTCTGCATCTCTCTCTCTCTCTCTCTCTCTCTCTCTCTCTCTCTCTCTCTCTCTCTCTCTCTCTGAATCAAACGATCACACGCACACATCGAAAATTGCCGGAAAGGCATACACAACACAGAATTGAGCCGGAGCGCTGCCCACGCTCCGGCTCTTTTCATGTCAAATGAGCTGCCTTTTCAGCGCCCACCCAGCAGGCGGCGCAGAATTCCTTGAATAAAATTCCAGCCCCAGCGGACCAGGAAATACCTGATGATCCAGCCGATGACGCTGTTGCTCTGAAATCCGACAACCCCGCCCAGGATATCGCGGATGATCTTGTCGAGGCTGCCGCCGCCCTGCGGAAGCTCGATCCCGCCACCTGTCGGCGCTTGCGGCGCCCGCCTCGAAACGTCGCCGGGCAATTTTGTGCCCCCGCGACGGATAATGTCGGACAGATCGCCATAAGGGTTGTTGGAGCGGCCAAGACCCGGAATTTCACCTGGAACTGGCAGCGGACGCTGGTCGCCGACGTCGAGACCCGCCGCCTTGGCGACAGGTGCACCGACCTCGCTCCCGACCATGTTCAATGCAGGTTCGGCCTTGTTGGCGATCCCGCCCATCACACTGGCGGCAATCGCCGGCAGCATTTGCCGGATTAAGGCTTCATCCACACCCGATTCGCGCGCCGCCCGGTGTGCCACCGACCGGCTCCGGTCCTTTGACCACAGAACGGTATCCAATGCCTCGATCCCGACCGCCGTAACGCCAGGCGACGTCAACGGCGCGTCGGACGCCAGAACTTTTGAATAATCCGCACGACCGAGGGCGGCGACGAGATCGGCGATGCCACCCCGATTGAACGACTGCCGTTCCATGTTGCGCGCCAATTCCGGCACCACGGCTCCCAGGACAGCCGCTGCCTGTCGCCTGTCGAGGCCGAAACTCTGTGCCAGATTGCCGACCACTTGTCCGCCATGGCCCGCCGTCAAGTATTCGAGAATGCTCACCGTCTGCTCCTTGGTGGCTCGTGCCCGGGCGACGCTCCCCACCCGTGCGAGCCCTCTCCTATACTAGCCGTCTGCTCCATTCCATCCGCTGTGACCCGCCAAACCGCAAAAATCCAGCGGAAATTACGACTTAAGTCGGCGCAATGCCACGGCCACCCGTGTTGCGCCGGCGCGTCTCTTTTGGCATGGTCCGGCCGCGACTCACGGGGCGGATAAGCCTCAAAGCGGGCTGTGGCCGGATGCGTTGCGCTGGCCGCGCCCGTGAAACCACACAAAATCGATCGGCTTCCGGCCGACGGGGAGGACTTTGGAATGACGGAAATTCTCTGGGCGATCATCGCCTGCGGGCTCTTGGCGTGCGTCTACGCCGCCGTGACCATCCGCACTGTGATGGCGGCCGATCCCGGCAATGCGCGCATGCAGGAAATCGCGAGCGCCATCCGTGAAGGCGCGCAGGCCTACCTCGACCGGCAGTACCGCACGATCGGCATCGTCGGCGTGGCGATCTTCATCCTCGCCTGGGCGCTTCTTGGTCCTGCCGTCGCAGTTGGCTTTCTCATCGGTGCGGTGCTCTCCGGGCTCGCTGGCTACATTGGCATGAACGTGTCCGTGCGTGCCAACGTCCGCACGGCCCAAGCCGCTACTCAGTCGCTTGCTGCCGGACTCGACATCGCCTTCAAGGCCGGTGCCGTGACAGGAATGCTGGTAGCCGGCCTCGCGTTGCTCGGCGTCGCCGTCTACTTCTTCATCCTCACCAGTTATCTCGGTTACGAACCGGGCAGCCGCAACGTGATCGACGCGCTCGTGGCGCTGGGCTTCGGCGCCTCGCTGATTTCGATCTTCGCCCGTCTCGGCGGCGGCATCTTTACCAAGGGCGCCGACGTCGGCGGTGACCTCGTAGGCAAGGTGGAAGCCGGTATCCCCGAAGATGATCCGCGCAACCCAGCAACGATTGCCGACAATGTCGGTGACAATGTCGGCGACTGCGCCGGCATGGCCGCCGACCTGTTCGAAACCTATGCCGTGACCGTCGTCGCCACCATGGTGCTGGCCGCGATCCTGTTTGCTGGCCAGCCGAACCTGCTCGCGCTGATGGTCTACCCGCTCGCCATTTGTGCTGCCTGTATCGTCACCTCGATCATCGGAACCTACTTCGTCAAGCTTGGACCGAATGGCTCGATCATGGGTGCCCTTTATAAGGGCCTCATCGCCTCCGCGTTGCTCTCGGTCGGCGGCCTGTGGCTTGCCACCCAGCATGTGCTCGGTGGCTACGGCTCCGTCGGCATCGCCAAGGGCCTCGACATCACCGGCATGAACCTCATGCTCTGCGGTCTCGTCGGCCTTGGCGTGACAGGCCTCATCGTCTGGATCACGGAATACTACACGGGCATCGGATATCGCCCCGTGCGTTCGATCAGCCAAGCCTCGGTAACGGGTCATGGCACGAACGTCATCCAGGGCCTCGCCGTCTCGCTCGAAGCTTGCGCGCTGCCGACGATCGTTATCGTCGCCGGCATCCTGATCACTTTCAACCTTGCTGGCCTCTTTGGCACCGCCATCGCCACCACGACCATGCTGGGACTTGCCGGCGTGATCGTGGCGCTGGACGCCTTCGGCCCGGTGACGGATAACGCCGGCGGCATTGCCGAGATGGCCGGCATGCCCAAGGAAGTCCGCCGCTCGACCGACGCGCTCGACGCGGTCGGAAACACAACCAAGGCGGTCACCAAGGGTTACGCGATCGGCTCCGCTGGTCTTGGCGCCCTGGTGCTGTTCGCCGCCTATAACTACGACTTGCAGTTTTTCATCTCGGAAGCCAACAAAGCCGGCTCGACGTCGTACCAATTCTTCAAGGGCGTCGAGATCAACTTCGGCCTCGATAACCCCTACGTCGTCGTCGGCCTTCTCCTCGGCGGCTTGATCCCATACCTGTTCGGCGGCATTGCCATGACGGCCGTTGGCCGCGCGGCAGGCTCGATCGTCGAAGAGGTTCGCCGTCAGTTCAAGGCCAAGCCCGGCATCATGAAGGGCACCGAGAAGCCTGATTACGCCACGGCGGTCGACATTCTGACCAAGGCTGCAATCAAGGAAATGATCATTCCCTCGCTGCTGCCCGTCTTGTCACCTATCGTCCTGTTCTTCGTCATCAACGCCATCGGCGGCAAGGGTGCGGCCTTCTCGGCGGTCGGAGCCATGCTGCTCGGGGTGATCGTGACCGGTCTCTTCGTCGCCATTTCGATGACCTCGGGCGGAGGCGCCTGGGACAACGCCAAAAAGAGCTTCGAGGACGGCTTCGTCGACAAGGACGGCGTCAAGCATCTGAAGGGCTCCGATGCGCACAAGGCGTCCGTCACGGGCGACACCGTTGGCGATCCCTACAAGGACACGGCCGGTCCGGCCGTGAACCCGGCCATCAAGATCACCAACATCGTGGCGCTCCTGATGCTTGCCGTGCTTGCGCACTATTGATCGTTGCTCACGGCAAAAACAAATCAAGCCTCGGGAGTGATCCCGGGGCTTTTTTCATTGCCAGCTGACAACGCGGCAAGGATCGCTTCGGCGGTTTCGCGCGAACCTTGAACGACGGATGTTGCGCCGTAATTCTTGAGGTAGCTTTCTTCCGCGTCAGATAGTGCTCCGGCGATAATGACCAGTGCCGGGTTGGCTTTGCGCGCCTGCTCAACGATCTGGCCCGCCTCAAAGCAATCTGGAATGGCGATGATCAACGTCCGCGCGGCCCTGATATTAGCCGACTCAAGCCCCACCACCGCGTTGGCCGCAACGGCATCGATACCGCGCTGGCGCAGCTTTTCGACAGCCTCGTCGCGATCGTCGATGATGACCAGCGGTTCCGATTTCTCGATCAGCACATTCCCCACCAGCTTCCCCACGCGTCCGTATCCGACAAGAACCGTGTGGTTCTGCATTTTGGTGATGTAGCGCGGCGTGACGTCTTTGCTATCCAGTGTCTCGACCCCGGACGACACATCCGATTTCTGTGACGGTCCATACCGGTCGAGGAGGTAGAACAGGATCGGATTGAGCATGATCGAGACAATCGCGCCGGCCAGGATCAGCTCGCGGCCTTCCTCGGAGAGCACGTTCAAAGTGACGCCGAGCCCCGCCAGGATGAATGAAAATTCGCCGATTTGCGCCAGACTGGCGGCAATCAGAAGCCCGGTGCGCAGCGGGTAGCCAAACCCCATGACGATCGCAAGCGCCGCGAGTGACTTGCCAAGGATAATAATGACGACCGTCGCAAAGATGGCTCCAGGGCTATCAACCAAGCTCCATGGATCAAACAACATCCCGACGGAAACAAAGAAGAGAACCGCAAAGGCATCGCGCAGCGGCAGGCTCTCGTTCGCCGCCTGCTGGCTGAGTGGGCTCTCGCTGAGGATCATGCCAGCAAAAAATGCACCGAGCGCGAACGACACGCCAAACAGTTTGGCCGCGCCGAACGCAACACCCAGTGCAATCGTCAGCACGCCAAGCCGAAACAATTCGCGTGATCCGGTATGTGCGATGTAATGCAGGATCCACGGAATAACGCGCCGTCCGACGAGCATCATCACGGCGAAGAATGCGATCACTTTGACGAGTGTGACACCGAGCGTCGCCACGATGCTGCCGCTGCTGATCCCGGCATTCGTCCCTTCCGGTTGAAGCAGGGGCGCGAGGGCCGGTAACGCGACGAGTGCGAGGACCATGACGAGATCCTCGACGATCAGCCATCCGACCGCGATCCGTCCCTGTTCGCTCGTCACCAGATGGCGTTCCTGCAGCGCGCGTAAAAGCACGACAGTACTGGCGACGGAAAGTGCCAGGCCGAACACAATCCCTTCGCCGAGCGGCCAACCGAACCCATAAGCGAGCGCCACGCCGAGAAGGGTAGCGCACAGAATCTGCACGAGCGCTCCGGGAATGGCGATCGCCCGCACCGAAAGAAGATCGGACAGTGAGAAATGCAGTCCGACGCCGAACATGAGTAGGATGATGCCGATCTCCGCCAGTTCCGTGGCGAGATTCTGGTCGGCGACAAACCCCGGAGTGAACGGCCCTACGGCTACACCGGCGAGCAGATAGCCGACGATGGGCGACACGCGAATGCGTTGCGCGAGCGTGCCGAAGGCGAAGGCCAGCGAGAGGCCCACGACGATGGTGGCGATTAATGGAGTATCGTGCGGCATCGCGGGGGGAATTCCTCCGTCTGTCGGGGCAATGGCTGCGGTGTCGGACGGAGAGCGCGCGCGGACACGCGGTCGCTCCACCATCACTATGAGTGCAAAAATCGGACCGGCAAGATGAAACGTGGCGCAACGCATTTCGTCCGGGTCCGGTTGCGTCGTTGCCGTTCCGTCTGGCAATGTGACCGGGCTTTGCGCATTTTCACGTACCCGACCGCAAAAAACTTAAGTTGATTGTCGAAATACGCGCTCGCCTTTCGTCATGGGGGCGGAAACCGCTTAGGGTTTCGGATCGAACGCGAGGATGAACCGATGCGATACGCACTGCTGATTTACGAAACGGAAGGTGACTTTGCCAAGCGGACAGACCCGAAACAGGCGCCGGCCTATTGGTCAGCTTGGATGGCCTACAGTGAAGCCATCAATACGTCGATCAGCGTCACCGGCGGTGCTCCTCTGGAGCCGCCGGGCACAGCGACCACAGTTCGCACTCACGGCGGCAAGCGGCTGATCGAGGATGGGCCCTATGGTTCGTCGAAGGAACAGCTTGCAGGCTTCTTCCTGATCGATGTTGACAGTCTTGATGTGGCGATGGAGTGGGCGGCGCGCGCGCCCGTTGAAGGCGGCCTCGTGGAAGTACGCCCAATTCTAGTCCGTGACATGGCCCCAGCGGGATGAGTATCACTGCCCGCGCGGTCGAGAATGCGGCCCGGCACGGCTACGGCCGCATCGTGGCCCGTCTCGCCGCGCGGACTGGCGATATCGCGGCTGCTGAAGATCACGTAGCCGCCGCGTTCGAACTGGCACTTCGAACGTGGCCGCGCGACGGCATACCGCGCGTGCCCGAAGCGTGGCTTCTGGCCGTGGCCAAGCGCAAGCACGTCGATGGATGGCGCCAATCCAAAGTCGCGCGTGCTGTCGAAGTCGAGATAGCCATTTTGAGTGCGGCCGTTACTCAAATGCAAACGGATGAAACGGACGGACCCGTGAGCGATGACCGGCTCAAGCTCATGTTTGCCGTCGCACACCCGGCCATAGACGCCAACCATCATTCCGCACTGATGTTGCAGACTGTTCTCGGCATTGATGCGGCCCGCATTGCCAGTGCCTACCTCGTTTCGCCCTCGACAATGGCGCAGCGTCTTGTCCGCGCGAAAACCAAGATCCGCGTCGCCGGCGTACCATTTTCGATCCCTGACGCCGACGGGCTGCCCGAGCGATTGCCGCCGGTCATGGATGCGATTTTCGCAGCATTCGGCATCGCCTGGCATCTGCCCGGCGTGACCGGCGAACACATCGGCTGCCTCGCGCCGGAAGCAATTTGGCTGGCACGCGTTCTGGTCGCATTGATGCCGGAGGAACCGGAGCCGAAGGGGCTTCTGGCGCTGATGCTCTATTCCCATGCCCGGCATCGAGCGCGCGTCGACGAAAGCGGCCTTTTCGTACCGTTAAGCGAACAGAATGTCGGGCGATGGGATGCCGCGTCTATTGCCGAAGCCGAAATGCTCTTGCAGGCAGCGTCCGAAACTGGCCGGCCCGGGCGATTCCAGATCGAGGCCGCAATCCAGTCGGTGTATGCAGGGCGCATCGCTGGATTGACGGTTGATTGGTCGGCGGCAGCCAGACTTCAGGCAGCGCTGCAGCGCCTGCACCCGACGCTGGGTGGTCACGTGGCGCACGCGGCCGCGCTTGGCCTCGGCGCCGGACCGCACGAAGGTCTCGCCATGCTCGACAGCCTGCGCGACCCCCGCCTTGACACGTACCAACCCTATTGGGCGGTCCGAGCCGATCTGCTGTCACGCCTGCCGGGACGCAAGTGTGATGCACGTGCAGCCTACACGCGCGCCATCGGATTGACGGACAGGCCGGCTGAACGCGGCTTTCTCATTGCGCGCATGAACGCTCTGCTGCCGTGAGGTGTCATTCGCCGAAGATTTGCTTCTGGCCGAGGTTGCGGAAGAGTTGCTTCAGGATGCCGTCTTCGCTACCACCGGGCGCTGGAGTGGTGCTTGAAATGAAGTCGAAGACCTTGCCGTCCTTGAGGCCGTAGTTCGCGACGCGCTGCACGGTGCCGGTCTCGTTGAAATAGACCGCGATGACTTTGCGATCGACCTCGTCGGGTGCAAAGAAAGCGGTCTGCGACATGGTGCTTGAGATATAATAATAAACCTGTCCCGAGCCGGTCGTCGTGGTCGAGGTAGGCGTGCCGAGCGCCAGCTTGACCTGCTCCTGGGCCATGCCGGGCTGCACCTGTTGCAGATCGCTGTCGCGAAACAACTGCCCATGCTTGGTGATCTGTTCGGCGCAGCCGCCCGTCAGGACCAGTATGCTGCCCAGAACAGCGCCAGCAATCAGCCTGTGGAGCCGGTGCGACTGCGATGAGAGCTTTTTGCGGGTCACGGAAATCCTGGGTGCGATCCTTGGAATCATGCGGAGCGGTTGTCCATGGTTGCGCATATCTGGCGGGGTCTGGACTGGCAACGCGGCACAACAAAGGTTTGCACGGCTATTTACCGGTACGCTCCGGCGACGATAGGACTTATCCAGAGCTGATCAGCACTGGCACAGCTGCCGGCGATCAACCTCAAAGCGAGCTAATGGAACAACCCCCATGCTGACTTGGCTTTTCACCCGTTCCGACAGCCGCCGTAAAGCATCCGAGCTTTATGGCGCGGTCGTGACCTTCGCGCGCCGGCCCGGTCTTTACGAGGCGATTGGCATCGCCGATAGTCCGGAAGGCCGCTACGAAGCACTTGTTTTGCATCTCTTTCTCGTCCTGGAACGGTTGCGCGCCGATCCGAAGCTCGCCGCCCCCTCGCAGGCTCTGATCGAGGCCTTCGTCACCGACATGGACGACAACATGCGTGAAATGGGAGTCGGCGACCTGACCGTACCCAAGAAAGTCAAAAAGGCCGCCGGCGCCTTTTATGACCGGGCGCAGGCTTATCGCGAGGCGCTGGCGTCACAAGACCCATCGGAACTTGCCGCAGTTCTGGCGCGTCTTATGCCAGCAGCCGAGGCGGGACTGGACGCAGAGGGGCTTGCGGCCGATGTTAGGCGCCAGGCCCATAGTCTCGCGGCAACGCCGGTTGATCATGTGCTGTCGGGACAACTCCCGAGCTAATGGATCGGCATGACCTGCTATCCCTTGACCGTTCAATGCGAGGCTTGCCATGACTGAATCTGCTGCCCGAAACCCGCTCGATTGGTCACATGCGACGACCGAAATTCCCGAGCGCGGTTTGAAGCACTCACGATCGGCGACCGAACCCGAACGCGCCGCACTGTCGGCAGCGCTTGGACTGCTGTCATGCGAAGCACTTGAAGCCACTTATCATATCACCGCGATCGTTGGCGGCGGTTTTCGGCTTGAGGGCGGCCTCGACGCGGCCGTCACACAACCGTGTGTGATCTCCTTGGAGCCGGTTGCCGACCGGGTTGCTGAAAGTTTCAGCGTCGAGTTCCGGCGTGATGTCGAGGACAAAGCAGCGGATGGCGACGTTCAAATCCTGACCGCGCCGGAAGTCGAGCCGATCGTCAACGACCGCATTGAAGTCGGTCGGTTGATTTATGAGACGTTGTCGGCGGGGCTCAATCCATACCCGCGTGCCCAAGGCGCCGAACTCGCCTGGACCGATGCGAGAGCCGCCGCCGCTGCAGCCGCATCGCATCCGTTCGCCGCGCTCAAGAAACTGAAAGATCCTGGTTGAGCGTGATAAAAGAGCAAACGAGGTGACCGCGACCGAATTAACGGTTGTCAGATGACGTGCGCGGGCTATTTTGCGCGAAAGTTCCGCCGCTGCGAGGGGCTAGCCGGGGCCATTCGGGCTCGCGCGCAGCGGCAGAATGGGCCCTGCATCAGAAAAGCGACCTCAACCCATGGTGGAACCTCGAACGTTGGCGCTCGACGCCATGGGCGGTGACCATGGTCCCGATGTCATCATTCCGGGAGCCGCGCTCTCCCTCGTTCGGCATCCCCAACTCTCATTTATCTTCTTCGGCGACGAAGCCCGGATCGCGCCGGTTCTCGACCGCAATCTCGCTTTGAAGTCGAAGTCGCGGGTTGTGCACACGTCCCTCGCCGTCAACATGGACGACAAGCCGAGTCAGGCACTGCGCCGCGGCAAGGGATCGAGTATGTGGCTGGCGCTCGAAGCTGTGAAAACGGGCGAGGCCCACGCCGCGGTTTCGGCCGGCAATACGGGCGCAATGATGGCCATGGCCCGCTTGGTGCTGCGGCCGATGGCCGGCATCGAGCGGCCTGCCATCGCCGCGCTTTGGCCGACGATCAAGTCGGAATGCATCGTGCTCGACGTCGGCGCCAATATTGGCGCGACGGGACAGCAGCTGTCCGAATTCGCACTCATGGGCGCAGCGATGGCCCGTGCACTATTCCACGTCGAACGGCCGACCGTTGGCCTTCTCAATGTTGGCGTAGAGGAGATCAAGGGCGGCGATGAAGTCAAGGAAGCGCATGCCATCTTGAAAGGGACCGACCTCCCCTTCGATTATCGCGGCTACATCGAAGGCGACGAAATTGGCCAGGGCAAGGTCGATGTCGTCGTCGTGGAAGGTTTTGCCGGCAACATAGCGCTGAAGACGGCGGAAGGAACCGCACGCCAGATCGGGCAATATCTGAAGGACGCCATGACCAGTTCGTGGGTCGCTAAAACCGGTGCGCTGCTGGCCCGCGGCGGCTTCAAGGTATTGAAACACAAGATGGACCCGCGCCGCGTCAATGGCGGCACTTTCCTCGGCCTCAATGGCATCGCGGTGAAGAGCCACGGCGGCACCGACGCGCTGGGCTTTGCGAGCGCGGTCGATCTCGGCTACGAGATGGCCCAGAGCGGGCTTTTGGTACGGCTCGGGAGCGATCTGGACGGCTTCCACCACACCCTGGACAAAGCCGCGTCGGGCATGTGATTCCGACGGAAAATCGATAATTCCCTCGCGTGCTGCCTATGCTGCGGCGGGACAGAACCTTGTGAAGAGGCATCAGCGTGGCAGTCATCCGATCGGTCATTCGCGGCGTGGGCGCGCATCTTCCAAAGCGCGTCGTGACCAACGATGATCTGGCCAAGATCGTGGATACGACCGACGAATGGATTGTTGAGCGGTCGGGCATCCGCTCGCGTCACATTGCCGGCGACGACGAACTGACGTCTGACCTCGGCATTGCGGCCGCACGGCAAGCCCTCGTGCGTGCCGGCATCGATCCGGTCGAGATCGATCTGGTCATTTGCGCCACGGCGACGCCCGACAAGACCTTTCCGGCGACTGCCGTCCGCATTCAGCATGGGCTTGGGATCACCAAGGGCGCTGCATTCGATATCCAGGCCGTCTGTTCCGGCTTCGTCTATGCGATGACAGTGGCCGACAATTTCCTGAAGACGGGCCAATTCAATCGCGCCCTGGTGATAGGCGCCGAAACCTTCTCGCGCATTCTGGACTGGAGCGACCGCTCCACGTGTGTTCTGTTCGGCGACGGCGCCGGCGCGGTGGTCCTCGAAGCCCAACCGCAGCATGGATCACGCGAGGATCGCGGTATTCTATCCACGCTGATCCGCTCCGACGGCCGCTATGAAGATCTGCTCTACGTCGACGGTGGCCCCGGTTCCACGAAAACGGTGGGCCACCTGCGGATGAACGGCCGCGAGGTCTTCCGCCACGCCGTGCAGAAAATTTCCGGCGTGATCGAGGAAACCCTTGTCGCCACCGGCTATGCCGCCGATGAAATCGATCTCTTCGTGCCGCATCAAGCCAATGCCCGCATTCTCGACGGCATTGCCAAGAAACTCGGCGTCGACCCGGCCAAGATCATGATGACGCTCTCCCGCCACGGAAACACATCGGCCGCGTCCATCCCCCTGGCCCTTGCCGCCGCCGTCGACGAACACCGCGTCAAGGAGGGCAAACTCGTGCTGATGGAGGCCATGGGCGGTGGCTTTACATGGGGCGCAGTGCTGGTCCGCTGGTGATTTTGCAACCGCAGGCTGCCGGTTTTGTTGCACTGCGGTAAGCACGTTTCGGATAAGTGTTTAGTTTCAGGATGTTGCGCTTCGCTCCTCGTTGACCGGTGACGCTGCTCCCGCTAGCATTGCCCTGCACCACGCGAAAGAAGGGTGCAAAATTTGCGGGGAGGCGCGGATCACATGGCTGGGAAAACGTTGACGCGAGCAGATTTGGCGGAGGCGGTCGTCAAGAAAGTCGGCCTGCCGCGCAACGAGTTCGCAAGATCTCGTCGAACTCGTCTTGAGTGAAATTTCACTCAGCTTGGCGCGCGGCGACAGCGTAAAACTGTCATCCTTTGGATCGTTCGGCATCCGTCAAAAGGGTCAGCGGGTCGGCCGCAATCCCAAGACCGGGAAGGAAGTTCCCATTACGCCGCGCAAGGTTTTGGTGTTCCGGCCGAGTAACATCATGAAGGATCGCATCAACTCCGGCCGCATGCGCCGCAAGGCCGCCGAATAGCAGCGCGCTGATCCCAGTCGCACAAGTGCGGCTCAAGCTTCTGAACAACGATTTTCGCCAAGCCTGTTGTGTGGCGGTTCCGCCATGCGAGACCGCTCTCGCCATTCACAAACAGCTTTTGTCCACATACCTGACAGAGTTCACATCAATCAAGCGGGACGCAGATCAGTGCGCGCGGTACTATGCGCGCTTGTCCCCCGGCTGAACGCCAGCCGTCGCGAGCGTCAGTTAGATCGAAGGACCTTCTCTATGGCCAAAGCAGCCGAAGCCTTCCGCACCATCAGCGAAGTTGCTGCCGATCTCGATGTTCCAAAGCATGTGCTGCGGTTCTGGGAAGCCAAATTCCCGCAGATCCGGCCCATGAAGCGCGGCGGTGGCCGCCGTTATTACCGTCCCGAAGATCTCGAACTGCTCAAAGGCATTCGGCGTCTCCTGCACGCGGAGGGCTACACCATCAAGGGCGTGCAGAAAATTCTGCGCGAGCAGGGCGTCGACCAGGTGAAGGCATTCGCTCACATCCCCGCCTCCGACAAGACGAAGGGCCGCCTGCGCGCCAGAGACGATGCAGCCGCCATCCCAGCGGTCGGCAAGGCGGCCGCAACTGCAACCTCAAAAGTGCCGAACGTAAAGCCGGTGCGCTCACCCGAGCCTCCGGTCAACCTCCATACGCTGGTCCAGAGCACCATCGTCGAGTTGGAAGCCTGCCGGCGGCTGCTCCTCGGCGAAGCCGACACGGCATCCGTCGTGCAGCCCGCCCGCGCCAACCGGGCCTGAGAGCGGTGCGCCGCGCCGCGCCGACAGTTACCGCGTGGCCGCAATGACCGGCCCTGCCACCGAACTGTGGTTTGCCGACTTAGCGCAGCTTGCCGCCCCACTGGCGGCGCTGGAAGCCCACGACCCACTCGCGCCGACAGCCGAACTTGAGGCGCTCGACGGCCCGCGCCGTATCGCACGCATCACGCTGCGCCGCCTGCTCGCACGCACCTTCGGCCGCAATTTCGCGCGCATCCCCTTCCGCGCCGGCCTGCATGGCAAACCATTCGTCGATGGACTGCCCGGCGATTTCAACGTCTCTCACACCGTCGGACCGGTAGCCCCTGGCGGCTGCGCGCTGATCGGGATCGGCCATGCGACAGCCATTGGCGTCGATCTCGAAACAGTCCGTACCGTGCGCCTCGATGAGCGCCGTCGCGGAATGATTATCGCGGCAGCCATCGCTCTCGGTGACGGCGCGGATTTACCCGGTTCAGATGAAGACCGCGTGTTGCAGGCCTGGGCGCGACTGGAAGCCTGGGGCAAAGCTGACGGGCGCGGCATCGGCCGCACGTTGGTTAGATTGGGCATCTGGGGACGGCCGCGAGAGCAATCCTCCGCCGAGGTCTCAAGGCCATCCCCGATATCGAATGAACCGATCCGTGTGCATGATGTGGCGGTGGGCCCGGCGCTCTTTGCAGCCGTCGCGATGGCGCGTTCGGTATTGCCGCCGCCAGTGAGGTTCCTACCGACAGACGCCGCCGCGCTGGCAGCCGTACTGTCGGTGCCGGACGACGCCGCAATTCCGGCGTTGACCTTGCCCCCAGGTCGGGGCACAAGGGGCCGAATCGGAGCGTAGCGCAGCCTGGTTAGCGCACCAGTCTGGGGGACTGGGGGTCGGAGGTTCAAATCCTCTCGCTCCGACCAATTATTCAAATCGTGGTCAATCGCGTCCGCTGCGCGGCGTTTACCTTGCTCCAAAAAAACGCGGCGCGGTTGGCAGTGCACCGCCCCCACCGTCCACTTGACGATATCAAGCGCTGTTCCATTGCGGCATGCTGACGATGAGATGGTCCATGCGGCCGTCGCTCGGCGGCGCCGCCGCAAAAAAATGGGAGGCTGCTGTGAAGATATTGACGAGCTTAGCCCTGATCGCGCTGACGCTTTGTTTGGCCGCGGGCTCGCAGGTGACGTTCGCCGGCGATGCTGAAGCCAGATCTTACAAAAGATATGGCGGTCATTATAACAACAAGTGGCGCCGTCACCGGGTCGCGCGCGGCGTAGCCATTGGCGTCGGAACGGCCGTGGTCGTTGGCGGCGTCAACTACAACTACAGCTGCAAGAATTTGGCCTATCGTTGCCGTCAGGGCGAATACTGGGCTTGCAACAAATTCGACGACCGCTGCTAGGTATCAACGCGCCTCACCCGACCGCCTCCCATTCCGCGAAGCGCGCGGCCTGACCTGCCGCGCGTCCGCGATCGTCGGTCAGGTTCCATACCGCGGCGTTGCGGATCAGGAAGCGCCGGCCGGATGCCGAAATCCGCACGCCTGAATAATCCGCGATGATGCCGTCGCGCGCCACGCGGTCGAGAAGACGTGCACGTTCCTCGCGCTGCAGCGGCTCGGCCGACAAGCGTGAGGGGAGCCGCGTGAATTGCGCAAAATCCATCTCGAACAGCGACAGCGCCGTCGCGTTGCCGAAAAAGAAAATGGGGTCGGGTTCAGTGCCATGCGCCACGACGGCGAACGGTGCCGACCAAAGCTTTGCGACAAGATCATCGTGTGTTCCAGGTACCAGCGCCCGTCCGGTCAGCGCCAGATAGCTGGCCGCAATCCGTGCGATGCGCATTTTCACGTCACCGTCGAATGTCGGCATCGGCATCACGCGCAGCACTCTCTCAGATAGCGGGCGGCGCGATCTTGCGCGCCATTGTCAGGAACGCAGACACATGCGGAGGATGCGGCTCGCGCGCCTTCAAGACGAGACCAATCTCGTGCGAAACCGCGGGCTCCACGATCGGAATGGCAATCAATTCCATGGGGGCCGCGAACCGCTCACCCGTGCCGAGTGCCGCAATCGTCGCGAAAAGGCCGGAGCGCACGTGCACGTGCAGCATCGTCATCGAATTGGATTCAAGCATTGGCGGAATTTCGACGCCCACATCCGCAAGATGTCGGTCGATAATGCGGCGGTTCTGCATGTCTCCGGTGAGCAGGCACAGCGGCAGCCGCCCAGCTTCGGCCCATGAAATTTGGGAACGCTCCGCCATGGGATGCTCTGGCGCGACGAGCAGCGCGTAAAGTTCGGCGTAGAGCGGGAGCGTCTGGAAACGCTGCACGAGATCGGTGCCGATGTAGGTGATGCCGATGTCGATTTCCAGATTGTCGAGACCTGACACGATCGTCCCTGTCGACATCGACACAATCGAAAGGTGAAGCCCCGTGTGCTTGGCCATGAAGGGGAGCGTCATGTCCGGCACGAAGGGCAGCGCGGTTGGGATGACGCCAAGCTTCAGTGTGCCGGTAAGGCCCCGCTTCAGTCCGTCGATCTCCTGCCGCATCGTGCGCGCATCCGAAACGATGCGCCGCGCCCAGTCGAGCACGCGCTCGCCTTCCGGCGTGAAGCCGCGAAATCGCGATCCGCGTTCGACGATCAGGACGCCCAGTTGATCCTCGAGGCTTTTGACGGCGGACGACAAGGTTGGCTGGCTGATCCCGCACGCCTCCGCCGCCCGCCCGAAATGGCGTTCGCGGGACAGGGCAATCAGAAGCTCGAGTTTGTCGATCATGGGACTTGGAACAAGGGCTGAGGCGCCAGCCGATCTATAGCGGCTTTCGTCGCCCTTCGACAGCGCCGGGCCTCTGGCAAGCTTTACAGGGCGCGGGGGCTTGCAGGTGCCGCAGGCAAGGTTCAATGTCAGCCGTGGTTGACGAATGCGGGACAAGACCGATGCAACTCGATGAGCGGCCGGAGACGGAAGAGGTCGTTTTGGTCGATATTGACGACCGGCAGACCGGGACCGCCGGTAAAATGGCGGCGCATCGGGATGGCGCGCTGCACCGCGCGTTCTCAGTTATCATTTGGAATTCGGCCGGCGAAATCCTCCTGCAGCGTCGCGCAATTTCGAAATACCACTCGGGCGGCTTGTGGACTAATGCGTGCTGCGGCCATCCGCGGCCTCTAGAGACCGTCGCTGCAGCGGCCGAGCGGCGGCTGGGTGAAGAAATGGGCTTTGTCTGCCCGCTGGAGGAATTCGGCACCATCACGTATCGCGCGGAACTTGATCAGGGTTTGATCGAGCACGAATTCGTGCATGTCTTCCGCGGCACATTCGACGGCGACATGGCGCTCAATCCTCACGAAGTGTCCGAGATCTGGTGGATGACGCCTGCGCAATTGCTGCAGGCGTTCGACGAGACGCCCGAGATCTTCACCGCCTGGTTCGTGAAATACATGCGCGCCGGCTGGCCACTCGATCGTCCGGCTGCGGCTTCCTAAACAGCCAGGTTGGGCCTATCTTGCGGTGATGCTCTCGTCATTCCTCACCGGTTTTACGACGTTCTTTGCCACCGTCGGCCCGATCGAGGCGGCGGTAATTTTTGCAGCTTTGACGCCGAACATGCAACGGGCGGAGCGCGTGCGAGTTTGCGTGCGTGCGGTGCTGATTGCCTCGATCATTCTTTTCGGCGCACTTTTCGCGGGCGGTCCGCTACTTCATCAATTAGGGGTCGGTATTCCCGCGCTGCAAACGGCAGGCGGCATTATCCTTTTGATAATCGCACTCGACATGATCTTCGCCCGCCCATCGAGTGTCTTCAAGTTGACGCCGATCGAGGACGAAGAAGCCCACGGCAAGGACGACATCGCCATCTTTCCGATTGCAACGCCACTGCTTGCCGGTCCCGGTGCCATCGGCGCGGTGATCTTGATGGCTGCGAGCGCGGCGTCCGATCCCTTAGGCTATACCGGCGTCGTCGCGGCATTGGCCGCCGTCATGGCGCTGACGCTGTTGTTGCTGCTCTTGTCCAACGAACTGTCGCGGGCACTAGGCGTCACCGCGCAGCGGGTATTGATGCGGGTCTTCGGCATTCTCCTCGCAGCCATCGCAGTCCAGGCCGTATTCAACGGCTTGGCCGGCAGCGGCCTCTTTGCCGCCGCCACGCGCTAACGCCGACGGCACAACCGTTAGGTGGCCATTAACCCGCCGCTGCCATTCTCCGGTTCTGTTCGCGTATCGCCGGAGTTTGCGTTCATGTCAGCGTATCAGCGCGCGCCGTCGCGTGCGTTTCTAGTTGCAATTGTCAAGCCCGCCTGCGCTGTTGCGCTGGCCGTTAGTTTGGGTGCCTGTTCGAGCGCCAGGCAACCTGCCGGTCCGCAGGTCTTCGCCTGGCTCGCACCTGAGCCGCCCCCTCAGGTGGCTTTTAATCCGACAAAAGTCGAAGCAGACAGCCTGCCCGCGGCAACACCGCAGCCAGTGTCCGTTCGCAACATGCCGGACGATCCAGCAGCGTCCTGGAGCCCGAATTCCGGCCGCAGCGCAGCCAGTGCCTGGTCGACTTCGCTCGTCGGTCCTGCATCCCCTGACGACAGCTGGAAGCCCGATGTCGCGGCCAGGGCGGATGAGGCCGGCATGATGACAGACGACGCGGGTCTGCCTGATCCGAAATCGCCGGAAGAGGCGGGGATCTGCTCGGTCGGTTCGGGCTGGAAGTGCCCGCAATGAGGCGATAGCGTCGTCGCGTGTCACGCCCCGCCGATGGATGGTCTGCGCCCCGTGTTATCTCCGATCATCGAAGCCTATTTGGATCGCCCTCGGAACGAGGCTCTGCAGGCACAGATCGACGCGATCTTTTTTGAAGCCAGCGGCACCAAGTCGTTTCAAACGCAGGAGGCGCGCGAAGCATTTCGCGAACGCTGGCTCGGTCGCTATTTGAGTCACGATCCGCAGCACGCGCTGCTTGCGCTGCAATCGCCGGGAGCCGCATCCGAAATGGTGGCCGGGTATCTCGTCGGTGCAATCGAAGATCCGGCTCGCGCGCCGCGGTTCCAAGATCTCGGCTACTTTCAAAACCTGCAGCACCTCACCGCGCGCTATCCCGCGCAGTTACACGTCAATCTGGCGCCCGCTTGGCGCGGAGCCGGTACTGGCCGCAAGCTCCTCGAAGCATTTTGCGCACACGCATCCGCCCTCGGCGCCCCTGGCGTGCATGTCTTTACCGGACGCGGTCTGCGCAATGTCCAGTTCTACGCCCGCGCCGGCTTTGAAGAAGTTGGCAGCGTCACCTGGAACGCGCGCGAATTGGTCATGCTTGGTCGTCGCTTGGCTAAGTAAACGTGACGCGTCTCCGTCATCGACCTGCAACAGTGTCGAGGTAGGTCGAAGCGCGGGTCGACGAGAAGCCGATATGAAAATTTTGATCATCGAAGTCGCCAAGGCCGTGGCCGTGATCGTCGTCAGCACGGCGGTTGTGATCGCATTGCGGCCCAATGCTGCCACCTCCAAGCCTGACTGGGCGACCGCCTCCCTTACGCGGTGACTCGGTCGAGGCTGGCCGCGACGGCGCGGCCGATGGCCAAGCTTGCAGTCAGCCCCGGGCTCTCGATCCCGTAAAGCGCAACAAGCCCGTTACAGCCATGAATTCCAGGTCCCTGGATGGCAAAATCCGCTGTGATCGACGGCTCGCGCGACAGCTTCGGCCGAATACCGACATAGGCCGGAAGCAGGGCTGTCTCTGAAACGGCTGGCCAGTAGCGGCGTATCGCACTGGCGAATAAATGCCGACGCTCGCCCGTTTCATCATCGAACGTATGCTCCGGCGTCTCGCACCAGCTCACGTCCGGCCCAAATTTAACAACACCCTCCGTTGACAGCGAATAGTGAATGCCAAGTCCTCCTGCCGCCGGCATCGGATAGACGAGGCGCCCAAAAGGCGCCGGTCCGTGCATGGTGTAGTAATGCCCCTTTGCGAAGTAAGTCTGGGGAATGGGAGCGCGAAGCGGCGGCGTGATCAGCCCCGCCAATTTGGTGGCTGAAAGTCCACCGGCGAGTATAAGCCGCTCGCACGTGATGGCCGCTTCACAGCCCTGGCTGACCGTAATAATGCGAAATCCGAATTCATGCCGTTCAATCGCGACGACAGACGTCCCGGTCGCGACCGTGCCCCCGCAATCGATAAAGTTTGCTTCCAGAGCCAGCATGACACCCGTGCCGTCAACGACGGCCGTTGCCGGGGAATGGAGCGCGGCACGGCAGCTCAGCGCCGGTTCGAGCGCCAGAGCCACAGCCGCGCTCAGCATCCGAAGGTCGTCAACGCCGTTGGCGAGGGCTCGGCCGGCAAGCGCCTCCAATGCAGGGATCTCCGCCATGGTGCATGCAACGACGAGCTTGCCGAGGCGAGAATAGGGTACGCCGGTCTCCGCGCAGAAGGCCGCCAGCAATAATCGACCCTCGACGCAGTATCGCGCCTTCAAAGAATGCGGTGGGTAGTAGAGCCCGGCGTGGACGACTTCACTGTTGCGCGCTGTCGACTCTTGTCCCAGGCGTGCATGTCGCTCGATGAGCAGGATGTCAGCGCTTTGCCGCGCACAGGCTTGCGCGATCGCAAGCCCGACCACGCCGCCTCCCACAACGACACATAAAAAGTCCACGGACAATCCACACACTCGGCGGGGGCTAGGTACGCATTGATCTCTAACGATAATAGCGGAATGTTCCGGTGGTTATCCACAGCGGATCGGAAGCAGAACAAAAAGCTTGGAACAAACCACGAAATCAGAGTTCGGTGCACTTCAATCAACGAGAAACGGTCCGCAAAGCATCGGCTTGCGGACCGTGGATTAGCATGGAACTGGTCTAATCAGATGGCTTCGGCCGCTGTTTCCGGGCCGGCGTCGGTCGCGTCGGTCGCCGTCGTTGCGGGCGCAGGCTCCGACCGCGGCGGCGCGCGTTCGGCAAAACTCAACCCGGCGGTTGGGTCATCCGTCCGGCGCGACTTGCCTTCGAAGTAGGCCCCCTGCTCGATGGCGAGCGTAAGGTGATAAATGTCGCCTTCCACGCGGCTCGTGGACTGCAACAGAACCCGCTTGCCCCGCACCGAACCCATCACGTGACCGCGCACGACCACTTCATCGGCAACGATACCACCGGTGACGGTTGCCTTTTCGCCGACAAGCACGTGCGAGCCGTGAATATCGCCGTTGATCTCGCCCTCGATTTGAACCTCACCGCGCGAGACCAGATTGCCTGTGATCTGCAATTCCGGACCGATGACCGAGGGAGTGCCGCGTTCGCTGCTTCGCAGCGCGGATCCGATAGGACGGGTTTGCGGGGCTCCCGATGGCAGCGACGGAGGTTGTGTGGTTGGCACATAGCTGGACTTAGCATCCCCTTCCGGCTTGCGGAAATTTGGCAACATCGAACACCTCCCTCAACTCAATCCGGCCCCGAGTTGGGCGTCATAGGACGCAATGGGCGCATCATTATGACACTTCAGTCATCGACTAACATGTTTGAATTGGCCGGTCACGGAGCGGCGGATGTAGAAACTGACGCAGTGCAAACGGCTTAGGGCAGTTTGCCTGCACCTTGTGCGTGTTTCGCCTGTCTTTGCGGCGCCGCGCATGGGTTCACTTGCTTTTCAGTGCCTTGACCGCCTCAAGAACCTCGTCCACATGGCCGGGCACGCTCACTTTGCGCCAGACTTTTGCGATATGACCTTTGGCATCGATGAGGAACGTCGACCGCTCAACGCCCATGTATTTTTTCCCGTACATCGACTTCTCCAACCAGACCCCAAAAGCCGTCGAAACCTCTTTGTCTTCATCTGAAAGCAGCCGGACGGAGAGCTCGTGCTTGGCGCGGAATTTGTCGTGGCTCTTCACGCTGTCGGGCGAAATGCCATACACTTCCGCTCCGGCCTTGGCGAAGTCCGCACTGAGGTCGGTAAAGTCCTTGGCCTCGCGGGTGCAACCTGTCGTGTCGTCTTTCGGGTAGAAATAAAGCACCACCGGATGCCCCTTCAACTTCGACAGTTTAACCGTCGAGCCATCGTCTGCCGGTAGAAGGAAATCGGGAGCTTTTGCACCTGCTTCGAGCATGGAAAACGTGCCTTTCTTTTGTCGCTTTTGCACTTGCACTTGCGAGGCAACGGAACTTAGCCGGTCCCGGTTCACCAGACACTTGATAAGGTGCTGATTTCCAACTGTCTCGCGTCAGTTCGGATAACGCAGATATCGCCTGGGCGGGGCACAGGACTGCGCGGCCGGGCAGCGCTTTTTGCTGAGGCCACAGCGGCGCGAAAGGGAACCAGAGGGGTGGAGAGACCGACACGGACCGAGCCCAGCTCGCGAACCGGTGCGCCACGTACCGGTCGTCCCCGACCATCCATGCCTCCGGCTCCGTCGCGAACGACGCCTTCCGCGCGCTGGGTGGAACTCGACCAGTGGCCGCCGGCGGCTCGCATGGCCGGTCGCATCGCGCTCTGGATCTCGCCGTTCGTCCTGCTCACGCTCCTCGCTGTCATAGTGGTCTACGTGCGCCTGTTGCAGGCTCCCGTATCGCTTAAAGTCATGGCCGGCCCCATCGAGCGCGGCATCAACGCCGAACTGCAGGGCCTGACTGCGAAAGTGGACGATGCGCTGCTGCGCCGGAGCGAAGCCGGTGAGTACGAATTTCGTCTCGTCAATTTGCGCCTCCTCGAACCGGACGGCAGCGTCGTCGCCTCGGCGCCAATCGCTGCGGTCTCACTGGATCTATCGCGGCTCTTATTCTTCGAAGTGCTGCCAAAGCGCGTCGATCTGATTGAGCCACAGATCGCCGTCACCTATTCCGAACGCGATGGCTTGTCGTTGAGTTTTGCCGAGACGCCCGTCAAGCCCGGAGCGCCGCCGTCGCCGGCCGCCGAACAACCCCCGCCTGTGACCATCAAGGCCCCCCTACAGTCCAACCAGGTGTCACCGAATGTCCTGCGCAAGCTCGATCTGGCTCGCGTCATTGCGGAGTATTCGGCGCGTGCTCGCCGCAAAGAGGACGCTACCTCCAAGCTGACCCAGGTCGGTCTCAGAAACGCGACAGTCGATGTCGATTTCGAAGGCAAGCATAGCCGCTGGAAAATTGCCGAACTTGACGTCGATCTTGATCATGAGCGCCGCCGCAGCGTCATCTCGGCCGTCACCCGGATTGATAGCGATCGCGGTCCTTGGACCCTCTCGCTCCTGACGGAAGATTCCGAGAAAACCGGAATTTTGAAGCTCAAGGCCTCCATCCGGGATTTGGTGCCCAGTTCACTTGGCAGGGCCTTCCCGTCAATGGCGCTGGTGCGATCACTCGAACTGCCGGTTGCCGGCAATGCCGAAATCGAATTCCGCACAACCGGCGAAGTGAACGGCGCCGAACTGGCCGTCGAAATCGGCCGCGGACTGATCGACTTCGGCCCGGCGATGGCGGCGCCCATGCTCGTCGATGCCGGACTGCTCAACTTCAAGTATGACGCGGCGACCGAGCGCTTATCAATGGCGCCGTCAACGGTGCGTTGGGGTGATAGCTCCGTCACGCTGACCGGCCTCGTCGCCCATCAGCCCGCAGCAACCACCCCGGCAGATTGGGCGTTCGATATCCACAGTTTGTCGGGCTCGCTTGCAGCGGAAGAATTCAAGGTCGCGCCGGTTCCCCTCGATGCGTTTCAAATGAGCGGCCGGTTCACTCCGGAATCAAACCGCATCGAACTGTCCAACATCTATGCAAAGGCCGGCGGCGGCGACATCGTGCTCGCGGGCGACGTGGTGGTTGGCGACGGTCCCGGCGCTGGTGCCCGCCTCGACGGACGCTTTGGACCGGCCAATGCCGATGTCCTGAAGGCAGTGTGGCCGCGCATGATGTCGCCGCGGGCACGGCAATGGTTTGGAGAGCACGTTACTGGGGGAAGGCTGCAGCAAGGCAAAATACATTTCGCATCCGGCGCCTACGCGGAGCCCGGTGCCATAGCGGGCCGCAGCGGCGTACCCGAGACCATCGCAATGGACCTTGCCGGCGAAAACGTATCTCTTTTGCCTCTCAAAGACGGACCTCCGTTGAACGCGGCCGTCATGGTCGCCGAGGTTCGCAATCACACTCTGCAGATCACAACGCCCGAGGCCGTGCTCGTCAGTGCCGACGGACAGGGCATCTCTTTGAAGCAGGGTCAATTCACCGTGGCGGACGTGGATGCGCCCATCGCCAAGGCCGAAATGAACTTCAAAGCACAGTCGGCCCTCGCGCCGGCGGTGAGTGTGATGCAGCAAATGAAACTGCTCGATACTTCGAAACTTGCCCTGCCGACCGACAAGATCCTCGGCAAGCTCGATGGCGATTTCACGATCCGTTTGCCCCTCTTGCCGGAAATGGAACCCGACACTGTCGTCATCACCGGTAAGGCCAAGATTACCGACGTCAAGGCCAAGGAGAAGATCGGCATCATCAATCTCCAGAGCGGTGCCGTCGATGTCCTCCTTTCGGAACGGGAGTCGACCGCCAAGGGTGAACTCATTCTCAATGGTGTGGTGGCCAAGCTCGACTGGCGGCGTCAGATCCCGATCGACGGTGCGCCCCCCGTCACGTCACCATTGACGATCACCGCCAATCTCGACAATTCCGACCGTCGCCAACTCGGTCTCGACGTCGCAGAGTTTGTGGATGGCGATGTGCCGGTCTCCGTCGCGTTCGGCAACAGCGATTCCAATGCCGCGCAAGTGCGCGTGGCAGCCGATCTATCGCCGGCTGATTTTTCCATATCGCCGCTCGCCTTCAAGAAACCGCGCGGCCGTCCGGCCAAGTTAGAATTCGATGTTGTCTCGGGCACCACAAACAAGACCGAGCTGCGCAATTTTAAGATTACTGGTGATGACATCACCGCCGAAGGTTGGATTGGTATTTCGGCAGATCAGAAAATACAGGAATTCGACTTTCCCGCGCTGTCCATTAATACCGTGTCCCAGCTCCAAATCAGCGGCAAACGTAACGCGCGCGACGTCCTGGACGTGAAAGCAACAGGCAAGACGTTCGACGGCAGAGACTTCTTCCGCTCGCTGTTCACGTTTGGCTCCGGACAGCCATCTCAGGCAAACTCAAAAAGGAGCGGTATCGACCTCACTGCGACGATTGACAATGTGCTTGGTCAATCCGAGACCAACTTGCGCAACGTCTCGATGCGCCTTTCCAAACGCGGCAACGAACTGACCGCACTCGATGCGCGCGGATCCCTCCCCGGCGGCAAGGCCTTGATCGCGATTCTGCAGGCGGAGACCAACGGCGAGCGCCGCGTCATAGCCGACACCACCGACGCTGGGCAGACACTACGTCTCGTCGGCTTCTACCCGAACATGCAGGGCGGCCGCGGCCGCATCGACATCTTTCTCGACGGCAAAGATCCAGCGCAGCGCGCGGGCGTTCTCATTATCGAAGACTTCAAGGTGCTGGGTGACCCGATCGTTTCGGAGGTCGTCTCTAGTGCGACCGGGGACGGCCCAGCGATCGGCGCCAGTACATACGGTCGGCAGAAGGTCGTGCGCGAGGTCTTTGAATTCGACCGCATGCGTCTGCCGTTCAATGTCGGTTATGGACAATTTGCCATCGAAGACAGCTATCTGCGGGGCCCCCTATTGGGCGCAACGATGCGTGGCAAAGTCGATTTCGGCGCGCAGAAGGTCAACCTTGGCGGCACTTATGTTCCATTGCAGGGATTGAACAACGCACTTGGCGGCATTCCTCTGCTCGGCCAGATCCTGAGTGGCCCTCGCGGCGAAGGCATCTTTGGCATCACGTTCGCGGTCCAGGGCGCGATGTCCAATCCACAAGTCATCGTCAACCCGCTGTCGCTCGTAGCTCCCGGTATCTTCCGCGAGATGTTCCAGATGACAAATCCCGAATACCGATCTGAAGCCGCGAGCACCGTCACCAGCCGAAGTCCCCGCCAGCAAGCGCGTCCGCGCTTCGAGTTCCGGCGGCACCTACCAGGCGCCCGAAGGCGTTGATGGCTGGTCTTCTGATACGGTCGTCCCGTCGAAGAAAAACTGAGCCGCGCTCAAACAATTTTCAACAGCACGTGTTTCTTCTTGCCCAGCGAAAGCTTGATCACGCTGGTCACCCGTCAGATCACGTTCGGACAACGTCGCTTTCTCGTCGGTCACGGCCGTGTCGTTGACCCTCAGCCCGCCGCCCTGGATCTGTCGCCGTGCTTCCCCGTTCGACCGCACGAGACCCGACACGACGAAGGCATTGAGCACGCCCAATCCCGTGGCCAGATCCGATTTCGCAATCGTCACCGTTGGCAAGTCCGCGGCAAGAGAGCCTTCCTCAAATGTCTTGCGGGCCGTCTCGGCGGCCGCATCCGCTTTGTCGCGACCGTGGACCAGAGCGGTCGCCTCCGTCGCAAGCAGTTTCTTGGCATCGTTGATTTCCGCGCCGCCAAGCGCCGCCAGCCGCGCAATTTCGTCCATGGGCAGCAGAGTGAACAGCTTGAGGAATCGCGCCACGTCCGCGTCCTCGGTGTTGCGCCAGAATTGCCAATAGTCGTACGCCGCCAACTGCGCCTCGTTCAGCCAGACCGCGCCGCTCGCGGTCTTGCCCATCTTGGTGCCCGACGCCGTTGTCAGCAGCGGACACGTGAGAGCCAGGAGTTGGTGCTTTACTCCCATGCGCCGTCCAAGATCGATCCCCGTGACGATGTTGCCCCATTGATCCGATCCGCCCATCTGCGTGTTGCAGCCGTAGCGGCGAGCCAATTCGACAAAGTCGTACGCCTGCAGCAGCATGTAATTGAATTCGATAAACGAGAGTTCCTGCTCGCGGTCGAGACGCAATTTGGCTGAATCCATCGTCAGCATGCGATTGACGGAGAAGTGTCGGCCAACGTCCCGCAGAAACTCGATGTAGTTGAGCGGCGCCAGCCACTCCGCATTGTCGAGCATGAGCGCGTCAGCCCGGCCGTCGCCGAACTTCAGAAATTTCGCGAAGACCTGCTTGATGCTATTCTTGTTGCGCGTCGATCTCCTCAATGGACCGCAGCTGGCGCGTCTCGTCGCGTCCGGACGGGTCGCCGATGCGCGTCGTGCCTCCGCCCATCAGGGTTAGAGGTTTGCCGGCCCCCGTCTGCCTGCAGCCAGTGCAGGATCATGATCGACAGAAGATGCCCGATATGCAGCGACGGCGCCGTGCAGTCGTAGCCGACGTAGGCAATCACCTTCCCCTCCGCTCGCGAGGGCATCGAGACCCGCGTGGTCGGACGTCTGATGGATGAAACCGCGCTCGGCAAGCGTGGCTAGGAAGAGGCTCTTGGGTGAGTGGGTCATGGTCTTTTCGGTCGAATGTGAACGGGTCGGCCAAGCCGCGGGTTGGGCCGGTGCCGGTGGTGCGGTAGGATTGCCGCAAATCGCCCGGCAAATTGCATGACGGCGGGGTGGGGAGCAAGCCGATGCGCGCACTAGGTCTGATGAGCGGCACGTCAATGGACGGGATTACCGTCGCACTCATCGAAACGGATGGCGAGGACCGGCTGATCCGGGGCCCAGCTCTGACTTTTCCCTACGACGCCGATCAGCGCGGCGCGATCGGCCGGGCTATGGCCGAAGCCCGCGAGTTGCGTACGCGCAGGGATCGGCCAGGATCTTTGGCGGCGACGGAACACATGCTGACCGAGCGGCACGCCGAAGTTATCGCCGATTTCATGCAGCGCCACGCCCTGTCGCGCGCTGACATCGACGTCGTCGGCTTTCACGGCCAAACAGTCCTGCACCGGCCGGACGAGGGCATGACGGTGCAACTCGGCGACGGGGCCCAACTCGCCGATCTTTCCGGCCTGACGGTCGTGCATGATCTGCGTGCGCGAGACATCGAAGCCGGCGGGCAGGGAGCGCCGCTCGTGCCGGTTTATCACCGCGCGCTTGTTGCAGGACTGGCGCAACGGCCCGTCGTCATCGTCAACATCGGCGGTGTGGCCAACGTCACCTACGTTGGCCGCGACGCAACGTTGCTCGCGTTCGACACCGGACCCGGCAATGCGCTGCTCGACGACTGGATGATGAAGCGTGCCGGCGTTGCCTACGACCGTGACGGCATCACGTCGGGCGACGGCAAGGTCGACGAAGCCGTGCTGCGCTTCTGCCTGTCGCATTCCTTCTTCTCCTCCGCCCCGCCCAAGTCGCTCGACCGCAACGCCTTCATTTGGGACGTTGTCGAATGGATGTCGCTCGAAGATGGAGCCGCGACACTGGCAGCTTTCACGGTTACTGCGATCGCCAAGTCGCGCGAGTACTTTCCCGAAGAGCCGCAACTTTGGATTATCGCCGGTGGTGGGCGGCGCAACCGGACCATGATGAGCGGACTGGCCGGCGTCGTACAGAATGCCGTCGTTCCGGCCGAAGCCGTAGGGCTTGATGGCGATGCCGTCGAAGCGGAGGCGTGGGGCTATCTCGCCGTGCGCGCGATCAAGGGCTTGCCGATCACGTTTCCCGGTACCACCGGCGTTTCGCAGCCGCTGACCGGGGGCGTGGTCTCTAAGCCGCACGGACCTCCGACTAAACGCAAAGAGTCATAAAAAAAACCCCGCCGTGGCGAGGTTTTTTCATATTCATTCTTCATCGGTGACGGCTGGCGGCGGCTCATTGCGTTCGCGGTCGCGCTCGCGCTGACGTTCCGCTTCGCGTTCCCGCTCACGCGCCTTTTTCGTCTCGTATTCTTCCTCGGCCTGCCGCAGGCGGCGATCGAGATAGCCGCCGACCGCGGTCTGCAACTCTTCGGTCTTGTTTTCGAAGAAATGGTTGGCGCCCGGCACGATCTCGTGGTCGATCTTGATGCCGCGCTGCGTCTTGAGCTTGGTCGACAGTTCGGCAACGGAGGCCGTCGGCACGACGCGATCCTTGTCGCCGTTGATCATCAGTCCCGACGACGGACACGGCGCCAGGAACGAAAAATCATACAGGTTCGAAGGCGGCGCAACGCAGATGAAACCGTCGATTTCCGGCCGCCGCATCAAAAGCTGCATGGCAATCCAAGTCCCGAAAGAGACACCGGCAATCCAGCAGTACTTTGCATCCGGCTTGATGATTTGCAGCCAGTCTAGAGCGCTCGCCGCGTCGGCAAGTTCGCCCGGGCCGCCGTCCCAAAAACCCTGACTTCGCCCGACGCCGCGGAAGTTGAACCGCAGCACCGAAAACCCGCGCTCCGCAAACGTATAGTACAGCGAATAAACGACCTGATTATTCATTGTGCCGCCGAACTGCGGATGTGGATGCAGGATCAGCGCAATCGGACTGTCGGGCTTTGGATCGTGGTGATACCGGGCCTCGATGCGGCCGGCCGGCCCATTCATGATCAATTCGGGCATAGGTCTTCTGGGCCTCGTTTTTTTCGGTGGTCGGATGCCGGCTGGCGGGGACGTGCTTTGCCGTTCGAGCGGTCAGCCCGTCCCTCACGGAGCCGTGTTGTCGCGTGTGCCGGGCAATACTTGACTTAGTGGCTCGGAATTTCCATAGATAGACGAGATTTAGAACTCTTCGAAAGAGCGGGCATGGCCCGGGCTGGGCGGCCGGTGCTTTCAAGAGGCGTCGATGGGCGGTTCTCTTAACACGAGAGCAGTCCCCGAATGCAAGTGCCGTGCGGAGGCGAAGCCATGGAACTGACAACGCGAGGGCGCTACGCCGTGATGGCGATGTCTGATCTAGCGCGTGCGTGGAGCCGATGAACCGGTCGCTCTAGCGGTGATCGCCGATCGGCAAAAGCTGTCATTGGCCTATTTGGAACAGTTGTTCGCGCTGCTACGCCGCGCTGAACTCGTCCGCAGCGCACGGGGCCGCAGTGGCGGCTACCGTCTCGGTCGCCCCGCGGCGGCTATTTCGATTGCCGATATTCTAACCGCTGTCGAAGAACAAACACGCATGACCCGCTGCACCGGCGAAGGTGACACCGGCTGTCTCGGCCACACACGCTGCATCACGCATGGCTTATGGCAGGCGCTGGGCGCACACATCGCGCAGTTTTTCTCCTCCGTGACGTTGCAGGATGTCGTTGACGGCGGGCCTAGACTGCCCCTGGATCCAAGTCTTCCCCTCGATGTGATCGTCAAGCCTGCGCCGCAGCAAGAGAGGCTCGCCGCAGAATGATAGCCGTGCGGACATATCTCGACCATAACGCGACGCAACCCCTGCGGCCGGAAGCTCAGGCTGCCATGCTCGCGGCAATGGACGTTTTCGGCAATCCATCCTCCGTCCATGCCGAAGGCCGCGCGGCTCGCGCCATCGTTGAAGCTGCGCGCGACGAAGTGGCGGCCCTCGTCAACGCCAAGCCAGGCGAAGTTATTTTCACCAGTGGAGCGACGGAAGCAAATTCGTTTGCGATCACCGGCCGCGCCTGGAGCGCTCTGCTGTTTGGCAATTGTGAGCATGTCGCCGTGCTGTCGCCGGCGCGCCGCGCCAAGGCCTCCCGCACTGAACTGCCATGCAGATCCGACGGTGTGCAGGATATTGACGGCGCACACTCTTGGGCCGAGGCCCGGCCGGCCAGCGACATACCTGCGTTTGCAAGCCTCGCACTGGCCAACGGGGAAACCGGCGTGCTGCAGCCCGTGGCGGAACTGGCCGCCGTGCTGGCGCAGTTCGGCGTTGTCGTTCATTCCGACGCGGCCCAGGCTGCCGGCCGCGTTCCCGTAGATTTCAAGGTACTCGGATTGTCGCTCATGTCGCTGTCGGCTCACAAGCTCGGCGGGCCGAAGGGCATCGGAGCGCTCGTCGTGCGCGACGGTACGCCGCTTGAACCTCTCCTGACGGGTGGCGGTCAAGAACGACGCCGCCGCGCCGGTACGGAAAACACAGTTGCCATTGCCGGGTTTGGCGCCGCCGCCGCCGCGGCCCGCCGCGATCTGGACTGCGCCGGCCAGATCCGCGCGATGCGCGACGGTCTGGAGAAAGCGCTCGTGCGTGCCGAACCAGATTGCGTTGTGATTGGACGCGATGCTGCGAGATTGCCCAACACGACCCTCGTTTCTATGCCGGGCAAGAGCGCCGAAACGGTCGTGATCAAGCTCGATCTCGCTGGGATTGCAGTCAGCGCGGGTGCGGCCTGCTCGTCGGGAAAGGTCGCCGCGAGCCACGTGCTCGAAGCGATGGGCGTGGCTCCCGAAATCGCGCGCGGAGCGATCCGCGTCAGCCTTGGCCGCAACACAACGGCCGACGATGTGAACAAGTTTGTTGCGGCGTGGTCCGCCGCGGTCGAGCGGCCGGCAATGGTCGCCTGATCGCGAATGAGAATACGAACGGCGCACCACTTGAGGGCGCTCGGGAGAAGAGGTCGAAATGCCTGCAGTTCAAGAGACGGTCAAACAAGTCAAAGAAATCGACGTCGACCAGTATAAATACGGGTTCGAGACGGCGATCGAGATGGTCAAGGCCCCCAAGGGTCTCAACGAGGACATCGTCCGGTTCATTTCGGAAAAGAAGGGCGAGCCGGCTTGGATGCTCGATTGGCGGCTCGATGCGTATCGCCGCTGGCGCGCGATGACCGAACCGACCTGGGCCAAGGTTGAATATCCGAAAATCGATTTTGAAGATCTTTATTATTACGCCGCTCCGAAGTCGTCGGAGGGGCCAAAGTCGCTCGCCGACGTCGATCCCGAACTTCTGAAAATGTACGAACGGCTCGGTGTACCGCTGCAGGAACAGGCGATCCTTGCCGGTGTAAAGAGCGACAAGCCCCGCGTTGCGGTCGATGCCGTGCTCGATAGCGTGTCGGTCGTCACAACCTTCAAGGACGAACTGGCCAAAGCCGGCGTCATCTTCTGCTCGATCTCCGAAGCCCTGCGCAATCATCCCGACCTCGTGAAAAAGTACCTCGGCTCCGTCGTGCCGCAGTCCGACAATTATTATGCGGCGTTGAACTCGGCGGTGTTTTCGGACGGTTCGTTTGTTTATGTGCCGGAAGGCGTTCGCTGCCCGATGGAACTGTCGACGTACTTTCGCATCAACGAGCGCGAGACGGGCCAGTTCGAGCGCACGTTGATCATCGCCGAGAAGGGCGCGTACGTGTCTTATCTGGAAGGCTGCACGGCGCCGATGCGCGACGAAAACCAGCTGCACGCGGCCGTCGTGGAACTGGTCGCGCTCGATGATGCCGAGATCAAATACTCGACCGTCCAGAACTGGTATCCCGGCGACAAAAACGGCAAGGGCGGGATCTATAACTTCGTCACCAAGCGTGGCGATTGCCGCGGCCACAATTCCAAGATCTCCTGGACGCAGGTGGAAACCGGCTCTGCGATCACCTGGAAGTATCCCAGCTGCATCCTGCGCGGCGACAACTCACGCGGTGAATTCTATTCGATCGCGGTATCAAACGGCTATCAGCAGGTCGATAGCGGAACCAAGATGATCCACCTTGGCAAGAACACCTCAAGCCGCATCATCTCCAAAGGCATCGCCGCCGGGTTCTCGCAGAACACCTACCGTGGTCTCGTCTCCGCTCATCGCAAGGCAACGGGCGCGCGCAACTTTACAGCATGTGACAGCCTGCTAATCGGCGACAAGTGCGGCGCGCACACGGTGCCTTACATCGAAGCCAAGAACCAATCGGCCCACTTCGAGCACGAGGCGACCACCTCGAAAATATCGGACGATATGCTGTTTTATTGCCGCCAGCGTGGTCTGTCGGAAGAAGAAGCCGTGGCACTCGTCGTCAACGGGTTCGTGCGCGACGTGCTGCAGCAGTTACCGATGGAATTTCTCGCCGAGACGCAGAAGCTGATCGGTATTTCGCTCGAAGGCAGCGTCGGCTGACAGCGCGCCGTACCACGATCAACGACAAATTCAAGAAGGCACAGCAACGATGCTTGAAATCAAGAACCTGCATGTGAAGCTCGAGGACGAGGACAAGGTCATCCTCAAGGGCCTGACGCTCACCGTGCCCAAGGGCGAAGTGCATGCGATCATGGGGCCAAATGGTTCGGGCAAATCCACGCTCGCCTACGTGCTCGCCGGCCGGGATGGTTACGAGGTGACGGACGGCGACATTCTCTGGAACGGAGAAAGCATCATCGGAATGGAGCCGGATGAGCGAGCCGCCAAGGGCGTCTTCCTGGCCTTTCAATATCCGATGGAGATCCCGGGCGTAGCGGGATTGACCTTCCTGCGCACCGCGACGAACGCGGTCCGCAAGCGCCGCGAGCTTCCGGAATTGTCGACGCCGGATTTTCTTAAGGTCGTCAAGGAAAAGGCAGCAAAGCTCAACATCGATATCCAGATGTTGAAGCGTCCGGTCAACGTCGGATTTTCTGGCGGTGAAAAGAAGCGGTCCGAAATCCTGCAGATGGCCATGCTCGAGCCCACTTTGTGCGTGCTCGACGAAACCGATTCCGGTCTCGACATTGATGCGCTGAAGATCGTCTCCGACGGCGTCAACGCACTGCGCTCGCCGGACCGCGCCATGCTCGTCATCACGCACTATCAGCGACTATTGAACCATATCGTCCCCGACAAGGTTCACGTGCTGACGGACGGCCGCATTCAAAAGACCGGCGGCAAGGAATTGGCTCTCGAACTCGAGAAATCGGGCTACGCAGATTACACCGGCAAGGCAGCCTGATCGATGCAGTTGGCGGATCAGGTATCGGAAAAGGGCGATCGCAGCATGACCGTGCAGATGCTCACGACAAAAGCAGAGCAGGCGATCCTCAAATCGTTCGAGGATAACGCCGCTGATTTGCCGGGCGGCACAGCCGTGGCGGAGTTGCGTCGCGCCGCCATCGGCGCGTTTGCGTCGAAGGGATTTCCAAGCCGGCGCGTCGAGGAGTTCAAGTACACAGACCTCAAGGCGAACGTGAAAGACGTGTGGCCGCTCGCGGTCGGCGACGCATCGGATTTGGTAGGCGCCGGGGCTCTTACAGGGCGTTTTGCTGCATTTTCTGAATACGCGGTGTCGTTTGTCGACGGACGCGGTGTTTCCGAGAAGGAAGGTATCAAATTTCTGGCCGGAATGCTGTCCCACCCCCCGAGCTGGATCGAGGCGGTGCTGGCGGATGACGCAATGGCCGCGTTTTCCGATTTGCTTTTGAATACGGCGCTCTTCACTGACGGCGCCGTCATCGACATCGCCGCCGGGGCGGAACCGGCAGATCCGATCGTGATCGCATCGTCAACGCGGGCCAATGCGATGACGGCGTTGCGGCATGTCATTCGCGTCGGCAAGGGTGCCAAGGTCACAATCGTCGAGATCGAGCAGGCTCCACAATCGGCCGCAGCACGGCAATCGAGTGCAGTGACGCAGATCGATGTGGCTGATGGCGCTGAGGTTGCGCACATCAAGATCGTGGAGACTCGTAAGGGCTCACTCCACCTCAGCCACGCGCAGGTATCATTGGGTGGAAACGCAACGTACACCCCCTTCCAGATGACGGTCGGCGATGGCCTCGCGCGCAATGGATTGAATGTTCTTTTTAACGGGCAGCACACTACGTTTGATTTCGCGGCCGCCTCGATTGTTCACGGCACTGGCCATGCGGACAGTACGCTCGTGATCGATCATAAGGTGCCCCATTGTACGAGCCGTGAACTCTTCAAAACCGTGCTCGATGGTCAAGCTCGCGCCGTGTTCCAGGGCAAGGTCATCGTCCGGCCCAATGCACAGAAGTCCGATGGTAAGCAAATGGCGCAAGCCCTGATGCTGTCGCCGGATACAGAGTTCGATTCCAAGCCGGAACTCGAGATCTATGCCGACGACGTTGTTTGCGGCCACGGTTCGACAGCAGCCGAAATCGATTCCGATCTCATCTTTTATTGTACATCGCGAGGCATACCGGCCCCGGTGGCGCGCGCCATGCTGATCGAGAGCTTTATCGGCGAGGCAATTGCGAAGGTTGCGCACGACGGCCTGCGTGAAGCGCTGACAGTCCTCGCCCGCGAAAGTCTGAACCCAGCATAATGTAAGACGCCCTCTCGGGCGAAAGGAGCAGACGATGGCCAATGCAGTGCGCGAAGTACAGCGCGAGACAGTAAGCCGCCCGGCACCGGCCGTGGACGTTGCCCGTCTGCGCGCGGATTTTCCGATCCTGTTTCGCGAGATCCACGGCAAGCCGCTTGTTTATCTCGACAACGGCGCCAGCGCACAAAAGCCGGCCGCGGTCATCGATGCGATGGATCATGCCTACCGGTTCGAATATGCCAACGTGCATCGCGGCCTGCATTACTTGTCCAACACGGCCACCGCACGCATGGAAGATGCCCGCGAAACCGTGCGCCGCTTCTTCAATGCCGCGAGTGTCGAAGAGATCATTTTCACTCGTAATGCCACCGACGCCGTCAATCTGGTGGCGTCCTCCTTCGGTGGAATGGTGATCGGCGAGGGCGACGAAATCGTCCTGTCGATCATGGAGCACCATTCCAACATCGTTCCCTGGCATTTCCACCGCGAGCGTCGCGGCGCGGTACTGAAGTGGGCCCCGGTATCCGACTCGGGCGAGTTCCTGCTTGAGGAATTCGACCGCCTTCTGACGCCCAAGACCAAGATGGTCGCCATCACACATATGTCGAATGTCCTCGGCACGATTACGCCGATTAAAGAGATCGTCCGCCTCGCACATGCCAAGGGCATCCCGGTTCTCGTCGATGGCAGCCAGGCTGCCGTGCATCTCTCCGTCGACGTCCAGGACCTCGACGCAGACTTCTACGTTGCAACGGGTCACAAGCTCTACGGCCCGTCCGGCATCGGCGTGCTGTACGCCAAGCGCCGCCACCTCGATGCCATGCCGCCCTACCAGGGTGGCGGCGAGATGATCGAGAAAGTAGCCGTCGATGCCGTGACCTACGCCCATGCGCCGCACAAATTCGAAGCCGGTACCCCCGCCATCGTCGAAACGGTCGGTCTTGGAACCGCTCTCAATTACATGATGCAGGTGGGCCGCGATGCGATTGCCGCGCATGAGCATGACGTCTCTGCCTATGCGCACGCGCGTTTTGCCGAATTCCCATGGCTGACCGTTTACGGCAAGGCGGCGGGCAAAGGAGCAATCCTCGCTTTCAATGTCGAGGGTCTGCATCCGCACGATGTTTCGACGATCGTGGATCGGTCGGGTGTCGCCATTCGCGCCGGCCACCACTGCGCGCAACCCCTGATGACGCGCCTCGGCGTTTCGGCCACCTGCCGCGCGTCGTTCGCGATGTACAACACCAAGACCGAAGTCGATGCGCTGGTCGCGGCGCTGCAAAAAGCACGCGACTTGTTTGCCTGATCGCAGCGTGGAGCACCATGACAATGGATGATCTTAAAACGGCACTGCCACACGTCGCTGCCGACGCACCGGTCGAAGCCGTTGCGTTGCCGACCCGTGCGCTCAGCGTCGCCGCTGGTGGAACGCCGGTCGAAGGATCGACGCTGTCCCAGGAAGAACTCGACGAATTGACGCCTGAAATTGTGAAGGCGTTGAAAACCGTTCACGACCCGGAAATACCGGCCGACATTTTCGAGCTGGGCCTGATCTACAACATCGATATCTCCGACAGTCGCGACGTGACGATCCTGATGACGTTGACCGCACCAGGATGCCCGGTCGCCGGCGAGATGCCGATCTGGGTTGAGAATGCGGTCTCAGCCGTCGCTGGCGTCAGCGGTTGCAAGGCGACGATCACATTCAACCCTCCCTGGGATCAGAGCCGCATGTCGGAAGAAGCGCGCTTGGCGCTGAATATGTTCTAAGGCCAGCGGACGTCGGTCGGCTCGCAGAATGGCTGCACTTCGCCGGCTGCGGCGGACATGATAATATGTGTATCGCGTCAGGAGTTCGAATTTCACACTCCCTTGCCGGCGCCACTCGCTGTAAGGGAGCCAGCCGAATATGCCGAATAAGGCTGCCGGGCTCCTGACGCGTCGCCCTTTTCAATCCTCCAAGCCAGAAGCGTGCGTATCTGAACCACGATGCGCGTTAGGAGGGTCGAATGTCCGGCAAAGCACCTGAGCTGCCCTGCGAAAGATCCAATTTGACCGTCTATTACGATGGATCATGCCCGCTTTGCCGCCTCGAAATCGGGCACTATCAAAAACAGCGCGGGGCTGACGCGATCGAATTTGTCGACGTTTCGGACGCCAACGTCGTCATTGCCTCCGACCTCGACCGGAAAGCGGCCATGGCCCGTTTTCATATTCGTGAAAGCGATGGACAGTTGCTGTCGGGGGCGCAGGCTTTTGCCCGCATTTGGCAGCGGCTGCCGTCGTGGCACTGGGCGGCCCGCATTGCAAAGGTGCCGGGCGTTACGCCGCTCCTGGAGGTTGCCTACCGTGGGTTTCTGCCGATCCGACCGACCCTGTCGCGCACCGCCTGCCGTTTTCAGCGCTGGCGAGAGCGTCGCAACCAAATCTGATTGGTCGGCGCTCTCGCGACGCCTCTCAACCCGTGTGCCGGATCGGGTTCAGCGGTTGAACACACCAGCTGGGTCGATGCGCGTCACTTTGAAGATCGCCGAAATCGCCGCGAAGATGCACATTCCAACTGTTAATAGAAACAGGGCAAGGGCGAGCTTAGGCGTCATCACGATGTTCAAAGTGGAGTTTTTGGTTGCGTTGATGAGCAAGAGTATCAGCGTGAAGCCGATAATATAGCCGATCACAGCCGACAGAATGGCTTGGATCAGGATCACGACGTGGATGTAGCTTGCCGACGCGCCGAGGGCCCGCAGTGTTGCGAACTCGTTAAGGTGATCCTTTGTGCTTGAATACAGCGTCTGCGCTACGATCACCACGCCGACGATGACGCCAAGCGCGGCACCAGCGATGAGGGCAGCGCCGGCCGCGGTGTTGAACATCCAATAGTTGAGCGACCGGTCACGGAACTCGGTATGGGTCAGGATCTCGTTATCGGGCATGCGCTTCGCCAGCGCAGCACGCACCTCGTTGATGTCAGCCCCGGGCGTCAACTTCACGAGCTGGTAGGTGGCCTGCTCCGGTGCAGCTCCGATGAGCTTGCGCGCATTGTCGATCGTAGTGAAACCGTAGGGCAACGTTGTAAATGAGCGAATGCCGCCCGTGAGCGCAGTGACCTGCACGCGCTGCTGGTTAACTTCGGCATAAGACCCTATGCCATCGATGCCCAGATCCTTCAGATACGATTTGTCGACCGCCAGCGCGTTTGGCGAAAGAAGTTCAGCGGCGCTGCCTTGGATAATACTCCACGGCTGTACGCCACCCTTCTGCGTGTCGAGACCGACCAGAATGAAGGCCTTCTTGCCCCCGGCCGGCTTGCGCCAGCTGGCGAAGCTGACAACCATTTCCGCCACGCTTTGCACGCCGGGAGTTGAAAGCACGGTGTATTTTTCGCGACCGGTGAGCAGCGAAGGATCGTCGAAGGATTTGGTCCCGAACGGCACCACCCACAAATCCGCTTGGGTCTTATCGATGACGGTTGCAATTTTCTGCTCTGATCCAAGATAGAGCCCGCACTGCACCGCGACGAGGATGAGCGAGAACACGATCCCGATCAGCGTCACGACGAGACTGAGCCGGTCGTGGAACAGATTCCGGTAGGCGAGCTTGGGCGCCATCTTGATCGCTTTCGGCGTAATCTCGCCGACAGCCGGCCCTTTGAGGCCCGTGGAGTTCGTTGGTGTGCCAGCGCCTGCCATGATCACGTATCCGTTCCAAATGATGCGTCATTGGCACTATGCCGCGAGTCTAAGGCATTTGTTCAATTGCAGGAAACGGTCACCGTCGTTCCGACCGCCGGGATGAACTTGCGGCACTTCTCAAGGCCGGCATTGGCGATGACTTTTGTAGCTGGGGCGGCCTTGGGGGCGGCCGAGATTTTCGTGGTGTCCGACATGCTGACGTCGCGGGCAACGATCGATTCGGTCGGCTGCAAGATCCGCACGGTCTCGGCACGGGGCAACTGGTCGGATGCCAGTGTGCGGCCGAGCAGGCCGGGCGCTGCGCTGTCTTCGGCCGTAATCGGTACCGCTTTCTTCGCAACAGGACCGGACTCGTACCGGACCGGTGTGACGTACGAGTTGCTGTTCGTCTTGCCGTGCCGCGCTTCTTCAATGCGATGACGCTTAGCGTCAAGAACCTTCAATTGCGCCTTGTGCTGGGCCGCAGTGCTGCCGCCGTATCCGGGCGTCGGGGTGGCAACGAACGTGCCAAGAGGTCCGCCAAAGTTGAGCCGAACTCCATCGCCGGCTTCAGCCGGGGATCCAAGCGCAACGGCGGCAGTTAACAAGGCAGCAATCGCGAGCAGTGCAGGGTGGCGGGTCACGGCGGGCTCCAATCTGAAAATCAGTTCTAGGCGTCAACAGGGACATTGGACCGCATCCGCCGTTGTTTGCTGTTCCCGCCGGAACACGGCTCAGATGTGGTCTAGAATCCTGGGTTCGCGCGGCTCTGCCGGGCCTCGCATTCGCCCCGAACGTTGTTATATTAGGGTCTAGCACCCGAGGCCTTGAACCTGGATCTGCCCCCGATGAGTGAACTTGCCCCATCTCCAGCCCGCCGCCCCCGGCCTCAGGTCATGACCCTGACGCCCGCTGCGATCGCCCGCCTGCGCAGCTTGATGACATCCAAAGGACCGGATGTTGCCGGGTTGAAGATCGGGATTAAGAAGGGCGGATGCGCGGGCATGGAATACACCATGACCTGGGCCACGGAGATTGGACGTCTCGACGAAGTCATCGAGGTCGACGGCGCCCGCGTCATCGTCGACCCGGCCGCCATTCTCTATCTGATCGGCACTGAAATGGATTTCCGGGCGGACAAGCTCGCCAGCCAGTTCGTGTTCAACAATCCCAACCAGAAGAGTGCTTGCGGGTGTGGTGAAAGCGTACAGCTTGAGCCCGCATCTGCTCGCGACGCAGCCCAAAACTAGGCGTCGTTGGCAACAGAACCCGGCGTTGGGGCCGCGAGATAGGCTATGGCGCCATCCCAGAACGCTGCCTCGGCCCGCGCGCGCGCCTGCTGCGCACGGAAAGCTTCGACCCAAGTCGCGGGCATGGCAGGTTGAGCTTCGGCGATGGCCGCCAGATCGTCAGGAGATTTGCTCAGCACAGCGCGAGCCAGATGAACGAGCTCTGCATAATCCGATGAGACCAACGCGCCGAGTGCAGGCGCGGACTTGGCAATAACCGAGGTCCCCGAGTTGGCGCCGGACGTCTTGGGGTACTTTGCCAGCATGGCGGTGCACCGACTACAAACCGGAAGGTTCGTGGCCCACTGCCACCTGAAAAACCGATCCGATGGAAACAGATTATCGAAATCTGAGGACAACCGCTGTAGCGCGTTCGACTTCTCCACAGCTCCTTCAACATCTATTGCAAATAGCAGTTGTCCTAGAGCCAGCGAACGCTCCTGAACAACGAAGAATCTGTCGCCAAGAGAGAGCTATGCGGCGGATCGACAAAGAAAAACCGCGCGGCTTTCTCATTGAGCCGCGCGGCGAATGCTCCCGCAGTAGCGTGCTCTTACTCGCTGCCGATCTTGGCCGGACGGGCCGGTTTTCTGAGAAACGCCGGTATGTTTTCCGCAAATCCGCCGGCCGGAGCTCCGGCTTGACGCGCTGCAGGACGTAGCTCGGCCGCAGCCGGACGCGCCTGGGCCGGGCGGTCTAAAGGCTGCGCACGTGGTTCCTGGCGTGGTTGCTGGTCCGCGTTTTGGCGGGGCCGATCTTCGCGGGGTCGCTCATTGCGCGGCTGTGCTTCTCGCGGTCGATCATTCCGCGATCGGCCGTCTCGCGACCGTTCTGGACGGGGCCTCTCGTCGCGCCTCGATTGAGGTGCCACGTCGATCCTGGGTTGCTCGCCACTTTCACGCGCGACCCGTTGTGGGCGATCCAGCCGCTCAGGTTCGTCACGTCGGACGGGCTGATCGCGCCGTTCGACTGGCTCAGGCCTATCGTTCTGCACGGGTCTTTCTCTCTGCACGGGACTTTCGCTCTGGACCTGCCGTTCGCCTTGCTCTGGACGGTCAGTGCGCGGGCCACGACGGCGGCGTCCGCTCTCATTTCCATCGCGATGCCGGCCGTCGCCGCGTGCTTCCGGTCGCCGTTCGCCACTCCGCGCAGGCGGCTTGGCGCCACGGCCACGGCGGCGCTTGCCGCCATCCTCGATATCTTCCGCTGTTGGCTCGTCGCCGACCCAAACCGGCGTATCGCCCGTGATCTTCTCAATGTCCTTCAGGAGCTTCAGATCCTCGATGCGTGACGATCGAGAACGCCGCGCCCTCGCGCCCGGCGCGGCCGGTGCGGCCGATGCGGTGAACGTAGTCCTCCGAGTGCCACGGCAGGTCGAAGTTGAAGACATGGCTGACCTCGGGAATGTCGAGGCCTCGCGCCGCGACGTCGCTTGCCGCCAGGAGCGTGATCTTGCCGGCGCGGAAGGCGTCCAGCGTCTCCGTGCGGCTCTTTTGGTCCATGTCCCCGTGCAGCGCGCCGGCATTGAAGCCATGCTTGACGAGCGACTTGTGCAGCACCGCCACGTCACGCTTGCGGTTGCAGAAGATGATGCCGTTCTGGATCGTCTCGGTGCGGATCAGGTTGCGCAGCAGATCGCGCTTGGCCCAATCCTCGCTCGATGCGCAAAAGCAGTAGCGCTGCGTGATTGTCTTGGCGGTCGTGGCCTGCTTTGCGACCTCGATGCGCACCGGGTCTTTCAGGAACGTCTGCACGAGGCGTGTGATCTCGGGCGGCATCGTCGCCGAGAAGAACAGTGTCTGCCGACGCGGCGGCAGCAGCTTGCAGATCTTCTCGATGTCGGGAATGAAGCCCATGTCGAGCATGCGATCGGCCTCGTCGATGACGAGGATCTCGACACCCATCAACATGATGCGGCCGCGCCCGAAGTGGTCCAGCAGACGGCCGGGCGTCGCAATCAAAACGTCGACGCCGCGGTCGAGTTTCTTGACCTGATCGTCCATCGAAACGCCGCCGATGAGCAGGGCGACATCGAGCTTGTGGTGCACGCCATATTTCTCGAACGCCTGCGCCACCTGAGCGGCAAGCTCGCGCGTCGGCGCCAGAATGAGCGAGCGTGGCATGCGCGCACGGGCGCGGCCATTCTCAAGGCGGGTGATCATCGGCAGCGTGAAGGCGGCCGTTTTGCCGGTGCCCGTCTGGGCGATGCCAAGAACGTCCCGGCCCGTCAGCGCGACGGGGATGGCCTGCGATTGGATGGGCGTGGCGGTCGTGTAGCCGGCAGCCTCGACGGCGGCCAGAACCTTTGGGCTGAGACCGAGCTCAGCGAAGGGCAGCGTTTCCAAAAAAGTGTCACTCCGGATGCGTCATTGATCCACGCGTGCGTTACCTCGCTCAGCATTACGCTGGACGAGTGCTCGCGGTCGAACGAGGCGCAGGGGGAAATGGGGTGCCGATAATCAGGCTAAAAGCCGCCGAAAGCTCGAAAATGGATCAATGAATCGATCCCCTGCGCTCGAGCGTGATGCTTGCTGACACAAGCCAGGGCGGAAAGCAAGGACATCGGCTTTCTACCCCGGTGTCGGATGGTCGCGAACAGCCGTTGCGCGCTGTACTGTGGTTAAAGGACCATTGCAGCAGCAATCAAATATCCAGATCCTTGGCGAACGCGGCGCGGTCCTGGATGAAGCGGAAGCGGGCTTCGGGCTTGGAGCCCATCAGCGCGCTGACTGTATCGCCGAGCGTCGCCTTGTCGCTTTCCGTCACCTCGACCTTGAGCATTAGCCGCTTGCGCGGGTCCATCGTGGTCGACTTCAGGTCCTTGAAGTCCATTTCGCCCAGACCCTTGAAGCGCGTGACCTCCGGCTTCCGGCCCTTGAACTGCGTCGCGATGATCTGGTCGCGCTCCGCTTCCGTCCGCGCGTAGGCGACATCGGCCTTGTGCGCAATCTTGTACAAAGGCGGCACGGCAAGGTAGAGGTGCCCGTTCTCGATCAGCTCCGGCATCTCCTGATAGAAAAACGTGATCAGCAGCGACGCAATGTGGGCGCCATCGACATCGGCATCGGTCATCACGATCACGCGCTGGTAGCGCAGATCTTCGTCGCGATATTTCGATCCCGTGCCGACACCGAGCGCCTGGATGAGGTCGGAGAGCAGCTGGTTTGCCGACATCTTCGCCGACGAAGCGTTGGCGACATTCAAGATCTTTCCACGCAGCGGCAAGATGGCCTGCGTCTCGCGATCACGCGCGCTCTTGGCCGAACCGCCGGCGCTATCGCCTTCGACGATGAAAATTTCCGTGCCGGCCGCCTGCTGGATCGAGCAGTCGGCGAGCTTGCCGGGAAGCCGCAGCTTGCGCGTCGCGGACTGGCGCGAGACTTCCTTTTCGCGGCGGCGCTTCAAGCGGTCATCCGCCTGCTCGATGGTCCATTCGAGTAGCTTGGTCGCGGATATCGGACTGTCGGCAAGCCAGTGGTCGAACGCATCCTTCACCGCATTTTCCACAATGCGCTGCGCTTCGACGGTGGCCAACTTGTCCTTGGTCTGACCTTGGAACTCAGGTTCGCGAATGAAGACCGACAGCATCGCCGCAGCCGTGCCCATCACGTCCTCGGCCGTGATCTGCTGCGCCTTCTTGTTGCCGACCCGCTCGCCGAATTCACGCAGCGATTTCGACAGCGCCGCGCGGAACCCGTTTTCGTGCGTGCCGCCCTCACCAGTTGGAATGGTGTTGCAGTACGAGCGGCAGAAGCCGTCCTCATCCGAAATCCAAGCGACCGCCCACTCGACGGAACCGTGCTTGCCATCCTTCTCGATGTTGCCGGCAAAAATGTCCTTGCTGACCAGCGTCCGTCCGGCGATCTCGGATGCCAGATAATCCTTGAGGCCGCCGGGGAAGTGAAACACGGCTTCTGCCGGTGTGTCGTCCTTGATCAGCGCGGGATCGCAACTCCAGCGGATTTCGACGCCGCCGAAGAGATACGCCTTCGAGCGGGCCATCTTTAAAAGACGCGCCGGCTTGAATTGCGCGCTCTTCCCGAAGATCATCTCATCGGGACGAAAGCGAACTTTCGTGCCACGGCGGTTGTGAATGGAGCCCAGCTTTTCGAGCTTGGTAATAGGAAGGCCGCGCGAAAACACCATCCGGTAGAGTTGCTGGCCGCGCGCGACTTCTACTTCGCACGTTTCCGACAGCGCGTTCACCACCGACACGCCGACGCCGTGCAGACCGCCAGAGGTTTGATAGGCCTTGCCATCGAATTTGCCGCCCGCGTGCAGCGTGCACATAATGACTTCAAGCGCGCTTTTCTTGGGATATTTCGGGTGCGGATCAATAGGAATTCCGCGCCCATTGTCCGCGACAGACAGGAACCCGTCGGCATCGAGCCGCACCTCGATGAACGTCGCGTGGCCGGCGACGGCCTCGTCCATGGAGTTGTCGATCACTTCCGCGAAGAGGTGGTGCAGCGCCTTTTCATCCGTGCCGCCTACGTACATGCCGGGCCGGCGGCGCACGGGCTCGAGGCCTTCTAGCACCTCGATATCGGCGGCCGTATAGTTATCGGAGGCATCACCCGATTTGCGGCGGGCAGCTTTATCGGTCATGACGGTTTCCGGTTGGGCGGTTTCCGGTTGGGCAGTGTCCAGTGCGGCGAAGAGGTCGCGTTGCGATTGGACCATGCGCGCATCCTTCTTCTCTGACGAAGAGTTCCGGCCCGGCAGCGGACGGGATACAAGGGCGCGCGAGCCCGAATCTGGTGGTGAAGATCGCCACTGAGTTCGCACGGATCAACCCGGCAATCAAGCAGCCCTCCAGCAACACCTCATCTGCGACATTGATATCGAACAAAGCAATTTCAAGGACTTGCGAGCAGCCATTGGTTGCAACCCAAGAGCAGCAAAATAAGCACGGCGAGCCGGTAGAGGCGAAGATGGAAGCCGCGTTGGCCCAGATAATCGCCGGCCGCGTAACCGGCTGTGATGACGCCAGCGAACAAAAGTTCGCCGGCTTGCTGGTTGCCGCCGACGACGAGTGGATTGTCAGTCGGGCTCTGGTCGTGTCCCAGTAGAAAGACGACGATCAATGCGCCCATGATCAAAAGGCTCGGAGCGGTCATGCCTTCGAATAAGCCCCACTGGCGATCCAGCGGCGTGCCGGTCAGTCGGGCCGCCACCCGCGCGCCCAGTCCGATCATCGCCAGAAACACCGCCAATGCCACCGCCGCCTGCACATGCGCATGGGGATAGAACCCAAGCCGGTCATAGAGCGACAACCAGAAATCGAAATTCCACGTCATCCATCGACCTAGGAGATCGATAAACGGCCGCGACATGGGGATGTGCCAGGCAAGTTGCGACAGCACGGTCAAGGCCGCACCGAACGTGCCCAACAGCGCAATCGCCTCCCGACCAATCCACGACGCCAGCGAACGGCGGCGGCGTTTTGATTGTCCGCCGGGTGCTGCCGGAGCCTGCAGCTCGCGCGGTTCGTCAGGCTTCAACGTCGTGCCAGGGGCCGGGCGCTGCGCGAGTACCGCAACCCGCTTCTGCTGGAACGGCCACCACGTCGCCTGGGTGCGCTGGACCGTCGGCGGGCGGTTGCCCAAGTCGATTTTGGTCATGAATGTCGCATCATGAGCGCTGCCGCAGCGCAAACGCGAGAATGCCGGCCACCGCGCCAATGCAGCCGGATGCCAGCACTTCGTAAAGCACGACATCCTCCAGCGTCGCGGCGCCCCATGTACTTCGGCTAACGGTATAAACGACGCCGATGACCGCGCCGAGCGTGCCCGCGAAGGCGGCTTCTTGAGGGGAGAGGTTCATGGGACGAGCAAGCGCATCGGTCGCTCTACTGCGCCGCTGCAGGTCTATCTAGACTCTGTTGCTCTGCAATTGGCGCATCCGCAAAAACAAACAGATACGCCAGCATGGAAAAGACGCAGATCGCCGCTGCAAACATCATCATGTGCTTCGTATGCATTAAATAATCTTTCGCTATTTGAGCTGAAGCGTATGTGCCTTGTCCAGCAGGCGCAAGGCCCAAGGAAGGCCTCGCCGTCTATTCGGGCAGAGGAATGAACTCGGATGCATCGCCGGGGACGGTGTCGAAGCGGCCCTGCCGCCAGTCCGCCTTGGCTTGATCGATCCGCTCCTTGGACGAGGAGACGAAATTCCACCAGATATGCCGCGGTCCGTCCATCGGTTCACCGCCGACGATCATCAGGCGCGATTGTGCGGTTGCCAGGATCGAAATTCGGTCGCCTGGCCGGAAGACGAGCAACCGGCCGGATCCGAACGTCTGGCCTGCGATATCGATCTCGCCGGACACGATAAAGACGCCGCGCTCCTCGTAGTCGGGATCGAGCGGCAGCACAGCTCCGGGCGCGAGGACCGCTTCGGCATAAACGCTGGTGTGGGGAAATTGCGCCGGCGACGTTTCCCCGTAGATCGATCCCATGATGAGCCGCACGCGTTTTCCTTCCCCGACGATGCGCGGAAGGTCTGCCTCGGCGTGGTGGACAAAGGCGGGCGCGCTCTCTTCGTGCGACTTAGGCAACGCCGCCCACGCCTGGATACCAAACAGGCGCGAGCCGTTGGCTTTCAACTCAGGCGCGGTTCGTTCCGAATGCACGATGCCGCGCCCGGAAGTCATCAAGTTGAGTGCGCCCGGACGAATGTTCAGTTCGGTACCCAGGCTGTCGCGGTGCATGATCTCGCCATCGAAAAGATAGGTGACGGTGGCAAGGCCGATGTGGGGATGCGGGCGCACGTCGACGCCGTGGCCGATCAAGAATTCAGCCGGGCCCATTTGATCGAAGAATATAAATGGCCCGATCATTTGCTTGCCCGCCGCCGGGAGCGCACGCCGGACCTCGAAACCGCCAAGATCGCGGGCGCGCGGAACGATGACCTGTTCGATGAGATCGCATGTCGTTGCGTCGCCCGGTTTCGGATCGGCACAGGGTTGCCAGCTCATGATCTTCCTCCTCGCGCGCATCTGCGGGATCGAGTCTGACACGAGCCGAGCCGCGAAAAAAGGACGCCCCCACCGCTTGAGGCGCGCGTCACAGGACGAGCGCGCTGGCTCCCAGGATCGCGGCGATTGCGACAAACACCCAGACGACGACGACGGCTTCGGAAACGCCCAGATAAGCGAGCACGCCGACAAGGAAGATGGCGACCGCCGCACCCCAGAACGTCGGGTTATGATGCTTCGGCCAGACGTTGTGCACCATCTTTCCCGCAATGATGGCGCCCACGGCGATCAGCACCATCAATCCGACACTCCGCGGATCTTGTAGTTTCTCAAGCCAGCCCATGCGTCCCCCGAATACCGTGCACGGTCGCAAACTGCCACGAAGGCGTTATGTCCTCCACTCCCCATACGGTGAAGCTGCGGATTGTTTTCTGCCGATCTCCGGCCTGTTATGCTCTGGCTAGGGTGTAAGGCCGCCCAAAATGCGAGGAGGAGTGAGGGGGATGTTCGATCTGCTGTTGCGAGTGGCCGGCAGCATTGTCATCGGATGGTTGCTCGGCGCTGCCGCCGGGCTATCGATATCGCGCGTTGTTTATAGCGGGACGGCTGAACAACTCCCGATCATCCTGATCCCGATCACGATTTTCGTTGTATTCCTGGCCTCATATGCCCTTGTTCCAAAACGCCCGTAGCTTGCACCATCGAACGAGATGCTCGTGATGCGACTTGACTTATTTGTCGCAGAGTTGGGTCTAAAGCTCCCTAAGCGCGTATAGTGGTTGTGGAAAACAGCGCGTCAGTCCGCGCAGCGCGCCTCGACACGGCGCCGAAAGCACCGGAGATACAACATTGACCGCACATTTTCCTTCCGCGCCACACGGAGCGCCAGCGGCAGGGCGCGATCGCGCGGGGCGGGTCACCCCGGGTGAAATGGAAGCCTTCAAGGCGCGCGATAACTGGACCAACTGGCGCTACCTGGCTTTGAATTGGTTTGTGATCGCCGGCACGGCGTTTCTCGCCATCTGGGGCGAAAGTCAGTTGCGCGCCTTGGGCTACGGCTGGGAGGCGATCCTGCCACTGGCCATCGTCGCAATTATTGTCATGGGCGCATCGCAACACCAGCTCGGCGGCGCCATTCACGAAGGCACCCACTACCAACTGTTCGCCAACCGCACGCTCAACGAAGCAGCATCCGACTGGCTCGCCGGCTTCCCAATTTATACTTCCACGCATCACTACCGTCTGCACCACATGGCGCATCATCAGTTTGTGAATGATCCCGAGCGCGATCCAATCTTTGGCCAGGCCGACGAGAGCGGCCATTGGCTCGATTTTCCACTGACGCATGTCGAACTGGTGAAAGGCCTCGCCCGGCTTTTATGGCTTCCGAACCTCGTCAAATATACCATTGCCCGCGCCCGCTACAGTGCACTCGGCCTGGGTAAAAATCCCTATGGCGACCCCAAACGTCCCGGTCATCAGGCGGCGCAATCGGTCGGCATTCTGTTTGCAGCCGTCGTACCGGCCGTACTGATCGGTATGATGCTAGCCGGCTTCGGCGCCGCAGCCGTGATGGGCACGTTCTTCGCTATCTGGGCTGCAACCGTGCTGTTCTATGCCGTGATTCCTGAAGACTGGTTCGCATCGGGTCGCGTCGAGCCTGTCATTTCTCATCGCGTCGGATCGATCGCGCGCGTTTCGTTCATGGCCATCGTTTATGGCACGCTGACCGCCATCGATCTGACCGGATACGAGAAGGCGTGGATGTACTACGGCCTTTATTGGATCGTCCCGCTGTTCACGACGTTTCCGGTGTTCATGATCTTTCGTGAGTGGATTCAGCACGGCAATGCCGATCGCGGGCGGTACACGAACTCTCGCGTCATCCTCACTGGACCGCTGTTTCGCTATGCCGTCCTGCCCTGGGGGATGGAGTACCATCAGCCCCACCACCTCATGGCAACGGTGCCGCACTATAAACTGCGCCGGTTCCACGAGCGGCTGTTGCAAGACAGCGAGTATGCAGAAAGGGCGCAAATTGTAGAAGGTCTCTACGGACGCGAGAGCGGTGGCAAGCCGACGGCATTCGGTGTTCTGCTAAAGGAGCACGCGCCGAAATCGCGCGCCGCGGTTCACGTTGATGAAACAGTCCTCGAGCGCGCTGACTTGAGCGACCGCGCGGCGTTGGAGCGTGAAAAGCAGGACTCGCTGAAGGGCGAACCGAGCAGTGCCGGGCGCGATGTTCGACGCGACGCGGCGGAATAGAACCTATCCGGGGCATGCGCTGGGTTGGTTGTCACGCGAGGTGATGAATGACGCAGGCATTGACCGCTATTCTAGTTGGCTGCATCGCGGCAATTACAATGTCGTTGGTGCTACCCGCATCCGCAAAAATCTCGTCCATGAGTGGCGCTTATGACGGCCGGGGTAAGCCGCCTGAGAAAGTCACCGTTCCACCAAAGAAGCTAAGGAAGACCCCACGCACCGACACGACCCCGCAGGGCGGCAATTGACCGAGCGCTGCGTTAGCGGTTTGCCCCAGGCCAAACCCGATGCGTTGTGGCGTTACTCCGCAGCCAGCTTCGCATAGCCTAATTGTTCGTTCAGTTTGATGATCAGGTCGGCGGCTGCGATGGGGATGTTGGTGCCCGGGCCGAACACGGCTTTGGCGCCCGCACTGAACAGCGCGTCGTAGTCGCCGGGCGGGATCACGCCGCCGACGACGATCATGATATCCTCGCGGCCTTCCTTGGCCAGCGCTTCGCGCAGTTCCGGCACCAGCGTCAGGTGACCGGCGGCCAGCGATGACACGCCGACAACATGCACGTCATTCTCAACCGCTTGCCGCGCGGCTTCCGTGGCGGTCGCAAACAGCGGTCCGATATCGACGTCGAAGCCGAGATCGGCGAACGCCGTCGCGATGACTTTCTGGCCGCGGTCGTGCCCATCCTGGCCGAGCTTGGCAATGAGGATGCGCGGACGACGGCCGTCGTGCGTTTCGAATTCCTCGACAAGCTTTTGCGCCTTGATAACGTCGCTGCTCATGGCTGCCTCCGAACGGTAGACGCCCGAAATCGCACGGATCTCGGCGCGGTGGCGTGTGAAGACTTTCTCCATCGCTTCCGACATTTCACCGACCGTGGCCTTCGCCCGGGCCGCCTTTACGCACAGGTCGAGGAGGTTGGCGCTTCCTTTGGCACCTTCCGTCAAGGCGCTGAGGGCAGCTTGCGTCTCCGCCTCATTGCGCTCCGCCCTGAGCCGCTTCAACTTGGCGATCTGCGCTTCGCGCACCGCCACGTTGTCGACTTTGAGAAGGTTGATCTTGGCGTCCCCGTCGATGCGGAATTTGTTAACGCCGGTGATGGTCTGTTTGCCGGTATCGATGCGCGCCTGCGTGCGGGCGGCGGCTTCCTCGATGCGCATTTTCGGAATACCGGCATCAATGGCCTTCGCCATGCCGCCAAGTTCCTCGACCTCCGCGATGTGTTCCATAGCTTTCTGCGCCAGTTCGTAGGTCAGCCGTTCGACGTAGTGGCTGCCGCCCCACGGATCGATCACGCGCGTGGTGCCGCTTTCCTGCTGTAGGAGCAGCTGCGTATTGCGCGCGATGCGGGCGGAAAAGTCGGTCGGCAGAGCGATCGCCTCGTCGAGCCCGTTGGTGTGCAGCGATTGTGTATGCCCCTGCGTAGCCGCCATCGCTTCGAGACACGTGCGCGTCACGTTGTTGAACACGTCCTGCGCGGTCAGCGACCATCCGGACGTTTGCGAGTGCGTGCGCAGCGACAGCGAACGAACGTCTTTCGGATTGAACTCTTCCTTGATCAGCTTCGCCCAAAGCAGACGCGCGGCGCGCATCTTGGCGATCTCCATGAAAAAGTTTGTGCCAATGGCCCAGAAGAACGATAGGCGCGGTGCGAACGCATCGATACCAAGACCGCTGGCGACGCCGGCACGGACGTACTCGACGCCATCGGCGAGTGTGTAGGCCAGTTCAAGATCGGCGGTCGCACCGGCTTCCTGCATGTGATAGCCGGAAATCGAAATCGAATTGAATTTCGGCATCGTCTGGGACGTGTAGGTAAAAATATCCGACACGATCCGCATCGAAGGCAGCGGCGGATAAATGTAGGTGTTGCGCACCATGAATTCTTTCAGAATATCGTTCTGAATAGTGCCGGCCAGTTTGTCCGGCGCAACGCCTTGTTCCTCGCCCGCAATAATGTACAGCGCCAGAACCGGTAGGACCGCGCCGTTCATGGTCATCGAAACGGTCATCTGCTCAAGCGGAATACCGTCGAACAGCGTGCGCATGTCATAGATGGAATCGATCGCCACGCCGGCCATGCCGACGTCGCCTTTGACGCGAGGATGATCGCTATCGTAGCCGCGATGGGTCGCCAGATCGAACGCAATGGAAAGACCCTTCTGTCCCGCCGCGATATTGCGGCGATAGAAGGCGTTGGATTCCTCGGCGGTTGAAAATCCGGCATATTGCCGGACCGTCCACGGCTGCGTGACGTACATGGTTGGATAGGGTCCGCGCACGAACGGCGCGATGCCGGGCCAAGTGCCGAGAAAATCGAGGCTGGCCGTATCGGCGCCGGTATACACCGGCTTGACGGGAATACCCTCAGGAGTTGCCCAGGTCTCGCCATCCATGGTCGGCGCGGCAGCACCCGCGGATGGCGTGCCGAGGTCGATGGTGGTGAAATCGGGAATTCGGGTCATGTTGATCTCTGGCAGAGGCTCTTTTCGCATCCCCTGGTAGCATACAAGGAAAACAGAACGCGATGCGGCGAACATCGCCACGGGACGCCAACAGGAGATTACACGGTCATGTCGGTGGTAGCCAAACGATTGAAGCAAATCAATACGCTAGCGCTGTGGGCGATCATTGCTCAACTCGCGGTCCCGGCCGCCCTGCCGGCGACGGCGGCACCCGCTGGCAGCGCGCCCCCGCAGGCGGTCGCCTCGCCCGAACCGGTGCTCATACTAGAGGCTCCTGCCGGGCATTGCGCCTACGATGCGTCTGAAACCGGTAAGCCAACGTGGAGTACGGGGTTCGAGCCTGGGCTGAAATCTGGCACCGAACTCGTGGCGCTCTATGTGCCTTGCGTGGCTTTGCAGGCGGTCCGGTCGGGAACGGCCGAATGGCTACCCGAGTGGGTCGCAATCGAAAAGAATACGGTCACCTATCCAAGTGATGATGAACGAAGCCTCGGCTCTCATGGCGCGGTCAAACGACTGTGCGAGGACGCCCAGTCGTCGAGATGGGGCCATCCGCGCTACATGGGCGAGGATTTCGCCACGCTTGTGCAGAAAGCCGGCGAGAAATTGAGTTCCAGCACTCCGGTTGTGTTCCTGGGTGTCATCGGCGAGGACGAGCACGCGTGCTACCTCTCTGCCGTGCGTGTCGTCAATTCACCCTCCGGTAAACCACTGAAGTTTCTCATCGTCACAGCCTTTATGCAGGCCGGCGACCGGTGGGTAACGCAGTCGTTCCGCCGCGAACTACAGTCAACACGGGACGGTGCCGAAGCCGTTCTGACTTCGGCCAAAAAGGAATCCAAATCTTTTTCCGACAAGAACCGTTGATCACGAAGTCAGCGCTCGGGTCATCGTCAAGCCAGCGTCTCTTGCAGGCCCTTCAAGACAACCAGCGCATCCTGTCCAGCATATAGGAACTGGTCCACCCCCGCGGCCTTGAGGGCCGCTTCGCGCTCCCCGGGCCGGCCCGCCATGAGGATGCGTTTGGCGCCCGCCGCCTTGAGGGCGCGCGCCGTCGCTTCCGCGTGTAGGGCGTTGAGTGCGTCGGATGAGCAAATGCAGGCCGCTTTAAGGCCTGAGTCCCGGAATGCCGCGGCGGCTGCTTCCGCGTCCGCGTAGCCATCGCTCATGGCCGCAGCGATGCCACCGGCAGCTAGGTAATTCTTGATCCACGTCGAGCGGACGTTGTGCTCGACAACAGCGCCGATGCTCGCCAGGAAGACCGCGTAAGGTTGACCGGTCTTGACGGCATGCGCATCGGCCGCATCGCGCAGAGTTTCGAACGGCTCCGCCAGACGAGCCATCTGCAACGGCGTGACGCTGATGGCGACTTTGACAGGTTGATTTTCCAGTTGCGGCCACGGTTCGACCGATACCCCGTCATCGCCGAGCAGCGGGAAAGCCGACACGGCTGTCAATTCGGCGCGGCCCGTGGCAATGGCCTTGACCTTCGCCTCGGCACTTTTGGCAATTTCCTGTTGCACAAAGCCAGATTGTAGGGCCGCCGCCATGCCACCTTGCTTCTCGATCTCCTGGAAGAGGCTCCATGCTTTTTTCGCCAGATCGTCAGTGAGTTTCTCGACATACCAGGAGCCACCGGCTGGATCGATGACGCGGCCAAGATTGCTTTCTTCCTGGCAGACAATCTGGATGTTGCGCGCGACGCGGCGGGCGAAGGCATCGGTCTTGCCGAGCGGGAATGTGAAAGGTAGCACGATGATGCTGTCGGCGCCGCCGAGCGCGCCGCCGGCACAGGCAATGGCCGTGCGGATGATATTGGTCCACGGGTCTCGCTTGGCAAGCATACGCCACGACGTAACAGCCTGCACCTTTACGGCCGTCGCGGCATCACCCGCACCTGATGCATCGGCGATGCGCCAGATCAGTCGGCGCAGGGCGCGCAGCTTGGCGATTGCGAGAAACTGATCCGCATCGACCGCAAGGGTGGCCGCAATTTTTGTCAGCGCGTCGCCCGGCGCAATTCCGGCTTTGTCCGCCGCCCGCAGGTAGGCGACGAATGTCGAAAGAACGACGGCCAGTTCCTGCGCTTCCGTTGCGCCTGCACAATGATAGCAGTGCCCGTCGGCGGCCAATGCACTAACCCCCGGCATGTGGCGAGTTCGATTGATCAGCGCGGCGGCATCGGCGAGCGCGTCATTAAGTGGTGTTGCGAGCTGGCCGAACACGGCAAGCGTGCCGAGAGGATCGAAAGCAAAACCGCCGCGGCGTTTGCCGTCCGGCACCTGCAGCGCATCCCAGACCGCGATCAGTGCCTGTGCGGCCTCCGGCGTTTTCTCGTGGGCGATCAGTGTGACCGGGCAGATATCGAGAAGCACGCCGTTGAAGGCCGTGTTCAAAGCTTGCGTCGTCATCGGCAGACCGTTGCCGCCGCCGACAGCGATCGCAATCGACGTCACGCCGCCGTTGAGATCGTCTAGGATCGCAGCGTTCACGGCTCTCGCATCCGTGCCCGAGTGATACTGACGGATATCCCAGCCGAGACCCTGCAGTGTCGCGTGCGTCCCCCGCGTCAGGGGCGCAACCCCGGGGACGGCCGTATCGGAGAATGGCAACGCATCGGCTGGCGTATAAATCGGCTCGACGCGTAATCCATCTGCCGTCCTCGACACCATCTTCTTTTCGAACTCGGCCCCTTTGATCGCCTTATTGACCAGCTCAAGCCACGCCTCGCGCGAGGCGGCCGGAAAGCCGGATGCAAGTGCCACCACTGTCTCGTCGGTGGAAGATGAAGCGGTCATTGGCTGAGGTCCACGGTTGATCCGACGCTCCCGCAGGGCTGACACGTCGAGGCACTTTAAATTTGTTGCATCGTATAAGCGCAACCCGCAGGCGCCGCATTCAAAAAACGGTCACATGAATCCGGCTTGAAGCCGCAGCCACGCAGCGCACGACGCTTGATCCTGTCTATAACAGTTTCGCCGAAATGAGCGTCAAGTGAGCCATGCAACCAAGGTTTGCAAAGGTCGGGTCGGCGTGCCAAGAGGTTCACTGCGGCGCCCTGGCGAGTCGGGCGGCGGGCGGTCCTTGGAATGCGGAGCGGCGATCCCATGAGTGAACAGGTTTTGCAGGACGGCAAGATCTTCGTCGGCAAGAGCGTCAAACCGGAATACCTGGACTTGAAGCTGGCCAACCGCCACGGCCTCATCACCGGCGCGACCGGTACCGGCAAGACGGTGACGTTGCAGGTTCTGGCGGAAGGGTTCTCGGCTGCCGGCGTGCCGGTCTTCGCCGCCGACATCAAGGGCGATCTGTCGGGTATCGCCGCTGTCGGTGAGCCGAAGGATTTTCTGATCAAGCGCGCGGGCGAAGTTGGCTTGGGTGATGCATACAAGAACCGCGCGTCTCCAACAATTTTCTGGGATGTGTTCGGCGAGCAAGGCCATCCCATCCGCGCCACGGTGCAGGACATGGGTCCGCTGCTGCTGTCGCGCCTTCTTGAACTCAATGAAGTCCAGGAAGGCGTCCTCAATATCGCTTTCCGCGTCGCCGCCGACGAAAAGATGCCGCTGCTCGATCTGAAAGATTTGCGCAGCCTCATGAACAATATTGCCGAACGCTCCAAGGAGATCGGCGCCAAGTACGGCAACGTCGCCACGACTTCGATCGGGTCGATCCAGCGCCGCTTCCTGGTTCTGGAAGAGCAGGGCGCCAGCCAGTTCTTCGGCGAGCCGGCCCTCGACATTATGGACTTCATCCGCCTCGCCCCGGACGGCCGTGGTGTGATCTCAATTCTGTCCGCCGACAAGCTGATGGAAAAGCCGCGCCTTTACGCGACATTCCTGCTCTGGATGCTGTCGAAACTCTGGATGACCTTGCCGGAAGTTGGTGATCAGCCCAAGCCCAAGCTTGTCTTCTTTTTCGACGAAGCTCATCTGCTGTTCAATGAAGCACCCAAAGCCCTGCTTGAACGCATCGAACAGGTTGCCCGCCTCATCCGATCGAAGGGCGTAGGCGTTTACTTCATTACGCAAAATCCGATGGACGTGCCCAATTCCGTCTCGGCGCAGCTCGGCAACCGCGTCCAGCACGCTTTGCGCGCTTTCACGCCGCAGGAACAGAGGGCGGTCAAGGCGGCCGCCACGACGTTCCGCAAGAACCCCGAACTCGACACCGAAAAAGTCATCATGGAGCTCAAAGTTGGCGAAGCGTTGGTCTCCATGCTCGAGAACAAGGGTGAGCCGTCGATGGTCCAGAGGACGTCCATTCGCCCGCCCGAAGGCCGCCTTGGTCCGGTGTCGAAGGACGAACGCCTGAGCGTAATCGAATATAGTCCCGTATTCGGCAAATACGAAGAAGCGGTCGATCGCGAGAGCGCGCACGAAATGCTGACGAAGCGCACGGATGCCGCAGCCCAGGAAGCCAATGCGGGTCAAGGCGGCAGCTGGACGGATGTCATACTCGGCGGCGGCTCGTCGGGCGCCAGCAAAACCGGTACGCGCCGCGGTCAACAGGGCATGGGCGACATGATCGGTAAAGAACTGCAACGCTCGTTGTCACGCACGATCGCCACCACGATCAAAAACATCATTGTTGGTTCGATAAAGGGGGGGCGCCGCTAGCCCGTTTGATCGCGATCAAGGTCGTCTGCTCGCGAATGCAGCTGTCTCCAGACTGGGATCAGCAATAGGAGAGCCGATCATGAACCGCTATGGTCGGCTCGTCGCCGCACTCGTCGCGATTTCCCCGTCGACGGCATTCGCCGACGATGGCGCAACGATTGCCAAGGGCAGGGCCTTGGTCGAGGCGAAATGCGCCCGCTGCCACGCCATCGGTCGCGATGATAAAAGTCCACACGAGAAAGCGCCGCCGTTCCGCGATGTGGTCGAGATCTATCCCAGTGAAGATCTGGCTGAAGCGCTCGCCGAGGGCATCGTATCCGGCCACCCTGACATGCCGGTTTTTCAATTTGCCCCGGCCGAAATCGAAGCCTTCCTCGGGTACTTGAACAGCCTCGCGTCGAAGCCCTGAACTTTCTGCGACCTCACAGCGCCGAGACGCGGTCGGTCGCAGCTGTCGGGCCAGGTGCTCCAGGCGAGGGCGGTCCCTCCGACGTGCTCGGTGACGGCGCCGGCTGGGCGGGCAGCGCTGCGGGAGGTTGGGCCGCCGCCGGATCGGTCACGGTTGGCGGAGCTTCGGGCGTCGCGATCCGCGGCGGTATCTCATCGGGAACATCGATGGGCTTCTTCATCCATTCCTTGGCCTTGCCTATGCGAAACCCTTCCTCAAACACCGCCTTTTGATAGTTGAGGTCGAATTTCTCCTTCGGCACGACATCGAATGTCGGGGGGATCGCCACGGAATTGAAGTCGACACCGGCATCCTTCGCCATGCGATAGATCCGGTAATTGTCGCCTCTGTGCTGATACAGCATGAGCGCCCCGATCGAGTCACCCGCGATCGAGAATGTCGTCGGCGTCACCGCACCAAAGGTCGGCTGCATCTTGCCGTTATGGACGAGATAAAGTTTCCGCTGCGGCGGCGATTCATAGAGGACGTCGAAGGCCTTGATCGGCACGTTGACGGGCGTCACGTAGATTTGCCGTGTCACGCCGCCGTCGACATGCAGCTCATCGTATAGTTTGCCGTCCACCTTCACTTTAATCTGGACCGGCGGGAAAAGGCCAGGAATGGCAGCCGACGCGATGATCACGTCGCGAAAGAGCTGAACCGCTGCCGGATCATCGTAATGCTGCGCGATCGCACCCATGTTCCAAACGACTGGCCGCTTTGCATCAAGATTGGTCGTGCCGACCGTAAGCAGACGTCCACGTTCATACTGGCGCGCAATCTTCATTAAGAATTCGCGATCGACATATTTTGCGACGAGCTTTTTTAAAGGTCCCGTATCGGCAAGGGCCGAGCCACCCAGAAGGCCGGTTACGACCTGCGGGACGATGAGTTCGTCGGTCCGAAACTGTGTCCAGATTTCCTTGATTTGAGGATCGTATTTAGGGCCCAGAAATGCAAACGGGGCGATGATCGATCCAGCCGAAACGCCAGTCACGTGCTCGAATTCGGGCCGGTCTCCACGCGCGGTCCAGCCGTTGAGAACGCCGGCCCCGAAAGCCCCGTCTGATCCGCCACCGGATAAGGCCAGAACTTCGATCTGCAGGCGGCCATTGATTTTAGGCGCGCTTGCGCCAAGCAATGGCACGCCGCGAAGATACTCGCGGTAGGTTTTTTTCAGATCCTTCGGCGTCTCGTCGGCCCAAAAGCGGGCTCCTGGAATATCTGGAATGGAGGCCGTTTCAGACGCCAAGGCAGTTGGAACAGGATTTCGATCGATTGCACCTGCGCATCCGCCGGCCAATACGGCCAGGGCCATCAGCACCGCGTAGGCGGTTACAGATCGCAAGGTCCCCCCCGGAACACAGTTAGAAAAGCGGTCATTAACATAAGGACACCCAGTTAGAAACCCTCTGAACCCGGCCGATCTAGGGCACACGGGAAGTAGATGCAAAAAAGCCACCCGACGTAGCCGGGTGGCTTTTGCAGTTCCGGATTAAGCGCTGGGTCAACCCATCATCTGGTCGACATACTCCCAATTCACGAGATTATCGAACCACGCTTCCAGATACTTGGGACGCGCGTTGCGGTAGTCGATGTAATAGCTGTGTTCCCACACGTCGACGCCAAGGATGGGCTGCGATCCATGCATTAACGGATTTTCGCCGTTCGGTGTCTTGGTCACTTCGAGTTTGCCGTCGCGGATGGCGAGCCATGCCCAACCGGACCCGAATTGTGTCGTACCCGCGTTGAGAAAGTCCGCCCGCATTTTATCGAACCCACCGTACTCGTCGGCAAGCCGCTCAAGACGGCCCGGCAACTTCTTGCCCCCGCCATTGGGCTTCATCCAGTTCCAGAAATGGGTGTGGTTGTAATGCTGGCCGATATTATTGACGAGGCCGGCATTCTTGCCGGTAAACGCGGCCACGCAAATCTCTTCGATCGACTTACCTTCCAGGCCAGAGCCGACGATCAGTTTATTGCCGTTATCGACATACGCCTGATGGTGCTTATCATGGTGGAATTGCAGCGTTTCCGCCGACATGTAGGGCTGCAGCGCATCGTAGGCGTACGGCAGTTCGGGAAGCTTAAAGGTCATTGTGATCTCCGGAGGAGGGGTGGCGCAAGCTGACGGGTCGCACCGGCGCGCAACCTAGCCGCGCCGCATCTGCGAAACAAGTGTGCGGACGAATGGGTTCCCATCAGCGCGCCAGATGGGCTCAGCCCGCCAATTCAATCAGAAATTCATTCCGCCGCAGAAACGGCAGCGACCAGGGCGGATTGTAGAAGGCAACCGTGGGCGCAGCGGCCGCAACAAGCCCGCTCGCCTTCACCCAAGCTTCCAGTTCAGCCTTGTGTTCGGAGAGGTTATCTTCGCTCGACCACCCGGAAAACCGGATGACGGCGAACCGCTTTGCCGCCTGGGAAATGATCGTGACACGTTTGTCATTCGGAACGGGCAGCGTTTCGGCGGTATACTGGGCCGGCATCATAAAGCGAACCTTCCAGCTGTCGCCGACCGGCTGTTGGGTCACAGGCGCCGTTATGGCGATTTTGTCCCCGGGCTGCTGAGTGACCGGCGCCGTCATATCGATCTTCTGCCGCGCGGAATTGTTGCCGAAAATGAAGTCCGCCAGCAGTCGGAAACCTTGGTTGGCGGCCGCACCACGCTCGCCCGAAACCACGACCTCGGCGATCAGCAAAGGCGCATATCGGCGGATTTCGATATCGCCATCTTTACGTTCGATCGTGAATGCAGGTTCTTCGGTAGCCATGGCGACACTCGGAAACAGGAGCGCTGCGGAGGTTGCAAGGCATGTCAGCAGCACGATTAACTGCGACGGTCGAACAATAAGAGAGCGGCTCTTGGCGCGCATCGGATCCTCGATAGCTACCCACTCTCGATGATAACGGGCCGGAGAACTTTGCGGATCAACAAGAACGTCAGACCGGCAACGGTTCCACTGGGCACATTGCAGTCGTGAAATGAAACAGCCGACTATAAACAGGCCTAGAAAATAGACGTAAGGAAATTCGGGGGCGCTCCGACCCTGAGCGAAGCGCCCCCTTAGATCACGCCGGGGAAGTGCAGGGTTCAGGGTTTCTACAACCTAGCCGCCCGGCACTGAACCATGACTGAATATGCTGTTCATCGCCCATTCATTTGCCCACCCGGCACCAAAAGCGGGATGACGGCACAACATTGACCCTGAATTTAATGCCCGTTTCCCAGGGGCCGCTGAAAATGGACATATCTCGGGATTATCGAAGACCAAAAGTGGTCGGCGTACGACCGGCGCGCGTTCGCAAGACTGCACGACGGAATTTCACGCCCCCATCGTTGATGACGAACAATATGCAAGATGGAACCGCTTTCTTGATCGGCCGCACTCTTCTCATGATTTGCGCGAGCCGGTTGCTTCATGCCTCGACGACTGAAAGTCATTCCGATGCGCCTTAGCCGCCTCTTTACTCTCGCCGCACCCGTCGCCCTCGTAGCGGGCGGTCTTATATGGTTTTTGAACCTTGGTTCGCCGACCAAGACAGCGTTCGACTACGAAACGGTCAGCGTTGAGAAAGGAACGATCCGCCGCATCGTCTCGACGTCCGGCCCCGTCCGCGCGCTGGTGACAGTGAGTGTCGGATCCTATCTCTCGGGACCCGTCGAAGCGGTCAACGTCGACTTCAACGCCGAAGTAAAACCCGGCGATGTACTAGCCAAACTCGACCGGCGCACGTTTGCCGCCAAGGTCGCGGAGGCTGAAGCCAACCTGCTTGCCGCCAACGCCGCCCTGACAAATCAGAAAGCCGCGTTGATCAAGGCCGAAGCCGTACTCTTGAACGCCGAGCGCACGATCGAGCGTCAGCGCTCGCTGGCCGAAAAGCGTTTCGCCAGCGAACAGGCACTCGACAACGCGGAGCGCGATCGCGATGTCGCCAAAGCAGAAATAGAAGTGGTCAAAGCGCTGATCGAGACAGCTGAGGCCCAGATCGTGCAGCGCAAGGCCGCTCTCGACAGCGCCCAGGTAGATTTGGAACGGTCCGAAATCAAATCGCCGATCAGCGGCACAGTGATTTCACGTTCGGTAGATCCGGGTCAGACGGTCGCCGCGAGCTTTCAGGCACCAGAACTGTTCAAAATCGCGCAGGATTTGTCGCGCATTCGCATAGAAGCGCAGGTCAACGAAGCCGACGTCGGTTCGATTGCCGAAGGCAATCCGGTCACTTTCACCGTCGATGCCTATCCCGATCGCGAATTCGATGGCCGTGTGACGCAGATCCGCCTCGCCGCGACCGAGATCAACAACGTCGTCACTTACACCGTCATCATTGAAGCGCAAAATGAAGATCGACGTCTGTTCCCCGGCATGACGGCCAACGTGCGTATCGAAAGCGCGCGTCGCGACGATGTTTTGCGTGTGTCCAACGACGCGCTCCGCTTCCGTCCGCGCGATGGGCAGGGCGCACCCGAACGCCGTTCCGAAGACAGCGCCAGCCGGTCGCAGCGCACCATCGAACGCTTGAAGGGAGAACTCGATCTCACACCGGCGCAGGTCGAAACGCTGGCCTCCGAAATTCAGGCAATCGCCGCCGACGCCCGAGCCGGCCAAGGTGCCGGTTTCGGGCCGCAGTCTTTCGATCCGGCCGCCTTTCGAATGAAACTCAACCTGCGCATCGAGCAGTCAATTGTGCCAACCATGACCGATCAACAGCACAAGATTTATGAGCGCTGGAAAAAAGGTCGCGAAGGCATGCGCTCGGCATCATTTTGGTCGCTTGACCCTCAGGGTCAGCCGGAGCGCCGCTCTGCCCGCGTTGGTCTTGCCGACGACCAGTTTACGGAGATCGTAAGCGGCGACGTCAAGGAAGGAGACAAGCTGATCGTACGCATGCGCGAGGCAAAGAAATGACCTTGTGCGTCGAAGCGGCTTCTCCGCCAGGGCAGCCAATCATTGTCGCCCGTGATGTCGTCAAACGCTACCGCATCGGCGATCAGGACGTGCGCGCCCTCGACGGTGTAACTCTTGACATCGCTGCCGGCGAATTCGTCGCCATCATGGGCGCGTCCGGCTCGGGCAAGTCGACGATGATGAACCTCATCGGAGGTCTCGATACGCCCACATCCGGTAGCCTCGCGATCGATGGCCGCGATATCGGCGCGATGGCCGCCGACGAACTGGCGGATCTGCGCAATCGGACCATCGGCTTTGTCTTCCAGCAATTCAATCTGCTGCCGCGCACGCCCGCCTACCGTCAGGTCATGCTGCCGCTGCAGTATGCACACCCCCGCCCGCCAGATATGGAAACGCAGGCCCGCCGTCGGCTTGAGCAAGTCGGCCTCGCCAACCGCATGGATCACTTGCCCCGTCAGTTGTCGGGCGGCCAACAGCAGCGGGTCGCCATTGCCCGTGCGTTGGTCAACAATCCGAAAGTCTTGCTCGCCGACGAGCCGACCGGCGCCCTCGATAGCCGGACTTCGGACGACATTATGCGGCTCTTTTCAGCTCTCAATGACGATGGCATTACGGTTGTCGTTGTCACCCACGAGACCGAGATCGCCGAATGGGCCAAGCGGCGGATTACGTTCCGCGATGGCCGCATCGTTTCCGACGTTCGTCAAACACGCCTGCAACGGGAAGCCGCGCAATGACCGTCCTCGACAGCTTGCGCGTGGCTCTGACCGCATTGCGATCCAATCTCCTGCGTTCAATCCTGACGACGCTCGGCATCGTAATCGGCGTCGCTTCGGTTATTATTCTCGTGGCTGTTGGAAATGGTGCGACCGGCGAGGTCAATCGTCAGATTACGGCTCTGGGCACCAACATGCTCGTCATTTTTCCCGATGCCATGCGCGTGATGGGCCGCTCCAGTGCAACCGGTTCGGCCCTGCCGCTGTCAGAGACCGACGTGACTGCCCTACGCGAAAAAATAGTCGGCGTGAGTGGCATCTCCGGCCAGCTTGAGGAATCCGCACCTGTCGTCCGCGGCAACCTCAATTGGACAACTTCGGTCAGTGGCGTTCACGGTGATTATACGTTCGTGCGTGATTGGCCGGTCAGGGACGGTCGCGAATTGAATGCCCAGGATCTGCGAGCGGCAGGTCGCGTTGCTCTCATTGGGGCAACGGTCGCCAAACAGTTGTTCCCCGGTGAAAACCCTATCGGTGCGGAAGTGCGGATCAAGAATGTCCCGTTCCAAATCGTGGGCCTTTTATCCGTCAAAGGTCAATCCGCAATGGGGCGCGACCAGGACGACGTGATGCTCATTCCGATGACGACAGCGCGTAATCGCATTGTCGGCAAGAGTGACGTCCAGGTCGATCAGGTGGGGCGCATTTACGTCAAGCTCGACGACCAGACGGACATCAAGGTCGCGCAGGAGGAAATGGAACAGCTTCTGCGCCAGCGTCGCAAGAATGGCCCCAATAGCGAAGATTCCTTTTCGGTACGCAATATGGCTGAGTTCATGCGTGCGCGCACTGAAGTGCTCTCAACGATGAGCTATCTGCTGGGGGCCACGTCAGCAATTTCGCTCATTGTCGGCGGAATTGGCATTATGAACATTATGCTTGTGTCAGTTACCGAACGGACGCGCGAGATTGGCCTCAGAATGGCTGTGGGCGGAAGGAAGCGAGATATCATGCTGCAATTCCTCGTCGAAGCCGTGATGCTTTGCCTGCTCGGCGGTCTTATTGGAATTGCCCTGGGTGTAGGAATAGCCTGGCTTGTCGCCTACATGGCGAGTTGGCCTGTTGCCGTCAGTCTTAATGTGATCGCTGGAGCAATGACGGCCGCCGGATTGACTGGCATCATTTTCGGCTTTTTTCCCGCCCGCCGGGCGGCTGGGCTCAATCCGATAGACGCACTGAGAAGTGAATAATTTCAATGAAAGAAATTAAGTCACTCGTGATTACATGATGCATGCCAAGCATTTTATTCTATGAATTGCGCAATATGCGACCTATCGTAATCTCAAAGAGCTTGCCAAACGCGTTTCAACGGACTATCGGCATTTAGGGCTCAAAAATCGAGCGAACTTAGCCAGGTCCGACCGAGACCGGCAGGTTGCAAAACAAACAACATCGCAATACCTTCAAGGTAACTAGATAAGGACTGCACCATGGCTGCTGTAAACGTCGAACGGATGTCGTTGCGGGAAATCAACGATCTGGAAGCCAAGATTGCCAAAGCCAAGTCGGCGGCGCGCGAAAAGGCAAAATCGGATATAAAGGACAAGATCGACCGACTGGTCGATGGCACGGGCTTTACCGTTGCTGAACTCTATGGCTTTGCCAACCGCGGACGTGGCCGTTCCAAATCGGCCGCCAAGTATGCCAATCCAGAGAACAAGAGCGAAACGTGGACAGGTCGCGGCCGCAAGCCGAACTGGCTCGTCGCCCGCCTAAAGAAGGGCGCCAAGATCGAAGACTTTTCGATCTAGTCCAGACTGTTTCACAGTGAAGCCGGCAGAAAACGATGATCGCTCAGTTGCGGTGATCGTTTTTCTTTTTGCGGCAATTGCAAAAGCGATCCAGCCGTATTCAAACTAAGCGATTGGGATACTGAGCCCCGTGACCAACCGCAGACGTCGTGTTCGCATGCTGTCAAGCGAACGTGCCGATTAGCCTCGGCAGCTTAGCCTCGCACAGCGTAGATGCGTTCCCATACGAAAAGGCACACCGCGTAGGCCGCGGCAAGGACGAGGAACGTATCGGCGATCTGTCTTGGTTCTGCGTCGACGAGGGCGAGCGTCTCAGGGGTATGATGGGCGAGAAGCGCCAGCGCGGCAAACAGCACCGTAAAGCCGCAAAACACGATCTGCACAAACTTCTGCGAGCGCAGTCGCAGGTCGTCGATCAACTCGTCGTCGGTGGGGTCACGCATGTCCGGCCTACGCACTACAACTTTGACCAAGGCAAAAAAGCGATGATCGCGATCAACTGGTCGCGATCATAAGAGTGCCGTGATGCGTGGGGAAGCGCTTATTTACTCATTCTTAAGGTTGACCAGTTGGACAAGGCGCGCCCGCACGAGAGCCGCATCCTGAGGAAACCCGGCCGCCATCCACCACTGATCGAGCAGATCGAGAACTTGCCCGATCTCGGGACCCGGCGGTACGCCCAGATCCCGGACATCTTTTCCGCTGACCGGCAGCTTGGGTATGGGCCAGCTCTCGGCAATCATCAGTCGCTGCAGCCGTGCCCGATCTGTCGGATCGGCGGCCACATCGCGCGCCCAGGTCAAGAGAACGCCATCGCGATAGAGTTCGCAGCCGTGCCTGTAAAGAAACGACTTGGCCCTTAACTCATCAGCGTCCGGCTCGAACGCGCGGTCGGGAAAATCGAGATCGGCAAGGCGCTCGTACTCGGCCTTCGATAGGCGCAATCGGTCGCGCAATCGCGCAGCGGATGCGGGACCGTGCACGGCCAGCGCGTGAAGCCGGCGGACCGGGCTGACCGCGATGCCGTTCGCGAACTCGATCGCCGCAAGGCGCGCGAATGTGACGATGTCACCGCCCTCGCCCAGAACGCGCGATAACAGACCCGCCTCATCCATTTCCGATAGGACGATTGGTGCGTGCGCTGCCGTCAGCAGCTGCAAAAGTTCCGAGCCGATACGCTCGGCTGAAATCTGATCAAGCCCATCTTGCAATGCTGCGCAGGCCTCATGTCCGGCGCGGTCGATAGCCCCGTCGGCATAGGCCGCGGTAAAGCGATAGAACCGCAGGATGCGCAGGTAATCTTCTTCTATCCGGTCTTCCGCCCGGCCAATGAAACGCACGCGACGCGCCCTGAGATCAGCGAGCCCGTCGATGTAATCGTAGAGCCGGCCTTCGGCATCGCAATAAAGCGCATTGATCGTGAAATCGCGGCGATGTGCATCGGCGGACCAGTCTTCGGTGAAAGCCACGGTCGCGTGCCGCCCGTGCGTTTCCACGTCCCGGCGCAAGGTGGTGACTTCGAACGGCTTGTGGCCGGCGAGGATCGTTACGGTGCCGTGCGCAAGTCCGGTCGGCACCACGCCGAACCCTGCCCTCTCGGCGCGGGTCATCACGTCTTCGGGCAGCGCAGATGTGGCGATATCGATATCGGTGACGGGCCGGTCCATGAGTGTGTTGCGTACGGCGCCGCCGACCACGCGAGCTTCCCCGCCCCCCTCGTTGAGGACGGCCAAAATTTCCTGCGTCGCCGGCGCCCTTAGCCAATCGGCCGTTGCCAATTTTGGATCGGGCGAAGGTTGGTGCTCGTCGGTCACGGGACTATCGCTTATTCGATATGGCCGGATTGGATCTTGCCGTCTTTCAACACGGGCGGCGTGTAATGCTGACCGGGCTTGCCTCCCGAGGTGCTGCCGAAGGTGACGAGCGCGACGATGAGCAAGAGGGTTCCCGCCGCTGTCAGCCAGATCAATGGCGCGTCATTGAGAAGTCCCGTCGGCTTGATGCGTCCGTCCGGCGTGCGCTCCAGCGTCTCGGGTCGCGCAATCAGAACCCAGCCGAGGTAGGCCAGGGTCGGCAGCAGGAACAGAAGAATGTTTTCAATGATGACGCGGATCATGGGACCTTGATTGTATGAGAACGCCGCTCAGGAGGCGGCGAAAAGCTTGTCGTGCAGGTTTCTCAGAATGCCGGCAGTTGCACCCCAGATGTAGTGCTCGCCATAAGGCATTGCATAGAAGTGCCGGTCACGGCCGCTGATGCTGTGCGCATCGATGCGATGATTGGCCGGGTTCATCAGGAAGGCAAGCGGGACTTCGAAGACCGCTGCAACTTCGTCCGTGTTGGGTGCGAGATGAAATCCCGGACGAATGAGCGCCACGACCGGCGTGACCGCAAAACCGGTGCCGGTGCGATAGACATCGAGAAAGCCCAGCGGCTCGATGAAGGGCCGCGGCAGACCGATCTCTTCCTCTGCCTCACGCAGGGCCGTATCGACGGGTCCGCAATCGCCAGCATCTGGCTTGCCGCCCGGAAAGGCGATCTGCCCGGCGTGTGTGCCCAGGTGAGCGGTACGCACGGTCAATAAAACGGCAAGTTCTTCGCGCGCGACCACGGGCACGAGGACCGCAGCTGGCCGCGCCGCAGCGTGCCCCTGCCAGTCCCTGAATGCGGACGGATTGAGATCGAAGTCGCTCGGCGGCGAAACCGGCCCATCGGACACGACCGAGGCGGCAGGTTCACGGTTGAGGCGGCGTTCAGCCAACGCCCGAAAGGCATCGTGCTGGCGGCAGTTGGCGGCGGAGACTGCAGGCATCGTGGACTTCTATAACGCATTGCACTCGCCGATGCGAACAATGCGCGGGGTCGGTGTTGCTTGCCGCATTTCGTACGCCTTCCCGTGCCCTAGAGTAAAATGGTTCATGAGCATTCGCGGACATCGCTGACACTGAGGGGGAAATCGGCATGCGGGCGGCCGGGATTGCGGGGTGGATACGCGCAACGATACTTTTCGCCACCCTGGTGTTCGGACAGGGCTTGCCGGCGCAGGCGTCGCTGGAAGGCCAGTTCGCCGACAGCCTCGAAACAGGCGAACGTCGGATTTTTGAAAAGTACATTGCCGCCCGCCGCTTCTACAACCTGACGCTCGACGAATTCTGGGCTGAAGTCGATGAGAAGCGAGCATTGCGTCGCAAAAAGCGCGCGGCAGATCAACCGATCACCGCCAAGGATTACGCGACTGGTTTTCCTCCTGATTATTCAGGCCCCCAGCTGCCGCCCGCGCTCGCCAGAAACTGGACGCAGTATCAGGAGAAGGATGCTGAGACGAAGCCGCCGCCCGAGCCCCGGCCGGGCGTCGAGGACTTCCTCGCTCACGCCAAGCAGCAGTTCGCTTTTGTGCCCGAGCGCATCCCCGAACGCGAATTCAAGCGCCGCTACGCCCGCGAGGCGCTTCGCGTCGGCCTGACCAAGGATCAGGTCGTGCGAGTGTACGCACTGGAAACGAGTGGTCTCGGCACCGCCGACATGGTTGCCGGTATCCATCCGATAACTCGGAAAGGGTCCCCGATATCAACGGCGATCGGCTACGCCCAGCTGCTGTCGGCCAATTCAACCAGTGAACTGGTCAAGCACGGTCCAGGCTTCATCGCGCGGCTGAAACAGCTGGCAAAGTCGGCGCCCTCACCAGATGCAGCCAAGCGATACGAGCGCAAGGCCCAGATCCTGTCGCGCATGCTCGCCGTGGCGAAATCGGTACCCAACGAGTGGAGCCGGCACGTGGCGCTGGGCAGAACGCCGAAAGGTTATGGCATCCATGCCATCAATATCGACGGCGACATCGGGCCTTGGTTGCAGGTCCTCAAACTCGAAGGCCTGAAAGAACTGGCTCAAAAAAAGGGCAAGATGCAGCTGACCGGCGCTGAAATTGAATTGATGAACCTGGCTGGCCCGGGAACGGGTCTCGAGATGATGACGCCGGCCGGACGTGCAGCGAGCACACCGAACTTCTTCGAGCGCGGCGCCTACGGTCGCAACACGATCGTTCGCGGCAAGACTGGCGCAGAGCTGCTGAAGGCGCTCGACGAAAGGATGCAGACCAACCTCATCAACGAAGGCGCGGTCGTTTTCAGTCAGGTCTTTGACGAAGTCGCCCTAGAGATGGCTCGCCGTTGAACAGAAACTCAAGGCCACTTCACCACCGGCGGCATGGATGACAGGATGCTCTCGACATTGCCGCCCGTTTTCAGGCCAAACATAGTGCCGCGATCGTAGAGCAGATTGTACTCCACATAGCGTCCGCGCCGGATCAATTGCTCCTCGCGGTCCACTTCGGTCCAAGGTGTCGTCCAGTTGCCGCGCACGAGCATCGGATAAACACTTCGGAACGCCCGCCCCACATCCTGTGTGAATGCCAGGGCGGCGTCGAAACTGCCATCCTCGTCCGACGGCGTCAGGTAATCGTAGAAGATGCCGCCGATGCCGCGCATTTCCTTGCGATGCGGCAAATAGAAATATTCATCGCACCACTCCTTGAAACGCTTGTAGTCGGCGACGGTGTGCCCTTCGCACGCCCCGTACATCGCGGCATGAAAAGCAAGCGTGTCGGCATCTTTCTGCGTCCGCCGCCTGTCGAGCACCGGCGTGAGATCGGCACCACCGCCGAACCACCACTTCGACGTCACGACCATGCGCGTATTCATGTGCACCGCTGGCACGTTCGGGTTCTGCGGATGCGCAATGAGAGAAATGCCCGACGCCCAAAAACGGGGATCTTGTTCGGCGCCGGGGATCTGTTTGCGAAACTCCGGGGCGAACTCGCCATGGACGGTCGACGTGTGCACGCCGACCTTTTCAAACACCCGCCCGTGCATGAGCGACATTACCCCACCGCCAAGGTCAGCGGTCGGATCGTCACCGGTGTGGTCGGCACGGTTCCAGGGCGTACGCACAAAGCGACCCGGTGTCATACTGGAGGTTTGGGTGCCGGCCGGAAGATCGTCCTCAAGCTTTTCGAAAGAGGCGCAAATATCATCGCGCAGACTTTCGAACCAGGCGCGCGCGGCAGCCTTTCGGGCAGGCAGCAGATCGTTGAGGGCATCCATCGTGGTCGGTCTTTCGTAAGTGAGACGATAAGGCTTCTTCGTGCCACGTTTCTGGCACGACGCCGACACAGCCGATAGTGTATTCCACGCCCTTCGGGAAGGGCTGGAACCTTAAGATTGACCCGCACGTCTACCGCCACTCTAGCTGCTGTGGCCGCCGCGTCGATTGCTCTAAGCCGCCCAGGCTCCCCCCTAGAAGGCGATAACGTGTTGTCTCGGTTGTTTGAACGTTTTGAAAAGCACATTGACCCCTTCGCGGGGGACGGAACGGTACGGCCGCCCGATACGCTGATAGCGTTCTACTGGCATTTCGTCGGCCAGAGCTGGCCCGTCTTCGCCCTACTGTTGTTCATGGGCTTCTGCGCTGGCGTTCTGGAAGCCTCACTTTTTGCTTTCGTCGGCTCGCTCGTCGACCGCATGCGAACAGCGACCAGCCCCGACACCTTCATCGCCGACAATGGCAGACTTCTGCTGTTCATGGCCTTCGTCGCTGCGGTCTTGCGCCCGGTCGTGTCGTTCGTGCACGATCTCGTCAAACATCAGATGATTGGCGGCTCGTTCACGACACTCGTCCGCTGGCAGTCGCACGCCTACGTTCTTCGCCAGAGCCTCAGCTTCTTCCAGAATGATTTTGCCGGCCGGGTCGCCAACAAGGTCATGCAGTCGGGCCCCGCGGTACGGGAAAGCGTCGTGCAGGCGATCGATGCTGTCTGGTTCGTGGCGGTCTACTGGCTGACGGCCGTCGTGCTTTTTGCCCAGGCCGACCTATGGCTTGTAACGCCACTGGCGCTATGGTTTCTCGCTTATGTCGTCGTGCTGAGATATTTCATCCCTCGCTTGAAGGCACGCGCCATCGAGACGAGTGAGGCCCGCTCCATGCTGACCGGCCGCATCGTCGACAGCTATACCAACATTCTCACCGTCAAGCTTTTTGCCCACACCGAGCGCGAGGACACGTACGCCAAGTCCGCCATGCGCGAACAGCTTGACAAGTTGCAAGTGCAGTTGCGCCTGACGACTTTAATGGAGACATCGCTGTTCCTGTTGAATGGCCTACTCCTCGTCGGCATGTCGGCGCTGGCCATCAGACTGTGGAGTGAGCAGGCGGTGACGATCGGCGCCATCGCTCTGGTCATGGGGCTGACGATCCGCATCGTGAACATGTCTGGTTGGGTCATGTGGACCGTGGCCGGTATTTTTGAAAATCTCGGCATCGCTTATGAGAGTATGGAAACGGTCTCGCGCCCTTGGACGGTGCTCGACCAACCGGACGCAAAAGTCCTTGCTGTGCCGAAAGGTGCCATCACGTTCGAGGACGTAACATTCCGCTATGGTCGCGCCAGAACGTTCGGCGACGACCGCCGCGGCGGCGTCATCGAGGGACTGTCGCTCAACATTGAACCGGGCGAGAAGGTCGGTCTTGTCGGCCGGTCGGGGGCCGGCAAATCGACACTTGTCAGCCTACTGATGCGCTTCTACGACCTCGAAAGCGGTCGCGTGCTGATCGATGGCCAGGATATCGCTGAGGTAACACAGGAAAGTCTGCGCTCTGCAATCGGTCTCGTGACGCAAGACACCTCACTTTTGCACCGCTCTGTTCTCGATAACATTCTATACGGTCGTCCGGAAGCGGGCCTTGAGGCCGCCAAGCTCGCGGCCAAGCGCGCCCACGCTGATCACTTCATTCCCGATTTGGAGGATCTTGCCGGCCGCCGCGGATTGTCGGCTCACGTTGGAGAACGCGGCGTGAAGCTCTCAGGCGGCCAACGTCAACGGATCGCCATTGCACGGGTGTTGCTCAAAAATGCGCCGATCCTCGTTCTCGACGAGGCGACGAGCGCTCTCGACAGCGAAGTTGAAGCCGCAATTCAGGACAGCCTGCGCGATCTGATGGCCGGCAAAACAGTGATCGCCATCGCGCATCGCTTGTCCACCATCGCCGCCATGGATCGTCTCGTCATCATGGATCAGGGGCGCATCGTGGAGGAGGGCAACCATACCGAACTGTTGCGTCGCGGCGGCCTTTACTCCGATCTATGGAAGCGTCAATCGGGCGGCTTTCTCGGCCAGGAAGCGGCCGAATAAGAAATGCTCGTCGAGCTACGTTTGTCCCTCTCGGCTAGCCGTGCGATACGGCTGAACAAAATTGCCTCCGGGTCTGAGTGATGTTTGCTGTCTTCGAAAGATTGATCGATCCCTACCGTGTCGTTCCGCTGGCTCCCCCGCCGGCCGGCCTTCTCGAATTCTTTTGGCACTATGTGAAGCCGATCTGGCCGGTCGTTCTGACGATAGCGCTGTTGACCGCGTCCATTGCCGCGCTCGAGATTGTCATGCTCGATTATGTCGGTCGCTTCGTCGATCTCATGTCGACCGCCGACCGCGCCACCTTCTTCACGGTACATGGCGACGAGGTCTGGCACATGGCGTTGCTGGCGCTGATCGTTCTGCCGCTTCTTGCCGTGACGTGGGAGTACATCTTCCACCAGTCGTTCGCCGGCAACTTTCCGATGATGATCCGTTGGCAGGGTCATCGATATGTCCTGCGCCAATCTCTTTCGTTTTTTCAGGACGATTTCGCCGGCCGCATCGCCAATACGCTCATGCAGACGGCACTCGCCGTGCGCGACAGCGTCGAGCGCATCATCAACACGATCGTCTACGCCGTAGTTTATGTCATGAGCGCGCTGGTCCTGCTCACCGCAGCTGACTGGCGTCTCGCCGTCCCGCTGATGGTGTGGATCGTGTCGTATGTCGCCGCCGGCACTTATTTCATGCCGCGCCTGGCCCGCCTTTCGGAAGCCCAGGCCGAAGCGCGCTCCGTCATGACCGGGCGCGTGATCGACAGTTACACCAACATCACGTCGGTCAAACTGTTTGCCCACACCGCTGCGGAAGACGCTTACGCCAAGGACAGCATGGCGGCATTTTTGCAAACTGTTCACGCCCAGATGCGGCTCGTCACGAAGATGAACATCAGTCTCCGGTTGCTCAACTACGGGCTGATGGCGGTCACCTTGCTCGTGTCAATCATGCTATGGCGCGATAATCTCGTCACGGTCGGCGCGATCGCCGTCGCGACCAGTCTTGCCATGCGTCTTGACGCATTATCCGACTGGGTATTGTGGCAGGTTGCTGGATTGTTCGAAAGCATTGGTGTCGTGCGTGACGGCGCCGGAACACTGTCGAAACCGTTGGGCGTGGTCGATCATCCCAATGCACCGGCACTACGTGTCACCAAAGGGGCGATTTCATTCGAGCGCGTCACGTTTCATTATGGCAAAGGCCGCGGCGTCATCGACGATCTCAATCTTAAAATTGCGCCCGGAGAGAAGGTCGGCATCGTCGGGCGTTCGGGGGCCGGCAAGTCGACGCTGGTCAATCTGCTGTTACGGTTTTTCGAGCCGGAGTCGGGCCGCGTGCTGATCGACGGTCAGGACATTCGCGACGTGACGCAGGAAAGCCTGAGGCAAGCGATCGGCGTAGTGACCCAAGACACGGCGCTCTTGCACCGATCCGTGGGCGATAATCTGCGCTATGGCCGCCCCAACGCTTCGCAGGACGAAATAGCCCGCGCGATGCGATCGGCTTCCGCCGATGCCTTCATCGACAACCTCGACGACGGGCGCGGTCGGGTGGCTCTCAACGCGATGGTCGGAGAGCGCGGTGTCAAACTGTCCGGCGGCCAGCGTCAGCGGATCGCCATCGCGCGCGTCCTATTGAAAAATGCACCGATCCTCGTTCTCGACGAGGCGACGAGCGCGCTCGACAGCGAAGTAGAGGCCGCAATCCAGGAAAGCCTCAATGACCTGATGGCTGGCAAAACGGTCATCGCCATTGCCCATCGGTTGTCGACGATTGCCGCCATGGACCGCCTTGTCATCATGGACCAGGGGCGAATTGTCGAGGAGGGGAGCCACGCCGACCTCATCCGCAAGGGTGGTCTTTACGCCAGCCTGTGGAAGCGCCAGTCGGGCGGCTTCCTGGCCGAGGAAGCAGCGGAATAGTCAATCGTCGCCGGCTGAGCTTTGTCGTGGATCAATGACGCAGCGGTGATCGATCACTCATGTTGATGGTAGCGAAATCGATGGCCATGGGCCACCGGCGACTATCATTGGAGGCGGCTATGGCCAAGCTCGCAAGCATTATCTGGATTGTTTTGGGGATCACGATTGCCGGCGCATTTGGCGTTGCGGTCCTGTCCATTCCGTCGCTGTCCGCCAACGCTGCGCGACTGTTGCCGTTGGCCGCTCTGGCAGGGTTTGTGTGTGCCATTCCCGCGTCGATACTGGTCGCCCGCCGGATCCTGGCTGAAACGGCGGGCCATTAGCCCGGCGGGAACCCGCCGGTTTGGCGCAGGGCCTCGCCCAGCACCAGCGCGGCGGCAACGGCAATGTTGAGCGACCGCAGTGGCGGTCGCATCGGGAACGGCAACCGCAGCATCGCACGCCGCGCGGACCTGCTCCGGCACGCCGGCGGATTCGCGGCCTAAAATCAGAGTGTCGCACTCGGAAAATACAAAATCCGGCAGCCGCACCGCAGCCTTGGACGAGAGCAGAACGAGACGATACAAGCCCGCTTGGATATGGGCGGCATGAAAACGCTCCCACGATAGATGACGTGTGAGATCGACGTGGTCGAGATAATCGAGCCCGGCGCGGCGTAGGTTGCGATCGGACATATCAAAACCCGCCGGTCCAATGATATCGACGGGGATCGAAAGGCACGCCGCCAACCGAAGGATGGTGCCGGTATTCTGCGGGATATCGGGTTGGTAAAGTGCCAGACGCATCGACCTGCTGTCTCATTGCAGCAAGGTCGCCGCGAGGGGTCATCAACTGGGTGCGGCCAAACGATGCAAGACTTCTAACCGCGAACCGTACGGCATCACATAGCAGTATAAGAGGCGCCGGTTTAATAACTTTCCCGCGTCGATTCGCCGGCACCGACGATATGGACGCGATGTGCCAGCCCGGCGATGCCGACGCGGCGCTTCTGATTTTCTGGGAGGAACAAGTGGCTTCGACAGCAGAAGAGCCCAACCGCAGAGACTTTCTGGTCATTGCCGGCAGTGTGTTTGCAGCCGTTGGCGGCGCCATTACGCTCTGGCCGTTCATTGCACAGATGAACCCCGATTCGAGCGCTCAGGCACTGGCCTCGGTGGAAATCGATCTGGCCCCGGTAAAGGAAGGCCAGGCGATCACCGGCATGTGGCGCGGCAAGCCGATTTTCATTCGCAACCGCACCAAGGAAGAAATCGAAAAGGCCAAGGCTGTTGATCTTTCGGCGCTGGTCGACAACTCTGCGCGCAACATGGCGCTACCCGAGAGCGATCCTGCAACGGACGCCAACCGGACCAAGCCCGGCCATGAGAACTTCATCATCCTGATCGGAATCTGCACCCACTTGGGTTGCATTCCGAAAGGCCAGGCGATCGGTGATAGCCGCGGAGACTTTGGGGGCTGGTTCTGCCCATGCCACGGTTCGCATTACGACACGGCTGGACGCATCCGGAAGGGGCCCGCGCCGCGTAACCTGGAAGTTCCGCCATACGTTTTCGCCGGCGATACGAAAATCAAAATCGGCTAAGGGAGCAAAGCATGTCGGCTCACGAGTTGAATTACACCCCCACGACGAACCTCGGTAAGTGGTTCGATGAGCGCCTTCCCGTTGCACGTCTGATGCATGGGCAGTTCGTGGATTTCCCCACTCCGCGCAACCTGAACTATGCCTGGACCTTTGGCGGCATCCTGACCTTTTGCCTCGTTGCACAGATCGTGACGGGTATCGTTCTGGCGATGCATTACCAGCCAAGCGCGGAAATGGCCTTCAGTTCCGTCGACCATATTCGGCGGGACGTCAACTTTGGCTGGCTCTTGCAGCCGATGCATGCCGTCGGCGCGTCGATGTTCTTCATCGCCGTCTACATCCACATTTTCCGTGGCCTCTATTACGGGTCCTACAAGGCTCCTCGTGAAGTCCTCTGGATCCTCGGCGTGTTCATCCTACTCGCCATGATGGCCACCGCTTTCATGGGTTACGCGCTTCCCTGGGGCCAGATGAGCTTCTGGGGCGTGACGGTGATCACCAATCTTTTCTCCGCTTTGGATAGCATCTGGTCGGGACTGGGCACGGGCATCACGGAATGGCTGTGGGGAGGCTACTCGGTCTCGGGCGTGACGCTCAATCGCTTCTTCTCGCTGCACTATCTGCTGCCGTTTGTTATTTTCGGCCTTGTGATGCTGCACATCTGGGCCTTGCATGTCGCCGGTCAAAACAACCCGACCGGTCTCGACATCAAGTCTAAGTCCGACTCGGTGCCGATGTATCCCTACGCCGTTGCTAAGGACGCCGTCGGCTTGTTCGCCTTCCTGATCGTCTTTGCGTGGTTCGTGCTATTCATGCCCGACTACCTCGGTCACGCGGACAATTTCACGCCGGCCAACCCGCTCGTGACGCCGCCGCACATCGTGCCGGAATGGTACTTCTTGCCCTTCTACGCGGTTCTGCGTGCCATTCCATCCAAGCTTGGCGGTGTCATCGCGATGTTTTCATCCGTACTGATACTGCTCTTCGTGCCCTGGCTCGACACCAGCCGCGTCCGTTCGGCGAAGTACCGGCCCTATTACAAGATCGCGTTCTGGTTCTTCGTCTTTACGTGCGTGGCGCTCGGATGGCTCGGTTCCAAGCCGGCCGAACAGCCCTACGTCTTCTGGGCGCAGTTCTTCACCTTCGCCTACTTTGCTTTCTTCCTCGTGGCTCTTCCCGTTCTCGGCCTGATTGAAACGCCGCGGACACTGCCGCGGTCGATTACAGAATCCGTGCTCGGCAAGGGTGGCGGGGCACCGCTTCCGGCAGGCGCCGCAGCCGCGCCAGAAAAACGCTAAAGGGATCGAGCCATGAAGTTAAAGACCAAGGCTTGGAGCCTCTTTATCACTACGGCGATAGGGACTACTGTCGCCATGACGGCCAGTGGTTCTCCCGTTGCGGCCGCCGAGGCCCCACACATCGAGCGGCAGCAGTGGACGTTCGACGGCCCCTTGGGCCAACTCGACCGCGCCCAGCTGCAGCGTGGCTTCCAAGTGTACCAGAACGTCTGCTCGGCCTGTCATGGCCTGTCGCGGTTGTCCTGGCGCAACCTGGTACAGCCCGGCGGACCCCAATTCCCGGAAGACGCCATCAAGGAGCTGGCCAAGAGCTGGCCGAACAAGATCACCGACGGCCCCAACGATGCCGGTGAGATGTTTGAACGCGACGCATTGCTGTCCGATCGAATACTTGGCCCCTACAAAAATGAAAAAGCTGCTCGCGCAGCCCAGAACGGCGCCTATCCGCCGGATCTGTCGCTTATCGCTCGTGCGCGCAATCCAGAGTACCACGGCTCCGCGCTGGGGCATGCTCCGCATATGCTGCGCGACATCCTGACCGCGTATCAGGCCGGCGGCCCGGATTACCTCTATGGCCTGCTGACCGGCTACAAGGACGTGCCGTCGTACGTGCGCGATGCCAACGGTCACCTGAAGCCTGTCGGACCCGAAGGTGCGGCCGACAAGAAGGTTGAGCAGTGCGTGTCCGTGCAGCACGGGGAGGACGGCCAGCCTGACGTGTGCACGCCTTTGGCTGATGGCCTGAATTACAATGCGGCCTTCCCCGGTCACCAGATTGCGATGCCGCCGATCCTGGCCGACGGCTCCGTGACCTATGCCAAGGGCGCGGACGGCAACCCAGTCGTTCCTGAAACGCTCGATCAGCACGCGCGCGACGTCGCCGCGTTCCTCGAGTGGGCCGCCGACCCGCACCTCAATCAGCGCAAAGCGACAGGTTGGCAGGCGCTGCTGTTCCTGCTCGTGACCACCGTTCTGTTGTTCCTGGGCAAGAAGCGGATCTGGTCACGCATCGAACATTGATGCGCGTGCATACCGCGATACTCGGCGGGCGCTGGGCTTGTCCCCGTGCCCGTTTTCATTCGTGGATGACATAAGGGGGTTGCCGTGACCGCATCGGTGTTAGGGATCGTCGGCGGTAGCGGCTTTTACAATCTGCCGGACCTGACCGATGCGCACTGGGAGCGTGTCGAGAGCCCATTCGGTAAACCGTCGGACGACATCCTCTTCGCCGAGATCGACGGCCTGCCGCTGCGCTTTCTTCCCCGTCACGGCCGCGGTCACAAAGTGCCGCCGTCGGCCATCAACTATCGCGCCAATATCGATGCCATGAAACGCGCCGGTGTCACCGATCTCGTCTCGGTTTCGGCCTGCGGCTCCTTGAAAGAACAATTCGCGCCGGGCCACTTCGTCCTCGTCGACCAGTTTATCGACCGGACGTTTGCCCGCGAGAAATCCTTTTTCGGCCCGGGCCTCGTCGCCCACGTTTCAGTGGCCGACCCGGTCAGCCCGCTGCTCGTTGACGCTCTCCAAGCCGCCGCCAAGGCCGAAGACATTGCACACACCCGCGGCGGCACCTACCTCGTGATGGAAGGCCCGCAATTCTCGACGCGCGCGGAATCAATGCTCTACCGGAGTTGGGGCTGCGACGTCATCGGCATGACCAACATGCCCGAAGCCAAGCTCGCTCGCGAAGCCGAGATTTGCTACGCCACCGTCGCAATGGTGACCGACTACGACTGTTGGCATGACGAGCATGCCGCCGTCGATGTTGCCTCGATTATCGCCGTCATGCATGCCAACACCGAGAAAGCGCAGCGGCTCGTGACCCGGTTGGCCCGCGAGTTCCCGCGCCAGCACCCCGCCTGTCCCATAGGTTCCGATCGGGCGCTGGACGTGGCACTCATCACCGCACCCGACGCGCGCGACCCCGCGCTCCTGGCCCGTTTGGACGCGGTTGCAGCGCGCGTTTTAAACAAGAGCTAAGGCAGCATCAGCTATTCGGGAACGTGATCAGGATTTTAGCCTTTAGAAGTTCCGGAAACGCCGCTTCCAAGGCCTGACCGCCAACCCAAAGCAAGGCGATGAGAAGCACCAGGGCCGGGATCGCCGCAAAAACGGCCTTGATGAAAAACAACATCAGATGGAAGAACGACACATCGATCGAGCGGACCGAGGCGGGATACGCCTCTTCGGCGGAATAAGTGGTGCCGTAGCGCTCGCCGGTGGCCGCATAGCTCACCGGTTCCGGCTGTGGCGCTGAAAGGCCCGACGCCTCGCGCTCGCGGGCTTCCCGGGCGCGCGCTTCCTTCTCCCGCCGCACCGTGCGCGGCAGGTCTTCCATATCGCCGTCTGCCGTCAGCGGTATAGACATCGTTCGTTTCCCTCTCGTGCCGGCCCGTCGCTCTGGGCCCGTCGCCCGGCGAATCGGCCTCAGGTCCAGTTTAGCGGCCTGGCTACCTAATAGCGTTCGATATTGGTAGTTTGCGCCGTCAATTTGACGGGGAGGTGTCTGTTGAGCGACCTGAAGAGCCTGATCAGAACCATACCGGACTACCCAAAGCCGGGAATCATGTTCCGCGATGTCACGACGCTGCTGGGGGATGCCCAAGGCTTCAAGGCGGCAATTGCGCAATTGGCCGAGCCCTATCGCACGCTTCCCGTCGATGCCGTGGCCGGGATCGAAGCGCGCGGCTTCATCCTCGGCGGAGCCGTGGCTGACCGGCTCGGTTGCGGGTTCATCCCCATCCGAAAAAAGGGCAAGCTGCCCTGGAAGACGATCGGGCAGGAGTACGCGCTCGAGTACGGCACCGACACTATTGAAATCCATCTCGATGCGATCAAGGAGGGCGAGCGCATCTTGATTGTCGATGACCTCATTGCGACAGGCGGAACGGCGATCGCGGCTGCGAAGTTGATCCGGCAGGTGAAAGGCACCATCGTCGGCGCCGCCTTCGTCATCGATCTGCCGGAATTGGGCGGGGTCGTGGCGCTGCAACGCGCCGGGATCGAAAGCCACTGCCTGATGGCCTTTGCAGGACATTGAGATGGCCATGACGGAGATCACGTCCGACACGATGGACGCGGCACGCGCGGCGATCTTATCCTGGCGTATCAATCCCGATGCGGCACCCGCATGCCCCATCTGTCGGACCGCCGGTCTTGCCGTCAGTGATCATTCGGCAAGACCGCACACCGAATGGTACCGTCTCGTTTGCCGCGCGTGCGGGCTTGATCAGATGTTGGCGGTGCCGCTCGGTGCAGCGGTGCCGGGCACGGAAGGATGAGGCAATGCAGATCGGCGGCCAACACTATCGGACCATCTGGCTCGAAGACGGCGGCGAGCACGTGGCCATTATCGATCAGACCAAGCTGCCGCACAGATTCGAAGTTATCCATCTGTCGACGATGCAAGAGGCCGCTCGCGCCATCCTCAACATGCAGGTACGCGGCGCGCCTCTGATTGGCGTAACCGCGGCTTATGGGCTGGCGCTCGCCATGCGTGTTGATCCCTCCGACGCAGCCTTGGCAGACGCCATATTCCACCTTGCCCGCCAGCGGCCGACCGCAGTTAATCTGCGCTGGGCCTTAGAGGAAATGCGGCGGCACTTGCAGCCGCTCGCCGCGAACGATCGTGCCCAAGCGGCATTCACGCAGGCAGCACGCCTTGCCGACGACGATGTGGAAACGTGCCGGCGGATCGGCGCGCATGGACTTGAGATCGTTCGCGCAATCGCGGCTAAAAAGAAGCCCGGTGAACCGGTCAACATTCTCACCCATTGCAACGCCGGTTGGCTCGCCTGCGTCGACTGGGGTACCGCCACCTCGCCGATGTACCAGGCATACGACGCAGGACTTCCCCTGCATGTCTGGGTCGATGAAACCCGCCCGCGCAATCAAGGCGCGGCTTTGACGGCATTCGAACTTGGTGCGCACGGCATCCCACATACACTCATCACGGATAACGCCGGCGGCCATTTGATGCAGCATGGTAGAGTGGATATGGTCATCGTCGGCACCGATCGCGTCACCGCCACGGGCGATGTCGCAAACAAGATCGGCACGTACCTCAAAGCCTTGGCGGCGAAAGATACAGGCGTGCCGTTTTTCGTCGCCTTGCCGCATTCAACGATTGATTGGACCCTCGACGACGGTTTCGCGATCCCCATCGAGGAGCGCTCGGGCGACGAAGTCCTGAAGTTGACCGGTCGCACCGCTACGGGTGAGGTGCACGACTTCGACATCGCACCAGATGGTTGCCGCGCAGTTAATCCAGCCTTCGATGTGACACCGGCGCGCTTGGTCAGCGGGCTCATCACCGAGCGTGGTGTCTGTCCGGCGACGCGGGAAGGCCTGCTGCAACTCTATCCCGAGGGCCAGCGCGCGGCATGACAAAGAGTCCGGAGACCAGAGAGGCAGCGTTGCGCCGGGACGTCGTCGATACCGCTCGCGCCATGAGTGCAATCGGGGCTATCGCCTGGCAGGTCCGGCAACGTATCGGCGCGCTTTGGCGACGGAATGCTGATCACGCCGTCCGGACTTGCCTATGATCTGATGCAGCACGATGACATTGTCCATGTTTGCGCAGATGGCCGGGTCCGCTCCGGGCAGCGAGCGCCGTCGACGGAATGGCACTTTCATCAAGCCGCTTACGCCAAGCGGCCGGACATGCACGCGCTGGTCCACAGCCATTCGACGAACGCGACCGTATTGGCCTGCGCCGGCAAAACGATCCCCGCGTTCCACTATATGGTCGCCGTCGCCGGAGGGTGCGATATCCCAGTCGTACCCTATGCGACCTTCGGCACGGAGGAACTCGCCCGCTACGTGGCCGGCGGTCTGGCCGAGCGCAATGCCTGTCTTATGGCGCATCACGGGCAGGTGGCGATGGGCGAGACCCTCTCGCATGCCCTGGAACTGGCACAGGAAGTCGAGGTACTGGCCGAACAATACGCCAAGCTCTTGACACTAGGTCCCGTCAAGCTTCTGTCGCAGGCAGACATGGCTATTGTGCTGGAAAAATTCAAAAGCTATGGCCGCTCGTCCACTAATAAGTGACAATAACCATCAATTTTATCTGCAATTCAAATTGTTGTTCTGGAACGAAACACCCGCACTGCTATTCTTTATCCAAATGAGCCTGTTTGCTTAAATCCATGTTATCGCTTTTAGATAACAATTGCCCCAAGTTGAATTGAAGTGCTCAACGTTGATGGAGCTCGTTATGCGTAGAATTGCTCTGCTGGCCCTCGTGGTCGCAATGACGGCCGTCACCGGCATGTTGTCGCGTCCGGCCGAAGCCGGTCATCGGCTTTATCGCGACGCCGACCGCGTCGTGGTCCACTACGGCTATTATCCTCGCTACCGTCACGTGTACGTGACCGAGGATCCATACGCCTACCGCTATGAACCGCGCGGCTACTATCCGTATTACAATTCCGGCTATTGGAAATCCGCCCGCGAAATGCGTCTCCGCAAGCGTCGGCACTATAACCACCCGCCCTATTATGCAGCGTGGGGATATCCTGATCCCTACTATCATCATCGCGCGTGGCACGCCTACAATCACGGCCGCATCCGTCACGGTCACTGGTGATCTTCGAACGACGTCGATGGAATAAGAACATGGCTGGATCCGTTCCGGCCATGTTGCTTTTTGTGGCGAGCGCAATCGGCAATGTGCGCATCGACGGCCAACGCCTCGCCACGAAATGACAGCGATGCCAGCACGTTCATGGCGTATTCATGTGGAGTTTGTTTAGTTGATAACCGAAGGACGGCCCATGCCGTTCGTCAGGCATGGCTTGTTTCTGCGGCGCATCGGGCCGCGGACGCTGCAAGGGAAATGACAATGCTGAAAAAACTTATGGCTTCGCTTCTGGCTGTCACGCTGGCGTTCGGCGCCGTGATGACCACGAACACTGCGCCGGCAGAAGCCGGACGCGGCGGTCGCGTCGCAGCGGGCATCGCAGCCGGCATCATTGGTCTCGGCGTCCTTGGCGCCTATGCCAACGCCCGCGACCGTGGCTATGACCGGGGCTACCGCGCCTACGATGAAGTTTGCTACAAAGGCCCGAAAGAATGCGGGTGGGTTGGCCGCCGCTGCTTTGAAAATCGCTACGGTGACGAAGTCTGCCGTGGTGGCCGCTGGACTTGCTGGCGCGACACCGTCTGCGAATGAGTCTTGCCATTGAGACCAGAACGGGCGCGGCGAACCACCACCGCGCCCGTTTTTTGTCGTCGTGCGAATACGGAGGCATCGACGCCGTCAGACTGTCGGATTTCTCTACCTACGTTTCCGTCGGACAAGCGCCGTATGCAATGCTACCGCCGCCGCGTTTGACACGTTGAGGCTGCGCAGATCATCCGCTGTCGTGATCCTGACCAGCCGGTCGCAGCTGTCAGCCGTCAGTTGTCGCAAACCTTTACCCTCCGCGCCGAGTACGATGGCGACGGCGCCGTCGAACGGTTCGTCTTCGATTGCAGCCGTGGCCGTACCGTCCAGTCCAAGCACGGTGACGCCAGCGTCGCGCAGTTCAGTCATGGCGCGCGCCAGGTTAGGTACCTGCGCGATCTTGACTAGTTCGAGTGCACCCGAAGCCGATTTGGCCAACGTGCCGTTGAGCGGTGGACTATGCCGGCGTGTGGTGATGACCCCGCAAGCACCGAACGCCGCGGCCGAGCGCAGGATGGCACCCGCATTGTGCGGATCGGTCACCTGATCGAGAAGAATGAGTGGGCCACCGTCCGTAGCCGCCTCGGCGAGGTCGGCCAATTCCGGTTCCGGCAGCAACTCCACCTCCAACAACAGGCCCTGGTGCACTGTGTCGGCGCCAAGCATCCGATCGAGATCACGCGGCGACACCGGCTCCGGCGTCAGACCGCGCAAGGCAATCGCCTCGGCGAGGCGGTGGGCGGCATTCTCGGTCGCCCACATCCGCAGCAGCACACGGTCTGGATTGCCCAGTGCCGCCTCTACGGGATGAAAGCCGAACAGCCGCACGACGCCGTCATCCGTCGACTCCGGGGGCCCCCCGCCGCGGTCTGGCCGCCTGCCGGCGTGACCGCCTGGTCTAAAGCCGCCCCGCCCGCCGCCTTGCGAGCGGCCCTTGCCTCCGGCTGCCTTGAAGCTCGTCTTTGATTTGAACCGGGGCTTTCCCGTGCGGTCGTCTTGCATGGCGGTCGAGGGTCTCCCAGAGCCGCTGGGCGCTGAAATAGTCCCCCGTCGCGGTGCTGCAGGCCTACACGGAAACGCGGTTCTTTTCCAATTGACATCCCACGCTTCGGCCGGGATAAGGTCGCGCTTGCCCTGTCGCAGAAGCCGCGCAGGGCGCTTTCGTTTGGGGTGCTGTCGCAACCGTGCGGCCGTCCGGGTCCAGGCGAAGATTGGAAGGGTGCCCGAGTGGCTAAAGGGGACGGACTGTAAATCCGTTGGCTTCGCCTACGCTGGTTCGAATCCAGCCCCTTCCACCACTTTTTACACGACGGCGCACAGCTTTTGCTCCGCCGCGTTGATGCGGACTTCGCAATCTTATCGCGACCCGATATAGCTAGGTCACGATAGAGCAATTTCGAGTATCAACGGAACTCTGTCGGCGTAGGGGGGGAAATGGCAGTTATCGCGCGTGGGCTTGCGGTCGTCGCCGCCATCACTGGATTGCTTGCGGCCTCGGGAGCGGCATCAGCCCAGGAGTACAGGTTTTGTGCCCTCCGCGACGGTGCGCGGGGTCCTTGCACGTGCGAAACCAAAGGCGGCGCGCCTGGCGAATACGTTGAAGTGACGCGCAGCCGGTGTCGGCCAGCACCCGTCGCGCAAAAGTCAGCGCCACTCCCCACACCCACGGCGGCTCCTGCATCCGCTGCCGCCGTCACCGCCGCCGCACCCGCACCGGCAACGGTATCGCGCGAACCCGTCGCGCAAATTGAAACGGGTGGCCTGCCGTCGTCGCGTAAAATCCTCGATGTGCGCAGTCGCGGCAAACTTCTGTGTGGGGTCAACCCCGACCTGCTCGGCTTCGCCAAGCAAACCGACGCTGGCAGCTGGGTCGGTCTGGACGTCGATTTCTGCCGCGCCGTCGCCGCCGCTGTTTTCGGTGATGCAAGCAAGGCTGAGTTCGTCCCTGTTGATACGGCGAACCGCTTCGAAGCGTTGAAAAGCGGCAAGATCGATCTCCTCGCGCGCAACACGACTTGGACCATGGACCGCGATGTGGTGATGGGCTTCGAATTCGCTGGTATTCTCTACATCGATGGCCAGGGCTTCATGACATCCGACGAGCGCGGTCTCGTCTCTGCCCAGCAGCTCGCAGGTCTGCGGGTCTGCGTCGAAAGCGGCACGACGTCCGAAGCGAATGCCGGCTACTACTTCAAGGCCCACGACATCGAGGCGGAACTGAAAACGTACCCCGATCGCGCAGCCATGCTCGCGGCGTACGGAAAGGGAGAGTGCGAGGCGGTTTCGGGAGACCGGACATCTCTGTTCTCGGATCGCTCGCGGTTGGCCGAGCCGGAAAGGCACGCGGTTCTTCCGGAAGTGATTTCCAAGGAGCCGCTCGGCCCTGTCGTCTTGCAGGATGACCATAGCTGGATTGAGGTCGTCCGTTGGACGTTGGCCGGACTGCTGAACGCCGAGGAGGTCGGCCTCAGCAAGGAATTGGCAACCGGAGAGGCGCCGCTTACAGGCGACGGCGCACGTCTCGTCGAGGGTGCGGGCAAGAGCGGCGAAGCGCTGGGTCTGTCGCCGACTTGGCTGCGCGACGTCGTCAAGGCTGTCGGCAATTACGGCGAAATGTTCGAGACCGATCTCGGCAAGGGCAGCCCGCTTGGCATGGAACGCGGCATCAACGCGTTGTGGAAGCGGGGTGGAGTTCTTTATGCGCCACCGATGTGGTGAGGCGGACATCACCATGAGTCTGAAGCCACCCCACCAATTGTTTCGCGCTGCAGTCGCCATGCTGGTGACCGTGGCATCCTTCACTGCGCCTGCTCTGTCGCGCGAACGGGTTCCCCCGCCGGAACCGAGCCGCACTGCTTGGATCAGCCCCGCGACGGTTGCTGACATGGGACGCGCGCTCGAACTTTACCGTCAAATCGCCCGCCAGCCGCAACCGGCACCTCTTCCCAACAAAATCACGCTCCGCGCCGGCGACAGCGGAGCGGCCGTGGCCGATCTGCGTGCGCGTCTCATGCTGACAGGCGACTTGAAAACCCGCGGCGATGCCTACGCCTTCGATGGCGACGTGGAGGCCGCGGTGAAGCGCTATCAATTGCGCAACGGAATCGAGCCCTCGGGAATTGTCTATGGTGTGACGCAGCGCCTTTTGAACGTGCCGATGGACGTTCGCGTCCGGCAATTGGAACTCAACCTGCAGCGCATGCAGGAATTGCTGACGCGCGTCTCCACCCAACCGCGCTACATCGTGATGAATGCCGCCAGCTTTGAATTACAGGGCATCGAAGGCGGCAACGTTGCCGTGACGAGCCGCACCATTGCCGGCAAGCGGGCGACACCGACGCCGGTGGTGTCGGCGCAGGTCCAAGCGCTGAACACGTTGCCGTACTGGCATGTACCAGGCACGATCGCCAAAGCTGGGCTCATTCCGATGATCCGCAAGGATCCGGGCTACCTCTACAAGGAACGCATCCGCGTCTTCTCCAGCTTCGGTGGCGATGAAGTCGATCCGGGCAGCGTCAACTGGTGGGGACCTGAAGCCGAGCGCTATGTGTTCCGCCAGGATCCGGGTCCGCAGAACGCGCTCGGTGTCCTGCGCTTTGATATGCCCAACAAGCACATTGTCTACATGCACGATACACCGATGAAGAACCTGTTCGACTATTTCGAACGTGCCGTGAGTGCCGGCTGTGTGCGGCTGCAAAATTACTACGGCGTCGCCGAGTGGGTTCTTGCCGGTCAGGATGGGCTTTCGGCCGCAGCACTCCGCGACCGGGTCGAAGCCGGGCAGCAAACGACCATCCGCTTGAAGCAACCCGTGCCGGTCCACTTCATTTACCTGACGGCGTGGGTCGACAATGGCGTCGTAAACTTCCGCAACGACCTCTACAACCGCGACGCAACCGCATTTGTCAGTGCGGAAGACGCTGCCGTACGGCCGATGGGTGTTTCGATCGCGCCGTAGATCTAACCGGTGCCTGGTTGCCAGCCGGCCTCGCCGATCAAAGGAACAAAGCGGACGCTGGTGAGCAATGTCCGCTCAAACCTATCCGCAGCTGTGCGTACAATGCGGATGAGGTCTTGCGACGTTGGTTCTCCGCCCACTGGCACCACGATGCGGCCACCGATCGCCAGTTGTTCCAGAAGCGGTCGCGGCACCTCGGGTGCGCCGGCTGAAACGAGAATGGCGTCGAACGGCGCGTCCTCCCGCCAGCCTTGAGTTCCATCAGCGCACTTTACGGTGACGTTTTTCACGCCCGCGGCGGCAAGGTTGCGACGCGCCAGATCGGCAAGCGCCGGAAGCCTCTCGATCGTCACGACAGTGCGAGCGACGTGAGCGAGGACGGCGGCCGCGTAACCCGAGCCGCCACCAATCTCAAGCACCTTGTCTTCAGGTTCCAACTGCAACGCCTCAATCATAAAGGCGACGATGTATGGCTGCGAAATGGTCTGTCCTTCGCCGATCGGGAGCGGCCGATCTTCGTATGCCAAATCCTGCTGGTCACACGCAACGAACCTCTCGCGCCCAACGGTGCCCATGGCGGCCAGAACCCGCGCATCGCTGATGCCGCGCTCCACCAGTTGCGTCTCGACCATGCGATGACGGCGCTCAGCCGTGATGTCATTTTTCGCCATGACGAACTCTGACCCTGATATCGATCATCGAATTCAATTCGGCAGCCGGCCTGCCGCGAACTTACGCAATTGGAGAAGAAACGACCGAAAGGCTTACATTTCTCCTGAGCCGAGGAGCGCCACGGACACCGCCGGCGCGCACGCGGTAACCCATGCCGAGATCTCACGACCTGCGCCTGCAAGTTGTGCGAACGGAATCGCCCGGCGCCCCAGGCGGTCTGCAATCAATATCACGTCGGCTGCACCGATTCCGGCTGCGATGACCGGCGCTCTGTCACTGAGCCCCACCCGCGACAGGACTTGCAACGCGCCGTCATGGATGGAGCGCAACTGCGTCTCGCGCACGTAAGCCGCGACAGCCTGCCAAGCGGCCGCTGTCCCCTCGTTGGCATCACGGCCGAGCATCCGAGCCAGCCGCACGCGGCTGCTCGCGACCGATTTATCCTTGCCGTCAGCCGTCGCATGCACGTCGAACTCCGTGAGATCAGAGCCGAGTATGCGGCGCACGTCCGCCATCGTCGCCAGATGCTCACGCGCCAACGTCACCCACGCACCATCGAATGGCGCACTCGTCGTCACGCCCATCACGGCCGTCCGCGTGAAGCCCGTATAGACGAGTTCTCCCGTTGCCTGCCGCGCAGCGTCGGTCAAGCCGGCGGCGACCGGCTGACCCTGTCGCACAGGGATGATGTCAGCCGTGGTCGACCCGAAGTCGATCAGAAGCGCCTCTTCGTGTGTGCGGGCCGTCAGCGCCGCTGTAGCGAGAAAATTCGTTGAACCGACATCGCCGGGATGCAAGCGCGCGGCCTCAGCCGGACCAAATCCGCGCTGTCCCATCCAGTAGTGCGTACGTGGTCCGAACTCTCGCTCGATCCGTGCAACGAGCGTTTCGACACCTGACACGCGGTCAGGAAAAATGTCGGACAGTTCACCCGTCATGGTGATCGCGAACTCATCGGCTTGCGCCAGCAACGGCGCCGCCCTGCGCAACGCCGTGTCCAGCTTTTCCAGGCCCATCCAAAGCCGGCAACGCAATTGCTGCACCGCGACAACGCGGCCGTCCTCGACCAGCGCAACCTTTAAATGCGCTCCGCCCACATCGAGCCCCGCCCGGATGGTCATTTCAAACTGTCCTTCTTGAAATTCGCTTGGCCCTGAGTCACCAATCTCACCGGGGAGGACAAGGATACAATGCTGATAATCCCGGTCATCGATATTCGGGGCGGCGTAGCCGTGCGTGCAGTCGCTGGCGACAGAGCCCACTACAGGCCGATCAGGTCACCGCTCACCGATAGCGCCGATCCTGTCGCTGTCGCACGCGGATACCAGTCTGTCTTTCCGTTTCCAACACTGTACTTAGCAGACCTCGACGGCATCGAGGGGCGCGGCTCAAACCACCACATCCATGGCCGCGTCGCGGATGCGTGGGAGGGCGGTGAACTCTGGCTCGACGACGGCAGTATCGAAGCCGAACCATCCCATCAGCGGGTACGCCATGTCATCGGCTCCGAAACGCTTCTGGCCGCCGGTGCGTGTCAGTCGCTGCTGGGTGGCAAGCCGCTCAATCGCTCAGGCATCCTGTCGCTTGATTTTCGCGGGCTGACCTTTATGGGGCCTCCGGAACTTCTGGCCTATCCGTCGATATGGCCCGGCGCAGTCATCGTCATGACGCTCGCCAAAGTCGGCCGCGGTGAAGGTCCGGACTTGAAACGTGTCGCAGCCGTTGCGGAAATGGCAGGACCTAAGCGGCGCGTCTTCGCGGCCGGCGGTGTGCGCCATATCGATGACGTGCGTGCGTTGCGCGATGCCGGGGCATCCGGAGTTCTTGTCGCCAGCGCGCTGCACGCCGGCAAATTAAAAACCGGCGATCTGGAACAGATCGCCGGTTGAAAGTTTCCTCAGTCCACACATTGCGAGTGGTTTGGGGAGCCCACTCGATGCGTCAGCCGTTCCAACGGCCAGAGAGTATTCTACCCAATCGCTGCAGCAGACCCGCCTTCATAGGCGGAGCATTGTTGGTCTTTTCCTGCTGTGGACGGTTTCCGCTTCAAGACTTGGCAGCGAAAGGATGAGCTGCCGAGTTGCGCTGAGCGGTAGCTTCGGCTGCGGTCGGCTTGCCGGCGACGGCGCGCGCAATCGCTTCCTTGGTGGCGCGATAGTTGTAGTCCTGGATCTTGGCGTCGTCGGAAGCTTCCCAATGGATGAACACGCCGACGAGGACGTAAACGTCGTCAGCTTCGTTCGCCGGGATGATGCCTTCGGCAACTGAATCCTGAACGGCCTTAGCGACGCCGTACTGGGCCGGTCCGAACATCTGGACAGCCTGGCGGGCGTCCTTGATGGTGACCTTGTTGAAAAGAATCGTATTCGGCTTGCAGGCCAGGTTCGGCGCGATCACGGCGAGAAGCGTCGTGAAGCCGTCCTTATTGTTGGCGAGGGCGTTCACGAACGCGGTCTCGGCAGCAGAGCCGCGCGGTCCGATGACGAGGTCGATGTGAGCGACTTCGTTGCCGTCGCCGACGAGCGACTCGCCGACCAGTACGCGATTGATCTTGGCCATAAGTGGGGTTCCTCCCAGTTTCGAACATACAAATGTGACCCGGCGCATCCGGGATACCCGGTTAGGCCGGTCACGATCGTTCCAAGCTATCGGTAGAGACAGGGGACGGTGAAGAAAAGCGACACCGGACCGGATCACCAGATAGCGACGCGCCTAGAGCGCCGGGCCCTATTAGCCACAGAGCCCCCTGTTCGACAAGAGGCGATCCGTCTTTAGTCGAACCTGCGGCATTATATATAGAATTCACAGCGCTTTGCAGCGCGGTCGCAGCATATTCTCACCGTCATAAGGCGTGTGTTTAACATGCTTAAGAGGCTGTTTTTCTCAATTGCGGCCCATTGGCGAGGCTTGTTGAAGCAGCTTCGCCGCGAAAACGCTGGCGCACATCAGATCGGCCAGCGAGCCGGGATTTGTGCCCCACGATTTCAGTTCGGCATCAAATTGCAGAAGCCGGTCGCGATGCTCTGGAACAGCAATCGCCGAAGCGTCGGGTAGAGCGAGAACGTCGAGCACGGCACGAGCACGCGACTGCACGCGGCGCGCAACATCGATGCCATGCTTGCGCGCAATATGTGAATCGCAGCGCTCCGCGAGGTTGCGCAGGAATAGAACGGCCAAGGCATCCTCCGCTGACGCTCCCGCCGCGCAATAAACCGCGAACTGTCGAGCCGTCTCGAACACGCCAGCAAAGTCGACCGCGTATTCATGCGCGATCATGTCTCGCCCGGCCGCCGCTCGCATCGCGTCGAGAAGCGTCCACGCGGCCGGCGGTTCGTACCGGACATCGCCCGCCTTGTCTTCCCCCAGTCCTGCGGGATTGGCATACGCAATCGCTCGGTAGACGTCGCGGGCATCGTCGTGATTTAGCGCACCCAGAACGGCGGCCAGCTTTTCCTCAAGCGGTGCGACGCCGTCTTTGCCCGCAGCTACGGCAAGCGGCGCGCATAACAGCACGATCCCGAGATTGGTATTCTGCCCGACCGCATCGAACGTCGCGACGACGGCTCTGTGAATGCGGTGGCCGACGCTAAGTTCAGGGTCGCTGAGGAATGGTGCGGACACGACAGCGCTGGCGTCGAAGTCGGCCACCGTCATTCGGTGACCTTCTGCATGAATGTGCACGTTGCCCGGTTTCAACGTCCGCACTTCAAGCCGGCAAGCCACCAGATAGGCCTCAGCGATCATCGCACGCGAAAGCGCGCCGCTCATGCGCCAATCTTTTCGCAAAGCGCCGCGAGAAAATCGTCGGCAAGTGTCCAGGCGATGTTGACGTCCGTAACGCTTTGCAGACCTTTCCAAGCTGGATTGGAATTGATTTCCAGAACGAGCAGCCGCCCGGCCTCGTCGCGGATCAGGTCAACGCCGGCGTAATCGGCGCCGATCGCGCGCGCGGCCTCGAGTGCAAGATGAGTCATCTCCGGATCGGTTTCGATCCCAACGGGCTCGGCTCCTTGGTGGACATTGGTGATCCACGTTCGGCCAACGCGCGACATGGCTGCCAGTACGCGGCCGCGCGAGACGAACAGACGCCAATCTTCAAAGCGCGTATCGGCCGCCCCGCGTAGGTACCGCTGCACATAGTAGACGTCGCCCACTTCGACAGCATCGGGCAACTGGTCGGGCAATTCGACCCTGCGAACGCCATTGCCCTGACTGCCGAACAGCGGCTTCACGACAACGGGGCGACCTTCCGCAGCGGCAAAGGAACGTGCGGCTTCAATGCCCTCCGCAGCGCGTGTGACCGGCACCGGCAGCCCTGCCTTCTGAAACAAGAACGTCGCCGTTGATTTATCGACACAACGCTCGATGACACGGGCGTCGTTCCACACACGCACGCCGCTTTCACGCAGCGCATGCAGGATGCCGAGCCGCAGCGTGATCTGTTCCAGGCTGCCGGTCGAGACGGAGCGGACGAATGCGCCGTCCGGCAGGTCTCCGTCAAAGCCCGGAATGTGAATGCCGGACTTGAGGCGCGTATCGAAGGCGCAGAATTTAAGGCATGTGGTGATCACCTGCGCGCCGCGCGCCTGCAGCGCTTCACGCAGCCGACGCGCATGCCAATCACCACCTCCGTCCTCAACGAAAAGTACGATCCGCGGCCCTCGAGATCCCGGTGCACGCAAGCTGATGGAGAACGGCGGCGTGGTCATGGTTACAACCTTCCCCCTCTCCGTGGGCGTTGAACGATCTTCTTTACTTGAAGCTTGCTTCAACGATGTCGGCGGCAAGCTTGCCGGACTGGAACGATGATCCAGTATCGAGATTCGATACGGTCACGACGGCCGGGCTGAACAGCATGGCATCGATCTTGTAGAAGTCGCCGCCGACTTCCGCGAATGTCTCGGCGAACGGCTTGCCGTAGGATGACGATGTGCTCGACGGCAGCGCGTCAGCCAGTTTCTTGGCATCTGCGTCCGAGCCCTTCACGAACAGCTGAATACGCCCGCCATAGATGATCGCATCATTGGTGCGCCCCATCGCTTTGACGAAATCTGGGATGGGCGGGGCAAGCGGAGCCACACCGTATCCGTCGATGATGTTCTCAAGCGGGAAGTGCAAAGCGTGCGCCTTATGCAGCGAAACTTCGAGCACGCGAGCGGCAATCTGGACTGTGCCAGCGAGGCTTCCGGTCGGCGCGTACAGGATCGTCAGCTTGGCCGGCGCGATGCCGCACGCTGCGGCGATGTTCGCTGCGACTGTTGAGGGCGGAGCCTTGTCGCCTTCGATCACCAGGGCGCCCGTGTTGTGATGATCGACGTAGCCGAGTTCTTTGTACAAGTCCTCGACGCGCGACAGCGCGCGTGCGGGCCCCGAACCCAATGCGAAGAAGCCGCTTGCGTCCTCGGTAATCGTCCAACCTGCGTATTGGCTGCCAAGACAAGCAATGACAGGGTTGGAGGAATGCACGACAACGCCGAGCGGCCAGCCGGGCAACCCCGATGACGATGTGATCTGCACCGTGCCGAAGCCACCCATGCAAACTTCACCAAGGAGCCGCCCCGCTTCCAGCCCGCCGGCAACATTCGCGCCGAGATCGACAAGGCGCTCACCGCCCGCTCCCGTAGAAACCGCGCAGCGCAACGCAGCGGCATTGGCGACGATCTGGTCGACAATTCTGGCCGCACGCGCATTGACGCTCGGCGACTGATTGAAATGCATGGTCATGTCCTGACGTGTCCTTCCCGTTTCGAGCCTTCATACACGAGTTCAGCCAGCGTCAATAAGCGCTCACGGCAAAGGCTTTCCGCATCACGGCTGGTTAACGCTGTCGCAGTCACCGTCGCCAGCGGTTGGCCGCGAGCAATCTGCGTCCCCGGCGCCGGCCGGTCCGCAGCCCACTCTGGCCAGTCGAGGGCTCCGACGGTCAACGCCCCCCCGTCGGCGTAGAGATATGCGGCGGCGGCCGCACGCGGCGGAGCCCAGCGATCCTTGAGCACGGCGGCCGGATTATCACCCGTGGACGCGACGACGTGGGACGCGAACAGGCTGCCCGACGCATCGTCGAAAATATCGAGCGTGGCGCCTGGGCGCGGGTTGACTTCGAGTAGCAGTGGTTCGCCGTCATGGACGACAAAATCGAGCGATACGAGCCCTGTCAAACCGAACGCGCTGACGACCGTCACGGCGGTATCGATCAGATGCGCCTCCAGGTCCGCCTCCACCGCCAGCCCGGATACGGCTCCTCCATAGCGATAGGGCCGCCTCCGGCGCGGTGAGGGCCATTGTCGTGAGAGTGCGACGGCCGTTCCCCGCGCGCTTGCGACCGCCAGAACTGAGATCGCTTCGCCCGGCTGCTCGCGCTGAAAATAGCGCCGCGCGTCTGGCTCGAATGTCTCGGGGCAATAGTGGATGTGCAGCCCGCCGCTGCCGCCGATCCGCTTCATCAGCCATCCCGTCCGATCTTCCGGCGGATTGATTTCAGTCTGCGGGTGACGAATGCCGAGGTTGGCCAGCGTTGCAAAAAATATAGTGGGGTCTTTGACGCGCTGGATGGTTTCCGCGCTGTTGCCGATCAGTCGGAAGTGCTCACCCAGCCGGGCCACGAGTTTCGGATTGCACTCAAAACCGCCGCCGAGCACGAGCCCGATGGGCGCGCTGGGCGCTCTGACCGCCAAGTTGTGGAGCGCGTCGAGGAGCGGCCGGCGGGTAAACCCGATCTGCACGCGCGCCGGCAAGCAGACGTAATCGTGCGCAGTTAAACGGGTATCGAGATCGCCGAAGCAATCAACGACGAGCGGCAGATAGCCAGCCCGTCGTGCCGATTGTGCGAGCGCCCGTCCCGAAAAGGCGGCGATGAGAATCGTTGGCAGCGAGGATGGTTCTGGGGATGCCATATTACTCCCTCTCCCCATTGCTCTTGCAATGGGGAGAGGGTTGGGGTGAGGGGCAGCTTCTCGCTCTGAACAAGCGGCTGCCCCTCACCCTAACCCTCTCCCCACATGCGGGGAGAGGGGATCAGATCGCAGCGATCAGACGAGCCCGGTGAGCTCTTTCGCCTTGGCGTAGGCGTGGCGGAAGTCGAGCGACAACGCCTTGTCTGAATTGAGCATCTGTTTGAACAGCTCCGACTCCGTTTTGTATTTGATGTCGCCAATGGCCAGCGGTCCGACACCCAGTACGCCGGTCTCGCCGAGGGGCAAGCCATCCATGAACAAATCCATGCCTTCAACGCCCGCCGGCGGCACGGCATTCACGTCGGCAATTGCGAGGAGGTTCTTGGCGGTCGCCAGCTGTTGCTTGGAAACGACCTGCACGCCGGCGGCAGCGGCGGCAAAAATGACTTCTGCGTTGGCGATCACTTCGCCGCGCTGTTCAACCGTCTCGCCGTTGACCGGCTCAAGTTCGACACCGAACCGCTCCCTGGATACCGCGGCACTCTTGATGACACGATCGACCCCGCGGTGCGCAACGAGCTGTACTTGCGCGCCTTCGAGTGCCGCGATGATCGAGGAGGCAAAGCCGACGACGCCGGTCGCGCCGAACACGGCGACTTTGACGCCCTTCCATGATCGACCGAATTTCAGCTTTAGGACCCGCTCGACACAGGCGACCATCGCTGCCGCCGTCGTGAATGAGCCGGCCGGATCGGCGAACGTCGAACACTCGAACGGTGGCACGAGCGCCTTGCGAGCCGCGTCGAGCATGTCGAGCGCGACGATGGCGTCTTTGCCGCCCATGAAGAACCCGGTGCGAACACCGTAGTTGGGCGGACGTGAGAAGATCGCATCCTGAATGAGCGGCGTAACGTCGGGCAGTTCGACATTCGTGTATGGAACGATCACCTTGTAGCCCGCGTCGGCAGCCATGTTCACGTCGAACGGGCTGACGTGCTTGCGCGGATCCAGCATGTGCAGGATAGGTGTCGCTTCGGTCATTGATCTGATCTCCCGTGAAAACTTTTATTGACCGTCAAGGTCAGGCGGGGCCGATGACGGCGCCGAAATTGCGACCCTGCACAATCCTAAGCTCAAGCCGCACCGCTTTAGCCTCTTCGACTAAAGAAGAATAGAGGCGCTGCGCCGCAGCCTCGCTATCGACGAATGCGAAGCCCGTAGGCCCCCAGGAACTCTGACCTAGGCCGGTCGCCCCAGCTTCCCCGAGCCGCTTGACGATGTGCCCGACCGCCGGGCTCGACCACGCGGCGCCACCCTGTGCCGCCGAAAAATGCCGGCCGACAATCGACTGGATTTCGCTCAGCGCTGTACCAAACGCTGCGATGTCATTCTCGACGATCCCGGGTAGAAGGCGCATCAGCGTCAGGCGGCACAAATGTCCCGACATGGCTTCAGGGAAATCGGGTAACGCCTGGAATGCGGCCGTTTCTTTTTCTCCGTGCACGCCGACATCGCGTGGGTCGAGAACCAGGATGGCGCGCCAATTGGTTGGAAAATCAAGGCGAACAACCGTCGGCGGTGGATGTTGTAATATGCCCCGCCCGCCGTCGACAATAAATCCACCCCGCTCAAAGGCCGTGATTCCAATCGCCGAACGGGCCCCGCGTTCAACGATCTCGCCGAGGGACTGGGCCGAAGCCGACCGGCCGGACAAAGCCCGAATTGCCGCGCCGATCGCCAGCGCAAGCTGCGTCCCCGAACCCAGCCCCGCATGCGCGGGAATGGCGTGCGCGACCTCGACCGCAAACGAACGGCCTTCGCCATAAAGTTCCGCAAAACGATGCAACACCTTCTCGGCGCGTTCGCGCTCGGGCCCCGTCGCCGACAGGCGCTCAGCTTCGCGAACTGTCAAAACCGTGGCCGGTTGATCAACGGCCAACCCGATCGAGCCATACTTGCGTCCGAGCGACCCGTTGAGGTCGACAAACCCCAGGTGCAGGCGGGCAGGTGCACTGACGGTGATGGCCCGCATCGGTCGAATGAGCCCGCGTGTTTGATGTTGGCGCCGGGTCGCAGACACCGTCGCACCGGAATGCGAGACGATTGAAGGCGGACCCCAGTCGATCTACGGTGACGCTACAAAAGTCAATCCCTGCCACATTAAGGAATGGCGCGAATGAACCTGTCCCGCGACAAAGCCATGCCGGAAGCCGAGGTTGAAGCTTGGCTGAAGGAGAATTTGCCCACTTGGAGGCTGGAGGAGGGGTGGATCAGGCGGACCTACAAGACGAACAGCTGGAAGGGGACCTTGATGGTGGTCAACACGGTAGGCCATTTGGCCGAAGCGGCGTGGCATCACCCCGACATCACAGCGTCCTATGCCTGGGTCGAGGTTCGTCTCATGACCCATTCGGCCAAAGGAATTACCGACAAAGACCTGCATCTGGCTAAGAAAATCGAAGAAGTCGTCCAGTGGCAACCGGCCAACGACGCGAGTAACTCTCTGGAAGGCACGCCAACAGATCCCCGCTTTGCCTATGTTAAGTATGACTAAGGCTGCGCCGGATTTTGATGCCCTGATCGGCATCGGCTCCAACGTCGGTGATAAGGCCGGTAACATCACCCGCGCCATAGAACTGCTTTGTCGAGACGGAACAGTACGTCTCGTCCGCGCCTCGCGTATCTACCGGTCAGAACCTTGGGGAATCGCGCAGCAGGATTGGTTTGCCAATGCTGCAATTTCAGTTGCGACTTCACATCCACCGCACGATCTCTTGCGCCGCTGTCTGGCCGTCGAAGATGAAATGGGCCGCGTTCGACAGCTGAAGTGGGGTCCACGATTGATTGACGTCGACGTCCTGACTTATCGCAGCGAAACAATCAACGCGCCGGATTTGAAGCTGCCGCATCCCTACATCGAGCAGCGCTCCTTCGTCCTGGTACCGCTGCTTGATATTGCTCCCAATGCTATCGTTCGGGGACGAACGGTGACAGAATTGGCGGCCGCAATCAAAACTGATGATTGCGGCCCCTGGCCCGACGGCGAGTGACCCGAGCTACGTCCGCCTTAGTCCACCAAGACCCAATCGTGCCGCCGTGACGGTGGGATCAACCACACCAGCATGACCACCAAACCAAGCCGCCACCGCGCCGAGGATCAGCGCCAGCGCTGCCCAGAAAGATCCTGTCGAAACCGTTTCGCGCGTGCGTTCGGCGGCCGCAGTCGCCTCCTGCCGTGTCGTCTCGACGACCCGACGGTACTGACTTTCATACTGCGCAATCTGCGCCCGCGCTTGATCGGTGGTGATATTCTGAGCTTTGGCCAGCGCGTCCGCCGCACGAGTACGGGCTTGCTCCGCCTGCGCTGGATCACTGGTCAACGCCGATTTAACTGCTGCCACAGCTGCATCACGCACCGCAGCCGGATCCTGTCCCGCACCACGGACACTGCGTTCAATGGAAGCAAACGGGTCCGCCGCCTGTGCAATCGACGGTGCCGCCACCTGCGCTGCAGTCTGCATGGCGCCGCCGGCCGTTTGCGCCATGGTTCCGGCGGCTGAGGTGGCAGCCGACGTTGCCGTGCCGACGATGGCGCCGGCTGTGGAACTGATGACGTAGAAGACAGCCAGCGTCGTGAAGGCCCAACTCGTCAAGCCGTGCCAACCAGCTGTCGTTGTCTTGGGCGAGCCGGATAGTCGGCCGGCGGCGATGCCACCGAGAAAGGCCGCAACGATGCCGGAAATGGCCCACCAAGCGGCCGCGGTCATAGAAAATGTCTCGGCCGACGGATTGTCGGTGGCCGCAACACTGAATGAGGCAAGTCCCAAAGCAAGACCGAGCATGTTGAGGATGAGCTGGGCCGACAGCGCCAGTGCAGCGCCTGCAATGACCGCACCCCAATTGATCTCGTTGATCAAAATCGTTCGGGCATCATCTTCGACGGTCGTTGCCATTACGTCGGGCGTAGTGGAACCGCTTCGGTTGGGACGTGCGTCGCTGGTGGTCACCATGTTCAATCTCCGCTCTGCGATGGGGCGGATCAAGGAACCACGATGCTCAGGCTTAGTTCCGGCGTTGTATAGAAACAAAGAAGAAAACCGCCGCCGGAGAACTCCGGCGGCGGTTCAAAAACCAAACATCAGTTCGAAAGCTTACTTCTTGCACTCGCTCTTGATGTACGCGAGCAGGTTGGCGCGATCCGTCGGATCCTTCACGCCGGCCGGGAAAATCATCTTGTTGCCCGGAATCACCTTGTCGTCGGCTTCCATCCACGACAGAAGCTTGGCGTCGTCCCAGGTAAAACCGGCTTTCTTTACTGCATCCGAATAGCCAGCGTAGCCTTCGGCGGTTCCAACCGGACGACCGTCAACGCACTGAAGGTTCGGACCAAGACCGTTCTTGCCAATCTGATGGCAGGCGGCGCACTTCTTGAACACGGCCTTACCGGCTTCGGCATCTTGAGCCGAGGCGGTGAACGGAGCAGCCAGGATCAGTCCGGCCGCGATAACCCACTTCATCATTTGCACTTCCTCCCGAACGTGGCACGGTAACCTTTGTTGACGGTCCGTGGAGCCACTTTTTGCGACTCTAGCTGTTACATTGCCAAAGTCCACCTGAACCCCGGGTGAATATGTTCCCGCGGCTCGGTGAAACATCTACGCCCGGAAAGGCGAAGAAGATTTCAGCCGGCGCGTGTTTTACACCGAGAGTGTTAGGTCTGCCAGTGGGATTAAACGCCCGGGTTTTAAGTGCCTCCAACCGTCACCTTTGCGGCGCCGACCCGGCGATACACGAATTCCGGGGCAACCGAATGGCTCTCGACCTCCGCCACCTTGGCCCATTCTTCGTGCATCGGAGAAAGAGAGCAAGCAGGGTCGGTATTCGTGGCATCGCCCGTCAGCGCGAAAGCCTGGCAGCGGCAGCCACCGAAGTCGACTTCCTTGCGCGGGCAGGACCGGCACGGCTCCTTCATCCAGTCCGTGCCGCGATACTTATTGAAAGCATCGCCGTTGAGCCAGATATCCGCGAGCCTGCGATCCTTCACGTTATCGAACTGAAGGTGTGTGATCGATTCGGCGGCATGGCACGGCAATACGCGACCGGACGGCGTGACGTTGAGGATCTGCTTGGCCCACCCGCCCATGCACGGCTTGGGAAATTTGGCATAATAGTCGGGCACGACCATATCGATGACGATGATGCCCTTGTACGCTTCGCGCGCCCGTTCGACTTGCTTGGCGGCCGTCATGAAACTCTCGCGCGTCGGCATGAGCGTCGAGCGGTTGAGGAGGGCCCAGGCGTAATACTGCACGTGTGCAATCTCGATGCGCCCGGCCCCACACTCGATCGCAAACTCGATCATTCGCGGCACATTGTGAATGTTCTGACGGTGAATGGGCGCATTGATCGTCAAAGCCATCCCGGCTTCTTTCGCCCACTGCGAGACTTCGATCTTTTTGGCAAGCCCACCCTTGTAGGCCGAAATGCGATCCGCGTTATCCGAATCCACATCCTGAATTGAAAGTTGCACGTGATCGAGCCCGATCTCGGCCAACTTCATCATCCGCTCGCGACTGAGCGTGACGCCAGCGGTAATGAGATTTGTGTAAAGCCCTGCCTTGACCGCCGCTTCGAGAATGTCCTCCAGGTCCTTACGGACTGTCGGTTCGCCGCCGGAAAGGTGGACCTGCAAGATGCCAAGCTCGCCCGCCTGGCGCATGACATCTTGCCATTCTGCTGTGGTCAATTCCGTGCCGACCCGCTCCAAATCCGTAGGGTTGGAGCAGTAAGGGCACTGCAAGGGACAACGATGCGTTAACTCGCACAACATGCCGACCGGTGCACGGGCACACGACGGATCGACGGCGCTAACATTTGACGCTTCGACGGGGATGACCTCGTTCATGGCTTCGCTCCGCTTATTGTTGGGACGGTTCGCCGGCGTTCAGCACGCCTTTGTCAGCGAGGTCCTGCAGCATGTCGATGATGTCGTTCAAGATGAGGTCGACCGGGGCCTTGTACTCGTCGGCCAGCACGCCGGCGATGTCCGCAACCGACCGCTCTCCATCGCACTGTTGCAGCACGGCGACCGCGATGTCGTCAGGGTTGAACACGCGCTCGGGCGCCAGGAGGATCCACCGGCCCCGACCGGCATCGTGCCGCATTTTTACGAAACGCGGCAGGCTCGGACGGCACGCGCCCGTTATCAATGTTCGCTCGCGCTTGGCGTACTGACCCAAACTCATGTGCCGAGATCCTCAGGCTGCCACGCACCGGGCGGCACGTTGCCGTTGATGTAGGCATGATGGAGCGCGTCAAGCTGCACCCAAAGAACATTGCACTTGAACCGCACGGCATCGACGCAGGCTTCCTGTTCAGCCCGTGTGACGGCATGCTGCTTGATGTAGTTCAGCGCAAAATCGGCGTCAGCCGGCGCCTGCACCAGCCGCTTCTTGAAATATCCCATCACCGTGTCGTTAATGAAATCATAGCCTTCCAGCATGCCGGCGATGCGCTCCTTATGAATCTTGGGCGCAAAGAGTTCCGTCAGCGAGGAGGCAACCGCTATGGTCAGCGGCTGTTCACGAACGAACGTCACGTAGGCTTCGACGGCAAACCGCGTCGCTGGCAGGGCACCGCGCATCGACTGGACGTACGCGCGCTCAAGCCCGAGCGCGTCGGTCAGTACGAGCCAGCGTTCAATGCCGCCGTTGTCATCGCCGTAGCCGTCGTGTTCGAGGACGCGATGCATCCATTCCCGGCGAAGCTCGCGGTCCAGTGTCCGGCTGATGAGTGCCGCATCCTTCCGCGGCACGGCTGATTGGTAGCAGTAGCGGTTCAACGCCCAGGCCGCTACTTGGCTCTTTTTCAGCTTGCCGCCGTGCAATAGCTTATGGAACGGGTGTTTGTCATGATAGCGCTCCGCGCCTACCGCCTGGATAGCGGCCTCGAATTCATCCGCAGACCAGAGGCGATTGTCGGTACGGGCGGTGCCTTTCAGATGGACGTCCGTCATATGTTGATCTCCATTCCGTCGAAGCCAACTTCCCAGCCGGCCTTTTCAGCCACTTTACGCTCTGGGGAATGATCGTCGAGCACGGGGTTGGAATTGTTGATGTGCACGTAGATCTTTCGCGCCACATCCAGGTCCTTGAAAGCGGCAATCGAACCATTGGACCCGGATATCGAGATATGTCCCATCCGTGCGCCCGTTTTGTTCAGCAGTCCCTGCCGGATCATTTCGTCGTCGGTATAGAGCGTGCCGTCGAAGAATAAGAGAGGAGCGCCCTTGAGGCGGTTGGCGAGTGGCGGATCGACCTCTGCGCATCCCGGCACGTAATAGAAAAAGCGTCCGCTGGCCGTCTCGGTCACCTTGAGCCCGATGGTGTCACCATCACGGCTGCCGAACGACTTCCCATCCGCCTTGTCCTCGAGAAACAAGGCGATCTTGCCCGGCACGGCGAATGCTTCGACGGTCAGTCCCAGATCGTCGCCGTGATCTTCGAGAGCCACCGGCTTGTCGAGCGGCAACTCAATTCGCGGCACGATTTCTGGATTGCAGACATTGAAGACCGAATTGGCGTGGATCGTCTTCAACACGCGGTCGGACCCATAGATCGTGAACGGCGTGCCTTCCCTTAAGTTGATGAGGCCGATGATGTGATCGACATCCGCGTTGGTAACGATGACTGCCTTGATCGGCGAATTGCGTAAAGACCCCTTCGGATCTGGCCATAGGGCGGGGGTAGCGGCTAGCTGTTGGCGCAGATCCGGGGAGCAATTCAGGAGCACCCAACGTCGACCGTCTGCGGAAACCGCGAGTGACGACTGTGTGCGAGGCGCAAATCCCGGCTGTCCGCTGCGCGCACTGGCGCTCATCGGCCCATTACAATTCCATTGCGGAAATCCGCCGCCGGCGGATGCCCCGAGCACCTTTATCAACATGATGTCCTGGCAGGCTTGAGAGGCGCCGCTAGAGCGCGCAAACGACCACGGCGGCCACATCTGGCCGCCGCGTCAGCTTAAGCCCGTGCCGCGCTCAGCGAAGCACAGGCCGCACATCCAGAATTTAGATGACGTCGATCTCTGCCGGCAGGTACGAGGTCACTTCGAGGCCGACTTCTTGCTCGCGTACGGCGGGTTTGGTCCAGGTCTTCATGATGATGTCCTCCAAAGACAGTATGGTTGGTTTTTTGTCGTTTCGTTGGCCCCACCCGAGGGGTCCCGGCACAGCAGGGTCTCCCGCCCTGGCCACTCCGGAAATTGGCTTCGCGCCAATCTCGATAAGTTCTAAGAACACGATCGAACCACGACCTTCAAGTCACTTGGAGTCACGAAAGCGTGTGGCCTAACAGAACTTTAGCTGCCGATAAGGCAAGCTTGGCGAAGATCGGAATTGCAACTGTCCCGCTCCGCTCTTTCTAACCGGGCCGCAAACCAAGCAATTCTAAGTTTCGCGCAAAAAAGACCCAGGATAATGCCAACAAAGCGAAATATTATTCTAACTAAGGCGCTATCATGTTTTCACTTGAAGCATGATTTTGCTATGCTATTGTCCTTCGCCACGCGGCCGCGGACGCAGCGCAGCTCCGGTTTTGCGAGCGCGGGCGGAATGCAGGTGGGTTCGGTCATACTAGCCGTCGCAGGACAGCGTCCAAGCGGTGGCCAAGATCGGTGCGGCCACTTCAGAGAGGTGCCAATGACAGGATTTCATGCGGTAGGTGCGATGGCACCAGGCCGCGTTCAATTGATCGGCTGCGGTCCCGGCAACGCCGACCTGCTGACCTTGCGCGCTGCCCGCCGTATCGCGGAGGCGGACGTACTGGTCGTCGATCGTCTGGTCGGCGATGATGTTCTGACCCATGCGCGCGCCGATGCGATCGTGATCCCGGTCGGCAAGGAAGCGGGTGGTCCGTCGACGTCGCAAGATGAAATCAACCGCATTCTCGTTCGCGAAGCATTGAAAGGTCTGGTCGTCGCTCGGCTCAAAGGCGGCGACGGCTTCGTCTTCGGCCGTGCCGCGGAAGAAATTGCCGCTGTCCGCGCCGCCGGCATCGAGGTTGAGATCGTGCCGGGCATCACCGCCGCGCACGCCTGCGCGGCGAGCATCGCACTGCCGCTGACGCTTCGCGAGAGCGTGCGCCAGTTTTCGCTCGTCACAGGCGCCACGGCTGACGGTGACATAGTTCTCGACTGGACCGCGCTGGCCGCACCGCATCAAGCTTTTGCCATCTACATGGGTGTCCGCACAGCTCGCACGTTGCGTCAGAAATTGCTTGCCGCCGGGGCGTTGCCGTCCATGCCAATTGTTGTTGTCGAGAATGGCACGCGCGAAAGCGAACGCGCCGTCGCGACCACGCTCGCCGATCTCACCGACGCAATTCTCGCATTCGGCATTCGTGGCCCCGCTATTATCTTTGGTAATCTGGCGTGGAACGAGGCCAACCTAACGATGCCGGACAAGGTGCACGTCTATCGCGCGTCGGCCGATCGATCGAGCGAACGGACCCAGTCCGTATCCGCCCCCGACGCCCTCTAAGGAGAGAGACCTCGTGGCCCTGCCTCCCTTGCCCAAGAACGCGCCATTCAGCGCCGAAGATCTGGCGTTTCTCAATCAACTCGTGCAGCGCTCGACGCCGTTGCAGCGTAGCTGGCTGTCCGGGTTCCTGGCGGGCCTAGATGCGGCCCAAGGTGGCGCCGGTGCGGCGGCCGCAGTGCAAGCCGTTTCCGCTCAGCGTCCGCGCATTCCTCTGACGATTTTGTACGGCAGCGAAAGCGGCAACGCGGAAGCTCTCGCCTACAAGGCCAAGAAGACGGCTGCCAAACTCAACTGTGATGCCAAGATCGTGGACATGGGCGACATTGATGTCGCTGCGCTAGCCAAGACGAAGAATCTCGCCGTCTATGTCTCAACATGGGGTGAGGGCGATCCCCCGCAGCGCGCCGTCGACTTCTACAAAGACTTGATGAGCAACGCGGCACCGCGCCTCGACGGGGTTCGCTACGCCGTACTCTCCCTGGGCGACACCGCCTATGTGAATTTCTGCGAAACAGGTAAAAAAATCGACGCGCGTCTGACCGAACTCGGGGCGACGCGCATTCATGATCGGATCGATCTCGATCTGGACTTTGCCAAGGCCGCGGCCGTCTGGACTGATGCATTGCTGGAGAAAGTTTCTCCTGCGGTCGACAATTCGTCGGCAACGGTGGTGCATGTCGATTTCAAGGGCGTCTCGGTCGATGATGAACCGGCCGAACCGCTCTACACAGCCGAAGACCCAGCCGAAGCCGAGGTGTCCGCGATCGTCGATCTCAACGGCTCAGGTTCCACGCGCGAAACCTATCATGTCGAGCTTGCGGTTGAAGCCGATGGTTTTGCATATGAGCCGGGCGCCGCAATCGGCGTGCTGCCGGAAAACGATCCGGCACTTGCTGCCGAAGTGGCGCGCGCGGCCGGGCTTGATGGCGACGCAAGTCTCGTCCTCAAGCTCGCTAAGAGTTACGACATCACCACATTGTCGCGCGCCACAGTCGATGCCTATGCCAAGCTGACCGGCCGCAAAGACGTCGCCAAACTCCTCGAAAGCGATGCATTGACGAAGTTTTCGGCCGACCGCCAGTTGGTCGATCTGTTGACAGCTTACCCGGAGAAGCTGACGCAGAACCAACTTATCGGGCTGCTGCGCCCGCTGCCGGGCCGCCTTTATTCCGTCGCCTCCAGCATCAAGGCTCATCCAGGTGAAGCGCATCTTCTCATTGGAGCGGTGCGCTGGGAGAGCCACGGGCGCAAGCGCGGCGGCGTGGCTTCAACTTACTTCGCGGACCGCCGCAAAGTGGGTGACAAGGTGCGCATCTACGTCAAGCCGAATCGCCACTACGCGCTGCCCGCCGACGGCCACCGCCCGATCATCATGATCGGCGCCGGCACGGGCGTCGCGCCCTATCGCGGCTTCATCGAAGACCGCATCGAAACCGGAGCCAAGGGCAAGAGCTGGCTGTTCTTCGGCGAACGCAACTACACCAACGACTTTCTTTATCAGCTTGAATGGCAAGAGCACTTGGCGGCGGGCGCGCTGACCCGCATCGACGTCGCCTTCTCGCGGGACCAGCCGGAAAAGATCTACGTGCAGCATCGACTTTGGCAGCAGCGCCAGGACATTCTGGCCTGGCTCGAAGAGGGCGCGCATCTGTATGTGTGCGGCGATGAAAAGGGTATGGCGAAGGACGTCGACAGCACGCTCGTCAGGATCTTGGCCGAAGGTGCCAAGGGCGACGAGGACACCGGTCGCGCCAAGCTCAAAGAACTGACCAAGGCCGGCCGTTATCAGCGCGATGTGTATTGAGCGAGATCGACATGACCGAACGCGCCAAGAATGAAATCATCAAAGAGAACAGCCGCCTGCTGCGCGGTGGGATCGCAGACGGTCTGAGCCATGTCGAGACCGGCGCCATCGACGAAGATGATACGCAGCTCTTGAAGTTCCACGGCTCCTATATGCAGGATGACCGCGACGTTCGCGCCGAGCGCACGAAGAAGAAGCTTGAGAAGGCGTTCTCCTTCATGATCCGTCTGCGGCTGCCGGGCGGCGCGCTGACGCCCGACCAGTGGCTGAAGCTCGACGACATTGCCGGTACCTATGCCAACGGCACGCTGCGCCTGACCACGCGCGCGACGTTTCAATACCACGGTGTCATCAAATCAAATTTGCGGCGCACGATGCAGGCGATCAATGCCGCCTGCATCGACACCATTGCCGCCTGCGGTGACGTCAACCGCAACGTCATGTCGGCGTCGCATCCGTTCCTGTCGAAGGCGCATAAGCAAGCCGAGCATCTGGCGAAGGCCGTCAGCGACCACCTGCTGCCGCGCACGGGCGCCTATCACGAAATCTGGCTCGACGACGAAAAGGTGATCGAGAGTTCCGGCAACGCGCAGCCGGAGAGCGAACCGATCTACGGCACGCTGTATCTGCCGCGGAAATTCAAGACCGTCATCGCTGTGCCGCCGGACAACGATGTCGATGTTTATGCCCATGACCTCGGCTACATCGCAATTCTCGATGCCGGCGAGGTGGTCGGCTGGAATGTCACCGTTGGCGGCGGCATGGGCATGACCCACGGTGAAACCGACACCTTCCCTCGAACAGCCGACATGCTCGGCTATTGCACGCCCGATCAGGCCGTGGATGTCGCCGAGAAGGTCGTCACCGTTCAGCGCGACTGGGGCAACCGGTCCGTGCGCAAGAACGCGCGCCTCAAGTACACCATTGAGCGCGTCGGGATTGACGCGTTCCGCGCCGAGGTGGAAAAGCGGCTTGGCTACAAACTTGGCGAGCCGCGTCCCTTCACCTTTACGTCGACCGGCGATCCGATCGGTTGGCGTCAGACCCTTGATGGCAAGGCCGCCGACAAGAAGTGGCATCTGACACTCTATATCGAGAACGGGCGCGTCAAAGATACCGCCACGATGAAACTGCGCACCGCATTGCGGCAAATCGCTGAGGCAGGTGGCGTTGATTTCGTCGTCACCTCCAACCAAAACCTCGTCGTCGCCAACGTGTCGGCCAAGTTAAAACCGAAAATCGAGGCGCTCCTCGAAAAGCATGGCGTATCGATTGCCACATCTTCCGGCCTGCGCCGCAATGCGATGGCATGCGTGGCGCTGCCGACGTGTGCGCTGGCACTGGCCGAAAGCGAGCGCTTCCTGCCAGGCCTGGTGACAGATTTGGAAGAACTTCTCGATGCCGCGGGCCTGCGCGAAGACGACATCGTCGTTCGCATGACGGGCTGCCCGAACGGCTGCGCCCGCCCGTATCTTTCCGAAATCGGCTTCGTCGGCCGGGCGCCGGGATTGTACAACCTCTATCTCGGTGCGGCATTCGACGGCTCGCGCTTGTCGAAGCTCTACGCGCAGGATGTCAACCGCGAGCAGATCCTCAAACTGCTTGACCCAATCATCAAGCGCTATGCGAAGGAGCGCGATGCCGGTGAGCACTTTGGCAACTTCGTTGTCCGCGCCGGCATTGTGAACGCGACGACGGCGGGGAACAACTTCCACGACAACATCGTGCTGGCGAAGGTGTGAAGCGGCAGTCGGACTGCCGACGCAGGCGAACGGCAAGGTCGCGCCTGCAATTAGAGGCTGTCGTTCATTTTGCGGATGCGGTTCGCCAAGATCGCCATGATGTGCAGCGCGAATTCTGGCGTCTCCTGCACCAGCGCCAGAAACTGGGCGCGGCTCAATTCCATGACCTCCGTCGCCTCCATCGCGACAGCCGCCGCGCTGCGAGGCGCTTCGTCAATCAGCGCCATCTCGCCAAAGACGCCGCCGGGCCCTACGTTCTCAAGAATTGTGCCGTAGGTCACAATCTGGACTTTGCCGCTGCGCACCACATAAAGATGCGAAGCTGGGTCGTCCTGCTTAAATACCTTTTCACCGGACGCGAAGGTATGCAGCGTAGCGCCGACTTCGGCGAGGCTCGAAAATTGTAGCATCGAGACCGTCTCCAGATGGATGTGCGAGCAAGAAGTCTAGGCAAGGTGCGCCACCCGCGCAAGGCAATGCCGGCCAGGTATTAAAAGACAGCCAAATAAATGGTTCGCGCACTTAACAGGATCACGACGGTGCCCACCAGGGTCATCAGGATCTTAGGAGGCAGATGCTTGGCGGCATAAGCCGCGAAGGGGGCCGCGATGACCCCACCTATGACAAGCCCGAGGATCGTCGGCCATAGATCGAGCCCAATGGTGGCGATGAACGTCGCTGAAATCGTAAGTGTAACGAAGAACTCGGCCATGTTCACCGAACCGATGGTGAACCGCGGTTGCGTCCCCTGTCCGAGCAGCGTGGAGGTAACGATCGGACCCCATCCGCCGCCTCCGATAGCATCGACGAAGCCGCCGACGAAGCCGAGAGGCGCAATGTTTTTGGGCGGTTCGTCGATGAACGAGTGCTTGCGATGCACAGCTTTGTAAATGATGAAAATGCCGATCAGCAGCAGATATCCGCTGATGAACGGTTTCACGACGTCGCCTGGAATGTTGGTCAGTACGAAAGCCCCGATCGCTCCGCCGATGGAGCCGGGTATCGCGAGGCGCCAAATCAGTCGCCGGTCGACATTGCCGAATTTCCAATGCGCCAGGCCAGAAGCGCCGGTCGTAAAGGTCTCGGCGGCATGCACGCAAGCGCTCGCCGTGGCCGGTGGAACACCAAAGCTAAGCATCACAGAGGTCGAGGTCACGCCGTAAGCCATGCCGATGGCTCCGTCGACCATCTGCGCGACGAAGCCGACGATCACGTAGAATAGTATGTCTTCGCTCATGCGGTCTTGGCTCGCGGCCCCCCGAGGTTTCCGCGATGGATGCGGACTAGTTCCTTACAGCTAAATCACATAGTCGGGCAGGCTTTCAACTTCGACGGCGACGCCCGCCGAGCGAAGCAGCAACGCGACCTCGTTGGCGCGCCGTCGGAATTCCGCTTCTCCCTCGGGCGTGTTGGCAATGTCGGAGGATAAACCCCGGGCGAGCATGGCGCGCGTCAGCAGGAACACATTGTCCTGTTGCTGAATATCCGGACTTGCAGACGTGACTGTGCCGCCCGCAATAGTCGCGCCAGAAATTGCATCGACCAGCATAAACGAACCGGTCTCCTGCGCTTCGACAAAGCGGTCAATGGCCGTCGCGCGGCCGAGCGCCAGATTGGCAATCGCGATATCATTGACCTTGCACGCCGTCGCTGGATGAACGGCGAGTGAGTCGAGATCGAGCAGGGATTTGATCTCGATGTTCGTCACCGGCACGAGATCGGTGGCCGTTCGCACCAGATAGCTGCCGCGTTTGTCGAACGGAATTTCGGACAGCCACACGAAACGCGCCTCGATGGTGCGGGCGACGACGGGTGCGGCTTCAGGCGCGGCCAGAACCGAGCCGCGCGAGACGTCGAGATCGGTGTCGAGCTGGATTGCGACGGCCTGTCCCTGAGCCGCTTCCTGGTAATCGCGATCCATGGTGGCGATGCGCTGCACTTTGGCAGAGCGGCGGCTGACCGGATCGACGACTGTATCGCCGACGCGAACCGTGCCTGAGGAAATCGTGCCGGCGAGTCCGCGGAAATCTGCGCGACTGTCACGCAGCACCGTCTGTACCGGCATGCGGAACGCACCGACGGGCTCCGTGCCTCGGCTGGGAATCTCTTCCAGATGTTCCAGCAGCGAAGGTCCCGTGTACCAGGCCATGTGCTTCGATCGCTCGGCGACGTTGTCGCCAGAGACCGCCGCGACCGGAATGGCGACCGCCTCGCGAAAGCCGAAGCGCCACATCAACGTGCGAAAATCGTGCTCGATCTGGCGAAAGCGGCTTTCGGACCACTCGACCAGGTCCATTTTATTGACGGCCAGCACAACGCGTTTCAAACCGACGAGATCGAGGATCGCGGCGTGGCGGCGCGTCTGCACCTTGATACCGTGGCGCGCATCGATCAGCATGATGGCAACATCCGCGTGCGACGCACCCGACGCCATGTTGCGCGTGTACTGTTCGTGTCCCGGGCTGTCGATCACGACGAAGCGGCGCGTCTTGGTGTCAAAGTATCGCCAGGCAATATCGATCGTGATGCCCTGTTCACGTTCCGCAACGAGACCATCCATCAACAGCGAAAAATCTGGATGGCCCCCGTCGACCTTGCGGCCGCGTTCGAGCGTCGCGCGCTGGTCGTCGAACAGGTCGGTGGCGTCCCAGAGCAGGCGGCCAATGAGGGTCGACTTGCCGTCGTCCACAGAACCGCACGTCAACACGCGCAGCATTCCGGAAAGCTCGGGCGCCACGTCCGCGATCACGTTGGAAGCGGGGGTCACGAGCGTCGTCAAGTTCAAATCTTTCATGGCCGGTTGCGCGGTCATCAGAAGTAACCTTCCTGCTTCTTCTTCTCCATGGCGCCGACCTGATCGTGATCGATCAAACGGCCGGAACGCTCCGAGTTGCGAGCCCCGAGCGTTTCCGCAACGACCTCCTCGATCGTGGCGGCGGTCGATTCCACGCCCGCGGTGAGTGGCCAGCAGCCAAGCGTTCGAAACCGGATCGAACGCATGACCGGCGTCTCGCCCGGCTTCAAGGGAAAGCGGTTGTCGTCGTACATGAGGATTTGACCGTTTCTCTCGATGGTCGGCCGCTCGGCAGCCATATAGAGAGGCACCACATCGAGCTTCTCGCGCAGGATGTAGCGCCAGATATCGCGCTCGGTCCAATTCGAAAGCGGAAAGATGCGCGCGGTTTCACCCGCGCCAAGCCGGCCATTAAGCAAGCGCCACATTTCAGGCCGTTGCCGGCGCGGATCCCAGCGGTGACCTTCGGCGCGGAAGGAGAAGACACGTTCCTTCGCGCGGCTGGCCTCCTCGTCGCGACGCGCGCCGCCGAACGCGCCATCGAAGCCGTACTGATCGAGTCCAGCCTTCAGCGGCACTGTCTTCATGATGTCCGTGTAGACCGACGGCGAATAGTCGTACGGGTTCACACCCTTGGCGATCGCTTCATGGTTCGTCATTTCGATCAGATCGAGATCGAACTCCTTCACCCAGTGATCGCGGAATGCGATCATTTCCTTGAACTTCCACGTCGTGTTCACGTGCAGGATGGGAAAGGGCAGCTTGCCGGGCCAGAAGGCCTTGCGAGCCAGATGCAGAAGAACCGTTAAATCCTTGCCGATCGAATAGAGCAGCACGGGCTTGCGGAATTGAGCTGCCGCCTCGCGAAAGATATGAATGCTCTCGGCTTCGAGCAGATCGAGATGTGAAATTTCTACAGTCATGCAGCGGCATCCTGAGCTTTCGGGCGATTGTGCAGCCCGCATTCCTTCCCGTCTTCGTTCTCCCACCACCAGCGACCGGCGCGGATGTCTTCGCCCGGGCGAATGGCGCGCGTACACGGCTGGCAGCCGATGGAAGGGAAGCCCTGCGCGTGCAGTGGATTGACGGGCACGGAGTTTGCTTCGACGTAGTCCTCGAGAACTTCAAGTGACCAATCGGCGATGGGGTTCAACTTGATGAGGCAGAGGTTTGCGTCCCATTCGGCAAAGGGCACGTGCGCCCGGCCCGCCGATTGATCGCGGCGCAAGCCCGTGATCCAGCCGTCGGCACCGGCCAACGCCGTGTTCAACGGGCGGACCTTGCGAATGTTGCAGCAAGCCTTTCGGTTTTCGATGGACTGCCGGAACCCCATGATGCCGTCGCGCGCGACCAGCGCTTCAACCTCTGTTGCGTCGGGAAACACAATGCGGATGCGCCGGTCGTAGCGAGCCTCCGTCGTCGCGAGCGTTTCCAGCGTTTCGGGAAAATGGCGTCCGGTTTCGAGGGTGAATACATCGAACGGCAAGTTCGCCGTTGCGATTCCGGCAAAAACGGCCTGATCCTCGATGCCCAATGAGGTGGAAAAGGCGACACGGCCGGAGATCTGGTCGGCAATCAAGCGAAGGCGGGCGTCCAGGCCCGGCGCGGCGGCGAGCGCGACATCGAGTGTGGCAGCCAAGGCGGCGCCTTCTGCGGGCGAAAGCAGCCGTCTCGCGGCCCCAGCGGGCTGCGGTTGAACTGAAGGGTGCGTCATGAGGGGGCCTCCGGAATTGAGTGAACCTAAGCGAAATCAATCCGCAATTGAAGCCCCGGTTAGAAAAAAGAACGGATTGCTTTGCACTCAGTGCGCAAAGAGAGAAAATTTTTGCGTTCTTGCAGTGCAGCGCAATCCCGTCCCAGGTGATCGCCACCAGACGATCGCGGCGACAGGGGTACGGCGCCGGTCGTCACGCGCCGAAATATTCCATGACGCCATGTGCCGCCGCCACTCCGGTGGCGAGCGTCGCCTGCAGGAGGTAGCCGCCCGTGGGGGCGTCCCAGTCGAGCATCTCACCGGCGATGAACGTTCCGGGGCGCGCTTTCAACATCAGTTTATCGTCGAGTGCATCGAAGGCGACGCCGCCGGCGGTGGAGATCGCGCGGTCCAGACCGCCCGTGCCTTTCACCGTTAAAGGCAACGCCTTGATCAATCGGGCGAGGTCATCGGGATCGTTGGGCAGGTCACGTTGTGCCTCGCGCAAGACACCGATGGCGGCGGGCGACAGCTTCAAACACTTGCGCAACCAGTTCGAAACAGAAATCCTTGCCCCGCGGGCGGCGCAAGCGGTTGGCGATGACCTCGTGCGGTTCGTCGGGCTTGAGGTCGAGGCTGATGACAACCCACGAACCGCCCCGTGTGCGTTCAGCGATCGTCGAGGAGAGCGCATAAACCACGCCACCCTCCAACCCCGCGTGCGTGACCACGGCCTCGCCGCGCTGGGTTTCACCCTCGAACGTAACCCCGACGCGCTTTAATGGTTCGCCCGCAAAACGCGATTGCAGATGCTCACTCCAATCAATGAGCAGACCGCAATTCGAAGGTGTAAGTGATGTGACCGTTATCCCATTCGAATGAAGGATCGCGCACCAAGATCCGTCCGAACCCAAGCGTGGCCAACTCGCGCCGCCAAGCGCCAGGATCGTTGCGTCACAGGCAAATGCGACCGGCGCCCCACCGTTGTCACTGATAAGTGGTTCTGCATTCTCACTCCAGCCTTGCCATGTCTGGCGCAGCTTGATTTCAACCCCAAGAGCGTTGAGGCGCCGCAGCCATGCACGCAAGAGCGGCGAGGCTTTCATCGCCTTGGGAAAGATGCGCCCACTTGTGCCGACGAAAGTTTCCTGACCCAGGCCTTCGGCCCACGCCACGACCTCGACGGGTGGATGAGCCTCGATAAATCTCGCGATGTCTGAAGCATGCGCGCCGTAGCGCGGCAAAAGCGTTTCCATAGTCTCAGAGTGGGTGAGATTGAGCCCACCGCGTCCCGCCATGAGGAGCTTGCGCGCCGGCGAGGCCATGCGATCAAACACGGTTACGCCAAGTCCGTTCTGGCCCAGCGTTTCGGCAGCGGCAAGGCCAGCCGGGCCCGCACCGATGATGGCAACGTGTTTCAAGAGGAGGGGAGCTTTCTCGTTCGATCCGGCCGCGAGGCTTACCACGTTCCGGAGTTGGGCATGGATACCCAGGGGTCAATCGGCGCGAGTGCCGCGCCTTTTTGCAGCAACTCGATCGAAACGAGATCGGGCGACCGCACGAAGGCCATCCGCCCGTCACGCGGTGGCCGCGCAATAGTCACGCCACCTGCCTGCAACCTCTGGCAGGTGGCATAGATATCGTCGACCTCAAACGCGAGGTGGCCGAAGTTGCGGGCTGAGTCGTAGATTTCAGGGTCCCAGTTGTGGGTCAGCTCGATTAACGGTGCCCTCTCGGCGCCAGCGCGCGGCTGGTCGCCAGGAGCTGCGAGAAACACCAGCGTAAATCGTCCAACCGGGTTGTCGATCCGCCGGATTTCGATCAGTCCCAGCAGTTCGCAATAGAAGCGCAAACTCGCGCTGAGATCACCGACGCGAACCATCGTATGCAAAAATCGCATGCACCAATCCTAATGAACTTGAGGCGACAAGTGTTGCTGAAGTGCCAGCCGTCAATGGCTACACCACGCCGAAATCGAGCAGCGTGCCCTGGCACCATGTGGATAACCGGTGGATCCGCGGCTGCCAAGCTCCGCCAGCGGGGACGAAGCAAACTTACCAAAACAAGCGGGTCAAAGGCGAATCAAGCACAGCGATTCGATGTCCCGCATGGCGGCTATTCAATTTGAATTTCACGATTGAACGACATTCAAAAATACTATGCCCAGGAAACTCCACCTTTGGGGAAGGTTTGTTTTAAACAAGCATTATCTGAGAGTTAGATTTTGTACCTTCCTGTGAAAAAGCGGGTTGGAAGAGCTTTAAGGCAAAAATTGGGGGTAGCGGCGCAGCCACGCCTTGGCATAGTTAACACACCGGCATCGTCCGGCCTTCGCGGAGAGGGCAACGGTCGGATGATCGTCGGGGCGTCTAGAGGGGCGCAGCAGTAGAGAGAGCACAAGTAAGCGGGGTACACGCACATGGGGGAAGTCAAGGGGTCTCCGGCGACAATGGTCGCCGGTGAATTGACAGCGGCTGAGGCAGCAAGTCTCGAAGATGGCGTCGAGGTTCTCGAGATCGCCGGCAGCATCAAGTGGTTTGACGTCTCTAAGGGCTATGGCTTCATCGTTCCGGATAACGGTCTCACCGACGTTCTTTTGCACGTCACCTGCCTTCGGGCTGGCGGTTTTCAAACGGCCTACGAGGGCGCTCGCGTCCACTGCCAGGTTTTGAAGCGGCCGAAGGGCATGCAAGCCTTCCACATTCTCTCGATGGACGAGAGCACTGCCATCCATCCATCCCTACTGCCGCAGCGCACACACGTGCAGGTTGTGGCGGAGAGTGATTGGGAGCGCGCCACCGTCAAGTGGTTCAATCGGGTACGTGGCTTTGGCTTCCTCACGCGAGGTGAAAGCACCCCGGACATTTTCTGCCACATGGAAACGTTACGCCGGTTCGGCTTTACGGAACTGCGGCCCGGGCAAACACTTCTGGTGCGCTGGGGTTATGGATCAAAGGGCGTGATGGCTGCGGAATTGCGTCCGGATGGTCCGGCACAGGGAGTGCCGCCGTCCCCGCATTGAAAGCCCCATCCCCTACAATGAAGGGATGAGGCATGGCACAGCGTCGACAGACAACGAGGGCTGCCCTGGGGGCGGCCCTTGCTTTTTTGAGCGGCGGTCTCGGCCTGGCGGTGGCGACCGCGCGGGACTGTGAGGCGGAACCTGCCGCCCAATCGACCGAAAAGCTGGATATTGTGACCACAGCGGGCGTCGTGACTCTTGATGTCGAGATCGCCGACACACCGGCTCGGCAGGCATTGGGCCTCATGTACCGCACCGAATTACCCGAGCGCCGCGGCATGCTGTTCACGCATACGCCGCCGCGTGAAACGTCAATGTGGATGCGCAACACCTACATCCCGCTCGACATGGTGTTCATTCGCTCAGATGGAACCGTGCACCGGATCGAAGCGATGACCGAGCCGCACTCCGAGGACATCATTGCGTCCAATGGACCCGTGGCGGCGGTGCTCGAAATTGCAGGCGGCGCTGCAAAGCGCCTGGGCTTGAAGCCCGGCGACAAGGTCCGCCATCGCCATTTTACCTCGGTGACGCGGCCGTAATCGCCCCAGGCTCAACCAGCAATCAAAGCCGCCCTTGACCACGGTCGAACGAAGCGGCAGACAGAGGACATCGGGGCGTAGCTCAGCCTGGTAGAGCATCTGCTTTGGGAGCAGAGGGTCGTGGGTTCAAATCCTGTCGCCCCGACCATAGATATTTACGGTGATAATGATCGGGTCGAGCCATGACGGTGAGGATCTACAAGCCGGCCAAAACGGCGATGCAGTCTGGAGAGGGCCGCACGCGGGAGTGGATCCTCGAATTCGAGCCCTCGGCGGCGCGCCAGATCGATCCGTTGATGGGCTGGACATCGTCTTCTGACATGCGCCAGCAGGTCAAGCTCGCCTTCGACACGAAGGAAGAAGCGATTTCTTACGCAACACGCAACGGCCTCGCCTACACCGTCATCGAGCCGACGCCGCGCAAGCCACTCCGCAAAGCCTACGCCGACAACTTCCAATTCGGCCGGCGCGAAAACTGGACCCACTAATTGCTGCGGCGTCGCACGCGCGTCGTGACGCCGCCCAGTGCGACGATGGAGCGATCACACTCCGCGCCCGTAGCTCAGTTGGATAGAGCACTCGCCTTCTAAGCGAGCGGCCGCTGGTTCGAATCCAGCCGGGCGCGCCAATCCTTTAAATGTCCATACCGAAGACATCAGCGGCCAAGCTGGACGTGTGGTCCGCGGTCTGGTCAAGACGCTTTCGCGCCCGGCGGCCGGCTCGCGGAACGCGTGTCGCCGGGCGAAAATATGGGGGGCGCGGCCCATTCGATCACCGGCACGACCTACACCTACACCTAGTTGTTTGTTTGCCCGCCTCCGGCAGGACGCCCGCAACCGCCTCGCTTCCGTCGCGGCCGCCGGCATCGCGCGGTCAGTGTGCCGCACGAATGAGTGATTTGGAGTTCGTCAAGAGGGGCCAACTTCTCACGGCGTATTCGATGGAAGGACCCAAGGCTCAGACCGTGACAGCAATTCAGTCATTCGGCGCCTACGGATAAGCCCACGCAAAATATATTGTTGTCCAAACGGACGCGACTGCGGCGCTACGCGAGCAAACGAGCGTACGTTAATCGCACCACTCGAAAGATGTGGCACCCAACCAACCCCTAAAATTTACGGAGCGTCCCATGGACCTGCACGAGCAGCGTATGCAGTGTTTAAAGATGGCGTTCGACCTCGGAGGCAAACCGGAAACGGTTCTCTTGGCGGCGCAGCAGCTTCTCGACTTCGTTTGCCGACCCTCGCCCACTGTTGACGCAAAGATCACTGAAGAAGCCACCACTGCCGCAGCGCCAGTTACACCCGACACGCTGCCCGATCCGATCGCTGCCTGCGGGACCGCGCTTGTCATGCAGGAAGGCGGCGAATTGGCAGATGCTGTCGCAACGGCCGACCCAATGCCACTTGCCGTCGAACCTGAGGAGACCGCTTGTGCAGATCCTTCGTCGTGCAAAAACGAGACTGCATCTGTCAGCGAAGGGTCTGAAGAGAGTTCGACCGAGTTAGTCGTTGAAGAAGCCTCAGCGGAGGCATCACAAAGCGTGCCCCTCGTGGAAGCTGAAGTGCTGGAAGCAAGTCCATCGATCGACCCGACGGTTGATCAGGATGCCGCAACCGTTCCCGCAGATTGTGAGGAACACGGCGCGCCGACTGCCTCGATCAACTAGCTCGCAGAATAGCATCGGACCCGGCCACCAGAGGCCGGGTTCACCTTCCAACACGCACCACTACAACGATCGGACCGCACGATTCCCTTCCGCGCTCGCTGATCCCGCACGAACCAAATGCGTGGCAGTCATCTCCCAGCTGCTCGTAGATCGAGAGCCCACCGCAGCGCCCGTCTCGGGACGCCCCTCATGCGCGGATGCCGGACGCTTAGTTCGATTATTCCAACGGCGCACTCCCACCGCAAGTCCCCATTGACCTATTTTTGACATTCCTAACAGTCGGTTAGGTGTCAGCGCGATGCAATGCTGTCGTTCAAGAGAGCCTGATCACGATTTTGTGATACGAAACGATCCGTTTCCTTATTTACATTTCGAACCGAGACGTCTAGTTTCTATTCATGGCTGGCGGCAAGAAGCGCTGGCCCAACAACTCGGACGATCAACCCCAGGAGACTTCCAATGACCAAGATCATCGCAACCGCAATTCTCGCCCTCGGCGTTCTCAGCGTAGCCGCCACGGCCAATGCCGCTCCGATCAACGGCGCCAACGACTTCACGGTTCACGGCTACCTCGGCACCGCATACGGCTCGTAATCAACTCCGACCCAATCAACCCAACACACATCCCATCAGGAGACTTCCAATGACCAAGATCATCGCAACCGCAATTCTCGCCCTCGGCGTTCTCAGCGTAGCCGCCACGGCCAATGCCGCTCCGATCAACGGCGCCAACGACTTCACGGTTCACGGCTACCTCGGCACCGCATACGGCTCGTAATCAACTCCGACCCAATCAACCCAACACACATCCCATCAGGAGACTTCCAATGACCAAGATCATCGCAACCGCAATTCTCGCCCTCGGCGTTCTCAGCGTAGCCGCCACGGCCAATGCCGCTCCGATCAACGGCGCCAACGACTTCACGGTTCACGGCTACCTCGGCACCGCATACGGCTCGTAATCAACTCCGACCCAATCAACCCAACACACATCCCATCAGGAGACTTCCAATGACCAAGATCATCGCAACCGCAATTCTCGCCCTCGGCGTTCTCAGCGTAGCCGCCACGGCCAATGCCGCTCCGATCAACGGCGCCAACGACTTCACGGTTCACGGCTACCTCGGCACCGCATACGGCTCGTAAGCCGAGGCGGCATACGTGAGGCGGGGCGATGAGCCCCGCCGCCACACCTGCTCAATTCATCGTCCTGAGAAATGGACCACCGTTTCTAGGATTGATCCCCAAGAGCCCGAAACGATTGCAGGGCTTTGCTATTCTTGGCAGCGCTGGCCAGGACCGCCTTGAAGAACGCGGGGCGGAAAATGACGACGGACTCTGAAACGAAGCTATTCAGGGTCGCGTCGTCGTGTGCGTTGTCAAAAACGAATTTGAGAGAATCCGCGGCAATCCGATGACACACCACAAAGTAATCTTGGACAACTGTTTTCCATCCGATACGTTTCGTATTGTGAATCAGCTTCGCAATGAGGAACAACCGACCATGACATCGGACGCGGCGACAGTAGTCGGCAAGCGTGCGCCCGGACGCCCGCGCAGTGATGCCACCCAACGCGCCATCATCGATGCGACCATCGAACTCGTCGGCAGCGAAAACTATCCCGATGTCACGATTGAAAAAATCGCAGCCCGCGCCAAAGTCGGAAAACAGTCGATTTATCGTTGGTGGCCGACCAAAGCCGATCTTGTGCTCGATGCCTTCACGCTACATTCCCTGCAGGGCATGCCGCCGGTCATTCAAACCGCCGACGCCTTTGCCGACCTCGAACAAGATATCGCAAGGCATTTCACGTTCATGAGTGCCCCCCTCGTTGCCAAAGGTTTGCGCAGTTTAATCGCCGAGGCTCAGTACGATCTGGAGTTTCGCCGCAAACTCTACGAGAACGTCCATCGGGTTCGATGCGAAGCATTGCGTCGCGCTTTTCGACACGGCATTGCGCTCGGACAAATTCGTGAGGATATCGATTTCGACGCACTCGCGCACATGATCCACGGCGCGTTCTGGTATCGCTACCTGTCCGGAACGGTCTACAAGTCTGATGCAGAGTATGCCAAAAACATTGTCGCTCTCTTGCGGCCCGGCATAGCGACGGCACCTTGTTGAGCAGCACGACTTGCGATGTTGATCGTCGCAACCGGTCGCTCCCCAACCGGTTTAAGGGGCGTTGCGCGTCGCCGTCTTACCTTTGCAACGGCGGGCGAGGGGCCGGATCAGGAATTGGACCTGCAGGCGGCGGCGGACCTGGATTAGGTTGAGGATTCGGGTTTCGCGGTCCCGGACTGTCCGGAGGGATGGGAGGATTGATTCCGCCGCTGCCCGCACCCGCCCCATGTGAGAAACTACTCAACGCAACCATAATGATACCAATGTAAACAGCATCCATGCGGGCAAAACGATATCGTGAGGCCGCGGTTCCATGCGGCCACTGCGTTCGTTGCGCAAAGCTGATCCCGCTCGGAGGAAGGCACGACGATACGTCGGGAACCTGCACGCCCGCGTCACGTTACGCCGGCCGGAGGACCAACATCATGCAGCCATCATATCATCGCTGGCCGGATCGAATCATGGCAGTCGGATCGGGCGTCGCGGCAATTTTGCTTGCTCTGATGCTGTGGGGGGCTGGCCAGGTCGGTCACTCCGAACTTAAAACCGCCGGGGCTGAGCAACAAGCGCCTCTGGACTAATCAATGTTTTGTCGAAATAGTTCGGCGACACGTCGCGCGGCCAAGTTATGCGCATTTACTCGTTCCGAATTTAAATCATCTCCTATTCGGCAGCATGCAGCAAGCGCAGCGCGTTGTTGGCGGGAGAAACCGCCGCGGCTCCTCGCCCATCCTCCCGAACCCGGAACCAAGCCGCGTAGAGCGCCGGCAGGAAAACGAGAGTCAAAACCGTAGCCACCAGAAGTCCACCCATCATGCTGATGGCCATGGGCCCCCAAAACACGCTGCGCGCCAGCGGGATCATGGCAAGTATGGCAGCCAGGGCTGTCAGAATGACGGGCCGCGCGCGGCGTACGGTGCTCTCGACGATCGCGTCCCAAGGCGCAAGTCCTGCCGCCAGATCGTGATCGATCTGATCGACGAGGATAACAGTGTTGCGCATGATCATGCCGGCAAGCGCAATCACACCCAGAAGCGCGACGAACCCGAACGGTGCGTTAAAGGCGAGCAGGGCGGCAACGGCGCCGATCAATCCGAGGGGTGCTGTCGAGAACACGAGAAACAGTTTCGAAAAGTTGCGCAGCTGTAGCATCAGGATCGTCAACATTGCCGCCAGCATGACCGGGAAAATTTTGAACAGCGCGACGTTCGCCTTCTCACTTTCCTCAACCGCTCCGCCGGTGTCGATGCGGTAGCCGGCTGGAAGCGTCCCTTGCAGTGCGGCAAGTTTCGGCAAGAGTGCCGCAGTAACGGTCGGTGGCTGGACACCCGGCGCAACGTCGGAGCGAACCGTCAAATTGAGATCCCGATTGCGCCGCCACAAAATTGGCTCTTCAAAGCCGACCTTCACCGTTGCAACCTGCCGCAAGGGCACAGCCGTCCCGCTACGAGTCAAAATGGTGAGGTCACCAATTCGACCGGGATCGAGCCGCTCACCGGGCGCCGCCCGTGCTACAACATCGATAACCTCGATCCCTTCGCGGTATTCCGAGATGGTTGCGCCCGACAGCAGCGTTTGCAGTGTACGCGAGATCTGCGCCGAGTTGAGACCGAACGCGCGTGCACGATCCTGATCCACTTCGAGTGTGAGGTTCTTGACCTGCTCGTTCCATTCGAGTTGCGGATCTACAACGCGCGACTCGCTTCGCATGAGTGCAAGCACCTGCTGCGCAATGTCTCGCACCTTCTGTGGATCTTCGCCCACGATGCGAAACTGGACGGGGAATCCGACCGGCGGACCAAAGTTCAATCGGTCGATGCGAACGCGGGCTTGTGGAACCGCACCGTCGGCGATTGCACGTTCGAGCTTGCCCTTGAGCCTTTCGCGCGCGTCCGCATCCTTGGTCATGATAACGGTCAAGGCAAAGCTGGGGTTAGGCAGCACGGGATTGAGGGCAAGAAAGAACCGCGGGCTGCCTTGGCCGACATAAGTCGTGTAGGTGACGACATCGCGATCGCCGGCCAATAGCTTTTCGGCATCGGCCGCGGCCTTGGCCGTTGCCTCGATCGACGTTCCTTCCGGCATCCGAACCTCGATGAAGAGTTCAGGGCGAGACGACGTTGGGAAGAATTGCTGCTGCACGAACGCCATGCCACCGATCGCGGCGATGAATGAGAGGACGGTCGCGGTAATCACCGTCCAGCGATGACGCAGAGACCAGTTGATCGTCCGCCGCAACGCCGTGTACGCGCGACTGTCATATCCATGCGCAGCTTGGTTGCCTATTTTCTCCGACAGCAACCGGGTTCCCAGATACGGAGCGAACACGACAGCCACGATCCACGAGACGATGAGAGCCAGACCCACGATCCAGAATATGTTGCCGGCATATTCACCCGCCGTCGATTTCGCAAATCCCACCGGAAGAAATCCGGCGGCCGTGACAAGCGTACCGGTTAGCATCGGAAATGCCGTCGATTGCCAAGCAAAAGCAGCCGCTTTGATACGGTCAAAGCCTTCCTCTATTTTCACGACCATCATCTCGACCGCGATGATGGCATCATCGACAAGTAGCCCGAGGGCGATGATGAGCGCGCCAAGTGTGATGCGGTCGAGGTTCATTCCGGCGGCGTACATCACGACGAACACGATCGCCAGGACGAGCGGAACGGAAAGTGCAACGACGATGCCGGCCCGGAAGCCAAGCGAAAAGAAGCTGACGATGAGCACGATCGCCAAGGCTTCGCCGAAAGACGTCAGAAATTCTCCGACGGATTGCTCCACGACGCGCGGCTGATCCGCGATTTGCTCCAGTTCGATCCCCAATGGGATGTCGGATCGCACAGCAGCGACCGCGGCCACAAGATTGCGCCCAAGATCGAGAACGTTGGCGTTCTCGGCCATGGCCACCGCCACACCCACCGCCGGTTTGCCGCGATGGGTGACGAGGAAGGATGCCGGATCTTCGTACCCGCGCTTCACTTCGGCGATGTCACCGAGCCGGAATGTACGCCCGCCGGCTTCGATCGGGACGGCACGAATTGCATCCTCGCCCTTGAAAGCGCCGGTCACCCGGACTTCGATGCGATCGGCATCCGTATCGATCGAACCAGCGGAAACCATAGCGTTTTGCTCACCGACGGCGTTGAAAATCGTTTCCGCAGGGATGCCGAGCGTTGCCAGCTTTCGGTAGCTGATTTCCACAAAAATGCGTTCCGGCACATCCCCGACAAGGACGACTTTCGCCACGTCCGGCACTTTCAGCAGCGCACGGCGCAGAACGTCGGCCTGCCGTTTCAGATCAGCGCGCGTGGCTCCGTCGCCGGACAGCATATAGACGGCCGAGAAAACGTCTCCATATTCGTCATTGAAGAATGGACCGAGCACGCCCTGTGGCAGCTCGATGCGGCTGTCGCTCAGCTTCTTGCGCACCTGATACCAGGCATCCGATGCGGCTCGCCCGCGCACGCTATCTTTGAGCTGCACTTGCATCACGGCCTGACCGGGGCGTGAGTACGTCCGTACGTAATCGAGCTCAGGCATCTCCTGCAGCCGCTTTTCGAGCGGTTCGGCAACGAGCCGCTGCACGTCGTCGGCCGTTGCACCCGGCCAGTATGCCTGCACCACCATTGTCTTTATGGTGAAGTTCGGATCCTCGGCGCGCCCAAGATGCAAATAGGCGAAAGCGCCGCTTAATCCGATCGCAATGATGAGAAACAGAACCACGGCCGGATTGCGCACGGCGACTGCGGAAAGATTGAAATTCATGCGAACCTCCCGCCAGCGCGGCTAGACGAGCTTGTTGTCGATGATAAAGCGGCCGGCCGAAACGACGGCGTCACTCGCGGGCTTGAATACAACGCCAAGATCCCGCCTCGCGCTCTGCGCCGTCACGTCGGGACGATCATCAAGATTGGGAACGATCGCGCGAATTTCCCTGTCGAACAGCGCCAAGATCCGAATGATGAAATTCGGTGCCCGCCGCGTGACGATCCGGCGATCGGGAAACGCGCTCTTCAGGATTTGAGCCATCTGCGGAAACCACAAAAATTCATCGCCGCCGAGGTAGCGTTTTCCTGCTGTCCCCGGTCGCGTCAGTGCCGCGACATGCATGGCTGCAACGTCGCGCACATCGACAACGGGAAAGCCAAAGTTCGGCAACATCGGATCCTTGGCTTCAAGAATGCGCTGAATGACGCGCAGCGATGTTCCGAATGCCATATCCAGCGGAGCGCCAACAACGAAGCCGGGATTGATGACCGTCAGTTTGATCTCGGGCGCGTCTGTCTCGACGAACCGCCACGCAGCCCGCTCGGCGAGTGTCTTCGATTTTGCGTAAGGCGTTGCGCGGCGATCGGTGGTATCGCTCCAGTCGCTCTCGTCGAGCACGGCTTTGCTGCTTTTCGGGGCTAGGATTATTGCAACCACCGACGATGTGAGCACCACCCGCGTGACGCCTGCTTTCTTGGCCGCGCGCAAGGCTCTGAGCGTTCCTTCGACTGCCGGCCGAATGACGTCGTTCTCATCCCTGGGCTGCGCGAGTGGGAAAGGCGAGGCCGTATGTATCAGGGCAACGGCGTCCGCTAGTGCTGCCTCCCAGCCGTCGTCTTTTTCGAGATCAAGCTGTGCGAAGCTGAGCCGCTGGTCGAGACCGTCTGCATCGCTCACATGCGCCAGCATGGCGGCGCGCAATTCCGCCTGCCGCACCGGCGAGCGCACCGTGGCTCGCACACTGTAGCCGGCTTCGAGAAGTTGCAGCACGATATGCTTGGCGATGAAACCCGAACCGCCGGTGACGACGACTATTCCGCTCGACATTACTTTTGCTCCGTCAGTTCTGGCTGGTGGCTGTGTGTGATGGAATGGGACGTATCGGCTTGCCTGGATCGAGCAGATGCACGCCGAGCACGACGACTTGGTCGCCGCTGTTGAGGCCGGACGAAATCAGCACGCGGCTTTTCTCCAGTGATTGGATCGTGACGGCACGGGGTACTGCTCGCGTTCCGTCGGCCGAGACGACCCAAACCACCGCACCTCTGCCGTCGTTCACAACGGCCGATACCGGCAGAACGGCGACGTTGTCAGATTGGCCGGCGCCGAGGCGCACGGTGACCGTTCGACCTAGAATGGCGTCCGGTCCGGGATGATCGAGGGCGAAGCGGGCCCGGAATGTGCGCGACAACGGATCAGCGTCCGGCGCCACTTCGCGTAATCGCGCCGGCAGCGACTTCTGCTGCTCATCGGCGCTCGCTCCCCAGATCACGACGTTGGCCTGGGCGCCGCGGACGGCTTCCACGTCCTGTTCGGGAAGTGCAACCTCCGCCTCGATTGCATCGAGGCGCGCGACCTTCGCAACGAGTTGGCCGGCCGCAACGACCTGACCGGCTTCCACCGGTAGGGCCGTCACAACGCCGGTCGCGTCCGAAACGAGTGTCGCGTAATCGAGCTGATTGCGGGCGAGCGCCACGTTACGCTGACCCCGGTCGACGCGCGCGCGCGCCTCGGCGGCCGCAGAGGCGCGCTGGTCGAGCGCAGCCTTCGAAACATGACCCTCGTGGAACAAGGTGTCGTACCTGCCGAGTGAAGCGACGGCTTCATCGCGACTGGCTGTCGCTGCTGCGAGTTCCGCCTCTTGCGCGGCCAGTGTGAGTTCGAGATCGGCAGGATCGAGCCGGCCGAGAACCTGCCCACGCTCGACCCGTTCGCCAACTTCGACGAGCCGGGCGACAACCTTGCCGCCGACGCGAAACCCAAGATCTGATTGATAGCGGGCCTTGATGGTGCCGACATAACTCCACGTGCGCGCCGAGGGCTGCAGCGCGATCGACATCGTTTCAACGGCCTGTGGCCTCGGCGGCGTGTCGTTGGCGGTCCCGGTATCGCAGCCCGCAAGCGCTCCAGCCGCTGCCAGAACCAGACCCGTCCGGATGAAATAGAATCGGTGGGTGGCTTGCCTCTGAGCCATTGAAAAAGCCTCCTTTTTTGCGCTCCAGCGCAAAGACCGCTTGAAAAGTAAGCTGGACTAACATATGTTAGCGGTGCTTACTTGACAAGTGTTAATTGCGCTAACTTTGCGGAGAGCTTCAAATCATCGATGATCCCGCTATGTCCGAACCTCTGTCACGTCCCCCGTCTGAAGCCGGCACGAAAAAGCCGCGCTACCATCATGGAGACCTGCGTCAGACGCTGATTGATGCATCGCATCAGCTGTTGGTGGAAAAGGGCGCTGAAAATTTCACGCTCGCGGATGCCTGCCGCGTTGCCGGCGTCTCCACGGCCGCCCCCTACAAGCATTTTCGCGACAAACTGGAAATTCTCGAAGCCATCGTCGAGCAGGGTTTTGATCGCATGGCCGAGCGTTCGATCGCAGCCGTGCGGTCAAAGGGCGAAGGTACGATCGACGGCATGATCGCGATGGGGCAGGCCTATATCGCGTTCGCGATGGACGAAACGGCCGTGTTCCGCCTCATGTTCGGCCATAACAGTGCTTTAAAGCGCGCCGCGGATGTCGAGAAAACCGGTCGCGCCTGCTTCTCCAACGTCATCGAGCAGGTTGCCATCTATTGCGCCCGCAACGACGCTGACGGCGATCCGATGCACATCGCTCTCAACCTTTGGACGTTCGTACACGGTGCGGCGTGCCTGTTGATCGATGAGGATTACGAGAAGGTCGCGCCCGGTCTCGATGTGAACGAGCTGATTGCTCACGCCGCCACCCGATTGCTGCCGCCGCCGCACCCGCCGGCGCCGGAAAAGGCCTAAGCTATTGTCTCCGAAATTTCGACTTTCCGCAGAATGCTAACGCCTGAGAATGCTATGCGTCAGCAAGCAGGACAGCAATTTCAATTTTTCGTCGCCGCAATTAGCGGCTCATGCAACATATCGGACAGGCTCGGGAATCCATCTATTCTGTTGCGAGACAACAGCTGTTCAAAGATGAAGTCAAACTGACGCCCGAATTTAAAAAGGGATCGCAAACCCTCGCGAATGCGCCTGAATTGGTCGCAGAATAAATCATAATTGTCGCGCTTAATGAGTGAGTAAGAAATTACGAATTGACACATATCCGACGTCTACTTAGCAATCTCGAAACCATAAGTCCTCTACGGTCCTCTGCAAACAGCAGAAATCTGCCTTCAGGCGGATGCATGCGCTCAGGCGCAAAGGACCTCGTCATGGATCGCTCAGATGCAACCGACAATACCAACGCTGAACGCGAGTTTGCCGGAAGCGATCGATCCGGCCCGGCCTTAAGCGCTTCGCCGCAGCGCGTTCCCGCACGCCGCGAGGTCATCGACCTTGAGGTCACACCCGCCACCGGCCCTTCGATAGCAAACTTTGTTACTCACGACGGCGCCAAAGTGACGATCACTGTCGAGGGGCTCCTCGGTCTGCGCTTTCCCGAAGGCGGTCTGATCGTGCTGCAGGGCACGGATGCGATCCCAGCTGCCTTCAATGATCAGCATGGCATTCTGCTGGACATTCTTAATACCGATAAGGCGTTGTTCCTGTCCGTCGTTTCTGATCTGCAGCGTGGCAACGCGGGCACCGACCCGCTGGCGGAGTATCTTCCGCACGCAGCGGACGTCGACAATTCTAAAGGCATCACGCAATTAGACTTGACGCAAACCGGCAGCAGCTACCCGCCGGTGACGTCAATTCCCGGGTCTCTGGCTAGTATGCCTGGTCTGCGGCGGCTCGACGCTCCCGATGTCGAAACGCGGCAGTGGGGCCGGGATGATCTGAAACGCGGTGAAGCTGGTGCCAGTGGTCGGCTCGTCGATACCGCTGTCGGGAGCGCGCTGAAGCATCTGACCGGTCTGGGCGACGAGGATCGCGGACATCGCAACGGTGAAAAAATATCGTCAAATGACAACGCGCTTTATGTAGGTCCTAATACGCCGACCGGTGATAGCCTCGATCATCTTTGGCTCCTCGGAGATATTGAATATCTGCGCGCGTCGCGCGACCTTGACGAGGGCGACAGCCCATTCGAACTTGACGGCTATGCGCCGATCATTTGGCCGCCCATTGAACCCATCGCCGCTTTCGCTGCCGTGGAAGACACCGTCTATACGGGAAATCTTTTCGATCCCGGCATCATGCCGTTGCCGATTACGACGTGGCAAGCCACGATTGATCCCAGCGTCGGAACGGTAATTTTTGGTCCGAAAGGCGAATTTATTTTCACGCCGTCGCCGGGCTATTCCGGTTTTGCGGAATTTACCTATTCATTCCGCGATCCACGAACCGGCCTCACCATCTCTGGCGCCGTCGGCATTACAGTCGAAGCGGTCGCCGATCCGGCGACGATCGGCGGCAGCGCATTCACCGACGAAGATGTCAACATCGCCACGCCTGTATCCATCGATTTGAACGATCCGGATGGGTCGGAAGATGTCGAGAAGGTGGTCATCACAGGGTTGCCGGCCGGAGCTGCGCTTTTGTGGGACACCACGATCGCCGGTGCGGGCGTCGACCAGCGCCCGGACGGATCATTCGTCATCACCGGCTCGTCAGCAGATATTCAGGCGCTACTGCTGTCGTTGTCCGTGACCCCCCCGCAGGATTTCCACGGCCGCATCACGCTCGGTATCGACGTCACGACCATCGAGCGCAACGTTGACCCTGCACTGCCGGGATACCTCGACCGGGAAACGGTGCACTACGACTATCATGTTGATGTCGAGGCCGTCGCCGACCTGGTCACAGCGACGGGCGACGCCGAAACAACGGACGAAGACACACTCGTGCACCTCGATGATCTCGCTGCAACGTTTGGCGATCTCTTCGATGGCTCCGAGACCCACGTGGTCGAGATCCGCGGCGTCGATGGCGACGCCAAGATCACCGACAGCGTCGGCAACGAATATCCATTCACGCTCGCTGTTGACGGCAGCAAGACCTACACCTTGAACCCATCGCAGGTGACAGACGTCTATTTTCTGCCGCCTCCCGACGAGAGCGGCACCTTCACCGGCATGACGATCGTCGCTATTGCGACGGAAGGTTCGAATGGCGACCAGGAGATCGCCTCAGCACCCATCCGTGTGTTCGTCAATCCGGTTGCCGATCCGGTGACGATGACCGCTCCGCCGCCGCAGGCGACGGATGAGGATACAGAGGTCGTATTCGGCGACGACATCAATATCGTTATCAACGATCCACTCACCCAGACACTCACGCAGGTCGTCCTGGCCGGCTTCCCCGCCGGAACGATCGTGACCTATACGCCCGCGGCTGGTGTACCGCCGGTCACGGTGATCATGCCTGCCGGCGGCTCTCTGACCCTCAGCGGCAGCGAAGCGGACATTCGTGCCGAACTGGCCACGGTCGCGCTGACTCCGCCGTTACATACCGATCAGAATATCACGATCAACGTGAGTGCGACGACCGAAGATCTCGGTGGGGTAACCAACACGCAGACCGTGCCGATGACCATCGCTGTCGCCGCCGTTGCCGACGGCCCGACGATCTCGGGTTCGGCGTCCGGCCTCGAAGACCAGCCGATCAACCTGCCGATCACGGTGTCGCGCATCGACGCGGATGGCTCGGAGCAGTATGACTTTGCCGCCATCACCATTCCGGCCGGGGCGACGCTGATCTATGCCGTGACGCCCCCCAACGGCATCACCGTGTCGGTGGTCGGCAATGTCCATACCTTTACGCCGGGCCCGGCGACGACAGCCGCGCAGTTCCAAAGCTTCCTGGCGACAGGCCTGCAGGTCCAGGCTCCGGCCGACAGCGATGTGAACTTCAACGTCGGCGTTCGCGTCGGCACCATCGAGAGCGTTCTCTCGGGCGGCGAAGTGACCCTGCTCAAGGCCGATGCGACGTTCCAGGTTCCAGTCACGGTCAGCCCCGTCACCGACATGCCGGCGGTCACGGGGTCCAGCACCGTCGATGAAGACACGAGCGTGATCTTCGGCGCCAACATTGCCATCACTCAGAACGACAAGACGGACGGCTCGGAAGCGATCACGCAGATCGTGGTCGGCAACATCCCGTCTACCGCGACGGTCACATATACCGCCAGCCCCGGCGTGACGGTCACGCCGTCAACGGCGGCCGGCATCACGAGTTATACGATCGCGGGCGGCAGCGAAGACGCCATCCGCGCGACGCTCGCCACGTTCACGCTGCAACCGCCGCTGCACAGCGACGTCAACATCGCGGTCTCCCTCGCCATCACCAAGGTCGACCGGACGACCAGCGAAGCCGAAGCCGCCGCGACGACGACCACCACCTACACCCACAACATCGCTGTCGCCGCCGTTGCCGACGGCCCGACGATCTCGGGTTCGGCGTCCGGCCTCGAAGACCAGCCGATCAACCTGCCGATCACGGTGTCGCGCATCGACGCGGATGGCTCGGAGCAGTATGACTTTGCCGCCATCACCATTCCGGCCGGGGCGACGCTGATCTATGCCGTGACGCCCCCCAACGGCATCACCGTGTCGGTGGTCGGCAATGTCCATACCTTTACGCCGGGCCCGGCGACGACAGCCGCGCAGTTCCAAAGCTTCCTGGCGACAGGCCTGCAGGTCCAGGCTCCGGCCGACAGCGATGTGAACTTCAACGTCGGCGTTCGCGTCGGCACCATCGAGAGCGTTCTCTCGGGCGGCGAAGTGACCCTGCTCAAGGCCGATGCGACGTTCCAGGTTCCAGTCACGGTCAGCCCCGTCACCGACATGCCGGCGGTCACGGGGTCCAGCACCGTCGATGAAGACACGAGCGTGATCTTCGGCGCCAACATTGCCATCACTCAGAACGACAAGACGGACGGCTCGGAAGCGATCACGCAGATCGTGGTCGGCAACATCCCGTCTACCGCGACGGTCACATATACCGCCAGCCCCGGCGTGACGGTCACGCCGTCAACGGCGGCCGGCATCACGAGTTATACGATCGCGGGCGGCAGCGAAGACGCCATCCGCGCGACGCTCGCCACGTTCACGCTGCAACCGCCGCTGCACAGCGACGTCAACATCGCGGTCTCCCTCGCCATCACCAAGGTCGACCGGACGACCAGCGAAGCCGAAGCCGCCGCGACGACGACCACCACCTACACCCACAACATCGCTGTCGCCGCCGTTGCCGACGGCCCGACGATCTCGGGTTCGGCGTCCGGCCTCGAAGACCAGCCGATCAACCTGCCGATCACGGTGTCGCGCATCGACGCGGATGGCTCGGAGCAGTATGACTTTGCCGCCATCACCATTCCGGCCGGGGCGACGCTGATCTATGCCGTGACGCCCCCCAACGGCATCACCGTGTCGGTGGTCGGCAATGTCCATACCTTTACGCCGGGCCCGGCGACGACAGCCGCGCAGTTCCAAAGCTTCCTGGCGACAGGCCTGCAGGTCCAGGCTCCGGCCGACAGCGATGTGAACTTCAACGTCGGCGTTCGCGTCGGCACCATCGAGAGCGTTCTCTCGGGCGGCGAAGTGACCCTGCTCAAGGCCGATGCGACGTTCCAGGTTCCAGTCACGGTCAGCCCCGTCACCGACATGCCGGCGGTCACGGGGTCCAGCACCGTCGATGAAGACACGAGCGTGATCTTCGGCGCCAACATTGCCATCACTCAGAACGACAAGACGGACGGCTCGGAAGCGATCACGCAGATCGTGGTCGGCAACATCCCGTCTACCGCGACGGTCACATATACCGCCAGCCCCGGCGTGACGGTCACGCCGTCAACGGCGGCCGGCATCACGAGTTATACGATCGCGGGCGGCAGCGAAGATGCCATCCGCGCGACGCTCGCCACGTTCACGCTGCAACCGCCGCTGCACAGCGACGTCAACATCGCGGTCTCCCTCGCCATCACCAAGGTCGACCGGACGACCAGCGAAGCCGAAGCCGCCGCGACGACGACCACCACCTACACCCACAACATCGCTGTCGCCGCCGTTGCTGATACGCCGACGGCTTCAGGCACCGGCGCCGGTTTCGAAGATCAAAACATTCCGATTTCGATCACTGTCGGCCACCCCGACAACTCCGACGGGACCGAGCGCATCAAAGATGTTGTCATCGGCAACGTTCCGGCTGGCTTCACGCTGACAGAATCGTCCGCCGGTTCCGGGACGCTCACCTTGAACGGCAACGGGACGTATACCGTTGCCGGGCCCAACACAGCGGCAATTCAAGACGTTCTTTCGAATTTGACCTTGGTCTTCGTGCCGGGCGGCGCTCGCCAGCATCTCGATACCGAGTTTAGCCTTTCGGCGCGCGTGACCACGATCGAAAGCGCTCCAACAGAAACAGGCACCGGCGAAGTCGCCGTACTCGAAGCCTACATCGATATATCGGTCCCAGTGACAGTCACCGCCGTGGCCGATCCCGTAACGCCGTCTGGATCCTCCACCATTCAGGAAGATACCAACGTCAGCATCGGCTCCAATATTGGCTACACCAAGATCGATCTCGACGGCACCGAAAGCGTGACCACTGTCACGATCTCTACCTTCCCCAACGGCACGCAGGTCACATACACAGACCTGTCGAACACACTGCAATCTTTCACCTCCACCGGCACCGAAACGATCACGTTGACCGGAGGTACCGAAGCGCAAATCCGCACGGCACTCAATTCGTTGTCGATCCAGGCGCCGCCCCATTCGGATCAGAACTTCAACCTTGCCGTCACGGTGACGACGACCGACAACGACGCGTCGACCAACACGACGAGCTACAACCATAGTGTCATCGTGCAAGCCATCGCCGATGCACCGACGGTCAGCGCTGACGCCATCACATTTGACGAAGACACGTCAGCGACTTTGACCATTCGGCCAAATCGGAGCGCTGACGAGGACAACTCCGAAACCCTTTCCGTGCGTATCACTGTCCCGTCCGATGGGGCTGGCGTGATCGGCACTCTTAACGGTACGCCACCCAGCAACGTCACGCTGACGGCACAAGGTGGAGGTGTCTATCTGGTCACCGCCACTGGGACGGCCCCGGCCGACCGGGAGACCTTGCTCGACACATTCCTCAACGGGGGCATCACATTTACGCCGCGCGCCAATTACTCTGGCGCTCTTTCGGGCACGAACGGTATCCAGGTCGACGCCATATCGACCGAGGCGGCGACCGGCGGCGAGCTTGCAGCAAATAGTTTCGGTGGCCTGGATAACACCTCGAAGACGGAAACCGTAACAACGTACATCGCGGTCACCGTCAACCCGATCAACGATATCCCGGTGCTGACCAACGCGACGACCATTGTGCAGGAAAACAATGGCTCCACGTCCGCAAGCGATCCCGATCTCAGCATTCCGATCGGCACGCGCCTCGGCCTGACCATCGCCGATGTCGATGGCTCTCAAGGCCTTGACTTGACGCTCACCGGCTTCCCCGTCAACGCCCAGGCGCTTGCCTTCGGTATCACTCTGCCCGGTGTCTCCACGAGCGTCGTGATCGCCACCGGTACGGTCACAATCACCGGCACCAATGCCAACAACGTCATCACCGTCCTGAACTCGCTCTCAATTACCCTGGCGGACGATCGTGACGAGAACTTCACGGTCACCGTCAACGGCACGGTCACGGACAACAACGGAGCCACGACCGACACAGACACGTTCACGCTGACCCACATGGTCACCGTGCAGGCTGTCGCTGACGTGCCGACTGTCAACGTGGGAGCCACGACGAAGCCGGCGGTCAACGAAGATTCCGCCTTTGTCACATATGCCGTCACCACCGCCCTCAACGATACGGACGGCTCTGAAACCTACCAGCGCGTCACGGTCGCCTTTTCCACGCCAGGTTCGGGCGCGCGACCCGAAGTCCAGTTCGGCACAATAGCGGGAGTCATCTTCGACACCGCGACTCCGGGTCAGGTCGTATTGACCGGTCCGGCCGCCGACATCAACGCGGCAATGGCCTCCTTGCAAGTCCGCCCGGGCGCCAACAACGGTGAGAATATCACGATCACTGTGACTGCGCGTGCCATTGAAAGCGCCCCGGCTGAAGACAATGACGGTGCAACGGCCGGCATGGGCGGCGGAATCGCGGGTCCCGAAATTGCAACCCCGATTGCGCAAACCGTGGCGAGCTTTACAATTCCGGTGACGCCGGTTCCTGAAGTTCCGACCCTGTCCATTCCAGCAAGTGCTTCGGGCACCGAAGACACGACGTTCGCGCTGGGTGCGATCACCGTGTCATCCGTGACAACCGACACCGATAACTCGGAAACCCGCTTTTTTGAAATCCAGCAGTCGAGCTATCCGGCAGGCACGCAGTTCATCAGCGGCGGTGTTGCCGTCGGCACTGTTGTCACGCCAGGATGGCTGCGGGTCACCGAAGCTCAGTTGGCCACGCTCAGCATTCTGCCGTCCACGAATTATTCCGGCACCATCAACCTTGTCGTCCGCGGCGTAGTCATCGATACCAACGCCGGCGGCAGTGTCACCTCCACAACAGCTACGCAGACCCTACCGGTGACAGTGGCACCGGATGCCGACGGGGTCACCACCCCCACTCTATCGTCGGGCGTCGAAGACAACGGCGCCATCGCCGTTGGTTCCGACATCAACAGCGGTATGACCGTCGTCGACAACGCGACAGGCACGGGCAACAACGCGACCAGTGAAACAATCTCGCGTATCGTTCTGGATTTTCCGGCCGACACGGCAACCCAGACCTACTCAATCGTACCCGGCACGGCATCCGGCACGGCTGAGATCGCTTTTGACTCGGCCACGCGCGTCTACACGATCACAAGTACGATCATCACGGGTGCTGCCGATATTGCGGCTCTGACTCAGGTCGAACGCGCCCAAGCGGAGACCGATATCCGCGCCGCACTGGCCGGCTTCAGGGTCACAATGGGACCGACCCACACCGACCTCAATGGTCTCGTCAGCGTCACCGCCACGACTTTGGATGTGAACGGTGGGGTGTCCAACACTCAAGACAATGCCTTCAATCACTCGATCCGCGTCCAAGCGGTGGCCGACACGCCGTCGATCAGCGTTGTCGACCCGGTTAGTTTCGTCACCGAGGACGGCGCCACCGTCGCGCTCACTATAAACGCTGGCAACAGTGCTGACACGGACAACTCCGAAACGCTGTCGGTTCGTATCACTCTACCCTCCGACAGCCTCGGTCCTATTGGTACCATTGTCGGTTCCCCGCCTTCGGGGGTGACCGTGACTTACCAGGGTAGCGGCATCTATCTCGTCACAGCCACCGGCACCGATAACGCAACCCGCGAAGCGCGCCTTGACAGCTTCCTCAATGGCGGCGGCATCGCCTTCGATCCGCGCAACAACTGGGGAGGTGTGTTGCTCGGCACGAACGGCATCAAGGTTGAGGTCATCTCGACCGAAGGCGCTTCGGGGCCCGAGGTCGCGGCGAACAGCTTCGGCGGAACCGACAACACCTCACAGACGGAGACCGTCACCGACTACATCGATGTCAGAGTATCATCGGTACCCGACGCCCCGACCATCAAAGGCAATGGCGTCGGTATCGAAGACACCCGTATCCCAATACCGATAAGCGTCACGCTCGCGGACAAGGATGGTTCGGAGACCTACGTCGTCACGATCACCGGCGGCGTACCGGCTGGCGCAAAAATATTTGGCGCCGGTGGATTGGAAATACTACCGAGTTTCGGCGAATATGTTCTGACGCCAGCCGACGTCGCAGCACTCGCGATCCTGCCGCCTGTCAACTACTCGTCGGTGCTCCAGGGCAACATCACGCTCGACCTGCAAACTGCGGTGACCGACAGCTACACGATCGGATCTCTCACCAATTACTTCTACAACAACATCGAAGTGTCGGTTACAGGCGTCGCGGACGCACCGGGCACCCGCACGGTTGCCGTGTCGGCTGATGAAGACGAAACCATCGAGCTCGGCGCCGCAATCGTGTCCAGCGCCGGTGGCAATCTGAATAGTCTGCTTGTCGACAATGACGGATCCGAAGCCCTGTCCTTCGTCATCGGCGGTCTGCCGCAAGGCGTCATCCCGACCTCCGCTGTCGCCGGCGTGACGTATCTCGGCAACGGGACTTGGAGCATCACGGCGGCAGCCATGCCGACGCTGCAGCTCCCGCCTGTAAGCAACTTCTCGGGCGAAAATCCCTATTCCGGCGTCACGGTCCGCGCCGTCACGCAGGAACTGGACGGTGACGAAGCCTCCTCATCGCAATGGCCGGTCACGATTACCGTCAGCCCCGTCATCAACTCGACAACTGTTGACGGTCTGGCGAACTGGAACATGGGTGTCACGCAGGCCGAAGCCGCAAGCGAATCCGGTATCGGCATATCACTGGCGAGCGCAGCCAATCACGCCTACATCGATAATGACGGCTCCGAAGCGGTTGTCAGCTACACCTTCAACCTGTCGTCGCTGCTCGCCGACGCGGGGATTGCGGCCCGCCTGACCGCCCTTGACGGAGCGGGCGCGGACCTTGACGATCTTGTCTCCAACCATATCTTCGGACCTGTGACATATGATTCAGTTGCCGGAACCATTACCGTATTAGCGGCCGACATCGGCGGCGTTGTCATCGACGGTGCGCTGTTCCTGGATTCGAACCAGGATTTCTCCATCCCTGTCACCGCCGTGGTCCGCGACGAAGCGATCCTCGGCGGAACGCCGACATTCGTCGATAAAATCGAGACCGGAACGTTCAACATCAACCTCATCGGGTCCGCCGATACGCCGACGGCCTTTGCAACGTCCACGTCCGGCGCCTCAGGCAGCGAGCTGGTCTTGAACCTTGGCGGCGTCTCGACCGACACCGACGCGGCGCTCGGCCGAGCGCTGTCCGAAGACATCTATTACGTCGTTGCGGTGACCAACCCCGGCGCGGCTCCTGCCCTCGGCTTCACAGATGGGTCGGGCAATGTTGTCGGTCTGGATAATGGTGATGGAACGTGGGTCTTTACCCCCGCTGATTTCATCGGCTTGCATATTTTAACGGTCGACGGTGCATCGGGTACGGCAAACCTGCGCCTCACCTCAATCGCTGTCGAAAACGACGGCGACACGGCCAGCAACACGGCTAACTTCACTGTCACGGTTGTTCCCGGAACGGGTGGTCCAGGTGGCAACGCTCCCCAGCCGCCGCTTGTCTCGATAGGCACCAACTCCGGCAATGAAGATGGTTCGATTACGCTCAACGTCACGGCGGGCCCGGCCCCGGGTGATACCAGCAATCCATCGGTCTCTGTCATGATCTCCAATCTACCGGCTGGAGCCCAGATCGAAGGCGCGCGCTACAACCCCGATACCGGGCGCTGGGTCGCCAGCGCGGCCCTGGTCAATTCGGGCGCCGTCAAAATCATCCCGCCGGCTGACTTTTCCGGCACGATGAATATTACCATTGAAGCCGTCGCAACCAATGCGTCGTTGCAGCGGACGACAACAGGCGCGACGACGGTGCCGATCGCGATTGATCCGGTCGCCGACGGCGTCGCGATCAGCGCCTCACCGGATGCCGGCGTCGAGGACCTCGCGGTCAACCTCGACATTTCTCTGGCCGAGCGTGACGTGGACGGCAGCGAAGTCATTGGCGGCAGCGTTTATGTGCGACTGTCGGACGGCGCGGCCATTATCGGCGGTTATCCTGTCGTTGCCGCCGGCGACAGCGACGCGACGATCGACGGCACGAGCCTGATTGGCTTTTACCGGGTGCCGACGTCCGCCCTTTCCGGCCTGCAACTGCAGCCGGCCGCCAACTGGCATGGCACCGTAACTGTTCAAGTAGCGTCCTATTCAATAGAGCCCGTTGACCTGACGCCCGACGCGGACAATACGCAGCTCGATGTTGCCACTTTTGCCGTCACCGTCACGGCATCCGCCGACGCTCCGGCCGTGTCAGCGCCAATCTCGGTCACCGGCGACGAAGACAATGCGATCAGCATCGCTGGCCTGTCCGCCGCCCTCGTTGACAACATCGCAACCAACGGCGCGGAAGTACTATCGGTAAAGATCTCTGGAGTGGCGGCTGGAACGCGCTTCTCCACCGGCTCCAATAACGGTGACGGCAGCTGGACGATCCCTGTCACAGCACTCTCGACACTGCAAATTACGCCGCCGCTACACTATTCCGGCACTATGACGCTGACGTTGACGGCGATCGCGCTGGAATTGGCCAACGGTGACGAGGCCCAGTCGTCCGTCAACTTCAATGTCATTGTGGCCCCGAAAGCCGACACGGTCGAAATCCTGGCGGAAAACGTCGCCGTCGATGCGACCGGGAGTGTCCTGCTTGATCTCAACGTGCGCATGGCCGACGGCAACGGGATCAATCCGGGCGAGAATGCCGCCGAAAGCATTCGCATCACCTTCAGTTCCGTGCCGACGGGATTGTCGCTCGCTGCTGCCGGCGGCGGTACGATAACCAATCCATCGACCGGCACGTGGATCTTCACCGGATCAGAGGCCCAGGCCAACGCCATTGAAGCAGATGTCGGCGCCGTGGCATCCGGTGGCACCTACACAGTCAGTCTGTCGGCCGTCACTCTCGATGGGCCCGACACGCTCGCCACCCCCGTCACAGATACTTTCCAGCTGACAGTGCCCCAAGTTCTTACCGGCGATGCAACAGCCAATACATTGACGGGCGCCGCGGGAACTCAATTGATGTTTGGTCTTGGTGGAGCCGACATCTTGAACGGCGGCGCGGATGCCGACTTCCTTGTCGGCGGCGCCGGCGCGGATACCTTGACTGGCGGCGGCGGAAGAGACCGCTTTGGCTTTGGTGCAGGCGATCTGGGGTCCGGCGTGGATACGATCACAGATTTCGCGACGGGTTCGGGAGGCGACGCTCTTGATGTCGCCGCGCTGCTGTCAGGGTTTAGCGGCGGCACCTCGGTTCTCAGCGACTTTGTCCAGATCACGCAAGCAAGCGGCAACTCGACAATCCGTATTGATGCCAATGGCGGCGGTGACAGCTTCCAGAACCTCGTGATCCTGCAGGGCGTGACGGGTCTCGACGTGAATACTCTGCGAACCAACGGCAATCTAATCGTTTAAAGAAATGTGTAACCCGGCTGCCACGGCGGATGTGCGTGTCATTCGTCGTTGAGCCGTTGCACGCACAGCGAGCATGCCAAGTTGTCGAGGCGAATCATACTGTTTGCCTGGCGCAACATACTCTGTGGAAAAGCACTTATGCTATCAGGACAACCCAATTGCGCATCTACACGCAAAGGTTGTATTCTGGTCGATGCGAATCTGGCACAGCCTACGGACTATTGGCGCATTCGCCTGCCGTCCGGCAATGCGGGGCGTCTGTGATCCTGCGTGGGGGCGCGCGGGCAGGGGGCATGGAATGCGGTGCGGTACATTGGTCCGATGGGCCAGCGCGGCGGGGTTGGCCCTGCTTTGTCTAGGCCACTCAGCACAGGCCGACAGTCTCGTCGACATTGTGCATGAAGCGCTGAATACCAATCCGGAACTCGGCGCAATTCGGTTCAATCGTCGGGCCATCGACAATGAACTCAATGCCGCGCGGGGCCTTAACCTGCCAACTTTTGACGTTCGCGCGGCCACGGGTCAGCATCGCGAGTACAGCCGCACCGAACTGGGCGTCGTCGACAGCAATCCTTGGCATGACACGAATGCCGTTGGCACGGTGTTCTCGCAGCGCGTCTTCGATGGCTTTGAAAGCCGTCACGAGATCGCTCGACAGCGCAATCGAGTTGAATCCGCGCGTTGGCGCGTCAATGACACGGCGAACGCGATCGCCCTGCGAGCTGTCCAGGCCTATCTTGAGTGCATCCGCGCCGGTGCCGTCCTGAAAGCCGCCCAGGCCAACCTGTCAGCGCACCAGAATCTCCAAGCCCGCGTTCAACGGCGTGTTGACGGTGGCATCGCAAATGGCGCCGAGAGAGCAGAGGCCGGTGCCCGCCTGGCCAACGCCAAATCGATCCTCGCGCAAGCTGAGGAGTCGGTACTGAATGCCCAATCGCTCTTCAAGTCCATCGTCGGCCGTATGCCGGCTCAGCTGTCGGGCGCCCCGCCGGCGCGCGATCTGCCCGACAGCGAAGAGAGTGCCGCAGCAGAGGCGATTGAGGCCGCACCGTCTGTCGTCGCCACGCAATTCGACGCGATTGCAGCCGAAGCCGCCGTTGGAACGGCATACTCGCGCTTTAGCCCGAAATTGAATTTTGAGGTCGCCACCAATCATGGTTGGGGACAGGTCGAAGATAGCGATCGAAACTACGAAGCGACCGCAATGCTGGTGGTGCGCTGGAACCTGTTCAACGGCGGCATCGACACGGCGCGCATCTGGGAAGCTCGTGCTCGCGCGGCCGAAGCACAGGGGATCAACGCCAATACGGCTCTCATCGTCGAGCGAGAAGCCCGCACCTCATGGGCCGCGCTGCGCGCCGCCCGTGTGCGTGTGCCCGAACTGCGCCTGCAGTTCGATCTCCAGCGCCAGCGTCGCGCCGCTTATCTTGAGCAGTTCGATACCGGACAGCGCCGTCTCCTCGATCTGCTCGATGCACAAAATGAAATCTTCGTCGTGGAGAGCTCTCTGCGGACAGAAGAAGCGATCGGCATTTATAGCGGCTATCGACTCCTCGCCACCGCCGGCCGGCTGGTCCCGGGGCTGGGTCTTGAGCTCCCGCCGGAAGCGGCCGTTCCGCCGGCCGCAAACCTCCTTGAAGGGTGGCGCACGGAAGTCCAGGCTTGGCCGAGCGACCGCTACCACGACCGCGTCGAACCTGAAGCACCGGTGAAGTGAGGTTTACCCCCTGTGTCGCGATCAGCTCCGCGTAGCGGTGTCGCCCCGGACATTTGAGGACTTCCGAGGCGATCAGCTCCGCGTAGCGGTGTCGCCTCGGACATTTGAGCACTACCGAGGCGGCCGGCTCCGCGTAGCGGTGTCGCCTCGGACATTTAAAAAAGAAAGGCTCTCTACTTGACCGCGGCCGGCGACATGAAACGGCGTCTTGAAGCGGCAGTCGCTAATCTTGTCGCTGCCGCCCGTATGCCCGCCATACAAGCCGATCGAGAACCAGACGACCTCCTTGCCGCTGCCATTGCCGATGTCGCCCAGCACTACGGAAAGCCCAGTGCACCTGTTGCGCTTGTCGCCGGGTTGCCACTGGTACAGGGACGCCTTCCGATTGAACATGCCGGTGAAGCCGCCCGCCGGGCAGGCCTTGCCGCAGACGTCGGCCCGCTACCCCTTTCCGCCGTTGCAGCACACGATCTTCCCGTCGTCGTACTGATGGAGGAGGGCGGCTGCGATGTGATTTGGGACCTCGCGACCGATCCCGTGACAGGCGAACCCACCGCAACGTTGAGCCCGGCGGGCCGGCCGGCGGCGCGTGCGACGTTGCCATTGTCGCGTATTTCGCAATCTCCCACGCACACGGTTCTCCGCCTCAGGCCGGCGTCGGGCATGGACGAGCGCGGCTCCAGCGCAATCGAGCCAACGAACGAGAGTTGGTTTTTGCCGGCCTTTCGCGACAGCCGCCGCATCTACAGCGAAGCGATCGCTGCCACGCTCGCTCTCAATCTGTTGGCCCTCGCCCTGCCGCTGTTCACGATGAACGTGTACGATCGCGTTCTCCCCAATGCCGTCGAAGTGACGCTCTGGGCCCTGGCGATCGGCGTCGCGCTTGCGACCGTGTTCGATTTCCTCATCAAGAACTTGCGCGCGACCTTCGTCGACATCGCGAGCCGCCGCGCCGACGTCCGCCTCTCGAATTTCATCTACGGACGGTTGCTCGGTGCCCGCAGTCCGCAACGGCCCGTTTCGGCCGGCGTCCGCGCCAATGCTCTGCGCGAATTTGAAACCCTGCGCGAGTTCTTCAATTCGGCCACGCTGACGGCCTTCGGCGACGTTCCGTTCCTGATCGTGTTCCTCGGTATGGTTTTTGTGATTGCCGGGCATTTGGGGTGGATTCCGCTCCTCGCCGTTCCCGTCGTCCTCGCAGTCGGATGGGTCACACAAAAAATTCTGCTCAAGTATTCCGAAGAAAGTTTTCGCGAGGCCGCGCAGAAGAACGCCGTCGTCGTCGAAACCGTTGTTGGCATGGACAGCATCAAGGCGGCGGGAGCCGAAAGCTGGGCCGCAACGAAGTGGGAACAGGCGGTCAGCGAACAGATCCGCTCCTCACATCAGATCCGGCGCATATCCAATCTGGGCATCAATACGATCTTCGCCCTTCAAACCGGCACTCAGATTGCCATGGTCGTCGCAGGCTTCTACATGGTCGCCGCCGGCAATCTGACGACCGGCGCCCTCATTGCTGCGACGATGCTGGCCGGACGCGCCCTGCAGCCACTAAGCCAGATCGCCATGCTGATCACGCGTTTGCACCAGACCCGGCTCGCCTACCGTGCCTTGAACGACATCGTGTCCCTCGAGCAGGAACGGCCGGATGGCGTGCCGCTCATGACCCGTGTAACGATCACCGGCGCGATAGCGTGCGAAAACCTGACTTATCGTTACGATGCCGACGCCCCGGCCTGCCTCGACGGCGTCTCGTTCACCGTGAAGCCCGGTGAGCACGTTGGTCTCGTCGGCGCCATCGGCAGCGGCAAGACCACGCTTTTGAAAATGATCCACGCCGTCCACCTTCCGACGGCGGGCCGCGTTCTGGTGGATGGCGTTCCAGTCCAACAGATCGATCCGGCCGTGTTGCGCTCGTCGATCAGCCTCGCCCTGCAAGGTGCCGATCTTTTTCACGGTACGATTCGAAGCAACATTGCACTTGCTTCGCCGGGGGCGCCGGACGAAGAGGTCATCTGGGCCGCGCGCGCCGCCGGCGCGCTCGACTGGATCGTGCGATTACCCCGCGGCTTCGACACTGCCGTCCGCGAGCGCGGTGCGGGCCTGTCCGGCGGGCAGCGCCAGTCTGTCGCCCTGGCCCGCGCGCTGTTCCGCCGCCCCCGCGTCGTACTTCTCGATGAGCCGACGAGCGATATGGATTTGGGCACCGAGCAGCATGTCGTGCAGTCACTCGCCTCGGCGTTGCAAGGTCGCACGCTGATCGCCGTTTCCCACCGTCCCGCCGTTCTGTCGCTGGTCGACCGCCTCATCGTCTTGGACGCCGGCCGCATCATGCTCGATGGTCCCAAGGACGACGTGCTTCGTAAACTTGAAGCGGTTACCGCCGAGCGTGTGGCTAGAGCCACAGCTGCAAAGGCCGCACAGACGAAAGGTGGTGCAGCGTGAGCGGCAGTCCGTTAGCCGGTGCAACGACGGCCGCCGATGCTGCGGCCGCATCCCTCGTAGTCCCGAACCGAACGCGGCCGATCGGCGTGCCATCCGCCATTAGCGCCGATCTGCTCGCCATGCCGCCGCGGGGCCTTGACCGGCTCATGCTGTCGCTATGCGCCCTCGTGGCTGTGTTTTTTATATGGGCAGCCTTTGCCCGCATCGAGGAAGTCACGACCGGCAACGGACGCATCATTCCGGCCAGCAAAGTGCAGCTGGTTCAAAATCTCGAGGGCGGCATCGTAACGGACGTTCTCGTCCGCGAAGGCGCCACTGTCGAGGCTGGCGACACCATCCTGCGCATCGATCCCACTCAGGCCGGCTCCTCTCTCGGCGAGATCCGCGAAAAGCTGGATGGCTATGCAGCACTTACGGCGCGCCTTGAAGCTGAAGCCAACGGCGCCGATCCTGTCTTTCCGCAAGATTTGCAGAGCCGGCGGCCCGATCTCGTTAAGGCCGAGGCAGAGAATTATCGCTCACGCAAGGATGGTCTCCAGTCGGCCATCGCCGTCCTCGCGACGCAAGAGCAGCAGCGCCGCCAGGAGATCGTGGAAATCAAGGATCGCGTCGACACCTTGCGCCGCGCGCTTGATCTGGCAAAAGAGCAGTCCGCGCTGATGCAGCCCCTTGTTGCCAGCCAATCGGCATCAAGGGCGGAAATGCTGGCCGTCGAAACGCGCGTCAATGAAACCGCAGGCACATTGTCGGCGGCCGAATTATCGCTGCCGCGACTTGAGGCGGCCGCTCGCGAGGCCCGCGACCGCATCACCGAAAAGATCTCCACCTTCCGCAATGAAGCGCTTCAGCAAATGTCGACCGCCCGCTTCGAGGCGGCAGTCCTCAGCGAGCAAGTGAAAGGCAATCAGGATCGCGTCAGTCGCACGACCGTCAAGGCGCCCGTGTCCGGCATTGTCAAAACCGTGCACGTGACGACGCCGGGACAAGTTGTCCAGCCGGGTCAGAGCTTGATCGAGATCGTTCCCATGAATGGCAATCTGCTCGTTGAAGCGCGTATCAAGCCCAAGGATATCGCCTTCCTGCACCCCGGTCAAAAGGCCGTCGTGAAATTATCGGCCTATGACTTCGCCCTTTACGGCGGGCTCGAAGGCGAGGTCGAACACATCGGCGCCGACAGCATCACCGACGACAAGGGCGAGACCTACTACCTGATCAACGTGCGCACTACCCACCGCACGCTGGCGCACAAGGGAGATGAACTCCCGATCATCCCCGGAATGGTCGCCGACGTCGATATTCGAACGGGTGAAAAGACGGTGTTGGGCTATCTCATGAAACCGCTGACGCGCATCCAGCAAAGCGCATTGCGCGAACGCTAGTGCCGGCTCAGTTCGAGAATAGCGACAACAATCCATTGCTCTCGGGTGGCGACTTGAAGGGCTCCAAGGCGGCTGCGAGTTCCGCATAGAGTTGCGGTAGCCATTGCGGCTGGCCGTCTTGCCGCGCCGGCAGGCCCGATTTGCGCAGATCGTTCGGAGCGATGATAAGCTTGATGTTGCGCAACCCGGTCTCCGCCGCCAGTACGAACAGCTCTTCGGCCGCTTCGTCGCCCACCGCAAGGCAACCAACCGACGCCGCTTTGCCGTGGATCATGATGTCACCACCCAGATCCTTGCGGCCGTCCTGCACGCCCATCCGCCGGTCAAATGCGTTGGGATAACCGACCCGCAGCGCGACGTGATAGCGACTGTTCGGATTGAGAAAAGTGATACCGTAAATACCTTCCGGCACCTGCTTGTCTCCCCGGCGCAGCTTGGGACCGGAGGCACCGCTTGCGGCCAGCACGGGATAGCGATGGATAAACGTCCACGATCCGCCGGCTGGCTTGGCAAAGAGCTCCAGTACTTTTTCATCCTTCAGCGCCACCAGCGCCAATTCGGTCGGCTGCCATGGAGCCTTTGCCGCCACGAACTTTGCCTGCAGCCTCTCATGCGCCGAGGGACCGATCTGACGAAGCTTGTCGGACAGCGACGCCGACGCGCCAAAACCGGGCGCCGAAGATGCCGACCAAGGCAGTTTTCCAGTCGCCGCATCCGGCAACCGCACGATGCTTGGCGGTGCCAGTGTGACGGTCGTTTCAGAGGCCCAGGCCGCGGGATCTTCAGCGGCAACTTCGTCTTCGGCCAGGGCCGTGAACAACTCATCGCTCGCGTTGAGAGACACAAAGCGGAAGCGCACGGTTGGATCGGGCTCAGTGAGCGATGCGAAACCAGGCTTCAGTTTCGGCTCGGGTAGCGAGGATGTCTGCACCGGGATGGTGCGAATGATGGTCGTGTTTGGCAAGGCTGGCGTTGCCAGTTCGGGCGTGGCCGACAGCAGCGTCACGGCCGTGCCGCTGGTCACGGCAGCAGCAGTGCACAAGATGGCGAGCTTGGAGTGATCGCGCAGTGTCATGCGTTGTCCTGGATAGCCCCGGCAGCCCGGTAGCGGGCCTTACAACGCATGACTGATTTGGATCATCGGCGCGTTGCGCGATGAATGATTTGGTACAAATATCCCGTACCATCATGGCCGTTAACGGGTGGCGACCGAATAAATTCCGGCGGCCCCCTCAGCCACGCGTGCGGCCGCTGATAAACAGCGCTCCGGAGTAACCGCTGCGGATCTCGTAATCCGACACGCCAATCGGTGTGACTGACAGCGAGGCTAGCCGAGGTGCAAGCGCGTCAGTGATCTGGTCTTCCGTCAAAGAGACGGCTGGAAAACGCCGGTCCGAAACATCGTAGCCCGATGAACCCGACAGGAAAGCTGCTGCAACTGTCCCGCCTGGTCGCACGGTCGAAGTAAAGGCTGTGACGGCCGCGCTGAATTCCGCGCGACTCGACGTGATCGATTCAGCGCAAAAAAACATCGTCGCCGCATCATAGGTCTGCCGGGGCAGGTCAAAGATGGATCCGCGGATCAGACGAACGCGCTGGGCGAGCAGGGGCAAAGGATCATGCGGCAGAAGTGGGTTGGACCGTGCACCCTCAACGCAATGCGCGGCTTTTACCGAACGCCAGAAGTGCAGCCACTGCGGCCGCAACGCTGTGCCGCTCAATTCCCGCGCCAGCCAATCGAGGTTCGGCGCGGCATACTCCCACGCCGTCAGCCGCGTTGCGACCGGTAGCGCCGCCAGAAGCGGAATGAGACTGGGGCCCGTTCCCACATCGATCACGTCGAGGCTACGCGGGCTGGCATCTGCCGCGCCCTTCAGTGCACGGGCGGTAAGGACCGTGAGCACATCGTCATCAGGATGCGGTTCGCCGTAGTAGTGTGCGAAGTAGGCTTCAGGATCGAAGGCGTGCCAAGCCGCGTCCTTGTTGGTAAGTAACGTGTCCAATGAGAAAATTTTGCTTTTCTCAAGCGCCGCGTTTGTCGTCGTCATGTCATTCCCCACCCGTGTTCAATCGGTGCCTACGGCGCAGCGGCGATGCGCACAACAGTCTCGTTCGACAAAGCGCGCGGTGCCGGCGTGTAGGAATTGAGGAAGACCTCAAGTGCTTCGCGCGGCATCGGCTTTGCGAAGTAGTAGCCTTGCATTTCCGAGCAGCCGTACGCGGTCATCGACTGCGCCTCGCTGGCCATCTCGACGCCTTCGGCGACAATCTTCATGCCAAGCCCATTCCCGAGCGAGACGACCGACTGCACGATGGTTCTGAAGCTTGCCGATTTCGCTAAGCCGCTGACAAACGAGCGGTCGATCTTGATCTTGTCGAACTGAAAATTGCACAGATACGCGAGGCTTGAATAACCCGTCCCGAAATCGTCGAGTGCCATGCGGAAACCGAGTTTGCGAATGCCCTCGAGCGCGGCCCGAGTTCGCGCTCCGGCATCCATCAGCACCCCTTCCGTGATTTCCAGAACGAACCGCGACGGATCGATCTGGTATTGGGTCACCATGCTGTCCAGGATCGCGACGATATCGGACTGTCGAAATTGCAGCGGCGAGAGATTGATCGAGACTTCCAGGTCCGGCCACGCATGCCAATCGCGCATGGTTCGCGCCAGGATGCGCTCGCCCAGCACCGGCATTAGTCCGGCCTGCTCGGCAATGGGAATGAATACACCCGGCGAGATTTGGCCTCGTTTCGCATGCGACCAGCGAGCCAGCGCTTCGACACCGACAATGGCGCCCGTATCGCAACTGATGATGGGCTGGTAGGCAACCGTCAGTTCGTCGTTGCTGATGGCGGCTGTCAAATCCACTTCGATGGCGCGGCGCTGTTCCACTTGCTCGGCCATGTCGGCACTGAACACGATCGACCTGTTGCGGCCCGCGTTCTTTGCCTCGTAGAGTGCGATGTCGGCATGCCGCATCACCTCGTCGACGCTGCGGCCATGCAGCGGAGCAATCGCGATTCCGACCGAAGCCGTCACCGCAATCGGCTGCCCTTCGAGCTCGATCGGCGACAGTAAGGCGCGCGCGATGCGGCTCGCCAGAAGCGCCGGCGCATCGGGATCGGCGGACATCCATAGGATAGCGAATTCGTCGCCGCCGTAGCGTGCGATGACATCGCCGGAACGGACGTGCGCGCGCAGACGAGTGGCAACTTCGCGGATCAGATCGTCCCCGGCCGAGTGCCCCATCGTGTCGTTGACGTCCTTGAACCGGTCGACATCAAGGTAGGCGACAATCGCATGCAGTTTGGACCCGGACTGGTCGAGACCGGCGAGTGCGGTTGCAAGATGTTCTGCAAAATGCGCCCGGTTCGGCAGCCCCGAGAGGGCATCGTGCTTGGCCGCATGCCGTGACCGTTTTTCTTCCAGCGCCAGATGTGTCGATGTGTTGCGCAGGCGCTGCAACATGAGATGCGCAGCAGCCGCGACCGCAAGAAATCCGATTGCGACCAGCGGGAGAATGACCGTGATGAGTGACCGGCCCGGACGCTCCGTTCTCCAGCCGACTTGCCCCGCAACGAGGCCCTCGTCCGTCTCGAGCGGCACCGTTATGATGTCCGACTTGTTCATCGGCGTGCGGCCGAACGACAAATCGGCCAGCAGCAGACTGCGGCCCATCTCCTTCAGGTAGTCCTCGTCAATAAAGTTGACGCTGAGAAGAACGTAAGCTGGGCCGGGCTTTAGCAGTGTCTTGTCGACGTTGGGCAGTATTGTCAGCGCCGCAACGACGGCCGGCCGTTCGTCAACCGTCAGCAGATGGCCGGCCCACCGGGCACTATCGAGCGGCGACCCGATGCTGCGGTAGTTTTTCTGGTCGGCTCCAAACAGATCGGGACGCTGGCGCAGGCTGCGGCCCGGCAAATCGCGCAGTTCCGCGACGACCGGGGCGATGAACTTCTGATAGCGTCCGAAATCGTCCACCGAGCGGCGCGAACCGCCGGAATAGAAAAAGATCGGCAGGTTGTTGCCATCGAGAATGGCGATGATGTCGTGGCCGTATGTTTCGCTGAGGAAGATGCCGAATTCACTGTCGAGAAATTCGGCTGCGGGCGCGCTGCCATGCAGAGCAGCGTAGGCATCGTCCCACCAGGCAACGCTTTTCTGCTCATTGAGTGTACGATGTACGCTTCGGTTGAGCCCGTTTTGGAAAAGCGCCGTTTCTCGGGCTGTCGCGCTCCCGTTGGCGGTCCATGCCGCGTAAAGAATGACGCACAGAAGAACAATTCCGGCAGCAGTCAACCCGATTGCGGTCACGTTAATGAGTTGGCGGAGGTCGCGGTCTTTAACGAAATTGTTCTTGGACGATGTCGATGCGGGCATGGAGCGGATCCTTGTTGAGGCCGCAAAATTACAATCTAAAGTTGAATATTATCTTGCTCACAGTCTTGCAAGCAGCGGAGTATACCTTCCCTGCAATGGATAAGTTTATTAATCACAACTTGAAATTGAATTCAACTGGAGGTAGAGATGGCAACGTTTGGTTAACCAAGCGTTGCGCTGGCCGTCAGGGCCGCGGCCGGAAAGGACACCATGCTCGCTCAAGCTCCGTCGTCTCATCTCAAGATCAGAACTCGTGCCGAATGTCCTCAGTTGCGCAAAGCAGCCGGCGCCATTGAGCAAGCCGCATGGAACGAACTTGGCTACCTGAATTACACGCGGCCCCACTATGATTTGTACGAGGGGCTGCTCGAGACCTACGCCGACTTCCAGCTCTGCCTTGTCGACGAGATCCGCGGCTATCCTGTCGCTGTTGCCAACTGCGTACCGCTGTCCTGCCGCGGCATCGACGGATTGCCGCCGGAAGGCTGGGACTGGGTCGTCGAGCACGCGGCGTCGCGCGCCCCAGATGAAACGCCCGACACCCTGGGTGCACTTGCCATCTCCGTGCCCGCGATTTACCGCGAGCAGGGGTATGCCCGCCTCATGATCCGCGAACTCATTGCGCTGGCGGAACGCAAAGGACTGCAAGGCCTCGTGGCACCCGTGCGCCCGTCGCTGAAAGCTAAACATCCGCGAGTTTCAATCGACGATTACATCACCTGGACCGATGATCGCGGCCGGCCGTACGACCCTTGGATCCGCAGTCATCTGGCATCCGGCGGACGTCTGATCGGTCCCTGCGCCCGCTCGATGGTCGTCGAGGAGCCCGTTGGCTTCTGGGAAAACTGGACCAAGCAGCGCTTCGATCGTTCTGGAACATACGACGTCCCCGGCGCCCTCGTGCCGCTTGAGATCGATCTGGAGCGCCAGCGCGGCCGCTATGAGGAACCCAATGTCTGGGTCTCCTACACTGTCGGCAGCGCCTGAGCCGAACAGCACGCTTGCAACGCCCCGCCGTCCCGCCGACAGTCGCTGTCCTGGTTCAGTGAGGACGCGTGACGACGGATGGCGGGGCAGTGACGACAGCAAGTGACGGCCTCGCCGTGCGCCAGCCAACCGGTCTGCGCACGTTGTTTTTCACCGAATTGTGGGAGCGCTTTTCCTACTACGGCATGCGAGCGCTGCTCGTCTTGTTCATGGTGACGCCGCCGCATCAAGGCGGCCTCGGCTTTTCGACTGCTGAAGCCGCGATCGTCTATGGCAACTACACCATGGCCGTTTACATGCTGGCGATCCCAGGCGGATTCATCGCCGATCGCTGGCTCACCGCGTCGCGCGCCGTGCTCATTGGCGGCGCCATTATCGCGCTCGGCCATTTTACGCTCGCTCTGCAAGCGACAGCGACGTTCTACTTCGGGCTCATCCTTGTGGCGATGGGCACGGGATTATTCAAGCCCAGCATCTCCGTTCTCGTCGGCAGCCTGTACACGCGCGACGACGAACGCCGCGACGCCGGCTTCTCGATCTTCTACATGGGCATCAACATCGGCGCATTCCTGGCGCCGCTCGTAACAGGTTATCTCGCCCAGGGCGCGGGCTTCAAGGCGGGCCTAGCGTCGGCAGGGATCGACCCGACGACGAGCTGGCACTTCGGTTTCGCCGCTGCCGGGGTCGGCATGGCCATTGGCCTCCTGGTATTTTTCCGCCAGTCGCAGCTGTTCATCGATGCCGACAGCGCCGCTCGGTCCGATGCGCCCGCCGATGATCCCGCCGCCGTGCGCGATACTCTTCTCATCGTTCTTGCAACGGCGGTTCTCGCCGCGATGATGGTCATGTCGGATTGGCCGGGCTTCGGCTGGATGCGCACCGTCGTACTGCTGGTCCCCGTCGTGGCTATCTTCTGGTTCGCAACCCGCAGGACGGCTGAAGCGCAGCGCATTGCGGCGATCCTCGTCTTTTTTCTGGCCGCCATGATCTTCTGGGCGATCTTCGAGCAGGCCGGCCTCTCGATCGCGCTATTTGCCAACGACCTGACGCAGAACGAGATCGCCGGCACGACCTTCCCGTCGGCTTGGTACCTCGCTTTGAACTCGCTCTTTGTCATTCTTCTGGCGCCGCTCTTCGCTGCGCTGTGGACGCGCCTTGGATCCGCCCAGCCGTCGAGCCCGGTAAAATTTTCTCTTGGCCTGGGATTTCTGGCCGCCTCATTTTTGCTCATGGTGCCGGCTGCCTTGCTGACCGCCGACGGTAAAGTGAGCCCGCTCTGGCTCGTCGGACTTTATTTTTTGCAGACAGTCGGAGAACTGCTGCTGAGCCCTGTCGGTCTCAGCACCATGACCAAGCTGGCGCCCGTCCGCGCGACCGGTCTCGTGCTTGGCATCTGGTTTCTCGGCAGCGCCTTTGGCAACAAGCTTGCAGGTGTGCTCGGGGCCGGCTTTCAATCGACGGACGCCAATGCGCTCTCCCAATTTTTCCTCGATCAGGCTCTCTTCGTGTCCATCTCCGCGCTCGTTTTGCTGGCGCTGACCCCGCTCGTGAAAAAATGGATGGGCGGCGTCCGCTGATCAGACCGATGCCGCCGCCAGTCGGTCAAAGCCGGCCGCCAGATCGGCAATGAGATCATCGGCAGTCTCCAGCCCGGCATGGATACGCAGCGCTTGGCCTTCTCCCGTCCATGGCGCAGCCGTGCGATAGGAGCTGCAATCGAACGGAATGACGAGGCTTTCATACCCGCCCCAGGAATAACCCATTCCAAACAGCTTCAGGTCGTCGAGAAACGCGGCCAGTGCGCGACGCGACACGGGCTTCAGCAGCACCGAGAAAAGGCCCGTCGAGCCTTTGAAGTCCCGCTTCCACAGCGCGTGTCCCGGATCGTCGGGAAGCGCTGGATGCATGACGCGCGCGATTTCCTTCCGCCCCTGTAGCCAACGTGCAAGGCGCAGGCCCGTTTCCTGATGCCGCGCCAGGCGCACATCGAGCGTGCGCAGTCCGCGCAGTCCGAGGAACGTCTCTTCCGACCCGGGACACACGCCGAGATGTCCGGCAGACATCTCAATATGCCGCGCCGCGCGTGCATTCGCCGTCACCGAGCCCAGAAGCGCATCGGCGTGTCCGACGAGATACTTCGTTCCGGCTTCGATCGAGACATCGGCGCCGAGCGCCAGCGGCTGACAGTAGAGAGGGGTTGCCCACGTATTGTCGGCCAGCACCCAGATCTTGTCCGATGCCGCACGCGCCGCGGCCGCGATAGCTGGAATATCCTGCATCTCGAAAGTTTGCGAACCGGGGCTCTCGACGTACACAAGCCGCGTGTTGCGCCTGATCAGCCGCGAGATGCCGCTGCCAACGAGGGGATCGTAATATTCGGTTTCGACGCCGAGACGCCGCAGCATGGTATCACAGAACTGGCGCGTTGGCTGATACGTCGTATCGACCATCAGGATATGATCGCCGGCCTCGACGAATGCGAGCAGTGCGGTGGTCACGGCCTGATAGCCCGACGCTGTTAGTTTTGTATCCGCGCCGCCGGCAAGTCGCGTCAGCGCATCTTCCAATGCCCGTACCGTCGGCGTGCCGCGCCGCCCGTATGTATAAGCTTGCGTCTTGGCGTCGAGGCTCGCCAGCGTCGGATAGAGGACGGTCGAGCCGCGATAAACCGGGACGTTGACAAAGCCGTGATGGGCATGGGGCTCTCGTCCCAGATGCACAACCGCCGTGGCCGGCGTCACTGGCGTGTCATCGTCCGTCGTAGTCATGTCCATATCTCCCGGCGCCCGCACACGGACCCACTCTGGGGCCGTGTGACCCAACTCGCATCATCGGTCAAGCCCTTGACCCGCCGGGTAGGTTCGGGCTTGTCTGTCGATGCTGGATGACAGTGGTGGCGAAAGGCAGGGCGGGACCAACGCGCCGCTTCGCTAACATCGTCACGACCGGCTGCGCGAGCGGCGGCCTCGCGGGAGCGGACCGCGGGCAAGGAACCGACACGACGATGAAGGTCCTGAAGCAGGCCAGCGTACGGGCCGCTGCATTGTTGCTCGCGGTGCTGATGGCGCAATGCCTCGAGTCCGCGAGTGTCGCTGCCGGCATCCTCCAAACTGTGCGTGATCGCGGACACGTTGTCTGTGGCGTCTCCGATCGGCTTGATGGCTTGTCGGCCGTCGATCAGAGCGGGCGGTGGAGCGGCATCGAGATAGAATTTTGTGGCGCCGTCGCCGCTGCCGTTTTTGGTGATCGCACCAAGGCGAAGTTCCGCCCGGTCAGCCCTGCGGAAGGGCCACGCGCGCTCTCGACCGGCGACATCGACATTCTGCTCGGCGGCACGACGTGGACACTCTCGCGTGAGGCCGACCTGAAAATGCGTTTCGCTGGCGTCCTGTTGCACGAGGGCCAGGGCCTTCTCGTGCCGCGCTCGTTCGGTATTTCAAGCATTCTCGAACTATCCGGATCGTCGATTTGCGCCCAGCGGGGTACCGGCGCCGAAAAAGCCGTTGCGGGGTACTTTGGCGCCAACCAGATGCGTTACCAACTCGTCCTCGCCGACAGGTGGGACGAAGTTATCAAGGCCTATAACGCCGGCACATGCACGCTACTCACCGGCGATTTGCCCACGCTCGCCCATGAACGCAGCCGCATGCCACGGCCCGGTGATCATGTCCTGTTGCCCGAGCTTCTGACGCAGGAGCAAACAGGCCCCTTCGTTCGTCAAGGCGACGATCCGTGGCTGACCGTCGTGCGTTGGACACTGCTGGCATTGATCGAAGCCGAACAGATCGGGATGACGCGCACTACGTTGTCTGACTTTACTACGTCAACCGATCCGCGCGTGCTGCGTTTTCTCGGCAGCGACGCTTCTTTGAGCGAAGGGCTGGGCCTCGACCCAATCTGGGCCCAGCGGATCGTCACGGAAGTTGGCAGTTACGGAGAAATCTTCGAGCGTACGCTCGGCGAGCAGTCGCGGCTGAAGCTGCCGCGTGGCGCCAACAATCTGTGGGACAAGGGCGGGCTGATGATTGCTCCGCATTTCCGCTAGTTTGCCAAGGCGGCTGATTGCGGGAGGCATATCAGGGGGGGGCGGGAATGGACTTCCGCGTTTCATTGGACGGCGCAGCCGGATTATTGCTGGTCGCACTGCCGTGGCTTCTCCTGGCCGTGGCCGCTTGGCGGGCAACGCACAGCAAAGACGAGCGTGGCGATCGGCTCGCGACGCCCGTATCGACGCCGAACGGTGGGCTACCCGAGCCATCCACCGAAACGCACGCAGCAATCGCTGGCCAGCCGCCGGCTCAGCCTCTCGGGATCATGTCCGCATCGCTGCTGAAGGTCGGTCTCGATGCCCTCGAAGCAAAGCCGTTCATAGAAAAAAATTTCTCGCCAGCCGAAACTGAAAGCCTGCTTCGTCACGGTATTGAAAGGGCCACCAACGACAAGGATCACGCCGGGCTCGCGCGATTGAGCGTGGAACTGGCGCAATCCCTCCTTGCTCGTTCTCATGGACGGGAGGCAGCAGCGCTGCTGCAATCGGCGGTCCGCGCGGCGCGTCAGGCCGAGTTGCCGGTGATCCACGCCGAAGCCCGCATCGAACTTGCCGCGATTGCCATGGCCGACGGCGACCTGACGTCGGCCTGCGAGCACTGGCAGATGGCAAAGACGTTATTCCATGAAACCAGTCGCCGCGCCGATCAGGACCGCATGGCGGACCTGATGCGGCGGCACCGTTGCCCGACCGATTGGGTCCTCACGAATTTCTGAGATTATTGAAGAACAATCTCGACCGATGCGTTCTGCCCATCCGCCACGGTGAAATCGCGCCGGAACGCGCGGCCTTGGTTGCGGGCGACCACCGTGTAGTTCCCAGGCGCCAAAGTATGCGTCGGCAAAGCGCCGACGCTCTCCTTGACCACCCCACCCTCTGGCGTCTGGATTGTCCATTGCGTGTCGGGTAGCGCTTCGCCGCCCGACCGTTCCACTAGCTTGAATGAAACCTTGGCAAACGTGTGCTGGATCGATGCTTCGGTCAGTTTGCCGGCTTCCACAGTGACGTCACTGCGCACGACGGCGTTCGCATCTCCGTATGTCGACACGACGTGATAAATGCCGGCATTGAGACGCACGACGAGCCCCGGCTTGGCGCCCGACAAGATGATGCGGCGGTCGTCGGTCTGGTCGCGGTCGGTAAGAATTGAATACGAGACAGTCCCCGGCGGCGCGGCTTTGCCGCCGAGCATCGCCGTGACGCGCAGCCCGCCGGCATTCAGCACGAATTTCTCAACCTTCATTTCCGCGGTAGGTGTGGTGTCCACCGCTATTTTGCGGGTCAGGTGTGCGCGTCCGAACGCGGCGTTGATGATATAGGTGCCGGGCTTCAGCGACAGCAAGGGGCTGGGTCCGCGGTCGGTGAGAATGAGTTTGCCGCGCCGGTCGGCGAGCGACGTTTCCTCGTACACCCGCCACACGAGGCCTTGCTCGATGCGCTGACCGTCGTCGGTCAGCAAGGCGACGAGCTGCACCGGCTTGGAGCCGTCGCCGCCTTCACTGCGCGGCACGACGGTCATGTTGTTAGGCGGCGCTGGGGGTGCCGGTGGTGCTGTCAGATCCCACCCTTCGAGCGGCGATCCGGGCGGTGCGACCTGCGCCGCAACCGGCGTCCATGCCGCCACGAGGGCACAGATGACAAAACCAACGGCAAAGCCCGCCGACAGCCGGCACGCTTGATGCGAACCGGCTCTGAATTGCATGTCAGGGATGGACATGGCGTCGTTCATCGCGTGCGGGCCGGACCTGACAAATTCTGCGCTGGGTTGATTGCAGCGTGAAGCGTGTCCGAAGTGTGGCAACACGCGCCCGCCGTGCCTACGGTGCCGTCATATCGACAGTCAGTGCTTCTCCTGGCCGGACGCTGACCGATTTTTCCACCGGCGCCCCCGTGCCTTCGATCTGCAAAACATAAGTACCCGGCGCAACCATGGCCTCGGTGGCGTCCCCCGCCCGCGAACGCCACACCACGCGGCCCGACGCATCGCGCATCGAAGCCTGCGTCGACAAACCGGTGACGCCCTCGATTGTGACCGCTGCCAATTCGAGCCTGACGTCGGCGACGACATCGCCGCCTGCGGTCAGGTCCACAACGCGATTGGCGCGGATGTTCGACATGCCGACTTGCGCCTCGATGCGGTACCGGCCGGCGCTGAGAACGAAGACCGGCTCCGCCGCGGTGCTCTGTCCGACGAGACGTTTCTCGCCGGCCACCTCATACACCCGTGTCGCCAGCGCGCCGGCAGGCTGGCCCACCGCCTGCGCTAGAATAGGTTTGACGGTGAGCTTTCCGACATCGAGCACAAGCGTCCGCTTGACCACATCTCCCGACGATAGCGCGACTTGCTCGCGCCGTTCGCCAGCCCCGTGCCTCGCGGTGATGTAATAGGTCCCCGCCTGCAGCGTGAACGCCGCATCGGGAGCCGTTGAGCGGGCAACTTCGCGCCGCCCCTCTGGGGCAGACGGATCGTCGGCGAAAACGAGATAAAGAATGCGCTCCAGAGGTGGCCCGCCCGCGACCGCCGTCGCGCTGAGTTCAAGTCGGCCGGTATCGAGAATGAGGGCAGTCCGCTGCAACGCGCCCGGTGCAATTTCGACCGTCTGGCGTGCGCGCGCCAAGCCATCCGACACTTCGACCAGATACTTTCCGGCTGGTACCGTCAGACTGGCATTTGCTTCCCGCCCGAGCCACAGCGTCGTGGCGGGGCTGACGCCATCTTCAGCCAGCGATGCGACGGTCATGACCGGAGCCGTGAGGCGGTCCCCTTGCTGATTGGCGGTCGCCGTCACTTCCATCCGCCCGCCGTCCAGATTGACGCGCTTCACCGTTGGGCCGTCGGCACCCGCCTCGATATCGAATCGGCGCTCGATCAATCCGAACGCCACGGCAACTTGATACGGGCCAGGCTCCAGCGCCTCGTTGATTTCACGGTTGCTGCGCTCGGCGAGCGGAGCGGCATCGGCAGGGGCATCCGCCTTCACGATCCGCCAGGAAATCGGCGCATCGAGAGGCCCGCCGTCCTCCGACAGCGACGCCGATAGCCTGAGCCCCGGCGGCCCTTTCACCACTACCGGCGGCGCGGGCGCGATCGCCGCGGCGGGTGCTGGAAGCGCTGCCGCCGCATCGAGGCCGACTGCCGCAAAGACTTGCGTAAGTGCATCGGCTACGTCGGCTTGGCTGGACGCATCGAACTGAAGACCCTTGGTGGTCGCCGCTAGACACTGCATGCGCTCGCGCTCCGGCTTGGCGAGCCCGAGACTGACGACATGAACCCGCAATTCCGGATTGCTCTTTGCGATATCACCGGCCGCAGCGCAGATGTCCTGTCCGCAGTTGTCGGCGTTGTCGTGAATGAGAACAATGTGACCGCTCACGCCTGGGCCGATCGTCTTGGCGCCTTCGCGGACGGCCGCGGTCAACGGCCCTTTGCCTTTCGGGTTAAGCTCATCGAGTGCCGCCATCGTCGCTGACGCTCCGCCGGCTTCGATCGGCGTCACAATTTCGACGTCGCTGCAATCGCCCTTGCGCCGGTGACCGAATGACGCCAGCCCGATCCGGGACTGCGCCGGCGCTGCCGACAATCGTTCCCGCAATCGATCGCGCGCGCCATAGAACTTGGCCGTCTCATCGCCCTCCATCTTGCCCCACATTGATCCCGAACCATCGACAATGATCAGCACTGGCTGCGTGCTATCGGCATGGGCCGCAAGGGGCGGCAACATCGCGGCTAGAGCAATCAACAGTGGCCGCAGTTGACGAAGGATCGACACGTCGAAGCTCCCGTAGCCATGGAGGTCTAGATCGGTGAACCGGCAAAGCACATTGTACCAGAGGCCGGGTTGCGATAGCGAGGGGGGCGATAAGGGGAACTAAAGTCCCTGCAACCTGAAACACTTCGAGACGAGCCCATGTCAAATCCTAGAATTGAGTCCGATCCCACAATCGAATCCAATCCGACCATCAAGCTCTTGAAGACGCGCCGCTCCGTCAAGCCAGACCTGCTCTGCGGACCGGCGCCGTCTGCGGACGAACTGGAAACAATCCTCACGATCGCCGCCCGCGTTCCCGATCACAAAAAGCTCGCCCCCTGGCGTTTTGTGATCATCGAAGGCGCGGCCCGTCAGACGCTCGGCGAACTGGCAGCCGCGGCCTGCCTAAGCGAAGAAACCGAGCCGCCCTCGCACATTCGTCTCGATACCGAGCGCAAGCGTTTCACACGCGCGCCGCTGGTCATCGCCGTGATCTCGCGCGTCAGAGAAACACGCGGCGCTCCGGAATGGGAACAGATCCTGTCGGCTGGCGCGGCGTGCATGAACCTGTGCATCGCCTGCAACGCGCTCGGCTTCGGCTCGAACTGGATCACCGAGTGGGTGACATACTCCAAGTCGTTCACAGACGGCTTCGGCCTCGCGCCCAATGAACGCATCGCCGGCTTCGTGCACATCGGCACCATCAAAGAAAGGCCCGCCGACCGTGAGCGCCCGGCGCTGGCGGATGTGGTCAGCAGATATCAAGGTTGAGCAAAAAAGGCGCTGCGCAACTATCCCGCCGTCCCTAGCCTCGCCCGCAGCCGCGTCGAAAGGGATCGGACGAAAGCGCGAACTCGGGCTGTTTCCAGGCGCGACGGCCGCGATACGACGGTGACCGGGATAGCGCCATCCTCAAAGCGTTGCAGCACCGGTTCCAGCAGATTTGCCCCAAGCGCCGCCTGCGCTTGATAGGACAGCACGCGCGCAATGCCGACGCCCGCAACCGCGAACTCGACTGCGGCATCGGCCGTGTTGACATTCAGCCGTGACCGCACCCGCACCGCGTGCCGGCCATGGCGCTTGCTGCTGAAGATCCAACGCGACCCTCCCGGCAATTCGGCGAACGTCACGCAGTCGTGGTCGCAGAGCGCCGCGACACTAGCCGGAGCACCGCGCCGCGCGAGATAGCCCGGCGCCGCACACGCGACGAGCTGCAACGAGCCGACACGCTGAGCGCGCAACTCCGAATCGCGCATTTTGCCGACGCGGACGGCCACATCGATCTCCTCTCCCATCAGATCAACAATGCGATCAGCCAGCAACAGCCGGACGTTGATTTGTGGATAGTCCGCCAGGAACTCCGCGACGGCTGGCACAACGTGCAGCCGCCCCAGACCGACCGGCGCCGTAATCGAGATATCGCCAGAAAACACATTGGCAAGCCCTGCCATGGTATTCTCCACGCCCTGCACGTCGTCGAGGATGCGGCGGCACGCGGCAAGATACGTGCGCCCCTCCGGCGTCAGGAGCAACCGCCGTGTTGTCCGCTCAATGAGCTTGACGCCAACATGATCCTCAAGCTGGGCAAGCAGGCGGCTGACATTGGTCAATGGTTCGCCGAGTTGCCGCGCGGCGCCCGAAAGGCTACCGGCATCCGACACGGCTACGAACACACTCATCGCGCGCAGACGGTCCATCCATATTTCCAGAAAATGGGAAAATCATTGCCGTTTATTCTCCATAGCGGGGAAACGCCGAATGCGCCACCGTGCGTGTGATCTAAAATTCGCAAAAAGGGAATGATAAATGGCGCCCGTTCTGTACGACCTCGAAGTATCGGGAAACTGCTACAAGGTGCGCCTGCTGTGTGCAATTCTGGGCGTGCCGCTACAGATTGTTCCGGTGGATTTCCTCGCCGGCGATCACAAAAGGCCACCGGTCAGCGATCTCAACCCGTTTGGTGAATTGCCGGTCTTCAAGGACGGCGAACTTGTCTTGCGCGACAGCCAGGCGATCCTCGTCTACATCGCGCGCAAGTGGGGCGGGGAAACGTGGTTCCCAACAGACGCCGCCGGTATGGCGCGCGTTTGCGAATGGCTGATGGTGGCGGCAAACGAAATTGCGCGCGGCCCCAACGACGCACGCTTGCATGACAAGTTCGGTTACCAGCTCGATCTCGGCGTGGCCCGCGCCAAGGCCGCCCGCATCCTGGGCCTGATGGACGCGCACCTGGCGCGTAAGCCGTGGCTGGCGCTCGATCGGCCCACGATCGCCGACATTGCCTGCATGCCGTACGTGGCGCTCGGTCACGAAGGTGGCGTCACACTGGAACAATACCCGGCCGTTGCGGCGTGGGTGCAACGCATCAAGTCGCTGCCAGGCTTCATCACCATGCCGGCGCTCTGACGCAAGGCATGACCGACCAAGGGTGACATGATGCAAAAGCCCGTCTCCGATGTTGCGTTTACGGCCGCGGTAAAGGCGCAGCAGACACAGCGCGGTTCCCGCGCCCAGTACGCGCGAATGGAACAAGCGAAGGGCTGGTCAGATACGATCAGCCCCGACCTCGCGGGCTTTATTGCGAATGTGCGCTCGTTCTACCTTGCGACCGCGAGCGCGGATGGTCAGCCCTACATCCAGCATCGCGGCGGACCGGCGGGCTTTCTCAATGTGCTCGACGACCGCACGCTCGGCTTTGCCGACTTGGCCGGCAATCGCCAGTACATCACCGCCGGCAACTTGTCGGAGAATTCACGCGCCTTCATCTTTGTCATGGATTACGCGCACCGCGTTCGCATCAAATTCTGGGGCGAGGCCAGGATCGTTGAGGACGATGACGAATTGCTGGCCCGCCTTCGTCCGCCGGTAGGTCGCTTTGTGGCTGAGCGCTCGATCCTGTTCAAAGTCGAGGCTTGGGACCGCAACTGTCCGCAGCACATACCGCAGCTTTTCTCCACCGATGACATCGAGACCGCCGTCATGCCACTGCGCCAGCGCATCGCGGAACTGGAGCAGGAGCTGGCCACGCTTCGCCAAAGCTGAGTTTAAAACCGGAACTGCTCCGCAATCACGCGCTCATCCAGCGAGTGGCCAGGATCGAACAGCATGAACAGATCGACATGGCGGGCCTGCTCGATCTCGACGCGCACCACGTTGCGCGTTTCGACGTGATCGGCCACAGCGCTGACGGGTCGTTTCTCATGTTCCCGGACAGTGATTGTGATGCGGGAGCTGTCGGGCAGAAGCGCCCCGCGCCAGCGTCGTGGCCGGAATGGACTGATCGGCGTCAAGGCAAGCAATTCCGCATCGAGGGGCAGGATGGTTCCATGCGCCGACAAGTTGTACGCGGTAGAGCCGGCCGGCGTCGCCACGAGCACGCCGTCGCAGATCAATTCTTCCAGCCGCATGGTTCCGTCAACTGCGATCGATAATTTCGCCGCCTGATGCATTTGCCGGAACAGCGACACTTCGTTGATGGCCAGTCCCTTGGTCGCTTTGCCGTTGATGTCGGTTGCCACCATGGACAGGGGGTGCACGCGTGTCACTTCGGCCGCAGCGAGGCGCTGCTGCAGATCGTCCTCGCGATAGTCGTTCATCAAGAACCCGACTGACCCGCGGTTCATGCCGTAGATCGGAATGCGATCGTTCATGTACCGGTGCAGCGTCTGCAGCATGAGCCCGTCGCCGCCGAGCGCCACGATTGCCTCCGCGTCCTGCGGCCGTGCGTGGCCATAGCGCTCTGTCAGCCGTTCGAGCGCGGCCCGGGCTTCCGGCACGTCGCTGGCAACGAATGCGATCCGGTCAAATTTGTTCTGGTGTTTGTTCATGCTCGGGGAGAAAACGGTTCGATCCGAAGGCGGGCCGGAGATCGTGACGACGTCGACGCTGCCGCGCCGCCCGGCGCGAACCGCCAAGCTGATGGAGGCTCGCTTACTTGGACACGAACGACAAGCCCGTTCTCATCTACGCGACATTTCCCGACTCGAAAACCGCGGAAGTGGCTGCTTACTCTCTTCTCGCGGCGGGGCTGGCCGCGTGCGTTAACATTTTGCCGGGCATGGTTTCGATCTACCGCTGGCAGGGCGCCGTGGAGCGCGCCGACGAGTGCGTCGTTCTGATCAAAACCCGCCAGTCACTGGCCGATGCCGCTATTGCTGACGCAACACGCCACCACCCGTACGACACGCCCGCCTTGGTGGTGCTGCCGATCACCGGCGGATCGGCGCGTTATCTCGATTGGATCCTGCGCAGCACCGAACAGGGCTAGTTCCGCATCAAAACTATAGTCGCCCCAACGGATGCAGGAACAGCTGCTGCACTGAGCGGGCTGCCGCAACCCTTCGCTTGACCGGTTTGGGCTTGGCTGATGCCCACGACTTTTTCGCTTTCCCGGGCTTCGCCTGCAGCGGTGCTGCTGCGTAAGCCGTCGCTGCCGCGCCGTCGCCCGGTTCCAATGCAGCCATGACCGGTTGCGGCATTGGCACGACGAGTGGCCGGTTTGCCCACGGCAAGACATCAGTGGCCGGCGTCGGCCAGTCTGTTGCGGCTTCGTCTGTAACGGGTGCGGCTGTTACTGGCGCACTCGGACCCGTTTCACCACGCGCGGGGCCGCCGATCGACATCCGTCCCGGAAGCGGCTCTCGACGAACGGCCTCAGCAAGACGGACCTGCGGCTCGACGCGCCCGACCGTCGACGACACGACAACCTCATTCGCACCGCCTGAACGCTTCGCTGTGGCGACTTGCGTGGCAGCCATGCAGCGGCCGGTGGAGGATACCTCGCCGCGGTTGCAACCCGCTTCGCACACAGTCTTCACCTGTCCCTTAATGAGCGAAAGAAGAAACACATCCGGCTCACGCGTCGGCAGTACGGCATTAACGCGCGCCATGAAGGTCACCATGGCTTCCCGCGATCGATCACCCCAACTGCCGTCGATCCGCCCGCCATAGCAGCCGACCCGCTTGAGCTCGATCTGGATCTGTCTCGCAAGCTGCCGTTGTACCTCCAGGCTCGCACCCTGTGCCGACACGTCGGGAACGCGGCTTGCAGCGTCGGCGCTGGCCGCCGCCGTAGTCGTCTGCCAGTCCAGTGCAGGTATCGGCGCGTCGCCGGCGGGCAGGGGAGAGGGTATGTCTAAGACGGGCTCGGCGAGGCTGACATAGGTCGCCGCCGGCGATGTCACTGGACGGCGCAGGCCCGGCTGTTCGGCGGCCACCATGTCCGGCTCCAGGATCGTTGCCCGGGCCATGATGCGGCCGATTGCGGCCGACTGGTCATCCTCGAAATCCAGCCGCGGACCTTGTTCCGTGAGAACGTAAGCCAGCGCACTGGCTGTCGCCAAAACTCCGAACACTTTGTACATCGCGGCCTACTCCTCAAACGCCGGGCCTGCGGTTACGTGAACGTAAGCATCACCCTCCGACAGCGCTGCTAGGGCAGCTGCCAACTGGTTACCGAAAAGTAACCTATTTTGCGTCCGACGGTAAGACGTCAATTCGGCTAACTCTTTGTTCGACTTGGGCCGATTTCGGAATTACCAGGTCGAATACTGAATTTTGCTGGGGTGCCCCGTCGGAGTGGACGCAAAAGTTATCGACAGCCAGGATTTCGGCGCGGGGGATAACCGTTGAACAAGTCGACAGCGTCATGTGGATAGCATCACCAACGCGATATGTGTCGTGAATGCCACCCGCACGGCTCCCCGCGACACCGGATCTGTCTACGGTTCTGATTCCCTTAACAAAAGATTTCGAATCGCTTAGCGTCGTCGATTGAGGGAAGTGTGTCGCGTACGACACTTGTTTGCTTCAGCCCTTCGCTTTGACGTTTTGCACCAGCTGGCTCTAGCGGCAGTTCGGCCTGTGCACAAGGCGAGGATAAGGTTGAAGATCCGGCAAGTCTCGAGATCGTTCCAGCCATCGATGCGATCCGCGCCGGCCACCATTTGGGGATGGGACCGGCAGCTCAAACGGATCGGGCCGCAGGCAGGAAAGGGCTCGTGTCAGTTGCTCTGCCGGCTTTCCGTGTTCCCTCCGGACAACAGGATAAAAACGAACCGGGACGAAGGGGGTTTCCAGCGTCCGACCGGTTCTGTGCAATGGAGAGGGCTATGCGACACCTCATGGGTGTACTAGGCGTTCTCGCAGCCGGCGTACTACTCGCCGTGTCCGCTGCGATGAACTGGCGTTTCGGCTACAGTCTCGGAAAAACCGAGCTTGACGGCGTAATTTACGGATCGGCTTCGGCCGCCGCGGATTGCCTGAAAGCGCTCGTTCCGTTCTTCTTTTTCGCCGCTATCAGAAACAAGATGTGGTCGCAGGCAGCTGCGGCCGTGTTGGTTGGTGTCGTTTGCACCGCCTACTCGCTGACCTCCGCACTCGGTCACGCGGCCTTGAACCGTCTGGACACCACCGGCCAACGCCAGGTGCAGGCCCAGACCTACAAGGACGTGCGCTCCGAACTCGCGCGGGCACAGGAGCAACTCGGTTGGGTGCCTCAGCACCGGCCGGTTGGCGTCGTGCAAAGCGATCTCGACAATGCCCAGAACCAGCGCCCTTGGGCCTGGACCAAGAGCTGCACGGACGTGCAGGGCAAGCAGGGGCGCGACTTCTGCCAGTCCTATCACGCCATGACGGCTGAACTCGCAGCCGGCCGCGAAGCTGAGAAGCTGACCGGCCGCATCAGCGAGCTCTCCGGCAAGCTGTCGTCAGCGACGGGGTCGGCCGCTATGGCCGAAGCCGATCCACAGGCGGCCGTTCTTGCCAAGTTGTCGGGTCTCAACATCGACACCGTGCAGATCGTGATGACCGTTTTCATCGCGCTACTTCTCGAAGTTGGTTCTGGTCTTGGTATGTTCATCGCCTTCAGTCAGTGGCGCATGTATGACGAAGTGGCTCCGGCTGCTCCGGTCATGGCATCGATTGCCACGCCTGTGATCACCGCTGCGGTAGCGGTGGCGGCCCCCGTCCGAGAGGCGGCGCCCGCGCAGATATCTGCAAAACCGCGTTCTGGCGCAAACGACAACAAGTCGGCGCCGGCACCTCAACGTCTTATGGCTCCCGAGACCGATGTGGAGCGCTTCTACAAGGAGAGTGTCCAGACGCAGGACGGTTCCAGCATGACGGCAACCGAACTGTACGAAGAGTACTGCGCGTGGTGTGAAGAGAAGGAAAAGGAACCACTCGCACTGCCGACCTTTGGACGAGAGTTTGGCGATCTGGGGGTCCAGAAGGCCAAGCTTGGTGGAAGAGTTCGCTACATCGGTATCGCCCTGAAGGGCGCACGGGACGCCGAGGAGGATAAGAAGCTGCCGGCCTTCAAAGACAAGGCTGCCTAGAAATAGGCGACGGAGGGGCCGCGCAAGCGGCCCTTTTCTTTTGAGTGCACCCGACAAGAGCGCAGCCGCAAGCTGTGCTCTTTTTCTTTTTTCGGTGTCGATCGTGGTGAAGAAAGGGTTAAGGCGCGCGGTGCAACACGGAGCCTAAATTCAAGATCATTTTCATCAGCAATTGATGAAGCGTGTATCCAAAGCGACTTACCAACAATTCGAACTATTCCAGTATCAAATGGGGAATAAGAGCCGGGCAATGTGCATCCACATTCTCTGAAGTGGGAGCACATCCATGTTGCACAAACGATCAAATCTCATCCGCGATGAACGCGGCAACGTCGCCATTCTGTTCGCACTATTCATGCTGCCGGTCCTCGGATCGATCGGTGTGGCTGTCGACTATGGCCGCGCATATCGCCTGCATACGCAGCTCCAGGCAGTGGCCGATGCGGCAACGTCCGCCGGTCTCAACGAGTATCGCAAGACCGGTGACGTGACCAAAGGCCAGCAGCGCCTGTTGACGTTTATCGACCAGGGCCTCGACAAGGACGGCATGGTCCGCGCCCGCGAGGAAAACAACAACGGCGGCAGCGCCATCGGCGCCCGCGTCGTCCACGTGGACGGTTCGGTGATCGATCCGACGACCTCTTCGGTTCGCCCGGTGCTGCGCACCACCATCGACACGCCGTTTCTGAGCTTCCTGGGTAAGGATCACTTGGACGTCCAGGTGTTCACCAAGGGCGCCGTTGCGTCCAATAGCGAACAAGGCACGAAGAACCTCGAACTGTCGATCATGCTCGACGTGTCGGGCTCGATGGCCGAAACGACAGCTAGCGGCTCGACGAAGATCGTCGACATGAAAGCCGCGGCGACAGACTTCCTCGACATCGTCATGCCGAATGACCTTGCCGTGAACAATCGCCGCGTCGGCCTGGTGCCGTTCACCGATCGCATCAATGCCGGCCCATTTGCTGCGGCGGCAACTGGACTTGAGCCGACGATCCAAGTCCCGAATGGTACCAACACAGTCTACGTGCTGAGCACCACGGACTTCACTTGGCAGTCTCTGACCAACTGCCGCAGCCGCGTGAAGTCGGCGACGGCCTACAGCAGCTACACGAACACCCAGGCCGAGCAGTTCTGCAAGGACAACTACACCAAGCGCGTCAACAACAAGAAGGACGAATACTCGACACCCGATCGCGTCACGACGTATGTGCCCAAGTACGCCACACGCTACATCCGGACCTGCATCACGGAGCGCCAGGGCACCGACCGCTATACCGATGTTGAACCGCAGTCGGGCAGCTATGCCGGTGTCTACAATCCCGACAGCACGGTGCTGACCGACCAGTACTCTTCCTCGCAGAACAACTGCACGATCCCCCAGATTATGCCGTTGACCACCGACAAGCAGGCACTCAAGGATCACATCGCCACGTTCAGTGCGTTGAACACCACGGCGGGCCATCTCGGCACGGCCTGGAGCTGGTACATGCTGGCCCCGAATTGGATTCGCTTCTGGAGTTCGGGTGACGGCGATGTGGCCGAGTATGACGACACCAACACGATCAAGGCAGCAGTGCTGATGACGGACGGTGAATATAACTCGTCATGGACTTCAACCACCGCCATCGTGCAGGCCAAGGCGCTGTGCGATAACATGAAGGCCAAGGGTATTACGGTCTACACCGTCGGCTTTGATATCAGCACCAGCGCGACCAACCCAGCCCGTCAGACGCTCATCTATTGTGCGTCTCCCGGCAAATACTACTTCCCCTACGACGGCAACGCTCTCAAGCAGGCGTTCAATCAGATCGGCAGCTCGCTGGTGACGATTGTGACGAAGTCGAGCGACGATAAGACGGTACTGATCCAGGAGTAAGGATCATCACGCTCCCGCTAATAACTGGGCGGCGTCTCACAAGAGACGCCGCCCTTTTTCATTCAAGACGTTCAAGCCGCTCCAGCTTCACCGGCGCGCCCCGCGATTTTCAAGGCAAAGGCGAAATCGCGCGCGGTCTCCTTTAAGCGCTCAAATCGGCCCGATGCGCCGCCATGCCCGGCGCCCATATTGATCTTCAACAGCAGAAGATTGTCGCTCGTGTTGATCGTCCGCAGTTTCGCCACCCACTTCGCAGGCTCCCAATAGGTCACGCGCGGATCGGTGAGCCCGCCAGTCGCCAGAATATGCGGGTAGGCTTTGGCCGTCACGTTGTCGTAGGGCGAATAGGATCGGATCGTCGCGAAATCCTGAGCGCTGTCGATTGGGTTGCCCCATTCCGGCCATTCCGGCGGCGTCAATGGCAGATCCTTGTCCAGCATGGTGTTGAGCACATCGACGAACGGGACGTCGGCGATAATGCCGAGAAATAGCTCCGGGGCGAGGTTGGCAACCGCCCCCATCAGCATGCCGCCTGCCGATCCGCCGTTCGCAACGATGCGCCCGCGCTGCGTCAGGCCCTCCGAGACGAGCAGTTCGCCCGCCGCTATGAAATCGGTGAACGTGTTCGGCTTCTTTTCGGCCTTGCCTTCCTTGTACCAGCGATAGCCTTTTTCCTTGCCGCCGCGCACATGTGCGATGGCAAAGACGAATCCGCGATCAACGAGCGACAGCCGTCCCGTTGAGAATGATGCCGGCATCGAAATTCCATAAGCACCATACCCGTAGAGAAAAGCCGGCGCGCTGCCGTCGAGCGGCGTTGACTTGCGATAGAGTAGCGACACCGGCACCCGCTCCCCGTCCGGTGCCAGCGCGAAGAGCCGCCGCGTCACATAATCCTCCGGGTTGTGTCCCGAAGGGATTTCTTGGCGCTTGCGCAGAACACGCGCGTGGGTCGCCATATCGTAATCGTAGGTCTCGGCCGGCGTCGTCATCGACGAGTAGGTGAAGCGTAGATTGGCCGTATTGAATTCATATCCGCCGGCGATGCCGAGCGAGTAGGCTTCTTCCGCAAAGGCGATTGGGTGTTCCGCGCCGTCCGCGATGCGTCGGACAACGATGCGCGGCAGCCCATCTTCGCGTTCAAGCCGCGTGATGTGATGCGCGGTGACGACCGTTTCGATGATGAGCCGGCCGGTACGATGCGGCACGATCTCAGTCCAATTCTCAATCCCCGGCGCGGCAACGGGCGCTTCGACGATACGGAAATCCTCCGCACCGTCCGAGTTCGTCGTGATGATGAAGTGTTGACCGTGATGCTCGACATCGTATTCGTGACCGGTGACACGTGGCGCGATGATCCGCGGTGCGGTTTTCGGATCGTTCGCATCCAGGACGTGGAACTCGCTGGTTTGATGATCATGCGCATTGATCAGCACGAATGCCCGCGATTGCGTTCGCCCGAGCGCCAGAAAGAAACTTTCGTCGGCCTCTTCATAGACGAGTTCATCACTGTCAGCCGGTTTGCCGATTGTATGCCGCCAGACCGCGCGCGGCCGGTGGTTGGCATCGACGCGGATGTAATAGAGCGTCCGGCTGTCGTTGCCCCAAGCGATGTCGCCGCGTGTGTCGTTGATTTCGTCGGCGAGATTAACGCCAGTTGCCAGATCGCGAATGCGGACTGTGTAGAGTTCCGATCCTTTGTCGTCGGTCGAGTAGGCGACGAGTGTGTGGTCGGGACTGTGGCTCGCCGCGCCCAGATCCCAATACGTCTTGCCCGAGGCCTCGGCGTTGCCGTCGATCAAAATGGTTTCCTCGCCTCCGCCCCGCGGACGCCGGCATAGCCGCGGATACTGCCCACCCGCCGCGAAACTCGAAAAATACTCGAACTCCCCATCAGGGCTCGGCACCGTGCGGTCGTCGGGCTTGAGCCGCGCCTTCATTTCTTCAAACAGCGTGTTCTGCAACGCGGCCGTATCGGCGAGCGCCGCATCCGCGAAGGCGTTCTCCGCGTCCAGGTAGGCCCGGATCTCGGCATCGAGCGCGCTGGGGTTGCGCATGACCTCTTGCCAGTTGTCCGCCCTGATCCAGGCAAAGGGATCATTCAGTGACGTGCCGTGCCAGGTCGTGACATGGGATTTCTGCCGTGCGGCGGGAGGGGGAAGGACGGTCACGAATAACCTCAATGATCATGGAACGATGAAGCCGGGCTGAACGCAGCGGCAACCTGGATGGGCTGTCTAGCCGCTTGCTGCGGCTGTGGCCAGCAGACCTGTCGCAACGACACGGAGCGACCGCGGATATGTTGAGTTTACGAAAAATTATTGCCAGTTATCCAAGCTTTACGCAGTCGCATCAAAGATGTCGGGCTGGCGCACCTAGCAACCGCCTGTCATGAATACTTGATCAGACTGGGCCTTGCACAGGCGGGCGGTAACGACGGGGACGATACTATGACAGACAATTCCGAGCCGGGGCTCGTCGAACTGACGGCCCGCATCGTATCCGCATTCGTTAGCAAGAACACTTTGAGCACCAGCGACTTGCCGCAGCTGATCAGCGATACGCACGCGGCGCTGAGCCGGGTGACGATGGGCGGCGCGCCGCCGCCTGAGCGTGATGAACTGAAGCCGAAGGTTCCAGTCAAACGCTCGGTCATGCCCGACCACATCGTCTGTCTCGAAGACGGCAAAAAGTTCAAGTCCCTGAAGCGGCACCTGAGGACGCACTACAACTTGTCGCCGGAGGATTACCGCGACAAATGGGGCCTTCCTCCCGATTATCCGATGGTCGCACCAAACTATGCCCGGGCCCGCTCGGACCTTGCCAAGAAGATGGGCCTCGGCACGCGCAAAGAGCGCGATTGACCAACCCAACGGACCGTTACGTTATCTTGTGTGTGTCGCCCGCGGCCGCGTGCTCGCACAGGTCTGCCCGTTCGGCGTGATAGAGCGCGATCAGCTGCGCATGCCGCGACAGATCGTAGGTCCAGTGTCCCGCCAGCCCGCGCTTGCGTTCGGCCCTGAGCGCGCGGCGCAGCAGCGCTACGACGCGACGCCGGCCCGCCAAACTTCGGTCGCCAATCTCATGCGGCCACAGCGGCAGCAATCGCATCAACTCTCGTTCGCGTTGCTGGCAACCCGGTGAGGCGGTGGACCTTTGTGTGGACATGCGGCGGTCCCAATCAGGCGATCGGATCGAGATTGCCACGCCGCCCTGGTGCGGGGATAAGCGCCCGACCGGCAAAAAATTCCATTTATCCCCGTCGTTCACCTGGCGCCTATCAAGGACGGGTCAGCGTGCTCAAGCGCGCCTAACTTTTTCGCATCGATCAAGGCTTGGCGCGAGGTTTCCATGGACCGGTCCGAATGCGACACCCCTCAGATAGACCCAAGCGTGGTGCTCCTCTGTCACGACATCTCCCCGGCAGACGAACAATTGCGAGCCGTGGTTGAAGCAAGTGTCGGCCGGGTCTTCAGCGTCAGGAGCCAGGATTTCGGTTCGATCACGCGCGGCCGCGCCCGCGCCGCGCTCGCCCGTCAGGTTGCAATGTATTTGAGCCACATCGCGTGTCGCCGGAACTTCACCGACGTCGGCCGCATCTTCGCGCGTGATCGCACCACCGTCGCGCACGCGTGCGGTGTCGTCGAGGATCTGCGTGATGACCAGCGCTTCGACCGGGTCCTCGACCTGCTCGAGACCATCGTTCGTTTCAAGCTGACGCCACGCGGAGAAAAGTAATGGTCAAACAAAAAGCTGCCGATCACGCCGTTTACAGCCCGCAACTCGGTTTGGCAGCGATGCTCCGCAAGCTCGCGAAGCGATCCAGCGTCGTCCTGGCGCCCTCGCTCACGCCTTCAGGCGCGCCGTTGTGCCTCGTCCACCAAGGCACCAACGCCGGCTCCGTTATCCGGTCCGATTTCGACCGTGCCCGCCGGGCGGGCTTCGTGGAACAAGTCAGCGGCAGCGACAGTTGGCGGCTTTCCGCAAAAGGCCGCGAAGCGGTACGCCGTCTCGTCAGCAGTGGCCCCGGCTGCGCCCACACCGCGTCGATACCCGAAAAACCGTGCGTTGATCTCGATGAGAGCCCGCTCGCCTGGCTCCGCCGCCGCCGCGCCAAGGATGGCTCCCCGCTCATCACCGAAGCGCAATTCCTGGCCGGCGAGCGGTTGCGCACCGACTTCACCTTCGCCCAACTCGGACCCCGCGTGACGGCAAACTGGGATGCGGCGTTAGGTGCGACCGCCGGCCCGCGAGGGGCACCGGGAGGCGGTGTCGATATGGCCGACAACGTGATCGCCGCCGCCGCGCGCGTCAACCGTGCGCTCCATGCCGTCGGCCCGGAACTCTCCGGCATTCTGGTCGATGTCTGCTGCTTCCTCAAAGGCCTTGAGGAACTGGAGCGCAGCGTCGGCTGGCCGCAGCGCTCAGGCAAGGTCGTGCTGCAGATCGCGCTGACATGCCTTGCGCGCCATTACCATTTTTTCGCTGACGACAGAAAAATCGGCCCAGCCTCGCGGCACTGGGGCGTCGCCGGCTATCGGCCGTCAATCAACAGCAGCGTCGCGACACCTCAACCGGCAGCCGACTGAGCCACCGCATGCTTCGCTTCTGCCCTGATCCGCGCGACCATCGACGCGAGACCATTCGATCGCTGCGGCGTCAGATGATCCTTAAGACCCAGTTCGGCGAAATCGGTGAGTGCATCGTGCGCTGCGATCTCATCCGCCGGCCGGTCCTGATAGATGGTGAGCAGGATTGCAACGAGCCCGCGCACGATATGCGCATCACTGTCCCCGTCGATGTGCATCAGCGGCGCCTTGCCGGCCTCTTGCGGCGACAATCGGGTCACGAGCCAGACCTGACTGGCGCAGCCGCGCACTTTGTTCGCGTCCGTTTTGTCGGTGTCCGGCAATCCCGGCAGCGCCCGCCCGAGTTCGATGACGTAGCGATAGCGGTCCTCCCAGTCATCGACGAGGGCGAAGTTGTCTTTCAGTTCCGCAAACGTCATGGTGCGTCCTGTCGCGGCGCCCGGCCAGGTGCGAGGCGCTGACTTTCGACTTAGGCTGGATGCAGCGTCGGGGCAAGCCGCCGTGCCTGATCTGCACCGGGCGCGTGTGCGATCTTCAGCGTTGAACGCGAGGCTGTTGGCCCCGCCAGCCGGGTTCAAGATCACGCGAGGTCAATGTACCCCGCTGCGGGACCGATGACGTCTCCACGTCACTGTCAACCATTGCCATACCGGCGCCCTGATGGACAACGTGGCTCATCACGACATCATAACCCATGAGCCAGGCAAACTCGGCTTTCGTCTTGAACACATCCCACGCTACGCCCGCGTTGTCGCACGTCTTGGCGTTGCGGTCACAAAACGTCACCGTCCACTGAGCGGCATCGACGACAGCCTGCTGCAAGCGCTCCTGCTGCGCCCGGTCGGACGGCAGAAGCGCGATGACGGCGCCGATAACGATGACTGTGCGCACGAGAGCCATTTGAATTCAATATCCGAACCAGCGCTTTGAGGCTTTGATGAACCTCAAAGCCGACACTACCGCACTGCGATCAAAAAAGCGGAACCAGGCGCGCTTGCAATTGTCGCGAATTTTATCGATCGGCTTCACTTTCTGTTCACCCATCTCACGCGGGTTAACGAGCCGTTAACGCCCGCCTCGGATACTCCGCCACGACGAGGTGAAGAACCGCCTGGAGACAGCATGACTGCAAGCATATCTCGTTCGGCAATAGCGCTGTTTGGAGTCCTCTCCGCCGCGGTCGCGGTCAACCTGACCTTGTTGCAACCCGGTGCACACCTGGAACGAACGGCTGCGCGCGATACCACTTGGGGTGCCGTCAACGAAACCGCAGCGCTTGAAGTGCCAGAACTCGATCGCGGCTTGCCCGCCGCTCCTGCCGGACAGGACACAGCGGGACCCGTGCCGTCGGGATCAGGTCCTCTCACTCCGGGTATCACGCAACGCATCGTCGTCGAGCCGCCCGGCGCCAATCCTGCCGAAACCACGCGGGCCATCCAAACCGCCCTGCAGGCCAAAGGTTACGAGACCGGTGGCACCGACGGCATTGCCGGCCCCGTGACTCAGGCCGCCATTCTCGCTTATGAAGTCGACAACGGCCTGCCGTTGACGGCTGAACCAAGCGACGCTGTGCTCGCGCGCATCAAGGCGGGGCGTCGGGGCACGACCACGGCCGCCGGCCTCGCCCCCGGACCGAAAGCCGACACTCTGATCCGATCCGTTCAGACAGCTCTCGCCAAACTCGGCTATAAAGTTGGCCGCGCCGACGGGCGTCTCGGCGAAGCCACGATTGCCGCCATCCGAGCTTTTGAGAAGCAGCAGTCGATGCCGGACACCGGACGTATTTCTGGTGATCTGTTGACGAGACTGACGCGGCTCAGCACACCACCGCGTACGGCCGGCACACGCTGACCGCGCGGCCTCCCAACGATCAGCACCGAGTGACAACCTATGCGGCTCAAGGCTGGCATCTGGATTAAAGCCTACATTCGACGGTGCGCATCACAGGGCGTGCCCGCCGTCGTCGTGAGTCATGGCGACGATGATGCCGGCGCGATCTTTATCCGCGTCAGTTGCCTCGACGGGACTTCGCTCCTCTTCGGCCCCGCGCCGGCCGGTCTGGACGAATCGCAGACGGACCGCCCGATGATGCGCTTGTTCGATGGCCGCGCCGTCCCCGACGAGGGCGTCGATGAGTTTCTCGCCCGCCAGCGCCAGTTCGATTCCGATTTGTGGATCGTCGAGGTCGAAGCCCGCGACGGTCGCCATTTCCTCGACGACTGGATCTTCACGGCCACGCGCTGAAACTTCGTTTTTAAACGCGTTGACGGTTGTTAACGCCGCGTCAAGAACTGGGATAAACATAATCGCATAAATGATTCGATCGCGCCGGACGTGGCGACCGCCTTAACTTCGGGGAGGATCTTGATGGGAAACGTTGTCGAGTTTCGTCCCGCCGCTGCCGGCCAGCCGGACAATACTCGCGCGCCGACTTCGGCCTCAGCCGATATCGTCATTTTTCCTGGTATCCGTTATGAGCGCCACGTCGAGCCGCGTGAACCCACGCCCGCTCCCTCGCGCGGCGGACGAACGCGCTCGCACCGTCGCAACGGCAAATGACAGCATAACGCTAAGGCTTGTCGGCGATCCGACGGCAGGTACCGCGCTTCAATTCGGCTTCGATCGAAGCCCGGTAGGCATAGCCGCTGTCGGGCGCCCGTAAGACGGCGAGCCCCTTTCGTGCCTGCACCTGCAATTGCTGCTCACGCGGCGATCGAAGCCCCTGCGCTTCCGGCGACAAACCCATGAAGCGATCATCATCGGGCACCAGCAACAGCGACACGGATGTCGGACGGTCTGGCCGCCCGGCCGCGACGTAGATCGCGATTCCATCCGGGTCATAGAGCGTCAGGTTCCAGCCGGGCGTCGGCAGTGAAGCCGTAAGCGCCACTTTCCCCTTGCGCGTATCGAAGAGACACATGGCGATCCGAGCGTCGGGAGCCATATAGGGCAGCGGTTGCGCATCGGGGGTCACCGGCGGAAAGACAACCATAGTGTTCGGCTTCAGCGCGGGGGCCAGCCGGTCCCACGCTGATGACAGTGCGATACTGGGCGCGGTGAACGTGGTTGCAACGTGCAAGACTGCGATGGCAAAGATGGCCGCCAGCACCAGTCGGCTATCCGGTGGGCGTAGCCTCTTGAGCCGGTCCCAAATCATCGGCAGCCCTTTGCAGTGATTGTAGGCACTCGTTCCTTCAGGTCGCGCGCTTCGTCGCCGGTTCCCGTTGCCAGGCTCATATCAATGATGGTGTAGGCGACACTCAAAGTTCCAGCACCGCTCGTCGGGAGCCAGTTGCCCCCGCCGGCTGAGCGCGACAGCAGGGCGACGAACCGGCCGTCCGGTGAAACGGCGCCTGTCTCGCTTGTGAAAGCATATCGTTCGGCCGCATTTTGAATAAGGCGGCCGTCGCCATCGAATACGGCAAGGCTCCACCACGACGCTTCCGGTGGACGCAGCACAACCTCGTAGTCGCACGACGAATGCAGCGCGCTGCCGGCGTTGTCGGTGCGTGCAATCCAGTTCTCCGCGATGTCAGCGGGCAAAGGCAGCGACCCGATGCGAGCAAAGTGTGCGCGCGTATAGGGATCAGTATCGCTGCGCCCGGCTGTCGTCCACAGTGTCCATGGACCCGAAGTCACGGTGGTGAGGCTGCTGCCGCGATCCATCATATAGGTGGCGCTGCCGATACCGGCCGTCAGCACGATAAGAATGAAAAGTGCCCAGTCGGTTAAAAGTCGCAACAGTAGCGCGACACGCTTCTTGATCTGGTGACGTACAAAACTGGAGCGGAAAATATTGGCCGTCCAAGACCGCCCACCCGGCGTTGTCGGCGTGACACTCCGCAATGGCAGCGCCGCATGATCCAGCTTGAGTCGCGCACCATCAAACAGGGAGCGGATCATCGTACGACCTCGCCAGGGAGCGGATCGGCTCCCGCCGTTCGGCCACGCAGGTCACGGCCAGACGAGGGAAAACCTGGTGCCGGATTGGGAAGTGCCGCCCGGTCGCCCGCCTTACCGCCCGGTACGGGCACCGGCGCACCGCCTGTGCCCGCAGGTTTGTCGGCCAGGCCTGCCGCCTTGCGAAGATCCATATTGACCCGGCGCAACACGTCGCGGGCCGCATCGGGAAGCCGCCGCGAGGCCTTCGCCGCTGCTTCCGCTTCGCCCGTCAACTGCGCAGCCAGTGCCGGGTCGCTGATCCGCAATTCGGCTATTCGCTGCTGTTCGGCGAGTAATGCAGGATGTGGATCGAGACCGGCCAGCGTTGGAATGTTCATGTCCTTGTGAGCCACGACCATAAAGTCATGCCAGATGGGCGCGGCGACTTGACCGCCGGTATTGCTGTGCGCCATCGGCCGGTTGTCGTCGTTACCGAGCCAGATTGAAGCGACGTATCGACCTGTGAAACCGACGAACCAGATGTCATTGGGCCCCGAACTCGTACCGGTCTTGCCGGCCACATGCGTAAAGTCGAGGGCCGCGCGCTGAGCCGTGCCGTCGGTAACAACCTTATTCATCATCCAGTTCATACCGGCCGCCACCTCTGGCTTCACGATTTGCGGCGGTGCGGGCTCATCGCGCTCGCGGCTGTAGATCAGTTCGCCTTTCGAGCTGTAAAGCTCCGTGATGCCGTAGGGCAGCGCGCGCTTGCCGCCGTTGGCGAAGGTTGCAAATCCGCCGGTGTGTTCGAGCGGCGTGATGCCGGTATCGCCAAGCGCCATCGAACAGGATTTGCGTACACCCTTGATGCCGAGCCGTTGCGTCATCTCGATCACGTTTTCGCGTCCGACCGCGAACGAGAGTTCTGCCGCCACCGTGTTCAGCGACTTGGCCAGTGCCAGCCATAGAGGCATCCGCGAGCCCGAACCACCGCCGCCGCCGTAATTCGACGGGCTCCATCGACCGCAGGAGCGCGACGCATCCCGTACGACTGTCGTGGGCTTGTAACCGTGTTCGAGCGCCGTGGCGTAGACGTAGACTTTGAACGAAGAGCCGGGCTGGCGGCGCGCATGTGTCGCGCGATTGAACTGGCTCTCGCCGTAGTCTGGCCCGCCGACCATCGCGCGAACCGCGCCATCCGTCTCCATAGCGACGAGAGCACCTGAGTTGAGCCGCAAGCTACGCCCGCGCTGGCGTATGAATGGCACAATCGCGTCGTCGGCCGCCTTCTGCATCGCCAGATCGATCGTCGTACGCGCGGTCAGCACATACTGGCCTTTACCTTCGGCGAGCTTTTGGACTTCCTCGAATGCGTAATCAAGGAACCAGTCCGGACTGTCGGTGACGCGTGTCTCAACGATTTTTGCAGGATTGAGTCGCGCCTCGTGAACTTCGGCCGCTGTATAAAACCCGGCTTCGACAAGGTTCTGCAGCACCTCGTTCGTGCGCGCCCGGGCCGCAGGCAAATTGATATGCGGCGCATATTTCGTCGGCGCTTTGTAAAGACCGCCGAGAAGAGCGGCTTCCGGCAGCGTCACCTCTCGCACGGACTTGCCGAAGTAGAACTGCGACGCGGCTTCCACTCCGAATGCGCCGCCGCCCATGTATGCGCGGTCGAGGTACAGCTTCAGGATTTCGCGTTTTGTGAATCGGCTTTCCAAAAGAAACGACAAGAACAGTTCTTTGATTTTTCGCTCCAACGACCTCTCGGACGAGAGAAACAGGTTCTTGGCAAGCTGCTGCGTCAGCGATGACCCACCCTGGACCACGTCGTTGGCGCGCAAGTTCTCCGCCAGAGCGCGGATGGTGCCAAGCACGTCGATGCCGTAATGCTCAAAGAAGCGCCGGTCCTCGGTCGCTAGCGTCGCTTTGATGACGCTCTCGGGGATTTCTTCGAGCGGCACCGCGTCGTTGTGCAGGATGCCGCGCTTGCCGATCTCGTTGCCGTCTTTGTCGAGAAACCGGACGCTGTAGCGGCCGGTCAGGAAACGCCCCTCGTCGAAATCGTTGAAGGCCGGGATCGCCAACGCGAACAGCACGACCAGACCACCAGCGCCAAGTGTCAGGGCTTCGGAGGCCAGTTCGTTGACAAGCCTTTTCCAGCCGGTGAGCTGAAAGCGGGCGAAAAATGTTTGTGCGGCGTTCCATGCGTCGCGGATGTGCGACCACGATTCCGACAGTGCCGAATCGATTTTGGCGTCGAGCCCGAGCAGGTTCGAGAGCTTGTCACGGCCGCCTTGTTTGAAAAACCAGTCGCTCAAACCCGTGCGCCTCGCTTATGACAGTCTACTTTGAGGATGAAAGCCTCGCACTGGGACCGCGCCGACCGGCCGTCTGGTCCTTTGCGCGGCCGCGCAATAGAGGGCAGCACGACATGGCCAAGATGGGGCAGAGCCGGCGGAATCGCACGCCTCCGACAGACTTTGATCTAGCACTTCCCGACACGCACGCGCGAGAGGGGCGTCGCATCGATGCGCGTGTCAACAAAAAAGGCGCGCCCGCCAGGCCTTTCTGGGAGACGAGGTCATTGGAGGAGATGTCTCCCGAAGAGTGGGAATCGCTGTGCGACGGCTGTGGCCGCTGTTGCCTCAACAAGCTCGAAGACGAGGACACGGGCGAGATCGTTCTAACGCGGCTCGCCTGCGCGCTGCTCGATATCGGCCAATGCCGTTGCTCGGATTACTCCAACCGGTTCGCCAAAATGCCCGATTGCATCAACCTCACACCGGAAAAAGTCCGAGCTCTCAAGTGGCTGCCTGTGACCTGTGGCTACCGCCGAGTCAAGGAAGGCCGCGGTCTGGCCTGGTGGCACCCGCTCATCTCGGGCGATCCCGAAACAGTGCACCAGGCCGGCATATCGGTCCGGAACTTTGCCCGCTCCGAAAAGGGCGTCCGCGAGGAGAACTTCGCCCGTTACATCATCGCGGATTTCGACGACGCCTGAACCTTAGCGGTGGCGACGGTAATACGCCCGACGAGCATGGTACGGCCGGCGGTAATGGGACCGCACCCGGTACGCTCGATAGGGAGAATAGTACGAATACGGACGAAATACGCGATACGGCCGGCTCTCGTAGTAGTCGTAGTCGTCGTAGTTGCTGTAGCCGTAGTTGCGATACACGTAGCCCGGATAACCATAATAACCGTAGCCCGGATAACCGTAGCCGTAATACCGCGCGCGGGGATAGTAGTATGGGCGATACGCCTGGCTGATGATTATTCCCGTGGCGACACCCGCCGCGATGCCCCAGCCGACGCCCCGATACCGGTGCGCTTCCGCCTGTTGGGCCGTCGTCGAAAGGCTCATGACGGCGATCAACGCCGCCAGCCCCGATGCCGTGAGAGCACGCATACGCATTGCAACCTCCCGATCAAGATCAGCGCTACGCCCGCCGCGATCCGGCCAGCCAGCACCCCGCACGAGACCACGATAAACCTGCCGCAACATTGAGGAAAGTCAAAACCTTCCACGACGACAGTGCGTTTTTTGACTATAAGCCCCGTTAGCGCGATTTCGCTGTTTTCGCCGCAACGGCACGAACGTCGGCCACAAACTGCACCAGCATCCCGCTCATGAGTTCGACGCTTTCCTTTGGTGCGGTGTGCGGCGTGCCGGCGGTAAATGGAGGCTCGGGCGCATACTCCGCCAGAAGTTGCACACCTTCGGCGTAACGCTGGTCGCGCAGCTTGGCGAGAATGTGCAGCCCAAAATCGATCCCCGCCGTCACACCGGCACCGGTGATCCGATTGCGGTCGACCACGACGCGCGCATCGACGGGTTCGGCACCAAAGTCACGTAACTCCCGGTTCGGATAGTCCCAGCGTTGTCCACCGACAAGTCGGTCTCTCGCCGGAAACCGCTGAAAATCCGTCGCGCCTCGCGAGCGGCTTAAACTGATTACCCGCTGTCGATAATCAATTTTGGGATCATCTCAATCGATTGTGGAATTTGCACGCCCTTGGATGACCAAGACGGCATAAAACCGATGGGAATAGCGGCCTTCAGCACGAACGCAATAAGCAGCTCGCCGGAAAAAATCCGGCGTACTTTTCGCCACGCTGTTGCGCCCGTGAACACGTCAGTGAATGAACCTTGTCAAGCAGATGACGGTAAAACGTAAACTGGATCACGACAGCTGCATGTGACGCGAATGTTACGAGGCACGGCTACATCTCACATTGGGCACGTGACGCCGCTCGTCTCCAACAAGTTTGAAACGAACGCCCCTCGCGCGCCGTAAGGATAATCACACGCTGAACCGCAACGCAGGCGCTCCCATGCTCATCCGCCGTCCGCCCGACATCACGTCATCGGAAATCACGCCGAAGGCGCTCTACTTGAGACGGCGCGAGATGCTGGCCGGTCTCGCGGCCGCCGGCCTCTTCGCTGTCGGCCGGACGGGCGGGGCCCACGCCGCTGAACCTGCTGCCGTCAAAAGCCCGTTCTCGACGACAGAGCCCCAGACCCGCCGTGACGATGCGACGACCTACAACAATTTCTACGAGTTCGGCGTCGACAAGGCTGATCCGGCGCAATACGCCGGGGCGCTGACCACCGCGCCGTGGTCGGTGAAGATCGACGGCCTCGTCGACAAGCCGGCCACGTATACGCTCGAAGACATTCTGAAGTCGGCCCCGATCGAGGAGCGCGTGTACCGGCTGCGCTGCGTCGAAGGTTGGTCGATGGTCATCCCTTGGCTCGGTTTTCCTCTCGCCGCGCTGCTCAATAAGGTCGGCCCGCAATCCAGCGCCAAGTTTGTGGCCTTCGAGACGCTTGTGCGCCCGGAGGAAATGCCGGGTCAGAGAGGCTCGTTTCAGGCTCTGCAGTGGCCCTACATCGAAGGCCTGCGCCTCGACGAAGCCATGCATCCGCTGACGATCCTGGCGACGGGCATGTACGGCGAGACGCTGCCGAACCAGAACGGCGCTCCGCTGCGGTTGGTTGTGCCGTGGAAGTACGGCTTCAAGAGCATCAAGTCGATCGTGCGCATCACGCTTCTCGACAAGCAGCCACCGACGACGTGGCAGGACATGGCCGCCAGCGAGTACGGCTTTTTTTCTAACGTCAACCCCGAAGTCGATCACCCGCGTTGGAGCCAAGCGACAGAGCGGCGCATCGGCGACGGCAGCGGGCTCTTAGCGCAGCGCCGCCCGACGCAGATGTTCAACGGTTATGCGGATCAGGTCGCCGGTCTTTATAGCGGGCTCGATCTCAGGGTGAATTTCTGATGCCCGTCGCCATGGCCGCCACGCGCTTCACGTTGCCGGCTCGGCCGGCTTGGGCACGCCTTGCCAACCCTGCCCTTTACGTCTTCGGACTGGTGCCGGCGGTGTGGACCTTCCACCTCGCCCTGACCGACCAGCTCGGTGCCGATCCGGTGAAGGTCTTGGAACGATCGCTGGGTTTGTGGTCGCTTCGGTTTCTCGTCGCCGGCCTCGCCATCTCGCCGTTGCGCCGCTTCACCGGCTTTAGTCTGCTGCGCCATCGCCGCGCTTTGGGGTTGCTGGCATTCGTATACGCAATGCTGCATGTCGTCGTTTATGCCGGGTTGGATCAAGGGCTAGATGTCGGCGCCATCTGGAAAGACATCGTCAAACGCCCGTACATCACCGTCGGCTTGTTGGCCTTCGTCATCCTCATTCCGCTGGCGGCCACGTCGAACACGGCCTCGATCCGGCGGCTCGGATCGCTGTGGCAGAAGCTGCACCGCTGGGTCTACCTGGCCGCCGCAGCCGCAGCACTGCATTTCGCACTGCTCGTCAAATCGCTGACGGCGGAACCGATCATCTATGCGGCGCTTGTTGCCGGCTTACTGCTGGTGAGACTGCTGCCCAAAAGCGCCGCCCGCGGACGCCAAGTCCGACAGCGTGTTCGCTGAAATTTGTCATAAAACAGCGTGCGACAGATTTCGATCAACGATTCATCGGAGGCAAGCGGAGCGGACAACGGACTGGGGGGTAGGGGTAAAAGGATCGGTTTTTAAATGACCACAAAATCGGCGGCGGTCAGCGTGGCGGTTACGTTGGTCAAGGTCGCGAAGTGCACTTGCGCCGCCGCACCCGTGCCGTCGGCGTCGTAGTACAGCGCGCCAGTGTGGTCGTCGAAGATGATCCTGTCTGACGCATCGAGCGCCCCCGATCCTGTCGCAAACGCCGTCGCGGCCAGAGCGCCCGTCTTGGGCAATCCTTTGAAAATCGCGTTCTCAAGCCGGACGGTGTCGTCCGCTACGTTAAAGTCGAAGATGGTATCGACATTGCTCGGGCCGAGTGCCGACTTGAAAAGGAAGATATCTCGGCCATTTCCGCCGTAGAGCGCATCGCTGCCCAGTCCCCCATCGAGGATGTCGGCGCCGTTGCCGCCGTGGATCACGTTCGCCAGTGCATTGCCGGTGCCACGGAACGAAGCCGTGCCTGCATATTCCAAGTTCTCGACGTTGACTGCCAGTGTCAGCGACGCGAGCGTAGTGCGCACTGTGTCGATGCCGTTGTTACCGCTTTCGCCGACGACATCCGATATGTTGTCAACGACGTAGAGGTCATTGCCGCCGTCACCGTACATGCGGTCTCGGCCGGTCCCGCCGTCTAGCACATCGCTGCCGTCCCGGCCGTACAATATGTCATTGCCGCCGAGGCCAAGAATGATGTCATCGGCGCCCGCGCCGTAAAGGGTGTTGCCGGCCGCCGTTCCGACAATCGTAATTGTTTGAGGTGGAGGCGGAGGCGGTGGCGACGGTGGCGTGCCGGCCAAGAGATCGGCGGAGGTTAGAATGACATGGCTGCTGTCACTGAAACTCTCGACGTTGACAATGGTGTCGGTCCAGTCGGTACCGGAGATCGCGAACGTCGCTGTTGCGCTGTCATAGATGACCGTCATTGCGCTCCAGACCGAATCCAGAATAACGAGGTCGGTGCCGAAGCCGCCGTCGATGTGATCTGAGCCCGCGTTGCCGATCAGCGTGTCGTTGCCGCCCAACCCAAATAAATTGTCATTGCCGGCGTTGCCCGTAAGCACGTTGTCGAGGTCGTTGCCGGCGATATTGTCGGCACCACTGCCGCCGACAGCGTTTTCGATGGCTGCCGTGCGCGCGATCCAAATGTTGAGTGTCATGGACGCCGCGGAAGATGCCCCGCCCGCGGACAGGTCGATGCTACTAGCCGTGGCAAATCCGCTGAGATCGAGTGTATCGACGCCTGCGCTGTCGAAAATGGTGAGGATGGGATTCTTGTTGTTTGCGAAATTAAAGATCGCGGCTGCGGCGCCGGTCACGTTGGAGTTGAAGCCATAGATGGTGTCGCCGGTTCGCGTCGTCGTCTCCACGCCATAGATAGATTGGATCGCCATGATGTCGTTGACCATCGGCGTCTGAGGAGAATAGAGGCGTCCATCGGCGCCGATCCAGTCGGCCCAGGCCACAAGACCCTCGCCATTGGCCGAACCCGAACCCCAACTGGGGCCGTAGTACGACATTACCGAGTAAACGGTGCTGTCCTGGAAACTGGACGGACCGGACGTGGCGCTGCCGTTGTACTCGCCCATGTGTTCAAGGCCGAGTGCGTGCCCAATTTCGTGGACGGTGCTGACGAACCCATGCCGGCCAACGGTCGGCGTGACAAGATTGTTACCACCCGACGTGGCGTCATAAGCCGAATTGAACCAGACGCTCCCGACGGACGGGAAATAGGCGTGCGCATAACTGACCGCGGTGGTCGAGAATGCCAGCTCGATGTTGGACGACGACCACACCGAGCCACCCGCAACTTCCGACATGTCGGGCGCGATGAGATCGTCCCAAAGCTGCAGAGCCAGCCGTGCGGTCGGTTTTTCCGCGTCGGCAAAAGCGCGAAATCCGGGAGCTTCGCCTGACGCTGTGTAGAGCCCCGTCGACAGTCCCGGAAACGAATAGGTAATCGTATCGCCCTGCCACTTGGCGCCGGAATTGAGCTGAGCGAGAATTTGGGTCTCGGTCCAGGATGAAAGCGCCACCAGGCCAACTCCGCTGATGCCCCGCGGATGTGCCGATCCGCAGCCTAACAAGATGGATCGACATTGACGGATGGGACGTCACCGGTTTCTTTGCGTTTTTGTTCGAATTTTATGAAACTGCCGGGCAAATGCCGCCGACCGCCGGCATTGTGCCGGCATCGTTGCGCAACGATTAAAGAGCGACCCGTTCCGTCGATAGGACGCAACGAGCCGCTTGGTGTGAAAGCATGGCCGGCTGTGGCTTATTCGACCGCGCAGGCAACTTCCGCCGTCGTGCCGGTCGCGGGAATGAACTTTCGGCACGTGGACGGGCTCGCCGCCACTTTGATCGGCTTGGAATTGGCTGTCGCTTCGGCGGACGCGGTGACCGTGGCTTCAGGAGCCGTGTCCGTTTTGGCTGTAGCGACGGCACGCTCCTTGGCGGCTTCCCGCGCGTGGGCGATCTCAATGCTCTTGCGGCGCTTGGCGGCCGCGATCGCACGAGCTTCGGCTGCTCTGCGGGCCCGGACTTGCGCCATGTAGGACGGCGACGGCGAGCTGGTGGCCACGCGATGGCCGCCATATCCGCCGTGACCGCATCCACCGGCCTCGGCGGCTCCAATAAACGTCAGTGAAGCAAGAAGAGCGGCTGCGGCAGCAGTTGTGCGGGATGTGTTGAACATGGCGAGCAACCTTTCAGTTGTGATCCGGTGCGGGAGATGCGTCGGCCCGTGCGATGCAGAACTTTGTCATGAAAGGCGGAGCGAAGCTGTTTCTCCCGGCACAGCCAACCAACGTGACGATGACCACTTATCCCCGTCGATCCGAGCCGCGCTAAACTGTCGGGTTGGCCCGAAAAAAGTGGAATAAGTTATTGAAATAGTTCGGTTAAACAGAAATTTGCTCTTGTCAGCGCAACGGTTCTCGTGTAGGTTTTGGGTATGGTGCGAGAGTTGCGGGTGACGGCGACCGACACGCAGCGCTCGCGCCGGTTCGCATCCAAATCATCCCCTAGTGTCGATTGAAGGAGTGGCTCCGCATGACGCGCGTGGTCCTCGACGTCGCGACGTGGGCCATGGTCCGCGTGGCCTACGAGGACACCACCGAATCCGTGACGCGCATCATCACGCGGTTCGGCCTCGGGCGGCAGCAGCTCTACGACCAGATCGCACTCGAGAACTGGCAGATGCGCTCGACGGCGCGCGTGAAGACGCCGGCCGATGTGCCTCCGCGTTCGCTGCCGCCGCAGGCTGCCGCGCTTGCCCAAGCCGCAGCACCGGCACCGGCCCAGACAATGGACGAGCCGGTGCAAACTCATGCGCAGCGTCTGGATCGCCTTCACCGCATCGTCGACCGGCTTCTGGAAAAGATGGAAAGCAACATGACAAACTCACCCGACATGTCCCCGCAAGAACAGGAACGCGCCGCCAAGGCGTTGACCTCGACGCTGACCGCCTTCGAGCGCGTGACGGATCTCGCCGACGCGCAGAGCAAGGCGCCCGAAACGTCTGATGGAGGCGCCAGCCATGACAGTGCGCAAGCCGACCGGATGCGTCGCGAGATTGCGGAGCGTCTTGAGCGGCTCAGCGCCAAGTGGCTCGAGGGGACGGCCAAGCCTGAATGATCTCAACGATGCCGAGATCAGCCGCCTTTATCACGACTGGCGAATCTGGGCGCGTGACGATCAACTGCCGCCGGCGGACGACGCGCAGGCTTGGCGCGTCTGGCTCTTGCTCGGCGGACGCGGCGCCGGCAAGACGCGCGCGGGGGCCGAATGGGTCCGCGCCGAGGCGCTCGGGTCTGTGGCGACAAGATCGCCGTGCGCCGCCGCGCCGCATCGCGTTGATCGGCGAGACCTTCGCCGATGTCCGCCGTGTGATGATCGAAGGCGCCTCGGGCTTGCTGGCCGTGCATCCCGCAAGCGAGCGGCCGCTGTTTCAATCCTCCAACGGTCGCCTCGTATGGCCGAATGGATCGGTGGCGCATGTGTTCTCGGCCGAAAGCCCCGACAGCTTGCGCGGCCCGCAATTCGAATTCGCGTGGTGCGATGCGTTCGCCGGTGCGATGCTGGAGCGATCGGGGACGCGCGCAACGGGCTCGCTGCGGGCGCGATCGTACTTGGCATGGGGTTCATCGATCGACGTGCCGCGTCTCGGCGCCATCGCCGTGCTGTCGCGCGGCACCGATCCGGCATTGGGACATGTCGGCTTCCTGGTTGGAGAAACGGACGCGGGGCTGGTCCTCCTTGGCGGCAACCAAAGTAATGCGGTCACCGTTGCAGCGTTTGAGCGCTCACGGCTGCTGTCTCTGCGTTGGGCGACTGCAGCAAGCGCGGTCGCACAGCATACTGCGTTGGACACCGACGCGGCGTTCGAACGCGCGCTGGCCCACGTCCTCACGATGGAAGGCGGCTTCAGCGACGATCCGTATGACCCGGGTGGGCCGACCAACTTCGGGATCACTTTGAAGACGTATGCGAACTTCGTCGGAACGACGCTCGATGCGTCATCGCATGCCCGCCTCGTCGCGCAACTGCGCGCCATTCCCCAAGAAAACGTCCGAACAATCTATCGCCAGCGCTATTGGCAACCCGCGGGATGTGAGGCTCTGCCGTCCGGTCTTGACCTTTTTCACTTCGATGCGGCCGTCAATCACGGCGTCGGCGGTGCGCTTCGGCTACTGCAGCAGGCGCTCGGCGTGGAAGCCGACGGCGTCATCGGTCCGAACACGAGAAGGGCAATCGACACGGCCGATCCCTCGCAAGTCATCGAACGCTACGCCGCCTTGCGCGAACGACGCTATCGCGCCTTGCCGCACTTCTGGCGCTTCGGCCGCGGTTGGCTCAACCGCGTCGCGGCAACAAATCTCGCCGCCCGCGCGCTCCTGTCAGCCAGGCCGCCGTCAACACCACCCACCAAACCGTCATCAAACCACAACCAAGGAGTTGAACCCATGACCGACACCGCATCCACGCCGGAACCGAAATGGTGGGGTCACTCGCTGACCGTCTGGGGCGCCGCCGTCACCGCCGCGGCTGCCATTCTGCCCGCACTCGGTCCGCTGATCGGGCTCGACATCACCAGCGAGGCGGTGCGCCAGATCGGCGCCGATGTCGGCGCGATTGTTCAGGCCGTGGCCGGCGTCATCGGCACGTTGATGACGCTGTATGGCCGGTCTCGGGCTACCGCTCCGCTCATGCGACGCGATCTCAGCCTGCGGCTCTGACAAAGCGCTGCGGCGACCGCGCCCGAGACCATTCATCCAGGGTTCAGCCGTCAGCGATCACAGTGGTTGAGATGAACCGCCACCTTGTTACCGCTCTCGTCATCCTCCTCCTGCCCGCGTCGCCTCAGTCGGCGCGGACGGCGGAATTGTGTATCGACGACTGGTCGACGGCCGTGCCCGTGGTCAAGGAGGAGGGGCTGGCCACCGTCGCCGCCGTCGCCAAGCTGGCGCGGGACCGATTCAAGGGCGATATCGTGAAAGTGACGCTCTGCCAGCGAGACGGCCGGTACGTCTATCGGATACTGATGCGCGGGAGCGATGGACGCCTCGAACCGGTCATCGTCGATGCCAAGGAGCCGTTCGCACGCTAGGAAACGCCGCATTCCGCTCTATAATCTGCTGGTCGGCGCCGTGACGGCCCCGCTACCGGCTCGTGATGGAGCCGGCGATCCACGGCAGAGAACCACCGAAAGACAGGCCCCCGTGCGCATACTCGTCGTCGAAGATGACAAGGACCTCAACCGCCAGCTCGTTCGCGCGCTCGGCGATGCGGGCTATGCCGTGGACACCGCCTTCGATGGCGAGGAGGGCCATTTTCTCGGCGAGACCGAACCCTATGACCTCGTCATTCTCGATCTTGGCCTGCCGAAAAAGGATGGCATCACGATCCTCGAACATTGGCGTCGCGCCAATCGCGTGATGCCGGTCATCATTCTGACCGCCCGCGATCGGTGGAGCGACAAGGTCTCCGGCATGGACGCCGGCGCCGATGATTACGTTGCCAAGCCGTTCCACATGGAAGAGCTGTTGGCCCGCGTCCGCGCCCAGGTGCGCCGCGCCTCCGGTCACGCCAAGAGCGAGATCGAATGCGGCCCCGTTCGCCTCGACACCAAGACAGCGCGCGTCACATGCAACGGCCAACAGGTCAAGCTGACCTCGCACGAGTACCGGCTGCTCGCCTATCTCATGCACCATAGCGGCCGCGTCGTCTCACGCACGGAATTGGTCGAACATCTCTACGAGCAGGACTTTGATCGCGACAGCAATACGATTGAAGTCTTTATCGGCCGGCTGCGCAAGAAATTGCCCATGGAAGTGATCGAGACGGTTCGCGGTCTCGGATACCGCATGGGTGTGGACGGCGATGCGGCTTGATTCGCTTGCCTTCCGTCTCATCGCCACGTCCGCCGCCTGGCTCGCCGTCGTGTTGCCGATCGCCGGCTACATCATATTCACGCTGTACAGCGAAGACGTTCAGGCCAGCTTCGACCAGCGCCTTGAGAAGCTCGTCAATTCCATCGCCGTGGATGCGCTGCTCAGCGGCGGTTCGGAGCCGGTCGCCCCTTTGAACCGTTACGAGCCGCTCTTCGAGGAGACACAATCCGGCTGGTACTGGCAGATCAAACCCCTCGACGATCCCTCGGCCCTGCAACTCGTGTCAGCCTCGCTCGCCACCGCATCGCTGCCCTCACCATTTGAAAACAAGGTCGCCCCAGATCGCCTTGGTCAACGCTGGATGAACACCAAGGGTCCGGTCGGCGAACCTATCCGCGTGATCGAAATTGTCGATACCAAAGGGCACCAGGACAACGCGCCTCGCTATGCGGTAAGCGTCGCCGGGCCGATCACGTGGCTTGAAACCCGCAACCGCAACTTCCGCAACCGCCTGTCGATCGCGCTGGCGCTGACGGGTCTCGGCCTCGTCGCTGCAACGTTGTTCCAGGTTCGCTTTGGACTGCTGCCGTTGCAGCGCATCGAGCACGGTCTGGCGGCGATCCGTTCGGGCGATGCGACCCATCTTGAAGGTCGGTTGCCGATTGAGATCGAGCCGCTTCAATCCGAGCTGAATGCGCTCATACAATCCAATCAGGATATCGTCGATCGGGCGCGGACCCAGGTCGGCAACCTGGCCCATGCGCTGAAAACTCCACTCGCGGTGATCACCAACGAGGCGCGGGAGGATAAAGGCCCCGTTGGCGAAAAGGTCGCCGAACAGGCCGGGCTGATGCGCGACCAGATCAATCTCTACCTGGAGCGGGCCCGGATGGTGGCGCGCGTCGACGTCATCGGCCGCGCCACCGACGTGCGACCGGTCATCGAGCCGATCGTGCGGGCGCTGGAGCGCATTAACCGCGATCGTGACATCAAGATTGCGTTTGACTGTCCGCCGGGCGCGAAATTCCAGGGCGAGAAACAGGACCTTGAGGAGATGGCCGGCAATCTTCTCGATAATGCCTGCAAATGGGCGGCGGCCAACGTCCGACTGCGGATTACTGTCGAAACTGGTACCGAACTTCGCTCAACTCAGCGTCTCGTCATGATAGTCGCCGACGACGGCCCGGGCATACCCCCTATCGAGCGCGCCAAGCTCGGAAAGCGTGGTTTGCGGCTCGATGAAACCAAACCCGGCTCCGGCCTTGGACTTTCCATCGTCACCGATCTCGCTCAGCTTTATCGGGGGCATCTGCAATTGGGTGAAAGTGACCTCGGTGGTCTGGAAGCCCGGCTCGAACTGCCGGCCGCGACCTGAAATATCTGCATAACCCGGGGCATGGGGTCGAACTTTTGCCCGAATCGCAATGGTAATCGACGGACTATAACGAGGGGTGCCTTGCCCGCAGGCTGTGGTTTGAGTACCTCATTGACCTGTGGGGTGCGGCGGCAGGCAAGCCGCCAGTCAGAGGGGATACTTGATGCGCATGTCGCGCTATTTGGCCTTGGCATTGATTCCTGCGCTCCTCGCAGGCTGCAGTGGTGAAGGGCCGAACAAGGCTGACACCGGCCTAGCGGTCGGCGCGCTGGCGGGCGGCATTCTCGGCAATCAGGTCGGCAAGGGATCGGGTCGTGTCGCCGCCACGGCGATCGGCGCTGTCATCGGCGGCATCGTCGGCAGTGAGATCGGCCGCGGCATGGATGAACAGGACCGCATGCTGGCTCAGCAAGCCGAATTCGACGCACTTGAACGCGGCCAGTCGGGCGTCGCCAAGCAATGGCGCAATCCCGACAATGGGCGCTATGGCGAAGTGGTCCCCAGTCGCCCTTACAAGCGGGCCGGCGCCGACTGCCGCGATTATACTCACAAGATCTTTGTCGAGGGCCGTCCCCAGTCGATGACCGGAACGGCCTGCCGCAATCCGGACGGGACGTGGACAAACGTCACCTGACGGCGCCGCTCGGCATTCGTAACCTCTGAAAACCGCCGGGTCCGCGAGGCTCCGGCGGTTTTTCATATTTTCGCCGCCGCGACGGTGAATTGCTCTGTCTTAGCCGCGACAGAAGGGCAGGCCGCGGATTGGGTCTTGTCTCTGGAGGGGGGCGCTCCTATTCCCACATCTCGCACCGACCTTTGGATGATCGATGTTTCTTTGGGTGATCTTTTCGGCTTTGACGGCAGGCGTCGTTGCAGTGCTCTTGTGGGGCACGCAACGTGTCGATCCCGGCGTTGCCGACGCCGCGGAGGCCGATGTGGCGGTCTATGCCGATCAGATCGAACAACTCGCAGCCGATCGTGCCCGCGGGCTTGTGTCGGCAGTCGACGCCGAGGCTGCTCGTGCTGAAATTGGCCGCCGTATGCTCGCCCGCGCCGCGCCGGTCGCAAGTTCGGCCCCGCCAGTGGCGTCCACGTCCGATCGGATCGGTCGCGCCGCCGCGCTGTCCATCCCGGTGCTTGCACTCTCCCTTTATGCTTGGCTCGGCTCGCCCGGCCTGCCGGATGTTCCGCATTCCGGCCGCACGCCCGAAACCGCGGCACGTAGCCAAGTCGATGCCATGATTGCCCGCGTCGAGCAGCGCTTGCGCGAAGCCCCCGAAGACGGCAACGGCTGGGACGTGATCGGTCCCGTATATCTGCGCATGGAACGCTATGGTCAGGCGGCCGAAGCCTTTGCCAATGCCAACCGGCTCCTTGGCGAGTCACCCAAGCGGCTTGCCGGCTTTGCCGAGGCCGAGATCCTGGCCAACAACGGGGTCGTCAACCCGAATGCCAAGACAGCCGCCGAACGGCTTTTGGTTCTGGAGCCCGGTCGGGTCGATGCGCGCCTGTGGATCGCGCTCGCCAAGGAGCAGGATGGTCAATTCTCGGCGGCCCTGGCGGAGTACCGCGCGCTTCGTGAGGCTCCGCAATTGTCGCCGGACATGAAGTCCGCGATCGACCTGCGGATTTCCATCGTAGACAAACTTGCCCGCGGGGAAACGGTCGAACCGTCGACGGGCCAAGCCGCAGTGCCCACAGCGCCTGCCGATCAGCGGGCGATGATCGAGGGCATGGTGGCCAGGCTTGCGGCCAGACTGGCGTCGGACGGCAACGATCCCGCCGGCTGGGTGCAATTGTTGCGATCCTATATGGTCATGGGTCGCAAGGATGAGGCGGTGAAGGCTCTGGCAGATGCGCGCCGGGTTCTCACCGGCAATGCGGCGGCACTTGCCGAAATCAATACCGCCGCCACGGACCTCGGCGTCGAGGCCGCGGCCAAGGACGAGAAGCCATGACACGCAAGCAGCGACGCGGTGTATTGATCGGATCCGGCGTCGCAATTCTCTCGCTGGCGTCGTTGCTCGTCATGTTCGCCTTTCGCGAAAGCATCGTATTTTTCCATACGCCGAGCGACGTGGTCGAAAAGAAGATCGAAACCGGTCAACGGTTCCGCCTCGGCGGCCTCGTGGCTAGCGGCTCGGTGAAGCGCGGCCAGGGAACCACGGTCCAGTTCGCCGTGACCGATACGCTGGCCAACGTCAACGTGAGCTACACAGGCATTCTGCCCGATCTGTTCCGCGAGGGCCAAGGTGTCGTCACCGAAGGCAAGCTGGGGCCAGACGGCATGTTCGTCGCCGACACGGTCCTGGCCAAGCACGATGAAAATTACATGCCGCCCGAAATCGCAAAAGCACTGGAAGAACGAGGCGTCAAGCTCGGCTCCAGCGCCCATCCAAATAGCGCCCCGGGCAATGGACCGGCCGCACGGCCGTGAGGGAGTAACGCCGCATGATTGCCGAGATCGGACACTTTACGTTGATACTCGCGCTTGTCGTCGCGACGGTTCAGATGATCGTGCCCATGTGGGGCGCCCACACGCGCGATGCGCGTCTGATGACGATGGGCGACAACGCGGCAGTGGCACAATTCGTGCTCCTTTCCGTGTCGTTCCTGGCGCTGATGCATGCCTTCGTGACTTCTGATTTTTCGGTACTCAACGTTGCCGAAAACTCCCATTCCGAAAAGCCGCTCCTCTATCGCATTTCGGGCGTGTGGGGGAACCACGAAGGCTCGATGCTGCTCTGGGTGCTGATCTTGGGCCTCTTCGGCGCCGCCGTCGCAGTTTTCGGCCGCAACCTGCCGGCAACCTTGAAGGCCAATGTTCTGGGCGTGCAGGCCGCCATCGGCGTCGCCTTCCTGCTGTTCATCCTCCTGACGTCCAACCCGTTTGAGCGCATCGATCCCGCGCCGTTTGAAGGGCAGGGCCTCAACCCGATCCTGCAGGATCCCGCCCTCGCGTTTCATCCGCCGTTTCTCTACACCGGCTACGTGGGCTTCTCGATGGCCTTCTCGTTCGCCGTCGCCGCTCTCATCGAAGGCCGCATTGATGCCGCCTGGGCCCGCTGGGTCCGACCGTGGACGCTGGCGGCCTGGATGTGCCTGACCATCGGCATCGCGATGGGATCGTGGTGGGCCTATTACGAACTGGGTTGGGGTGGCTGGTGGTTCTGGGACCCCGTCGAGAATGCCTCCTTCATGCCTTGGCTCGCCGGCACTGCGCTCCTGCATTCTGCCCTCGTCATGGAAAAACGCGATGCATTGAAGGTCTGGACGATCCTGCTTGCCATCCTGACTTTCTCGCTGTCGCTCATGGGCACCTTCCTCGTCCGCTCCGGCGTGCTGACGTCGGTGCATGCGTTCGCGGTCGATCCCGATCGCGGCATATTCATTCTGTCGATCATGATGTTTTTCACCGGCGGCGGCCTCGCCTTGTTCGCGTGGCGCGCCGGTGCCTTGCGCCAAGGCGGATTGTTCGCGCCCATCAGCCGAGAAGGCAGTCTTGTATTCAATAACGTGCTGCTGTCGGTCTCCTGTGCGACTGTTCTTGTCGGCACGCTCTATCCGTTGGCGCTCGAGGGCATCACGGGCGAGAAGATCTCGGTCGGCCCGCCGTTCTTCAACATGACCTTCGTTCCCCTCATGCTGCCGCTGCTGTTTGCCATGCCGTTCGGGCCGCTGCTCGCCTGGAAGCGCGGTGATGCGCGCGCCGTGGCGCAGCGTCTCGCCTTCGCCGCTGGCCTCGCCGTGCTGTTCACCATCGCCGTCGCCGCGATGTCCGGCCCCGGACCTTGGTTGGCCCCCTTATGCGGCGCACTCGGCCTCTTCGTGATCTTCGGCGCCGTCACCGATCTCCTCACGCGGGCTCGCTTCGGTGATGTGAGCCGTAACGAATTCCTGCGTCGCCTCGTCAATCTGCCGCGCTCGGCCTACGGCGCCGCGCTCGCCCACGCCGGCATCGGCGTCATGGTCCTCGGCATCGTCGGCACCAGCGCCTATCGGACCGAGAAGATCATTGCTCTCAAGCCCGGCGAGCGCGCCGAGGTTGCCGGTTATGAACTTCTCTTCAAGGGCATCGTGCCATCGAAGGGACCGAATTATTCCGAGCAGATCGCGACGTTCGAGGTCAGCCGCAATGCGGCGCTCGTCACCACACTCATGCCGTCCAAGCGGCTCTATAACGCGCCGCCCCAGCCGACGACCGAAGCTGGCATCTATGCCGCCTGGACCGGCGATCTTTACATCGCATTAGGTGATCAGCAACCCAGTGGCGCAGTCGCCATGCGCCTCTATTTCCATCCACTGGTTCGTCTGATCTGGATCGGTGCGGTGATCATGTTCATCGGCGGCATGATCTCATTAAGCGATCGGCGCCTTCGGGTTGGCGCGCCGCAGCGCGCCCGGTCGCGACCCTCCATTGTTCCGGCGGAATAGCGCCATGGCGATCAACTTCCGCAACCAATCGTGTCTGCCGGCGGTCGCTGTCGCCGCCATGCTCGCCGCGACCAGTGCGCTGCCGGTGCTCGCCGTCCAGCCCGATGAAATTCTGTCCGATGCAGCGCTGGAGAAGCGCGCCCGCAATTTGTCCGCCGACTTGCGGTGCCTCGTCTGCCAGAACCAGTCGATCGACGACAGCGACGCCCCGTTGGCCAAGGATCTGCGTGTGCTGGTCCGTGAACGGCTCGTGGCCGGCGACAGCGATGCCAAAGTTATGGACTACATCGTTCAACGATACGGTGACTTCGTTCTCCTGAAGCCGCCGGTGAATTCTCACACGCTGCTGTTGTGGCTGGCTCCATTGCTTGGGCTCGCCGCCGCGGCAGCCGTCATCTTTCGCAGTCTGCGCCGGCCGATCCCCGCCACTGTCGCAACGCCAGCTCCGCTTACGGCCAGCGAAGAGCAGGAGATTGAACGGCTTTTGCAGGCAGCGCGACAGTCCGGGCCAAAGTCGGGTTAGGGCTGCGCCGGCCGCGGTCGCGGGACGCTTCCCGTTACAAGTTTCCCGGATGCCGGCTCGAAAGCCGGGCTGCCGGCGTGTTCGGCAATCACGGCTTCCAGCCGCCGCAGGAGATCGGCACTGGCGATGCCGGTTCGCGTCCGCCGCTCGGCGGTCTCGAACCGGCCGATGGCCTCACGCAGATCGACGTCATAGCGTCCATCAGCATCGCCGCGATAATGACCGGTTGCAATAAGCGCCTGCTGCACCCGTTTGATCTCAGACCGCTTTTCGAGAATGTGTGCGCGCTGGAACAGGTCACGCTGATCGACGAATGCCAGTGTGCTGACGCCTGTGTTGGCGACGGTGTCGGATCGGTAGCGATGCAGCACTTCGCCGGCCTGAGTCAGGACATGTGACTGCAGGTAGGTGCCGACATTGATGCCGGCGACTTCCGGACCGCGCGGCCCATCGACCAGCAGCGGCGATCCCGACGATGCGCCGCCCGTGTCGCATGTATGCAAGATGAGAGCGCTCGCGTCGGCGAAGTCGCCCGCAATGACGCGCCCGCCCTCGCTTAGACCCGGCCGGCGCACGCTGCACGGCGGGCTGAAGGTCAGCCGCCAATTTCCGAAATCCCCATGATAACCGACCTGATACAGCGGCCGCGCACCCTCGGCCGCCGCCAGTTCCGCAGGCGTTCGTCGCGCCAGCGCAAGCCCGCCCTTGCTGCACGCGGGAGATGCAAGGCGCACCAGGGCCCAGTCGCGTGTGGCGTCGATCGGCGGCTTCGTCGAGAGGCTCGTCGTGCCCGTCACAACGTTTTGCTCCGCCGCGCCGCTTGCGGCGCCGGCAATGCGCACGCCGGGCCCCTTTTTTGGCATCGTCGACAACCGGAATGTGATGGTCCCGAGTGGCAGCGGACGTTCGCCGCGCGTGCGGTACAGGCAATGCGCGGCAGTTGCGATGGTCGTCGCATCGATGCAGAAGGCCGTGCACACCGAACGGCTGCGCGGCTCGTAAAGCATGCCGATTTTTTCTTCGAGCCCCTTCATGCGGACCGGCAACAGAGTTCGATCATCGGCGCCAAAAACCGCAATTGGCAAAAGCGGCCGGGGCGTTGTGTCTCGATATGAGGCGATTTGGCCGGCGAGGGCCGTGAGGGCCGGTGTCATGGTTGAGCAAAAAGCGACGAGGCCCGCCAGCAGAAGCCCCGGCTTGGTGCCGGATGCCAGGACGTGAGCAAATGTGTTGATTTTGTTTGGCACGCGGTCCGCCCGCTGTGAAACCTGCGCGTCAGACACGCCACGTTCCTTCATTAACAACTCTTAAGGCGGCCGAAAGGCGGCCGTAAGGCCCGACGCCATAAGTCAACTGTGACGCCCAAGCGGCTCGTTCGATGGAGGTTCCCCAATGACCACGCCTAACCCTGCCAGTCCGTCAGGTGCCCATTCAGCAAGTCTCGCGCCAGCCGCTCCCCGGCGCCGCCGGGCTGCGATCGTTGGCGCTGTGGCAGGCCTGGGCTTGCTGACCGCATGGCCGGTGCTGACGCCGGCGATTGCCCAGTTGAAGCCCGACACGGCGACGATCGAAACACCATACGGTCGCGCGCCGCTGACATTCGCTGACCTTATCGAAAAGGTGAAGCCGTCGGTCGTTTCGATTTCCGTTGTGACCACCGGCGAGAAGACTGCCGAAAATGCTGACCCGCGCGGTTTGCCGGAAGGTTTCCCCGACGTTCCCGAGGACAGCCCATTCTATGAATTTTTCAAGCGGCTGCCCAAGGAGTTCCGCAACGCACCGCAGACGCCGCGTCCCCCGCAGCAGGCGCAGGGCTCCGGCTTTGTGATCTCTCCGGACGGCTTCGTCGTGACCAATAATCACGTTGTCGAAGGCGCCACGAAAATTCAGGTCAGCTTCGATGACCAGGAAAAGATCGACGCCGAATTGATCGGCACCGATCCGCGGACCGATCTCGCGCTGATCAAGATCAAGTCGACGAAGACCTTCCCCCATGTCAAGTTCGCCAATAAGCCGGTGCGCGTCGGGGACTGGGCGATCGCTGTCGGCAATCCGTTCGGCCTTGGCGGCACGGTAACGGCAGGCATCGTCTCGGCTCTTGGCCGCGACATCGGCTCGGGTCCTTATGACTTCCTGCAGATCGACGCGGCCGTAAACCGCGGCAACTCGGGTGGACCGACGTTCAGCCTCGACGGTGAAGTGATCGGCGTGAACACGGCGATTTTCAGCCCCTCGGGCGGCAACGTCGGCATCGCCTTCGCCGTACCGGCCAAGACCGCCGTCGAAGTCATCGACCAGCTCAAGAATAAGGGCAAGGTCAGTCGCGGCTGGCTCGGCGTGAAGATCCAGAACGTCGACGAAGATACGGCCTCCGCTCTCGGACTTCCGGGTGCGAAGGGTGCGCTCGTCAGCGAGATCACACCCAACGGTCCCGCAGCCGGTTCGGGTCTGAAGGTCCAGGATACCATTATGCAGGTGAACGAGGACGCGATCGCCGACAGCCGTGATCTTGCACGCAAGATCGCCGACTACGCTCCCGACACGACGGTCGACGTCAAGGTCTGGCGCAACAATAAGCCGGAGAACGTCAAGGTCACGCTCGGCATGTTCCCCGGTTCGACCGATGAACTGGCCAAGCTCGAGCAGGGCAAGCCTGTCGAGAAAAAGGAAATCGAGAAGACGATCCCTCGAACTCCTCGGCCTGACCATCGGCCCGGTTGCCGGCGACAATGTCGAAGGCGTGTCTATCACCGAGGTCGAGCCGTCGTCGGATGCGGCGGAAAAGGGCCTGCGCCCCGGCGATATCATTGTCCAGGTGCAGGGCGAGAGCGTTGGCAAGCCAGGCGACGTTGCCAAGCAGATCGCCAAGGTGCAGGAACTCGGCCGCTCGGCCGTCATGCTCAGCATCAAATCGCAGGACCGTACCCGTTTCGTGGCCGTCCAGTTGAAAAAGGAACTGGCCAAGGAGCAGAAGAAAGGCTGATTGCCTTTGCTTCAAGTGATTGACCGTTAACTGAGGCGGCCGATGTTCCGGAAGGGATTCGGCCGCCTCGACCATTGATGGCGGATCATGCAAGACTGTATCGACGAGAAGGGCCGGGTGGCTCTCGCGGCCGGGAGACCGACAAGCATGCGTGTTCTGGTGATTGAGGATGACCGGGAGACCGCTCAATTCCTCCAGAAATCGTTGAAGGAGAGCGGACACGCCGCCGATCTGGCCGGAGACGGCGAGACGGGTCTGTCGATGGCCGAACTCAGGCGTTTACGACGTCCTGATCGTCGATCGCATGCTGCCCAAGCTGGACGGCCTGTCGGTCGTCAAGACGTTGCGCACCGGTGGCTTGCGTACGCCGGTTTTGATCCTCTCCGCGCTGGGCGATGTCGATGATCGCGTCAAGGGACTGCGCGCCGGCGGCGATGACTATTTGACCAAGCCTTACGCTTACACCGAACTTCTCGCCCGCATTGAAGCGCTCTCGCGCCGGGCGGTTCCCGAAGAACAGGTGACGAAATACGTCGTCGGTGATCTCGTGCTCGACCGGCTCTCGCATCGCGTATCGCGCGGCGGCGAACCGATCGTGCTGCAGCCGCGCGAATACCGCCTGCTCGAATATCTCATGAAGAATGCCGGCCAGGTCGTGACCCGCACGATGCTGTTGGAAAATGTCTGGGATTATCATTTTGATCCCCAGACCAACGTCATTGACGTGCACGTCTCGCGGTTGCGCTCCAAGATCGACAAGAACTTCGACAAGCCGCTTCTGCACACCGTCCGCGGCGCCGGCTACATGGTACGCGACGGTGCTGGATAAGCTTGGCGCGTCTGCATGGACGTCAACGCCATTCCGTCTCGCGGCGTTGAGCATCGCGGCATTCCTCATCACGGCAGCCTCGATCGTTGGCTTCCTCTTCTGGCAGACCAACAATCTGCTGACGGAACAGGTGCTGTCCGGTTTGCGCGCTGAAGTTCAGGAACTGCGCCACGTCGAAGCCGCCGCGGGTTCCGCTTCCGTCGCCGAAGCCGTCAAGGTCCGTGCGCGGCCGGAGGGTCCGGGGCTCTATTTCGTTGCCGACCGCTCAGGCCGCAAGCGCGCTGGAAATCTAAGTCGTTTGCCCCCTGAATTGGGCGATGGAGAAAACGGCGGCACGTTTCGCTATGAGCGCGAAGCCGGGAGATGCGCGACTTGCCGTTGCGGTCCCGGTCGTTTTCTCGGATGGGACACTGCTTCTGGTCGGCCGCGACATCGAAGAGCAACGCATGTTCGCGAACCGCATGCGCACGATATTCCTGCTTGGCTTCGGCTTCCTCTCGGTCGCAGGCCTCGCCGGTGGATTGGGGGCGGGCCGCCTGCTTCTCAATCGCATTGATCAGATCAATGCCGCGAGTCGGCAGATCATGGCCGGCGATCTTTCACAGCGTGTTCCACTCGCCGGCACCAATGACGAACTCGACGGCCTCGCCCAGAACCTCAACGCGATGCTCGACCGCATCGAACAATTGATGAGTGGATTGCGCGAAGTCTCCGACAATATTGCCCATGACCTCAAGACGCCGCTTTCCCGATTGCGCAATCGTGCCGAACAAACGCTGCGCGACAGCGGCGATACGGATGCTTATCGCTCCGGGCTGGAAAGGATCATCGAGGAAGCCGACGAACTGATCAAAACGTTCAACGCCATGTTGCTCGTCGCACGCCTTGAGGCCGGCGCGCTGGAGGGCACCACCGAGGCCTTCGATCTGGCCGAGCTTGTGCGCGACGTTGCCGAATTCTACGAACCTGTCGCCGAGGAGCAGGGCCTCGATCTGACGGTCGCAGCCGATGACGGCGTGCAGATTGTCGCCAACCGCCACCTCGTCAGTCAGGCGGCCGCCAATCTGATCGACAATGCGATCAAGTACGGCCGGCCAGAAGGCAAGGCAGACGGGCCGGTGGCAGGATCGGCGCCCGCCCCGACAATCGCCGTATCGCTCACGACGACAACCGATGCCGTTGAAATCGCCGTCGCCGATCACGGCCCAGGCATCAGTACGGACGATCGCGAGCGCGCCTTGAAGCGCTTCGTCCGTTTGGAGGCGAGCCGCACCAAGCCCGGCACCGGACTCGGCCTCAGCCTCGTCGCGGCGGTTGCGCGCCTCCACCACGGCACTGTACGTCTTGAAGACAACGCGCCGGGGCTGCGAGCCGTCCTCGTTCTCCCGCGCGCCCGTCAGGGGACCAGCGCGTAAAGACGCCGGCCCCGAAGCATCAAGGGGAGACGGTGTGGAGGCAGCGAGCGCTGAGCGCGAGGCCCTGGCGGAGCGCATCCGGCCCGGCCCGCTCGATGACGATAGCGGCAGCGGGCGGATAGCCGTTGCCGCGCTGGCCGAGGAACTTGCCGGCGTGCCCGAACTGGCGCCCCTCAAAGCCTGGCTGACGGACGAGCGACTAGCGAGCTTTGTCGGCGGTGTCTTTGCAGGTTCGTCGTATCTCAAGGGTTTGATCCGCCGCGACCCTTCTCGGCTGCAACGCATCTTAGCCGCCGATCCAGCGTGCCACTTCGCCGAACTGACGCGCGACCTCTATTGCGACATGGCGGCGCTGACCGACATGCCGGCGGCCATGCGCCGTGTTCGCGTTTACAAATCGGAACTGGCACTGCTCAGTGGTCTGGCCGATCTCGGCCAGGTCTGGCCTGTGATGACCGTAACCGAGGTCCTGACAAAGTGCGCCGACGCTGCGGTGCGAACCTGCGTCGACTTCCTCTTCCGGCAGGCCGCCAAACGCGGCGACATCGACGTGGACGTCGCGTGCGCCGGCGCCAACTCGGGATACATTGTGCTCGGCATGGGCAAGTACGGCGCCGCCGAACTCAACTACTCGAGCGACATCGATCTCATTGTTTTCTATGACCTGTCGCGCGCCCGTCTGAAGCCGTCGATCGAACCCTCCCCGTTCTTCGTTCGCATCACGCGCGATCTCGTGCGACTGCTCGACGAGCGGACGGCGGATGGTTACGTCTTCCGTACCGATTTACGCCTGCGTCCGGACGCTGGCGCAACGCAGGTGGCGCTCTCCACAGACGCGGCGATGAACTACTATGAGAGTTTCGGCCAGAACTGGGAGCGCGCGGCGCTGATCAAAGCGAGGCCGGTGGCCGGCGACATCGATGCCGGAGAACGGCTGCTCGCCGAGTTATCGCCCTTCATCTGGCGGCGTCACCTTGACTATGCTGCCATCGCGGATATTCACGCGATGAAGCGGCAGATCCATGCCTTCCGCGGTTTTGGCAATATCGGAGTCGCCGGCCACAACGTGAAGCTCGGACCCGGAGGTATCCGCGAGATCGAATTTTTTGCCCAAACGCAGCAGCTGATCGCCGGCGGGCGGCAGCGCGATCTGCGCGTGCGCCGAACTCTCGATGCGCTTCTGTGCCTTGAAGCGCGCAAGTGGATCCTGCCCGACGTTCGCGCCGACCTGACTGCAGCCTATCTCGAACTGCGCGGCATCGAACATCGCGTGCAGATGGTCGCCGATGAGCAGACACACGAATTGCCCTCTGACGAAGCCGCGCTGACGCGCCTCGCGCGCTTCTGCGGTGAACCCACGCTGTCGGGTTTTGCCCGCCGTTACATCACCACACTGGAAAGTGTGCAGAGCCACTATCGCGAATTGTTCGAGAACGCCCCCGAATTGACCGGCGACGGCGCGAACATGGTGTTCGCCGGCCAGATCGACGATCCCGAAACCGCGGCGCAGCTAAAGAAGATGGGTTTTTCTCAACCGCCCCAGGTGTTGGCGACGGTCCGCGGATGGCATCACGGACGCTATCCAGCGGTACGATCTCCGCGCGCGCGTGAACTTTTGACAGAAGTGCAAGTGTCGCTGATTGCAGCACTCGCCGACACGGCCGATCCGGACCGTGCGTTCGCCGGCTTCGACCGGTTTTTGGCAGCCTTGCCGGGTAGCGTGCAGCTCTTCTCCCTGTTGCGCGCCAATCCCGGCCTGCTGCGTCTGGTCGCCGACATCATGGGAACCGCGCCGCGCCTCGCCCGTGTTTTGGCCAAACGTCCCCGCCTGCTTGATGCCGTCATCGATCCGCGCGCGCTTGCGGTGCTGCCCTCGGCTGATGAAATCGATGCGGCGATCGCCGCCGAGGTCGGCACCGCGACCGACCAGCAGGATGTGCTCGACCGCGCCCGCATCGTCGGCAGCGAGCAGTCGTTCCTGATCGGAGTAAGAATTCTGTCCGGCAGTATCAACGCCAGCCAGGCCGGCGGCGCCTACGCGCTCCTTGCCGATCGGTTGATCGCCGCCATGCATGCCGTGGTCGAACAGGATCTCGAAAGCGCGCACGGTCGAGTGCCGGGCGGTGGCGCGGCGGTGATCGCCATGGGCAAACTCGGCGGCTGCGAGATGACGGCTTCATCCGATCTCGATCTCATCGTCGTCTATGACTTCGACCCCGCGGCGAACCAATCCGATGGTGATCGCCCCTTGGCGCCAAGCCAATACTATGGCCGCCTGACACAGCGCCTCGTCACCGCGCTCACCGCGCCGACGGCCGAAGGTATGTTGTACGATGTCGATTTGCGGCTCAGACCCTCCGGCCAGAAGGGGCCAGTTGCGACGCAGCTCTCCGGCTTCCTCGCCTATCAGACAAAAGATGCCTGGACGTGGGAGCATCTCGCGCTCACCCGGGCCCGCGTCGTCAGTGGAGCGGCCGATCTGCGCCACAAAGTGGAAGCCGCGATCCGCGACACGCTCGTATCTCCGCGCGACCGCGTAAAGGTAGCCGCTGATGTACGCGACATGCGCGCCCGCATCGCAGCCGAAAAAGGAACCGAGCGCCTTTGGGATCTGAAGCAGGTGCGCGGCGGGCTGGTCGATCTGGAGTTCATCGCGCAGTATTTGCAACTGATCCACGCGGCAAGCCACCCCGACGTGCTCGACCAGAACACGTGCCACGCCTTCCAGAAGCTGGGGGCCACGGGATGTCTCACTCCAGGTGAAGCGGAGGCCCTGATCGCGGGCACGCGCTTGATCCACGACCTGATCCAAATCCTTCGCCTGTGTAACGACGGGATTTTCGATCCAACCGTGGCGCCGAAAGGCCTGAAGGAATTGGCCGCCCGCGCCGGTGATAGCCCGACGTTTGAGGCATTGGAGATAAAACTCAAAGATATTCTGGCCGCCAACCGCGCACGCTTCGACCGGCTGGTCGTCTGACGGCAGAAAAATTTGAATTCTCGCGACGGGTTTTCCGCACTGGGCCGTCATCTCACGTGAACGCGGTGCGCTGGGCTCCGCGGTCAGCCGGCGGAGGACGGGTATGAGGTGGACGGCAAGCATTTTTCTAACAGGCGTTTTGCTGGCGACAGGCGCGGCTGGCGCCATGGCCGCAGTCGGGGATGACGGCAAACCGACGGACTCCAAGCGGCCGGCCGCACGAGGTTCGCAAGGCTTGAAAGGTTTCGATGCCGACAAGGACATGGTTGTCACCATCGACGAGTTCTTGAAGCGCCGCGTCGACGCCTTCACCAAGCGCGACAAGAACGGTGACGGCAGTCTTGATTCCGTTGAACTGGGTCAGGCCCCCCTCGGCTTCCGCCAACAGCGTCAGGAGCGCCGCATGGAGAGGGTTCTGGTTCGTCTCGACACCAATTCGGACGGTAAGCTGACAAAGGCTGAATTCGAAGCCGCTCCCGTTGCCGCCGACGGTCGACCGGGTCGCCCCAATGATCGCGCCGAACGGCAGAAGCTGATGTTCTCATTCTATGACCGCAATGCCGATGGCATCGTCGAAAAGGTCGAGTACGACACCGGCCGCGCCGAAGAGACCGAGTTCGCCAAGAAGCGCCGCATGCATGCCCTCGATCGTGATGGTGACGGCAAGGTGACGTTGGAGGAGTACACGGCCGATGCGCGCTTCCGCTTCATGCGCCTCGATCTCGACCGCGATGGACGCATCACAGCAACCGATGTGCCGCCAGCCGAACGCCAACTCTGGTCACAGCGCTGACGCAACCGACCGCTTAGGTAAAGGCAAGGCTGGCATTCGCTGTTCGAAGGATGCAAGACTGAACCGATCTTCACGGGCGGGCGGCCGAGGGCCGGAGTTAGGTGTGGCAGCAGGCGACGCATCGCCGGGCAATAAGCCCGGCATGGTACGACGGGGCGCGGATCGGGAGGACGAAGCCCTCCTGGTGCGCGTTGCCGGCCGTGATCAGTCGGCGTTTCGCGTGCTGGTCGACCGGCACATGCCGTCTTTGATCCTGCTGGCGCGTCGTCTGTTGCGTGACGAGGCCGAGGCGGAGGATATCGCCCAGGAAGCGCTGTTGCGGTTGTGGCGCCAGGGGGCAGCGCTGGACGTCGGGCCGGCCGGCATTGCCCCGTGGCTGAAACGTGTTGTGTCAAACTTGGCGATCGACAGATTGCGCGTCCGCGGCCGTTTCGATGTCACGGACGAGCCGCCCGAACAACCCCAGGCTGCGGATCAGCTGCGCAGTCTGGAACAGCGTGAACTGTCCACTCGTGTGGAAGCCGCGCTACGCGGGCTGCCGGACCGCCAGCGGCTCGCCTTGACGATGTTTCACTACGAAGGCCTCAGCATGCAGGAAGTCGGAAGTATGATGGGGGCCTCGGCGGAAGCGATCAAGTCGCTGCTTGCCCGGGCCCGGCGGACCTTGAAGGTGGCACTGGCAGCCGAATGGCAGGCCCTTCGTGACAACTCCGAGGCCGAAGTTTAAGTGTTGCGGTTGGCGACGAGAAGACAAGGACAATGGCGATGACCACGTCGGATCACATGCAGCGGCTGGAAGCCGTACTGGCCGCCTACGGCGCCGATGCGTCACGTTGGCCGTCGGCCGACCGGGCCCGCCTGGATGGGTTTGTTGCCGTGAGCGCGCAAGCGCAAGCCCGCATCGCCGAGGAACGCTCCTTCGATACATTGCTCTCGACGGCGCCTGCCGCTGCGCCCGCAGCCGCGATGTCCGCAGCCACGGAGCGTCTGTTTGCTCGCTTGGAAACCGAGCCGCAGGTCGCCACCGTTGTCGCGTTCAAGCCGCGAGCACACAAAGCGGCGGCACCGCTTTCCGCCCGCCCGTTCTGGCGCGAGTTGAGCGTGATGGCGGCCGCGCTGCTGATTGGCTTTTTCACCGTTTCGCAGGGCGTCTTGGACGGCACTGGGCTCGACCTGTCGCCCTTGACGACGGTCGCCGCGAGCGACGCCGATGACGTCAGTGCCATTGCGCTTGGAACCGCGACCGACGAGACCTCCGAGGAGGATCTGCTTTGAGCGACACCAACACACCGGCAGTTCCCCCCGCCTCCCCGCGCGGATGGCGTTGGCTGCTCGTTGCCTCGCTGGCTCTCAATCTGCTCTTTATCGGCGGACTTGGCGCGCTGTGGCTGAAAGGACCTCCGGGCCAGGCCACTGGGGCCCGTCACAGACGGCGTTTGGCTTGATGCGGTTCTCGCGCGAACTGCCGCCCGAACGGCGCGACGCCGTTCGCCGCCATTTGAAGGAGGCGCGCCAGGACCTCAAAGCGCTGCGCGCCGAATTGCGCGATGCGCGGAGCAAAGCCAGCGCTGTGCTTGCCTCTCCCGACTATACCCCTGAAGCCATGCAAGCCGCGCTCGCTGCCGTTGCCGCCGCCGACAATCGCATGCGGGACTCTGGCACTGCGGCCTTGATGAAATCCATCGGCGAACTGACCGCCGAGGAGCGCCAGAAGCTGGCGGCGGCCTGGAACCGGCGGCTTGACCGGGACCGCGGCCGCAAAGGCAAGTCGGACAAGGACGGACTGTTGAACGACGATGCACCCGATCCGCCCGAAACGCCGCAATAGCGGGGACTAGGCCGCAACACCCGTGAAGAAATCCGATTGTGCCGGTCGCTGCAAATAGGTGGTCGCCTGCCAGCGCTCATGATCATCGCTTTCGATCAGCGCAGAGCCCTGTTGTTCCAACAAAACGCGTGCGATGCAGATCGTCAAAGGCGCCTGACCAACGTCGGCGCGCGGCGCAACCTTTTCAACTACAATCGATAGGGCAAGGCAATCGCCGTCATCGACGACACAGATCGTGATCGAGGCGCCGCGCCGGCCACGCTCGATGGCTTCAGCAACGAGATTGATAAGGATCTGCCGCATTGGCCGCGCCTCGCCCAGAACGCAGGTCGCGTTGAGTACCGGAAGGACGACAACCAAATCGCGCGTTGCGATTTCGGCGGCGTGGAAAGTCAGCGCATCCCGGAGAAGATCCTCCACCCGAAGCGTTTGCAGCGTTTCTCCCGGTTCCGACTTCGCCAGCGACGACGTCAGCGCCAGTGTGTCCTCGGTGCATTTCAGCAGCGACCGGCTGCATTCACGAATATGGCGCGTGTAGTCGCGGTAGCGATCATGACCGAGCGGTCCGAATAGCTCCGCACTCATAAGGTCGGAAAACCCTATGACGGCATTGAGTGGCGTTCTCAGCTCATGGCTCATCCGCGCCGTCAGTTCGGCCCACAGGTGGCCGCGCATTTCAGCTTCGCGCCGGGCGCGGCTCGCCGCATCGGCAATTTCGACAAGTCGCTGCGATTGCCGCTCCAGATCGATGGCGCGATGGTCGACTGCGTCGGGCATCACCGGTTCGACGTCCGGTGTAACGGCAGCGCCCGGCGTCCGGACAAGAGCGAGAACCACGAGTGCCAGGCCCGTCAGCGTCAGGAAGATCGGCAAGGGCGGACTGGCCGGCCCAAGAACGGCCGCCGCTATGGCCAGGAGATGCACGACGGCGGCGGCCTGTAGCGGGCGCTCACCTCTGTCGTCTGCTGTGAATGCGAATTTTAGCCGTGTGCCCAGCCCTACTGGTAGCGCCTGCGTGCGCGCAGACCCTTCCCGTGGACAGGCGGACCCGATCCGCGCCATCCCAACCCCCTCGTCCGATTTGTCGTCAATTCTGCCCAGTGCCTCGGCCGCTACTCAGACCGATTCGCAAGCCCAGATTCACTGATTCGCGACTCACGTGTCGAGGGAGATTAAATCGGGTCAAGAGTTTGAATTCGCTATATTCACGCGTCGAGCATTTTGGTCACGATCTCGAATACGTCGCGGGAAATTGTCTCCGATTTCGCCACCTTCTGCAGGGCTTTGCGCGCCAGTGCCCGCCGTCCGGCTTCAAGCGACCGCCACGACCTGAAACAGCCGAGCATGCGGGCGGCGATCTGCGGATTCAACGCATCGATCTTCAAGACTTCGCCGGCAACGAACTGGTAGCCAGCGCCGTCGGCGCGATTGAACTGCAGCGGGTTTTGAAGTGCGAAGTTGCCGATCAGCGCCCGCACCTTGTTCGGCATCGCATAGCTGAACAGGGGATGCGAGGTGAGATCCTGCACGCGCTCGAGCGCGGTCGGTAGTGCCGATTGGGCCTCCGCCGCAAACCAGGTATCGATGACAAGGTGGTCGTCTTTCCACGTCTCATGAAAAGCATCGAATGCGGCGGCCCGTTCGGGGATATCGAGACTTGAGATCACGACAAGGGCGTGGGCCTGATCGGTCATGGAGACCGCCTTGCGGAAATGATCGCATACCCGCTTCAGGTCGCGCAGTTCACCCCGCGCCGCCAGCAGGCTGAGCGCGGCGTTGCGCAGCGCGCGCTTGCCGGCGCTCTTGGCATCGGGTGAGAATGGCCCGCGCGCCACCGATGACGCGTAGATGGCTTCCAGATCCTCGCCCAGTGTTGTGGCCACGAGCTTCGACAGCTGCGTATGCGCGCGGTGGACAAGTTCCGGGTCGACGTTGCGGCCGATCTCCCGAGCGATATCGGCTTGGCTCGGTAGCCGCAGCAACGCGGCCCGATAGGCCGGGTTCAGGGTCTTGTCGGCAATGGCAAGGCCAAGCGCTTTGGCGAAAGCCGTGCCCCGCGTCGCGCGCTTGCCGTCTTTCAGCAGTCCAACGTTGGCGATCAGCGTCCGCATGGCATAGACATTTGCCGACTGCCATCGATTGAAAAGATCGGCATCGTTGGCGATCAAGAATTCAAGGTCGCGATCCGAAAGGTCGACCGTCAACCGAACCGGTGCGGAAAACCCTTGCAGCAGTGAGGGCACCGGGCGCGACGGGACATTGACGAAGTGGAACGTTTCGCTGCGCTTGGTGATTTCCAAAACGCCGGTGTCGATGTCCTCACCCGTGTCGAGTCGCAAGGCGATGGGTTGGCCGTTCGAACCCAGGAGTGCAAGTCGCAGCGGAATTTGCAGCGGCTGCTTCTTCGGCTGTCCCGGCGTTGGCGGCTGCATCTGCGCGACCTTCAAGGTCGCCGTTTTAGTGGCACGGTCCCACGTCAGTGAGGCGACGAGTTCCGGCGTGCCCGATTGCGCATACCAAAGTTGAAACTGCGTCAAGTCCCGGCCCGAAGCATCTTCGAAGCATTTGAGAAAATCTTCGATGGTCGCGGCCTGACCGTCGTGCCGCTCGAAATAAAGATCCATGCCGGCGCGAAAGCCGTTCGGTCCGAGCAGGGTTTCGATCATGCGCACGAGTTCGGCGCCCTTCTCATACACCGTCGCTGTATAGAAGTTGTTGATTTCGATGTAGCTCTCCGGCCGAACGGGATGCGCCAGCGGTCCGCCGTCTTCGGGGAATTGCGTCGCTTTCAGCTGCCGCACGTCGTTGATGCGTTGCACGGTCCGGTCGCGCTCGTCGGATGAAAACTCCTGGTCGCGATAAACCGTTAGCCCCTCTTTCAGGCACAGCTGAAACCAATCGCGGCAGGTGATGCGGTTGCCGGTCCAGTTGTGGAAGTATTCGTGCGCGACGACGCTCTCGATCGCTTCGAACATGGCGTCCGTTGCCGTCTCGGGTGACGCGAGGATCAAGCGGTCATTGAAAATATTGAGGCCCTTGTTTTCCATCGCGCCCATGTTGAAGTCCGACACGGCAACGATGTTGAACACGTCGAGATCGTATTCGCGACCGAACCGTTGTTCGTCCCACGTCATGGAGCGCTTCAAGGCATCCATCGCCCATTCGGCGCGCGCCTCCTTTCCGTGCTCGACATAAATCCCAAGATCCACCACGCGCCCGGACAGTGTCTTGAACGACGAGCGGATGACCGCGAGGTCGCCGCCGACCAGCGCAAAGAGATAGCAGGGCTTGGGGTGCGGATCGTGCCAGACGGAAAAATGGCGTTTGCCGCGGTCGCTTGTTCCCGCTTTGATCGGATTCCCGTTGCCGAGCAGGATGGGCGCCAGTGCGGTCTCGGCCTCAATGCGCGTGGTATAGACGGACAGGATGTCTGGCCGGTCGAGGAAGAAGGTGATGCGTCGAAAGCCTTCCGCCTCGCATTGCGTGCAGATAAACACCGCGCGAACGGTAAAGCCCCTGCAACGCGGTGTTGGCTTCGGGATTGAGGGTGACGACCGTCTCCAGCGTAAACGGTTTGTCCGGCACTTTCGCAATCGTCAGGTGTGTGGCCGACTGCCGGAACCGGCCCGGCTCGAGTGGCGTCCCATTGAGCTCGATCGAAACAAGCTTCAGGTTTTCGCCATCGAGCTTCAAGGCCCCCGGTTTGCCGCGGTGGCTCGGATTGGCGCGGATCGCCAGCCGCGATACGACCTTCGTTTCCGACGGATGCAAGGTGATATCGAGCTCGATCGTGTCGATGAGATAGGCTGACGGGCGATAGTCTTCGAGGCGAATGGGGCGAGGCGTATCGGTTTTCATGGATCTCGTCACATCAGGAACCAAGGGCGGGCCGCCGGACACTAGGGCGATGCGTCCCTTTCGTCACGTCTCATCCGGTACATTGACGGGGCTTGATGTCTGCGACCGGCATCGGCGATAGTACCTCTGGATGCCTCGAAATCTGGATTGCCGGCTGGAGGGCTGAACATGGGCTCATTCGCACACATCGTCGCCGGCGAGCGGTTCGTATTCAACGATCTGAAAGATCTGCTGGCCAAGGCTTCGCCGCTCCGCTCGGGCGACCAGCTCGCCGGCGTCGCGGCCGAAACCGACGCGCAGCGTGCTGCCGCCCAGATTGCACTCGCCGACGTTCCGCTGACCGTCTTCCTCGCCGAACAGGTTGTTCCCTACGAAAGCGACGAGGTGACCCGGCTGATCATCGACACGCACGACAAGGCGGCATTCAAGGCGGTGTCGCACCTGACCGTCGGCGGCTTTCGCGACTGGCTGCTGTCGGACCAGACGACAAGCGAAGCGCTGACGAAGCTCGCACCCGGCCTGACGCCGGAAATGGTCGCCGCCGTCTCCAAGATCATGCGGGCTCAGGACCTTGTCCTCGTCGCAAGGAAATGCCGCGTCGTCTCGAAGTTTCGCAATACGATCGGTCTGGAAGGGCGCATGGCGACGCGCCTGCAACCCAACCACCCGACCGACGATACCGCCGGGATAGCCGCCAGCATCGTCGACGGACTTCTCTATGGCAACGGTGATGCCGTAATTGGAATTAATCCAGCGACCGACAGCATCGGCCAGGTCATCTCACTCGTCGAGATGCTCGACGCCATTATCAGCCGTTACGAAATTCCGACCCAGTCTTGCATTCTGACGCATGTGACCACGACCATCGAGGCGATCAATCGCGGTGCGCCGGTTGACCTCGTCTTTCAGTCGATTGCAGGCACCGAAGCGGCCAACAAAAGCTTTGGCATCGACCTAAAGATCCTGCAGGAGGGCTACGATGCCGGCTTGTCGCTGAAGCGCGGCACCGTCGGCGACAACGTTATGTATTTCGAAACAGGGCAGGGCAGTGCGCTATCCGCCAACGCCCATCACGGCGCCGATCAGCAGACGATTGAAACGAGGGCCTATGCGGTCGCACGAAAATTCAAGCCGTTGCTGATCAACACCGTCGTTGGCTTCATCGGACCCGAATATCTCTACGATGGCCGTCAAATTGTCCGCGCCGGTCTAGAGGATCATTTCTGCGGCAAGTTGCTTCGGGCTGCCAATGGGTTGCGACATCTGTTACACGAACCACGCCGAAGCCGATCAGAACGACATGGATATTCTGCTGACCATGCTCGGCGTCGCCGGCATCAGTTTCATCATGGGCATTCCTGGGTCCGACGACGTGATGCTCAACTACCAGACGACCTCGTTCCATGATGCGCTCTATCTGCGCCGCGTGCTCGGCCTGAAGCCGGCGCCGGAATTCGAGGCGTGGCTGAAGGCGCAGGAAATATTCGTTGAAGGCGACCAGGTCCGCCTCGCAACAGACGTGCCGCGCGCCTTTCGTCGTGCCATCGCGGCGGAGTGAAATCATGGCCGACGGCGACAAAGCCATCACGATCTCCAATCCTTGGACGCATCTGCGCCGCCATACTCCGGCGCGCATTGCGCTCGGCCGCACCGGCGTTAGCCTGCCGACTTCCGAACATCTGGCGTTCCAGTTGGCGCACGCCCGCGCGCGGAGTGCCGTGCATCACGCCATCGATCTGACCAAGCTGGCCCAGGACCTGTCGCGTTTCGGCCCCGTCGTGGAAGTGCACAGCGCCGCCCCCGACCGCCCGACCTATTTGCAGCGCCCCGATCTTGGCCGCCGCCTGTCGCCGGATTCGGCGGAGAAATTGGCCGCCGAAGTCAAAGGCCCCGTCGACGTCGCCTACGTCATCGCCGATGGACTTTCCGCCTACGCCATCGAAAAGAACATCCTTCCCTTTCTCGAAACAATGCTGCCGCTGTCCGACAAGGCCGGCTGGAACCGCGCGCCGCTCATTGTGGCCGGCCAGGGTCGCGTGGCGCTCGGCGACGAGATCGGAGCGATTGTCGGCGCCGAACTCGTTGTCATGCTGATTGGCGAACGCCCGGGCCTGTCATCCCCCGACAGCTTAGGGATTTACCTGACCTACAACCCGAAGCCCGGCCTCACCGACGCCGATCGCAACTGCATTTCGAATGTGCGGACGGAAGGCCTCTCGTATGCTGAGGCCGCCTACAAACTGCATTACCTCGCCTCCGAGGCCGTCCGCCGCAAACTTTCCGGCGTCAACCTGAAGGACGACGCCGAAGCGCTGCCGAAGTCGGATGGCGCTGCGGCCGGCAACTTCCTGCTCGATAGGCCCAAGTCCTAGCCGCGCGGCCGCGTCAGGATCGTCTCAGGCAGGGTGCGGGCCTTGACCTCGCGCAACGCAAAACTCGAGCGCAAACGCGTGACGCCGGGCAGTCGCGCGAGTTCGTGCCGATGAATGCGTTCGTAGTCGGCGAGATCGCGGGCGAGAACGGTCAGCACATAGTCGTCCTCACCCGACATCAGATGGCACGAGACGACGGACGGTGCGGCTACGACGGCCTTCTCAAACGCCGCCAGCAGATCCTCACTCTGGCTCTTGAGGCTAATTTGGACCAGAACGGTCATGTTGAGACCGAGCGCCGGCCGGCTGACGCGGGCCTGATAACCCTCGATTACGCCTTTTTCCTCCAAGGCTCGGATCCGGCGCGCAATCGCCGTTGCCGACAGTGGAACGCGGTCGGCGAGCTCCACCTGCGACAGTCGGCCGTTCTCTGAGAGCGCCCCTAAAATGGCCATATCCAGCGCATCTAGTTCCATTACCGCATATTTCCTGCGTTACAGACATAAACAACGCAGATTATCACCATAACGCGTTCGGATTTCAATGCACAAAGCCAACCTTCGGCGCGCGAATGTGATCACATTATCTGCATCGAATTCGTCAGGAGGACATCATGCGGATCGGCGTACCCACCGAGATCAAGGTTAACGAATACCGCGTCGGCCTTGTGCCGGGTTCCGTGCGCGAGTTGACGGCCAAGGGCCACGAAGTATTTGTGCAGTCCGGCGCCGGCGCAGGCATTTTCGCCGACGACGCCGCCTACGAATACGCCGGCGCCAAGATCCTTCCCGACGCCGAAGCCGTCTTCGCTCAGAGCGAGATGATCGTGAAGGTCAAGGAGCCGCAGCGGGTGGAATGGGAGCGCCTGCGCCCCGATCACATTCTGTTCACGTACCTGCATCTCGCACCCGATGCCGAGCAGGCCATGGGCCTTCTCGCATCAGGCGCCACCGCGATTGCCTACGAAACCGTGACGGATGCCAACGGCGGCCTGCCGCTGCTGGCACCCATGAGCGAGGTCGCCGGTCGGCTGTCGATCGAAGCCGCCGCTATCGCGCTGCGCCGCCCGACCGGTGGCCGCGGCGTCCTGATGGGTGGCGTACCGGGCGTCAAACCGGCCAAAGTGGTCGTGCTCGGCGGCGGCGTCGTCGGCACACATGCAGCTCGCATGGCAGCCGGACTTGGCGCAGACGTCACTGTCCTTGATCGCTCGCTGCCCCGCCTGCGCCAGCTCGATGAACTGTTCCAGGGTCGCGTTCGCACGTTGGCCTCGACCATGGAAACGGTCGAAAGCGAAGTGCTCGCAGCCGACGTTGTCGTCGGTGCTGTACTCGTCGCCGGCGCCAGCGCGCCCAAGCTTGTCACGCGCGCCATGCTGAAAGCCATGAAGAAGGGCGCAGTTCTCGTCGATGTGTCGATCGACCAGGGCGGCTGCTTCGAGATGTCTCGCCCCACGACTCATGCTGAGCCGACCTTCGAAGTCGACGGCATCATTCACTACTGCGTTGCCAACATGCCGGGCGCGGTTCCGACCACGTCGGCACAGGCATTGAACAACGCCACGCTGCCGTTCGTGATCAAGCTCGCCGACAAAGGCCTTGCCGCATTTGACCGCGATCCTCACCTTGCTGCCGGCCTCAACGTCAAGAACGGCCGCATTATGCATCAGGCAGTCGCCGTGTCGCTCGGCTTCGATCGGCTGGGCGAGGGAAAGCCGGTGGCGCTCGCAGCTGAGTAATGCTGCGGGCGCAATCGACCTGACCGATCAGGGGCGGCGCCGATGGGGCCGCCCCTATTTTTTGGGTGAGCCCGGCACGCGCCAGCAACCAGCAGCACACGGCAACTATAAGAACCGCTCGCGGAATGCGTCGACGTTGACGACGGCGCGCGTGTGTTCGCCCGCGCCGATGCTGTGCAGGCCGTCCTCGGCGCTGACGCGGAACATCAAACGCCGGCCCTTGATTTCCACCAGTTCCGCCGTCGCGGTCACCGTGCGCCCGACCGGCGTCGGCGCAACATGATCTACGGCAATCCGAATGCCGACACTGGTGTGGCCGGCATCGAGCAGATGTTCACAACAATCGACAGCTGCGGCTTCCATCAGTGCGATCATGACAGGCGTCGCAAGCACAGCCTCGCAGCCGCTACCGACATGCACCGCCGTATGCGCTTCGTCCACGATGATCGATGCCGTTCCCGTCAATCCGGCGCGAAGCGGGCCTACTTCCTGCATGCTTTTTTCCCTGACTAACCCGCAGAACATGCACGTTGGGCGGTCAGGAGGAAAGCGATCGTCTATTCCGGCTCGGGCCGGAACAGATCGCCGGCGCACGTGAGATAGGCTTGCCGCACGCGGTGCGGCATGGGTCGCGGCAGATCGAGCGCAAGCACCGCCCCGTCCGCGCCCGTGATCTCAAAGCGCCCTCCCGTGACCATCAGTTCTTGTGCGAAGCTTGGACCGGTAAAGCCCTGCAATACGCGTCGCGTTTCGACGATACCGCCAGCGATGCGGCGGGGGCGAGGAAAGAGTACAGCCGTATCGTGCGTGGCAGTAACGAGCCGAATTGACTGAGCGTTCGTCGATGCCGAATTTGGCCCCGAACGCGCACGCACGGCGAATGCCGTTTCGTTGCCGTCCCGAAATGCGATGACTTCGGCAATCGCCGACCCTTGAGCCGCCGACCCCGTTGCCGAAAGCCCGCAGCCCGCAATCTGCCCATTCTCCAGAAGCGTCAAAGGTTCGAGGTTTGTTACCGGTTCCGCGCCAGCCGTTCGGGCGCCCGCCATGGCAAATGCCATGAGCAAGACGGCAATCAAACGTTCCATGCCCCCTATTGAGCCTTCGTCGTTTCCACAAGCCCGGGAGCCACGCTGCCGCTGGGCCCAATTTCATTGTACCCCTCACGACAACTCATCTGGAATGCCAGACGGCACGGATTGGGATCGGACGTGTGAGCACACGCCAGCGTCTTCTTCCAAGATGCCAGTACCGTGTCCGCCTGGACCTTGAATTTCTCCAGATCCGCGCCGGTAAATGAGCCGGCCAACGCTTCTGCCTTCGCCGTCGGCTTCATATCCAGACAAACCGCGGCCATTCCGGCAGCTTGACCATAGCGGATACCGGCATCACGCGGATTGGCGAGGTCGTTGTATCCGGCAGCCTGTGGCTTTGCGGCGTCCGCGGCCTGAACCAGCGAAACACTCGGCGTCAAAGTGATGAAGACGGCAACAGCGATCAGGCGACGCGCGGGCATGAGAAACCTCCAGAATGATTTTGCAAGTGTACGGGCGCGGATCGCGATTGGCTCAGCGCGATCGTTGCTGCGCTGCGTCATGCCTAGGGCGCAAATTCGAGCAGGCCTGGCAGAGCCGAGCCATCCGGGCCGATTTCGCGCCAAGCTGAGGTGCAGCTGAGAATCTTGGATTTGCGGCACCCATTCAGTTCTCGCGGAAACTGCGCTGGGTCGATATCCGTGCAACGAAACGCCTTGTCCCATGCCGCCACAATCCGAGTGCTGGCAGCATCAAACACCTCTCGATCCGAACCCGGAATTGCGGCTGCCAGTTCGCCAACCTTGGCGGTCGTGCGGGCACCTGGACACGTTTTCATCGCAGCCAGCGCCTGTCCATGCCGCGCACCTTGCTCATCGACGCCAGGCAGAGGCTTGTCTGGAAAAGCCTGCTGCGCACGTGCGGCAGCGGCCGAAATTATTAAAACAACGAGGAGTGTCGCGGCTCGGAACATGGGCCGCTGCATATCACCGGTTGGCTTCCAATCAAAGCCGGAGCGTGACTAGGCGTCGGCGAGCGCATCAAGGCCATCGCGATTCTTGATCACGATCATGCCATTGGAGACACTGATCAAACTGCGTCCGGCCAGATTGGACATCGCCACTTCAATGTCGGCTGTCGAAACATCGAGCGCAACGGCGAGTGCGGCCGTGCCGGCTGATCCAGCCTCCAGCGCCGTCTCGCCGGAACGGCACGCCGCCCCTGCGACAGCTAGGATATACGCGGCCAACCGCTGAGGCAGCGGCCGCAGTCCCGGCCGCAGGGCCCGGTCGCGCATGAAATCAAATTCCCGGTCGGCGGCCGATGCCATTCGCGCGGCCAGCGCAGAGTCCGCGCCAATGGCCCGCTCCAACTCATCGTCAGACAAAACTTCAACCGACGTATCGACCATCGCCTGCGCTGTCGAGACGTGTTCACCCAGTGAACCCAGGCCGACGATGTCGCCCGGAAACGCAAATTCGATCACGTCATGACTACCGTCCGGCCACACGACGTAATGGCACAGCGCTCCGCTTTCGACGCGATATGCGGCGCGTCGAGCCGCTCCGGGCGAGAACAAAGTGTCACCATGGGCAATCATACGGCGGCTCCTGTCGGCCGCAGCCGAGCATTCCTCCGCTCGCAAATCCGCGAACGAGACGGTCTCGAACTGGCCGTTATCGGCGAACATCATCCTCTAACTCCATACTAGAGAGGACTTGGGACGAGCACCTGCCACATTCAAGTCATAATTCGCAAAGGTGACAGACGTTTAAGTAACGATGGCTCAGCTCGAAAGTTTCGTCTGTTCCGTACGTGACTCTTAAAAATCGCGGTGCGTGCTGCCGCCAAGCCGCGCCGCAGTGTCCGCCCATGCCACTGGGCGGGTGGAGCGTCCAGAAAAGCCCGGTTTCAAGGTGAATGGACCCAGCGAGATTGCGACTAAGCCGGGGCTAAACCCCGATAGTCGCCGGTCGCTTAAGGACAGCGCAGCAGATCGCGCGAATTACCGTCTTCCGTCAGCGTCAATGTGTCACCCGACAGCGTCAGCTCGATTACTATCGATTGTTGGTCGCCTTCTACGCTGCATGCCGCTTTGCCCGACCATTCGTTTTCACCAGCCGATGCCAACCCGTTGAATGTGCAATGAGCTTCATGCTGGTCGTAGCCTTTGGCCGACATGACGACGGGGGCATCCGCACTGTCCTGTCGCAGCTTGCAGTTTTCGAGATCGGCCGCCCATTTGCCGGCAAATTCCCCGGCCTGACAAGTCGCGGCAAAACTGGCGGTTGCAGCCAGCGTGACGACAGAGTTGCAGATTGCGCGAGGCCTGCAGCGGACGGACATGGGCGATCTCCGTTTGGTCGGCTTTGGCAAACCAAAGCCGTTGGGAAGCATTTGTTGGCATGTTGGTATGGCTAAACCGCGATCAAATTCAAGCGTTCAGCGCCCGGCAGAAAACTGTCCTTTGCCATAGAGCGCAAGGGTCTCCGGCGCGACGGCGTACTCGCTGACACAGTACTCTGGCCTGGACTGCAGCTTTCTTGCGAATTCGGCCCGCGTTTTATCGAATGCGCGGCCGGCCTTTTCGGAAGTGGCGTCATCGCGCCCGCGCCGTTTGGCGTCCTCGACCAGATGGGCGCGCACGCCCCCCGCATCGACGGTAACGCCGCATCGCTGTGCGGCGGCAATGTCCAAGCCGACCAGATATGCGCGATCGAAATCCTCAGCCGGCAATCCAACGACGGCGCTGCCGAACGTCGCAGCACACGCTGACAAGCTGGTCGCGGCCAGTCCGACCGCGGCCAATCGTACGTCAAACCATCCGCGCAACGACCGAACCGACACCGCTGCCGCCTGCTGACACGCCACGACCCGAGCATAACCGTTGCTGCGCCGGTGTTCACAAATATGCCGGCTTCCCAATGGATAGCTGCACGCTCCGATCAACGACGGAGTTCGCACCATGCTGCGTACGATTTTTCTCTTGATCACCGCAGCTTTGACGGCGCTGCTCGTCTGGGTCGGCCTGAAGCCGGCGCACTACACCGTCGAGCGCACGGCGGTCATCGCGGCCGCCCCGGCTGATGTCTTCGCCCACGTCTACGATTTCGAAAAATGGGCTGACTGGTCGCCGTGGGCGAAGCGCGATCCGAATGCCAAAGTGACGTTTGAGGGTCCAAGGGCCGGGCCCGGCGCGATCATGAAGTGGTCGGGTAACGAGGAAGTCGGCACCGGGGCCATGGCCATCACCGAGGCCAATCCGCCCCAGGGCCTCAAGATCCGGCTCGATTTCGTCGCGCCCATGCACGGCACGAGCGACGTCGGCTTCATCTTTCAGCCCGAGGGGCCGGGCACGAAAGTGACGTGGTCCATCGCCGGTGAGCAGGGTTTCGTCGAGCGACTGATCTGCACTGTCATGGGTCTCGATGTGAACTCAATGATCGGCGCTGACTACGAGACCGGCCTCGCCAATTTGAAACGGGTGGCAGAAGCCGCTCCGCCTGCTGCCGCTGTAGGTCCACCGCCGGGTTGATGTTCAGGTCGCCGCGACCTGCGGCCCGGCGCGAGGATTGGCCGGATCAGTGGCCAAAAGCGTGCACGACGACGGGCGGACGAACAGGAAACCAAAGCGTGTCCCCTGGACGACATGCGCTAGGATCAGGGCGCCGGCGACACCGGCTGCGGTCGAAATCAGCGCTGCGCCCCAATCTGGAATAACGGGTCCCAGTTTTAACGCCGCGACCCGCGCCGGTCCCATGAACAAAGGGAAGGCGAGATAGACCTTGATCGAGTTGCGACCCAGATAGGCTAGCGCTCCGCCAGGGGATGTCGGCGCTAAAAGTACGCTGAGGGCGATCACGGCGGCGACGCCGAAATATGAAACCAGAAGATTGGGCCCGGTCATGAACGCGAGCCCGTTCTCGACTAGAAGCCAGTTGATCGCAGCCCACGCGGCGAGCGCCCCCGCGACGACAGCGACCGGGCTTTGGGCCAGCCGAGACGCGAATTCAAACACGCGAGGTGCAGCCCAGTAGCCGCTGTAGAAGAAAACAAAGCGCGCGGCGAACTCATCGATCAGTAACGAACCGGTATGTGGCTGAGCATAGTAACATGCTGCTGCTGCCACCCACACAAGCGCCTTGGGTGCACCCTCGAGTAGCTTGGCAAACACGAAGAACACCGCCAGCATGTAGATGAACCATAGCGTTCCCCACGGCTGCACAAGCCCGCCTATGTAAGTCCACGCAGTCGCCTCCGGGCCGTTCTCCGCGATCATGCCGGGCGCCTTCAGCGCGAACTGGATCGTCAGCCACAGCACGTAGAAGTACGCGAAGTAGACGACCTTGCTGTCGAGGTACGACCGCCAAGGCCGGTTGATGCGCGCCGCCAGGAATAGCCCGGAGATCAAAAAGAAGTCCGGCATTCGAAAGGGTTTAGCCCATTCGATAAAGCCGCTGAGGAGCGTCGTCTCGCCGGTCGCTTTTTCGACGCCCAGCGTGGCGTGCATCATAACGACGAGAAGAATGCAAAGTCCCTTGGCGACGTCGACGAAGGCAACGCGAGTGTCGTTTATTGGGCTGGGCATGGAGTAGCGGCTCTTTTGTCTGTCGGCTTTCGGGATTTTTGTGCCGGCGCGGCACACGCGGGTCGCAACCTGTGTGCTGTTCCGCAAGGCGCATTCCACGCATGTGAAGGAACAGCCTGCCCCGTGGCCCTGGTCCCAGGCACGGTGAAGAATGTGTAAACTGACGAACGAAGCCTGTGGCACCCCAGGCTTGCCCCCATGATTTTGACAGCGTCACGTCCCATGCGGCGTGCTACGATCAGCGCTCTGCCGGTATCATCCGGAGAGCACATTCAAGGCCGGAGCCCTGCCCATGACGCTCAAGCGGCTGATCTATGCATCGCACCCGTTCGGCTTCGACGACCTGGTGCTCGCCAATATCCTGAAGACCGCGCAGACCATGAATGCACGCCACGATGTTACCGGCACGCTGATCTGCCGCGAGGATCTCTATCTTCAGCTGCTTGAGGGCGATCGTGTCGATGTCGATTCCATTTTTGAGAAGATTTCACGCGACGATCGGCATACCGACGTCGAAATACTGGTCCAGGAAAACACAACACAGCGATTGTTTCCGGCATGGGCCATGCGGCACGATCCGGCCAAGAGCTGGATGTGGACACGCGAACAGGTGAGTGGCGGCGCCGTTGAGAAAGCCACCCGTGACGAGGTGCTGGCCATCTTCGTCCGGCTCGTCGCCGAGGAACCGGGCCACCTGTCCGGATTGCCGGCCAACTGTCCCGTGGCGCGCAGCAAAACCTGATCACGGTCAAAAACGCGCATCTTTGCACGGCCGGGCCAAATCCCCATGTGGATGGCACGAGAGAGCGATGACGCACGCCCCGCCACAAGGCCGGGCTCGCGCCGCTTGCAAGATGAACAAGGAGACGAACATGAAAATATCCGTGGCGGCCGCAACGCTTGCGGCCGCAATAAGCGTGAGCAGTGCGGCACTCGCCGATAGCTATTTCGATGTCGAAGGTGCCCGCGCTAATGCCCGGGCCGGTGGCCCGGTCAGCGAATACGATGCGGAGTTATTGGAGCGCTACGGCGCACTGAGCGGAACCGGCAATTGGCGTGCCCGCGCGCCGCAGCCTTATCGATACCGATCGGCCGAGCCTCCGCGCCGGTCAGATCGCAAGGTCCAGCGGCGTTATTACGACTGAGATACGGCTGTCTAAAACTAACGTGGGCCGGAAACGTTTCCGCTTCCGGCCCACTCGTCTGACGCCGATGGTCGATCAGCGCGACATATCGTGCTGCGTAGGTCCGCCGAGTTTCATCGGCTCATACGTGGGCGCGGCTTCTTCGCGGCGGCAACCGGCGGCAAGCGTGGCGGCGAGACACACGGCGAGCAACGTGATTTTCATTCGATCTCTCCCTCGAGACAGTACCCCAGACGCAGATGACGTGTGCCTATAACGGCCAAGACAACGGTCTTGTTCCGCAGCGTCCGACGAAAAACCTGAGGGTGCTATTTGCAGCCTTGTTGGCGCGCCGAGCATTCCGATCCGACAGTGGCTGCGGTGCACGTCACCTTGGCCTCACCCGTCGGTTTCAGCCCCTTGTTCTCGATCACGTTCCTGACGGCTGCTTCGGACATGAATTTCGCGATTCCCTCCGTGATGCCGTTGCCCACGCCGCCAAAGAGTTTGCAATCCGCGGCATGCGCCGGGGCTGCTGCTGCGAGCGTGAGGGCGGCGGCGAGAAGGGCGAAACGCTGTGTCATGGGTGGTCTCCGAGGTGGCTACGTGGATTCACGGGGTCAGATTTGCGCCTCCTCGCGGAGCCGCGCTAGTGCATGACCGCAACGATCACGGAGTTGCGTGCGGGTGCGTCCGCCGTAATCCGGGCACAATTTGTTCCACGCCGCGGTCGGCCTTGCGCTCCTCGCCGCCAGGCGTTAGCACGCCGCCAGGACAAATCATCCGCTTACTCAGCTGAAACCGGCCCTTTGGAACATCAGACCATGACCGACGTGACCCGCCTCACCGCCGAGATCGACAAACTGAAGCGCCAGAACGAGGAGCTTTCGGGCCTCTCGCTTGCGACCGGAGTGATCCTGACGCAGCTTCTGCAGTCCAACTGTAAACGCGAACTCAATCCGCAGGCCGCCGCGACCCGCATCATGACCAACGCCCGCGAGGCGATCGAAGGCTTCGCGTCGGCGACGGATGCCGATCCAGTCATGAAGAAGCGCGCGCTCGATGCGGTGCAGCAATACGAAGATCAAATCAAGTCGGTGCTGGCGGTCTGAAGCGCGCGCAATCCGGCGCCCGGCAGGGGACGTAGTGCACCCATGCGCCAGTTCATGAAATTCGTGCACACGGTGTCGTCGGCGGGGATCGTCGGCGGCCTGGTCGCCTACGCGCTGATCCTCCTCTACGCGCCGCAGTCGACGCCGCAAGATTACGCCGACATGCGCCAGACAATCGTGGCGGTGTGCCAGTATATGATCATGCCGGCGCTGGGCATCTCTCTGGTGACAGGCCTGCTCGCCATGGCCGTCCACCGTCCATTCCAGGAATTGCGCTGGGTCTGGGTGAAGGCGTTGCTCGGGATCAGCATGTTCGAGGCCACCCTCGCCATCATCTCCTCAAAGGCGCGGTGACGCCGCTCGCCTCTCGGCTCAGATCGCCGCCGGCCAACCGCTCGAAAAGGGCCTCGCCGCCACCATTTCCAGCGAGTGGACCACCCTGTTTGCGATCCTCGCCATTTCGCTCGCCAACTACGTTCTCGGCGTCTGGCGCCCGCCGCTGGCGATGCGCTGGGCGAGGGATGTGTAAGGGATTAGCTGGCGACAGCTAGCTCACCCAACGGTGTCACCCTCGGCGTTAGATTAAGGATCCATCGTTCAACGGCGTGGACAAGGCGGGCGGATCCAAACTTCAGCCGATGAGACTACCGACACCTGATCTCAATCGTGCGGGCGGTGGTGGGGTCGTATTTGCGGCAGGGGACGGGGCCGGTGTCCACGGGTGCGGCGACAGTGCCGGTCTCGACCGGTGACGCATCGGTCGCGGTGCCGACGGCGGTGCCCGACGCGGCCGTCTCGGCTCCTCGATCGTTGGCAAGGCGCGCCGGATTGGGTTCGGGCAGCGGGGGATCTTCGAGCGCGGCCGCCGTCGAAGACTTGACGGAGCGGGCGCGAAACTTGCGCTTTTTCGGCTGGCTCGGTGTGGCCGCGCCGAAACCAAAGGTCTCATTACCCCAAATGGACGAGTTCGCTCGATTGAGCGGCGGCGGGCGAAACGAGGGCCGCGCCGACGAGAAGCCCGATGGCGGCGGCGGTCAGAAGTGCATGCATTGCGAAGCGATCCTGCGAAGCGGCGAATTGTAAGATACCGCAACGCAGCGCAACTTCCGAATGCACAGTCGTGCTTAACGCGTGTGGCGACAAAAGAATTCGCCTCCGTGGCCGCCGGGACGCGCGTGCGATACCCTACTCACAATTGTTGATAGCCCTGACCTAAGAAGTCCCGTGCCGGGTGCGCTTGAGCCGCGCGTCAGGGGCAGGGGACTTCGATCGTGGTGCTTGTGGTGGCGTCAAAGCGGCGGCAGGTCTCGGCTTTGCCTACGGCGGGCACTTTTTCTGCGGGCAAAGCAGCGGCGGGTGCCGGGGAGTTGGCCGCTGGCGTCGCGGTGGAAATCGGCGTGTCGCCCGGCGCGTTCACGGGCTCGCTTTTGGCGACGGCCTCGTCTGGCTTGGAACGATTGACGGCCGGTTTGGCGGGCTTGGCTTCCTTCTTGGCGGCCGCCGGTTGCTGGACGGGCTTTTTCTTGACCGTGCCACTGCCGTAGTCGGGCGGCGCGGACTGCTTGCCAGTCGAGAAATTCGGTCCCACGGTCGCCGGTCCGCCGTAGCCGCGGTCTTCGGACTGCGCGAACGCGCTCGGCGAAGCGGCGAGTAAGCCAGCGCGAGGGCTGGAGCGAGAAGGCAGGCAACGGCGCGCATGGGGAGCCTTCCGGATCGAGGGTTGCACGCAATCTTACACCATCGCCGCCACCGCGGCGTGTCGAATAGTGCACGTGCGGTATAGGACATGGATTGAAATTCAGGCAGGCGCCATCACGCCGAACGCTTCGCGGGCTTCGGCTTTGTGACGGGGGCGGCCGCAGCCGTCGGCCGTCGGGCAAGCAGATCCTTGAGGTATTGACCGGTGTAGCTCTCGCTGCACCTTGGCCACATCTTCAGGGGTTCCGACGGCCACAATGCGCCCGCCGCCGTCGCCGCCTTCGGGGCCGAGGTCGATGACCCAATCGGCGGTCTTGATGACTTCCAGATTGTGCTCGATTACGACGACGGTGTTACCCGCATCGACCAACTCGTGCAGCACTTCGAGCAGCTTGGCGACGTCGTGGAAATGCAGTCCCGTCGTCGGCTCGTCGAGGATGTAGAGCGTGCGGCCGGTGGCGCGCTTCGACAGTTCCTTGGCCAGCTTGATGCGCTGCGCTTCGCCGCCCGACAGCGTGGTCGCCTGCTGGCCGATGTGGATGTAGCCGAGCCCGACACGGGCCAGCGTTTCCAGTTTATCTCGAATGGACGGAACCGCCTTGAAGAAATCCGCGCCTTCCTCGACCGTCATGTCGAGCACGTCGGCGATGGACTTATCCTTGAAGGTCACCGACAGCGTCTCGCGATTGTAGCGCTTGCCCTTGCATTCCTCGCAGGTGACATAGACGTCGGGCAGGAAGTGCATCTCGATCTTGATGACGCCGTCGCCCTGGCATTTTTCGCAGCGGCCGCCTTTCACGTTGAACGAGAAGCGGCCGGGTTCGTAGCCGCGCATCTTGGCTTCCGGCAGGCCCGCGAACCATTCACGGATCGGCGTGAACGCGCCGGTGTAGGTCGCCGGGTTCGACCGAGGCGTGCGCCCGATCGGCGATTGGTCGATGTCGATCACCTTGTCGAAGTGTTCCAGTCCCTCGATGCGGTCGTGCGGGGCTGGATGCTCGCGCGCGCCGTTGAGCTTGCGCGACACGGCCTTGAACAGCGTGTCGATCAGGAACGTGGATTTGCCGCCACCTGAAACGCCGGTCACGCATGTGAAGAGCCCCTGCGGAATTTCGGCGGTGACGTTCTGCAGGTTGTTGCCGCGTGCACCGACGACGGTCAGGCCGCGTTTGGGATCGGCCTTGCGGCGGGTTTTCGGGGCCGAGACGAGCTTCGCGCCGGTGAGGTATTGGCCGGTCAGCGAATGCGGGTCGGCCATGATTTCCGCGGCGGTGCCTTGGCTGACCACGCGCCCGCCATGGATGCCGGCACCGGGTCCGATGTCGACCACGTAGTCGGCGGACATGATCGCGTCCTCGTCGTGCTCGACGACGATGACGGTGTTGCCGAGGTCGCGCAGGTGCTTCAGCGTCCCGAGCAGGCGGTCGTTGTCGCGCTGATGCAAGCCGATCGACGGCTCGTCCAGCACGTAGAGCACGCCGGTGAGGCCCGATCCGATCTGCGAGGCGAGTCGGATGCGCTGGCTCTCGCCGCCCGACAGCGTGCCGGACGCGCGCGAAAGCGTGAGATAGTCGAGGCCGACGTCGACGAGGAATTTCAGCCGGTCGCGGATTTCCTTGAGGATGCGCGTCGCGATTTCGGTCTGCTGCTTAGTGAACGTCTTCGGCAGTTCCTCGAACCAGATGTTGGCCGAGCGGATCGACATGTTCGAGACCTCGCCGATGTGCTTGCCGCCGACCTTGACCGCGAGCGCCTGCGGCTTCAGGCGATAGCCGTGGCAGGCCTCGCACGGATGGGCGGACTGGTAGCGCGAGAGTTCCTCGCGCACCCATTCGCTGTCGGTTTCCTTCCAGCGCCGCGCGATGTTGCCGATGACGCCTTCGAAAGGCTTGTAGGTTTTGTAGTTCCGCGCGCCGTCCCAGTAGGTGTACTCGACTTCCTCGTCGCCCGAGCCGAACAGGATGGCCAGCTGCACGTGCTTGGGCAGCTTTTCCCACGGCGTCTTCATCGACACCTTGTAGTGCTTGGCGAGGCTTTCGAGCGTCTGCTCGTAATAGGGCGACGTGGCCCCCGTCTTGGCCCACGGATAGACGGCGCCGTCGGCGAGCGACAACGATCCGTCGGGCACGACGAGTTCGGCTTCGAATTGTAGTTCGGTGCCCAGCCCGTCGCACTGCGGGCAGGCCCCCGAGGGAGCGTTGAACGAGAACAGCCGCGGCTCGATCTCTTCGATCGTAAAGCCTGAAACGGGGCAGGCGAAGCGTTCGGAAAAAACGATGCGTTCGTGGGTGTCGTTTTTGGATTTGTTGGCGCCCTCGGTGTCGGCTTTTCCGAGCGGCTTGTCGACGAACTCCGCGATAGCCAGATCCGTCGGCAAGTTTCAGGGCCTGTTCGAAGCTGTCGGCCAGCCGTGTCGCAATGTCGGCGTCGCACGACGATGCGGTCCACGACGACGTCGATGTCGTGCTTGAATTTCTTGTCGAGCTTGGGCGCGTCGCCGATTTCGCTGACGTCGCCGTTGATCTTGACGCGCTGGAAGCCCTTCTTCTGCCACTCGGCCAATTCCTTGCGGTACTCGCCTTTGCGGCCGCGCACGACGGGCGCGAGGATCATCAGGCGCGTGCCCTCCGGCAACTGCATCACGCGATCGACCATTTGCGTGATGGTCTGGCTTTCGATCGGCAGGCCCGTCGCCGGCGAGTAGGGCACGCCGACGCGCGCGAACAGCAGGCGCAGGTAGTCGTAGATCTCCGTCACGGTGCCGACGGTGGAGCGTGGGTTTTTCGAGGTGGTCTTCTGTTCGATGGAGATGGCGGGCGACAGGCCGTCGATGTGATCGACGTCGGGCTTCTGCATCATCTCGAGGAACTGGCGCGCGTACGCCGACAGGCTCTCGACGTAGCGGCGCTGGCCCTCGGCGTAGATGGTGTCGAAGGCGAGCGAGGATTTGCCCGAGCCCGACAGTCCCGTGAACACGACGAGCGCGTCGCGCGGGATCTCGAGATCGACGTTCTTCAGGTTGTGCTCGCGTGCGCCGCGCACATGGATGGTCTTGTGCGTCTCGGCGGGCTTGCGCGGGGCGGGAGCTTTCATGGGCTTGCTCATGGAGGTTCGTAGCGCGGCCAGTGAGCCGCCCGCAATGTGGCGGTTGGCCGGTGATCCGGCAGGATGCGGCTATATATGGCGCGCCTCCAATCTATACAACTTCATGCGTGCGCTTGTAAAAGCAAGGTCGGCGCGGACGCCGGCCTTGACGTGAGGATGAAGCGAGCCGGGTTGGGGCGCCTAATTTGGCAGTTGGTCGTGTTCAAAACGGCTGTTTCGAAGAAGCTCCATCTCCTTGCGGGCTCTCAGGCGGGCGAGGGCGGCAAGCCACAGGAGACGGATTTCGTCGTCCCTCAGTTCGGGCTGCCGCAGCGGGAGTTCCAATTGCTGGGGGCGGGGCTTGGGATAATGGCGGCGGAAGAGCATTCCGGGGTCGCCATCGTCGTTGGTCCTACCTTATGCGGAGAGACTTGGCTTCTGCGCGGGGGTGCCCTTGGGGAGTTGCTGTGCCATTCGCGCCGCAGCGTGTTGACTGGGTCCCAGCCTGCGCCGGGATGACGTTGCAGAGTGGCCGCCGGTGCCCCTCTCCCCAGCGGGGAGTTCAAATAGCCGCCCGGGGTCGTGGCTCTATCGTCGGGTTCGGGATCGGGCAAAACCGCCGTACAGGCTTGTGTCCACCCGGTGATCGCATATCGTCCCGCTCGACACGAGGCTGGCCCGTGAACGGGGGGTGAATGAGGTGCTCAAAAGCGGTTCAGGCTCGCCATGAGATACCTCCGCCATATCCGCGTCACGGGAGCTGGCGACCATGGGTTATCCAAGCACGATCTTCGAGGAGGGCCTTCTGATGTCCGAAAGTACCGTCCCCGCCCGTTCGGGTGGCGACTATGACCGCTTTATTGGGTTTTTGAAGAATTTGGCGTTGGTGGTGACGATTGTCGGTGCGGTTCCGACCGCCATCACCGCCTATCACGCGTACACATTCGGGGTCCCGTTCAGTCAGGTGCCGCAACGGCTTGCCCAGTATGATCTGTGGGTCAAGAACATCGACTGCCAGATCGAATACAAGGCCCTGGCGACAGCCGAGGGCACACGCGTCGATGTCGGCGCCTGCTCGAAAACGGGTGACATCGCGCTCAAGCTGTCGTCTGCCGACGGCAAAGCGGCCTACCAGTGGATCGCGTACAACGAATTGCAAAAGCCGGGCGAGGCACCCGAAGTCAACAAGCATCATCGACATGCTGATCTCGGCCGCCCGCGCCGAAGGTCCTGCGCCCCAGTCCTTCAAGGTCGCGCAAGGCTTGGAAGTGGTCTGCCAGTCCATCCAGGGCAAGAACGTGGTTCGCGTCGTCAAGGAAGGCGGCAAATGCTTCAAGGAAATTTTCTCGCCGATCAAAGGCGCGGTTGAGAAACGCGACGAGGTCGCCTGCTCAACGACCTGCGGTTGAGCCAAACCGGATTTGGCTTTCCAATCCAACGCGGGCGGTGAGGTCTCCTCACCGCCCGCTAATTTACACGTGTGACGTTCACATCACTACGATGCGCCATCCTTTGCCTTGGTCAAACTCGATCCGTCGGTGTTGATCGCGTCGCCGGTCTTGGCCCACCAAGAGAAGTTCCACGGTCCTGTCACGCCACAGAAGTTGTCGCATTCGTTTTTGAATGTGACCGACTTACCGGCACCTATTTTGTGCACACTTTCCTTGTCGCCTTGATCGAGCCCGATGGAGATTTCCTTCGATGACGTGTTGTTGACGGTCAGAGCGTGTGCGCCCGTTGCGGTGACGAGTACGACGGCGGTTCCGATGACGGTGGATTTCAACATGCTGGTGTCCTCCTGTATTGGCCCTACCGGGCATTTGGGTCAGGGATGACAGCCGCGTGTGGTGGCCTCATCCAGGCAAGGCGATCCCGCTCGCGTCGGCCGCTTTTCTGCGGCGCGATCAGCGCGTTGGACTACTTTGCCTGCGCACGATCTTGGGGTTGCGAGGTCGTCTGACGAGGCCTCGGGCGATCAACTCGCGATAAAAACGATTTGAGCGGACCTACGCAATCGAGCGGATTTCAAATCGCGTCGCGCCCGCTCATTTGCGCCGGATCGCAGATGACCATTGTCGCCGACAATACGATGATCAATCTTCGTCGTGATTGGTGACGGCGACGAATTCGTCATCCCTCTGGCACCGGCGCTCGTGCATCAGGAAGTCGTAATAGCCGCACCGCCCTTGACCGGGGTAGCTGCGGCAGGTCGCGGGACGCGCGTGGTAAATGGTGCAACGGCGCTCGGCCGTATCGAAGAACCGGCAAATCCGTCCGTAGATTGCGTCGCGCTTGCGCCGCATCGTATATTTGTGGCCATGCGCTTCCTTGGTGAACTTCGCCTTGGCGTCCTCATAAGACAGATCGTGATGCCGCGCGAGGCGTTCCACGTCTCGTTTCGTCAACGGAATGACAGGGTAGGAGCAGCAGTATCCCGGGCAATTCGAGCAATTGTAAAGAACCATGATCTTTCGTTTTCGCAGTCCGGCGGGTTGCAACGGAGAGCCCGCATCGTTGATCCGCGCGCCCTGGTCCGGGGATAGAGGATGGCGGCAAGCCGTCAAGAGTGATCGAAGCGAGAGTTTGGGGGCGGGAACGAATTTTACGGGCCGGCGCACCGCAGAGGCAGACAGCTTACGGCTGCAACCTTAGGTTCAGTCTGACCGGCATTGTGGCTCCACAGATACAGAAAAACCAATCGAATCTGCCATTGATCAACCCCGGAGCATATCAGCGGGGGCAGTCATGCGGTTCAGAACAACAGCTTCGATCATTGCAGCGGGAATTTTGACCGCAGCCGCACCGGCACAAGCCGATGACTGGTCGGCGGTCTACATCGGCATTGGTGCCGCCATCGGTGCCGCCAATCACGAACTTGCGCTGACCGAGGCACCCGGTATTCCGTTTGACGGCGCCCTCTCGATCGATGGTCTGGGCGGCGACGGCGGCGTCTTCACGCTGGGCGTGGGAGCCGATTATCAGGTCAACAGCCGGTTCGTCGTCGGCGCCTTTTTCGACTACGACTGGATGAGCCTCGATACCGACGTTCTCGATTTGACGATTGGTGATCCCGTTAATGTAGCCGCGAACGTCAATGTTTCGGTTGAAGACATGTGGTCCATCGGCGGCAAGCTCGGCTACATTGTCTCGCCGTCTACACTCCTGTTCGTCACCGCAGGCTACTCGCGCGCCGACATCAGTGACATCAATGCCGGAGCCAGTTTCGGTGGGGGAGGGGGCAGCATTGCGCTCGCCCACGTCGGAGAATTCGACGGCTATTTTATTGGCGGTGGCGCGGAAGTGAAGCTCAGCAAGGCGATTTCGGTCAAGGGCGAATACCGCTACACTGATCTTGATTCCGAGACGCTGACCCTGCTGCCCGGAACACCTTTCGTTGGCATCAATGATTTGGTTCGCACGACGCTTGACCCCGACATTCAGACCGGACGCGTGTCATTGAACTACCGCTTTGGTCTCGGCCGCGGCGAGGCCGATGAACCCGCCGTCACAGAAGCTTCTGTCGGCTCGTGGTCGCAGTTCTACATCGGCGCCGGCGGCACTTACACATTCGGCAACAACGAGCTGACGCTCAGCCCAGGCCCGGTTCTAGATCCGTTCGGCGTTGACGCTGCGCTCTCGTTCAATGGTCTCGGCAGCCAGGGCGGCGGCTACACGTTCGAAATCGGCGCCGACCGCCAGTATGACGACAAGTTCGTCTTCGGCGTGTTCGTCGATTACACTCGCCACGACAACGAGTATGAGATCGGTCTCAATCTCGACGACCTGATCTCTGGCAGCCTCAGTTACAAGATCGAAGATCAATTCTCTGTCGGCGGCCGAGCCGGCTATCTCGTCACGCCCGCAACGCTCGTATTCGGAACCCTCGGTTACACGCACCTCTCGCTGAGTGACACGGTGGTTGCCGGCGAAATCGACGGGATAGGAGCCGGATCGTTCGTGCTGGCAAAAAACGGCTCGTTCGACGGCTTCTTCCTGGGTGCTGGTTTCGAAACCAAGCTGACCGATCGTCTGTCGCTCAAAGCTGAGTATCGCTATGTCTTTGCAGACAGCGACGCCATCAGTCTTCTGCCGGGTCTCGACCTCGGCGGCGTCACGGCCAACGACTTTGTAACGGCCGAACTCGATCCCGACATTCAATCCGTCCGTCTCTCGCTCGATTACCGGTTCGATTTCGGTCGGTCCGAGTCGCCGCTGAAGTAACGACGGCGCACCGTCGTTACTTGATCGGGGAGGGCTGCGGCTCTCCTCGATTTCGTTTACCTGCCCAAGTCGTTCATTTGAATATCGAGTGCGTACAGCGGCAAGTCGTTCGCTCCGATACGGCAGTAGGAGGCGTAGCTGAGGCGTTCGCCCTTGCTCGGATACGCCCAGCCTCCCGGACCACAGCGGATGTATTCGGCCTGAAAGACCAACGGCCGGCAATCGCGGTCCGCGAGAAGGCGCGCGGTCGCTGGATCTTCGCCCTCCACCTCCGACACGATGAACATAAGGGACCGGTGGTCTCGGCAGCCGGCGGCCGGATAGGGGCTATCCGCAATAGGAACGAAGCGATGTTTCGTCCCCAGTTGGTGAGGGAGCGCGGCCTCTTCCGCCACGGCGGAAAAGCTCATTACCAAGACGGACGCGACTGTCGCCATTAAGGCTGTCAGCTCTGTGGACCGCATCAAAGCCCTCTTCGAAACATCACGCCTTGACGAAACGTTCGCGGCATCGGATCGGATGATATCGCACTGGTCGCATGACGGAGAGTGAGGCTAATTTGTTGAGCGTTGCGAGTGCCGCTTTGGTGGCGGTTGGCGCATTCTACACCTTTGCCGGCCTCGTCGGGTTGCGGGTGGCGGTGCAAGGCCGTCTCTTTGACGTTGCCATTTCCCAGATTTCGCTCAAGAGACCGCCGATCGCCGAGACAGCGCGCACGGTCTGGCTGCTGTTCGCCTCGTTGTTTGTCCTCGCCGGCGGTCTATTCCTTATCCTGCGACTGGAGTGGGCTGCCGCCGCGTTCGTGACCTCGTCTGTGGGCCAGGCCGCTTATTTACTGTTTGTTGCACCCGTTTTGCTGGATCGCGACGACCCGCCGGATGCCAAGGGCCGGCAACAGACGATCAATGCCTTCATCCTGTATGTAGCAGCGACCTTGTTTGTGCTCTGGGCCTACCGCACGCAAAAACTGATGTCGCCAAACGAGGTGGGGTGGCCCGCCGTGGTCGGAGCGTTGGCCGTGCTTTCAGCCGCTGCAGTCCATGCTGCATTCCGCTTCGCTTATCCGCTCGCCAAAGGTCCCGCCGGCCTATTCAACTTCGGTGTCGGCAACGCGCCGCCCAGTGACGAGGCAATGAACGATGCAGCGAACGATTCACTGGCCGATGGCGCGCTGTTGGCCGACAGCCGCCGCATCCTCGTCATGTCCGAGTATCAATGCGATCCGCTTTGGACCCACGATCCGGGGCGCGATGGGACGATATCTCCGCGCGATCTACCGCTGTCCGAGAGCCTCATCGCCGATCTGCAAGCCTGGGCTGAAAGCTACGATGGGTCATTCAACCTCGAGGATATGAACTCACCCCATTGGAGTGAGGAGCGCTACGCGGCCCATAATGCAGCCGGACTGGTCCTCGGCCGCCGCCTCAAGCGAGAACTGCCCGACCGGCAGATCTTCGTCTGGCACTTCGATTCCGGCCATGTCGAAATCATCGCCGATGACAGCACGCCATGATCCGCAGGTTGCACCGGGCCAAAAGACGCGATAGTGTGAACAAATAAGGAACAATATGCGCTACTACATCGTCACGAGCCTGATCAAAGCCGTGGACAAGCCGGTGAAGATATAACGTCAGGTTTCCGTCCGCGCGCTAAGTTGCTGCAACGCGATTCCGTAGGCGGGCCTGCTTGCGCCCTGGCGACAAAGACACCGGAAGTGGCGGCCGAACGAGGCCGCAAAGTCAAAGGAGTTCCACATGGCCGGTTCGGTCAACAAAGTGATCCTCGTCGGCAATGTCGGGAAGGATCCCGAAATCCGCCGCACTCAAGACGGGCGCGCGATCGCAAACCTATCGTTGGCGACGAGTGACAGCTGGCGCGACAAGGCGACGGGCGAGCGCAAGGAAAAGACGGAATGGCACCGGGTTGTCGTATTCAATGACAACCTATGCAAGGTCGTAGAACAGTACGTCCGCAAAGGGTCCAAACTTTACATCGAAGGCCAGTTGCAGACGCGCAAGTGGACCGACCAGTCCGGTGCCGAGAAGTACTCGACCGAGGTCGTCCTGCAGGGCTTCAACGGCACGCTGACGATGCTCGATGGCGCGCGCGGTGCGTCAGGCGGCATGGCTGAAAGCGGTCAGGCCGAGTACGGTGGTGATGCCGGCTACAGCTCCGGCGCGTCGGGATCGTCGGGCGGCTATTCCGAGCCGGCACCCAAGCGCGGTGGCGCAGCCAAGGGCGGCAAGTCATTCGATAAATCTCTCGACGACGAGATTCCGTTCTAATTCTTTCGCGCCATCCGGCCGGCTCCGCGCCAGCGGAGTTGGATGGCGCCGTCACGATTCCCCCGCCATCCGGCCGGCTCCGCGCCAGCGGAGTCGGATGGCGCCGTCACGATTCCCCCGCCATCCGGCCGGCTCCGCGCCAGCGGAGTCGGATGGCGCCACCAAAACTCATCCCCAAAAAACCCCGCTGCAGCGCTGCAGCGGGGTTTTCTCGTTCGTCGTCGGTCGGTGTCGATTACGGCGCGGCGGGAGCGGGCGTTGCCGGAGCCGGAGTGGGCGCCGGTGTCGGAGTTTCAGCAGGCTTGGCGGCATCGACCGCACCCTGCACGGCTTCCTTGGCCTTCTCATAAGCCGGTGTCGCGGCTTCCTTGGCCTTTTCGTAAGCCTCAGCAGCTTTCTGTTTGGCTTCTTCAAGTGCGGGCTTGGCTTTTTCCACCGCGTCCTGCGTCGATGTGGAGGTCTTGTCCCTCAACTCGATCGCCTTTTCCTTGGCGCGCTCGAGAAGCGACTTCTTCGGCAGTGCACGCTCGAACGCAGGCGCCGCGTCGATCGCTGCTTTGGTCGCCTCCGGCAGCGTGACCGAGAGTACGCCCGCTGCTTCTTCGAACTTCAAAGCCGTGAGCTGCACGCCGACCTTTTTCTCGGCCACGCCGAAAAAGCCGCCCGTGCCCATTACAATACCAACCACCGTATTGCCGTCGGTAATAATCAAGTCCTCGACGTCGCCGATGATTGTCCCGTCCGGCCCCTTCACCTTGATACCGATGAGATGATCCTTGGCCAGGTATTCATCAGCCGTCTGGCTCTTGATGAAGACGCTGCCCGGTGCGGCGGGCTCAGCGACCGCGGCGGTCGCGAGGAGGGCGAACGCGGCGGCACCGCAGATGATCTTATTCATAAGTTTGACACCCTTTAAGATATGGCCGCCCTTCACATGAACGGACGGCGTCGCCACGCGAAACGAGACCTCTAGGGGTCGTTGACGATTGGCGTGCAGATAGTGCCGGAGTGTGTCGGGAGCAAGTCGCCCGAGCGCGGCGCAGTTTTTTTCTCCGGCGGCAAAACCTAAGTCCCAACTCTGTCTAAGAAATTGCTCCGCCCGACGTTGGGGAGAACCGTCGGCGGCGGCATCACGCGCGGTTGCCCCGCTGGCCCGGCCGGGCTAGGACAACCACAACACTGTCTTTCCGCGGTTCGACATGCGAGCGGCCGCGCCACAAGGATCAGGATACGCTTGGCAGATAATCGCGACGACAAAGCCTCCGGCAGCGAGGGACCCAGCGACATTCGCCCGCGTGCAGATGGTCGACGAGATGAAACGCTCGTACCTCGAGTACGCGATGAGCGTGATCATCTCTCGCGCGCTGCCCGACGTGCGCGACGGTCTGAAACCGGTGCATCGGCGGATCCTTTACGCCATGAACCGTCTGGGCCTTGAGCCCACCAAGAAGCATATCAAGTCGGCCAAGGTCGTCGGTGAGGTCATGGGTGATTTCCATCCTCACGGCAACCTCGCGATCTACGATGCCCTGGTGCGTCTCGCGCAGGACTTCTCCATGCGCGTCCCCCTCGTCGACGGCCAGGGCAATTTCGGCTCTGTCGATGGCGACCCGCCTGCTGCCGAACGCTACACGGAAAGCCGCCTCACTAAAGTGGCCATGATGCTGCTCGACGATCTCGACAGAGATACGGTCGACTTCAAACCCAATTACGACGATCGCTTGCTCGAGCCGTCCGTTCTGCCGGCCAAGTTCCCCAACCTTCTGGTCAACGGCGCGGGCGGCATCGCCGTCGGCATGGCAACAAACATTCCGCCGCACAACCTGGGCGAAGTGATCGACGCCTGCCTTGCCCACCTCGACAATCCCGAGATTACCATCGACGAATTATGCCAGATCGTTCCCGGGCCGGATTTCCCGACCGGCGGTATGATCCTTGGCCGTGGCGGCATTCTCTCGGCTTACCACAAGGGCCGTGGCTCGATCATTATGCGGGCCAAGGTGCACACGGAGAACGTGCGCAAGGACCGCGAGGCGCTCGTCGTCACGGCCATTCCCTATCAGGTCAACAAGAAGACGCTGATCGAGAAGATCGCCGATCTCGTGCGCGACAAGCGCGTCGAAGGCATCGCGGACTTGTGGGATGAATTCAACCGCGAGGGCATGCGCATCGTCATCGAACTTAAGCGCGACGCCATCGCCGATGTCGTGCTGAACCAGCTGTGGCGCTACTCGGATCTCCAGACCACGTTCGGCGCCAACATGATCGCGTTGAACGGCGGCCGCCCCGAGCAGCTGAACCTCAAGGACATGATCGACGCCTTCACCAACTTCCGCCAGGAAGTGGTTACGCGGCGCACGAAATTTCTCTTGCACAAGGCCCGCGACCGGGCCCACGTCCTCGTCGGGCTCGCAATAGCCGTCGCCAACATCGACGAAGTCATCAGGGTCATCCGCTACGCGCCGTCACCCGCCGAAGCCAAAGAGCAGCTGATGGCGCGCGACTGGCCCGCCAAGGATATGGCGCCGCTCATTGAGCTCATTGCCGATCCGCGCCACCGCCTGAACCCCGACGACAGCTATCGCCTGTCGGAAGAGCAGGCCAAGGCGATCCTCGACCTGCGCCTCGCCCGTCTGACCGCGCTCGGCCGGGATGAAATCGGCGACGAATTGCAAAAGCTCGCACTCGAGATCAAGGACTACCTGGAAATTCTCTCGTCGCGGGCCCGCATCTTCGACATCATTCGCACCGAGCTATCCAACATCAAGGCCGAATTCGCGACGCCGCGAAAGACCGAGATCATGGACATTGAGGGCGAGGTCGAAGACGAAGACCTTATCCAGCGCGAGGACGTCGTCGTCACCGTCAGCCACAAGGGCTATATCAAGCGCGTGCCGCTTTCCACCTATCGGGCCCAGCGGCGCGGCGGCAAGGGCCGCTCCGGCATGGCGACGCGCGACGAGGACTTTGTCACGCAGATGTTCGTGACGTCGACGCACACGCCCGTGTTGTTCTTCTCTTCGCGCGGCATGTGCTATCGCATGAAGGTTTGGCGCCTGCCTGCAGCAACGCCGCAATCGCCGGGCAAAGCGCTGGTCAATCTATTGCCGCTGGAGCCGGGCGAGGTCATCACTTCCATTCTGCTCCTGCCCGAAGACAACAGCACGTGGGGCTCCCTCGAACTCGTATTCGCGACCCGCTCCGGCAATATCCGGCGCAATGCCCTGTCCGATTTCGAAAACATCAATCGCAACGGCAAGATCGCAATGAAGCTCGACCCGAGTTGGGACGGCGGCGATCGCATCGTATCGGTCGCCATCGCGCGGCCGACGGATAACGTTCTGCTGACAACAGCGCGGGGCCAGTGCATTCGCTTCCTCATCGGCGAAGAAGTCCGCCTGTTCAAGGGACGCGACAGCGACGGTGTGCGCGGTATTCGTCTTGAAGATGGCGACGAAGTCATCTCGATGGCCATCCTGTCTCACGTTGATGCTTCGCCGGCCGAACGCACGGCCTACCTCAAGCAGGCCGCCGCGATGCGCCGCGCCACCGGCGACGAGGAAGCGGAAACCGCCGGAGCAGACCCCGAAGTGGAGGAGGGCGCGGACGAAGGCGCCGAATTGACCCCCGAGCGCTATGCGGAACTGGGCGCTCGCGAGCAGTTTGTTCTGACCATCTCGGAGCGCGGTTTCGGCAAGCGAACGTCGTCTTATGAATTCCGCACGTCCGGCCGTGGCGGCAAGGGCATCGTCGCGATGGTCGTCAACGATCGCAACGGCGACATCGTCGCGTCATTCCCGGTCGAGAATTCCGATCAGATCATGCTCGTCACGGACGGCGGCCAGTTGATACGCTGTCCGGTCGATGACGTGCGCATCGCCGGCCGCAACACGCAAGGCGTGCGCATTTTCAAGACGGATGCCGATGAAAGCGTCGTATCGGTCGAATGCATCACGGAACCAGCGGATGTCGACAGCGAAGACGACGAGCCCGGTTCGGAAAGTTGACCGGGCCGGCGACCATCGTTCACGCAATGACCGTCAGGAGAGCGGTGACGCCCGGTTGCGTTCGACCGCAATGAGCGCCGGCGTCAGCTGGCACATGTCGGCCAGCGCCCGCCAGTTTTTCAGTGCGATGTGATGCCGGCCTTTCTGGCTGACGAGGTTGTTCGCCTTCAAACGCGACATCATGCGCGAAAGCGTATCGGCATTGAGCGCGAGATGCTGAGCGATTTCAGTCCGCGTCAGCGGCAGTTCGATGGCGATGGAATTGCCCGTCGGTACGCCGATTTCGAGCGCCATCTCGATCAGGAAAGCGGCCAGCCGTTGTGATCCATCAAGCGTGGCAAGTCCCGCAGCATGAATGGCCGCACGAGCCGCCTGCCTGTCCCGCTGCCGATCGTAGGCGGCGAGTAGGTCCATATCGTCGGCCAGCAGTCGAAGGAGTGCTTTTGACTTGAAGCGCAAAACGTCGCTGGCCGTCGCTGCGACGATCGTGCGCTCCGAGAAGCAGGGCACGGCACCAGCGCTGATCACGTCTCCTGGAAAGAAAAGAGTGATGACGCCCGTGTCGCTGCCAGCCATTGCGGCACGGGTCGCCACGACGCCTGACTGCACGGCGAAAAGAAGGTCATCGTGTGCCGCCGCCAGCGTAATGCGCTGCCGCGGCCGCAATTTAAGTGGCGTGGCCTGCGCATCGAGCGTCACCAAGCGGCCGAGGAAGGCCCCAGGCGCGCGTGCCATCGGCGGCGCTGTTCCGGGTGCTCGCGCGCCGTTCCGTGACCGCTCGCGATCCCTGAGTGTCATAGCGTGTCCGATCATCGTTCTTGGGCAAGAGCGCCCGTTACTTTGATGACGGTGTGCGTTTCGCCAAGCCGCAGCCTTGACGAACATCAAGCTTCAGGAGGGTGCGACGCGATGATCGCCCTGCCTCGGCGCAATGGCCGGCAATCCTTTGATCTACGTCAAGGATCACGTGACACTCGTGCAACACCGGACCTGTGACCGCCAAACCGCTGACCTCGGTCAGCCGTGGCGGCGCGGTTGCGCTGGGAGAATCCTGCGGCGCAATTAGTCAATGAAAAGGAGATCGCCGGTTCCAGCGCCGCAGGCAGGGGCCGTTTTGACAGGGGGATTGACGATGCAGAAGATGGGATCGGGTATCTGGGCGATGGTCGCCGGTTTTTTTGTTGCCGGGTCGCTGGCTACAACGGCCATTCCGGCACAGGCGGGCGATTACGGCGGCGACTTTCTCGTCCGCGTCCAGGGGACCTACGTCAACTTCAACGACGAGAGCACCGCTCTTCCCGGCAGTCCGGGCGGCGGAGCTTGAACTGGACGACGAGTTCATCCCAACGCTGACATTGACCTACTTCTTGAACAAGAATTTGGCGCTCGAACTTTTCTGCTGCTTTGCCAAACTCGAAGCGGATCAATCGGCACTGGGTCACGTTGCCGACCTTTGGGTGTTCCCGCCGGCCCTCACTCTGCAATATCACTTCGACAGCATGGGCGGTTTCAAGCCTTACGTCGGCGCCGGCATCCAGTATATTGCGCCGTTCGACGAAAAGGGCGTCGGCGCTGCTCTCCACCGCGAACATCAAGGTTGATGACGCACTTGGCTTCACCCTGCAGGCAGGCGTGGACATTGAAGTCGGCCAGGGCTGGTACCTGAACGCCGACGTGAAGAAAACGTGGATCGAGCACACGCTGTCGATCAACGGAGCGGAATCCTATGACCTGAACATCGACCCGTGGATCTTCTCGGTTGGTCTGGGCTACCGCTTCAATCTCTCAGACGTTTTCGGTTCGCGCCAGGCCGAGGCACCGCTGAAATAAATCCATCTTCGAATGAAATCCGAGAGAGGCCTGCTCGAACGAGCGGGCCTTTTTCGTTGGTGCTGGCCAATGCTAGGCTCTGGACGGTTCTACTAGGGCTTTGCGTCGACCTTACTGAGTTCGGCGCAACCGGCCGTCGCATCGGCGCCCGACTCGACGTAGCACGCACTGATCTTGTCGGGCGCCAGGATACGACCATGGTTGTAGCCCTTGCTGGTGGGCGAAACCCAAGTGAAGGACGTGTTGTCAGGGTAGACAACGCCAAAGAAATCCTTGCGTCCGTCCTCGTAAGTGAAAAATCCGCGGAACCGGCGGTCGGTCTGTTCGGTGATTTGGATCGTCCGCTCGCGGGTTTTCAAGCCTTTCTGGTCCGAGATGGTGTTGACCTTGCCGCTCCACGTGCCGACGAGGTTGGGGATCGCTTCCCCGGCCTGCGCCGCACCGGGCGCGAAAAGCTCTATCACTAAAAGCCAGCCGAACAGGTGCTGTTGACCGCGGGACGACATGACGAACCTCCACATTAAAGAATTCGAGAGTGCCCATGGCATGTGTCAGGCCGACCGGCAATAAGTTGGCACCACTGTTCACAGGCGGCTTCACCGTTTCAAGACGGAACGCTTTCGCCCGGGTAAGGCGTGGTCTAAGTCTAATCCGGCTTTTGCCATTGAGGACTTCGGCGCTCAACCATGACCCGCATCGGCTTTTATTCCGGTTCCTTTGACCCCGTAACCCACGGCCACACGGACGTGATCGCCCGCGCCTGCCGGCTCGTCGATGCGCTGGTCATCGGGATCGGCACCAACCCCGGCAAGGAGCCTCTGTTCACCGCCGACGAGCGGGTTGCGATGCTGCGATCAGAAACCAAAACGATCGCCGAGCGCACCGGCACCAAAATCACGATCGTGACCTTCCAGGGCCTCGCGGTCGAAGCCGCACGCACCCACGGCGCGACGATCATTTTCCGTGGGCTCCGCGACGGCACCGACTTCGATTACGAAATGCAAATGGCTGGCATGAACGGCGAAATGGCCGGCGAGATCGAGACCGTATTTGTCGCCGCCTCCCCCCATGTCCGCCATATCGCGGCCAACCTGGTCCGGGCAGTGGCCGTCATGGGCGGCGACCCCTCGCCGTTCGTATCGTCCGAGGTGGCGGACCGTCTCACCACCAAATCGCGCCGCACAACCTGACCTGCCCCCTGACGTTCCCATGGAACGACCAGCGCCTCCAGCGGCGGCGCGCCTTGCCACCGGCCTTGCAAGCCGCCATAAGGTCGCCACGCGAGTGCCGCCAGAATGGGCAGTCGATGAACCCATGTCTAGGCTTAAGGACCGACCTGCGATGCGATTATCCGCTCTTCTTTCCTTCTTTGTGCTTGCCTGCGGCTTGGCCGCCTGCGGTGGCAGTTCGACGGCTGAAGTAGGAGGTCCCGTCACGGGCACGGCAGCGGCCGGCGCCGGTGCGGCGGGAGGCGATGTCTTGGTTCTCGAACTGTCGACGGGAACCGTGAAGATCAAGCTGCGGCCGGATCTGGCACCCCAGCATGTCGCCCGTGTCAAACAGCTGGCCGGCGACGGGTTCTACAACGGCATCATTTTCCACCGTGTCATCCCGAGCTTCATGGCTCAGACCGGTGATCCCACAGGAACTGGGACGGGTGGCTCGAAGTACCCTGACCTGCCGGCCGAATTCACGCCGACCCCCTTTGAACGTGGCACCGTCGGCGCTGCGCGGTCCTCAAGCCCGAACTCCGCCAACAGCCAGTTCTTTATCTGCTTTACGCACGCCCCGAACCTGAACAGCCAGTACACCGTCTGGGGTCAGGTCATCGACGGGATGCAGGCTGTCGACAAGGTCGCCAAGGGCGAACCCCCGGCCAAACCCGACAAGATCGTCAAGGCTTACATCGCCCCAGGCGCCTGATAAAGCTGCCGCTCAGCCCATTCATTCATCCCCGCACCAACGGAGAGTGCCCTACCATGGCCGCCATCAAAGACCCTGAAAACACCCTGGTTATCGAAACTTCGAAGGGCAACGTGACGATCGAATTGCGGCCCGATCTGGCGCCCAAGCATGTCGAGCGGATCAAGCAACTCGCCCGCGAGAAGTTCTACGACGGCATCCCCTTCCACCGCGTCATCGAGGGCTTCATGGCTCAGACCGGGTGCCCTGATGGTCGCGGAACGGGAAGTTCGAAACATCCGAATTTGCCGGCCGAATTCAACGCCGAGCCGCATGTTCGCGGCATCTGCTCGATGGCCCGGTCCTCGATGCCGAACTCGGCCAACAGCCAGTTCTTTATCGTTTTCGACGATGCCAAATTCCTTGACCGGCAGTATACCGTCTGGGGCAAGGTCATCGAAGGCATGGAAGCCGTTGACCAGTTGGCCCGTGGCGAGCCGCCCCGCTCTCCTGACAAGATGATCTCGGTCCGCGTTGCCGCTGACGTCGCGTAAGGTCAAAACTATGAGCCGTTTCGACGAGACGCCGCGGGCGGACCTGGGACTTGCAATTGCCGCAGGATTACTCGGGGCCGCGGGTGTGTCGCTCGCAGCAATTGCCGCCCATCGCGTCCCAACCCCGGCCATGGCAACCGCGGCGCAAATGTTGATGGTGCATGCGGTGGCGGTTCTGGCCGTGGCGGCATGGGCTGTTCGCTCGCCCGACACGGCCGGATGGTGGCGCGTGGCCGCTCGCGTGATGTTACTCGGAGTCGCACTGTTTGCTGGCGACATCGCCCTGCGCGGCTTTGAGATCGGCCAGCTTTTCCCAATGGCTGCGCCGATCGGCGGCAGCCTCACCATTCTGGCCTGGGTTCTTGTCGCTCTCGCAGCTGCGATCGACTGGCGGCGCAGCTAAGTGGCCGCTTCCGCCTTACTTCTTGGTCGCCGGCTTTTCCTTTTTCGGCTTGCGCTTTTCTTTCGTGGCACGCTTTTCTTTGCTCATGGCCGCTCTCCGATTTGAGGATTAAAGATGAGCGTGTTCGCGCCCGTGCGCAAGTGAAACTGGCGCGTTTGGCCGCTTGTCACACCGCCGTTACATGATCTCGCTGGAGTGTTGCGCACAGACGATCAGCTCGGAGGACGCGATGGACGAGAAGGTCAAGAAAGGCAACGGAGAACTGCCCGCGCGCGTCAAGGCGGAACTGATCGACAGTTTCGACGAGGAACTCGAACTCGAACTCGAAGACAGCCACTTGGCAGGCCTCTTCGACGACATCGCCGAGCATCCCGACGCCACGACGATTGATCGCACATTCTACTTCAAAGAGCTGTTTCGCCTCCAGCGCGAACTCGTCAAGCTGCAGGACTGGGTCGTCGATCAGAAGCTGAAGGTCGTGGTCGTTTTTGAGGGCCGCGACGCGGCCGGCAAGGGTGGCGTCATCAAGCGCATCACGCAGCGATTAAATCCGCGCGTGTGCCGCGTGGCCGCGCTGCCCGCGCCGAACGATCGCCAGCGCACGCAGTGGTATTTCCAGCGCTACATCGAGCATCTGCCAGCCGCCGGAGAGATCGTCCTGTTCGACCGCTCCTGGTACAATCGCGCTGGCGTCGAGCGCGTCATGGGCTTTTGCAGCCAAGCCGATGTCGAGGAGTTCTTCCGCTCGGTCCCCGAGTTCGAGAAGATGCTGGTTCGCTCGGGCATCATCCTGATCAAATATTGGTTCTCGATTACCGACGACGAACAGAACCTGCGCTTTCGCATGCGCATCAATGATCCGATCAAGCAGTGGAAGCTGTCGCCGATGGATCTGGAATCGCGGCGGCGTTGGGAAGCCTACACCAAAGCCAAAGAAGAGATGCTTGCGGTCACCCACATCCCCGAAGCACGTTGGTGGGTGGTGGAAGCCGACGACAAGAAAAAAGCACGGCTCAATTGCATCCATCACTTCCTGTCGCAGATCCCCTATCGGGAAGTCCTGCGCACGCCGGTACTTCTCCCCGACCGGGTCCGCAATCCAACCTATGTCCGCGCGCCGGTGCCAAGCGACATGCACGTCCCCGACACCTACTGACGGCACGGCAACTTGCAGCTATCCGGCTGCAATGCTAGCTCGCGGGCTCATAGAGGGTTCGAAAGCCAGCACCCGTGCGGACTGACCTGTTCGACTTTGAACTGCCCGACGACCGTATCGCGCTCTATCCGGCCGATCCGCGCGACAGCGCGCGCATGCTCGTCGTCGATCCCCGCACCGGTACACGGACCGACAGCGCCGTGCTCGACTTGGCAGACCTTTTGCAGCCCGGTGATGCGCTTGTATTCAACGATACCCGCGTCATCTCCGCAGCGCTCGATGGCGTGCGTCTCCGCAACGGGGTAGCAGCGGCTGTGACTTTCAACCTCCTCAAGCGGGTGGACGAGTTGCGATGGCGGGCATTTGCGCGGCCAGCCAAGCGCCTGGAGGCCGGCGATCGCATCCGCTTTTGCCACGCCAATGCGAGTTGCCTGCTGGACGCGCTCAACGCCACGGTGTCGGCAAAATTGGACGCCGGCGAAGTCGAACTCTCCTTCGATCTCACCGGCGATGAACTCGACCGGGCCATCGAAGCAGTCGGCGACACGCCGCTGCCGCCTTACATCGCCTTGAAGCGTGCACTAAGCCCAGCAGACCGCACCAGCTATCAGACGATGTTTGCAGCCAAAGACGGCGCGGTCGCAGCACCCACGGCCGGCCTTCATTTCACCGAGCGGTTGATCGAGAAGATCCAGGCTCGCGGCATTTCACGCCACATCGTGACGTTGCACGTGGGAGCCGGCACATTCCTGCCGGTGAAAGCGCACGACACCGCCGACCACAAAATGCACGCGGAATGGGGATCTATAGATCCAGACACCGCCGCGGCTCTGAATGCGGTGCGCGCGCGGGGCGGCCGCGTCGTCGCAGTCGGCACGACGTCGCTGCGCGTGCTCGAAAGCGCGGCGGCAGACGACGGCAGGCTCAGCGCCTGGTCGGGCGAAACCTCAATCTTCATTACACCGGGATACCGCTTCAAGGTGGTCGGCGCGCTGATGACCAATTTCCATCTGCCGCGCTCGACGCTGTTCATGCTTGTCTCGGCGCTGGCTGGGCTCGACACCATGCAAGCCGCCTACGCCCACGCGATTAGGGAACGCTATCGGTTCTATTCCTACGGCGATGCAAGTTTGCTGTTCCTGGCGCCGCAAACGGGCTAATGCGGGCGGCATGGATCAGACGGTCAAGACCTTCAGCTACACGCTGTTGAAAGAGGACGGGAACGCCCGCCTCGGCGAAATCGCAACGCCGCGCGGCGTTATCCGCACGCCGGCCTTCATGCCGGTCGGTACGGTCGCGACGGTAAAGGCGCTCTATCCTGAGCAGGTGAAGGAGGCTGGCGCCGATATCCTCCTCGGCAACACGTATCACCTCATGCTGCGACCGGGTGCAGAGCGCCTTGCCCGCCTCGGCGGCCTGCATAAATTCATGCGCTGGGACGGCCCGATCCTGACCGACAGCGGCGGCTTTCAGGTCATGAGCTTATCGACCATCCGCAAGATCACGGAGGAGGGCGCCCAGTTCCAGTCGCACATCGACGGCTCCAAGCACATGCTGACGCCCGAGCGCTCGATCGAGATCCAGTGCCTGCTCGGCTCCGACATCCAGATGCAATTCGACGAGTGCATCGAACTCCCCGCTGCACGCAGCGAAGTCGAGCGCGCGATGGAACTGTCGCTGCGCTGGGCCGAGCGTTCGAAGCGGGCCTTCGATGCACAGCTGGCAAGCGGTGGCGCCAATCCCGGGCAGGCTCTCTTTGCCATTGTTCAGGGTGGTGTCGATAGTGAACTGCGGCAACGGTCTGCCCGCGCGCTGGTCGCCATGGATTTTCCAGGGTATGCGGTCGGCGGATTGGCCGTCGGCGAAGGCCACGAGGCGATGATCGCAACGCTCGAAGAGACGCTGCCTCATCTTCCGAGCGATAAGCCACGATATCTGATGGGCGTCGGCACGCCGCTCGATCTCATCGAAAGTGTCCGCCGCGGCATCGACATGTTCGATTGCGTCATGCCCACCCGCAATGGACGTCACGGGATGGCCTTCACATGGAACGGCCGCGTCAATCTGCACAATGCCCGCCACGCCGAAGATTTAGCGCCACTCGACCCCGAAAGCACATGCCCGGCGGCGCGCGATTACTCGCGGGCTTATCTGCATCACTTGGTCAAAGCCGGCGAATATTTGGGAGCCATGATCCTGTCGTGGACCAACACGGTCTTCTACCAGGATCTGATGGCCGCGATGCGCACCGCCATCGCTGAAGGCCGTTTTGACGCCTGGGCGCAAGAAACCGAAGCCCGCATTGCGCAGAAGATCTGACCCGCGTTATCGGTCGAAGGCGATCAGCGCGGCGCCGAGGATCGGGCCTGGAGCATCGGGAGTGCCGGACTGCAACAAGGCAACGACCCCTTCCGCGCCGTCCGCATTGGCGACAGGCACCTCGAAATTTCGCGCCTCGCCGGTCCATTGTCCCAGCACGTCAATCCGCCGGACGATATTGGTGTAGGCGATACGACGCTTGGCGTTCTCGCCGCGTCCGACGGCAACTTCTCGGCGTGCCAGAAACGGCATCAGCACGACGGTGGCCGATGTCGCGGCAGCCGCCGCTCCAGATGGGGCCGCACCGACAGCGACCCGCAACACGCCGCTCTCGCGCGTCAGGTCGACGCCAACGCGCAATGTCGAACGCAACTGGGCGAGGTTCTGTTCAATTTCGGCGCGGTCAGCACCATTCATATGCCGGCTGCCGTTGACGACGGCCTGCGGCGTGTAAACCTCGCCGTCGCCCCGCGTTATTGCGTAGGCGCGCTGCCGCTCGGTATGGGCGGGCGACCCGTAGGTGTCTTTCCAGCCGAGCCGGTCCCAATAGTCGACCGGCAGCGAAAGCACCGCCAGTCCATCCTCACGGGCAAGCTCTTCGATCACTGCATCAGCCGGTGGACAGGACGAGCATCCCTGGCTCGTGAAAAGCTCCACGACACCGCGGATCTGGCCATCTGCATACGCGGGAACGAGAGGAATTAGCGAGCAGGCGATCGTGAGGGCAAAGCGCATAATAGGTCTCCGGCGGCGCGTAGTGAACCTACGCGCCGCCGGAGCTTGAGTTTCGGCTTCGGCTGACCAGTCTCCTCAAAGGAACTGGAAAAGTGCCAGCCCAGAGACGACGAGCGCCAAGGGAGCGCCCAATATGATCGTCAACCGCCGCGCCCATTCGTCGGAACCGGCGGTGTTGATGCTGCTGGTATGATGCTTGGGCTGCTGCATAGCATAGCCCCTCCGTCGTTGGCGGGTCCGGGCCCCGGCGGGGCAAGCAGTCGACCGCGTGCCAACTTGTCGCGGCTGTTTTGCCCTGAAAACGATCGATAGGCAACCCGTACTGTATGTCAGCCCTGACACGGAACTCTGGTGCATGTCAGACTAAGTCCTGGAAACTGGATCGCAGGCGCTGAAATCGTTACTCGATTTCGGCCGCAGACGCGGGCGTGACCGTTTTTCTCTCTCTGTGAAAAAGATATATTCCCGAAGCGACAACAATCCCGGCGCCAATCAGCGTGGCCACGTCCGGCAGATCGCCAAATACCAAATATCCAAACGATATCATTGAGATAAGCTGAAAATAGAGAAATGGCGCGACGGTTGATGCGGGTGCCAGTCGATAAGCGTGCAGGAAGAGCCAGTGCCCAAACCCGCCGAGAAAACCCAGGCTCGCAAGCATCAGCCAGGCCTGCAAATCGGGCGGCGTGACCCACGCCAAATAAGCCAATGGTGCGCCCAGCAACGTGCCAACGAACATCGAATAGAAGAGCGTCACCATGGGCGGATCGAACGCCGCCATGTACCGTGTCAGCAGCATGAACAATGCGTAGGCGAGCATCGCGGCGAGCGAGTAGAGAACGCCCGGATTGAGGTCTCCAACACCAGGGTTCATGGCGACGACGACGCCCGAAAAGCCGATGCCGATGGCGGTGATGCGCCGCCAGCCTGCCCATTCGCCCAAAATCGGTCCGGCCAGCAACGCGACGACCAATGGCGCGAGGAAGACGATCGTGATCGTCTGGTCGAGACGCAGATATTGCAGCGCCAGAAAATTCAATACCGTGGTCGAGGCCATCAGGACCGAGCGCACAAGCTGCAATTTCAAATGCCGGGTTTTGAACAGCTCCGCTATCGACAGCGATCCGAACATGGGCACCAGAACGATTAGAGCGCCAAATTGTCCGATAAAGCGCGACCAGGCCACCTGCGTCACCGGCAGTCCGTAATGGGCGCCGAGGTATTTCGCGGACGTATCCAGAGCCGAAAAAAATGTGATGGCCAAAATCATGAGACCGATGGCGAGCGACCGGTCGCCGGGTCTGTTTGAGCGCGACATGGAGTGCGGCGTGGCCATCCCCGTGGCCGCCGTGTCATCGGCCCCCGAAGCTTGCTGCCCTTCCGGGCCCGTATCATCAGGTGCTCTGCGCATGCAGCGGTGCAATCGGCCGGGATGAAAAGGTTGGGCGCCCCTCATAACCGAACCGGAGGCAGGGGTCAGGGGGCAAATTGCATGCCTCGTCCGCGACCACCGCGTGAATGAGCCGCGGCGGGTGCCGGCTGACCGGTAGAAAATGGCAGCTGGCGTTGCCTTGACCCTCCACGCAAGCCCCCCTACAAGCAGCCCACGAATGGGCCGGTAGCTCAGCGGTAGAGCACGTGACTTTTAATCATGGGGTCGAGGGTTCGATCCCCTCCCGGCTCACCATTCGTTTTGTGTCTCTGCTTTGGGCCGGAACCATCCATTGGCCTCTGGTATCCGGGGCCGGCGACCTTATCTGAAGCCAACCACCGGGCGGCAAGTCGTCGCCTGGAGGGTCCGGCTAATAAGCCTCGGGGAGTTGCCATCGTGACTGAGAGCGCCAACAACTGGATCGTGGAAACGGACTGGCTGGCGCAGCACCTCGGTACGCCGGGGCTGGTGGTGCTCGATGCGTCCTGGCATCTGCCCGACTCCGGCCGCGTCGCCAAGGACGAGTATCTGGCCGAGCACATTCCCGGTGCCTTGTTTTTCGACATTGACGACATTCGCGATGAAACCTCTGCCTTGCCGCACATGCTGCCGTCGCAGGTGAAATTTGCCTCGCGCATGAAGAAAATGGGGATCGGTGATGGCATGCGCATTGTCGTCTATGACAGTTCCGGCCTCTTCTCCGCGGCCCGCGGCTGGTGGACGTTCCGCGCCATGGGGCACAAGGACGTCGCCGTGCTGAACGGCGGCTTGCGCAAGTGGAAGGCGGAAAACCGCTCGCTCGAAGATGGCCCGCCCGTGCCGCGCACCGCCCGCCACTTCACACCGTTGAAGGACAACGACCTCGTTCGCGACATCGACGACATGCGCCGTTATCTTTCCGACGGCAATGTCCAGATCGTCGACGCCCGCCCGGCGGCCCGTTTTGAGGGTCGCGAGCCCGAGCCGCGTCCCGGTCTGCGGTCGGGTCATATCCCAGGGGCCCGCAATGTCCCCTCGTCGTCGATCTTGAACGCCGACGGTACTTTGAAGTCGCGCGATGAATTGATAGCGCTTTTCAAGCAGGCCGGCATCGACCCCGCCAAGCCGGTCGTCGCCACGTGCGGCTCCGGCGTGACGGCCGCGATGCTGTCGTTTGCCCTCGCCGTCATCGGTCAGAGGAACGCTCCGGTCTATGACGGCTCGTGGGCAGAGTGGGGTCGTGAAAACGGCCTGCCTGTCGCGGTGGGGCCAGCGACGTAACAAGCATCCAATTTTGGCGAGCGATCCCTAACCAGGTAATTCATGAACCCGTCCCGGTCCTTCGAAGACCTGGTGCGCTGGCGACGCGATGTCAGGCGTTTTCGGACCGATCCAGTCGACCCTGACCTTCTCGAGAACCTTCTTGGACTGGCGGACCTGTCCCCATCGGTGGGAAATAGTCAGCCCTGGCGCATCGTCGAAGTGCGCGATAAGCGACGCCGGGCTGAAATCCAGGCATGTTTCAAGCGCACCAACGATCAGGCGGCCGTAGATTATCGCGGTCAAAAAGCCGAACTTTACGGGTCGCTGAAACTGGCGGGGTTCGATAAGGCCCCGGTGCACGTCGCGATCTATTGTGAGCAGGATGCAGAACAGGGCGCGAAGCTGGGTAGGCGCACGATGCCGGAAATGCTGTCCTATTCTTGCGTCTCTTTTGTCGTGACGCTCTGGTATGCGGCTCAATCCCAGGGTCTGGGGCTGGGCTGGGTCTCGATTTTGCGCCCCGACGAAGTGAACGCCATCCTTGCCGTTCCACCCAACTGGACGCTGATCGGTTACCTGCTCATCGGGTGGCCTGAGGAGGAACACGAGGTTCCAGAATTGGAGCGGGCCGGGTGGCAGGAGCGCACTCCAGCATCAACGCGCCGGTTTGTACGCTAGCGATTTCAATCCTCAGGAAAATATTGGTAGACCCACGTTTCTGTCAGGGCTTTCCCGTTGTGTTGCAAAAACGCGCGGATATCGACCGGCTCAGGCCCGTGCGCCTCGAGGTCGAATACCGCCCGCCAGCGCTCGCGCTGGTCAACGACAGGATGATTGTAGGCCGTGCCGAGTAGCCCGCGCGACGGGGTCACCACAAGTTCCACGCCGTCGGTGCGACCCAGTCCGGCGAACGGCTGGCCCTGGAAATCGATGACGAACTTGCGCACGCCGGCCGGACGCTTGTGACCCGGCCGGCCGCCAAGCCCCGTCCAAGTCGCCGTCGCCCGCGCCACGGTCTCGGGAAAGGCGATATCGTCTAGCCACGACAACTTATACCGGTACGTCCGCTGCTCGCCGGCCTTGAACGTACCGTCAGGACACCAGAAGGCAGCGATGTTGTCGTGGATTTCGTCGTCGGTCGGGATCTCGAGCAGATGCACGGCTCCATCGCCCCAGTCGCCGAGCGGCTCCACCCACGTTGACGCGCGCCGCTCGTAGAAGACACCGTCGTCGAGATAGTGCACGAAATCACGATCGCGCTGCAGCAGTCCGAACCCGCGTGGATTGCGATCCCGGAAGGCGTTCATCATCACCGTCGGCGGATTGTTGAGTGGCCGCCAGACGCGCTCGCCGTTGCCTAGGTGCAGCGCCAGCCCGTCGCTGTCGTGGATTTCCGGCCGCCAGTCCGCCGCCTGCTTGCGGCTGCTCTCGCCATACCAGAACATCGACGAAAACGGCGCAATGCCCAGGTGTGTGATGTCCGTGCGCGCAAAGAGACGGGCCTCGATATCCATGACAATGCGAAAGACTTCCCGCTGATCCGCGAGCCGTTCGATGGCGAAACGGTAGGCGCCGGCCACACTCGGGCTATCCAGCAGCGCATGGACGATCAGAGGGCCGCGCGTGCTGGCCGAAAGGTAAAATTCGCTGAAGCGGGGAAATTCTTCCGGCGTGGCGAGCCCCGTATCGATGGCCAGCGCCCGCGCTGAAAGTCCGTACTGATTGAATGGCCCCGAGGTGCGAAAATAAGAAGCGCCGAGAAACGCCAGCCAATCGGTCTCCAGGTTCTCCGCCATGACGCGAAATCCCGCGAAGCCGATACCATCGGGCAGCTTGCGGGCGGGATGATCGGTCGGACTGTCGAACAGGCTCGACGTATAAACAACCTCTCTGGCTTCTCCGTCGTCGACGACGTGGATATGAACCGGCTGGTCGAAACCTTTGCCCATGTGGAAGAGTTGCACCGGGCTACGACCATCACGCTCGACCTGCAGCGTGCGGTCGCGCCGGTACTTCACCAACTGGTAGGCATCGTAATCAATCTGGTCGAGCACGTCGCTCGCGACCGCCGGCGGTGGCGAGAATGGAACACGAGCGAGATCGGCGGCGCGCTTGGCGAGAAGGTCGAACGAGAATGGCTTTGGAGGTCCAAGGTCAGGGCCCTGCACGGCTAGCCCGGCCCGCGCCGTCCGCGATAGCGGAGCGGCGAGCGCGGCAAGAGCGGTGGCCAGCAGTGAACCGGTGATGTGCCGGCGAGTATAATCGGTGCTCATGGCGTCGGGTTGGCGCGGTGCCGGTTGGGGGGAAACCCGGAAAGCCGGGACCTGTCATCGAGGCGTTGCAGATGGAGATCAGCTAACAGCGAATGGTCGGGGCATAAAGACGGTGCCTCGGCGGCATTATGGCATTGTGGCGATCGAACTTCACAGCCGTTGACGCTTCGGCCGGGTGCCCCGCCCACTTGACTTAAAACAATTTCTGAGTGCCCATTGCCACGCAACGGAGAATTTCATGTTTTATCAGTGCTCAAACCTTCTTAGGCGTTTTTCGCTTGGGATCGTGACGACCCTTGTGATGGTGTCAGCGAGTGTCGTCATGGCGGCCGATGCACCTCCGACAGCCGGTCCGCCCCCGCCAGCCGTGACGATTGCCAAGCCTCTGGCCAAGCGGATCACGAATTGGGACGAGTACTCGGGCCGCTTCCAGGCCGTTCAAAACGTGGAAGTTCGCCCCCGCGTTTCCGGCTTCATCGACAAGATCAATTTCAAAGACGGTCAAATGGTCAAGGCCGGCGACTTGTTGTTCACCATCGACCCGCGCCCGTTTGAACTGGCCGTCGAAAGCGCGAAAGCCGAAATTGCCCGCGCCACCGCGCAAGTCGAACTCGCATCGACCGAAGTCGAGCGCGCCCGTCCGTTGCTTCGCTCCGGCGCCGTGACGGAGCGTGACTTCGACCAGCGCGCGGCCAATCTCTCGGTCGCCCGTGCTTCTCTGCAAGCCGCACAAGCCGCCACCCGAAATGCCGAACTCAATCTGGACTGGACTCGCGTCACAGCACCGATTGATGGCCGCATTTCCGACCGCAAGGTCGACGCTGGAAATCTCGTGACCGGTGGCTCGGGATCGACGACGCTTCTCTCAACCATCGTGACGACGAATCCGATCCACTTCATTTTTGAAGTCTCCGAACTGGACTATCTGCGCTACACGCGCATGGCCGAGGCCGGTCAGCGCGAATCCTCGCGCGTCACCAGCAATCCGGTTCGCATCAGACTGTCGGACGAAAAAGTATTTACCCATACCGGCAAGATGGATTTCGTCGACAATGCGCTCAATGCCCGATCGGGCACGATTCGCGGCCGCGCGATCGTCGAGAACAAGAGCGGCTTGCTCCAGCCGGGACTGTTCGCCCGATTACAGCTGTTCGGCGGCGACATCGATGCGCTGCTTGTTCCCGACGCAGCCATCGTGTCCGATCAGGCGCGCAAGATCGTATTCACGGTCGGCGACGATGGGGTCGTCAAGCCCAAGCCCGTCGTCCTCGGCGCGATCGAAGGCGGCCTCAGGGTCATCATGAGCGGGATCACCGCCGACGATCGCATCGTGATCGATGGCATTGCCAATCCGATGGTCCGGCCGGGCGTGAAGGTGACGCCGCAGGACGGTAAGATTGAAATGGTCACCAACTAGCCGGGCGGCTTTTCAAAAAAATTGGCCCCTGCCATGACGGCCAGGCTGACGCCGGCGAGGACGAATTCAGATGCGCTTTCCGCACTTCTTCATCGACCGGCCGATCTTTGCCGCCGTGCTGTCCATCCTGATCGTCATCGTCGGCGCCATTGCGCAGATGCGGTTGCCGGTTGCCGAGTACCCCGAAATCGCACCGCCGACCGTCAACGTGCGCGCCGTTTATCCGGGCGCGTCGGCCAAGGTCGTGTCCGAGACCGTTGCGACGCCGCTCGAGCAGGAGATCAACGGCGTCGACGACATGCTCTACGTCGCCTCGCAATCGACCGGTGACGGCCAGCTTTCGATCAACGTCGTCTTCAAGCCGGGCACCAACATCGACATGGCCCAGGTGCTTGTGCAGAACCGCGTCGCGGTCGCCGAGCCGCGACTGCCGGAAGACGTGCGCCGTGTCGGCGTCACGGTGCGCAAAGCCTCGCCCGACCTGATGATGGTCGTGCATATGATCTCGCCCGACGGTTCGCGCGACCAGCAGTACATTTCCAACTACGCGACATTGAACGTCAAGGACGTGCTGACCCGCGTCGATGGCGTCGGCAACGTCAACGTCTTCGGCGCCCGCGATTTTTCCATGCGCGTCTGGCTCGACCCGGACAAACTTGCTTCGCGCAATTTGACCGCCGGTGACGTTGTTGCAGCCTTGCGAGCGTCAAACCTCCAGGTAGCCGCCGGTGCCGTCAATCAACCCCCCGCGGCCTCCGATGGCGCGTTCCAGCTTTCCGTCACGACCCTTGGCCGTCTGACTGACGTGTCCCAGTTCGAAGAAATCGTCGTACGCGCCGAGCCGGATGCCTCCGTGACGCGGCTGCGCGACGTGGCGCGCGTCGAACTCGGCGCTCAGGATTATCTCGTCAACGCTTACCTGAACAATCAGTTCGCGACCGGCATCGGCATCTATCAACGACCCGGCTCCAATGCTCTCAGTACCGCCGACGAGATCAAGGCGACGATGGACCGGCTTGCCAAGGATTTTCCGCCCGGCGTCGCCTACACTATTGCGTACAACCCGACCGACTTCATCCGCTCCTCCGTCGAGGCCGTGATCTCGACGCTGTTCGAGGCGGTGGCCCTCGTCGTTCTCGTCGTGATCCTGTTCCTGCAAACCTGGCGCGCGGCGATCATTCCGATCGTGGCGATCCCCGTCTCGCTCATCGGCACTTTCGCCTTCATGTCGGCCGTCGGTATTACGTTCAATACCCTGTCGCTGTTCGGCCTCGTGCTCGCCATCGGCATCGTGGTCGACGATGCGATCGTCGTCGTAGAAAACGTCGAGAGGCGCCTCAGGGAAGGCATGCAGCCACGCGAAGCCGCGCACGCAACGATGGACGAAGTCGGCAGCGCGATCCTCGCGATCAGTCTGGTCCTCATCGCCGTGTTCGTGCCGACAGCTTTCATCACCGGGCTGCAGGGCTCCTTCTACAAGCAGTTCGGTATCACCATCGCCGCTGCCACGGCCATCTCCGCCTTCGTCTCGCTGACGCTGTCTCCGGCCCTCGCCGCCTTGCTCTTGAAACCGCATCAAGAGCACCAGGAGAGCCGCGGCCTGCTGCACACACTCGGTGCACCCGTTCGCATTTTTTTTAATGGCTTCAACCGGTTGTTTGACCGTTTCGCAAATGGCTACGCCTGGCTGACTGGCAAGCTGATCCGCCGTACGCTAGTGATGCTGATCGTCTTTGCCGGCTTGCTCGGCTTGACCGTTTGGCGCCTCGAGGTGACACCGACCGGTCTTATTCCGCAGCTCGACCGCACGTACTTCATCGTCGCTTTCCAGCTGCCGCCCGGTGCAACGCTCGACCGCACCGACGCAGTGGTCCGCAAGGCGAGCGATCTCATCCGAGCGCGCCCTGGCATCTACGCCACCGTCCAATTCGTCGGTCTCGATGGCGCCACGTTCACCAACGCGCCCAATGCCGGCGTGATCTTCGTTCGCGTCAATTCATTCGAAGACCGTCGCGCCGCCGGTCTGACGAAGGACGGCATCATCGGCGATATCCGCAAGGAAATGCAAAAACTGCGCGAGGCGTTCGTCATCGTCATCGAGCCACCCTCCGTTCCAGGCATTGGCACCGGCGGCGGCATCAAGGGCTACGTCCAGGACAAGGCAGGTCGCGGGCTGCAAGCGCTCGAGGTCGCCACGTACACGGCCATGGCCGCGGCCAATCAGCGGCCGGAATTCGCGCAGGCGTTTACGCTCTACAACACGCGCACGCCGCAGATTTTCGCCGATATCGATCGCGTCAAGGCCGAACAGCTCGGCGTGCCAATCAGCAACGTCTTTGAGACGCTGTCGATTTACATGGGCTCGTCGTATGTGAACGACTTCAATCTGCTCGGCCGCACCTTCCGTGTTACCGCCCAGGCCGACAATCCGTTCCGTCTCACCGTGCGCGACGTGCAGAACTTGAGGACGCGTAATTCCGAGGGCGGCATGGTGCCTCTGGGTGCGGTTGCGACGTTCCAGAACACGACGGACGCCTACCGCGTGCCGCGCTATAATCTCTATCCCGCAGCCGAATTGCAGGCAGCCATGAAGCCCGGCTTCTCGACCGGGCAGGGCATCGCCGCCATCGAAGAGATCGCCGACACCAAGCTGCCGTCCGGCTTCGGGTTCGAATGGACCGAAATCGCATTGCAGGAAAAGCTGAGTGGCAATACAGCGGCGATCGCGTTTGTGCTGGCGGTCGTGTTTGTGTTTCTGCTTCTGTCGGCGCTCTACGAAAGCTGGCTTTTGCCGCTGGCGGTTATTCTCATCGTGCCGATGTGCATTCTCGCAGCGATGACCGGCGTCAGCTTGCGGGGTTTCGATCGCAATATTCTGGTCGAGGTCGGACTGATCGTCTTGGTCGGCCTTGCGGCCAAGAACGCAATCCTTATCGTGGAGTTCGCCAAGCAAGGCGAAGATGAGGGCAAAGACCGCTATGAAGCCGCAATCGAGGCCGCACGCACCCGATTGCGCCCGATCATCATGACGTCACTCGCATTCATCCTCGGTGTTGTCCCGCTCGTGTTCGCCTCCGGTGCCGGCGCGGAAATGCGTCAATCGCTGGGAACGGCGGTGTTTTCCGGGATGATCGGCGTCACGCTGTTCGGACTTGTTTTCACCCCCTTGTTCTACGTGCTGGCGAGCCGCCTGCAGCGGCGCAAAACCGCCCCCGCCACCGCCCATGGCGTCCCCGATACCCCGCCGGCGTGAAGTGCAACTCTGCTTCGGTCACCCGTGTCCCGGATCGGGACGCTCCTTAACCCACGTTTAACCGGGCGTAGAGCATTGTCCTTCTCAGGAATACACGGCGCGGAACGGACGGGCGCCGTTTGAGAAGGTTTGAACATGATGACGACTGTGCTGAAGGCTCATGTGGCCACCGCCGCGCTGGCGCTCGCATTGACCGCAACAACGCAAGCGTTCGCCGCCGATTTTGGCGCCTCGATCAAGGATAACTACGCGCCGGCTTATGCCTCGCCCGCCGTTGGCCCCTGCTATGTCCGCGGCGATTTCGGCTATTCGGCTTCGCAGGACCCGGACGTCAAATGGCCTGTGAACAATGGTGTTTTCACCGACAACGGCAACGGCGACAACGTCGTCACCGGTGACGAAATCACGTCCACGTTTGTCACCGATGCTGTCTCCAATGTCAGCCTTGACAACACTTGGCTCGCCGAAGGCGGCCTCGGCTGCGGCTCGGGTTCGCGCGGCTTTCGCGGTGAAATCACGCTCGGTTACCGTGGCGATCGCGAACTCGAAGGCGAACCTGGTCTCTACGATCCCGGCCCGCCGGTCGGCGGTCCTGAGCCGGGCGGTCCCGGAATCCCACTCGACGATCCGCTGCACACCAGCATCCAGACCTACACGCTGATGCTGAACATCTATAAGGATCTTGGTAACTACAACCGCTTCGTCCCCTACATCGGTGCCGGCATCGGGCTTGCGGTGCATGACGTCGAGGAGGTCTATTTCAGCGGCAATCCAGCCCTCACGAATCGCATTGAGGGCGACCGCGATGTGTCCTTCGCTTGGTCGTTGATGGCCGGCGTCGGCTATCAGATTTCCGATCGTGCCATCCTCGATGTCGGCTATCGTTATATCGATATGGGCTCGGCCCAGTCGGGTCGCGTCGATACGGCGGGTTTCACCAACCCGGCGGTTAAGATCGACGACATTGCTGCCCATGAGGTCAAACTGGGCCTGCGCTATCACTTCGGCGATGCTGGCCAAGCCTACGCGCCTTACAAGTAGGTCGCAGGTTCGCTCTTTTAGTTAAGCGGGGCAGCCCTTAACACGGGGCTTGCCCCGCTTTGTCGTTGCATGGCCGGCGAGGGGCTGAGATCGCAATTGATCTTCCCCCCCATGCTGCCTATATGTGCCGCCTGTCCGGATGCGACGCCGCCGCCTCACCGCGTGTGATGGAGCCGTCCGGACGGCAATTTCTTCCGCCTGGTCATCCAAGCTGGCGGACGAGCTTGCTCCGGGCGGGCGTGGTGGAATTGGTAGACACGCCAGATTTAGGTTCTGGTGGCCTTGGCCGTGGGGGTTCAAGTCCCTCCGCCCGCACCAGTCATCGGCGCCCCAAGGCGGTTGGCGACGGATAGTTTCTTGATCGATGGCCGAATGCCGATGCGCACGGCCGGGCGCGACGACAACACGAGCTGAAAAAGGCAACAACGACGATGCAGATTATCGAGGCCAGCGCGGATGGCTTGAAGCGGACCCTCAAGGTTCTGGTGGCTCAATCCGAAATCGAAGAGCGCCTCGCCTCGCGCCTCGATCAGGTTAAAGGCAACGTTCAGATCAAAGGCTTTCGCAAGGGCAAGGTTCCGGTTGCCCACATTAAGAAGGTGTATGGCCGCTCGCTGATGACCGAGGTGCTGCAAGACACGATTCGCGACACCAGCGAGAAGGCGATCCGGGAGCGCAAGGAGCGCCCGGCGCAGATGCCCAATATCTCGTTTTCAGAAGATCAGGATGAGATCAATCAAGTCATCGAGGGCAAGAAGGATCTCGCCTATCAGATGACCTTTGAAGTCGTCCCCGATATCACACTTGCTGATCTTCACACCATCGAATTAGAGCGCTTGTCGGCCGACGTCGATGACGCCACGATGCAGAAGTCGATCGACGACCTTTTGAAGCGCGCCGGGAGCTTTGAAGCCGATCCCGAGCGCAAGGCCGAAACCGGCGACCGCGTCACGATTACCTACAAGGGTACGATTAACGGGGCAGCCTTCGAAGGTGGGGCCGGCGAAGGGCTGAGCCTCGTTTTGGGCAATGCCGGCTTCATCCCTGGGTTCGAAGATGGCATCGTCGGCATGGGCAATGGCGATATCAAGGATGTCGCTTGCCGCTTTCCCGACGACTACTCGGTCGAAGCTCTGGCCGGCAAGGACGCCGTCTTCAACATTGCGGTGACGCTAGTCGAGAAGCCCGTTGAAGCCACCCTCGACGATGAGATCGCCAAGGCGTTTGGTGCCGAGAATGCCGACAATCTCAAGGACCTTGTGCGCAAGCAGATTCAGGGCGAGTTCGACAAGGCAGCTCGGGTCAAGATGAAGCGTGAACTGCTCGACAAGCTGGAGCAGTTGCATACGTTCGAACTGCCAAAATCGTTGGTCGATCGCGAATTCGAGGGCATCTGGAAGCAGGTCGAAGCCAGCAAGCAGCAGGGTCAGGGCGAGAATTCCGCCGATGCCGGTAAATCAGACGAAGAGCTCCGGGCCGAATACCAGACGATTGCCGAGCGCCGCGTGCGCCTGGGCCTCGTCGTCGGCGAGATCGGCGCCAAGAACCTTGTCGAAGTCACGCAGGACGAATTGCGGCTCGCGCTCATGGAGCAGGCGCGCCGTTACCCCGGCCAGGAAAAGTTCGTCTACGAATACTTCGAGAAAACGCCGGGTGCTTTGCAGGAATTGCGCGCGCCGATCTTCGAGGACAAGGTTGTCGATCTGATCGTCGGCAAGGCCAAAGTGTCCGAGAAAAAGGTCAGTCGCGAAGAACTCTTCGAGCAAGTCAAGGCCGCGACCGAGGCCTGATGAAATCAAGCCGGGCGGCCGGCTCGCCAAAGACTTCTTGCGGTCCAAGAGCAGATGGCGGAATGCTTTGCATGGCGGCCACGATTCCAGGGAGTGTTTCTGGTTTCGTCCGGCGGCTTTGCTGACGGGGGTGCCGTCCCCATATGATACGAGCGGCGTGCGGCTAAGATTGCCGCCGTCATCCCGCCGCAACAGTCGCTTTCAACGAGGAGCACGATCCGATGCGCGATCCTATCGCTACGCTGACCAACACCTTTTGGCCGATGGTCGTGGAGCAGACCGCGCGCGGCGAGCGCGGCTACGACCTGCCGTCGCGACTTCTCAAAGAGCGGATTATCTTTGTGACGGGCCCAGTCGAGGATCAAATGGCCTCGTCGATCTGCATGCAGCTTCTCTTCCTGGAGTTGGAGAACCCCAAGAAGGAAATCTCGATGTACATTAATTCTCCCGGCGGCGTGGTGACCTCGGGAATGGCCATTTATGACACCATGCAATTCATCAAGCCGGCGGTCGCGACGTTGTGCATCGGTCAGGCGGCGTCCATGGGTTCACTTCTGCTCTGTGCCGGCCATAAGGACATGCGTTTCGCCCTGCCGAACGCGCGCATCATGGTTCATCAACCGTCAGGCGGGTTCTCGGGCCAGGCGTCTGATATTGAGCGGCATGCTGAAGATATCATCAAAATGAAGCGTCGCTTGAACGAAGTATACGTCAAGCACACCGGACAGCCGTATGAAAACATTGAGAAAACATTGGACCGCGACTACTTCATGACCGCGGATCAGGCCAAGGAATTCGGTATTGTGGACAAGGTTTTGAACAGCCGGGAAGAAGTCGAAGGTAAGCTCGGCGAGATCAAGCTGACTTGATCCGGCAGGCTTGTTCACAGCAAAACTCAAGTTGCATCGGAACGGCCGCGCCAACCACCCGTTTCTTCTTACGATACCGGCGCCTTAAGCGCGCGCGAACTTGAGCGGCTGAAGCGCCTCAAAAGAGGGCAAAATCCCGTGCCATGGCGCCGGACGGAGGGTGGTGCGATTTGTCACCGCTTCGGACGGTAGCCTTAAGATAACCTTCAGTCTTCGGGTAAGCTGAAAACTATGTGGTAATGGGGCGGATACGCTCGGATCGACCCGCGCCCCATGTTAATCCATTCTTGATCTGGCGAGCGATAGCGTGCTGTGATTGCCCTGGAGATTCCAGGTTGGATCGGTTCGCAAACCTCGGGTTCTTAATTCTACACCGTCGGGGCGACTGTGCGCCCGCCGGTTTCAGTCCCGGCAAACGGGTGCGAGAGACGCGATGGCTCAAGAGAAAAACACTCTCTACTGCTCCTTCTGCGGCAAGAGCCAGCACGAGGTAAGAAAGCTGATTGCCGGCCCCACCGTGTTCATCTGCGATGAATGCGTTGAGCTGTGCATGGACATCATCCGCGAGGAAAATAAGAATACTCTGGTCAAATCTCGTGACGGTGTGCCGACACCGCAGGAGATTTGCACGGTTCTCGACAGCTATGTGATCGGCCAGTTCCACGCCAAGCGCGTGTTATCGGTTGCCGTCCACAATCATTATAAGCGCTTGAGCCACGCAGCTAAAAACAACGACGTTGAACTGGCAAAGTCGAACATCTTGCTCGTTGGCCCGACGGGCTGCGGCAAGACCCTCCTCGCCCAGACACTGGCGCGTATTCTCGACGTACCGTTCACGATGGCCGACGCCACCACGCTGACGGAAGCAGGTTATGTCGGTGAGGACGTCGAGAACATCATTCTCAAGCTGTTGCAAAACGCCGACTACAACGTCGAGCGGGCACAGCGCGGCATTGTTTACATCGACGAAATCGACAAGATCTCGCGTAAATCCGACAATCCTTCGATCACGCGCGATGTCTCGGGCGAAGGCGTGCAGCAGGCCCTTTTGAAGATCATGGAGGGAACGGTCGCCTCGGTTCCCCCGCAGGGCGGCCGCAAACATCCTCAGCAGGAATTTCTGCAGGTCGACACCTCAAACATTCTCTTCATCTGCGGTGGCGCGTTTGCCGGCCTTGAGAAGATCATCTCCGGTCGCGGTCGCGGCACGTCGATCGGCTTCGGTGCCAAGGTCACGGGACCTGACGAGCGCCGCACCGGCGAAGTGCTGCGTCAGGTCGAGCCTGAAGATCTGTTGAAGTTCGGACTTATTCCGGAGTTCATCGGCCGCTTGCCGGTCATTGCCACTCTCGAGGACCTCGATGAGACGGCCCTCGTACAAATTTTGACGGAGCCCAAGAATGCGCTCGTCAAGCAGTATCAGCGTCTCTTCGAAATGGAGGACGTGAAGCTTTCGATCACCATCGAGGCTTTGAAAGCGATTTCGCGGCGCGCCATCGAGCGCAAGACGGGTGCCCGCGGGCTGCGCTCCATTATGGAAGCCATCCTGCTCGATACCATGTTCGACCTGCCGGCCATGAAGGGCGTCGAAGAGATCGTCATCAGCCCGGAGGTCGTCGAGGGTGGTGCCCGGCCGTTGCGCATCTACTCGGAACGGGCCGAAGAAAAAGGCACGGCGTCGTAATCAACGGGCGCGGGCTCGCGGCCGGCCGGCTGCGGGTCTCGACGCCGTCGATGTCACAGTGGTGCATAAGGGACCGGGGCGGCTGCGTCCCATCTTGATCCTGGCGCCGCGATCCCCAAATGTTCACTCCGGGCCGCGCCCGACTCGACGCTCGCGAACTCCCTTCCGGGGGGGGGCTGAACGTCTGGCGTAGTAGCCAGTTCTGGACCGGTCGGTGGCCATCCGCCTCAATGGGGACATGCCATCGGACTACGAGGCTTCCAGAGCACCAAGCCATGTGGGGAGAATTAGCGTAAGCTGGTTCAACTCCAGTCAAAGGTAAAGCCATGAGCGAAGACAAGACGGCACGCGAAAAGGCAGGCGGTAAGACGCTTTATCCGGTCCTCCCCCTGCGCGACATCGTGGTGTTTCCGTACATGATTGTGCCGCTGTTCGTTGGGCGCGAGAAATCGATCAACGCCCTCGGCGAAGTCATGAATGCCGACAAGCACATTTTGCTGGCGGCGCAGAAGAACGCCGGCGATGACGACCCCGCCACCGATGCCATTTACGAGACCGGTACGCTGGCGTCCGTGCTGCAATTGCTGAAGCTGCCCGACGGAACCGTGAAGGTTTTGGTCGAAGGCGTGGCGCGCGCCAAGATCGTTCGATACTCCGACAACCCCGATTTCTTCGAAGCTGAAGTAGAGAAGATCCCGGAAGTTGAAGGCGCCAAGGACGAGATCGAAGCGCTGGCCCGCTCGGCCGTGTCGCAGTTCGAGAGCTATGTGAAGCTCAACAAGAAAATCTCGCCGGAAGTGCTCGGCACCGTCGCGCAGATCGAGGACTATTCCAAGCTCGCCGATACGATCGCTTCGCATCTCGCGATCAAGATCGCCGACAAGCAAGACATCCTTGAAACGATGACGATCTCGGAGCGGCTTGAGAAGGTTTATACGCTCATGGAGAGCGAGATTTCCGTTCTCCAAGTCGAGAAGCGGATTCGTTCTCGTGTGAAGCGGCAAATGGAGAAGACGCAGCGCGAGTACTATTTGAATGAGCAGATGAAGGCCATTCAGAAAGAACTCGGCGACAACGACGAGCGCGACGATATCTCCGAGTTCGAGGAGAAAATTGAGAACACCAAACTGTCGAAGGAAGCCAAGGACAAGGCGCTAGCCGAGTTAAAGAAGCTCAAGCAAATGAGCCCGATGTCGGCCGAGGCGACGGTGGTGCGCAACTACCTCGAATGGCTGCTTTCGATCCCTTGGGGCATCAAGGGCAAGGTTAAGAAAGATCTCGACGAAGCCCAGCAGGTTCTCGACGCGGAGCATTATGGGCTCGAAAAGGTCAAGGAGCGCATCCTGGAATATCTCGCCGTCCAGGCGCGCACGAATAAGCTGAAAGGCCCCATCCTGTGCCTGGTCGGCCCGCCCGGCGTCGGCAAGACTTCGCTGGGCAAGTCGATCGCGAATGCGACCGGCCGCGAGTTCGTGCGCATGTCGCTGGGTGGCGTGCGCGACGAAGCGGAAATCCGCGGCCATCGCCGCACCTACATCGGTTCGATGCCCGGCAAGGTCATCCAATCGATGAAGAAGGCGAAGCGGACCAACCCGCTTTTCTTGCTCGATGAGATCGACAAGATGGGACAGGATTTCCGCGGCGATCCCGCAGCCGCCCTTCTTGAAGTTCTCGACCCTGAGCAGAACTCCTCGTTCAACGATCATTACCTCGAGGTCGACTACGACCTTTCGAGTGTGATGTTCGTGACGACGGCGAACACGCTCAACATTCCGCCGGCTCTTCTCGACCGAATGGAAATTATCCGGCTTGCCGGGTACACCGAGGACGAGAAGGTCCAGATCGCCAAGCGTCACTTGCTCGCCGAGCAGGCCAGCGCTCATGGTTTGGAGCCGGGTGAATGGTCGGTCGACGACGCCGCGATCATGGAAGTCATTCGTCGTTACACGCGCGAAGCTGGCGTCCGCTCGCTGGAACGCGAGATGGCCAAACTCGCCCGCAAGGCTGTAAAAGAAATCCTGACGACGGACCGCAAGACGGTCCACGTCACGGCATCGAATGTGGGCGACTATCTCGGCGTTCCCAAGCACCGCTATGGCGAAGCGGAACTGGAAGATCAGATCGGCATCGTGACCGGCCTTGCCTGGACCGAAGTCGGCGGCGAGTTGCTGACGATCGAAGGAGTCCTCATGCCCGGCAAGGGCAAGATGACGGTGACTGGCAATCTGCGTGACGTCATGAAGGAATCGATCTCGGCGGCGAATGCGTATGTTCGTTCGCGCTCCGTCGACTTCGGCATTCGTCCGTCGCTATTTGAGAAGAAGGATATCCACGTGCACGTGCCGGAAGGTGCGACGCCCAAGGATGGTCCCTCGGCGGGCGTCGCCATGGCGACCGCTATCATCTCGATCCTCACCGGTATCCCGGTTCGCAAGGACGTGGCGATGACGGGTGAGATCACGCTGAGGGGTCGTGTGCTTCCGATCGGCGGCCTGAAAGAAAAGCTGCTGGCCGCACTGCGCGGCGGCATCAAGACGGTCTGCATCCCCGAGGAGAACGTCAAGGACTTGGCGGATATCCCCGAGGAAGTGAAAAAGAAGCTTGAGATCGTGCCCGCCTCGCGCATGGAAGACGTGCTGAAAGTTGCACTTGTGCGCCAGCCTGAAGCGATCACCTGGGACGACGTCGCGGCGGAAGCCGCGGCCGAGATTGCCGAAGCCGCAGCCAGTGCGCGGGTCACTGCCCACTGAGTGCGTCACGGTAGGACCTGTGATAAATTGCCTGATGAAGGACCCTGCGGCCAACCATGCCGCGGGGTCTTTCTTTTCAATGTGTTCGGCTCCGGAGTGTGCGTCCTACCGGTTAAATTGAAGCCGTTTTGGGGCGAAAAACAGCGGTTTTTCCGCTTGACGCTCTAGCAGTTTCAGCGCTTTGTGCCTTCGCGAAATAACGCGACGTGATGCGCTTTTCTCCGCTGACCGCGATCGCCGCATTCATGAATTCACCAAAACTTCGATCCACCAACACTTCAAGGACGTGACCCATGAGCAAGAAAGATTTGATCGATACCATTTCGCGCGATTGCGAATTGACAAAGGAAAAGGCGACCGCGGTCGTCGATGCTGTCGTCGGTCACATCCGTTCGACCCTGGCGGGTGGCTCGGAAGTCCGTCTTCCCGATTTCGGTACGTTCAAGGTATCGGCGCGCAAAGAGCGTGAAGGCCGCAACCCGTCGACGGGCGCCACCATCAAGATTCCGGCTTCGAAGGTCGCAAAGTTCACGCCCGCTAAAGGCCTCAAGGACGCATTGAATTGATCAGACGACGTGCAGCCGCCATCTGCGGCTGCACGGTTGCTGAGACGTCCGGGCGGTTAGCTCAGTGGTAGAGCGCTTCGTTTACACCGAAGATGTCGGGAGTTCGACCCTCTCACCGCCCACCATCTCACTCTAATTTATCCCCAAAGCGCCACGAAAAACTCCCACGCGGAGGCAGCGTCCTGTTGGGGCTCATCTTCAGACTCAACCATCTCGATCTCGACACTGGCGAGCGCGCCGTAGGGCGGGTAAACCGGTGACCGTGTGTCGCCATTCGTTCGCGCTGACCTGGAGAACCGCATGTCCGTATCGATGTACACGATCGCCGTTCCGTCGTTTCAAAAGCACTTGCATGCGCTCGACGGAATTCTCGACAAGGCAGCCAGCTATGCGGCGGCAAAAAAGATCGCGCCGGAGACGCTGCTGTCGGCGCGGCTCTATCCCGACATGTTCAATTTCAAGCGGCAGGTCCAAGAGAGCTGCAAGTTTGCCAATCTTTCCGTGCAGCGGCTGGCTAACATCGAGGTCGCCGCAGAAGCGGACGGCGAATTGACGTTCGAGGATTTGAAGGCTCGCATTGCGCGAACCCTGGCGCTGCTCGCCAGTGTCAAGCCCGAGCAGATGGACGGGTCCGACGAACGCCAGATCACGATCAAGGTTGGCCCGAACGAAATGAACTTTACCGGCCGCGACTATCTCCTGCATTTTGCGCTGCCGAACTTCTATTTTCACTGCGCGACCGCCTACGCGATCCTGCGCCATAACGGCCTCGAAATCGGCAAGCGCGACTTCATGCGCCGGATGTAAAGGCAGCAGCGGGCATAGCCGGATAAGTGCGGCGCTCGTAGCTGCCGCGCAGTTTCAGGAACGGCTGCTCGATGAAGCGGTACGAAAGCATCGCAATGCCGACGATGATCGGGAACGTGAGCGCCGCGAAAGTCAGCGCCACTGGGAAAGTCGACATATCGAACCCTGCCGCTGCGAGTTGCTTCACGATCGTCGGGTAGAACACGAAATGAAGCAGATAGATGGAATAGGAAACTTCGCCGATTTTCCCTAAGGCACGATCGGCGTAGTTTGGCAGCGAGACGTGAGAATATTCGTAGCCGACGATGACGGCTCCGAAAATGAGACCCTGCAGCGTCGGGATGATGATCCAGAGCGGCGAGTGCGCTGTGCCGGCAAAGCCGCCTGCCAAATTGAACGCATGCCACGCGGGGATAATCAACAACAGTCCGGTCACACACAGGGCGCCTGCACGACGTCGGACCGCCGCGAGCTTGCTGAGTTCATGCCACAGCATCCCGCCCAGGAAGAGGTCGATACAGCCGCCGATGGTCCAATAGCTGAAGGCCTGCACGCTGCCGGTGGCTGCCCAGACCCCAAAACGCATCAGTATGGATGCCATGAACAAGGCAACGAGGGCGCCGATCCGATTGCCCCGCTGCAGCCAGAGTATGGCCGGGAAGAGGGCGTAGAAATGCAATTCCACCGCCACGGACCACGCGCCCCCGTGCCAAGCGGGAAGAAAAAATCCTTCCAGGAAGCTTTGCAGTCCCATGTCGCCTCGCAGCGCCCAATAGCTGAGCACGACGGCCAGCAGCGGCGCGAGGCGGAGCAGGCGGTTGCAATAGAACCGCGCAAGGTCGAGCCGCCGCCCGTCGACAATTTTGGCGAACAGATATCCTGACAGCGTCATGAACAGCGCGACGCCGATATGACCCTCTTCGAACAGCGAGAGCGGCGCAAAAACAGGTACCGTATCGAAGGGTACCTGCACATGCACGAAGTGCCAGCAATAGACCAGGAACGCGGCCGCGGCGCGGACGTGATCCAGTTTGCTGACATACAACCCCGTACTCGACCGCATGGGCCGCCCGCCCCTCGTAACCCCGTCGTGCAGGATAACGGGTAGGCCTTAAGCGAGTGTATTCAGGAGCAGTAGCCAGCACAGTTCCGGGCCCCGAAGTCAGGCCGCAACACCATCCAGCGCGCTTGACTTCAAGGGCCCGAACTCGTAGTGAACGCCTCGTGACACGCGCGAGCCAAATTGCTGGCGCGATCGACCGGTTTTGCGGGAGTAGCTCAGTTGGTTAGAGCGCCGCCCTGTCACGGCGGAGGCCGCGGGTTCAAGTCCCGTCTCTCGCGCCATTTTTTCTCTCACGCTTGCTGATCCTCGCTGCGCACGGGCAAGCTCCGAGGGGCGCGGCTTGCCGCGGGCACCCTTGGCGCCTTGGCCCTTCGGGCCGGGTTGGCTTTTTCTCACGCTTGCTGATCCTCGCTGCGCTCGGGCAAGCTTCGAGGGGGCGCGGCTTGCCGCGGGCACCCTTGGCGCCTTGGCCCGGTCATACCCGCCGCCTGAGGTGCCGCGTGGGGCATATGGTGCGGTCGGGTTGCGCCCATCGATGCAGTGGGTTAACAAACGGCGGACGTGATGCGAGTGCCGCATGCGCCACGCCGCACCACAGGAGAACCCGGTGGATCAACTCCTCACCGACTATCTGCCGCTCGCCGTTTTCATTGGCGTCTCGCTGGCCTTCATGGGCATCCTGATGCTGGCCCCTTTCCTGGTGGCGGTGAAGAACCCCGACCCCGAAAAGGTTTCGGCCTATGAATGTGGGTTCAATGCCTTCGACGATGCGCGCATGAAGTTCGACGTGCGCTTCTACCTAGTCGCCATCCTGTTCATTATTTTCGACCTGGAAGTGGCCTTCCTGTTCCCCTGGGCGGTTGTATTCAAAGACCTCGGCGTTTACGGCTTCTGGTCGATGATGCTGTTCCTCGGCGTGCTCACCGTCGGCTTCATTTACGAGTGGCGCAAGGGAGCGCTGGAATGGGATTGATCGTACCGCCCGATTATCAGGAACGGCTGGCTTACGAGACCGCCAAAGACGGCCTCGGCGGACCCGGTCTGATCAAGCCCGGCGACCCGAGCTTCACCGCCATTTCGAATGAGCTGGCCGACAAGGGCTTTCTCGTCACATCGACAGATGACCTGATCAATTGGGCCCGTACCGGCTCGCTGATGTGGATGACGTTCGGGCTCGCCTGCTGCGCGGTCGAGATGATGCAGGCCTCAATGCCGCGCTACGATCTGGAGCGCTTCGGCTTTGCCCCGCGCGCCTCGCCGCGCCAGTCGGACGTCATGATCGTCGCCGGTACGCTGACCAACAAAATGGCCCCCGCCTTGCGCAAGGTCTACGACCAGATGCCGGAGCCGCGCTACGTGATCTCAATGGGGTCATGTGCCAATGGCGGCGGCTATTACCATTACTCCTACGCCGTCGTGCGCGGCTGCGACCGCATCGTGCCCGTTGACGTCTATGTACCAGGCTGCCCGCCGACGGCAGAAGCTCTCGTTTACGGCGTGCTGCTTTTGCAGCGGAAGATCCGTCGGACCGGCACGATTGAGCGGTGACATGAGCGAAATTCTCAAGGAGTTCGGCAACTACGTCGAGATGAAGCTCGGCACGGCCGTCCGCGGCATCGCCGTCCACTACGGCGAATTGACCGTGACGGTGGAGCGCGGCGAGATCGCGCGCGTCCTCGGCTTTCTGCGCGACGACGCCCGTTGCCGCTTCGAGGTTCTGATCGACATCTGCGGCGTCGATTATCCCGAGCGCCCGGAGCGCTTCGAGGTCGTCTATCACCTGTTGTCGCCGCGTCTCAATCAACGCCTTCGCGTCAAGCTATCAACGGATGACGTGTCACCGGTCGCCAGCGCGGTCGACATCTTTGCCGCCGCCAATTGGTTTGAGCGCGAAGCCTACGACATGTACGGCATTCTCTTCTCAGATCACCCGGATTTGCGCCGCCTGTTGACCGATTATGGCTTCCAGGGCTTTCCCCTGCGCAAGGACTTCCCGCTCACCGGCTACGTCGAAGTACGTTACGACGACGCTAAAAAGCGCGTTGTTTATGAGCCCGTAAAACTCACCCAGGAATTCCGCACGTTTGATTTTGAAAGCCCGTGGGAAGGCATGAGCCACGTGCTTCCCGGCGACGAGAAAGCCACGCGCTCCTGACGCTTGTTCAGCTAAGGGCCCTGTACCCATGACCGAGGACGATCCAAGGCTCGCCATGATCCGCGGCAACGCGGCACTCGTGTTTCATGAACTGGGCCCGATTGCGGGCCACGAATTCGGCTACGGACCGGAATCGGTTGCCTGGGTCGACGGATACATCGAGCGCCAGCGCCGGCGCCTCGATGATGCCGACGCCGTATCGAGCCTCGTTTCGGTGCTTGGCTCCTACCTGGGCGAAGCAGTGATCAAGGCGGCCGGCGGCGCGTGGGATGTGCATGAGCGTGACGAAATCGGCATCAGGTTCGACAACGGCGACTGGTGTTTTCCGTTTTCCAAGGTCGCCAAGCAGTTCGCATGCGGGACGGCTGAAGGCGGCGAGTTCATCCTGTCGTTCTACAATGTCAGCATCGGCCTCATTGCCAATGGCAGGTTGGGTGAGGCGGCCAGTGCCGGCGACGATGCCAGAACGGGCGAGACACAATCATGAGGGACACCCTACAGCCCGGCGCGACGGCTCGCCTCGACTACAAAGTTCCAGCGAATAAAACGGTGCCGCATCTTTATCCCGAAGCGCACGATTTCCAGTTGATGCCGACCGTATTCGCAACCGGGTTCATGGTTGGGCTGATGGAATGGGCCTGTATGAAAGTGCTCGAACCTCATCTTGACGCTGGCGAGGGCAGTCTCGGGATTCATATCGACGTGTCGCATGTTGCCGCCACCGTGCCCGGTCAGATCGTCACTGTGGACGCGACATGCACGGGCGTGTCTGGGCGGCGTATCGCGTTTGAGGTGGTGGCGCATGACGGGCTTGAAAAGATCGGTGAAGGCCGCCACGAACGCATGATCGTGCCCTGGGAGCGTTTCGTCGCTCGCGTCAATGAAAAGGCAAAGCGTGCGAGGGTCGGCGAGATTTTGGCGGTCGAAAAACGGTAACGTTCGAACAAGGAGCGAGAGCTTGAGCCAGCAACACGAACGCCGCGGTCGTTGCCTGTGTGGCAGCGTTCGTTTCACTTTCACGCCGGCAGAGGCTGAAATCGACGCTTGCCACTGCGGCATGTGCCGGCACTGGGGTGGTGGACCCGGACTATCGATCAAAGCGGCAGGCGAACCGGTCGTGCGCGGGCGCGAGGATGTCGCCACCTACAAGTCATCCGAATGGGGTGAACGCTCTTTTTGCCGGGTATGCGGGTCGCACCTCTTCTATAGTGCACCCTCGGTCGGCTATTTCGGCGTGAGCGCCGGGTCACTGGACGACCTCACAGGTCTGGGGCTCACAACCGAGATCTTCATCGACAGGAAACCTGACGCATACTCATTTGCCAACGCAACCGTTAAGCTGACTGAAGCTGAATTCTTTGCGATGATCGCATCGTCGCCGGGCAAAGAGTAAACGTATGGCCGAAACAGAGATTCGCCAGTTCAACATCAATTTTGGCCCGCAGCATCCCGCGGCGCATGGCGTTCTCCGCCTCGTGCTTGAGCTCGATGGCGAAGTCGTGGAGCGCGTCGATCCCCATGTCGGCCTGCTGCATCGTGGAACCGAGAAGCTGATCGAGGCCAAGACCTACACGCAGGCGATCGGTTACTTCGATCGTCTCGACTATGTCGCGCCGATGAATCAGGAGCACGCCTTTTGCCTCGCCGCCGAAAAACTGCTCGGCATCGAAGTTCCGCGCCGCGCACAATTGATCCGCGTGCTCTACTCCGAAATCGGTCGCCATCTGTCGCATCTTCTGAACGTCACGACGCAAGCGATGGATGTCGGGGCGCTGACCCCGCCGCTCTGGGGCTTCGAAGAGCGTGAAAAGCTGATGACGTTCTATGAGCGGGCGTCAGGGTCGCGCATGCACGCCAAATATTTCCGCATCGGCGGCGTCCATCAGGATCTGCCGCCCGAGCTGATCGATGACATCCACGACTGGTGCGATCCGTTTCTGAAAACGCTCGACGACATCGACGGCCTTCTGACCGACAACCGCATTTTCAAGCAACGCAATGTCGATATCGGCGTGGTGTCACTGGACGAAGCCTTCAATTGGGGTTTCTCCGGCGTCATGGTCCGCGGTTCGGGCGCGGCCTGGGACCTGCGTAAGGCGCAACCCTACGAGTGCTATTCCGAATTCGATTTCGACATTCCGATTGGCAAGAACGGCGACTGCTACGATCGCTATCTCTGCCGCATGGCTGAAATGCGCGAGAGCGTGAAGATCATGAAGCAGGCCTGCGACAAGCTGCGGGCCGAGGGTCACGGTCCTGTCATGACGGCCAACAAGAAAGTCGCCGCTCCCAAACGTGGTGAGATGAAGCGCTCAATGGAAGCGCTGATCCATCATTTCAAGCTCTATACAGAAGGCTTCCACGTGCCGGCCGGTGAGGTGTACGCCGCCGTCGAAGCGCCGAAAGGCGAATTCGGCGTCTATCTCGTCGCCGACGGCTCGAACAAGCCGTACCGTTGCAAGATTCGCGCTCCGGGCTTTCCGCATCTGGCGGCGATGGATCACATCAACCGCGGCCACATGTTGGCCGACGTCTCCGCCATCCTCGGCTCGCTCGATATCGTCTTCGGCGAAATCGATCGGTAGATGGCAACCTCGATCCAGACAGTGATTGAGATTGCGGCTCCGCGCGATCATGTTTGGTCGCTGCTTACCGACTTTAAGCGATATCACGAGTGGAACCCGTTCATCGTGAGTTTGTCCGGCGAACTAAAAGTCGGCAGCCCCCTCATCGCCGTGATCAAGCCCCCTGGCCGCTCTGCCCAAACCTTCCATCCCATTGTGAAAGATGTTGTCGCCGGAAAGCGGTTTCACTGGCAAGGCAGCTTGCCAATTCCAGGACTGTTTACGGGAACGCATATGTTCGATCTGAGCGAGGCGGGCGGGGCAACACGCTTTTCACATAGCGAAACGTTTGGCGGCCTTCTGGTGCCATTTCTCGGCGGGATACTGCGTGCATCCGAGCAAGGTTTCAACGACATGAATCGAGCTCTCAAACAAAGAGCCGAGCAGACGATCGCATGATGTTACCCCTGTTGGCGCGGGAGAAAGGCTAAGACCCCGCCGCCTTGCGCGTCCTTCTCGTAAATTTCCAGGAACGCGATCAGGCTGTCGAGGTGAACAAGATAGTCGGTGGCGCCGAATTGTGTTTCGTTGATCGCATGGCTTGAAAAGTCGGCGTCTTCAATGGCGCCGTCCAGCAGTCCAATGGCATTGTCAAACGGTGTCGTGTCCCAATAGATGACGTCGTCGTGCTCTTTGACACGCTCGCGGATGCCGCGCAGGCTGGCGGCGACGGCGCGGATACGGCGCAGATCGGCAGTCATAATTATCAACCTCCTCAAAACTCAGCGCGTGGCGCAAACGTGATCGGCCGTTAGCAACTCATTCACACTAATCGTATCCGGACCACCGTCGCCACGTGCGTTGTGATATTCCAGAGGGGAAATCGCAACGACGGGCTCGCGCCATGATCGAGTTCGACATTCAATCCGACCTCTTTATCTTCCTCACGTTCTTCGTGTGGGCGGTCATCCTTTTCCTGGTCAACGTGCGCGGCAAGCGCCGCCGCACGCAGCATGAAGCTTGGCGGCGCGATTCCGAGAGCCGCTGGAATTAAGCCGGTGGCCGCGCGATCCCAACTTTCCTTAACCGCGCCGGCACGAGCGTCTGGCCGCTATCACCTGAATTTGCCACAACCAAAACCTGGGCTGGACCGCACTGCGGCCACGCTCTAGGATTGAGCTGCAACTTGCGATGGCCGATCGATCCGTAGTTGCAGCGGGGGAGTGTGGACATGATCGATGAACGATTTTTGCTGGCGGTCGCCGCGCTCGGCTGGGGGTTGTCGCTTTCAACTTATCGGCTTTTTGCGCGCCGTAATGGCTGGCCGATGGGCTCCCTGCAAGCCGACCTGCCGGCAGTCCCAGTAGTGCTCGGCCTAGCGGCATTCCTGGCTGGTCTGATGTTCGCGGCCGCCCGCGGCCCCGACGACGGCGGTTGGATCATTTTGCTGTTCGGTCTGCTGCTGGCCGTGTTCTGGACCGGTTTCCTGCGTGTCGGCTCGCAGATATCGCTTTTCCTTGCCCCCATTGCTCTGAGTTTACTCCTGATCACTTGGTTCAGCGATTTCGACAAGCTCCTCTACTGGACGTAATGCAACACGCAGCTCCCGGCCGGGGCGGTGTTCTTAGGGCGTTGCCACGCCTAGGCAATCCGGACCAAATCAGCTCGCGACATCGCGGCGCGGGCAACCGTGGGCGCGCTGATCCATCCGCACTTGCTTTGCATTCACCAACACCGTAACTGACAGCATGGACCGTCGAAGGGGTTCGAGGGTTGGGGAAGATTTTCCGCACTCGCGGAGCCGGGCGGTCGCTTCACAGCGCATCAGCCACACGCCGGACCCCGCATTTCGGGCCCATAGCCGGCGAGCGGGTGTGGGTGTCGACGTGGCCCACAAACGGCGAGCCGCTGTGGAGGCCGCATCTGGGAGCCGCGCATGGCCGTTCGCCGCTTACATCCCGATCAACCGGCGCAATTTGCTTTCACGCCCGAGAATTTGGCGTGGGCAAATGCAACGATGGCCAATTATCCGCCCGGCAAGCAGGCCTCGGCCGTCATCCCGGTTCTCTGGCGCGCACAGGAACAGATCGGGGGCTGGATTACGGAGCCGGCCATTCGTGTCGTCGCTGACCTGTTAGGTATGGCGCACATCCGCGTTCTTGAAATCGCGACGTTCTACACAATGTTTCAATTGGCCCCAATCGGCTCAAAGGCCCATGTCCAGGTCTGCGGCACGACCCCATGTATGCTTCGCGGCGCCCGGGATCTGGTCAAGGTTTGCAAAACTCGGATTGCCGGCGATCCGTTTCATCTTTCAGCGGACGGCGCGTTTTCCTGGGAAGAAGTCGAGTGCCTGGGGAGTTGCGCCAACGCCCCCATGGTCCAGATCGGCGCCGACACGTACGAAGATCTGACACCGCAAAGCTTTGACGCGTTGCTCGACGGCTTCGCTAAAGGTTCGCCCCCAGCGCCCGGATCGCAGATCGGTCGCACGGCATCGTGCCCGGAAGGCGGGCCAACAACTTTGACCGACGCGTCGCTCTTCGACGGGTCGCGCGTTGGAAAGTGGCAAAAGCGTCTAAGCGCGGCTCCAGGCGGGGCGGCTCCTGCCACGCCAGCAACTCCAGCATCATCATCGACGCCTCCAACTCCGGCCGCGCCCGCGGCTTCCGCTTCACCCGCGCAAGCACAACCCTTTGTGCATCCCGCCGCGCTGGCGGCGATGGCGAACGCGGGCCTTGTCAAGGAACTGGAAGACCGCAGCACAGGCGGCAAGCCGATTTCGGCCGGCGAACTGGCCAGCCTTGCACAACTCGCGCGCGTCAAAGGTCCAACGGCCTATGGAGCCAGACCCGACGCGACGGACGGCCCGAAGGAATAAAGCACCCGATGGCTATGCTCGCAGATCACGACCGCATTTTTACAAACCTTTATGGCCTGCATGATCCAGGTCTAAAGGCCGCGATGCGGCGCGGGCAATGGGACGGCACCAAACTGCTCATCGAGCAGGGCCACGACTGGATCATCAATGAGATGAAGCAGTCGGGCCTGCGCGGTCGCGGAGGTGCTGGGTTTCCCACCGGCCTCAAGTGGTCGTTCATGCCCAAGGCCGATCCGCGCCCGAGCTATCTCGTCATCAACGCGGATGAATCCGAGCCCGGCTCCTGCAAGGACCGCGAGATCCTGCGCCACGATCCCCAGCTATTGATCGAAGGCGCGCTTCTAGCATCCTATGCCATGCGCGCTCACACCTGCTACATCTACCTGCGCGGTGAATATATCCGCGAGCGCGAGGCCCTGCAGCGGGCGGTCGATGAGGCTTACGCCGCCAAGCTGATCGGCAAGAACAACATCCACGGCTGGGATTTCGACCTTTATCTCCACCACGGTGCAGGCGCCTACATCTGTGGCGAAGAGACAGCCCTGCTGGAGAGTCTGGAAGGAAAGAAGGGCCAGCCGCGCCTCAAGCCACCGTTCCCTGCCAACGTCGGTCTCTACGGCGCTCCAACCACGATCAACAACGTTGAAAGCATCGCTGTCGTTCCGGATATTCTGCGCCGCGGCGCGACCTGGTTTGAATCACTCGGCAAGCCGAACAATGCCGGCACCAAGCTGTTCCAAATTTCCGGTCATGTGAACAAGCCATGCGTGGTCGAAGAAGAGATGGGAATTCCTCTGCGCCAGCTGATTGAGGAGCATGCCGGCGGCGTACGCGGCGGCTGGCACAATCTGCTGGCCGTCATCCCCGGCGGTTCGTCGGTTCCTCTGGTTCCAGCGGACATGTGCCATGATCTGACGATGGACTTCGATGCCCTGCTCAAGGTCAAGTCGGGTCTCGGCACCGCCGCCATCATCGTCATGGACAAGTCGACCGACGTCGTCCGCGCCATCGCCCGGATTTCGTATTTCTACAAGCACGAGAGTTGCGGCCAGTGTACGCCGTGCCGCGAAGGAACCGGTTGGATGTGGCGCGTCCTGGAACGTATGGCAGAGGGTCGCGCGGAAAAGCGCGAGATCGATCTGCTGTTGGACGTAACCAAGCAAGTGGAGGGCCACACGATTTGCGCGCTGGGCGATGCCGCCGCGTGGCCCGTGCAGGGCCTCATACGACATTTTCGCGGCGAAATCGAAAAGCGCATCGATACCTACCACAGTGAACATAAAGAAGCGGCAGAGTGATGAGGCTGCGCACGCATCAGCTCAGTTTCTGCCCGCGCCAGGAGCCCGCCCCCTCACCCGGTGCGGTGCGCCGTCCTCTCCGCAAGCGGAGTGGCGCACAAGGAGCGCATGACGCATGACACGCAAGCTGATCGTCGACGGGACCGAAATCGAGGTCGAGGATGGCACCACGCTGATGCACGCGTGCGAAGCCGCCGGCGCGGAAATTCCACGTTTTTGCTATCATGAGCGCCTGTCGATCGCCGGCAACTGCCGCATGTGCCTGGTCGAGGTCGAAGGCAGCCCGAAGCCGATCGCGTCGTGCGCCATGCTCGTTAACGACCTGCCGCCCAACCGTGATGGCAGCCCGAAGAAGGTTTTCACGACAAGTAAAGTGGCGCGCAAGGCGCGCGAGGGCGTCATGGAGTTCCTGCTCCTCAACCATCCGCTCGACTGCCCGATCTGCGACCAGGGTGGAGAGTGCGATCTGCAGGACCAGGCTATGGCGTTCGGCCTCGGCGGTTCGCGCTACGAAGAAAACAAGCGCGCCGTCGAAGACAAGTATATTGGGCCGCTGATCAAAACCCACATGACGCGCTGCATCCATTGCACGCGCTGTGTGCGCTTTATGACCGAGATTGCCGGCGTCGAAGAACTGGGCCTGATCGGTCGCGGCGAAGATGCCGAGATCACGACGTATCTTGAAAAGGGTATTCTAAGCGAGATGAGCGCCAACGCGGTCGACCTTTGTCCCGTCGGCGCGCTGACCCACCGGCCTTGGGCGCATAACGCGCGACCGTGGGAACTGAAAAAAACTGAAAGCATCGACGTGATGGACGCGCTCGGCTCCGCGATCCGCATCGATACGCGGGGCCGGGAAGTGATGCGCATCCTGCCGCGCAACAACGACGCCGTGAACGAGGAATGGATTTCCGATAAGACCCGACACGTTGTCGACGGCCTCAAAACGCAGCGCCTCGATCGGCCCTATGTACGCAAGAACGGACGCCTCGTTGCCGCCACGTGGAAGGAAGCGATGGATGCCGTCGCTCAACGTTTGAAGTCCACTACTCCATCCAGGATCGGTGCCATCGCCGGGGACCTCGCGGGCGCCGAAGAGATGTTCGCGCTGCGTGAATTGATGACCGGCCTCGGCGTCGTCAATCTCGATTGCCGGCAGGCGGGCGAAGCGCTCGATCCGGCCATCGGCCGGGCGGGATACATCTTCAATTCCACGATCGAAGGCATCGAAGCGGCCGATGCGATCATGATCATCGGTGCCAACCCACGTCTGGATTCGCCCGTTCTCAACGCCCGCATTCGCAAGCGCTGGCGCCAGGGCGGCTTGCTTGTCGGCGTCATCGGCGAGGCCGCCGATCTCGGATACGCTTACAATCACCTTGGCCGGACGCCGGCCGCGCTGCAGCAGTTTGTCGATCACGCGCCACCGGCCAAGGTCCGGCCGATGTTCATTCTTGGCGCGAATGCGCTGGCGCGACCGGATGGTGCCGCCATCTTGGCGCTGGCAGCCAAGGCGGCCCGCTCACTTGGCGTGGTCAAGGATGGTTGGAACGGCTTCAACATCCTGCATACGACGGCGGCACGTGTGGCGGCACTTGATCTGCGCTTCGTGCCCGGCCCGAACGGCCTGACGGCGGCTCAGATGGCCGCGGGCGGCGTCGACGTCGTATTCAACCTTGGCGCCGATGAAATCGACATCGCGGCGGGAGCGTTTGTGATCTACCAAGGCAGCCACGGCGACCGCGGCGCGCATCGCGCCGACGTGATCCTGCCGGGTGCGGCCTACACTGAAAAGAGCGCGACGTTCGTCAATACGGAAGGTCGCGCGCAGCAGACGGTCCGCGCCGTGTTCCCGCCCGGCGAAGCACGCGAAGACTGGACCATTCTGCGCGCGCTTTCGGCCGAAATCGGACGCCCGCTGCCCTTCGATACGTTGCAACAGTTGCGGGCAAAGATGTATGCGGCTGCCCCGGATCTTGCCGCGATCAACATGATCCGCCCGGCCGACCCAACAGTCTTGGCGACGCTGGCGGACCGCACCGGCACAATCCGAGACGAACCATTCCGCGCGCCCGTCCGCGATTTCTACCTGACGAACCCGATTGCACGCGCGTCGCAGATCATGGCCGAACTCAGCGCACTTCGCCACGCCGAGTCCGCCAAGACGCTGTCGGCGGCGGAATAAGAAAGGGCAGGGGATACCATGACCGATCCGTCGACCCTGTGGGACAGCTTGCTCTGGCTCGCGATCAACGTGGGCTTGAGCCTGGCTCTGCTAGTTGGTCTGCTCGTACTGATCGCCTATTTGCTGCTGCTCGATCGCAAGGTCTGGGCAGCGGTTCAGTTGCGTAAGGGTCCCAACGTGGTCGGCCCATGGGGGCTGTTTCAGTCGTTCGCCGACCTGATCAAGTTCGCCGTCAAGGAACCGATTATTCCCGCCGGCGCCAACAAGGGCGTTTTCCTTCTCGCGCCGCTGGCGACCGCAGTCTGTGCGCTGGCCGCGTGGGCGGTGATCCCGATCAGCGAAAACAGTTGGGGCAAGTGGGTCATCTCCGACCTCAACGTCGGCATCCTTTACGTGCTCGCGATTTCCTCGCTGGGCGTATACGGCGTTATCATGGGTGGTTGGGCCTCCAACTCGAAGTACCCGTTCATGGGCGCTCTGCGCTCGGCGGCCCAGATGGTTTCGTATGAAGTCTCGATCGGCTTTGTGATCATCACGGTGCTTTTGCTGGTCGGGTCCCTCAATATGACCGACATTGTGCGCGCGCAGGCGAACGGCATCGGAACGTCGGCGGGCCTGCCGTCCTCGTTCCTCGACTGGCACTGGCTGGTCCTGCTTCCGATGTTCGTCATTTTCTTCGTCTCGGCACTGGCCGAAACAAACCGCCCGCCTTTCGACCTTGTCGAGGCTGAATCCGAACTCGTCGCGGGCTTCATGGTCGAATATTCATCGACGCCCTACCTGTTGTTCATGCTTGGCGAATATGTGGCGATCGTCACCATGTGCGCGCTGGGTACGATCCTCTTTCTCGGCGGTTGGCTTCCCCCCGTTGACATCTTCCCGTTGAATGCCGTGCCGGGAGTCATCTGGTTCATTCTCAAGGCGACGTTCCTGTTCTTCATGATCGCCATGGTGAAGGCCATGGTGCCGCGTTATCGCTACGATCAGCTGATGCGGCTGGGTTGGAAAGTGTTTCTGCCGCTGTCGCTTCTCGCCGTCGTCGTTGTTGCCGCCGTAGTCCAGTTTGGGGGGCTGTCGTGACCAGCACGGTGATCGGCTTCGGTGTGGGATTGGGCGTCGGGCTTTTTGGCTTCTTCGCCATCCGGCGTTTGGCCGATCGCATCGCCACCGCACGTCCCGATGCTGCAGGTCAGCGAACGGCGTCCCTCATCAGATCGACGGCGATCGTCGATCTCGTTCTCTTCACCGCCGCCGGCGCATTGGTCGGCTGGTACGTTTTTCCGAGCGGATAGGCCATGAACATCGCCCAGGGCGTCAAATCCCTCTTCTTGATCGAATTCGTGAAGGCTTTCGGGCTCACGATGCGCTATTTCTTCGCCCCCAAGAAGACCCTCAACTATCCTTTCGAAAAAGGACCACTGAGCCCGCGCTTTCGCGGCGAACACGCGCTGCGCCGCTATCCCAACGGTGAAGAGCGCTGCATCGCCTGCAAGTTGTGCGAAGCGATCTGCCCCGCGCAGGCGATCACCATCGAAGCCGGCCCGCGCCGCAACGACGGGACCCGGCGCACCACGCGCTACGACATCGATATGACGAAGTGCATCTATTGCGGGCTTTGCCAGGAAGCGTGTCCCGTCGATGCGATCGTAGAGGGCCCGAACTTCGAGTTCGCGACCGAGACGCGCGAGGAACTTTTCTACGACAAGGACAAGCTGCTCGCGAATGGCGACCGGTGGGAGCGCGAGATCGCGCGGAACATGGCTGCTGATGCGAAGTACAGGTGAGACGCCTCGGTTCGGGTACGGGTCGATGGGAAGGCTAGGAATTGAATGTTGACGGCTGGGTTTTTCTATCTCTTTGCGGTGCTGGCGATCGGGTCCGCGACGATGGTGATCGTTGCGCGCAACCCCGTGCACGCGGTCTTGTTCCTGATCCTCACATTCTTCAACGCCGCCGGCTTGTTCATTCTTCTTGGCGCCGAATTCCTCGCCATGCTGCTGGTCATCGTCTACGTCGGCGCGGTCGCGGTACTGTTCTTGTTTGTCGTCATGATGCTTGATGTCGATTTCGCCGAACTGCGCGCCGGGTTCATCAAGAATGCGCCGATCGGCTTGATCGTTGCCGGTATCGTTCTCATCGAACTCGTCGCCCTTTTCGTGACTGGCGCCGCCGGTGGGCTGCCCGCGTCAATGCCGATCCCGGCACCCGGCGTGGAAACGCTGACCAATACCGAGCAGATCGGCCGCGTGCTCTATACGAAGTACGTTTATTTTTTCCAGGCCGCCGGCCTCGTGCTTCTGGTCGCGATGATAGGCGCCATCGTTTTGACGCTGCGCCATCGCGAAGGCGTCAAGCGGCAGTCGATTGCAGCGCAGAATGCCCGCACGCCCGCAACGGGTCTTGAGGTCATCAAAGTGCCGTCCGGCGGATCGGTATTCCCAGCATCGGAGGGCCCGCGATGACGGGACTGCTGCTCAAGGGTTTGGGACTATTTCTCCTGGCGGCCGCAGTGAGCGCGGCTCTGAGCTACATTGTTCCAGGCAAACTGCTGCCGCTTCTGCGCGGTGCGGTGTGGCTGCTGCCGCTCATTTTTCTGGGGATTGAATACTGGGCGAGTGAGGCGTCGCACGATCTCAATTGGAGCGCCGTCTGGCGCGGGGTCGTTTCGGCGGCTGCGCAAACATTGTTGTTTTGGCCCGGCGCACTCGCTGGGCACTACACCGTGACGCGCGTCCTGCGCGGCGATCAGGGTGGCCCGAGGGGGAACATAGCCGCATGACAATCGGACTTGCCCACTATCTCACGCTGGCGGCCTGCCTGTTCACGCTCGGGATCCTCGGCATCTTCCTCAACCGGAAGAACGTGATCGTCATCCTGATGTCGGTCGAACTCATGCTGCTCGCCGTCAACCTCAACCTGGTCGCGTTTTCCGCCTTCCTCGGCAACATCACCGGGCAGATCTTCGCACTATTCATTCTGACTGTTGCGGCGGCCGAGGCCGCCATCGGGCTGGCGATTATTGTCGTCTACTATCGCAACCGCGGCTCGATCGCGGTCGAAGACATCAACATGATGAAGGGCTAAGCCGGCGATGATCTACTCCGCTATCGTCTTGCTGCCGCTTCTGGGCGCGCTCATCGCGGGACTTTTCGGCCGCCTGATTGGCGACCGCCCGTCCGAACTGATCACCACTGCGTTCATGCTGATCGCTGCGGCGCTGTCCTGGTTCGTGTTCATCCAGACTGGCTTTGCCCACGATGCCGCCAAAGCGGCCATCAAGGTTCCGGTCATGCGCTGGATTACCTCCGGCGACCTTGAAGCCGCATGGGTTCTGCGCATCGATACGCTGACGTCCGTGATGCTGATCGTGGTGACGACGGTGTCGTCTCTCGTCCATCTCTATTCGATCGGCTACATGCACGAAGACGACAGCCGCCCACGTTTCTTTTCCTACCTGTCGCTGTTCACGTTCGCCATGCTCATGCTGGTGACGAGCGATAACCTCCTGCAGATGTTTTTTGGCTGGGAAGGTGTGGGGCTCGCGAGCTACCTGCTCATCGGCTTCTGGTATCACAAGCCGTCGGCCAATGCCGCCGCGATCAAGGCATTTGTCGTCAACCGCGTCGGTGACTTTGGTTTCGCGCTGGGCATTTTCGGCGTCTTTTACATTTTCAAGACGATCAGCTTGGACGAAATCTTTCGCCAAGCGCCCGACATGGCCGGTAAGACCATGAACTTCCTCGGCTACGACGTGGACATCATGACCACGCTGGCGCTGCTTCTCTTCATGGGCGCGATGGGCAAGTCGGCGCAGTTCCTGCTGCACACTTGGCTGCCGGACGCCATGGAGGGCCCAACGCCGGTATCGGCGCTCATTCACGCCGCCACGATGGTCACGGCTGGCGTGTTCATGGTGGCGCGTTTGTCGCCGTTGTTCGAGCAGGCCCCGGCGGCGCTCGAGTTCGTCGTACTCATCGGCGCAATCACGGCATTCTTCGCTGCAACAGTTGGCCTCGTGCAGAACGACATCAAGCGCGTGATTGCCTACTCAACCTGCTCGCAGCTCGGCTACATGTTCGTGGCCTGCGGCGTCGGCGCCTACACGGTCGGCATTTTCCACCTGTTCACGCACGCCTTCTTCAAAGCTCTGCTCTTCCTCGGCGCTGGCTCGGTCATCCACGCAATGCACCATGAGCAGGACATGCGCAGCATGGGTGGCCTGCGCGGCAAGATCCCGATCACCTGGGCCATGATGTTGATCGGCACATTGGCGTTGACCGGCGTGGGCATCCCCCATGTCGGCGGGTTCGCGGGATTCCATTCAAAGGACGCCATCGTCGAGGCGGCCTACGCCGCGCACACGCCTGGCAATTACGCGTTCTGGCTGCTCGTCGTCGCCGCCCTGATGACGTCGTTCTACTCTTGGCGGCTGATGTTCATGACCTTCTACGGCACGTCGCGCGCCGACCATGAAATTTTCGAGCACGCTCACGAAAGTCCGCCCGTGATGCTGATCCCGCTGTTTGTGCTGGCGGCGGGCGCAGTTCTGGCCGGTATCGTTTTCGCCCCGTCCTTCATCGGCCATCACATGACGGAGTTCTGGGGCATGTCGGTCACGCCCGACAAGGACATCATGCATCACATGCACGAGGTCCCGGAGTGGGTCTTCTGGGCACCGTTTACGGCCATGGTGGCCGGCTTCGGCCTCGCCTACCTATTCTATATCGCTCAACCGGACCTCCCAGGAAAAACCGCGAGCGCTTTCCGCCCGCTGTACCTGTTCCTGCTCAACAAGTGGTACTTCGACGAACTCTACGACTTCATCTTCGTCCGCCCTGCAAATGCGCTGGGCCGCCTGTTCTGGAAGGGTGGTGACGGCACCATTATCGACGGCACTATCAACGGCACGGCAGCCAGCGTCGGCTGGGCCACGAGCAAGATTGTCCGGCTGCAGACCGGGTATGTCTATCACTACGCCTTCGCCATGCTGATCGGTGTCGCTCTGATCGTCACGTGGTTCGCATGGCCGGCGGGGATCGTGAAATGATCATTACGACCCAACCGATCTTGTCGATCGTCACCTTCCTGCCTCTCGTTGGGGCGCTCTTCATCGCGACCCTGCCCAGGGCAGCGGCAAACAACGCCCGCTGGGTAGCGCTTTGGACGACCATCGTCACCTTCGCCGTCTCGCTTCTCATATGGGCGAACTTTGATCCCTCGACGGCAGCCTTCCAGTTCGTCGAAGAATACGAATGGCTGGGACCGATCAAATACAAGGTCGGAGTCGACGGCATCTCGATGCTGTTCGTGATCCTGACCACTTTCCTCATGCCTCTCTGCGTGCTTGCCAGCTGGCAGTCGATCGACGAGCGCGTAAAGGAGTACATGATCGCGTTTCTGGTTCTGGAATCGCTGATGATCGGCGTCTTCGTCGCGCTCGATCTCGTCCTGTTCTACCTCTTCTTCGAAGGCGGCTTGATCCCGATGTTCCTGATCATCGGGGTCTGGGGCGGACCGCGGCGTGTGTATGCGAGCTTCAAGTTCTTCCTCTACACGCTGCTCGGCTCACTCTTGATGCTGATCGCCATTCTGGTCATTTATGGCCACACGGGCACGACCGATATTCCAGCGCTGATCCAGACGGCGCGCCTGCCGGCCGACATGCAGTTCTGGCTCTGGCTCGCCTTCTTCGCGTCGTTCGCGGTCAAGATGCCGATGTGGCCGGTGCACACCTGGCTTCCCGACGCCCATGTCGAGGCCCCAACCGCCGGCTCCGTCATCCTCGCCGCGATCCTGCTCAAAATGGGCGGCTACGGATTTCTGCGCTTCTCCCTGCCGATGTTCCCGCTCGCGACCGAGCAATTAGCCCCACTCATCTTCGTCTTGTCGGTTGTGGCGATCATTTACACGTCCCTCGTCGCGCTGGCTCAGGAGGATGTGAAAAAGCTGATCGCTTACTCGTCCGTCGCACACATGGGTTTCGTGACGATGGGCATTTTCACGGTGACGACACAGGGCGTGGACGGCGCGATCTTCCAGATGCTGTCGCACGGCATTGTGTCGGCGGCGCTGTTCCTGTGCGTCGGCGTCATCTACGACCGCATGCATACGCGGCAAATTTCAGCCTATGGCGGCCTTGCGGATCGAATGCCGATCTATGCCGCATGCTTCATGGTGTTCACCATGGCCAACGTCGGCTTGCCCGGCACCAGTGGCTTCGTCGGCGAGTTCCTGACGCTTCTGGGAGCCTTCAAGGTCAACACCTGGGTCGCGTTCTTCGCCACCACCGGCGTTATCCTGTCAGCCTGCTATGCGCTCTACCTCTATCGCGCCATTGTCTTTGGACCGCTGGAAAAGCCGGCACTGAAGCTGTTGCCCGACCTGTCGGCGCGCGAAGTGGTCGTGCTTGGCCCGCTCGTCGTTCTCACTCTTCTGTTCGGGTTCTATCCAGCTCCGATCCTCGACGTGACGGCGGTGTCGGTACAGAATCTCGTCGCGCAATACGAGGCCGCCGTTTCCGGCGCCGCCAAAGCCGCGACCTTGCCCTGATCGGAGCCCCAATGGAAACGCTCGCAGCCTTCACACCCGCCCTGCCCGAGATCATTCTCGCGGCTGGCGCAATGCTGTTCCTGATGCTCGGCGTTTTTAGCGCCGACACCGCGCGTACTGGCGTGTTCATCGGCTGGCTGACCGTCCTGCTGATGGCCGGCGTCGCGATTATGATCGGCACGAGTGGCGCGGAGCGTGTCGAGCTTTTCGATGGCGCCTTCGTGGTCGATGCATTCTCGCGCTTCTGCAAAGTCCTGATCCTTGGCGCGGCGGCCGTTTCGCTGATGCTCAGCTTCGGCTATTTCGAACGCGAGCGGATCATGAAGTTCGAGATCCCCGTCATCGCGCTCCTATCGACGGTCGGCATGTTCATGATGGTGTCGGCCAACGACCTCATCTCGCTCTATCTTGGTCTCGAACTGATGAGCCTCGCGCTCTACGTGCTGGCCGCCGTGCATCGGGATTCCCTGAGATCGTCTGAGTTCGGGCTTGAAATACTTCGTTCTCGGCGCCCTGTCGTCCGGCATGCTGCTCTACGGCGCCTCACTGATCTACGGCTTCACGGGCACCACCTCGTTCACCGCGCTGGCGTCAACTTTGAAAGCGGGCGAAGCGGCTCAGAACATCGGTCTCATCGTTGGCCTCGTCTTCTTGCTTGTCGGCCTTGCATTTAAAATCTCGGCAGTCCCGTTCCATATGTGGACGCCCGATGTCTATGAGGGTGCGCCGACACCCGTCACGGCGTTCTTTGCCGGCGCCCCGAAAGTCGCCGCCATGGCGCTGATCTTGCGCGTCCTGCACGATGCCTTTCCCGGTTTGCTGTTCCAATGGCAGCAGATTATTGTCTTCCTGTCCGTTGCCTCCATGCTCTTGGGTTCGTTCGCAGCCATCGGCCAGACCAGCATCAAGCGCCTGATGGCTTTCTCCTCGATCGCCAACGTCGGCTTCATCCTCATCGGGCTGGCGGCGGGCACGCAATACGGCGTGTCGTCCGTTTTGATCTATCTGGCGATTTACGTCGTCATGACGCTCGGCAGCTTCGCCGTCGTCCTCGCGATGCGCCGCGCCGATAAGATGGACGAAACAATCGGTTCGCTCGCCGGTCTGTCGCAGACCAACCTGCCGCTGGCGGTCGCGTTCGCCGCGCTGCTCTTTTCGCTGGCCGGCATTCCCCCGCTCGCCGGCTTCTTCGCCAAGTTCTACGTCCTCGACGCGGCGATCAAAGCCGGTCTCACGCCACTCGCGATCATCGGCGTCCTGACCAGCGTTGTAGGCGCGTACTACTATCTGCGCCTCGTCAAGATCATGTTCTTCGACGCACCGGCCGAAGCGTTCACGCCACCTGAACCCGCTGTGCGATGGGTCTTTACGCTGTCGGCGTTGCTGGTGACATTCTACGTGGTTTATCCAGCATTCTTGCTCGACGCCGCCGGCACCGCCGCGCGCGCGCTTGTGCCTTGACCGGTGGCGCCAGTGCTTCCCTGGCCGGCGCTCGGTCCCGACCGCGTGGTGCATCTCGTCGAGACGGGGTCGACCAACAGCGAAGCCCTACGCCTCGCGTCTGCGGGCGCCGCCAGCGGCACCTGGGTCGTGGCCGACCGGCAAACGGCAGGGCGCGGCCGCTCCGGCCGTACCTGGCACTCGGCATCCGGCAATTTCTACGCAAGCCTGATCCTGCGTGATGTTTTTCCGTTGGAGAAGGCCGCCCAGTTGGCGCTCGTCAGCGGTGTCGCCGTCCACGCGGCCGTCATGACAGCAGCCGGCAAAATTCTCCAAGAATTCGAATGCCGTGCTCGAGCTGAAGTGGCCGAACGATATCCTTCTAGGACGCCGAAAACTGGGTGGCATACTTGTCGAAAGCAGCGTGACGGGCCGCAACCAGGGCGCGCTCGCCGTCGTCGGAATCGGGCTCAATCTGGCTCATCATCCCGACCTCCCCGGCGGCACGGCAACGGACATTCTGGCAGCTGGTGCGTCGATTGCTCCGTTGAATTTCCTTCCCAGTCTCGATGGGACCATGCAGGAATGGATTTCGAAGTGGGCATCCGGCACAGGATTCCCGGCCGTCCGCGAGGCGTGGCTCGCCCGGTCGCTTCCGCCGGGTGTCGGCCTCACGGTCAATTCCGGCCGTGGTGCGGTCAAGGGCGTGTTCGCGGGGCTTGATCCCGACGGCGCGCTGCTTCTCACCGGCGAGACCGGAGCCCTGCAGACGGTGACGTTCGGAGACGTAGCGCTCTCGACCTGAGGCGGCGCGGCGAACGGGCTGGCGTTTGACAGAAACGATAAGCGGCAAGGGCTGGCGCGCGAATGGCGAAAAACGGCAACGGCGAGGCAAAGAGCGGCAAGTCCGAATTGGTCTTTGCGGCTCTCGGTGGTCTCGGAGAGGTGGGCATGAACGCCTACCTGTATGGCATGGGTCCGGCCGATAATCGCGAATGGCTCATCGTCGACCTCGGCATCACATTTCCCGAAGGCGAAGATGATCCCGGCGTCGATGTGATCCTGCCCGACGTGCGCTTTTTGGAGACGCAGAAAAAGCAGATCGCAGGCCTCATCATCACCCACGCCCATGAAGATCATCTCGGCGCCGTGCTCGAACTGTGGCCGCGCCTGCAATGCCCGGTTTACGTCACGCCGTTCACAGCCGGCATGTTGAAGTCGAAGACGGCCGATTATGGCCGCGGTCGCGACATGCCCATGAAGATCATTCCGCTCGACAGCCGATTTCATGCCGGATCGTTCGACGTGGAGCTGGTCAGCGTCGCCCATTCGGTACCCGAAACAAGCGGCCTCATTCTGCGCACGTCGCTCGGCACCGTCTATCACACCGCCGATTGGAAGATCGACGCCACCCCCTACATCGGCGAACCGGCCAAACCTTCGCGTCTATCGGCAATCGGCGACGAAGGCGTCCTCGCTCTAGTGTGCGATTCAACGAATGCAATGCGCGAAGGCGAGAGCCCGAGTGAAACCGAGGTCGCCGAGAGCATCGCTCAGATCGTCGCCAAGGCTCCCAATCGCGTCGTGGTCACGACGTTTTCGTCGAATGTTGCGCGGATCAAGGCCTGTTACGAGGCCGCCCGCAGGTCGGGCCGTCGCCTCGTCGTTGCCGGCCGTGCGCTGCATCGCGTCATCGAAGTCGCGATTGAAACCGGCTACCTGCCGAAAGACTTCACGTGGTCCGATCAGCAGCAGTTCAAATATTTCAAGCGCGAAGAAGTGGTCCTGCTGTGTACCGGCAGCCAGGGCGAGCCGCGCGCCGCCATGGCCCGCATCGCCGAGAACGAACACCCCGAAGTCTCTCTCGACAAGGGGGATCTCGTGCTCTTTTCTTCGCGCGCCATTCCCGGCAACGAGAAAGGCATCGGCCATATCCAGAACGCACTTGTTCGCGCCGGCTGCGAAGTCATGACGGACGGCGATGCGCTGATTCACGTCACCGGCCATCCGCGCCGCGGCGAACTGCGCCAGATGTACGGCTGGATTCGCCCGCGCATTGTCGTTCCCATGCACGGTGAGGCACGGCATCTGATGGCCAATGCGGCGCTCGCCCGCTCGCTCGGTATTGACGAAGTGGTCCCCACTTTCAACGGCGAGATGGTGCGGCTGGCTCCCGGTCCCGCCCGCAAGATCGACGACGTTCCAGTCGGCCGCCTCTTCCGCGATGGCAATTTGCTGGTTCCCGAAGGCGAGGGACCTGTTCGTGAACGGCGCAAGCTGGCTGTTGTCGGCGTCGCGGTGGCCAGCCTCGTCCTGTCGCGCAAGGGTGAACTGATCGCCGACCCGATCGTCGAACTCGACGGTGTCCCGATCGAAGATGCCGCCGGCGAAAGCATGCTCGACATCGCCTATGATGCGGTCGAGGGCACGCTGAAGTCGATCCCGCCCGCCCGCCGCCGCGATCCCGATCTCGTCGAGGAAGCGGTTCGCAAAGCCTTGCGCAGCGCGATCCACGCGGCCTGGGGTAAAAAGCCTATCTGTAAGGTGATGGTCTCTATGGTCGATGCGCGGTGATCCTCACACCGCTGCCGCACGGGGGTGGAATCTGATCGACCCTCGCGCTAGATAACGGCCCAGGTTGCAACAATTGAACGAAAGGGCACGACCATGATCGGGCGTCTCAACCATGTGGCCATCGCGGTGCGGAACCTCGAGGCCGCCGTCGCAACCTACAAAAACGCCCTCGGCGCTAAGGTTTCCGAAGCGACCGCTGAGCCCGAACATGGCGTCACCGTCGTGTTTGTGGAGTTGCCCAACACCAAGATCGAATTCCTCGAACCGTTGGGCGAGAATTCGCCGATCGCCAAGTTTCTGGAACGCAATCCGGACGGCGGTATCCACCACGTCTGTTACGAGGTGGACGACATCCTGGCCGCCCGCGACCAGTTGAAAGCCAGAGGCGCCCGCGTCCTAGGCGACGGCAATCCCAAGATCGGTGCTCACGGCAAGCCGGTCCTCTTCCTGCATCCGAAGGATTTTCTCGGCACACTGACCGAGTTGGAACAGGTATGACGATCGCCCTCGGGTTTGCTCTCTACTTCATGATCTGGTGGCTCGTGCTGTTCGCCGTGCTGCCATTTGGTGTCGTCACCCAGGACGAAACCAGCGATGTGGTTCCAGGGACACCCGGCAGCGCTCCATCGAAGTTCAATTGGCAAAAAGTCTTCCTCGTCAATACCGTGGTTGCTACCCTGGCATTTGCGGTCGTGTGGACGGCCCTCGAGAACAATTGGCTTGGCACCACGCCACCGCTCGAGGACGCCCCGCCCGCCCTGAAGGTCGAAGCGCCAAAGCCCGGCTAAGGGCCGGATCGACGGACGCTTTCAGGTTTTGTTGCGGCTTCGGTCCGCCTCGGGGGAGGAGCGGGCAGGCGGCCTGGAAAGCATCGGGCGGGTTGGTGTGATGCGTTGGGCTTTCGGGGGTATTGCGCGGGTCGCGGCGGCGATCATCGCGGTTGTCTGGGTTTCGCCGGCATTCGCCGCCGAACTGCGCATCGAATACAGAGAGTTGGCTGCCATCGCGCAACAGGCGCTGGGCGGCGCAAAACTTCGCTTGCATAACGCGCCCGCCGGCGGACTTCTCGACTTTTCAGCCGGCTCATCCGTCACCATTGGCACCACAGAGGTGCCGATCCCCGTCCCCGCGCGCACTTTCGCCATCGCCGGCGGCAATTATGCCTACTATCTGAACGATATCAATTCCACAGCGGTCACGTTCGAATCCATTCCCGGCGCGGTTCGACTGACGCTGCTCTTCGAAAGTGAAAGCCCCGAACTCATCGGACGGTGCCGCTCTGGGATCTGTGCCCCCATCAACGCTTTGCCACGGATCGAATGGTCCAATGCGTCGGTTTCCATCGATCTGGCGCCCGTAGGCTTAGGCGACAGCCTTTCGCTGGAAGCCAAGGCGGTGAAGATCGGCGGAACATTTGTCCCGGCGTGCGCGCCAAGCGCCGCTTTGATCTCAGGCGGCATCTGCAAGTCGGTGTTGTCAAAGGCGCGCCAAGCCATCGCCAAACTGCGTGGTGATCTCGATGGGCTTCTGCGCACCGAGGTCAACAAGCCGGACGTTCAAGCCAAAATCGCAGCAGAACTGAAAAAGCGGCTGGTTCTGGGTCCAGCCGGGGCGTTGATCATCAGAGCCGTGACGACGGACGAGAGTGCCGTCTCGATCTCATTCTGCCTGGCCTGCGGTGGCTGAACCGGAAGCAACAGCCGACGGCTTCCGCACGCCCCCGTTGCCGGAGCCACGGCCAGCCGCTAATGACGGCGGACCGAGCGGCCGACTGGGAGGCAATTCTCTGACCGGCCGTGCCATATGTTTTCGTTGATCAGGCCCCCCATGCGTCCCATGTCGATTGCCGCATCTATGTTGTTCGCACCGCGGGCCGACCGCGACATCGGTGGTGCCCGATGAGCAAGCGCGCCCTCTCTGTCACTCGTGAGCAGAATTTTCCGGAATGGTATCAAGAGGCGGTTCGCGACGGCGACATGGCCGAGCAGAGCCCCGTTCGCGGCTGCATGATCATCAAGCCCTGGGGCTGGGGCGTTTGGGAGCGGGTTCAGGCCGAACTCGATCAGCGCATCAAGGATACGGGTCACGAGAACTGCTACTTCCCGCTGTTTATTCCCATGAGCTTCATCGCCAAGGAGGCAGAGCACGTCGAGGGCTTCGCCAAGGAAATGGCGGTCGTCACGCATCACCGCCTGAAGAATGAGGGCGGTAAGTTGGTGCTCGACCCGGATGCGAAACTCGAGGAGCCTTTGATCGTCCGGCCGACGTCGGAAACGATCATCGGCGACGCCTTTCAGCGCTGGATCAAGAGCTATCGTGATCTGCCGCTGCTGATCAATCAGTGGGCCAATGTGGTGCGTTGGGAAATGCGCACGCGACTGTTCCTTCGCACTGCCGAGTTTCTTTGGCAGGAAGGCCATACGGCACACGCCGACCGCGATGATGCGATGGCGGAAACATTGAAGATGCTCGAAGTCTATCGCGAGTTTTCAGAGAACGTTCTCGCCATGCCCGTGATCGCTGGAGAAAAGCCCGCCAATGAACGCTTCCCCGGTGCTGACAACACCTATTCCATCGAAGCCATGATGCAGGACGGCAAGGCTCTCCAGGCCGGCACCTCGCATTATCTCGGCACCCACTTTGCTGAAGCACAGAACATCCAATTCCAAAACCAGGACGGCAAGCTCACCCACTGCCATACGACGAGCTGGGGCGTGTCGACCCGCCTGATCGGTGGCGTTATCATGAGTCACGGCGACGACGACGGACTTAGGATGCCGCCCAAAATCGCCCCGCGTCAGATCGTGATTGTGCCGATGCTGCGCGACAAACCGGAAGATTTCGGAACTCAGATCCTATTGCGCCGAACTCGAAGCCGAACTGAAGGCGCAGGGCATCCGCGTGCTTGTCGACGTCAAACCGATCAAGTCGGCCGAGAAGCGCTGGAACTGGGTCCGTCGTGGCGCCCCCATCATCGTCGAGGTGGGCGGTCGCGATGCCGCCGGCGGCAATGTGACGTTCATGCGCCGCGATCGTCTGCGCGATGGCGACAAGGTCGTGTCCCAGACGCAGTCGCGGGCCGAGTTCGTTGCTGGGGCGCGCACGCTGCTGGAGGCCATTCAGGATGCTTTGTTTGCCGAGGCAAAGGCGCGCCTCGAAAGCAACATTGTCACCCACGTCAGGTCGTTTGCCGACATCGAATCTCATTTCGGCGTTGCGGCGGGCGACGACGATGCGCAAGACTTCAAAGGCTGGGCCGGCGTCATGTGGGCAAAGCCCGCCGGCGCGGCTCTCGAAGCGATCGCCGAGCGGTTGAAAGCCCTGAAGCTTACGATTCGCAATGCGCCCCTTATCCAGCCGCCACTCGATGGACAACGCTGCGTTTTCAGCGGTGAACCTGCGCGCGAATACGTGTTGATCGGGCGGTCTTATTGACCGAAGACCTTGGCAAAACAGGGCAGAATCGACAGCAACGTATTCTGGCCCGATTGCGCCGTTAGGCGTGTTACAGCCAACCGGCCGGTCGCATTCGGAAACGTCAGGCTTGGAAATTGGGTACGGAGCCACAACTGCATGACCGCGATGCCTGACACCAAACCCTTTGCGCCATTCGAATGGCTGCTGGCCGGCAGATATCTGCGCGCGCGCCGGAAGGAAGGCTTCATTTCCGTCATCGCCGGGTTTTCGTTCCTGGGTATTACCCTCGGCGTTGCGACACTCATCATCGTCATGGCCGTGATGAACGGTTTCCGCAAAGATTTGTTCGCCAAAATCCTCGGCCTTAATGGCCACGTCATCGTCTATAAGATCGGTGAGCCGTTTACGGACTACGTCGACAAGTCGGCAAAGATCGCCGCCGTTCCGGGCGTCACGCATGCCATTCCGATAGTCGAGGGCCAGGTTATGGTCTCATCCAGCGCCCAGGCATTAGGCGCATTGGTTCGCGGCATCGCTGAAAAGGATTTGAAATCCCTGAAGCTCGTCGCCAACAACATTCGCGGCGGCTCACTTGACGGCTTTGACGACAGCCAGTCGATCGCCATAGGCACACGACTTGCCAATGCGCTCTACGTCAATGTCGGAGATACGCTGACGCTCGTTTCTCCGCGTGGCGCCGCGACACCGTTCGGTACCGCCCCCCGTTCCAAACCCTATATGGTCTCGGCCATATTTGAACTCGGCATGTCCGAATACGACAAGACCATGATCTTCATGCCGCTGCGTGAAAGTCAGCGCTATTTTTCCAAGGGCGACGAAGCTGATGTCCTCGAGGTCGTAGTCGACAATCCCGAACGGGTGGATCAATTCGCCGCCGAGATTCGCGGCGCGGCTGGACCGACGATAAACGTCACCGACTGGCGGCAGAAGAATGAAACCTTCTTCACCGTCCTCGAGGTCGAGCGAAACGTGATGTTCATCATCCTGTCGCTCATCATTCTGGTCGCCGCCTTGAACATTATCTCCGGCATGATGATGCTGGTGAAGGATAAGGGTCGCGACATCGCGGTGTTGCGCACCATGGGTGCATCGAAGAACGCCGTGATGCGGGTGTTCCTCATCACCGGCGCCTCTATTGGCGTCGTCGGCACCCTGGCAGGACTGTTACTCGGGATCGTGTTCTGCTGGAATATCGAGAGTATCCGCCAATTTATTACCTGGGTGACGGGCACCCCGATGTTTGATCCTAATATCTACTACCTGACGAAGCTGCCGGCCGAAATCAATCCATCTGAAACAGCCTGGATCGTTTTCATGGCGCTCGCTCTGTCGATCTTGGCAACGCTCTATCCGTCGTGGCGCGCCTCCAAGCTCGACCCCGTTGAAGCACTCCGGTACGAGTAAGGAGAGCCGGACCGATGCTCGACACGCCGACAACCACAGCCGTTCTCAAGCTCGAAGGGCTGATGCGCTCGTTCAAGCAAGGCGAGCGCGAGATCGCCGTTCTCAATGGCGCCAGCGCTGCAATCTATCCCGGCGAATCCGTAGCGCTCGTCGGTCCGTCCGGCGCCGGCAAGTCAACGCTGCTGCATATTGCTGGCCTGCTCGAGACGCCGACTGCGGGTTCGGTTGTGATGGGCGGCCGCGACTGCTCAACGCTCGGCGACGACCAGCGCACGCGCATTCGGCGGACGGATGTCGGCTTCATTTATCAGTTCCACCAGCTGTTGCCGGAGTTCTCCGCACTCGAAAACGTCATGATGCCGCTGATGATCCTCGGCAAGCCGCGTCGCGAAGCCGTCGCTCGGGCAACCGATCTCCTCTCGAAATTAGGTCTCTCGCACCGCTTGGAGCATCGTCCGGCGCAATTGTCGGGCGGCGAACAACAGCGGACCGCCATTTGCCGCGCGCTTGCCAATAAGCCCAAACTTATCCTCGCCGACGAACCCACGGGCAATCTCGATCCGAAAACTTCCGAACTCGTGTTCCACGAACTGATCGGACTGTTCAAAAGCGAAGGGGTTGCCGCGCTGATCGCAACCCACAACCTGGATATCGCAGCCCGCATGGACCGCATTCTGCGCATGGAAAACGGCCAACTCGTCGAGGTGACTCCAGATGCCATCCGCTAAAACAAGTCGCGGGACGAACTGATGACTGCCCTGTCGTAATGCCGTTAAATAGACGCGCTGGGATTTCGAATGGACCCGACGCCTCCCGTCTGCCGCGAAAGGTTTGACATGGTTTGGACGAGCGCGCTGGCCCGATGGATGTTCTGCCTTGGCGTCTTGACGCTGCCGGGACATGCTGGCGCCCACAGTGACAATACCGTTCCGCCTTCGACCCCATCAGCCCTGCAAGCCCGCAAACTGGACGTCGGCACAACGCCGCGAACTTATCAGCTCTATCTTCCGCAGGGCGGCGTCCGTGAGCCGGGTCCGGTCATGATCGTCCTGCACGGGGCCGGTGGCACTGGCGCCCGCATGCACACGTACTTCGGGGCCGCACCGGCAGCGGATCGGGCGGGCTTTGCGGTGGCCTACCCCGACGGAATCAACGGCCAATGGAATGATGGACGCCCCCCGAGCCTACGCTACCTGCCCCAGCTGAAGGATGTGGACGATGTCGGCTTTATCGCAGCGGTCGCCCAGGATCTGATCACCCGCCGCATCGCCGACCCGCGCCGCATTTTCATCGTTGGACTGTCGAATGGCGGCGGCATGGCATTACGTATGGCCTGCGACCGGCCGGATACAGCGGCCGGCTTCGGTTTCATTGCAGCTCCCGCCGGCGATCTGGTAATCAATGCCTGCCGCGGTGGCCGGCCGCGGCCCATGCTGCTTATCCACGGTACCAAGGACCGGACCATTCCATACGGCGGTGGCATGATCCGCAAGTCAGCGTCGGATCGCCTGCTGTCGGCCCCGGAGCATGCGCAGTTTTGGGCGCGGCGAAACGGCTGCCTCGATACCGTCGAGTTGAACGACCTGCCTGACCTCGATCCCTTCGATAGCACGCGCATCAGCCGGGCCGTTTATCAATCGTGCCCCAACGGCGCACCGGTGGAACTGTTGACGATTGAAGGCGGTGGTCACCAGCCGCCGATCGCAAAAGCTGGCGCGGCCACAGCCATAGGATCGCCTGTCGGAATGCTCGGAAGCCGCAGCCATGACATTGACGCAACGGAAACGATGTGGCGGTTTTTCAATTCCGGGCCGCCGGCAAGCGGCGCGGCCGCCGGCATCTCCGGGCGGCGATAATCACGATTAGGATAGCCGCGGGTCGCCATCGCGCAGCGGTGCGCCGGGAAAACTGTCGTTCTGCATCATCATGTCAATCAGCGCGGCCATGGGAAACTCCATCGGTTGAGGTTGCAATATCAAGGACCTTAACTCTGGCCGTGGCGGCCTGCTGTTCCACCCGGAACAGGCTGGCTCGCCAGTAACCCGTCGCCCGCCGCAAAAGAGCGTCGCAGAAGTGTGGAAAACCTCATCGCATTGCGGCCCGCCGGGCTAATCTCTCCCGATGACCGAATCTCCAATGATGCCGAAATTCATCCATCTCAAAGTTCATTCCGCCTATTCGCTGCTTGAAGGCGCGTTGCCGATCGCCAAGCTGGCGAAGCTATCGGACGGCTACGGTTTTCCAGCTCTCGGCCTGACCGACACGAACAACATGTTCGGCGCGCTGGAGTTCTCCGACAAGCTCGCCGGTGCCGGCATTCAGCCGATTGTCGGCGTGTCACTCGCCTGCCAGCTTAAAGAGAAGGGTAGTGCTCCGGGACAACTGCCGGGCCCGATTGTGCGCCAACATGCCTGGCGCGACGGTCTCCTGGCGCTCTACGCCATGAACGAGGCCGGCTACGCCAATCTGATGAAGCTCGTCTCGACCGCGCATCTGGGCACGGCTGGCGAGGATGCGCCGTTCGTCACGGCGCATGAAATCGCGGCCCATGCCGAAGGCGTCATCGCGTTGACCGGCGGCCCCGATGGACCGATCGACCGAGCCCTGCTCGACGGTCAGCCGGGCCTCGCCGAAGAGCGCTTGGCCTTTCTCAAGATCACGTTCGGCGACCGGCTGTATGTCGAGGTTCAGCGGCACGGCACGCGAGCCGAGCAGGAGGTCGAACCCCAGCTTCTCCGCCTCGCCTACGACGCGGACGTGCCGATCGTCGCCACGAACGAAGTCTACTTTGCGACCCCCGACGACTACGAAGCCCACGACGCGCTATTGTGCATCGCTGATGGCCGCTACGTCGGCGAGGACGACCGCCGCCGTGTGACGCGCGAACACCACATGAAGAGCGCCGCCGATATGGCGGCCTTATTCGCGGACTTGCCGGAAGCGCTGGCCAATACGGTCGAAATTGCAAGGCGATCTGCATTTCGGCCGCTCGGCAAAAAGCCGATCCTACCGCGCTTCGTGCAGACGAGCGCGGCGTCGGAGGCCGATCAGTTGATTGCCGAAGCAGCCGAATTGAAACGTCAGGCCGAGGATGGGCTACGCACCCGCCTTGCCGTGCTCCCGTTGGCGCCGGGCTTCACGACAGAAGATTACTGGAATCGCTTGGCGTTTGAAGTCGACGTGATCACGAAAATGAAGTTTCCAGGCTACTTCCTGATCGTCGCCGATTTCATCAAATGGTCGAAGGCGAACCGGATACCCGTCGGACCGGGGCGCGGCTCGGGCGCCGGCTCCCTCGTCGCGTGGTCGCTGACGATCACGGATCTCGATCCCTTGCGCTTCGGACTTCTGTTTGAGCGCTTCCTCAATCCCGAACGCGTTTCGATGCCGGATTTCGACATCGACTTCTGCCAGGATCGCCGCGACGAGGTCATCCGCTACGTGCAGCAGAAGTACGGCTCGGATCGCGTCGCGCAGATCATCACGCATGGCAAGCTGCAGGCCCGCGCGGTGCTGCGCGATGTCGGCCGCGTTTTGCAAATGCCCTACGGCCAGGTCGATCGCTTGTGCAAGCTGGTGCCCAACAATCCGGCCAACCCCGTCACACTCGATCAGGCAATCGAAGGCGAACCGAAACTCCAGGAAGCGCGCGATACCGACGAAGTCGTCGCGCGGTTGTTGCAGGTCGCCCAGAAACTCGAAGGTCTCTATCGCCACGCATCCACCCATGCCGCCGGCATCGTGATCGGCGATCGTCCGCTGGATGAGTTGGTGCCGCTCTACCGCGACCCGAAATCGAATATGCCGGTGACCCAATTCAACTGGAAGATGGTTGAAGCCGCGGGGCTCGTGAAATTCGACTTCCTCGGCCTGAAGACGCTGACCGTTCTGGAAAAGGCCGTTGAGCTTGTGCAACGCGGCCGCGGCATCTCGATCGATTTGGCAACGCTGCCGCTCGATGATGTGCCGTCCTATCAGCTGCTCGCCAAAGCCGACACGGTGGGCGTGTTCCAGCTTGAAAGCACCGGCATGCGCGAGAGCTTGAAACGGCTCAAGCCCGACCGTTTCGAAGACATCATCGCCATGGTGGCGCTCTATCGCCCTGGCCCCATGGACAACATTCCAACCTACATCAACCGCAAGCACGGCGAAGAGCCGGTCGACTTCTTGCATCCCATGCTGGAAAGCATCCTCAAAGAAACCTACGGCGTCATCATCTATCAGGAACAGGTGATGCAGATCGCGCAGGTGCTGGCAGGTTATTCGCTCGGCGACGCCGATCTTCTGCGCCGTGCGATGGGTAAGAAAGACAAGATCGAAATGGCCCGCCAGCAGGCGCGCTTCGTTGATGGCGCGATGCAGAACGGCGTCAAGAAAGACGATGCCGTCTTCATCTTCGAACTCGTCGATAAGTTCGCCGGCTACGGCTTCAACAAATCGCACGCGGCCGCCTACGCGCTCGTCAGCTATCACACGGCCTATCTGAAGGCGAATTTCCGCGAGGAATTCCTCGCCGCCTCAATGACGCTCGACATGGGCAACACCGACAAGCTGGCCATGTTCGCGTCTGAGGCCAAGAAGAGCGGCATTCCGGTCCTGCCGCCAAGCGTGAATTCCTCTGAAGTCGATTTTCTCGTCGAGATGACCTCCCCCTCTCCCCGCCTGCGGGGAGAGGGTCGGGGTGAAGGGCAGGTGGCGTCAACCCAAGCGGTTGCCTCTCGCTCTAACCCTCTCCCCATCAAAAGCGATGCGGAGAGTGGAAAACGCGCCATCCGCTATTCACTCGCCGCCTTGAAAAACATTGGCGCGTCGGCAGTCGAAACGATCGTCGCGGCGCGAACATCAGGAGGACCGTACCGCTCGCTGGCCGACTTCTCCGCTCGCCTCAACCCGAAGGCGTTGAACAAGCGTGGTCTGGAAACGCTCGCCATGGCCGGCGCCTTCGACGCGCTGGAGCCCAACCGGGCGCTCGTTCGCGGCAATGTGGAAGGCATGATCGCGCTCGCCAATCGGCAGGCCGACAACGCAGCGCAAGGGACGAGCGATCTGTTCGGCGAAGGAGGAGGGGGAGGAAGTGCTCCGTCTCTCGACTTGAAGCCCGCAAAGGCCTGGACCCCGATGGAGCGTCTGCAAGAGGAATTCGACGCCATCGGCTTCTTCCTCTCCGGCCATCCGCTCGATGCTTACGAGACGGTCCTGAAAAAGCTCGGCGTCCGCCGATTTGTGGACTTCGAAGCGGCGACCGCGCGCGGCGTCTCGGGCGGGCGGCTCGCCGGCATCGTCATCTCCGCCCGCGAGCGGCGCTCGCAGAAGGGCAACAAGTTCGCCTTCGCGATGTTCTCGGATGCCAGCGGCCAGTTCGAGGCGGTGATTTTCTCCGACACGCTCAACGCCTGCCGCGACCTGCTCGAAGGCGGCACGCCCGTCGTGCTCAACGTCGAGGCGGAGCGCGATGGGGACACGGTCAAATTGCGCGTCCAGAGCATGGAAGCGCTCGACAAGGCGGCTGCCGAAATTGATCGGGGGCTGAAGATCGTTTTCGATACGGGTGTTGTCGCCGCCCGCAGCGGCGTCGTTGACGAATTGAAGGCGCTACTGAAACCCGGTCAGGCGGGGGCCAGAAGAGGGGGCGAAATCCGCCTCGTACTGCCCGTCGGCGCTCGCGAACTGGAAATCATCCTCCCCGGTCGCTACGACGTCTCCCCCGCCCAAGCCGGCCATCTCTCGACCGTCCCCGGCGTCGTGGAAGTGCTGGAGATTTGAAGGTTGCACGACCAGGCAACTCTTGCCTTTCTCCACATCTTCCGCCATACACCGCCCATCTCACACGCGGCTTGCGCGCTGGACGGATTGAAAGCCCCGTCTGGCGCTCCGGTGGACGATATGCAACTCGGGTTTCCGGGTCGCCGTCTTCACAACGAGCCGTGGAGGATTAAACCGGAAAAGGATACCCGCTGATGACGCTTCCCGCGTTCAACATGCGTCAGCTTTTGGAAGCTGGCGTGCACTTCGGTCACCAGTCGCATCGCTGGAACCCCAAGATGGCCCCGTTCATTTACGGCGCCCGCAACAACATCCACATTCTCGATCTGACACAGACGGTGCCGATGCTGCATCAGGCGCTGCTCAAGATTTCCGACACGGTCGCCGGCGGCGGTCGCGTGCTCTTCGTCGCAACCAAGCGCCAGGCCTCCGACGCCATTGCCGAAGCTGCCAAGCGCTCGGCCCAGTACTACATCAACCATCGCTGGCCCGGCGGCACGCTGACCAACTGGAAGACGATCTCGACGTCGATCCGCCGTCTGCGCCAGCTCGACGACATCCTCGCCGATCCGCAGGGCCGCACGAAGAAGGAAATCCTCACCATTCAGCGCGAGCGCGACACCCTTGAGAAGGAGCGCGGCGGCATCAAGGAAATGGGCGGCGTACCCGATCTTCTGTTCGTGATCGACACTAACAAAGAAAAGATCGCGATCCTCGAAGCCCGCAAGCTCGGCATTCCGATTGTCGCCATCGTCGACACCAACTGCGATCCCGACGGGATCGATTTCCCGGTTCCCGGCAATGACGACGCCGGCCGAGCCCTAACGCTGTATTGTGACCTTGTGGCCCGCGCCGCGCTTGACGGTCTGGAGCGCAGTCAGTCGTCTTCCGGCGTCGACGTGGGCGCAATGGCCAACCCGCCTGTCGAGGCGCTGCCAGTCAAGTTCAAGGGCATCGACGCGCCGCGCGGCGAAGCCGACGACCTGAAGCGCATCACAGGCATCTCGCCCAAGATCGAACAGCGGCTCAACGACGCCGGTGTGTTCCACTTCTGGCAAATCGCCGACCTCGATGCCGACAATGCCAAGGCGCTTGACCTGCTGTTGCGCTTGAAGGGGCAGATCGAAACCGAAGGTTGGATCGCGCAGGCCAAGAAGTTCGTCGACGCCGCAGCCGCGTAACAAACGGCGAATAGGTGTGCGGGAACAACGGACGGGTCATCCCCGTTTGTTGACCCGCCTATTCGTACTTAGACCGCCAAGTCACAACCAAGACACTTCGCACCCCGCTCGCTGAGAGCGAAAGGAGCTGACATGAGCACGATCACCGCAGCAATGGTGAAGGACCTGCGCGAGAAAACCGGCGCCGGCATGATGGACTGCAAAACGGCCTTGACCGAAGCCAATGGCGACATGGACGCCGCCATCGAGTGGCTGCGCAAAAAAGGCTTGTCGAAGGCCGCCAAGAAGTCGGACCGCATCGCCGCTCAGGGCCTCATCGGCGTCGTGTCGATGGTCAAGTCGGGCGCGGTCGTCGAAGTGAACTCCGAAACGGACTTCGTTGCCCGCAACCCGCAGTTCCAGGAAATGGTGCAGAAGATTGTCTCGCTGGCGCCCGCTGCCAACGGCGATATCGCCAAATTGCTCGCCGCCACCTATCCCGGATCGTCGGACACGGTCGAAGCGACCGTCAAGGAAGCGGTTGCGACCATCGGCGAAAACATGGGCGTGCGCCGCACCGGCTCCCTCGCGGTCAAGGACGGCGTCGTTGCCGATTATGTGCACAACAAAGCCGCCGATGGTCTCGGTAAGATCGGTGTGCTCGTCGCCATCGAAAGCGCCGGCGACACCAATTCTCTGATGACCTTTGGCCGTCAGGTGGCCATGCATGTGGCTGCTGCCAAGCCGCTCGCACTGACGCCGGCCGATCTCGACCCCGCGACCGTGGAGAAGGAGCGTGCCTTTTACACCGAGCAGGCGCTGGCATCGGGCAAGCCCAAGGAGATCGTCGACAAAATGGTCGAAGGCCGTCTGAAGAAGGAATTCTTCCAGCAGGCCTGCCTTCTCAGTCAGGTCTTCGTCCTCGATGGCAAGGCGACTGTTGAGGAGGCCGCAAAAGTTGCAGAAAAGGCCGTCGGCGCCCCAATCAAGATCGTGGGCTTCCTGCGCTACGAATTGGGCGAAGGCATCGAGAAAAAAGAAGAGGACTTCGCCGCCGAGGTCGCCAAGACCGTGGCCGCCTCGAAAGGCGCCTGATCGCCGCCGTGTTGCACCTGTTCCTCAACAAACGGCCGGCGGGTATTCGCCGGCCGTTTCGTTGCTGACGCGGCACTTTCAGCAACAGCCGGGTAGAGCAGGAAAAGTGCTGGAATGTGCGAAAGAGCGTCAGTATTGACGCAGTCCGGCAACAAACGGCCCGGCAACTCGGCCTACGGTGCGGCATATGAGATAAGATGCCCTGGCCATAGGCCTGACGGGTGCTAAGGAGCTGACATGACGTCCGGTCCAGGCGGTCTCAAATATAAACGACTCCTCATCAAGCTCTCCGGCGAGGCGCTGATGGGACGCAGCGCCTACGGCATCGACATGAGCGTGGCCGACCGTCTTGCCGGCGATATCGTCGATGCGGTCAAGGCCGGTGGTGAGATCGCCGTAGTGGTCGGCGGCGGCAATATCTATCGCGGCCTGCAGGGAGCAGCCAACGGCATGGATCGGGCCACCGGCGACTACATGGGCATGCTCGCCACAGTTATGAATGCACTGGCCTTTCAGCACGCGTTGACGGCACGCGGCGGCGATGCTCGCGTTATGTCCGCGATCCCGATGGAAACCGTATGCGAAAGCTACGTCCGTCCCCGGGCGTTGAGCCATCTGGCCCAGGGCCGGATCGTCGTCTTTGCAGCCGGCACAGGAAACCCATTTTTCACCACGGATACGGCGGCCACATTGCGCGCCATCGAGACATCCTGCGAAGCGGTGGTGAAGGCAACCCAGGTGGACGGTGTCTACTCGGCCGATCCCAAGAAGGATCCCTCCGCTGTTCGCTACGACCGCCTGACCTATGCGGAAGTCCTCGCGCGCGACCTCAAGGTCATGGACGGAGCGGCAATCGCGCTTGCCCGCGATAATCGACTTCCGGTAATTGTTTGTGCCATTGAGGAGGCCGGCAATCTTTTGAAGGTCATGAGAGGGGAAGCTCGGGCGACCGTGATCGAGGCGTAAGGCCTGCGGGCGTTGTCACTGGCAGGGTTCACTTATGACAAAATCGCCGCCTCCAGCCGGTGCTTGGTTTACCGCGGCCCCGGACGAAAACGCTCAGGCCACGACAAGGCTCAGGCCACAATTAGGCCAAGGCTACGACAGGGAAAGACGATGTCCGCTTTGACATACGATATCAAGGAATTGGAAAATCGGATGCGCGCGTCTATAGACGCGTTCAAGCGTGAATTGCAGGGCCTGCGCACCGGCCGCGCTAGCGCCCACCTGCTCGATCCGGTGCAAGTGGTTGTTTATGGATCGCGCATGCCGCTGAACCAACTCGCGACCATCACGACGCCCGAAGCGCGCATGATTGCGGTGCAAGTCTGGGATCGCTCAAACGTGATCGCCGTCGACAAGGCGCTGCGTGAGGCCAATTTGGGCGTCAATCCGGTTGTCGACGGGCAGTTGATCCGCTTGCCGCTTCCCGCGCCCACCGCCGATCGCCGCAACGAACTCGTCAAACAGGCGCATAAGTATGCCGAAAGCCACCGGATTGCCGTGCGCAACGTGCGCCGCGACGGCCTCGATCTTCTCAAGAAGCTCGAGAAGGACGGCAAAATGAGCGAGGACGATCACAAGAAGAATTCCGCCAAGGTGCAGGAATTGACCGATAGACTGATCAAGGAAATCGACCAGACCCTGTCGACGAAGGAAACAGAAATCCAGAAGGTCTGAACGCTCACCATCGCGCACGACACGAGGCAACCCGCTCTCCGACGAGCCAAATCGCAGGTCCGGCCGAGCCCATGAGATCGCAGACGAGCCCCGGTGCATTGCCCGCCCTCGCGCCCCCGCGTCATGTGGCCATCATCATGGACGGCAACGGCCGCTGGGCCGCCGAACGAGGTTTGCCGCGAACCTGGGGTCACCGCCAAGGCGTCGAAGCGGTCCGCCGCACTGTCCGCGCGGCCCGCGAGCGCGACATCGCCTTCCTCACGATTTACAGTTTCTCCTCCGAAAACTGGTCGCGTCCAGCAGCCGAAATTGACGACTTGATGGGCCTCATGCGCCGGTTCATCAAAAGCGACTTGGCCGACCTGCACCAATCCAATGTTCGCGTCATGGTCATCGGAGAACGCGACCGCGTCGATCCGGAGCTGCTGGTCCTGATCGACGAGGCGCGAGACCTGACATCGCAAAATACAGGGCTGTCCCTGGTCATCGCGTTCAACTACGGATCGCGCGCGGAGATCGCCAAGGCCGCACGGCAGCTCGCTCATATGGTCGCTCGCGGCGAACTCGATCCCGATGCGATCGAGCCCGAGCATTTGTCCGCTAGCCTCGACACCGCAGGTATTCCCGATCCGGATCTGTTGATCCGCACCAGTGGCGAGATGCGACTTTCGAATTTCCTCCTTTGGCAGACCGCCTACACCGAGTTCGTCTTTCTCGATGCATACTGGCCCGAGTTCGGGCAAGAACTTCTCGACGAAGCGATCAAGACCTATCATGCGCGCGATCGCCGCTTTGGCGGCCTCACGCAGCGATCGACGGCCTGAGGCCGGCATGAACTCTGACCCGGCCGAAATCTCCGGTACGGCCGTAGCATCGCCGGGCACGGGCGCTCGCGATGTGGCCATCCGCGTCGCGTCGGGCATCATCATGGCCTTGGTCGCGGGAGCTTTGCTCTACTTTGGCCCGTTGCCGTTTGCATGTCTCGTCGCCGTGCGCGGCGGTCCTGACCAGCATCGAATGGACTCGCATCGTTCGTGGCGTCGAGATCGACGCCGGTCTCGCCGTTCATGGTGCGGCCGTCGTGCTGGCCGCAGTTCTGACTGCGTTCGGTCTGGCCGCGCTCGGGATTGCCGCGGTGGTGGCCGGCGCAATTCTGACGGGATTGCTGTGTTTCGGGAACCGGCCACTGCTCTCGGCGGAAGGCGTGCTGTACGCCGGTCTTCCGGTCGTATCGTTGATCTGGCTGCGCGAAGACCAGCCGCACGGATTGACGGCGGTGCTGTTCATATTGCTCGCGGTCACTGCCACAGACATTGCAGCTTTCATTTTCGGGCGTCTGATCGGTGGCCCGAAACTGGCGAGGGCCGTGTCGCCGAACAAGACATGGGCAGGGTTCGTCGGCGGTATCCTGACCGCCGGGCTCGTCTGTGCCGCCTTCAGCCTATGGATCGGTGCCGATCCGGCCATGCTCGGTGCATCGGGCATCATTCTGGGCATCGTCGCCCAACTCGGCGACCTGACGGAATCAGCACTGAAGCGCAGCTTCGGAATCAAGGATTCGGGCACGATCATTCCCGGCCACGGTGGTATCATGGACCGGGTCGACGGCCTCGTGTTTGCGTCGGCTGCGGCCGGGTTCGTAGCCTTTGCAGTCAATCCGCAATCGCCCGCGACAGCATTATTGTTCGGCGGATGACCCGATGACGGCTCAATTCACGAGACCCGCCGCGATCAAGCTTGCCGACCATGGCGAGCGGCCGCTGGCCGAACCGCAACGACTGACGGTTCTGGGCGCTACAGGTTCGATCGGCGAGAGCACGCTCGACCTCGTCGGACGTGAACCGGAACGATTTGAGATCATCGCACTTACGGCGCAGTGCAATGTGGAAAAGCTAGCCCGTCTCGCCATCGCCCATCGCGCGCGCCTCGCCGTCGTCGGCGACGAGACCTGCTACGCCGAGCTGAAACAAAGGTTGTCGGGAACCGGCATTGAAGTGGCCGCCGGGGAGGCAGCCCTTGTCGACGCCGCCTCCCGGCCCGCCGACTGCACGATGGCTGCCATCGTTGGGGCCGCGGGGCTGCGGCCAACGTTCGCCGCCGCGCGCCAGGGCCGACGCGTGGCGCTGGCCAACAAGGAATGCCTCGTCTCCGCTGGTGACGTCTTCCTGTCCGAGGTCCGTAAGGCCGGCGCTGAACTGCTCCCGGTCGACAGCGAACATTCCGCCGCCCTGCAGTCATTGGCCGGCGCTGAGCGGACTGCCGTCGAGCGCATCGTTCTCACCGCGTCCGGCGGTCCTTTTCGCTGCTGGTCGCTCGAGCAGCTGAAAGACGCCCGGCCCGAGCAGGCACTCAAACATCCCAACTGGTCAATGGGCGCCAAGATCACGATCGACAGCGCGACGTTGATGAACAAAGGACTGGAGCTGATCGAGGCCTATCACCTGTTTCCGGTCGGGGTCGATCAACTCGACGCTGTTGTCCATCCTCAATCGGTTGTGCACTGCCTCGTCCACTACATCGACGGATCGGTGATCGCGCAATTGGGCCCGCCCGATATGCGCACGCCCATCGCGCTGGCGCTGAACTGGCCGGAGCGCCGCACGACACCGACGGCGAAACTCGACCTCGTCAAGATCGGGTCACTGACATTCGAACCGGTAGATGCCGAGCGCTTTCCCGGTCCCAGCATCGCCAAGGATGCCCTGCGCCGCGGCGGCAGCGCATCCGCGATCCTGAATGCCGCCAACGAGATCGCCGTCGAAGCCTTTTTGACCGCAAACATAGGGTTTTTGGACATATCCCGGATCGTCGCCAAACCCTCGAACACGCCGAGGCGCGCGGCTTGATCTGTGCTACGCAGTCACTCGATGACGTCCTGAGCGCTGATCGGGAAGCCCGCACCCTGGCACGAACCCTTATCGAGACCCTACATTAGCTGGCCTGCCCTCGCCGACCTTCGGCAATGGCAGGAAGACCTCGCCGCGACGTTGCGGCGTTACCGGAGATCACCATGGAAGTCATTTCGAACGCGATTTCGGGACCGCTGCTTTACGGAGCGGCGTTTCTCTCAGTCCTGACGATCGTGGTGTTCTTCCACGAACTCGGTCACTTCCTGGTCGCGCGCTGGTGCGGTGTAAATGTCAAAGCTTTCTCGATCGGCTTCGGTCAGGAGATCGCCGGCTTCAATGATCGCTACGGCACCCGCTGGAAACTTTGCTGGATCCCGCTCGGCGGCTACGTCAAGTTCATGGACGATGAGAACGCAGCGAGCGTTCCCTCCCGCGAGACGATCGAGCGCATGAGCCCCGAAGAGCGGGCGGGCTCATTCCACGCCAAACCGATTTGGCAGCGTGCGGCAGTGGTCGTCGCCGGCCCCGTCGCCAATTTCATTCTCGCCATCGTCATCTTCACCTTCTGGTTCTGGGTGAACGGCGTTTATTCAACCGAGGCGCGCATTGACGAGGTCGTACCAGATGGCGCGGCGGCGAAAGCCGGGATCAAGGCCGGCGACCTCGTCACAGCCATCGACGGGCGGCCGGTCACCGCATTCGAACACATCCAGCGCTACGTCGGCAGTAGCGTCGGCACTGGTCTGACATTCACGGTCGACCGCGGTGGCGAGAAACTGGACTTCGTCGTGACGCCCGAGGTTCGCGAACAGCGCGACGACAAGGGCGACAAGCTGCAAATGGTCATGATCGGTGTGAAGCGGATGCCCGGGCAGTCCGGTGTAAAGCTTTACCAGCCCGGCTTTGCCGAATCGGTCGCCATCGCAGGTGACCGCACCTGGTTCATTGTCACCAGCACGCTCGGCTATCTGCGCGACGTGATCGAGCGGCCGCCAGTCGGCGGACCAGTTGGGCGGACCCATCCGCATCGCCGACGTTGCCGGCCGCGTCGCGACGCAGGGATTTGAATACATCATTCAGCTGGCTGCCTTTATTTCAGTCAGCGTCGGACTGATCAACCTGTTCCCGATCCCGCTTTTGGATGGCGGCCATTTGATGTTCTACGCCATAGAAGCGGTGCGTGGCCGGCCCCTTGACGAGCGCCATCAGGAACTCGGTTTTCGGATCGGTTTGGCGCTCGTGTTGAGCCTCATGATTTTTGCCACTTTCAACGACTTACATATTCTCAAGAGGTGGCTCGGAGGGGCCGGTTAAATTCGCCCCCGGTGACGTATTCTTGCCACTTCCAGAAGGGTTACTGAATCGTTAAAAGATCACGGTCGATGGTGGTGTGGTGTGGAGTTTGTCTAGGGCTTCCGACACTGGTGGGGTCCGTCGGCTGCCGTGGGGTACGGCAAGCATACAATGTGCGCGTGCGGCCGATCGGCTGTTCACGCGGCTCAGGGGGAACGGCAAAAGCATGAGGGCTGATCCGCGTCATGGGTTCTCCCGGTTCTTGGCATCAGCAGGCGTCCGCCTGTTCGCCGTTGCACTGGTGTTCCTCGCGATCGAAATCTCTGCTCCGCAATTCGGCGCATCCTCGGCTGCTATGGCCCAGGGCGTCGTGCGCAGTATCGAGGTTGAAGGCAACCGCCGCGTCGAGGCCGACACCGTTCGGTCCTATCTGCAATTCAACGTCGGCGATTCCTACGACGCCGGCAAAGTCGATGGCTCGCTCAAGGCCTTGTTTGCAACCGGCTTGTTTGCCGACGTTTCGATCGACAACAACGGCAGCGTGGTTGTCGTAAAAGTCGTCGAGAATCCGGTCGTCAACCAGGTCGCGTTTGAAGGCAACAGCGAAGTCGATACCGACACGCTGCGCAATGAAGTCCAGCTCAAGCCGCGCACCGTCTTCACCCGCGCTCGCGCCCAAGCCGACGTGCAGCGCATCTTAGACGTTTACACCCGCCAGGGCCGCTTCGCCGCGTCCGTTGAACCCAAAATCATCGAACTCGAACAGAGCCGCGTCAACGTGGTGTTTGAAATTGTCGAAGGCGGCGCAACCAAGGTCAAAGGCGTCAACTTCGTCGGCAACAGCGCTTTCAACGACGAGCAACTGCGCGACATCATTTCCACCACGCAGCAGGGCTGGTTCGACTTCCTGAAGGGGACCAGCATCTACGATCCCGATCGCATGAACTTGGATCGCGAATTGCTGCGTCAGTACTATCTCAAGAACGGTTATGCCGACGCCCGTGTTACGGCGGCGCAGGCCGATCTTGATCGCGATGGCTCCGGCTTCGTTATCACGTTCGCCATCGAGGAAGGCGTGCCGTACAATTTCGGTGCCGTGACCGTCGAGAATGGTCTCCCCGAGCTGAACGCATCCGCTCTCAACGGCGAAGTCATTACGTACCAAGGTGATAGCTACAACGCCCAGAACGTTGATAAGACGGTTGAGCGGCTGACGCTCGCCACGGCTGAGCAGGGCTTCCCCTTCGCGCGCGTCCGGCCGCGCGCCACACCTGATGCAGCCAATCGCACGATCGCTGTTGTTTATGCCATCGACGAAGGTCCGCGCGTCTATATCGAGCGCATCAACGTCATCGGCAACACGCGCACCAAGGACTTTGTTATTCGCCGCGAGTTCCGCTTGGCGGAAGGCGATGCCTACAACCCGCTGCTCGTCGATCGCGCCAAGAAGCGTCTGCAAGGTCTCGGCATCTTCAAGACCGCCGAAGTCAAGCGCCGCCCCGGCTCCGCTCCAGACCGCGTCGTGCTCGATGTCGAAGTCGAGGAACAGTCCACGGGCGAGCTGTCGTTCGGTGCCGGCTACTCGACCAACGAAGGCATCATCGGCGACGTTTCGATCACCGAGCGCAACTTCATGGGCAATGGACAGTTCCTGCGCCTGAAGCTCGCCGGCTCGATCGAGCGGCTGCAGGTTGACCTCTCGTTTACCGAACCGCGCTTCCTCGACCGCAACTTGTCGGCCGGCTTCGATCTCTTCCACAAGGAGCTCGACCAGCAAAGCGACGCAGGATTCTCCAGTCGTTCGTCCGGCGGCACCCTTCGCCTCGGTTTCCCGCTCGCCGAACAGCTCTGGATGCAGGTCGGCTATACGTTGAAACGCGATGAGATTTTTGACGTGAGTACCAACTCTTCATTGGCCGTCAAACAGGCTTGCGGCGACAAAAATCTCAGTAACCCTGCCAACTTTACAAATAATCCAGCGCCGGCTGACTGTTCGGATGAGGCTTATTGGACGTCATCAATTGGCAGCTCGCTGACCTATGACAAGCGTAATAACGCTCGCAATCCGACCAAAGGCTACTATATGCAGCTGTCGAGCGATTTCGCTGGTCTCGGCGGCGATGTGCAGTACGTGCGCGTCCAGGGTGAGGGCCGCGCCTATTATCCTATTACCGACAATATCACGCTCGTTGGTCGTGCTGTGGCTGGCACCATCCAAGGTTGGGGTGGGGATGATGTTCGGTTGCTCGATCTTTATTTCCGTGGCGGTGAAACGGTGCGTGGCTTCGATCGCGCCGGCTATCGGTCCACGCGATCCTCTGACCGGTGACGCTATTGGTGGCCAGAATTTCTGGGCCACGACGGCTGAAGTGCGCTTCCCACTTCCTTTCATTCCGGATGACCTGGGGATCAGTGCCGCGGCATTCGCGGATGCAGGCTCACTTTGGGGTGTTCCTGGAGACGTCGATTCGCTCTATAGCGGCGGCGGGGTAACGATCGAAGATAGCAGTGCTGTGCGCGCATCTCTGGGCGTGAGCTTGCTCTGGGACTCGCCGGTCGGTCCGCTGCGCGTCGATTACGCCGAGCCCATTGCCAAGGAAGATTACGACAAGGTGCAGAACCTCCGCTTTGGTGCTTCGACCAAGTTCTGATGCTGGCACCCAGCTGTGCGCAACATCCGGCGGCGCTGCCTCAGCGCCGCCGTTTTGTTTGCTGCGGACGGCAGCGGGACTATACTGAGCGCGCCTTGCGTTCCCGTTCCGCGCTGCGAAGAAGGTGCCGCCATGCTTCATCCCGGTTTCTTCGAGAATAAGGGACCGTTTCCGGCCGCTGACCTTGCCCGTTCGTTGGCGCCGAGCTTGCGCCGGGCACTGACGGCCGTTGCCCCATTGCGGATGTTCGCGCGCTCTGCCGACGCAGGTTCCGCGGATGTTTCGTTTCTCGATAATCGTAAGTATCTACCGCAGCTCGATACAACAGCCGCCGGCTTCGTTCTGGTCCAGCCGGCCTTCGCGACCCGCGTCCCCGCGCACGCAAAACCGCTGGTGACCAAGGCGCCATATCGGTCGTTCGCGCTCGCGCTACAGAAATTCTACCCTGATGCGATGCAGCCGAAAGCCGCCATCGGCGAAGCCGGTTTCAACGTCGATCCGTCGGCGCAGCTGGAAGAGGGAGTTGTCGTCGAGCCCGGCGCCATCGTCGGACCTGAAGCCATGATCGGCCGCGGAACGCGCATCGCCGCCGGTGCCGTCATCGGCTACCGCGTCGCGATTGGCCGCGACTGTTACGTCGGCCCCTCGGCGACGATCGTGCACGCGCTCATCGGCGACCGCGTCATCATCCACGCCGGCACGCGCATCGGTCAGGATGGCTTCGGCTTCGCCATGGGCCGCGACGGCCACCTGAAAGTGCCGCAGATCGGTCGGGTCGTCATCCAGGATAGGGTCGAGATCGGTGCCAATACCACGATCGATCGTGGTGCTCTTAAGGATACGATCATCGGAGAGGGCACCAAAATTGATAATCTGGTCCAGATCGGGCACAACGTCGTCATAGGACGGCATTGCGTGATCGTTGCTCACACGGGCATCTCGGGCTCCACCGAACTCGGCGATTTCGTGGTCATGGGCGGCCAGTCGGGCACGGTCGGTCATATCAAGATCGGCAACGGAGCCCAGGTGGCGGGCGCCTCGCACCCGAAAGAGGATGTACCGGCGGGAATGGCGGTCGGCGGTACGCCGGCCCGACCGTTGAAGCAGTGGGCCCGCGAACTCGCCATTCTGTCGCGGCTTGCTGCCCGAAAAGGCGACGCAAGCGACGGCGTGGACGATTGACGGGATGGCTTCCGAGCGCTCACGAAAGCGCCACATGAACGGTGCGCGAGGCCTTGGCTCATCATGGGCCATGGGCGAAACAAGGACGGCGGCGGCTGCGCGCCGGAGCGAGAGGACGATGGACGACACGACCAAGACAAAGAACAAGACACTCGGCACGGCCGACATCGCCAAGGTGATGCAGTTCCTGCCGCATCGTTACCCGTTCCTGCTCCTCGACCGCATGTATCGACATGGACGGTGACGAGAGCTGTATCGGCCTGAAGAATGTGACCATCAACGAGCCGTTTTTCCAGGGCCACTTTCCGCAGTACCCGGTCATGCCGGGCGTGTTGATCATCGAAGGTTTGGCACAGACCGCCGGCGCGCTCTGCGTCTCCAGCCTCGGCGAGGACTACAAGGCCGAACTCGTCTACTTCATGGGGATAGACAAGGCGAAGTTTCGCAAGCCGGTTCTGCCCGGCGACCAGCTGCACTACCATGTTCGCAAGATCCGCAATCGCGGTCGCGTATGGCGCTTCTACGGCGAAGCGAAAGTCGATGGCATCGTGGTTGCCGAAGCGGAGATTAGCGCCATGCTCGCCGATACCGCCGATGCCCATGCATTCGCAGCCTCGAAGTCCTGATGCCCAGCTCTGAAATTCATTCCTCCGCGGTCGTCTCGCCGGACGCGCGCCTGGGAGCCGGCGTCAAGATCGGTCCGTTCTGCGTCGTCGAAGCCGGTGTGGAATTGGGCGACGGCGTCGAACTTATCAGCCACGTCGTCGTCGCCGGTCGCACGACCGTTGGCACACGCACGCGCATATTTCCGTTCGCCTCTATCGGCCATCAGCCGCAGGATCTGAAATTCAAGGGCGAACCCTCGACCCTTACGATCGGAGCTGATTGCCTGATCCGCGAGGGCGTCACCATGAATCCCGGTACCGAGGGCGGCGGCATGGTGACCACCGTCGGCGACCGCTGCGCCTTCCTCGCCAACAGTCACGTCGGACATGACTGCCGTGTCGGCAACAACGTCGTCTTTTCCAACAATGTCATGCTCGCTGGTCATTGCACCATCGGCGATTTCGTCATCATCGGCGGCGGCGCCGCCGTCATCCAGTTCGCGCGCGTCGGGACACATGCCTTCGTCGGCGGCATGTCCGGCCTCGAGCACGATCTCATCCCCTACGGCATGGCCATCGGCAATCGCGCCTATCTGTCGGGTCTTAATCTCATCGGCCTGCAGCGGCGGGGCTTTACGCGCGCCCAGATACACGACCTGCGCCGCGCCTATCGCCTGATGTTCGCGCAGGAGGGTACACTGCTTGAACGCGTCGAAGACGTGGCGGCCGAATTCAAGGATCACCCGATTGTCATCGAAATCGTGGAGTTCATCCGCCAGGGCGGCAAGCGGTCACTGTGTACGCCACAGGGCACAGCCGAGGCTTGAACAGAGCGCGTGAAGACACAAAGCGCCTGAGATAACAGGGGCCCTGATTTTAACAGAAGGCCTGAGTTCATGCAGCGCGGTTCGAAAACCGTCGTCGGCATCTTGGCGGGCGGTGGTTCACTACCGCGCGAGATCGCTGATGTCTGGCCGCGGAAGGCGCCAAGCCGATCATCGTCGGCCTGGAAGGCGAGGTCCACCCGCCCGACTTCGCCGGTCATGACTTCACGCTGGTCAACTGGGGTCGCATCGGCCGGTTGATCCACACGTTCAAGCAAAAAAACGTCACCGATCTCGTCATCGTCGGCAGCGTCACGCGGCCTGACCTATGGGCCATCCGAACCGACTTCGGCTTCTGGCGCAATCTGCCGCGCATACTCAAAATCATTGCGTCCGGTGGCGACGACAGCGTGTTGCGCCGCGTCGTCGGCTTCTTCGAAAGCCAAGGCTTCACGGTGCGTGGTCCTGCCGAAGTCGCCCCGGCTCTCGTCATTGGGGAAGGCCCGTTTGGCCGCCTGACCATGGCCGAGGCGTCGTTGCACGACTTCGAGGTCGGACGCGATATCGTGGCCCGACTGGCGCCATTCGACATTGGACAGGCCGTCGTCGTGGCCGGTGGGGAGGTCCTAGCCGTGGAGGGCGCTGAAGGCACCGATGCGATGCTGAAGCGGGTTGCATCCAGCCGCGACACAACGCCACGGCGGCGTACTCGTCAAATGGCCCAAGCCCGGCCAGGAGTTGCGCGTCGACATGCCGGCGATTGGACCCAACACGGTTGCCGCTGTTGCTGCCGCCGGACTTGATGGTATCGCTGTGCAGGCGGGCGCGACGCTGGCGGCGCAACGCATCGATATGATCCAAGCCGCCGACGCCCACGCGGTCTTCATCGCCGGCTTGCGCCCGCAGTCGATCGCGGTGGCAAAGTCGCGGCTTGCCGACGACGGCGACGTGGGGCTCGGCGTCCTAGCTGCCCTCGATGGCCGCCGAGTGAGTCGCGGTGCTGTTGTTGTCCGCCGCCATGTGCTCGCTGTCGAAACGGGCGAAGGCTTAGCCGCACTGATCCGTCGCGCGACGTTGCTGCGTCAATGGGGCAAGAGCAAGAAGCGTCGGGGGGCCCTCGTCGCGGCGAACCTTGCAGATCTCGGCCAGGACGTCATCGAAGCCTGCGCGGCGGCCGGTTACGAGCGCATCACCGTCATCTCGGAAGAGGCGGCTGCGTCGAAGATCGAACCCCGCGTTCGCGCGGCAGGCTTGACGCTCGATCTGCGGAGGCAATGCGCATGACGTCGGGCACGGTAAGGCCAGTGCGCCTTGTATCTCATTGCCGGCGAACACTCAGGCGACGCGCTGGGCGCCAAGCTGATGGCGGAGATAAAAACGCGGCTCGGCGCCGGGGTCGTATTCGACGGCGTCGGCGGCGAGGAAATGGCGCGCGAAGGTCTTGTTTCGCTATTCCCTCTTTCTGAAGTGGCCGTAATGGGACCGGTCAACATTTTCAAACAATTGCCGCGTCTCATCGATCGCGTGCACGAAACCGTCCGCGACGCGGTGGCAGTCAGCCCGGACGCCATCGTCATCATCGACAGCCCGGAATTCACCCATCCGATTGCCAAGCGCATTCGCAAACGTCTGCCGTCCGTGCCCGTGATCGACTACGTCAGCCCGACTATCTGGGCATGGCGCCCTGGCCGCGCCAGGAAAATGCGAGCCTATGTCGATCATGTCCTGGCGCTGCTGCCGTTCGAGCCGGATGCGCATGTGCGGCTCGGTGGCCCTGCCTGTACATACATTGGGCACGCGCTCAGCGAACGGCTCGATATGATCCGGTCGCCGAACGCAGATGCCCTGCGCGCGCGATTATCGCTCAATCCCAAAAAGCGCATACTTGTTGTCCTGCCCGGCAGCCGCGCCTCCGAAGTCTCGCGCCTGATGCCACCGTTTGGGCAGACGGTGCGGCGGCTGCGCGATGCGCTGCCCGACGGTTTGGAGGTTCTGCTCCCGGTGGTGCCTTCGGTACGGGGGCTCATCGAGAAAGCGCTCAAAACCTGGGATGTTCCGGTTCATGTCATCGAGGGCGAGGCGGACAAGTTCGCGGCCTTCCAGCTGGCCGATGCGGCGCTGGCGGCGTCAGGCACGGTGACGCTGGAACTGGGACTGGTCGGGACACCCGCCATCGTAGCCTACAAGGTCGACGTGGTGATCTCGCACATGCGCTTTTTGCTCAAGGCGCAATCGGTCGTTTTGGCGAACCTGGTCGCGGGCGAAAACATCTATCCCGAGTTTCTCCAGGAGAACGCCACACCGGAGAAAATGGCCCGCGCGCTCATCCCACTCTTGTCTCATTCGAGTGAGCGGGCAAAACAGGTCGAAGCTCTTGCGCGCGTTCCAGAGCGGATTGCGACCGGCGGACGGCGGCCCAGCGCGCTCGCGGCCGATATCGTGCTCGATTACGCGATCCACGCCCGGCTCAGAGCCTGAGTGGCCGTGCGGCCGCCTTTTCGACCGCCAGCCGTCGCGCATCGAGCGGTTGTTTCATGATCTCCCGATAGTGTGCGAGCAATTCCGGCGAAGCCGTCTCAGGCGATCCGGCATCGAATGGCGGCGACGGATTGTACTCCATGAAAAGCTGGATCAGTTCAGCATTAGGCCGGCCGCCCAATTCCGCAGCCAGCGTCAAACCGAAATCGATGCCCGCCGTGACGCCACCGCCCGTCACCCGGTTCCGGTCTATGCACACCCGCGTGTCGACGACCGTCGCGCCGAAGCTCTTCAGGAAATCGCGCGAGGCCCAGTGCGTTGCCGCCTTATAGCCTTCAAGAAGACCCGCGGCTCCCAGTACGAGCGCGCCGGTGCAGACGGAAGTCACGTAACGCGCGCGGTCAGCTTTCGCGCGCACGAACGCAAGCACGTCTTCATCGATGAGGAGAGCGTTGACGCCTGGACCGCCCGGAATGCAGATCACGTCGAGGTCGGGGCAATCGGCAAACGTGACGGTTGGCGAGAGAACGAGACCTGTATCGCTGCGAACCGAATCAAGCGTTTTCCACGCCAGATGAACGTGGCTGCCGGTCATGCGCGCGAAAACCTCGAACGGTCCGGTCATATCGAGCTGAGTAATGCCGGGAAAAATCACGAAGCCGATGTGAAGGGAAGCACTCAAAATGCACCCGCTTTGTTTGGCGACCGAAATCAACGAGGGCCAGCGCATGGCCGGCCCTCGGATTACTTCTACACCTTGACGTCGCGAGTCCTACTCCGCAGCCGCCGCTGCTGGCTGGTTGACGCGGCTGACCTCGACAAGATTGTCGGAAAAGGTCGGCGCGCGGCCTAGCCCGCAGTGAGCATCGGAGGAAATCGAATTGACCGACCCGTCGGTGCGATTGAGCGAGCGCCAATAGCCGAGAGTCGCCACTACGATGCCGGGGTTGACGTCGTCCGTGACCCGCGCGAGGCCGGTAAAGTCGCCCCGGTCGTTGTAAACGCGGACCGGATCACCGTCTTGAATATTGCGCTTTTGCGCATCCGCCGGCGAGATCAACACGAACTGCTCGCCCTGCGCTTTGATCTTGTGCTCCTCGTTGGCGTAGCACGAGTTCAGAAACGCGTGGCTCTTTGGCGAGATGATGTTCAGCGAATAGAGCTTGGCGCGCTCCGGGTTTGTCTCGGGCGCTTCGCGGTTGGCGATGTAGCCCGGCAGCGGATCGACGGGTGAGCCGTCCTGATCGCCCTCGTACATGGCGCGGAACGGACCGGCGACGAAGTTCTTCGCATCATGAAGCAGGAACTCGACCTTGCCCGAGGGCGTCGGGAACTTGCCCTCTTTATGCGGCGTGCGCGTATCGGCGGAGCCGACGTCGATTTTGAAGTAGCCGTGGGTTTTGAAATACTCCATGTCGATGCCGGCCATCTTGGGATCATCCCAGTTGATGTAGTGGGCGGCCAGTTCACTGTCGGTCATCTGGAAGACGGGATCATCAAAGCCCATCTCCTTGGCCAGCAGGCGCCACATATCACTGGTCGGCCGCGCCTCGCCCGGCGGTTCGACGGCCTTCTGATTGTACGTGAAATAGAAGTGCCCCCAAGACCACATCATGTCTTCCGCTTCGCCGGCCATCGCGTTCGGCAGCACGATGTCGGCGTACTTCGCCGTATCGGTCATGAAGTGTTCGGCGACGACGGTGAAGAGATCTTCGCGCTGCAGTCCCTTGACGATCTTGTTCGTCTCGGGCGCCTGACTGACGGGGTTTGTGCAATAAACGAACAGCGACTTCAGCGGCGGATCGAGTTTCATTTCGCCGGTCAGCGCCGCGCCCAGACGCAAGTTGTTGATCGCCCGCGTGCCCGGCCGGATCCAGTCGCCGCGCGAGACCTTCGCCCAATCGACGGGAAAATCCCAAAGCGGCATCTGGAGAAGGCCGCCGCCGACGTGCTTCCATGAGCCGACGAGGGCCGGCAGCGCGCAGACGGCGCGAATGGCCTGACCGCCACCGGCGTGCCGTTCGAGTGCGACCCCGAGACGAATGACGGAAGGTTGAGCGGTCGCGAATTCCTTGGCGAACTGGCGAATGTCGTCCGCCTTCACGCCGGTAATCTTTTCCACGTACTCGGGCGAAAACTCAGCGGAACGATACTGCAATTCCGGATAGCCATACGTGTGCTTGTCGACCCACGGCTGATCGACGAGGCCCTGAGCGATAATCGAATGAATGAACCCCATGGCGAGAGCGCCGTCGGTGCCGGGTTTGGGGCAAATGTGCCAATCGGCGGCCTTCGCAGTGCGCGACTTGTAACTGTCGATCACGACGACTTTCGCACCGCGCTTCTGAGCCTCGAGCACGAAGGGCCAGTGATGCAGGTTGGTCGAGATCGAATTGCACGCCCAGATGACGATGAACTTGGCATGCACGAAGCTTTCCGGATCGACGCCGCCCGTGGGACCGACCGTCAACAGCCAGGCCGTTGAGGAACCCGACGCGCAGAACGTTTTCTCGTTCACCGTCGTGCCGAGGCGGTTAAAAAATGGATCGCCGGAGTTGATGCCCTGGACGAGGCCCATGTTGCCGAGATAGCTGTACGGCATGATCGCCTGGCTGCCGTATTCCGCGATGATGTCGCGCCAGCGGCGGCCGATTTCCGAAATGGCGTCGTCCCAGGTGATGCGCTCCCACTGGCCCGAGCCTTTCGGTCCCTTACGGCGGAGCGGATACAGCAGGCGGTCGGGGTTGGCGTGATGGTCGTGAAAATCCTTGAGCTTTACGCACAGACCGCCGCGCGTCATCGGGTGATCTTTGTTGCCGCGCACATCGACCAGCTTACCGTCACGGACTTCATAAACCATCGAGCAAGTGTCGGGGCAGTCGTGCGGACACGCGCCGTGAAACACCTCGGACTTCAACAGCTCGTTCATGGCATTCCTCTCCAGAATTTCGTTATGGGCCGACACATTGCCGACCGCCGGGCCACGTCGAGGCGGACCGGTCGTTCAAAAGGTGCGTCAGTCTGACATTGATCAGTTGATCCGGCAATCTTGATCACACCCAGCTAGGCATCGTGCGGATACTTATGGCACCGTTCCAGCTTAACGGCGCGTAGGCCTACGTGAGCACATCATGATAAAGGTGCATGCGCCCTGCCGCGTCGCGAACCTCGCATCCTGCGTCTGTCAGCCGAACGTCTGCCGACAGCAGGGAAATTTTGCCGGAACCACCGGGCAGATCGAGCACGTAATCAGCACGCGCCAGCCCCGACAGGCGGCGATGAAGTTCGCGGACGAGTTCGATACCCCGTGCGACAGGGATGCGAAAATGTGCCGTGCCCGGCGCAAGGTCGCCATGGTGGAGGTAGTACGGTAGCACGCGCGCTTCCACAAACCCGCGCATCAGCGTTTCAAGTATGACGACATCATCATTGATGCCACGCAACAAGACTGTCTGACTGACCAGCACAATGCCGGCGTTCGCGAGACGCGCGATGGAGGCGCGGGCATCTAGCGTAAGTTCGCGCGGGTGATTGGCGTGCAGCCCGACGACGACGGTCTTTTGCGTCGTCGTGAGCGCCGCGACGAATGCTTCGGTTACCATCTGCGGGGCGACCACGGGAACACGTGTATGCCAGCGCACGACCTTCACATGCGCGATCGCATCGAGCGCCTGCATCAACGCCCGCACGCGCCGCTCTGACAGCATGAACGGATCGCCGCCCGTGAGGATGACCTCCCAGATGGCGGGTGTATCACGGATGTAGGAGAGAGCCGCGTCGACTTCCGCTTCACTCAGATTGTGCCCCGTATCGGGGCCGACCATTTCGCGGCGAAAGCAGAAGCGACAGTAAACGGGACAGACCCCGACGATCTTCAACAGCACACGATTGGGGTAGCGGTGCACAATCCCATCAACGGGGCTTTTTACATAATCGCCGATCGGGTCGGCCAGTTCCGCCGCGTCAGTTGAGAGTTCCGCAGCGCTCGGCACGAATTGACGGCCGATTGGGTCGGCCGCATCGGCCGGGTCGATAAGGGCGGCCATCGCGGGCGTGATGGCGACCGAATAGCGCCTCGCGACCGCTTGTAACGTTGCTGCTTGCACCGGCGCGGCAAGTCCGGCAGCGATGAGATCGACTGCACTGCGCAGTGTTCTCGCCCCTGTTGTCACTTCGGCGGCCACACATCGGTGTCGTGGTCGGGGTGCTGATTGGAGACGAGCTTGTCCAGGAACGGCGCAGCGATGATGTCATCGGTGGTCAGTTTGCCGGGCAAAGAAGGAATGCTGTCGACATAGGGCAGCTTTCCTTCGATGCCAAATTGGACGCTAGGCGGGAGCAATTCAGGATGATCGAAAGCTGCGATCGCGAGGGCGACGCCATCGGGGGCCTCGTAGGTGAGGGGCGTCCCGCAGTTCTCACAAAATCCGCGTTTGACGAAGTTGGATGATGCGAAATGCTTGAGTTTGCCGCGTGACCAAGTGAGCGCTGCGCCCCTGGTGTTGACCAGCGGCGCATAAAAGCCGCCGAACGCCTTCTGACACATGCGGCAATGGCAAACGGACACGTCCTTCAGTTCGCCCTCGACGCGAAACCGAATGGCGCCGCACTGACAACCGCCGGTGAGCACGTGTGTCATGCAAAACTCCTACTCACCCTTGCGGCGGCTCATGAATGCGATGCGCTCAAAAAGATGGACGTCCTGCTCGTTCTTTAAGAGCGCGCCAGCGAGCGGCGGGATCAGCTTGCGGCTGTCGGTTTCCTTCAACATCGTGTGGTCGATGTCTTCGGCCAGGAGAAGCTTGAGCCAGTCGATCAATTCCGAGGTCGACGGCTTCTTCTTCAGTCCCGGCACATCGCGCATGTCGTAGAAAATGCGTAGCGCCTCCGACACGAGACGCCCCTTCAAATTGGGAAAGTGAACATCCACGATCTTCTGCATCGTGTCAGGGTCGGGGAACTTAATGAAGTGGAAAAAGCATCGCCGCAGGAAGGCGTCCGGCAGCTCCTTCTCGTTATTGGAGGTAATGATGACGATCGGTCGCTGCGCGGCTTTGATCGTCTCGCCCGTTTCGTAGACGAAGAATTCCATGCGATCGAGTTCCTGCAACAGATCATTGGGAAACTCGATGTCGGCCTTGTCGATTTCGTCGATGAGCAGGATCGGCCGGCGCTCCATGACGAAGGCGTCCCACAGTTTGCCCTTCTTGATGTAATTACCTATGTCCTTGACCCGCTCATCGCCGAGTTGGCTGTCACGCAACCGCGAAACGGCATCGTATTCGTAGAGACCTTGCTGCGCCTTGGTGGTCGATTTGATGTGCCACTCGATGATTGGCGTGCCCAGCGCGCGGGCGACCTCGAGCGCGAGGACGGTCTTTCCGGTGCCGGGTTCGCCCTTGATCAGCAGCGGACGTTCGAGCGTGATGGCCGCGTTGACGGCGACCTTGAGGTCCGGTGTCGCGACGTAGCTCTTCGTGCCTTCGAATTTCATGATGCGGGTTCGCGCGTCCCTGAAGCCTGACTGCCATCAACGTAGGGCGGTGAGGCAAGCGGGGGAAGGGGACCGAACGCCTCGAAAGCGTTGAACGCCGCGCGCGGATACGGGACGCGCGCGGCGTCAAGTGCCGCCAAGACTGCGGCAGGCCGTTCGGGAGGCGCCGTGCTGTACAGATCGCGAGCTTCCCGATGTTGGGGAAAGATAAGCCGAAACGACCTGACAGCGCCGTATGGGAGCGGTGGTCCTCCAGTGCAGCCAAGCACCCACTCGTAATATGGCTAGCCGCTTGGTTGCACATGAACAATCTTAGATTGCACACAAAGGATTACATATTCCTTGATGCGAAGGTTTTCGAGTTGCCTCACCGAATAGCTGGGGTGCGCGTCTCAACTCGTGGAATTCACGAGCAATTTAAAAAGGCTGCCGTCACAATCGCAGCTTGCCTTGACACCGCCCTCTGGCCGCGAGAAGAGGATCGCGAACGCCGGCCCCGCAGGCACGAGTCGTGCCGGACGCCGCAGAAGTGTTCTCATTGCGCGAGCGTGCCTTAAGTGGAGACCGGCCATGGGCAAACGCGACGACAAGGCAAAAACTTCCAAAGTGGCCCCTCCCGTCCGGGGCAAATCCTCAGCCGCCAGCAAGGCGCGCTCTGTGAAAGGGCGCGCAATAGCTGCTAAGCCGGCCTCCAAGACAGCGTCAAAGTCGCCCGTGCGGGCTGCGGTCGTGAAAGCACCGCCGGCAAAGGTCGCAGTTGCCAAACCTGCTCCAGTGGCCCCCGTGAAGGCTCGCTCCGTCACCAAGGCGGCACAGAAGCAGTCGGACAAAAAGCTGGTCGACCGCGCCAAGGCTTCCGCCATCGTCCTGCCGCCGGATTACCACCCGTCGGAAGACGAGCCGTTCATGAACGAGTATCAGCGCCTCTATTTCCGGCAGAAGCTCGTGACCTGGAAAGAGGACATTATCCGTCAGACCAAAGAGACCCTGGAAGGTTTGCACGAGGACAGCGTCCAGCACGCCGATCTGGCCGACAGGGCGACGTCTGAAACCGATCGCGCACTGGAACTGCGCGCGCGCGACCGCCAGCGTAAACTCATTTCCAAGATCGACGCCGCCCTCTCCCGCATTGAGGACGGGACCTACGGGTATTGCGAGGAAACAGGCGAGCCGATCGGTCTCAAACGGCTCGATGCCCGCCCGATCGCCACGCTTTCCCTCGAGGCCCAGGAGCGCCACGAACGCCGCGAGCGGGTCTATCGCGAGGATTGACCTCTCCGATGCCCGTGCCGGGTTGGCACAGCCATTAACGGCCGCGTAAGCATTCTGCCTCACACTTCTTAGCAAGCCGCTTTACGGCTGCTCGGAGTGTATTGCGATGTTGTCCATTCTTATATTCAGCGGCAAGCAATGGTCGCGCGCCGCGTTGGCTTGGCTCTTGTTCGCCGTCGCCGTCGATGGTCTGGCCAGGGCCGGATCGGAAGCCGCCGAGGCCAAGCTTGCGGCCTATAACACGGCAGTGGCTTTGGGCGTGCTGAGTGCCGCCGAGCGCCTCGGCCCGCATGGCCAGTATCAGGTCGCCAAAGTTGAAATCGTCGACCTTGATCTCGCTCGGTTGGAGCCCTCGGCTTTCGGTGATCTCGACGACGCGCACGCGCCTAAGCCCTGACCCAGGTCCGGGTCCTGGTCCGGGTCCTGGCCCAGACTAAAACCGACGCTTGAACCTGAATTCCGCGTCCGGTTCGCCGGCCGACGTTTTAGCTGCCCTGTCCGCCGGTTCACCTGATGCCGCCGCAGGTCGCGGGGCGGCCCCGTCCCGCCCGTTCTCACTCTGCCGCACCTCTTGCACGCGCTGCACCAGCGCCTTGACGAAGTCGAGATCGCGCAGATGCACATCATGCTGCGCCAGCGGCATCTCGATGCCGGCTTCCCGGAACGCCTTCACGATCCGAAAGCGCAGGTCCGACATGGCGGCAAAGCGCTTGTTAAAATCCGACACGCTGCCCGATACAGTAAATTCGAAGCCGTTGCTTCCGAAGCTGTCAAAGCTTGCGCCGGGTTTGGGCTGCTGCAGGAGAAGCGGGCAGTCCGCGGCAACTTTTTCCAAAACCTGCTTGATGTGCTCAGGGTCGGATCGATAGCTCGCCTTGACCGGGACCGATACGCTCGACAGCGCGTTGCGATGCGTCCAATTCAGGAACGAATTTGTGATTAGTTCTGAATTCGGAATGATGAGCGTCGCCCGCTCCCCCGTCTCCAGTTCCGTCGATCGCACGGAAATGTTGCGCACGCGCCCGGTTTGTCCACCAACAACGATCAGATCGCCGACCTTGAGCGGCCGCTCGAACAGCAGGATCAGCCCCGACACGAAGTTATTGATGATCGACTGCAGCCCGAAACCGATCCCCACTGAAAGCGCGCCGGCAACGATCGCGATATTCGTAATGTCGAGACCGGCGTATGAAAGAGCCACGAGCAGCGCCACCGCAAAGCCCGCATAGCCGATCGACTTATGGATCGACGTGGCAACGCCGGCATCGATCCGCGCCGTTGATAGAAAGGTGCCGTTGATCCAGCGCTGCACGAGACGGGTAGCGAACAGAAGACCGGCAAAGAGGGCCACGGCCGTCGCGATCTGCGCCAGCGAAATCCGCACGTGTCCGATTTCAAATCCGAAGATCAGAGATTTCAACCAGGCCAACGTATCAGGCAGTGCAAAGCCCCATGTGACCAGAATGAACGGCAGCGCCACCAAAGCCAGCAACCCGTCCAGCGCGAACGCGGCCAGCTTGGTCAGCGTTCGCGACTGCGTGTCGTCCAGCCCGAGCCGTTCATGCAAGACGCGCCCGAGCGCCCGCTCCTGGCGCAATTCTTCGCCGACGAGCGCCCGGATCGCCAGATGCAGAAGAATGACCAGCACCACGACGCTGCCGGTCACGATGACCTGACCGGAAACGAACCGGCCCAGCGCGACGTATCCGGCGAGCGACGTGCCGAGAATGAAAAGTGCAACGGCCAGCAGCGGTATCTTGAGCAGGCGCGGGTCCAGCCAGTTGACTTCGGAGGATGCTTGCTCGAAGGGCGGCGCATCCTTCGGCACGGCCGTCAGAGCGTCGGACGGTTCGACATCATCCCGCGGCTGCGCCGGTTGTGGCGTGAAGCGCGTGCGCACGATCTTGAAGAGCAGTGCAGCCAGCGCCACGCTGGAGAGTGTGGCCGTTGCCACGCTGACGGAAAGCGGCATGGCGAGGATGCGGATCACTTCCTTCAGCAGCAGATCGACGGCATAGATCGCCCCGATCCATGTCATGGCGTTGGCGAGTGAAGCGGCCGGCTTGTCGGCCAGATTGATGAGTCGCCATTTAGGCCGTCGCGGCTGTAGGATGGCACGCGCCAGCGCCCGCACCGCGATGAAGACAAGCGCCGCCGGAAGCACGGTAAAGACGATCCGGTCGCTATCCAGGAACCAGAGCCCGACATTGTCGAAACCGAACGCCACCACCGTCACGGCCAGTGCGGCCGGCAGGACGTTGAGGCTCGCCACCCAGCCCGCCATACCGGCGCGCCGGAAAAAGTCGGGTTCGGCATCGGGTGCGTTATCAAGCCGGGCGGCAAAGACGCGCCGGCGCACGTGCGCCATGCCGAAATAGACCGCCAGCGCGGCGCCGAGCAGCCCGAAAATGGCTGGAACATTTTCTTCAGCGGACCGGCGCCAGCGCCAGAAGGTCCACTTCAATTCCGTTATCGCCGGTGGAACAGCCTCGGCAACCTTGGTCCATGTATCGAAACTCAACGGTGACGCGTTGCGGCGAAAGAGCTGGCTGGTGAAAATTCTGGTCCGGTAATCTTGCACGCGCGTCAGCAACTCACGGGCGCGGTACTGAACCAGCCCCGTCGCCTTGATCGAGCCGTCGATTTCGGCGGAAAGTTGACCCAGCCTTTGCCGCTCGGCGGCAATGGCCGGCGCCTCGGCTGGCTGATCTTTTGCTGGCGCAGGCCCCAGCTTCTCGATTTGCGAGGCGGCGTCACGATAGCGTGGCTGCAAGCTCTCAAGAAAGAGATCCGATGCCTGGATGAGCGCCTCGATTTCCACGCGCTGTCGAGCCAGAGCCTCGTCGTTGCCTTTCGACGCTTCGACATCGCTCTCCAGTGCTTCGATGGCCGTGCGCAGGTACGCTGCCGGCTGGCGGATTTCATCGATCGTTGCCTGATCGGCCGCGCTGTCAGGGGCCGGTCCGGACGCCGCAGCCGGAGTAGTCGCAGCCGGCTGCGGCTCACCGGCCGGCGCGGCGGGCGTGCCGGCCGCCTCGGGAGCTGGTGCCGCTGCCGGAACGTTGTCCGGCACGATCGGCGCGGCAACATCGGGGGCCGTTTGAACAGTCACGCCAGGAGGCGATTCGGGTGCGGATTGTTGATCGACCTGAGCTGCAGCGCCCGCGCTTTCGAACAGGGCCTGCGCCTGTACGGGTGCGGCAGCGCCAACGGCCATGAGGAGGGCGAAGATTAGCGCCCGCAGTGCCGCCGCTTGAATTGCCGTTACAGATCGCATCATCCGTCCTGCCGTACAAATCCTGGCGGGTTCAATGTCTCGTACTTCGAGCCGCGCCGGCCCGAACGCGGCGCATTGAACGCGCACCTTATGATCGACCTTGACCGCCCAAGTGTGGCCCTGGCGCGGCACGGTGAGGTTGGTGCGGCGCCGGGCCTCACGCAAGCTTTGTGATGCAAGGTACTTCCGAGCCTCACTTTTCTCCGGCCGTTGCTTGCCCGAACGTACGCGCTGGTCGCGAGAATACCGGTTGTGGCTCAACCGGCTCTGGCCGTAATGCTGCCTCTGGTCGCGCTGGTGCCCGCTGTGCGATGCCGGTTTCAATGACCACGTCTACTGGCCCGCCGGTCATGATCAGGTGCTCAACATTGTCACGCCGGACGAGGACGAGCCGGCGCCGGCTATCAACGGCGGCATGCTCCACGACGTCGAGTCGGCGATCGGGCTTGGGCCCAAAAAAACCATCCAGCGGAGACGTGCCGTTCAGGGTGCTTCGCGCCACCAGCGCCGCAGCAATCAAAGCACCGGCGATAAGAACGATCAGCAGCAGATAGGTGAGAATATCCCACATCGCGCGGCGTCTCCTTTGCAGCCGACATCAACGGCTGATATTTGCTGCCCGGCCGCCGCACTGCCCACTCACGCTGAACTGATATGTGAGGCCGGACGGCGGAGGCGATTGATACAGCGCCTCAATTACGCTCCCGCGTTGAGGCGTTCGAAAGGAGGCGTGCTCCTTTTGGACTCGTCCTGCTCAAAACGAAGCAGCGCGTAACGGAGCTATAGCGCGAAGTTCACGTCAATTTAACCCTGATGATCGAACTGTGGACAGCGTTCCCACAACGGAGTTCGGCCCTAGGCTCGCTCCGTCTGACTGGGAGACGACTTGCCAGTAATGCGTAACGAGGCCGTTGATCCATGCCGTCAGTCGAGGCCGCCACTTCTTCGAATCAGATACCCTTCGACTTCATGAGCGATAGTGGTGCGGCGGCTCACCGCGGACCGGCGCAGCCCGGCACGCCGGGCCCGTATTTTGTTGAAGCGATGGCATCCCATCTGCCGATGCTCGGCGCAGTCTTTGCGCTGGGCGTCGTCGCGGTCGCTATTGCCGCAAGCACGGCCGGCACCCCCGTGCTGCTCACGCTTCTCGCCGGTTTTGCCATCCTGGGTGTTTTCTTCACGTTGGGTTTGCTCGCCGGTCATGTCCGCGTCGGCGACCGGCTGTTGACCGACGATGTGGCTCTGGGGATTACCGAAGGCATCGATCGCGGCCTCATGGTCGCCCGCCGTGACGGCTCGGTGCTCTACGTCAATCGCAAGCTCGAGGAACTCGTCGGTCGCCTTTCCTCGCGTGAGGTTTCGGCCCTCGACATGGCGTTCGGCGCCGATCTGGCCGTGCGCGAGGCCTTTTTTCGCTTGAACCGTGCCGCTGACCGCGGTGATCGCCATGGCGAGGACTTCCGTCTCGCGGCCGGCGGCGCGTTGCCCCAGCGTATCTTGCGCATCGATGTTGCCCCGTTGGATCTCGGCCGCAGCCGGGAAACCGGTCCGACTGTGCTGTGGACGATAGAGGACGTCACCGATGACCGCATGCGCACCGCAGCGACCCGGCAGAGCCTCGTTGATACATTGCGCTTCTATGATGCCGCCCCCGTCGGCCTGCTGACCGTCGATCACAGCGGCACTGTCCGCCACATCAACGGCACGCTCGCACGCTGGCTTGGCTATCCCGCCCAGCCGCTGGTCAATCGCGTCGTGCGCCTATCGGACATTCTCACCGCTGAGACCGTTGCTCTCATTGACGGCGCCCGCCGCGCCGGCGCGGAAGACATGGTCTCCCTCGACATCGACGCCACACGCGAGGACGGTCGCCTGCTCCCGGTTCGCCTCGTCTCGCGCACCGGCCGGGATGGCTATCGGCTCATCGCCTTTATCAATCGTGAAGCCGATCATGGGTTGGGATTTGACGCGCCCGCCAGCGACGTCCGATTTGCACGCTTTTTCCAATCTGCCCCGTTCGGGATTGCGAGCGTCTCGGCCGATGGTCGCGTGACGAGTTCGAACGGCGCCTTCGCCCGCCTCATGCTCGACGCTTCGGGTGGCGTCGGCAAGCGTGCCGTCGATGTGTTGACGCGCCCCGACGACAAAGCGGTCCGGGCGGCCGTTGACGAAAACCTGCGCCGCGTGCTGGCCGGCAAGGCCGCCGCTCAGCCGCTCGAAACAGCCCTTTCGACGAGCACCGTGCGCCGCGTCTTCATGAGCCCCATGGTCGAGCAGGCCACCGATCGCGAAGCCGCCATGCTTTATGTCGTCGATGCCACCGAGCAGAAGGCGCTCGAGGTGCAGTATGCACAATCCTCGAAAATGGAAGCCGTCGGCAAGCTAGCTGGAGGTATTGCGCACGATTTCAATAATGTGCTCACGGCGATCATCGGCTACTCAGATCTCCTGCTGCAGACGCACGCCATGTCCGATCCCGCCTATAAGGACATCAAGAACATCCAGGGTAGTGCCTACCGCGCCGCCGGTATGGTCCGTCAGCTCCTGTCGTTTTCGCGCCGTCAAACTCTGCAGGCCGAATCCTTGCTGCTCGACGAGGTGATCAACGAAAATACGTCCATGCTGCGCACGTCCTTGGGCGAAAAGATCACGCTCAAGAACCAGCCCAGCCGCGACCTCTGGTACGTCAAGGTGGACAAAGGCGAGTTCGCGCGCGTCATCCTAAATCTCACCGTCAATGCGCGCGACGCGATGCCCGGCGGCGGCGTTCTGACGATCCAGACGCGCAATGTCACCGAACGCGAAAGCCAGAAGCTCGGCCGCGAGGGGATGCCCGTCGGAGAATACGTCGCCGTCGAAGTATCAGACACCGGCACGGGGATGCCGTCGGACGTGCTGGAAAAGATCTTCGAACCGTTTTTCACGACCAAAGGCATCGGCAAGGGCACCGGTCTTGGTCTGTCGACCGTCTATGGTATCGTCAAGCAGTCGGGCGGCTTCATTTACGCCGACAGCGCGCCGGGCAGAGGTACATCGTTCCAGGTTTTCCTGCCGCGCTATATTCCCGAACTCGACGAAGACGAACCCGCCGTCGCGCTGGCCCCGCCCAAGGACAGCGTCTCCAAGGACGCTGCCGCCAAAGCCGCCGATCTCACCGGCACGGGTCGCGTACTTCTTGTTGAAGACGAGGAGGTCGTGCGCTCGTTCGCTGTCCGCGCTTTGACCCGCCAGGGCTACGAAGTTCTCGAGGCCTCCGACGGCCAGGAAGCCCTCGACATTGTCGCGGCCCACAACGGCGAGATCGACATCGTCGTCACCGATGTCGTGATGCCTGAAATGGACGGACCGACCATGTTCCGCGCGCTGCGCAAAACCAACCCGTCGATCAAGGTGATCTTCGTGTCCGGTTATCCCAATGAGGCGTTCCGCGAAACGCTCGGCAGCGAGGAAGTGGCCTTCCTTCCCAAGCCATTCTCGCTGCCCCAGTTGGCCGAGAAGGTGAAGCAGGAACTGAACCGATGACGCGCCGCTGACGGCGGTCAAATGCAAAGCGCCCTGGGATTCCCCCCGGGCGCTTTGCATTGCTTAATGTGAGCGTCTTAATGGCCGAGCCGGTCGATGTCAGCGCCGGTTGCTTGAAGACGACGACGGCTTATCCCAGTGCAGATAAATCACCGTGACAACGGCCGTCAGCACCATGGTCCCGATGACCTCAGGCCGCTGGATGAACGCGAGCCACGTCGAGAGGCCCGACGCCGAGCCACCCTTGGCGGTCAGCATGCTGTTGGTGACGATGACGGCAAGCGTCAGTAAGGCGGTGAGACCCATGGCCGTCAACGTCTGCAATGCACGTTTGGCCAGCCGTGGTACGAGCAGGGTCTTGCCTGCAACGTCGATCATGGTTCGGTCCGACATACGTTCGGGTCTCCTCCCTGCGTGGTTGGGATCCCTGCCATGATCAAGTGAAGCGCACAGCGACGGAATCCGAATCACCCGACGTTAACCCTCCACTGGGGCAAACCCGGGGCATACACGTCATTAATCAAGCGTCGTAACCCGCTCGCCACAGTGCTAACTCGTTGGAATGAATTGCGCGTCATGAGAACAAAACAGGATTGACGATTTAGAACAAAGCAGGTACAAAGTTGCTAAATTGTAGCTCTGCAACTTTAACCCTAAGGTGCGCCCGATGACGAACAAGCCCGACTTGAAAGTGATCGAAGGGGGATCCTCGAAGATGGATAAGAAGCAGGCGCTTGAAGCGGCCCTGGCTCAAATCGACAAGAATTTTGGCAAGGGCTCAATCATGCGATTGGGCACCAACGACAAGTCGATCGATGTCGAAGCGATCTCGACCGGATCGCTGGGGCTCGACATTGCGCTCGGGATCGGCGGTCTGCCCAAGGGCCGCGTTGTCGAAATCTACGGTCCTGAATCGTCGGGCAAAACCACACTCACGCTGCACGTCATCGCAGAGGCCCAGAAGAAGGGCGGCATCTGCGCCTTTATCGACGCGGAGCACGCTCTTGACCCCGTCTATGCGCGCAAACTCGGTGTCAAAGTCGAAGACCTGCTCATTTCACAACCCGATACCGGTGAACAAGCCCTCGAAATTGCTGACACCCTCGTTCGGTCCGGTGCCGTCGATGTACTCGTCATCAACTCGGTGGCCGCCCTGACGCCGAAAGCCGAACTCGAAGGTGAAATGGGCGACAGCCTGCCAGGCTTGCAGGCCCGCCTCATGAGTCAGGCGCTGCGCAAATTGACCGCTTCGATTTCCAAGTCGGGCTGCATGGTCGTCTTCATCAACCAGATCCGCATGAAAATCGGCGTCATGTTCGGCAATCCCGAAACGACAACCGGCGGCAATGCGTTGAAATTCTACGCCTCCGTCCGCCTCGATATTCGCCGCATCGGCCAGATCAAGGACAAGGACGAACCGGTCGGCAACCAAACCCGCGTCAAGGTTGTCAAGAACAAGGTCGCCCCGCCCTTCAAGCAGGTTGAGTTCGACATCATGTACGGCGAGGGCATCTCCAAGGTCGGCGAACTGGTTGATCTTGGCGTCAAGGCCAACATCATCGAGAAGTCAGGCTCCTGGATGTCCTATAACGGCGAGCGCATCGGCCAGGGCCGCGAGAATACCAAGGAATTTCTGAGGTCCAATCCGAAGGCTGCCGCGGCCCTCGAAAAAGCCATCCGCGCCAATGCCGGCCTGATCGTGGACAAGATGCTGGCCGAACCCGAGGCGGGTGAGGCAGACGATGAAACACCGGACGAAGATGGCGTTTTGCCTGATGTCGAGGACACGCCGAAGAAAGGCGCCAAGGCCAAGCGCTGATCCGGCGCACCGTTACATCACAGCGGACCGGGGCGGGGGCAGTAATGCCCCCGTTTTGCGGTTACACAATGGCCGCTAGCCTTCCGCCCCGTTCCACCCGCCGGCCGGTTGCGGCAGCGGCGTTTCTGGACAAAGTCGCAGAGCGGCGGCTAGAACCGCCCAACTCATTCTGCAGCCGGCGGGGAATGCCCATCGGCGAGGCGCCACTTTGGCGCCGGGCTGCCGGCAGTGCCGGTGCCCAGCAATCCGGAAAGCTTGGAACGACATGACCGGCGTCAACGAGATCAGAACGGCCTTCCTCGACTACTTCAAGCGCAACGGGCATGAAGTCGTGCCGTCTTCGCCGCTCGTGCCGCGCAACGACCCGACGCTGATGTTCACCAACGCCGGCATGGTGCAATTCAAGAACGTGTTCACCGGCCAGGAGGCCCGTCCCTATTCGACGGCAGCGTCATCACAGAAATGCGTCCGCGCCGGCGGCAAGCACAATGATCTCGACAACGTGGGTTACACCGCAAGACACCATACGTTTTTCGAGATGCTCGGCAATTTCTCGTTCGGCGATTACTTTAAGGAACGCGCGATCGAACTTGCCTGGACCCTCATCACCAAGGACTACGGTCTCGACAGGAAGCGACTGTACGTAACCGTCTACCATACGGACGACGAAGCCTTTCGCATCTGGAAGAAGCTGACCGGTTTTTCCGACGAAAAAATCATTCGCATTCCCACCGCCGACAACTTCTGGGCCATGGGTGATACGGGTCCATGCGGCCCGTGCTCGGAAATTTTCTACGACCACGATCCCGATGGCAAAAAGGGTATCCCCGGCGGACCACCGGGCTCGGCTGATGCCGATGGCGACCGCTTCATCGAGATCTGGAATCTCGTTTTCATGCAGTTCGAGCAGCGCGCGCCCGGTGAACGCGTGCCGCTGCCCAGGCCCTCGATCGACACCGGCATGGGACTGGAACGCATCTCCGCCGTGCTTCAGGGCGTGCACGACAACTACGATACCGATCTGTTCAAGGCGCTCATCGCCGCCTCCGTCGATGCGACCGGCGTCAAGGCCGAAGGCGAGGCACGCTTCTCCCACCGCGTTATCGCCGACCACCTGCGCTCGACGAGCTTCCTCATCGCCGACGGCGTGCTGCCCTCCAACGAAGGCCGCGGCTATGTCCTGCGCCGCATCATGCGCCGCGCCATGCGCCACGCCCACCTGCTCGGTGCCCGCGATCCATTGATGTACCGCCTCGTGCCGGCCCTCGTGCGCCAGATGAGCGACGCCTATCCCGAACTTTCACGCGCGCAGGCTCTCATCACCGAAACGCTGAAACTTGAAGAAACTCGCTTCCGCAAGACGCTCGAAAACGGCTTGAAGCTGCTCGGCGACGCCTCCTCGGCTCTGCACCAGGGCGCGGTGTTTCCCGGTGACGTCGCCTTCAAGCTTTACGACACGTTTGGTTTTCCTCTCGATCTGACCGAAGACGCGCTGAAGCCGCGCGGCATTTCCGTCGACACGACCACTTTCAACGCCGCCATGCAGAAACAGAAGGAAGATGCGCGCCGCGCTTGGAAAGGCTCGGGCGAAGCGGCCACGGAGACCATCTGGTACGAAATCAAGGAGAAGACCGGCGCGACGGAATTCTTAGGCTACGACACCGAGACGGCTGAAGCCGTCGTCGCCGCGATTGTCGCTGGCGGCAAGCAAACAGACAGCCTGAAATCTGGCGCCGAAGGTGCGCTGATCCTCAACCAAACGCCATTCTACGGCGAAAGCGGCGGTCAGGTTGGCGACCGCGGTGTCATTCGCGGATCCAAGGGGGCGCGCTTCCGCGTTACCGAGACGCAAAAGAAGCTGGGCGATCTGTTTGTCCATATCGGCGTCGTGGAAAACGGCTCGTTCGAATTGGACGACGCCGTTGAACTGGAGGTTGACCATGCGCGCCGCACCGCGACGCGCGCCAATCACTCCGCAACCCATCTCCTGCACGAGGCGCTGCGCCAGATCCTCGGGGAGCATGTTGCGCAGAAGGGCTCGCTGGTCTCACCCGACCGCCTGCGCTTCGACTTCGTGCATCAGAAGCCGATGAGTCATGACGAGGTGAAGCAAGTCGAAACGCTCGCCAATGCCCTCGTGCTGCAGAACTCTCCAGTGGAAACCCGTTTGATGGCGCTTGACGAGGCCAAAGCATCCGGAGCGATGGCGTTGTTCGGCGAAAAATACGGCGACGAGGTTCGCGTCGTGTCGATGGGCGATAGCGCGCCGGGCGCCAACAAGGCCTGGTCAGTGGAACTCTGCGGCGGCACGCACGTCCGGCGAACCGGCGATATCGGCCTCGTCAAGATTGTTGGCGAAAGTGCCAGTTCGGCCGGCGTCCGCCGCATCGAAGCGCTCACCGCCGACGGTGCCCGCGCTTATTTAGCGGAGGCCGACGAGCGGCTGAAGGAAGTAGCCGCCATCCTCAAGACGCGGCCCGACGATGTCGTCGAACGCTTGCGGGCGATTGTCGAAGAACGCAAGTCTCTGGAAAAGCAGTTGGCCGACGCGAAAAAGCAGCTCGCCTTTGCCGGTGGCGTCACTGGCGGTCCCGCTGCAGGCGCCTCGCCCGTCACCAAGATCGGAGACACGAATTTCTTCCGCCTCAACGTCGCTGGCGTCGATATGAAGGACTTGAAGGCCATGGCCGACGACGGCCGCGCCAAGGTCGGCTCCGGCGTGGTTGCAATTGCCAACGCCTCGGCCGACGGTAAGCTGGGTATCGTCGTCGCGGTCACGCCCGACCTCATCGGCCGATATAACGCCGTGGAACTCGTTCGTGTCGCCTCGGAAAAAACCGGCGGCAAGGGCGGCGGCGGACGGCCGGACATGGCTCAAGCCGGTGGCCCGGACGGCTCGAAGGCGGAGGACGCGCTGGCAGCAATCGAAGCACTGATCGGTCTCTGACCGGCTTGCGTACGCCGTCCGCCGACAACCGGGCAAAATTGCCCTGTAGAAATTCAAAAAATGAACTGGGAGTGACCGTGTGACCTTTAAAATTGCGAGTTTGTCGGCGGCATATGCCGCCCTATTTTGCTCGTTACCGGCCTTCGCCGAAGCACCGGCGACGGTCTGCGGTGTCAAGGCGGATATGGTCGGCATTATGCTACGCATCTACGAGGATGGCGTCGAGAAGGTCGCGGGTGACAACAAGATGTTCGTCAAGCGCGACAACCGCGACGGCACGTTATGGGTGATCGCATTGCCGAACACATCAGCGCATCCGGCTCTGGCCTGTCGCACCAAAACCAAGCAAACAGAGTTGCTGTGTACGGCGGGAGAAAAAGCTTGCGCCAGTTTCTTGGTACAGGCGACCGAGCGGCTCGACAAAGTCGAGAAGGCGACACCTTAAAGAGTGTTCGGCGGTGCCGCGCGGTCGCGCACAACCTTGCGCTTGCTGCCGATAAGCCTGACACTGCGTCGCTTGACGAGCGAGGCGGGGTGAATGGCGGCAGGCTTCCACGAAATTGCGGCCTACAAGGATGGCATTGTCATCCTTGCCACGGCAGCGATCGCGATTCCGTTGCTTCAGCGCGTGCGCATCAGTCCGGTGTTGGGTTATCTCCTTATGGGGATGCTGCTCGGACCGCACATGATCGGCGCCCTCACACGCTTTGTCCCCGCCGCCGACTGGGTTACGATTTCCCAACCGGAAAACCTGGCCATCGTCGGCGAATTCGGCGTCGCATTTCTTCTCTTTATCATCGGCCTTGAACTCGCCCCGCAGCGCTTGTGGATCATGCGGCGGCTCGTGTTCGGCATGGGCTCGCTGCAAATCATTCTGAGTGCCGCGCTGATCGCAAGCGTCGCCGCCATACTCGGGCAGCCGCCTGCCGCCGCTCTGATTATCGGATCCTCACTGGCCCTGTCTTCGACGGCGATCGTCGTCGAATTGCTGTCGCAGCAGAACCGTCTGTCGCTAGGCACAGGGCGCACGAGCTTTTCTATTCTTCTGATGCAGGATCTCGCCGTGATCCCGCTGTTGCTTCTCGTCCCGGCGCTGGCGCCCGGATCGGAAGGATCGCTGGCCGTCAGTTTGCTGCAGGCTCTCGGCCAGGCCGCCTTCGCCGTCGGTCTTATCGTCGTTATCGGCTATGTCGTGCTGCGGCCGCTGTTTCGCCTCGTGGCCAATGCCGACAGCAATGATCTATTTGTCGCCGCCGTGCTGCTGGTTGCTGCCGGTAGTGGCGTTTTCACGGCCGCCGTTGGGCTGTCGATGGCTCTCGGCGCCTTCGTTGCCGGACTGCTTCTCGCCGAAACGGAATACCGCAAGGCCATCGAAGCGACGATCCAGCCCGTCAAAGGCTTGCTGCTCGGCTGCTTCTTTTTCACCGTCGGCGCGCAGCTCGATCTCAGCGTCATCCTCGACAATCCCTTCTATGTGCTTCTCGGTCTCGTCACGCTGCTCTTGCTCAAGGGTGCCATCGTCGCCGGCGTGGTAGCCTTCTATGGTTTCAACTCCGTTGTCGCCGGCCGCTCTGCCGCTCTGTTGGGTCCGGGTGGAGAATTCGCCTTCATCGTGCTCGGTCTCGCAACGACGTCAAAAATAATCAGCCCGGACGTCTCCGCGTATCTCCTGGCACTCACATCGCTATCAATGGCGCTGATCCCCGCTCTCGACCGCCTTGCCCAAGCGCTCCTCCCGGTTCCGGTGAGTACGCCGGCGGATCCGGCACTCCAGGCCATCCCGGCTGCACAAGAGCCCGTCACCGCCATTGTCGTCGGCTTCGGCCGCGTCGGCGCTCTCGTGTCCGACATGCTCACCGTGCACAATGTCTCCCACATCGTCACCGAGAAGCGGCCCGATCTTGTCAGCGACGGCCGCAAGAACAAGCATCCAGTCTTTTATGGCGACGCGCTGAACACGGCCTTTCTGCAGGCGTGCGGCCTTATGCGCGCCAAGGCCGTCATCCTCACCATCCACGACTGGGATGCGATGGATGATATCGTGCGCGCAATCCTTTCGCTCAATCCGACGATCACCATCGTGGCCCGTGCGCGCGACGCCGATCACGCGCGCGCCTTGTACGAGATCGGAGTTTCCGACGCCGTGCCCGAGACGATCGAAGCCAGCCTGCAACTCTCCGAGGCAGCTTTGGTGGATCTGGGTATCCCGGCTGGCCCCGTGATCGCCTCGATCCATGAAAAGCGCGACGAATTCCGTGCCGCATTGCAGGCCGCCGCCGGCAAGGCGGGTCGCGGGACAAGCCACGCTGTGCGCGCAAAAACCCGCGATCGGTCTCGGAACTGAGGCTCTATTCCTTAACTTTCGACCAGTCGATGATGTCGAAGTCCGCCAGGATCGCGGCCAGTTCGCCATCTGCGTCTATGCCCGCATAAACCGAATAGACGCCGTCGCCCCAACCCGCATCGAACGCGACGACCGTGCCCGGGCCGCTCGCGATCTCCAGCCGGAACGCCCCGGTCGCACCACGCTCCTTGGCGCCGGCATTTTGACCTTGTTCGAGCCAACGATCGAAGACGTCGTCATTGGCTTTGGCTGCCACGCTCGCGGCCGCGCCGGCTGCAGGATCGAAGAAGGCGGCGATCCCGCTGTCGACGGTAAAGCCCCATTCCCCGCCGGGATTTTCCGCATCCCGCTGCATGTCGATTGGCTTGGCCGTTTCCCAGCGCACCACGGGTCGCCCCGTCAAGTCGACGCGGGCAAAGGCCACACGTCCGCGCCCCATCGTGCCCTGCAGCACGGCAAGTCGAACCGGGTAGTCGCCGTTGGCAATGTTGAGGGCCAGCGGCTGCTGATCCGCACCGATAAACGGATCGGCCACCACGACCTTTCCCGAAACGATTTTCAAAACGCCGGCTTCGATCGTGCGGAAGTAGATTTTGACGGGTCGCGGCCGTTCGCCAGGCAGGGAATCGTCCGCAGTTGCCACGAAATCGGGTGCGAACGCGCGCGTGAAGAGGTGGGCATGCAGCGGTTCAGCCGCAGAAGCTCCGGCCATGCTGGAGCACAGCGTGGCGGCCAGACCAGCCGACAGTCCGGCAATCAGCAATTTGCGGTGGATGAGCATGAGACGTCAGAACTTTCAGCTGCAGCTCCACCTAGCACGCGCGCGGAGCGGCGGCATGAAAACGCCGTACACAATGTCAACGCCGCACCGTTTGGCTCTGCAACCTGACGTTCCGCGCTCACCATCTCTGCGGTGATCGCTCAAGCCGCCATCGCCATTTTCAAGTTCTCATCGACCTTATCGAGGAAACCCGTGGTCGACAGCCATTTCTGGTCGGGACCCACGAGCAGGGCCAAATCCTTGGTCATAAACCCGGCCTCGACCGTGTCGATGCACACCCTCTCAAGTGTGTCGGCAAAACGCTGCAGTTGCGGATTGTCGTCGAGCTTGGCGCGATGCGCGAGCGCCCGGGTCCACGCAAAGATCGAAGCGATCGAGTTCGTCGATGTCTCCTTGCCTTTCTGATGTTCGCGATAGTGGCGCGTGACGGTCCCGTGCGCGGCCTCCGCCTCCACCGTTTGCCCGTCAGGCGTCAAGAGTACCGACGTCATGAGGCCAAGCGACCCGAACCCTTGCGCGACGGTGTCGGACTGCACATCGCCGTCGTAGTTCTTGCACGCCCAGATATAGCCGCCCGACCACTTAAGCGCCGAGGCGACCATGTCGTCGATGAGCCGGTGTTCATAGGTTAGCTTGCGCTTTTGAAACTCTGCCTTGAATTCCGCGTCATAGACCTCCTGAAAAATATCCTTGAAGCGGCCGTCGTAGGCCTTGAGGATGGTGTTCTTCGTCGAAAGGTAGACGGGATAATTCCGATTGAGGCCGTAGTTGAGGGAAGCGCGGGCAAATTCCCGGATGCTCTCGTCCAGGTTATACATCGCCATCGCCACGCCCGCCCCCGGCGCCTTGAACACTTCCTTTTCGATCACCCGGCCGTCCTCGCCGACGAACTTTATCGTCAGCGTGCCCTTGCCGGGAAACGTGAAGTCAGTGGCTTTGTACTGGTCGCCGAAAGCGTGCCGGCCGACGATGATCGGCTGAGTCCACCCCGGGACAAGGCGCGGCACGTTTTTGCAAATAATGGGTTCGCGAAAAATGACCCCTCCGAGGATGTTGCGGATGGTCCCATTCGGGCTCTTCCACATGTCCTTGAGGTTGAATTCCTTCACACGTGCTTCGTCCGGGGTGATGGTGGCGCACTTGACCCCGACACCGTGCTTCTTGATGGCGTTGGCGCTGTCGATGGTGACCTGATCGCTGGTCTTGTCCCTGTTCTCGACGGAAAGGTCGTAATATTCGAGATCTACATCGAGGTATGGATTGATCAGCTTGTCCTTGATGAGCTGCCAGATGATGCGGGTCATCTCGTCACCGTCGAGTTCCACGACGGTGCCGGTCACCTTGATTTTGGTCATTAGGGAGAGCCTGTGGGTTGAAAAGAGCGGGCGCCAATTGATGCGCCGCACCATAAAGCCGAGACAGTCACTCGCCAAGAGCCGCCCGGCCGCACCTGTTGGATCTGACGAACGGTGCCCGCCGCTTGGCGGATGCGCGCCAGCCCGCTAAGTGAGAGCCAACAGAGAAGTTTCGGATCGCGGCCGCAATGACAGCATTGATCGACACGTCGGCCAAAGAACCCCGGTTCGGCGGCGTGCCGTTGAGTAAGATTGTTCAGGCGTGTCACGAGAAAACCGTCGACGCGGGACTGGCGGCACTGGCTCTTCCGGGGCTAGATCGCGCGACCCTCGAACCCGTCCTGACCTATTGCGCCGAGCTGCGCTGCGAGGCCGACGCTGTCACCTGTCCGGGCTGCAAACGACAGACGGAAGCGGACGGCATTGGGTCGCTTGATGATTTCATCAGGCGCCACGAGGAAATTGTCGTCGGCGACGGCGCTGTCCGGCTGAAGGGGACGGGTACGGGAGTTCTCACCACTCCCGCGCTTGCGGCTCTGGAGAAGACCTGGTCAGGGGAGAACTACTGGTTCTGGGCTCGCCGCGTCTTGCGCAAGCTGCGCCATGGAATTCGCCGTGCCCACATTCGCGGCAACGCAATCGCTCCACCCGGCACGACGCCGTCGGTGATCCTGATCGAACCGCAATTGCCCGACAACATCGGCATGGTGGCCCGCGCGTGCGCCAACTTCGGCCTCGACGATTTGCGCCTAGTCGATCCCCGCGACGGCTGGCCGAACGAGAAGGCGCGCATTGCTGCCTCGGGGGCCAACTACGTCATCGATGATGCAGCGGCCTACGAGACCTTTGATGCCGCGCTGTCGGACCTGAACTGGGTGTGCGCGACTACGGCGCGGCAACGAGATCTGCGCAAGCCCGTCCTCACTCCAGAGGAAGCCGTCGCCGAAATGGGCCGTCGAATCGCAGCCGGACAACGTTGTGGGGTGATCTTCGGGCGTGAGCGCAATGGTCTCGAAACGCACGAGGTCGCCCGCGCCGATGCGGTCGTCATGATCCCGGTCAACAGCCGCTTTGCGTCCTTGAATCTCGCCCAGGCCGTCCTCATTCTTGGCTATGAATGGATGCGCAACTCTGGCGCGGCAACTCTTGGTCGCGTCACAACTTTTGAGGCGCCAATGCAACCGGGTCTCTATCTGGGTGACCAAGTTCCCGCGACCCGTGAGGAACTCTTTGCTTTCTTCGACCATCTGGAGCGCGAATTGGAACGGCAAGGATTCTTTTCCTCGCCCGATAAGCGCCCTTCGGTCGTCAATAACTTGCGAACAATGTTTCTTCGCGCCGAGCCGACCGGGCAGGAAGTCAAAACCCTTCGTGGCATTGTGGCAACTCTGGCGAAGGGCAAGGCGGTGACACCAAAGCCATCCACGTGACCTGCCTTGTTATGGCCAAGTTTTGAGCCGAGCGATGCCCGGGAAAACGTCACGGCGCGTCTATCGGAGGTGGGCTGGCCTAGGCTCTGCGGAAGCCAGCCGGCACATTGAGTTACTTCAAGAATCCGGCGCTCGCCGGCGTTATGACTCGCTACGGACCGGACAACGGGCCGCAAAGGCTCAAATGAAAACAGGGGCAACTAAATGCGAATGAGGGTCTGGGCGGGGACGATGGGGCTGTGCACGGCGATGGTGACTCTGTCCGCAGCGGCAGGGCAGGCCACGGCCCAAGAACTCAGCGAGAAGTCGGTCCGCTCGTTCATGGATTATGCTTGGTCGCTGACACCGCAACAGTTCTCCAAGCAGGACGGCACCGTCATCGTCATCGACAAAAAGAAGCCCAACGATGTGATGGTGCCCATCGATGTTGCCCGCGAAGTCATTCGGGTCGGCCGGCTGTCGGCGCATGCCCAGATTTGCAATCTCGCCGACCATCAGGTCATCAATCACCGCTCGCTCATGAAGCGGGAAGAGGAAAAGAAGACCTGGAGTGACCAGCAGCTCGTGTACATCAACCAGCTGCACCTCACGACCGTTATGCTGCTGACCGGGCGCATCCGAGTTGTGGAGAAGGAAGGCGATAAGGAAGTTGTCGTCGACGACGGCAAGGCATCGCAGAAGACCTGCACCGATGAAGAGCGCGCCAAGGTGCGTGATACCATTATCGCCTACGTCGAGGCCGGCCCGAACTTCAAGGTCAATGTGGCCCCGATAGCCGGCGCGCCGGCCGGTGGCGCTGCCCCCGCCGCAGCGGCGGTCGCCCCCGCAGCCGCCCCGGCCTCTCAAACGGCAACGGGCTCAACGTCGATTCCCAAATCCAAGTGAGCCCCGTTTGGCCGCTTCGGCGCCCCGCAGCGCGCAGTTGACGACCGCCGCGATTGAGCTTACTGAACCCACCACGCGGGCCGTTTTGGCCCGCGTTCCTTTTTGCGCACCCGCGGTTGCCGGCCGTCACGCCGGAGACCTGTCGATCCAAGGTCTTGCATCTCAAGACGATGGGTAGAGGAGGGGGCGCTCCAACCGGGCCCGGTGCTGGTCGCGCTGTGCCTGCAACTCATCAATGGAGTGCCAGACCATGACCAAGCGCCATAGCGCCAAGCATAAGATTGACCGTCGTCTGGGTGAAAACATCTGGGGGCGCCCGAAAAGCCCGCTCAACAAGCGCGAGAGCCGTCCCGGCCAGCATGGCGAACGTCGCGTCTCCAAGCTGTCCGACTTCGGCCAGCAGCTCAAGGCCAAGCAGAAGCTGCGCGGCTACTACGGCAACATCTCCGAGCGCCAGTTTCTCCGTCTGTTTAAGGAAGCGGCAAGCCTCAAGGGTTCGACCTCCGAGCAATTGATTGGCCTGTTGGAGCGCCGCCTCGATGCGGTCGTCTACCGCGCCAAGTTTGTGCCGACCGTTTTTGCAGCCCGCCAGTTCGTCAGCCACGGACACGTCTTCGTCAATGGTCGCCGCGTTACGATCCCATCCATTCGTCTGCGCATCGGAGACGTGGTGGAAGTGAAAGAAAGCTCGCGCCAGCTGCCGCTTCTCCTCGAAGCAATCAAGAGTGCCGAGCGCGACATTCCCGACTACATCGACGCCGATCACTCCAAGATGACGGCAAAGCTGTCGCGCATCCCGGCGCTGGCCGATGTGCCTTACCCCGTGGTGATGGAACCCAACCTCGTGGTCGAGTTCTACTCGCGCTAAATAGTCGAGTTCTACTCGCGCCAAGCTGCCGAGGGTGATCAGTATCTGCTATTTGGAACCGGCCGGGCCTTCGCAGCCCGGCCGATTTCGTTTCAAGCGCGCGGGGGCGTTGCAATGCAAAATCCGATATGGCTTGCCGCCGGCGGATTGTTGGTTGTGCTTGGCGCGCTAATGCTGCGCTGGGCCGGGCGCTATGATGCAACCGGCATTGCCATGGATGCGGCGTGGCGGATGGCGCGCACCGGCAGCACGTCAGGCGCCCATGATGAACTCGGCCGCGTCATCGATGAACAGCTCATGGATATTCGTGCCGATGCCGATCGCATCGGCCATACCCGCACTGCCATCAAGCATGGGTCGCGCTTTTTCATCGCCCGGTTCGTAAGTATCCTCGCGATGATCTGATTGCGATCGGCGTTGCCGTGACCGCTGCAGCATTTCTCTGGACCTGATCGGATCAGCTGCGCCAGCGGCGCCCGGGATTCGTGGGCAGCGTGACCGGCTCCCCGATGGGCCGGGGTTGCGGATGTGTGTCGCCGATCGCAGCCGGCACGGACCTATTGCTGCGCCTCCCCGGAACGGTGTTGGCCCAACCATAAGCGAGCATCGTGATTAGGGCACTTGCGGCGAAGAAGTAGACGCCTGGCAGAACGCGCGCTTCCGTGTACCCCGACGAGTTTACGTAGAAAATCATCAACGCCAGGACCATCACGTCGGTCATCGAATAGCGACCGAGCCATTCCATGGTGGCAATCGATTTCTTGCGAAACTCCGGGGGAATATCGGGCGAGGTGACTAGCGTCAGCAGGTAAAGCAGCTTCAGAAAAGGGAACAGTATCGAGAACAGGAACAGCACGGTGCACAGGAAAACCTCTTCGCTATCCCACAGCGCCCAGATGATCGTCCCAATCGAATGTTCGTTGGTCCAGACATAAACCGTGGTGAAGCGAATCGACGGCAGGATGATGCCCAGCGCAAAACAGACCGTCGCCACGATGATAAGGAACGAGAGAACGAAATTGCGGAACGCGGGTACCGGCCCAGGCGGCTCGGGATCTGCAATCGGGACCGCCGCCAATCCTTCGTTATGTAGCCAGGCATAGGAAAGGATCATCAGCATCACCGCGGCGGTGAAGAAGTAGACGCCCGCCAGGCTCGCGGCATCGTAGAGGCCCTGCGCCTTAATGAAAAAGATCGTCAGCGCCAGGACCAGAACGTCGTGCATGGACCACTTCCCGAGCCATTCAAGTGCCTTGAGGCGTTGGTGCTGACGCACGATTTCGGCCGCCGGGAGCGTCGAGACGAGCAGCAGATACAAAAGCTTCAACACGGGCAGCACGATTGAAAAAATCAGGATCGTGAAGCCTAGGAACATCTGGCCATCGTGGATCAGCACTTCGACCGTCGACAGCAGCGAATGTTCCGTTGACCAGAAGACGTACTTGGTCAGCCGGATGATCGGCAGCGAAATGCCGAGTGCCAGACACACCGCCGCGCCGATGATGGCGAAGCTCAACAGGAACCGCCGTCCGCCGAGCCGCATGTCCCGCCCACAAGAATGTGCAAAAGGAAAACCCAGGCCGCCATGACGGCGACCCGGGCTTTTATCAATCCGTCACATGGCGAAAACGGGGCTGCCGCCGCGCCTTAACCGGCCGTCCTACCCGTGGTGATGCTGATGCGGGATGCCCTTCGCGCAGACCAAGTCATGCAGTTCGCCCGCCTCGAACATCTCCCGCATGATGTCGCAACCGCCGACAAACTCGCCCTTGACGTAAAGCTGCGGAATGGTCGGCCAGTTGGAATAGCTCTTGATGGCTTCCCGAATTCCCTGATCGTCGAGTACGTTCACGTCCTTGAACGGCACGCCGAGATGCTGCAGGATTTTCGCTGCGGTCGCGGAAAATCCGCATTGGGGGAAGCGCGCGTTGCCTTTCATGAACAGGACGACATCGTTGCCGTCGATGGTCTCCTTGATCCAGGCGTTCACGTCTTTCTCGCTCATCGTTCGATCTCCTGCGCGACTTCGGGCCATCCAAGCCCATCGGCTTTGAGGTAGATGGGGTTTAGGCCGGGGAAAAGTCAATGCGCGGTGTGGTCGGATTTGGGCCTCCACGCGACCCGCGTTACTATTCCGGCGGTACGGCGGTCGTTAGTTGCAGCGCATGCAACACATTGCCCATTTCGCCGCCAAAAGCATCGTAAACAAGCTGGTGTTGGCGCACCCGCGGGAGCCCCTTGAAAGCCCCCGAGACGACGTGCGCTGCCCAGTGGTCGTTGTCGCCGGCCAGATCGGTCAGCCGCACCTCAGCGTCGGGCAGCTTGGCCTTGATGCGTCTTTCGATTTCAGCAGCCGACATGGGCATGGGACAGATCCTTTCGAACAGTGCGCAGCGCTATGCACGCTCGCTCGATCGCATGCAAGGGGCTGCCGCGACGGATCAACGCTGACCGACCCGTCACTGCCCTGGGAACTCCGGCGGCCAAGCCAGCGTTTGGCGCCTATGCACACCCACGTTGTCATCAACGCGCGCGCCGGAACGGTTCTCGATTGGGAACCAGAACCGTTGCAGCAGGAAATTGTCAAAGCGTTCAAAACCGCCGGTCATGCTGTGACGGTCCATATGATTGCCCCCGATGAACTCAAGCAGACGATTGCCAATGCCCTGGCGCAAGGCTGTGACGCGGTGGTCGTCGGCGGCGGCGACGGCACGGTGCGGGCCGCTGCGGAGGCACTGATCGGAACCGGCATTCCACTCGGTATTCTACCGCTCGGCACCATGAACCGGCTCGCACGCGATCTCAAGATTCCGCTGACGGTTCCGCAAGCCGCTGCCGCCCTCGCCGCCGGTGAGACTTCAACCATCGATGTCGGCGACGTGAACGGTCGTATTTTTTTGAACAATTCGATTTTTGGCGTTACGACGCTTTATTCAGAGATCCGGCAATCGCTGCGCGGCAAGCCGACGATGCAACGCATGCGCGGCTATGCCCGTGCCGTGCAGGAAGTTCTCCAAAGTCGTCGTCGGATGGATATTGACGTCGACGATGGCCAACGACCGGTTCGGTTGCGCATTTTGTCGATGGCCGTCTCGAACAATCGCTATGCTGATCGGCCGAGCCTCACACTCGCCAAGGACGGGCTGCACCACGGAGTTCTTGCTGCCTACATATCAAAGCATCCATCGGGTTGGGGCATGGCCCGCGCCGTCGTCCGCGCCATGTTGGGTCGGCTCAAATCGGATCCTGATGTTGTCCATCTGGAAGGCCGTCGCATTGACGTTTCGACTCGACGCACAACCTTGCGGTTGGCCAACGACGGCGAATTGGAAACGGTGGATTTGCCGTTACGGTATACGATCCGCGCGGGGGCATTGACAGTAATGGTCCCTGCAACCGAGAAACGGACCGATGCTGAACCGGCAGTCACCTACGCCAACTGATGCTGAAAAGGCGGTTGATCCGCCGGGCTGGCGTGGCCGGTGGCCGATCGAGGCCGAAGTATTACTGGCACTTTTGGCGTCGGCCGCAGGGTTGCTGGCGTTTCTACTGATCGCCGGCACGGTCGTAAATGGCGGCTTTCGCGGCATTGACGAAGCTGTGCTGCTGGCGCTGCGAAATCCGGCGGATCTCTCCGATCCGGTTGGACCGCGCTGGTTTGAAGAGTTGGTCCGCGATATCACAGCACTGGGTTCGACTGGCGTTCTAACTCTCGTCGTGGTCGCCGTGGCAGGATTTCTCTTCCTCGCCGAGAAACCAAAAAAAGCTCTCGCCGTCGTCGTGTGGAGTTCTGCAGGTGTCGGTCTCAGCCAGTTTGCCAAAGCCGGGTTCGCAAGGCCCCGGCCAGATCTCGTACCGCACGCAGCGGAAGTGTTCACTTTGTCGTTTCCAAGTGGCCACGCGATGCAGTCGGCGGTGATCTACCTCACGCTCGGCACCATGATCGCGGCGACCCAGCAATCCCGGCGGATCAAGTTCTACGTCCTCGCCTTCGCCGTGATACTAACCGTGCTGGTCGGCTTGAGCCGCGTCTATCTCGGAGTGCACTGGCCCTCGGACGTCCTCGCCGGCTGGACGCTGGGCGCTGCGTGGGCCGGTCTGGGCTGGCTCGTATTCCGCCGCATCGGCTCCGAACCACCTCGTCAATGACCCCCGCTTAAAACCAAGGTCTTCACCGGCAGCAAGAGTGCTTGAGCGCGCAAGATCAGCGCATGGACGACCGCAACGGCGTCGACGACATGCAGCCAAACGCGACGAAAGAAATTGGTCTCCGTTGCGATTGCATCGTGGTTGTTGGAATAAGCGTTAACGATGCAGCTCGATCCAGGTGTGACAGCGTCGAGGCCGCCGGAAAACAACGGTTCCAGATAGACGGTAATTGAACCGGGCGCACGCCCCTGTTGCAAGTCGATGAGTTGTTCGCCGGCGCGGAATTGTCCGCTGGCGATGAATTCCTGCACGTCGGTGACGACGAGGGGAATGATCGCCAGCGGTTTCGAAAGGCACGTCGCCTCCGCCACCATGCCAACCTTCATAATCTGCGCTTCAATCTGGCCGAAGCCAGCATGCAGTTGACGTTGCGCGGTCCTCGCCGGAATGAGGATGCCCGCCGGACGCATGATCGGGCTGACAAAATCTCCGCGCTTCAGCACGAACTGTTCGATGTGTCCGTCGACACCGGCGTAAACCACCGTCTTGTCAAGTTCGACCTGCGCTTGGGCGAGCGCCGCCCTGGCGCTTTCCTTCTCGGCAGGAATGAGCGTTGAAATCTTGGTCTCCGCAGCCTGCAACTCGGCTTCCGCGGCCGCGACCTGGCCTTTGCGCGCTTCAACTCCAACCTGGAGTTTTTCGATATCGCGGGCCGCGACGACCCCAGGGCTGCGCTGAACCAATTCCTGCTTTGTCCGCAGTTCATCGAGCGCCTGCTGCAGTGAACCCTTCGCTTCTTGGATTTTTCCACCGGCAGCCGCGACGTCGGCCTTCGTCATCTCCGCTTGCGCATCGAGCTCCGCAACCTGCCGTTTGGCCGTTTCAAGAGCGGCTTCCTGTTTGGCGCTGTCGAGCTTGAACAGCCGGTCGCCCCGTTTCACCTCGTCGGTGACGTTGACATAAATTTCGTCGACCCGTCCACCTACTTCGGCAAAATCGGGATCGTCCGAAAGAACGAGATCGCATTCGTTGTCGAGGGATGATTGTAGAAGATGACGGTGATCAACAGCACGGTCAGGATGAGGCAGCCGGTGATGCCCCAGCGCAGCTCATACCAAACTGAATAGAGCGTGATCTCACGGCCGATCTCCTTGCCTTGGTAGAAGCGGCGATAGAGGTAGTCCGGCACGATCGTAAACAGCGAGCAGACGAGAATTTCAAGCATCGTCTCAACCTCCCTTCGCCGGAGCAACGGCGACAGGAGCAGGCGGCGGCAGTTCTTGCACGTCCGCACGCAATACTGGCTCGGGCGGGGCTTCGATCCCGGCGATCTTTTCCGACGCGCTGGCGATCCGCTTCAGCGGGGTGATGAAATCCGGCAGATCAATGAGAGCGAGTAAAAGTGCCGCGACCCAGAAGGCGTGAACGTGAGTAAACAGCGACAACAAACAAAGCACTGCGACGATCTCGAACTGCAGCTTTTTGTGTCCCATGCGTTCGGGCAGCGAATGCAAAGTGAAGAACAGCACACCCAGACCTATGACGGCAGCCAGAACGCTGACGGTCGTCATGACGTAAAGGGCATCGCCCTCGTGTGGGCCACTGATGAACCACGGCACGCTATGCGGTGCTGCGGGGTGTAAACCGTCGGACACGCTATTCTCCCCCCGCTGGCAGTTTCGGTCAGCGTTCTTGCGAGCGGCAATGGAACCGCTGTCTCAAACCAGCGTATGCATAGTATGATCAGACCGCGTGGTAAAACGCCAAAAGGACCACGATGATGGTCGGCAGGACTTTTATTCCAATGTTCGCGGCTGGTTTCATCGCGGCGATTGCGATTTCGGCTGCCGCGGCGGCCGACGGCCAGTCGGTCCGACAGTTGGCCCAATACAATTCGCGCTCTTTCGACAGTCGCCCCGCCAACGGACCACCGACACCGGCACCGCGCTCATCCAGCGGCGCAACCACGGTTCTGCCTCGCGTACCCTACGACAATCGCCTCGATAGCCAGCGCCGCTTCTACCGCGATGCGTATCCCAATCGCACCCCGCGGCGAACCCCCGAAAGTCAGCGCGTCGTACCGAATGCTCCGCAAGCCGGCGGCGATCCGCAACGTTTCTTCGATCCACCTGCTCAGAACAGCCTCAGTTGCGAAACGCTGCGCCGTCTCGCAACCCGCACCGGCCGGCTGTATTGGACCACCCGATACCGGCGGTGCATTGGCGTCGACTAGGTCACCGGTAGATGTAGGTGACAAAGAAGATGAGGTCGGCGGGCACGGCATTGTTCGGCGGAAATGGGAAGCTCGACTGCTGGGTCGCGAATACAACGCTCTGATCAAGACCCGCAATCTCCGACGGCTTGACCACCGTCGTGCGAACGAGGTTGCCATTTTTGTTCAGTTCGATGCGCACGGTCACGCGGCCGAACGTGTTCCTGAGTTGCGGCATCGTCGTCTGCAGCGCTCGAATGACATTGCGAGCGAAATCGTCGTTTTCTCCAGAGCGCGTGATACCGGCGGGCCGTTGCACACCGGCGCCGCCGGCACCCACGGGCGCCTGGAAAATTGCGGGCGGCGTAAGGTCGAGTTTGGCTGTTTCGGTCCGCTGCGTGGGCTTCTTCTGGGTCTCAGCCTTCGGCTTTTGTTGCGCCGGCTTTTCCTCTGGTTTCAACTTCTGTGGCGGCTCTGGCTTTTCAACCGGTTTGGCGGCCTCTTCGGTTTTCTCGGATTTGACGGCCTGCTCCGATGATTTTTCACTTTCGCTCTTCTCCGGCGCCGGCTTCGGCTCGGCTTGTTTCGGCGCCGGCTCGACAGCCTCGTCCGGCAGCGTCGGCTTTAGTTCAGCAGGCGGCGCGGGTTGCTCGGCAGGTGCCAGCGCCGCGGCAGGCGGAGGAGGGGGCACGGGTGGTGCCGCCGCCTCAGGAGCCGCCGCATCAGGAGTTGGCGGCACGGGAGGCGGCTGCGCGGCAGGCTCTGTCTGAGGGGTCGGCGTGGGTGGCGGCGGTGGCGCGGGCAACCCGGCTGCCTGGTCTTCCACCGTTGCCCGGCCTTTCAAGTCGCGCTCGGTGATCAGCGACACGCTGATTGCATCGTCGGCCCCCCCTGCAGCCCCAAGCCGCCGCGGTGCACTCGTATGGACCTGAATGAGCAGCATGGCATGCAACGCGATTGCCACGACGAGAAACCGGAAGAACCGGCGGTCCTCGGCCGCCGTTCGGGCCGCGTCCGAACCGGGGCCGGCGTCGGCGGGATCAAAGCTCAATGTTGTGGCGATGTTTGCCATTGCCCCCAATTAGCGCGATTTGCTGCGTTGCGAAATGCGGTTCGCCGCATGCCCCCGTGCACGGGCACCGACCCGGGCACAACTTTTACGAGCCAACGTGCACGGGACCGACCCGGGCACAACTTTTACCAGCCAACGTGCACGGGCACCGACCCGGGCACAACTTTTACAAGAAAGTCTTCCACCCCATTGGACTGCGACGGTGCGTTGAAGCCGTGATGAATTTGTGGCATGCACGATCGTGTGTTGTTTGCGTAGGGGTATGGTGGCGTGGAATTCACAGAATTTAATCTACTCGCGCTCATAGCTTCGGTTTTTGTCGTGTCCTACGCCATCTGGGGCGTTCACCGTCTCTATGTCCTGTTCGGCAAATGCCCTCAATGCAATCATCGATTGAATCGCACTGTTGAAGTCTGCAGTTCATGCGGCTGCCGGCAACATGAGTATGTGGCCGAACGCAAGCAGCGCAACATTCAGCGCCGCACGGCAACCAGCTGATGCCGTAAGATGTGATCGCGATTTTTTTTCACTCAAAGACTCGTCCTCCGTCCGCGATCAAGTTTACCTTCGCAACGCGCTGGGGGCGTTGACAGTTGGCCAGATCTACTTACAGAACACGGCCAACCCAGGAGATGACACCCATGCCGACGATGTCGAACTCGCGCCGCCGTAAAATTCAAGCCCGCCAGCGCAAGGCCCGCAACACCAATGCGCGTTTGGCCAAGATTGCGAAGAAAGAACAGAACGCCGACAAAGCCGATTGAAGTCAGCTCGTCAGCGAACGGCATTGACGGTATCCGTTGTCACTAGCGAGCGCAGCCGGCCCGCATTCTCGGTGATCAGCAAGCGGTCAATAGAAAACACGACAATCTTCCAAGGTTGCACGAGTAAAACCAACGTCTGGGCCTGGATCGGACAGGCCTTGGTGTTGAACGGCTGCACAGAGGCCGCATCAGACATGGCAGCGCCTCCCAGATAGCAAAAACCTAACGCCGCGAGAATTCGTCACGAAGCCAACATTGCTGAACATCCCGAGTTTCCCTGAGCCTATATGAAGAGGCCTTGGTAACTTCGCGTTCGCGCTAGGGTTTGATCAATGACCCGCCATATAGTCCGGCAGCCAGCCCTCATGCAGACTGCGCAGGCCGGCCAGCGGGACGGGATCGTCGTCACCGCGGATGACGAGACTGTCGCCGCCAACCTTGCCGACAACGCGGGCGGGCAGGGCGAGCAGACGGGCCCGCTCCAAGGTTTCCTCCGCTTGCGCCGGTGAAACGGACAAGACATAGCGGCCCTGGTCTTCGCCAAACCAGACCGCATGCGGCGGCAGGCTACCCTCGTAGGCATAGAGTTCGACGCCGATGTCGCCGGCCAGCGCCATTTCGACGATCGTGACGAGCAGCCCGCCGTCGGCGCAATCGTGTACGGCCGAAACGTTACCTTCGCGGATCAGAGCCCGCACCAGCCGTCCGGCCTTCAATTCGTCGGCAAGGTCAACCGGCGGCGGCGCACCTTCAAATCGACCGGCAATAATACCTTGATAGAGAGATTGCCCGAGCCAACCACGTTCCAAGCCAATGACGACGAGAAGATCACCGTCGCGCTTCAAGGCGATGTCGGCGATCTTCGCCACATCCGGCACGAGCCCAACGCCGCCGATCGCGGGTGTGGGCGGGATTCCGATGCCATTGGTTTCATTGTAAAGCGAGACGTTGCCTGACACGACGGGATAGTCGAGCACGCGGCAGGCTTCTCCCATTCCTTTTACGCTGGCGACGAATTGGCCCATGATTTCGGGCCGTTCCGGATTGGCGAAATTCATGTTGTCCGTGATGGCAATCGGGTCGGCGCCGACTGCGCACAGATTGCGCCACGTTTCGACAACGGCCTGCTTGGTCCCCATCTCCGGGTCCGCGGCGACATACCGGGGCGTCACATCGCAGGTGGCCGCGATGCCCTTCTGCGTGTTGTGCACGCGCACGACACCGGCATCGCCGCCAGGACGGCCGACGGTATCGCCCATCACCATGTGATCGTACTGCTGGTAGATCCAACGGCGCGAAGCGAGTGCCGGCGAACCCATCATTGTTCGTAGTGCGTTCATCAGGCTGTTGGGCGCCGCAACCCATTCCGGCAGTACGGGTGCCGGCGGCACGGGATGGAAGTAAGGCCGCTCGTACATCGGTGCGGAGTTGGCAAGCACGGTCACCGGCAGATCGGCTTCCACCTTGCCCTTGTGCGTCACGATCATGCGGCCGGTGTCGGTCGTTTTGCCGATGACGGCAAAGTCGAGGCCCCACTTGGTGAAGATCTTTTCCGCATCCGGTTCGCGGCCGGGCTTCAAAATCATCAACATGCGCTCCTGGCTTTCGGAGAGCATCATTTCGTAGGCGGACATGTTGGCTTCGCGTTGCGGCACATGATCGAGTACGAGCTCGATGCCGACGCCGCCTTTGTCCGCCATCTCGGACGTCGACGACGTCAGACCCGCAGCCCCCATGTCCTGAATGGCGATGATCATGTCGGTCGCCATGAGTTCGAGGCAGGCCTCGATGAGCAATTTTTCGGTGAACGGATCGCCGACCTGCACAGTCGGACGCTTCTCATCACTCTTGTCATCGAATTCGGCCGACGCCATCGTCGCGCCGTGGATGCCGTCCCGACCAGTTTTTGAACCGACGTAAACCACGGGCAGCCCGACACCCTTGGCCGCTGAATAAAATATCTTGTCGGCCTTCGCCAGACCGACACACATCGCGTTGACCAGGATGTTGTTGTTGTAACCCGCGTCGAAGTTTGTTTCCCCGCCAATGGTCGGAACGCCGGTGCAATTGCCGTAGTGCGCAATACCGGCAACAACACCATCGACCAGCTGGCGGGTTTTGGGATGTTCAGGAGCACCGAACCGAAGCGCATTGAGGTTCGCGACCGGTCGCGCGCCCATCGTGAACACGTCACGCATGATGCCGCCGACGCCGGTTGCCGCCCCCTGAAACGGCTCGATGTAAGAGGGGTGGTTGTGGCTTTCCATCTTGAAGACCGCACAATCGCCATCGCCCAGATCGACAACGCCGGCATTCTCGCCGGGCCCCTGAATGACCTTCGGCCCGGAGGTCGGCAGTGTCTTTAGCCACACGCGCGACGACTTATAGGAGCAGTGCTCAGACCACATCACGGAAAAGATGCCGAGTTCTGTCAGCGACGGCTCACGTCCCAGGATTTTCAGGAGCCGCTGGTATTCGTCCGGCTTGAGGCCATGCTCGGCGACAATCTCTGGCGTGATGGCCGGGTTTTCGGCAGCGTCTTGCATTGGGTCTCTGCGATCTGGATCACGGGCGGAATCCGCGTGCTTATAGCGGCTGACGCAAGCCTTGTCGCGCAGACCAGGCCCATTTGTCCCAAGGGACAGCCGACGCCCGCACCCGGCGCGTCGATCCTGTGTCGCCCCAGCCCGCCTTGACGCCGATCATGCGCGGACGCGATGTCCGAGAGGCATATGGCGGCCTCCTTAAATCGATGGCAGGCGACTAATTTTCTAAACGGAGCCGGGCATTGAGATTGCTTTAGCCTTCGCCCCGTCCCGGCCGGCGAAGCCCAAAAAATGAGGTTTAATCATGTGCCACTTGAAATTGATTGCGGCTGGTTGCCTTGCGGCAGCCAGTCTGGTCGCGACAGCTGGAGCCGTATTTGCGGCCGAACCCGACGCGATGGAAATCAAACCCGATAAGGGCTTCTCCCTCGATGTTGGCCCAAAACACACCATGACTTACTTCGAACCCAAGGACGGGGGCTGCGGGTTGACGGTGGTCGTCGCGGCCAAGGACGGTGGTGTCACGGGCCTTGAAACTCCCGGCACCCGCTTTTCCGTAACTGTCGCCAAAGGTGCGGCGTTGCAGATCGACACGACCGATAACCACTCCGCGTCGTTCGAATGCGCCAAGGAAGGCGATCACCTGCACGCTAAGGTTTTCACCCGCGAGCCGCATCCCAAAGGTAAGCCCCAGTAAAGATATCGTCACAAAACGCATAGCTCAGAAACTATCAACAGCCTGAGCGGGTAAAAGCACCCGCTTGGGCTGTGACCATTTTGCGCTGCAGCATTCGCAGAGCAGTCCCGCTGAGATTGCACTTTCGTATGAGCTTGCAGAGGTTTAAGTAACACGTCGCCAGCAGTTGAGACCGATCATGAGCAAGTGAGGCCGCTGCGGGCGCTGTTTGTGTTTACAACTTCAAAACACGAAGGAGCCCCAAACGATGCGTCTTTCTTCAATCAAATCAGGTCTGGCTATAGCCACCATCATGGCAGGCGTTACAGGCTTCGGTGCCAACTCCGGCCACGCGGGAGAATTCTCTTCGGCATCAATTGTCCGGCCAATGGCGGGCTTGTCGTTTGTCATTGGCTCAAAACAGGCCGTCGGCTACTACCTGCCCGGACGGGGCGGCTGCGATCTCATGCTGATTATCGGAGAAACCTCTGAAACAGCGACGCAAACCGACGCGCCCGCTCGTTTCTCGACGTTTGTTGCCGCAGGTCGGACCGCCCGCATGGACACCGCTGATGGGCCGTCTGTCGAATTCTTCTGTTCGACCGGAGCCTCATTCCTGACCACCCGGATAATCGAACGGTTGGCCTATCAGACGCCTGCCGCAAAATAAGTCGGAACGGCGAATTGATGTTTTAAGGGGCGCCACCGGCGCCCCTTTTTAACGCGTGATGCAGGTGAATGATGCCGATATGCGCGCCATGCAGTGCTGCGCTGCAAAATGGTGACTTCTACATTGTAGAATTCTCATTTATTGAGTGACGATTGAATGGCGCACACAGCCGTTGCGCCGTTCATCAACAAATCAGACGAGGCCCGGATTTGGGCCTGGAGATCGTCATGCAAGCCTTCATTCTCGCACTGCTGCGTCAGTCCCAGCCGGTTCGCCGTCACGGGTCCGCACGCTGAACAGCTAGTTTCGCCACGCGCCCGGCAAGGTGCAGCGATGAGTTTCCTCTGGGTGTCACGGCGTCTTCCTCCAAACGCGTTTTGACACGAGGACAGTCGGGGTGGTCGCCATGGCCACCCCGCTTTGTTTTGAGCGACGCGACAATGCCCCCAGATTGGCTACGAAAGCACCACAAAAATCCCCGCGGCACGCGAGCGCCGCAGGGATTTGCTTTCAGCCGGACCGCTGAACCTCAAGCCTCTTCGGCTTCTTCCGCCGCAGGCGATGCACCTTCCTCGAACATGTCTTCCGAGTAGGTCTCGATATCGAGCTTCTCATCCTTGATCACGGTGACATTCTCACCGCGCGCCTGACGTTCCGCTTCTTCCTGCGAACGCGCCACGTTGATCGAAACGGCAACCAGCACTTCCGGATGCAACTGGACCTTGGCGCCATGCACGCCCAAAGTCTTGATCGGCTTGTCGATGACCACTTGATTGCGATCGATTGTGAAGCCGCCGGCCGTGACGACTTCGGCGATGTCGCGCGGCGAGACCGAACCATAGAGTTGACCCGTGTCGCCGGCGGAGCGGATGGCGACAAACGACTGCCCGTTGAGCTTACCGGCAACCGCTTCAGCTTCCTTCTTCTGTTCCAGGTTCACAGCTTCCAGCTGCGACCGCTGGCCCTCGAACTTAGACAGATTTTCTTTGGTGGCGCGCAGCGCTTTTTTCTGCGGCAGCAGGAAGTTGCGCGCGAAGCCGTCTTTGACGTTGACGACATCGCCCATCTGACCGATGCGGCCGACACGCTGCAGGAGGATGACTTGCATGAGAGGTGGTCCTTTCTATTGTTTGCTGATCTACGAGGGAGGGTTCAGGTGGCGACCGGCGCCGGAGGTGGTGGTGGACCTGAGGGAAAGGCACGATCGCGCAGCCGCAGCGGACGCTCCGCCAGCCCCACGAGCGCAATGACGACGGCAATCCAGACGGCAACGACGAGCAGGCCCAGGTACAGCATCCAAAGCCCCAGCGAGCGCCAGGACTTGCCGCGCGTGATGTAGTGAATGACGGCGAGCCCCGCGAACACGTAGGCGAGAAAAAACGCCCCCAGGAATGCCGTGCCGACGGCTCCCGTGATACCTTTGGCACCGGTGCCCAGCATTGAAGCTAAAAGCATCAGAGCCGTACCGGGCGGAAATTCCAGGCCCGAAATGTCCGGCCACGGACGCTGCAGCTGCCCGGCGGCCAGTGTGATGCGGCCGGCAAGCCAAAGATTGACCACTAGCGCCGTCAGCCAGGAGACGGCAGACGCCGCCGGCATGACGGCAACGACGATGTTGGTCATCGTCTCAAGCTGCTGCTCATCAAGCGGCGCACCGCCCGCACTCTCTGGCATACTGGTTTTAATGGCTTCCGACAGATACGTCTTGAGCCCGGCACGGAGCTCCTCGAAATCTTGCCCGATGATCAGCAGCACGAGGAGCGTGATCGTGCCGGCCATGACGGCAGCCCACAGCACCAATCGCCCGACGGGATACCATTCGGTGACGTCGGCATCGGAACCCTCCGGCACATAAGTCCGGTTAAGGAGCGCCAGATAACTCAATATGATCGCCGGCATGATCTGCGTCAGCGCATAGATTGCACCGGCCAACGGTCCAGCGAGGAGGGCGACGAAGGTGGCGCTCGCCCCGCCCGCCACGGCGGCGAACCGCCAGCCCCAACCCAGCCCGGCGAGAAAAATCGGCAACGAGGTCAACAGAAAAAGAACATAGCGAAACAGCATCGGCCCTGTCGTTGCGGAGGCAAACACCACCGCCGACACGAGGCCGAGCAAAAGCGCTATGAGCAGTTGGTTGCGCATCGTGTGAGCTGTCCCGCTTTCGCGGTTAGGAACAGGTCCGGCGCCGCGCGCCGCTGTCCCAACCATTCTTTCGCTTCACGTCAAAGCCTGCCACCGGCCGGATCGCGCGGCGCGCTCCGGCCGGCAGGAGATACTTATTTCAGAACGTACGGCAGCAAGCCCAGGAAGCGCGAACGCTTGATCGCCTTGGCCAGTTCGCGCTGCTTCTTGGCCGATACGGCCGTGATCCGGCTCGGCACGATCTTGCCACGCTCGGAGATGTAGCGACCGAGAAGGCGCACATCCTTGTAATCGATCTTCGGCGCATGCTCGCCCGAGAACGGGCAGGTCTTGCGACGGCGATGAAACGGCCGGCGAGCGGCCAGTTGCTGAACTTCAGCCATGAATTAGCCCTCCGAACCAGGATTGTCGCTACGTGGCGGGCGCGGCCCGCGCGGACCGCGCGGCGCGTCGCCATCGCGGAAGGAGCCGCCCTCGCGGGGAGGACGCGGACGGAACGTCGAACCGCCTTCGCGATCGCCGCCACGGAAGCCGCCGCCGCCGCGCGGACCACGGTCGCCGCGATCGCCCCGATCACCGCGCTCGCCCCGCTCGTCGCGGTCCTGCTTGCGCATCATGGCCGACGGTTCCGTTTCGTGTTCCTCGACCTTGATGGTGATGAAACGGAGGATGTCGGTTTGAATGCCCATCCGGCGTTCCATCTCGACAACGGCCGCGGAAGGAGCGTCGATGTTCAAGAGCGAAAAATGCGCCTTGCGGTTCTTCTTGATCTTGTAGGCAAGACCCTTCAGTCCCCAATATTCGGACTTGGTGATCTTGCCGCCGCCTTCGGTGATGACGTCGCTGAATTCTTTCGTCAGCGTCTCAACTTGCTGGTTGGAAACGTCCTGACGCGTCATGAAGACATGCTCGTACAACGGCATGTTGTGGCCCTCTTGTTGGCCCGCACAAAAAAATGCGCGGGCTGCGTTTCCCTCCCGAGTTGCAGGGAGCGGGTCATCCTCCGGCGCAAAGCCTCTGCTGGACCTGGACGGGCCAACAGGAAACCCATGAGAGTGAAGACACGGGGAGACGGGACCCTTCAGCCCCTGCCGCATAGCTTGGCGTTTAGCCAATACAACACGGTCTCCCGTTCAGCCTCCAACCGGAGCGGGTGACGAGCGGGCTTATACGCGAAATCGATGCGATGACAAGAGGCGACGGGCGCAAGGCAACGTCGGGTTCGTGTCACCAGCAGGTCCTACAAGCCAAAAATCATCGTATAGGCCTCGCACGGTCAGCAGGAGACAATCAGAGTGCTGCGCAAAGACGAACGCAAATCCCTGAGACCCACCGCCGACGCGGCCGAGGTGGAGCGTTTCAACGCGCTGGCGGAGGAGTGGTGGAAACCATCCGGCGCCTTCAAGGTGGTGCATGAGTTCAATGCGGCCCGTCTCTCATACCTGTCAGAGCAGTTGCCGGCACTGCAGGGCCGCCATCCCTCGCGCGATGCGCCCCTGGGCGGTTTGCGCCTCCTGGACGCCGGCTGCGGCGCCGGTCTCGTTGCCGAACCTATGGCGCGCCTGGGAGCCGAAGTTGTTGGCATCGACGCATCCGAACGCAACGTGGCCGTCGCCTGCTTGCACGCTGAGCAATCCGGTCTGGCAATCGATTATCGCCATGCGCTACCGGAAGATTTGTACGCTGACGACAGCGCGTTCGACATCGTACTGTCACTGGAGGTTGTCGAGCACGTTTCCGACGTTGCCGCATTCCTCAGCGCTGTCGGCCGTCTTGTGAAGCCCGGCGGCGTCTTGGTCATCGGCACGCTGAACCGCACACCGCAATCCTACGTCAAAGCCATCATCGGCGCGGAATACGTGCTCGGCTGGCTGCCGCGTGGCACCCACGCGTGGACAAAATTCGTCACCCCATCCGAAGTCTCCCGCCACCTGGCGCCGATCGGCTTCGATGAGATCGACATCAAGGGCGTCTCACTCAACCCGTTCGGCTTCCGATGGAGTGTCGGCTCCGACACCAGCGTCAATTATCTGCACGTCCATCGCCGTCGCCCTGCGACGGGATGACCGATGCAACGCTAAACAGCTGGGCCGTTTGTCTCCATGCGCGGCATCACTCTTGCGGCGCCCGCCCGGATCGGTTCAAAACGGCGGCAGTTTGGTTGGACGGCGACGGGAATGATGGCATGAGCGGACTACTCGCACTTCTCGACGACGTGGTCGCGCTCGCAAAGATTGCCGCAACGACGCTGGACGACACCGCGGCGCAGGCAGGAAAGGCCGGGGCAAAAGCGGCTGGCGTCGTCATCGACGACGCCGCGGTGACGCCGCGCTATGTAGCCGGCCTCGCCGCCCAGCGCGAATTGCCCATCATCGGCCGCATCGCGCTTGGATCTTTGAAAAATAAGCTGCTCATTCTATTGCCCGCCGCTTTGATTCTGGCGACGTTTGCGCCTTGGGCGATCACACCGATCCTGATGGTCGGCGGGCTCTATCTGGCTTTCGAAGGCTACGAGAAGCTGCATCAACTCATTGCTCCACCCGCCGCCAAAAAGGCTGTGGCCGCTGTTCGGGAAGGAACGCCAGAGGCGCTCAGCCTCGAAAACGAACGCGTGGCAGGCGCCATCCGCACCGACTTCATTCTGTCGGCTGAAATCATGGCCATCGCGCTGAACACGATCACGCCTCCCGACGGACCGCAGCCAGCCCTGCTCACGCAGGCCATCGTGCTGGCCGTTGTCGGACTGATGATGACCTTCCTCGTTTACGGCGCCGTCGCGCTGATCGTGAAGGCTGACGACGTTGGCGTCTGGCTGGCCAAACGCGGCGGACCGGTGTCCGCCCCTCTCGGCCGCGCCCTGGTCAAGGGAATGCCGCCGTTCCTGCAGATCTTGAGCGTCGTCGGAATGATCGCCATGCTCTGGGTCGGCGGTGGCATCCTCATTCACAGTCTCGCCATCTACGGCTTTGTCGCACCCGAACATATTATCCATGACGCGTCCGAAGCAGTCCGCTCGGCAATGCCCGTCGCATCGGGCTTTTTGGCCTGGCTGACGGCGACACTCGCAGCCGCCGGCGTGGGCGTTGTCGCCGGCGCCATCACGGCGGTCGTCGTCGGTTGGGTCAAGCCGATGTTTGGGGCGAAGGCGGCACACTAAACCATCCGCTGCCACGCTTCCGGCTTGACGCGGCGCGCCGGCTTGAGGCATTGCCCGCGCCAGGGGCTGGGAAAAACCCGCCTCCAGAACGAAAGGCTCGATCATGGCCATCGCATTCGTGTTTCCTGGCCAGGGAAGCCAGGACGTCGGCATGGGCCGCGAACTGGCCCAGACCTACAAGGTCGCCGCCGATGTTTTCGCGGAAGTCGATGACGCGCTCGGTCAAAAGCTGTCGGCGATCATGTGGGACGGCCCGAAGGAAATGCTGACTCTGACCGAAAACGCTCAGCCGGCCCTGATGGCCGTGTCGATGGCGGTCATGCGTGTGCTTGAGCGCGAGAAGGGTTTTTCCCTCAAGGACAAGGTCCGGTTCGTTGCCGGTCACTCGCTCGGCGAATATTCGGCATTGGCCGCAGCTGGAGCCTTCTCCCTCGCGGACACCGCGCGACTATTGAAACTGCGCGGAGAAGCGATGCAGAAGGCCGTTCCGGTTGGCCAGGGCGCCATGACGGCTCTGCTGGGCGTCGGTCTCGACGTGGCGCAGAAAGTGGCCGAGGCTGCCGCGCAAGGCGACGTCTGTCAGGTTGCCAACGATAACGAGCCGACACAGGTGGTGCTCTCCGGCCATAAGTCCGCCATCGACCGTGTGGCCGAGGCCGGCAAGGCGTTCGGTCTTCGTCGCGCTATCCCGCTACCTGTCTCCGCCCCCTTCCATTGCGCACTCATGCAGCCGGCCGCCGATGCAATGGCCGATGCGCTATCAAAGGTGCAGATTAATAGGCCACTCGTGCCCGTCGTCGCTAACGTGCTGGCCAGCCCCATTTCCGACCCCGACGCGATCCGCAGGTGTCTCGTTGAACAGGTCACCGGTACGGTCCGCTGGCGCGAATGCGTGCAATATCTGGCCGCGAACGGAATCACCGAGGTTTACGAAATAGGCGCCGGGCGGGTTTTGTCCGGTCTGGTCGGCCGGATCGATAAGTCGGTCAAAGCGACCCCCATCGGAACCCCCGCCGACATCGAGGCGATGTTCGCGGCCCCGGCGTGAGCGCCGTCCGTTAACCCTCTGCATCGCCGCAGCCGGCCGCGGGCCCCTTGACGAGACGAGGGGCCAGTTACAAGAGTTCGGCCCAGCACAACGCCCGACCTGCAACCCGGGCCAATCCCCACAAAACTCAAGGACGATCTTTCAATGTTCGATCTGACCGGCAAGACCGCGCTCGTGACCGGAGCCACAGGCGGAATTGGTGCCGAAATCGCCCGCGCCTATCATGCCGCCGGCGCTACCGTCGCGATCTCCGGGCGGCAGGTCGATAAGCTCGAAGCATTGCGATCCGAACTCGGTGACCGCATCGTCGTCGTGCCGTGCGATCTGGCCGATCGGACTCAAGTCCAAAAGCTCATCGATGAGGCCGTGAAAGCGCTGGGCGGCCGTCTCGATATTCTCGTCAACAATGCGGGCCTGACCAAAGACAATCTGTTCATGGTCATGAAGGACGAGCAGTGGGACGACGTCATCGCCGTCAATCTCACCTCGACGTTCATGCTCTGCCGTGCCGCCGTGCGGGCCATGCTGCGCAACAAGACCGGCTATGGCCGCATCATCAACATTTCTTCTGTTTCTGGCGTTTTCGGCAATCCCGGCCAAGGCAACTATGCCGCCTCCAAGGCCGGCATGATCGGTATGACCAAGAGTCTTGCCCGCGAAGTCGCAAACCGCGGTATTACCGCCAACTGCATCGCGCCGGGCTTCATCAAGACCGCCATGACGGAAGCGTTGAACGATAAGCAGCAGGAAGAAATCGCCAAAATGATCCCGGCCCAGCGTTTTGGTTCGGTCGAAGATATCGCGGCTGGCGCCCTCTATTTGGCCTCCAATGAGGGGGGGTACATGACCGGCCAGACCCTCCATATCAACGGCGGCATGGCTATGGTCTAGGCGGTTGACGGGCGTGAGGGTGCCAGTCAATGGCTTGGCACGGCGGGATTTTCACGGCCCCGAACGACCGGCTGCGGCAAAACTCCGCGAAGGTGGCCAAACGGTGAGGAACTGTGTTACCGAGCGTTGTTTTTTGCTGCGGAAGCTGGGGAAAAGCCCTAACGATCGTGGCGATGGCGCTGGGGTGACGCACGGACTCAGAGTAGCCGGACGGAGGGGATGGCGAAGGGCCCATCCATTCGTTCGAGGTGACGGCCGGCGACGGTCGCGTGCCGGATAACTGACGAAGACAAACAATTCAACGCAGAGACAGGGACGCGAGGAAGACGATGAGCGATGTCGCAGAGCGCGTGAAGAAGATCGTTGTTGAGCATCTGGGCGTCGAGAGCGAGAAGGTGACGGAGAACGCCAGCTTTATCGACGACCTCGGCGCCGACAGCTTGGATACGGTCGAACTTGTAATGGCCTTTGAGGAAGAGTTCGGCTGCGAAATTCCGGATGACGCCGCAGAGCACATCCTGACCGTCGGCGACGCCGTCCGGTTCCTCGAGAAGAATGCCACCGCCGCCTAAGGGCGATGGACGGGCCGGGGCTGCCGTTGAGGCATCCATCTGGTCTTCAGAGATTGTGCGGCGTTCGGGCTCTTTCGATCCCGGACGCCGTTCGTCCTTCTGGTCCTCAAAAGTCCGGCCGGACGACGAAAATCAGCAGTGGCGTGAACGACAGTGGTCATCGCCGCGCGAGCAAGGGAAGGTGTGGGGATGCTGCGTCGTGTCGTCGTGACGGGCTTGGGGCTGGTAACTCCGGTTGGTGTTGGTGTTGAAGCCGCATGGAAGAACTTGCTCGCAGGCGAGAACGGCGCGCGTCGCGTCGATGGCGAATTCGAGGCATCCGACCTGTCCTGCCAGATCGCTAATTTCGTCCCGCGCGGTTCGACCGCCGACGGCAAGTTCAATGCCGATGACTGGATGGAACCCAAAGAGCAGCGCAAGGTTGACGACTTCATCATCTTTGCGATGGCCGCCGCGGAGCAGGCGATCAAGGATTCGGGCTTTACCGCCGACACCATCGAAAAGCAGGAAACAACCGGTGTGCTCATTGGCGCCGGAATCGGCGGCCTGTCGGGCATAGCTGACACTTCGCTCCTGCTCAAGGAAAAGGGTCCGCGCCGTGTTTCGCCGTTCTTTATTCCAGGCCGTCTGATCAATCTCGCCGGCGGTTATGTGTCGATCCGGCATGGCCTCAAGGGCCCCAATCATGCCGTGGTCACAGCCTGCGCCACCGGCACGCACGCGATCGGCGATGCGGCCCGCCTCGTTGCGCTGGGAGACGCCGAAGTCATGGTGGCGGGCGGCACTGAAAGTCCAATCTGCCGCATCGGCATGGCCGGCTTCATCGCCTGCCGGGCGCTGTCGACCGGCTTTAACGACAACCCGAAAAAGGCCTCGCGACCCTACGACCGCGACCGTGACGGCTTCGTGATGGGCGAAGGCGCCGGCGTCGTCGTGCTCGAAAGTCTGGAACACGCGCAAGCCCGCGGCGCCAAGATCTACGGCGAAATCATCGGGTACGGCATGTCGGGCGACGCCTACCACATCACCGCGCCGTCGGAGTCGGGCGACGGAGCCTTCCGTTGCATGCGCGCGGCTTTGAAGAGTGCCAAGATCGACGCTTCCGACATCGACTACATCAACGCACACGGCACCTCGACGCCGATGGGCGACGAAATCGAATTGAGTGCCGTGGAACGCTTGTTCGGCAACACGGCAGCAAAACTGACCATGTCGTCGACCAAGTCCGCGATCGGACATCTGTTGGGAGCAGCCGGGGCCGTCGAAGTGGTGTTCTCGCTCCTGGCGATGCGCGATCAAATCGCGCCTCCGACCTTGAATCTCGATAATCCGTCGGTGGAAACAGCGATCGACCTCGTTCCGCACATCGCTAAGAAGCAGCAGATCGATACGGTGCTGACCAATTCCTTTGGCTTCGGCGGCACCAATGCCTCGCTCATCCTGCGCCGCGTGACATGAACCGGCTTGTGGGCCGCTCCCCGGCCGCGCCTTAATTTGTACAGCATGCCGGGCTTAGTGAACCGGCTGAGTGGAATGGGGACGGCGGAGGAACCGCTGCCGTCTCGAACACCGCGCCGTTCGAGGAGCCGCGATGATCCAGCGCCGTGATGGTCCCCAGACAATGTCGCCGCACGGAAGCATGCGTCCCCGCAGCCCGGCCGAGGCACTGGAGCCCACTCGCGCGCCGCAGCGGCCCCGCGGCGGAAAGATTCGCCAGCCCTCGCGCGTGTTGTCGGCCATCGCGCGGATTGGCAGTGCGATCATCACAATTTCCGTTTTTGCTCTCATCGTAGTCGGCGGGGTGGCGCTGCTGCTCGGTCATTTCTATGAACGGCCCGGTCCGTTGACTGAAGCGCGCACCGTCGTCATCGAAAAGGGCGCCGGACGCATCGAAATTGCCGAACAACTGGAACGCGACGGCATCATTTCCAGCCGTTGGGCGTTCGTTGCCAATCATCTGCTGCACAACGTCATGAGCGGCGGCAAGCCCATCGAAATGAAGGCCGGTGAATACGAGGTCAAGGCGACGGCTAGCATGCGCGAAGTGCTGGAGCTGTTGGGCGAGGGCAAGTCGATCCTCTACAAGGTGACGCTACCCGAGGGACTGACGAGCCAGCAGATTGTCGAACGGCTCAACGCTGAACCCAACCTGTCCGGAGAGATCACACAAATACCGCCGGAAGGTTCGTTGCTTCCCGACACGTACCGGATCTCGAAAGGCATGTCGCGCCAGGAACTGCTCGATCGTATGCAGCAGGAAAGCGCCGACTTTTTAGCAGCCGCCTGGGAGAAGAGGGCGCCCGACATTCCCGTGTCGACACCGCGCGAGGCCCTGATTCTCGCATCGATCATCGAGAAGGAAACCGGCAAGGATGACGAACGGCGCCGGGTCGCAGCAGTCTTCAGTAATCGTCTGAAAAAGAAGATGCGCCTGCAGTCCGACCCCACGATCATTTACGGCATCGTCGGCGGACGCGGCCCCCTTGGGCGTCCCATCACGCGTGCGGATATTGATACAAAGACCGATTACAACACCTACAAGATCAATGGTCTTCCTCCGGCGCCGATCTGCAACCCGGGCCGCGCCACGATCGAAGCGACGCTCAATCCCGCCGCAACCAACGATCTCTACTTCGTTGCTGACGGCACGGGTGGGCACACGTTCTCCGAAACTCTGTCCGCACACAACGCCGCCGTGCAGAACTGGCGCAAAATCGAAAAGGCCCAATCGGCCGAAGACGGCAAGGATAAGACGGCGGGTCCCGGGGTCGTCGATACGGACCCAACTGAAGCGGCCGATCCGACACCGGGCACGGTAGCGACCCCAACTGCAGCGGCAATTCCCGCCGCCGCGGCCACGCCGGCCGCACCCGCAGCCAAAACCAGCACTATTCCACTGCCCGTCCGCAAGCCAAAGCCGCCGGCCAACTAAAGACCGCGTTGAGCGCGACCGCCGGGCTGCCCTTGGCGGATCGGATCGGGGCAGGTAAAGCTCAAGTCGCTGCCGTCCGGCAGATCCAGGCCGTCCACCAATGTTCAGGAACCCATGACGCTCAACAGCATGACCGGCTTTGCCCGTGCCGACGGCTCGCACGCCGGCGTGCGTTGGTACTGGGAGGTGAAGAGCGTCAACGGTCGCGGCCTCGATGTGCGCGTCCGCTTGCCCCAGGGCCACGATCAGCTTGAACCGAAAGTCCGGGAAGCTACCGCCAAGCGCCTCGTTCGCGGCAGTCTGACCATCAATCTGAGCACACAGCGCGACACCTCCGCCGTCGAAGTGCACATCAATGAACATGCCCTCGCGCAGGTGCTGCGTGCCGTCGAAGAGGTTCGCCGGTTGACGGGGGCTCCACCGCCCAGTGCCGATGGCCTGCTCGCCCTTCGCGGCGTGCTCGAAGTGACGGAGGCCGACGGCGCGCTCGATAGCGACGTCGCGGTCGCGATGCTCGCGTCATTCGATACAGCGCTCGACGCTTTGATCACCGCCCGCGCCGATGAGGGCCGACGGTTGACGGTCGTGCTGACCAGTCACATTGATGAAATTGAGCGGCTGACGCGCCTCGTGCAAGCCTCTCCATCGCGCACTCCGGACGCGATACGCGCCCGTCTCGCCGATCAGTTGGCAAGGCTAACTAACGCCAGCCCGGCGCTCGATCCCGTGCGCCTGCATCAGGAAGCCATCTTGCTCGCCACCCGATCCGATGTCGAAGAGGAACTGCAGCGGCTCGCCGCACATGTCGCCTCGGCTCGCGCGCTCTTGAGCGAAAGTGTTCCAGCGGGCCGCAAGCTGGACTTCCTGGCGCAGGAATTCAACCGCGAGGCGAACACGCTGACGTCCAAGGCGATCGACATGGATGTCTCGCGTTCCGGCCTCGCCTTGAAGACGGTCATCGATCAACTCCGCGAGCAGGTGCAGAACATTGAATAGCGCCGCCAATTCGCCCCATCCACCGATCGCCCGCCGTGGCGTTCTGCTCGTGCTGTCGTCGCCCTCGGGCGCCGGCAAGACGACGCTATCGCGGGCGTTGCTCGCAAGCGACGGCGGCATCCGGCTGTCGATTTCGGTGACGACGCGCAAACCGCGTCCCGGGGAGGTCGATGGCGCCGATTACATTTTCGTCGACGAAGCCCGCTTCGAGGCGATGCGCGCTGACGCCGAATTGCTGGAATGGGCGACCGTTTTCGGCAATTCCTACGGCACCCCGCGCGCCCCGGTCGAAGCCGCGATTTCTCGCGGCGAAGACGTTCTTTTCGATATTGATTGGCAGGGTGCCCAGCAGCTGTCGGAGAAAATGGCCGGTGATCTCGTTCGCGTATTCATCCTGCCGCCCTCGGGCCGGGTGCTCGAAACCCGGCTGAAGGGACGCGCCCAGGACCCGCCCGACGTTGTCGCCAAGCGCATGGCGGAAGCGGCCGCCGAGATCAGCCATTGGGCGGAATACGATTATGTCATCGTCAATGCCGAACTGGAAACGAGCGTCGCGGGTCTGAAATCCATCCTTGCGGCCGAGCGGCTGAAAAGAGATCGGCTTCTCGGCCTGTCGCAGTTCGTGCGCGATCTTCAGTCGGGCCTGGAGACGGGCGTGTGAGCCGCGCGCTCGAAAATCAACGCCATCCGCGCGAAGTCTTCGACTGAAAGTTGTTCGGCGCGCAGTTCCGGCGCGATGCCAGCCTCACGCAACAGCAGCTCGGGCATCGGCGTCAGCGATTTCAACGATTGCCGCAGCATCTTACGCCGTTGGCCGAAGGCCGCTTGCGTCACCCGTCCCAGCGTCTTCACCGAACACTCCGGCTGCGGCCGCTCTTTGGGCTCGAACACGACCACGGCTGAAGAAACTTTCGGCGACGGCGTGAACGCCGCCGGGGGCAGCGTCAGAGCAATGCGGGCCCGCGTGCGCCATTGTGCGATGACCGCCAGCCGCCCGTACACTTTGGAGCCCGGTTCGGCGACGATGCGCTCCGCCACTTCTTTCTGAAACATGAGCGCCATTCGGCTCCACCACGGCGGCCACGGCTCTGTTTCAAGCCATCCGATCAACAACAGCGTCGCGATGTTGTAGGGCAGGTTCGCGACAATCACCGCCTTCGCATCGGGATCTCCCGCGGCCAGGGTTTCGACCATTTGCCGCCAGTTTGCCTGCAGTGCATCGCCCTCGTGCACTGTCAGCCGGCCAGGATAGGCCGCAGAGATATCAGCCAGCGCCGCCAGACAGCGGGCGTCGCGCTCCACCGCCACGACGTGCCGCGCCCCTTCCATGATGAGCGCGCGCGTCAAACCACCAGGGCCTGGTCCGACCTCGATCACCGTTGCCTCATCGAGCGGTTGGGCCAGGCGCGCGATGCGCCGCGTCAGATTGAGGTCGAGGATGAAATTCTGGCCCAGGCTCTTTTTGGCCGCCAGATCGTGCGTCTTGATGACGTCGCGCAGCGGCGGCAGCCCATCGCCGGCCGCGCCCGGCGGCGTACTCATTCCGCAGCCGCCCGCGAACGACGGCGCTCGGCGAGTTCGGCAGCCATGCGAATGGCTGCGATCATGCTTTCCGGCGAGGCAATCCCTCTGCCCGCGATGTCGAACGCCGTGCCGTGATCCGGCGACGTGCGCACGAATGGCAGGCCGAGCGTGATGTTGACACCGGTGTCGAACGATAGCGTCTTGATCGGGATCAGTGCCTGATCGTGATACATGCACACGGCCGCGTCGTAGGTCTTGCGCGCTTGGCGCATGAAATAGCGTATCCGCCGAATGCGGACCGGTAACCGAAAGTCCTTCGCGGCGCAGTTCTTCGATGGCCGGCGCGATGAGATCGATATCCTCCCGCCCGATCGTCCCGCCTTCGCCCGCGTGCGGATTGAGACCCGCCACCGCCACCCTCGGCTCGTCGATTCCGAAGTCGGACTTGAGGCTGCGCCAGGTGATGTTGATCGTCTCGTACAGCAGCCGCTTGGACAGCGCGCGGGGCACATCCGATACGGGAACGTGGATCGTCACTGGAACGACGCGCAGCAGATCCGACGCCAGCATCATCACGGGATGATGCCGCTTGCCCGGCACCAGCGATCCGGCAAGCGCGGCCAGAAACTCCGTATGGCCGGGGTGCACGAAGCCGGCGGCATAGAGCACGGCCTTGGCGATCGGTGCGGTGACGACGGCGCTGGCCTCGCCGGCAACGACCGCGCGGACGGCCTGCTCGATGGCCGAAATCGTGCCCATGGCATTTTCCGCCAACGGGGCGCCCGGTTTCACCTCGCGCGCCACTGCAATGGGAACAACCGGCAAACTGCCGCCGAACCGGGTCGCCGCCTCGGCCGGACTCCCGACCTCGATGATCTCCACATCAAGGCCGATCAGGCGAGCCCGCTCGGCCAGTGTCTTCGGGCACCCGTAAACAGCGAAAGCGGACAGGCCACGGTCGGCGCGCCGCGCATAGGCCTTCAATACGATCTCCGGGCCAATTCCGGCCGGATCACCCATCGTTACGGCAAGGGGGAGGCCGCGCTCGGGCGCAGACGTGGAAACGGACATCAACGAAACTCGATCGCCGCGTCCTGGCGCAAGTCCTTCAGATGTTTTTTGGCGAGCACTTCAAACTCCTTCTGGCGCAGATCGGCTTGAACACTTTGCCGCCGTTCCAAATCCGCCGCCACCGCTTTACGGCCGCAGACCGCCCAGATCTCGACGCCCTCGCCTCCGACACTCGGTGGCAGCAGTTCGCCGTCGCGCGCATTGAGCAGCAAACTGCGGGTCGGTTCGGGGATTGCCGACGGCAGGCGGCCGCCCAGATTTTCGAACCGCGCTCCCGCAACGGTCGTCGCATTCGCCGACATCTGTGCGCACCCACCGCCGCGCCGGTTCAGGCCTTCGGCCTCCGCCATCCGCTGAGCCAGTACCTTCTGATCGAGGCCGGCTGGAATCGGCAGGATAATACGCTGGACCTGCAACTCGACAGCGTCTGCGTTCGAGCCCGGCGAGTTCGCAACGATCCGGTCGACATCGCGATCGTTGACGTCGATCCGCGCGCCGAACTTTCGCCGGATGACCTCCTGCCACGACATATTGGCCTTGAACCGCTGGCGCATGACGTTGGGATCAGCGCCCAGCTTGCGCAAGTGCGCCTCGAATTCCGGAGCAGTCATTTTATTCTTTTCGGCGATCGATCCCATGATCTTGTTGACCTCTTCGTCGCCGGCAACGACGTTGAGCCGCTTGGCCTCCTGGAGCTTCAGCCGCTCATCGATCAACTCCTCGAGCGCTTCCTTGCGCAGCCCCGGCATGACGGTACCGCGCGCACTTTCCACGGCCTCCTGCTGCAGCGCCTTTGCAAATTCGGTTTTGCGCTTCTCGAAAATCGCAACAACTTGCTCGCGCGATTTGCCCTCGTTTTCTTTGATCGTCTTCTCCAATATCGCTTTCAGACGATCACTGGTCGATTTGGCTTTGATGAGAGCTTTGAAGTTCGCCTGCGCACGTTCACCGATGTTGCTGTTGCCCATGCCCATCAGGCGCTGGCGCTGTTGAATTTCGTAACCCGTGATCGGCTCATCATTGACCAGCACGGCAATCGATTGCCCGCTGCCGCTGACCCGTCCCTCCTTGCCGTCACCACCCGGCTTGATCGCAGCGGACTTGGCGTCCCCACCAGGCTTTGCGGCCGGTTTCGGTTTCGCCTTGGGTTTCTCGGCCGCCGGCGCATCGTTGGGGACGACGACTTCGGGCAGTGGCGCCGCGCCGGGCGGAACGGTCACGGTCACACCCTGTGCCCACGCAACGCCGGTATGGCCCCACAAGCAAATCGCGGCCATCAGGGACGTCGTGGCAAAGCGCAAGCGGATCGGAAAAGGATGCGGGATGAAGCGCATGCTGTGTTCGCGTTCTCCAGTGATGCCAATTTCTCGTTGCGCGAGCGGCGGAGTGAACCGGATCAGCGATCCCGTTTCACCGGACGGCAGCCGCAACCCAGTGAGTCGCCAAGTAAAACTCTACCCGGCGGCTCGCTGCGAGAATATCCGGTTATCCACTGCAACCGTGGCCGCGGCGTGGCGAGCACAACAGTGCTGTGCCGCTTATGGGCCGTTTCCAGCCAGCTGACCCGGCGTCTGCTGGTCCGAATTCACGTAATCCAGGACGTTGGACTTATAATTGAAACCGCCGAGATACTTGTATTCCAGCCGCAGCATGACGGTCTGATCGGGCTCGATGCCCCGAACAGGATCGGTGATGTGATATTGGTCGTAGCTCACGCTGAGCATGAAGCAATCGTCCTGATAGCGCACGGCCATCGTGTCGGTGATGAACTCGCTCGCGTCGATGTCATAGCGCAACCCACCGAGCAGCGACCAGCGGTCGGTGAGCCGCAAACCGAATTGCCCACTCACATCCTGTTCACTGCCGGTGTCGAATTCCGGATCGGACAGCGTGTAGGTATAAGCCGCCGATAGCGCCAGCGGTCCATAGTTGACCGCAACCGCGGTGTCTGACCGCTTCAACTCCAAGCTGTTATCGTCGAACCGGTTCTGCGAGATCACGCGGAAGCTTTCGGTCGGTGCGACGTAGGCGCCGAGCACATAGTCCGACGATGCCGTTTCCAATCCGCTGGTCGGCGAGAAGACCGGACTGCAGTTGTCGTCGACACCGGCAGCAATCACGGTGCGTGTCACGCCGCCAGTCGTGCATTCAATGGACCGGTTCTCGTAAGGATTATCGCCGGACAGCTGGTAGCTCTGCCCGGCCAGCAATCGAGCATGGCCACCGGACCACGGCTGGAAGGTGTATTGCAGACCGATGTTGGCACGTGTGCCCGTCTCAAGCCGATCCCAGCCGGAGAACTTATTCGTGTCAAAGAGGTTGGTGTCGTCGAAAACAAGACTGCGCGAGTCCTCGACCGGGAACTGATCTTGATCGACACTGGCGGTGCGGGTGATGATCTGCCCGATTGGCTCGATGACATGCGAGGCACCGGCGGTATTCGCGATCCAGGGATACGCAACCGTTACGCCCCCAGCCGCCAGCCCGCGCGCCAGTGTATCGTTGTCGATGACTTGGTCGGTTATGGCATCGGTGTAATTGTTGTACTGCTGTAAGTCGCCGCGCAGTTCTCCGAACGGGGTGTAGGTGACGCCGAGCTGATCGATCAGCCGCCGACGCCACTTCACCTCGACCGAAGCGCGCGCCATTTCCTGATCGGCCACACCCGAAACACCGTCGGAGCGCGAGAAGCTGAGTGCATTGCCGGCAACCGACAGTTCGCCGCCGACGACGGGCGTGTCGACGACGTAATTGTAGTCGATGACGGGATGAACATTGCTTTCCGATTGCGGCGTATCGGTCAACAGAAGCCCGCCGAACTGGTAGAAGTTCGTTGACAGATAATTCCGCTCCGACAGCCCGGTAAAGTAGAGCTTGTTGATGCGATCGGTCAGAAGAATGCTGTCGAGCTTGTAGAAGCGGCGGAAAGTATCGTCCGTCTCGAGTGTCACGTCCCAGCCCGTGCGCCACCAACTCGCCACCGAGAAATCGCCTTTGGTGACAAGGCTGCCACGAAACCCGGCGAGATCAGGATCCGACCCTGCGGTCAGGTCACCGAGGTCCTGGTCGATACCGGCAACTTTGATCGTGTATTGCCCGCTGGCAAACCGCTGCCGCCAGTCGCCCATCCACAAAATCCCCTGACCGGTCATATACCGGGGGTGGAACGTGAAGTCGTAGGACGGTGACAGCGCGAAGTAGTAGGGAATCTCGGTGAAGAAGCCCAGATCGCCGGAGTTGCCAATATCCGGCGCCAGGAAGCCCGACTTGCGCTTCACAGTCGGATCGGGATGTTCGAAATACGGCAGCCCTAGAATCGGCACGCCGAACATTTCGAATTGCGCATCCTGATAGCTGATCGTCTGCGCGGCCTGGTCGTGGGTGACCGTGCGCGCCGAGATACACCACAGCGGCGGCTGCGTTCCGTCCGTTTTGCATGGGGTGAATCGGGCGTTCGAGAATTCGGTCACGTTACCGTCGCGGCGGACGCCCTGTTCGGCCGAGATCTTCGACTCGTCGGCGGCGACCACGCTGAGCGATTGCACGAAGCCATCCCGGAAATCGTCGGTCAGCGTGTAGCGTTCGGCGCGCACGATATTACCGTTGACGTCGCGCAGCACGACGTTGCCCGAGGCGTTCAGCGTGTTGGCTTTCTGGTCGTAGACGACCTCATCGGCGGTGAGATTATTGCCCTCGTACTGAATTTCGACGTTGCCCTTGGCGATAACCTTGGCGCCATCGCTGTCGTAGACGAGTTCGTCGGCCTGCAAGTGCAGCGGCAGTTTGCCGTCCAATTTCTGCGTCTTGCCGAACATGCCGTCCTTCGGCTTGGGAAAAGCCGAGGTGTTCTGTTCGTCTGCTGCGCTACGGCCGGGACGAGCGATGCCGCGAGCGCAAACACGAGCGCGGCGAGCGTCACCATGATGTGACGCGCCGTCCCCCGGTTCCCTCGAGCCGTTGCCTGCGATTGCCGCAGAGCACGCATCACTCAGCCATCCTCCTGGTGCAGCAGCACCGTTGTCGTGGCGACCAGCGCCAATATGATGGGGAACCAGACCGCGATTTTAGGAGCGACAAGACCTGCCGACCCCAATTGTCTTGAAATCTCAGCCAGTAGGAAGAACCCCAAGCCCCCGATCATCCCGGTTACGACCATAGTCTGGACGCCGCCAGAGCGGAATGACTTAAGCGACACAGTGGCCGCCAAAAGCACCATCACAACGCACAGGAATGGCCTTGACAGAAGCAGCTCATATTGGAGCTCGAGAGAGGCCGTCGAAAGTTTCGCTTTTTCAGCAACTTCAATCAGGCCGGGCAGCTCCCAGAACGACACCGCGATCGCGCGACCCAGAGCGTCCGAAACACGCTCCGGACTAAGATATGTCGAGAGCAAATACGACCCGTATTTTTCAGGCTCGTCGCCCGCGCGCGAGACCGTCACATCGTCGAGTTTCCAGAAGCCGTCGAGAAGCGTTGCTTTCGCCGCGTCCACGCGCTCTTTGAACCGGCCTTCATGGTCGAACACGAACGCCGTCACGAGCCGCAGTTCAAGCCCGTTGCGCGCCGCACCCCCCGCCGTCAGAACCGACTGCCCATCGACGCCGTCCTGACGCAGCCACGATCCGGCCGTTCCCGACCGCAACAGGTTGGTTTCGCGCCCGAAATATTCGTTGAATAGTTCGTCGGCATAGGCCCGCGCCGAAGCAGCCATGGGGTTGTACAACGTGACGCTGAGCACGCCGAGAGTGAAGGCCACGATCAGCCCCGGCCGCAGGAACTGCCAAGCCGATAGTCCGGCCGAGCGAATGACCGCCAGTTCGCTTTTGCGGGCCAGCATGAGGAGGGCACCAATCGACCCGACCAGAACACCGAAGGCGAGCAGGAACTCGGTGTAGGCGGGTAGCCGCAACAACGTCAGCCAGACGATTTTCCAGGCCGCAACGCTGCCATGCTTGCCCGATTGGCGAAGCATTTCAACCAGATCGATCACGAAGATCAAGAACGAACAGACGACGAATGTGATCGCGATCATGGCAAAGAAGCGCCGGGCCACGTAGACGCCGACAGTGGACGGCAGCAGGCGGGGGAGGGCCATCAGCGTCCTCCTGCCGGCTTAGGCAAGGTCGTCCTCACCCAGGCCGCCATCGCAGCGCCGGCGCCGGCCAAGACATCGGTGATGCCATCAAGCCGACCCGGTCCCGATCTTTGCCGGCTTGCCCCGGCGATAGCGAAGAGGCTGACACCCATCGCCGTCAGCGGCAGCAGATAGAGCAGGGGGGTCAGCGCTGGATTGCGCACCACGACGTTGACGAGACCGAGCCCAGCGAGCCTGAGGCCGGCTCCGGCAATAAATCCGACCGCCACCGCTCGTGTCTTGTTCTGCCGAGTCGACTGGGCATTCCCGACCGCCGCTAGCGCAATGAGTACGAAAGCGAGCGGATATAGCGTACTGGCGAAGCGCTCATGCAACTCTGCATTGAAAATGCCGGGGTTGCGCTTGAAATCACGGCTCGTCGGATCGGGCGACACGAGTTCGGAAAAGTATCGTTCGCGGGGCCTGAGATCTTTGTCGTCGCTGACCTTTTGATCGAATGCGTCGAGGTCGATCGCATAGCGATCAAAAGCTACGATCCTCGGCGGCGCGTTGAGGTCGTCCTGAGACAGAACGTGCCCCCCCGTCATGACCATGTAAGCGTTGTTGTCCTGTTTCACAATTTGCCCGCGCTCGGCCAGATACGACAGGGCGCTCTTGTTCGAGCGCGTGTCGTGCATGATGAGGCCGAGGATGTCGCCGTTCGGCGCCCGCTCGCGAATGTGGAACGTGATGCCCGGTTCGGGGCTGGAAAACTTGCCGGGCTGCAGCACTTGCGACAGCAGATCCGTGCGCACCTGCAGAACATAGTCGCGCAGCATCCTGAGGCTCCACGGCATTCCGACGTGGTTGACGAACGACACTGCCATCGTGACGATCAAAGCCAATAATATCAGCGGCCGCGCAATCACCCAGATTGTGGCGCCCGACGCCGTCATGACAATCAGCTCGCTATCACCGTTGAGCCGATTGAGCGTGTGCATGACGGCGATCAGCAGGGCAAAGGGCGCGATCAGCGCGAGAAGGTTGGGCAGTGCCAAAGTCGTCATCGCCAGGAGCGTCCCCGCGTTCTGTCCCTGGCTCGTGACGACTTCGAGCTGCCGCAGCGCGAGCGCGATCCACACCACGCCCGACAGCGAGGTCAAGATGAGCAGCAGGGCCCCCGCAGCCTGCCGAAACACATAGCGCGAGAAAATCGTCGTCATGCGCGTTGCTAACCGGCTCGCTCGCAGATCTGTGGGCGGGCATTCACTTGGCGGAACGTCGTGTTAACCGTCAAGTCGGATCCCCCGCTATCCCATCCCGCTCTCACACCACAGTGGCCGAAATTCGGCCGGCATGTCCGCGACTTGTGTCCGGAAGGACGTCAATGGCAAGCAGCCGTCGGTCAGTAAAGCCGCACGCCAGCGCCGTCGGCCGAGGAGCGGGTGCGGCCACAACTTGCGCCCCGCCACGAAGCAGCTAATCTCCGCCGCGAAACCGCTTCTCCTTCCCCGAGCTCAAACGAGGCTTGGATCGTGTGCCGGTCGCGTCGGTGACGCGCCGCGCCGGCCCCGCAGCCATGAGCCGTCCAATGTCCCGATCGATCTAGAGATTGCCCCCAACAGGAGCCCCTGATGTCCGCCGCACTTGAGATCACCTTCGCGCCGTTGAGCGCGCCGCTGGAACAGACGGCGCTCGTATTCTCCGGCAGCGAACTGACGCTGGCCGATAGCGTCAAGGCACTGAACCAGAAAACCGGTGGCCAACTGCTCAAGGCCGCCGACGCTTCGCAGTTTCGCGGCAAAGCCAAATCTTCGTTCGAGCTTCTGGCGCCCGCCAAACTCGACGTTGATCGTCTGATCGTGGCCGGAGCCGGCAAGACGGCTCACAACACCGACACCGATTGGGCCAATCTTGGCGGCTTCGCTTACGCCCAGATCGTCTTGCGCAAAACTCCGCAAGCCAGCCTTCTGGCAGACTTTGAAGAAACCGGCAGCACCAAGCCCGCCGACGTTGCCGCTCAGTTAGCCTTCGGTGTCCTGCTGCGCCACTACACTTTTACGAAGTATAAAACCAAGAAAAACGGCGGCGATGAAGGCGCCGTGCCGGCCGACGGAACCGAAGCACCCGCGCCTCAATCCGATGGGCTGCAAAAGCTTGTCATTCTGACCGCCGATCCCGAAAAGGCCCGCGCCCATTTCCTGCGCCAGCAAGCAGTGGCCAACGGCATCATGATCGCCCGCGACTTGGTCAACGAGCCCGCCAACGCATTAGGACCGGTCGAATTCGCCGATCGCGTCAAGGAATTGGAACGTGTCGGTCTCGACGTTGAAATTCTCGATGTCGATGCGCTTTCAGCGCTTAAAATGAACACGCTGCTGGCTGTCGGCCAGGGCAGCACGCGCCCATCTCGCGTTGCAATCATGCACTGGAATGGCGCCAAGTCGAAACGCGCCAAGCCTGTCTGCTTTGTCGGCAAGGGTGTCGTCTTCGATACCGGCGGCTATTCGATCAAACCCGCCGGCGGCATGGAAGATATGAAGGGCGACATGGGCGGCGCGGCGGCCGTTGTCGGCCTCATGTCGGCGCTCGCCGAGCGCAAGGCGAACGTCAACGCCGTTGGCATCATCGGTCTCGTCGAGAATATGGTGTCGGGCAATGCCACCCGTCCTGGCGATATTGTTACCTCCATGTCCGGCCAGACCATTGAGATCCTCAACACCGACGCTGAAGGCCGCCTGGTCCTGGCCGACGTGCTCTGGTACGCTCAGGAGCGCTACAAGCCCAAGCTGATCGTCGATCTCGCCACGCTGACCGGGGCCATCATGATTGCGCTCGGCAAGGAATATGCGGGCCTCTTTGTCAACGACGACCGCCTCGCCAACGATCTTTTGGCGGCCTCCAAGGCGACCGGAGAAAAGCTCTGGCGCATGCCGCTCGACAAAGCCTTCCACCGCATGATCGACGGCAAGACCGCCGACATCAAGAACATCGGCGGACGCTGGGCCGGGTCATGCACGGCCGCGGCCTTCCTGGAGCGCTTCATCAAGGACACGCCTTGGGCCCATCTCGACGTCGCAGGCACGGCGATGGATTCGGGCCGCTCGGACATCAACACCAGCTGGGGTTCGGGTTGGGGCGTCCGCCTGCTCGATCGCTTTGTCGCCGACCATCACGAGAAGGGCTAGGCCGGCGGGCCCGGCGAACCCAATAGCCTCGCCGGGCCACAGTTATAACCAACTGAACTATTGAGCACCCCTCCTCATTACTTTCCATAATATATATTATGCGAATGACAAGCTGCCGGTCCAGCGTTGCGCCGCTTGCGCCCCTACAGCGGCTCAGCGCGCCGCACGATGCCGGCGATGATCGCCGCGTACAGCGAAGCGACAAACCCTGCCAGCACATTGACGCTGAGTATGATGCCCAGCGCCCGCGCCCACACCGTCGGCAGATAAACGGATAGAAGCGTCACCACGAAATCGTCGAAGGCCTGCTTCAGCCGGAAGAACAATTCGCTCGTCTGCTCCACCGTCGGGATCTTTGGCATCTCCCACACGATCGTCCAGCCGATGTCACTCACCGTCGGCGATGGCACCAGCCCGTAAACCGCAAGAAATGCGATAATCGCCGAGAACAGCAATCCAAGCGGCGGACCGAGCCGGAAGAAGCCCCACCTCTCTGGCCGCGCGTCGAGCCGGATCGCCAGCCACCTGAGCAGCCCCGCGCCCGCATAGATGGTGAGGCCGAACGCGACGGCCACCCAGAACAGCCGCCCCTGATCCGTGCCGGAGAATGTGAACAGCGCCGCGACACCTGCCAGGAGCCCCTTGAACAGCGCCTCGCCGAAACCGACGATCGGCACGAAAAGCCCGCGCAGCGAATTCTGCGGTCCGAAATAGAACGGCAGTTCGTTTCTCAGTCGCAGCACTTCGAGCCTCAGTCCGAGGCTAAACGCCAGCGCTCCGGTCACCGCCGCAAAGATGAGGGGATAGTTCAAACCAAACCACGCCAGAGCCACGCACGCCGCGATCTCGAACACAATGAGCAGCAGGTTCAAGATCACGCGCATGACACTGTCGTCGCCCCCACAGCAGGCCCCTCGCCCCGCGCCACAATAGACGTCGCGTACTCGGGCGCAAAGCTCCTCCGCCAGCCCCGGCCTTGCGCATAACCCGTTCTGCCGGACCACAACCCTTGACCCGGCTGCCGCGAACGCGCTTCTTTCATGTCATTCTGCCGGAGAAGCAATCATGCGGACAGTCACACGCGTCGTCATCGGTCTCGCTGTCGGTTACGTGTGTGGCGCGGCCCTCGGGTATGGCGGGACGCAAGCCTTTTCTGGCAACGTTCACGACAAGGAATTGGAAGCCGTCATGACTGCCGCCTTCGCCACCGGCCCACTCGGTGCAGCCCTCGGCGTTGCCGCCGCCCTCTTCTTCGCTCGCCGGCGCTAGACTGTCAGCCCGCAGCGGCCCTGCTGCACCCTGTTGTTCACAACCGCCAGGCAACAGCACAATGCCAAAGGCAATGCCAAAGCCAAAGCCAAAGCTCTAGCTCACCGGCTTGTCGCTCGCCTTGCAAATGGCGTCACCGACGCGGGTCAAGGCGGTGTGGAACGGAAACGAGCGGCGGAACATGCGGAACTCCGGCCCCGTATCACCAACGATTTCAAGGACGGCCGGGCGGCCTTCTTCGGCAGGCTCCAACTGCGCCTCGATGATGTAGCCCTGCGTGTCTTTGCCCAGCGAGAGCTTGCCCTCAAAAGCGTTGCGGCGCTGTTGATCCTTATGGCCGCTAAGCTGCATAAGCGTGTCGGCGCAGGCGTTGGCCTTGTCGACTTCGATCCCGCACCATCCCCCCACGCACGGCACGATATCGAGGACGAGCTTGCAGTCATCACCATCGCAGCGCGATGAATCGTTGCGCACCGCGTACGGCGTTCCACTCCAGCGGCCCGCCAACACGGCAGCATTCAGCCCCGCCACAAGGACCGCGTCACCATTTTTCGGCAACTCTCCGGCCATCACGCTCGTTGTCGCCAGCACCGCCGCAGTGACGCCACACAGCCCGCCGACGATCGCGCCGACCATGCCGACAACGACGCGCCAGGCCATGACACCAGTACCTGCCATCGCCGCTCCGCGCCTGCCGCTCGCCGCGCGCGCCGCCCTTGCGCTTGGTCTCGCCTTGTCGCTGATCGTCGCCCTAGTGGCGCTGGGATCGGGATCAGGTCTCATCGCGCTTCCTTTCGAGATGTCGCTGGTCGACCGGCGCCTGCCGGTCGTCTTCCGCATTCACATGCTGGCGTCGGCGATCGTTCTGGTTCTCTTGCCCGTGGCGCTCGCCTTGCGTTTTCACCCACAGCTTCATCGCAAGATCGGGTGGACGTTGGGCGCTTTCGTGGTGGCAGGAGGGCTGACGGCGCTGCCCGTTGCCATATTCAGCTACTCATCGTTGCCTGCCCGAGCCGGCTTTTTCGTGCAGGGACTGGTGTGGCTTTGGCTGTTCTGCGCAGCGGTGGTTGCGATCCGCAGCGGCAATCGCGCCCGCCACGCCCACTTCATGCTCGCCATGGCAGCGGTCACGACGGGCGCAGTCTGGTTTCGCGTCCTGACCGGCTCCGCGATCCTCTTCGGACTGCCGTTCGAGCCGATCTACGCTGCCTCCGCATGGGTTGCCTGGCTCGTCCCGCTGGCGCTGGTGTTGCGCAACGACCGACGTCTCGATCGCTGGGCGTTCCGCATCCCGCCTCTCGCCCCGGCGCGATCGATCGGCTAGAACGCCGCCATGACAAAGCCCGACACCAAATCCGCCGCCGATGCGCTACAGCGGCTTATCGCAATCATGGCCGCTCTGCGAACGCCTGGCACGGGCTGCCCGTGGGACCTCGCACAGACATTCGAAACCATTGCGCCCTACACCATCGAAGAAGCCTACGAAGTTGCCGACGCCATACAGCGCCGCGATCTGGCGGACCTCAAGGACGAACTCGGCGATCTCCTGCTCCAGGTCGTCTACCACGCGCGCATGGCCGAGGAGGTCAACGCATTCGGTTTCGTCGACGTCGCCGAGGCCGTCAACGCCAAGATGATCCGCCGCCACCCGCACGTCTTCGGCACGGATGAGGAACGCGCCGCAGGCGCTCAACCAGACTTCTGGTCTCGGATCAAGGCTGAGGAACGCGCTGCCAAGGCCGAAGAGCGCGCGCAACATTCTTCACCTGGCCTCCATGTCCCCAGCGCACATGGATCGTCACTTCTGGCCAGCGTTCCCGCCACGATGCCGGCGCTCACCCGCGCCATCAAGTTGCAGGACAAAGCAGCCAGCGTCGGATTCGACTGGCCCGACCTCGCCCCCGTCCTCGCCAAGCTGAAAGAAGAGGTCGCCGAACTGGAAGAAGCACTTTTGGGTGCCGTTTCCAACTCCCCTTCGGGGAGCCGGCCGGAAACGGCCAACAATGATGGGATCGCGGACGCGGCCAAGCAACCTCACGCCGCGTCCGGCCGGCTCCCCGCCGGGGAGTCGGACGCGGCCAAGCAGCAAGAAGAACTCGGCGACATTCTCTTCGTGCTAGCCAATGTTGCGCGGCATCTGAAGCTTGATCCCGAAACCGCACTGCGCAAGGCGAATGAGAAATTCACCCGCCGCTTCGCCTACATTGAGCAGCGGCTTGCCGAGCAAGGCAAAACTTGCGAGCAGTCCTCGCTCGAAGAAATGGATGCGCTGTGGGATGAAATCCGCGCCGAAGACAAGAGGCAGCGCTAATTAGCGCGATGACCAACCCGCGCGACATGCTCAGGCCGCACACCCAGCCCGATCAGCCGCGCAGGAAAGCGCGCCAGCCAAGGCACCTCTCCGATGAGACGCAAGAACAGCGGCGGGGCTATCTTGTCCTCGGCAGCCAACGTGGGTGCGATGATCGAATCCTGCATCGTAAGTTGCAGCCGCTGTGTCATTTTCGTGGGCCATTCCCGCCGCGCCTGCACAGCGGCAAGATCGGTATCGCTGAGTTGATCATGAAGCAGGGGTTGAGAAAGAATGTTTGCGGCAGCGACCGCGTCCTGCACCGCCAGGTTGACACCGACGCCGCCAACCGGGCTCATCGCATGCGCGGCATCGCCGATGCACAGGAAGCCGGTCCGCCACCACGTCGTCAAGCGATCGACCTGAACGGTGAGGAGTTTCACCTCGTCGAACGCTCTAATCGACTGCGCGCGTTCGGGCTCGAAGGGCAGCAACGCGCCGACTGAAGTCTGAAATGCGCCGAGCCCGGCATTGCGAACCGCGTCGTTGGCCCCCTTAGGAATGACAAACGCGCACTGCCAATAATCGCCGCGGTTGAGCATGACGAAGACCCGGCCCACATCGAAACGAGCCTGCGTTTCCGCAGTGTCGGAAGCCAGACGCGGAAGGCGGAACCACAGGACGTCCATAGGGGCCCCGAAGTTTTCGCTTTCCAGCCCGGCTGCTGAGCGCAGTACGGACGTCCGGCCATCCGCTGCCACAGTGAGATCGGCGCGCAAGACCATTTGGTCATCTTTGTAGCGCGCCCTGACCCCGCAAATACGGTCGTCCTCGACGATGAGATCCTCGGCTTCAGTCTGCATCAACAGCGTGAAACCGGGATAAGCCGCACCCTTGCGCGCCAGAAAGTTCAGAAAATCCCATTGCGGCATCATTGCAATGAACGGAGCCGCAACCGGAAGATGCGAAAAATCCGCCAGCATGATCGGCGTCTCGCCGAAATGTGCCGTCAGCCGCCTAACGGGCTCATGTGGAAGCTGTAGAAAATCATCGAGCCAACCGAGCTCATGCAGGATTTGCATCGTCGAAGGGTGAATCGTATCGCCGCGAAAATCGCGCAGAAAGTCGGCATGCTTCTCAAGGACTGTCGCAGTAACGCCTGCTCGCGCCAACAGAACGCCGAGCATGAGCCCAGCGGGTCCACCGCCGGCAATTGCAACTTGGCACGCTTGTTCCATCGCCGGATGCTACCCTTGACGACTGCCCTTTCTCAATTGCGCGTCGAGACGGGCGCGATTTTCCGGCGTGGTCCGCAGCGTCAGGTGCAGCGCCCCGGTTTCATCGTCCGTCGTTCGTGTCAGCACGTCCGTGTTTTCATAGGTCCAGGCGATCAGCCGGCCGTCATGGGCAGGAATTATGACATCGAGAATTTCGTCGCTGGCGCCAAGCCGCGCATCAATGGCTTCCAGAAGATCGGCAATCCCCTCGCCGCTGACGGCGGAGACAAGTGAAGGACGCCGCTCCTGGAACCGCGCCATGTTGCGAGCCTCATCGCGCGTCGACACCGCCAGAAGATCAATCTTGTTCCAGACCTCCAGGATGTGACTGTGGGCCGGCACGGTATCGATGCCCAGATCACCCAACACGCCTTCGACATCGGCGGCCTGCGCATCCGTTTCCGGATGTGAAATGTCGCGCACGTGCAAAATGAGATCGGCTTCGATGACCTCTTCCAACGTGGCGCGGAATGCCGCCACGAGCATCGTCGGCAGCGACGAGATGAACCCGACCGTGTCGGAGAGAATGATCCGCCGGCCCGATCGCAGCCGCACCTCGCGCATGGTCGGATCGAGCGTCGCGAACACCTGATCCTTGGCCAGGACCGTCGCACCCGTCACGAGATTAAACAGCGTCGATTTGCCGGCGTTGGTGTAACCGACGATTGCCACGATCGGATACGGCACCTTGCGGCGGCCCGCCCGATGCAGCTCGCGCGTCTTGACGACGTGCGTCAGTTCTTTCTTGATCGATAAAATACGCGCCTCGAGAATTCGACGGTCGAGTTCGAGCTGCGCTTCACCAGGCCCGCCAAGGAAACCACCGCCGCCACGTTGGCGCTCCAAGTGGGTCCAGGCTCGCACCAAACGTCCTTTTTGGTACGTCAGATGCGCGAGTTCGACTTGTAGCCGCCCCTCGCGGGTTCGCGCACGCCGTCCGAAAATTTCGAGAATAAGCCCGGTGCGGTCGAGCACTTTCGCATTCCAGGCCTTCTCCAGATTGCTCTGCTGCACGGGCGTGATTGCATGATCGACGATGACCAGACCAGCCTCGGTTTGCGTGACGAGTTGACCGATCTCTTCGACTTTCCCTTTGCCAAACAGCGTTGCCGGTCGCGGTGTCGCGATCGAAACAATCCTCGCGTCCGCGATCTCCAGATCGATCGCTTCAGCCAGACCCGTCGCCTCCGTCAATCGGTCCTGCGCCGAATGCGTGACCACCGCAGCACCGCGACTGTCGCGCGTGGCCTCATCCGCCGAACCGCGTTGCAGAACCGGAACGATGACGATCGCGCGGCCGGTCGTGACGCGCAGCACATCACTGCCCGGCTTGGAAACGCCGCCGGACTCGTCAAGATTGTCGTCGGTTGTCAACTTGTCGATAGCGGGTGCCGTTCAAGCTTGCGCGCAGGAGGCCACCTCAAGCCTCGTCGCCGCCTTCGCCGTCCATGAGGTTGACGGGAGCGCCGGGCATGATGGTAGAGATGGCATGCTTATAGACCAGCTGCGAGTGGCCGTCACGGCGAAGCAGCACACAAAAACTGTCGAACCAGGTCACGATGCCCTGAAGCTTAACGCCGTTAATGAGGAAAATAGTAAGCGGAACTTTCTGCTTTCGGACATGATTGAGGAACGTGTCCTGAAGGCTGGGCGTACGGTCGGCGGCCATTTTGTTTTTCTTTCCGAGTCTAAATGTCGGTTTTCATTCACGTCTACGCCGAAGGCGAACAATCAGTTTCACTGCCCGAAATTGGGCAACCAAACATGTGATCATTTTAACGGCTTATGTTAGCAGTTGCAGCAAAAATGCGGGGTCGTTGTGGGGTAAGTCAGCGCAGACGGCGGTGAAAAGATATTCAAGTTGGTAGTTTTTCCGCCATCGAGTGGAATTTTTCCCGCAACCGCAAAGTCAAAGCCCCGGGCCTGCCATCGGCGATGCGACGATCATCGATGACGGTGACCGGCATCACGGTGGCCGATGCGGATGTCACAAATGCTTCTTTAGCAGCCCAGGCGTCAGCGATTGTAAAGGCGCGCTGCTCCACCGGTACGCCGAGTTGTTTGAGCAGGTCGAGCAGCGTGGCGCGCGTCACCCCGCCGAGGATGCGCGCATCCAGCGGGCGAGTCAGCACGAAGCCGTCGGAACGCACGATCCACGCGTTGCTCGACGCACCCTCGGTCACATATCCCTCTTCATCGACGAACCAAGCCTCCTGTGCGCCCGCTGCCCGCGCATTTTCTTTCGCCAGAGCCGCCGGTAACAACATGACGGTCTTCAGATCGCAGCGGCCCCATCGGTTGTCCGGCACGCTTTTGACGGCGATCCCCTGGCGCGCCTTAGCGGCGATCTTGGCTGGATCAATCGCCCGCGCAACGATGACCAGCGTGGGCTCGATATCGGGACCGGGAAAAAGAAAATCGCGTTGCGCGCGGCCGCGAGTGACCTGCAGATAGACCAATCCGTCGCGAATGCGGTTGCGCCGCACGACTTCGCCAAGCACATGTCGCAGAGCTGGCTCCGCCATCGGCCGCTCGATGCTCAATTCGGCAAGCGAACGGGCCAGCCGCGCCAGATGTCGTGTGACATCGATGAGCGCGCCGCCCTTGACCTCGCACACCTCATAGACGCTGTCGGCAAACTGAAAACCGCGATCCTCCACATGCACGCCAGCCTCGGCATAGGACAGGTAGCGGCCGTTGACATAGACGATGCGGGCCATGATCGATCGACATCCAGATTGAACGAGACAACTAGATCGGACGGCCCTCGGTGCGCTGGTCCGAGGAGACGCCGAGGGCGCGCAGCTTGCGGTGTAGCGCCGAACGCTCCATGCCGACGAACTCCGCTGTGCGCGAAATATTGCCGCCAAAGCGGTTAATCTGCGCCAGCAGGTATTCGCGCTCGAAAATTTCACGCGCCTCGCGCAGCGGTAGCGACATCAGATGCTCCGCGCCGCCGTTGACCGGCAGCGGCACGTTGGAGCCGATCTCTTCCGGCAGCATTTCTGCAGTGATGACCGTATTCGGGTCACCGCCGGCGAGGATCATCAGCCGTTCGATGTTGTTCCTGAGTTCGCGCACGTTACCGGGCCAGTCGTGCGCTTGCAGCACCGCGATCGCATCCTCGCCGATGCGTCGTGGTGCCAACCCCGATGCCTGCGCCAGTTGCAGGATGAAGAACTGGATGAGATCGGGAATATCCTCGCGCCGTTCGGCCAGGCTCGGCACCCGTAGCGGCACGACATTCAGCCGGTGATAAAGGTCCTCGCGGAACCGGCCCTCCGCCATTTCCCGCTCCAGATCGCGACTGGTCGAGGAAATAATGCGCGCATCGACGGACACCTTCTGCGAGCCCCCGATACGTTGAAACTTCTGCTCGACCAGAACGCGCAGCACTTTCCCCTGTGTCTCGAGCGGCATGTCGGCGACTTCATCGATGTACAGCGTGCCGCCGTGGCTTTCCTCCAGCGCACCGACCTTGCGCGGCCCGCCGCTGCGATCTTCCGTGCCGAAAAGCTCTTCCTCGACGCGATCGGGAGCCATGGCGGCTGCGTTGAGCACGACGAACGGCGCATCGGCCCGGCGCGATTTCACATGGATGACCCGCGCCGAAAGCTCTTTGCCCGTGCCCGACGAGCCGCGGATCAGAATGCGGCTATTGGTCGGCGCCAGCCGGTCGATCTGCGCCTTTAGCTGGTTGACCGCCGCCGACTTGCCGATCATGTCGGCCGACACCGTCGAGCGCTCGCGCAGTTCTTTGACCTCACGCTTCAAGTTCGAAGCTTCCAACGCTCTCAGCGCGACGAGGATGAGCCGGTCGGCCTTGAACGGCTTCTCGATATAGTCGTAGGCGCCACGCTTGATCGCCGTGACCGCTGTTTCGATGTTGCCGTGACCCGAGATGATAACGACAGGCAAATCCGGATACGTGCGCTTGATGACGGAGAGCACTTCCAGTCCGTCGAGCCGGCTGCCCTGCAGCCAGATGTCGAGCACGACCAGATGCGGCCGTCGCTCCTCGATGGCGCGCAGCGCTTCATCGCTATCGCGGGCCAGCCGCGTCCGGTGCCCTTCGTCTTCAAGAATTCCGGCGACCAATTCGCGAATATCGGCTTCGTCGTCGACGATCAGAATGTCTGCTGCCATCGAAAAATCTCCTTTCGGGTCGTCAATTCAGTGCGGCGCGCGCGACAGCCTCTTCGGCCGACGCGACACCTGGGTTCAGTTCGTCGGTGTCGTCCCGTGCGACGCGGCGGCCGTCACGGGGAATGGTGATGCGCACGAGCGCTCCGCTCGTGCGGTCGGCGGCATGCGGCGCATCGTCGAGCGACAGCGCCCCGCCATGCTGTTCGGTGATCTTCTGCACGATGGCCAACCCCAGCCCCGTACCCTTCGAGCCCTTGGTCGTGACGTAGGGTTCCAGCAAGCGAGAACGATTTTGCTTCGGCAGCCCGATACCGTTGTCGATCACCTCGATCTCGATCCGTTCGGGCGAAACCCGCAGCACCGTCTCGACGCGGCCTTTCGCGATCTGGCCAGCCTGCACCGCGCTTTCGACTGCTTCGGTCGCATTCTTGACGAGGTTCGTCACCGCTTGTGTGATGAGCCGCCGGTCGAAAAGCGTTGTCACCGGATCGTTGGGCATGACGAGATCGTAGCCAAGCTCGGGATGGCCTTCGCGAAACAGAATGACGGATTCCTGCACCGCGTCGCGCAAATCGCCCTCCTCCATGACGGGTTTGGGAACGCGCGCGAACGCCGCGAACTCGTCGACCATCGTTTTGATGTCGCCGGCCTGACGCTCGATGGTCGCCGTCAATTTATCGAAGGTTTCACGGTCTTCGATGATCATTTTCCCGTATTTGCGCCGGATGCGCTCAGCCGAGAGAATGATCGGTGTCAGCGGGTTCTTGATCTCATGCGCGATGCGGCGCGCCACATCCCCCCACGCCGACGTGCGCTGTGCCGCCACCAGCTCGGAAATATCATCAAACGTCACCACCGAACCGACCGACCCACCTTGCGCCTCTTCGTCGGTGACGCGCGCCGAGAAGGTGCGCTCGTCGTTGCCCACGACGCGGCGCACTTCGACCGCCCCCTTGGCTTTGATCGAGGGCTCCTGGTGGCGTTCCAGAACGGGGCTGAACTCCGGCAGGACCTCCGCGATCGGATGCCCCACCACGTCGGCTTCGCGGCAATCGAGCAGCTTCTGCGCCGACGGCGAGATGAGTGTGATACGGCGTTCGGCGTCCAGGCCGATGATGCCCGATGAAACACCAGCCAGCACTGCTTCGATAAAGCTTGTCCGCTCTGACAGCTGGGCGTTGGTCGTCACCAGGGCATCGCGCTGATGTTTCAATTCACGGGTCATGGTGTTGAACGTGCTCGACAGCCGCCGCAAGTCGCCCTCGCCGCGCCGCTCCGGCAGCTCAACATCAAGATTTCCGGTCGAGACTTCGCGCGCCCCTGCGATGAGGCGACGGATCGGCGCCACGAACCGGCCGGCGAACCACAATCCCGTCCAGATGGCAGCCAAGAGCGCCGTCATGGAGATCATGGTGTACATGAGCCCGTGTGCGAGCTTGAGCCCGCCGCGCGCTCGCCGGAGGCGATTGTATTCGTCGACGCTCTGCTCGGTGCGTTTCAGGTACGCCATCACCTTGGCGCTGACCGCTCGTGTGACGAGCAGATATTGACCCGGAAAGCGCTGCAGCCGCGCCAAGGCCGCGACGCGGGCCCGCTCAAACGATTTGATAATCGCGATCTGGCCCTTTTCTGCCTCGGCGATGGCGGCCGGCGGCGGGCTGGCGAATGTTTCCTTTTCGTCATCGAAGGCCGATACGAGCAGCTGACCGTTCGGCGATACCAGATAGGCGCTCGCCAGTTCACGCAGGCCGGCTTGCGCAATGAGCAGCTGTTTCAACGCCTGCGGGTTGTCGACCACATCATTGGCCGCCGCATCGATGTCGCGCGCCATGTTGGCGACATCGGTGCGGATCACCGCGCCATGCTCCTGCAGATACGACTGCGCGACTTCCATCGAGTTGTCGATGATTGCCCGAGCGCGGGCGGTGAACCAGCTGTCGATGGCGCGCGAGAATGTCGTGGTCGCCGCCACCGCCAGCAGGATCGCCGGCAGGGCTGCGATGATCGAAAAGAGGCCGACGATGCGCACGTGCAGACGCGCGCCGGGGATCTCCGCCCGCCAGGCTCGCCAAAGCTCCACGCCGTGCCAGACGAGCAGCGCAATCATTGCGATGATAAGTGCGATGTTGACCAGCAGTGCCGCGAGCACGACATCGTCGCGTGGCGTGATCGGGGTCAACCCGGTCAATATGAGGAAGGTTGCAAAACCAGAGACGACCGACAGGACGACCGTGATGAGACCGATCGAGAACGCACGGTCACCGGCCTCGAGCGACGGCGCTCGCGATGGCCCGAGCGCGTTCGCGAACACCGTCTTGAGTTTCTCTGCCACCATTGCGCCGGTTATTCGCCACGGGCGTCCGGAAGCCTGACCGCGAGGGGCCCGATCTCTCGTCGCTGTTGAGACGCCCGATGACTGTGTACCCGACGGCACGCAGACCGGACTGGAAGAGGCAAGCGCGCAACGCTGACCCTTGAATGTGCAGCGCGCTAGTCACATGAACCAGCCAACTGTGACATTTTCGCGACAAAATCGTCAACGAATAAACGGGCGCCGTTTCGCTTCCGCTGCCGTTTGTCAGACCAAGGGCGTCCGGAACACCTTGATGTTTAACTCTTTAATCCGGCTCCGGAGAGTATTGCGATTGAGGCCGAGCAGTTCGGCCGCCCGGATCTGATTGCCCCGCGTTGCCGCGAGCGCAGCCGACAGCAGCGGATATTCCACCTGCCGGATAATCCGGTCATACAGGCCGGCGGGGGGAAGCTCGTTTCCGAATTCGGCGAAATAGCCGGCGAGATGCCGCTCGACCAACTCCGACAGGTCTTTGGTGTTGGCCGACGTGGCCGGCATCCGCGCCGGGATCGCTTCGGCGAGTTCCTGTTCGATGATCGGCGCCGTGATGAGATCCTGCGTGTGTAGTGCCGCGACCCGGCGGACAAAGTTTTCCAGTTCGCGGACGTTGCCGGGCCATGGGTGCTGTTTCAGCCGGTCGATGGCCGACTGCTCGATCGACTTCTGGCCGAGCCCCTCTCGTGCCGCCAGTCGTAGGAAGTGCCGCGTCAGATCGCCGATGTCTTCGGTGCGCTCGCGCAGCGGTGGCAGGCGCAGCGGCACGACGTTCAGGCGGTAGAACAGATCTTCGCGGAAAAGACCCTGCTGGATTTGCGAGCGCAGATCGCGGTGGGTCGCGGCGATGATGCGCACGTTGGTCCGGATCGGTGTGCGCGCCGCCAACGGTTGTGTATTCGCCCTGCTGTAGAACGCGCAGCAGCCGGGTCTGCGCTTCGAGCGGCATGTCGCCAATCTCATCGAGGAACAGCGTGCCGCCCTCGGCCTGCTCGAACCGGCCCTGCGTGCGCGCTTGCGCACCGGTAAAGGCGCCCTTCTCATGTCCGAACAGTTCGCTTTCGATCAGTTCACGCGGGATCGCTGCCATGTTGATGGCCACGAACGGACCTGTCCGCCGCTTGCCATGGTCGTGCAGCACGCGGGCGACGAGTTCCTTGCCGGTCCCGCTCTCACCCGTGATCATGATGGTCAGTTCGGTCTGCGTCAGACGGGCCAGCGCACGGTAGATATCCTGCATCGCCGGCGAACGGCCGATCAGCGGCAGGTCTTCGCCGTCTGCCGTTTCGGGACCGCGCTGCGGCTTACGGCCGGGTGACGGCCAGCGCGCGCGAGACGACGGAGCACGACCTCGGCCAGATCGAACGGCTTGGGCAGATATTCGTAAGCGCCCTTTTCTGCGGCGGTCAGCGCGGTCATCAGCGTATTTTGTGCGCTCATGACGATGATCGGCAGATCGGGACGCAGCTTCTTGATGCGCGGGATGAGATCGAAGGCGTTCTCGTCGGGCATGACGACGTCGGTGATGACGACATCGCCCTCACCCTGACTGACCCAGCGCCAGAGCGTCGCCGCGTTGCCGGTTGCGCGCGGCGCATATCCGGCCCGTGCCAGTGCCTGATTGAGCACCGTGCGGATCGCGGTATCGTCGTCGGCGATCAGGATCGTGCCACGCGCCATTGGTTCTATTCTCCTGGGTCTGGTCTTCGCCACGCTTTCGCTCCTGCATCGGCAGAAGGACGCGGAACACGGTCCGGCGCGGCTCGCTGTCGTATTCAATGATGCCGCCGTGATCGCCGATGATCTTGGCGACGAGAGCCAGGCCGAGGCCGGTCCCGTTGTGCTTGGTCGTCACGAATGGATCGAACAGGTGGGGCCTGAGATGGTCGGGCACGCCGTTGCCGTTGTCTTCGACCTGGATCAGCAAGGGCAGACTGACGCGCGAGTTGGAGCCCGGCACCGACAGGCGCACGCCGGGCCGGAATTTTGTCGTGAGCACGATGCGGCCGTGATCGGCGCTGTCGAGGCAGCTTCGGCAGCGTTCTTCACCAGGTTGAGAAACGCCTGCACGAGTTTGTCGCGGTTGCCCGGCACGAGCGGCAGCGAAGGATCGTAATCCTCGATGAAGCGGATCCCGCGCGCAAAGCCGGTCTCGGCCAGACGCCGGACGTGATTGAGAACATCGTGAATGTTGACCGGCTTCTTTCGCCAGCGGCCGCTCGTCGCCGAAGACTTCCATGCGATCGACGAGATTGCGGATGCGGTCGGTCTCGGCGCAGATCAGTTGCGTCAGCGCGCGATCTTCGTCCGAAAGCGCCGGCTCCAGAAGTTGCGCCGCCCCACGAATACCAGACAGCGGGTTCTTGATTTCGTGGGCCAGAACCGCAGCCATGCCCGACACGGTGCGCGCCGCGGCCCGATGGGTGAACTGACGCTCGATCATCTGCGCCATGTTGCGCTGCTGGATCATGAGCAGGATGTGGCCGGCGCGCTCGGGAAAAGGCCCGGCGTGCACGTCGACGAGCTTCGGCATCAGGAATTTCGGGGAATGCATTTCGACGCCGTACTCGTTGACGGTCGCACCGCGACCGGCGAACTTGATCGAGCAATGGGAGCAGCGGACATCCGAAGGCCAGCAGTTCGTCCAGCGTTTGCCGCTTCAAGAACGGCGATGCTCAAAGAAAGAAAAGTTTCGGCAGCCGCATTGGCATAGACGATGCGGTTGTCCGGCGCCAGAACGAAGATCGGATACGGCAGCGCATAAAGCAGCAGATCGAGTTCGATCGGGCTATCATCGCCCTTGTCCTTCGGTGAGCGGGCTTCGGCGGGAGGCGTCATGCGGCCAGCCTCCGGTTTTCGGCGGCGTCCGCATAGGCGTTTTCAAGCCCGCTCAGGACGGACGCCGCGTTCTCATCGGTGCACAGCTGAGCGCGCCAGCGCTTCACTTCGTCGTCCGGCAGGCCACTCGTCGCGAGATACCATCCAATATGCTTACGCGCGTTTCTGAGCCCAACGAAAGCGCCATAATGGTCGAGCATCGCCGCCACATGCTCTTTGGCGATGCGGCGCTGGACATCACTGTCCGGTGCGCCCGGATCAACCCCGGTCGCAAGTGCTGTGGCGATGCGGCCCGGCATCCATGGCGCACCATAGGCTCCGCGACCGATCATGACGCCGTCAGCGCCGGACTGCGCGAGCGCGATTCGAGCATCGCTCGACCGAGACGATGTCACCGTTGACGATAACGGGAATGGACACGGCCTTCTTCACCTGTCCCACGAAGTTCCAGTCGACGCGTCCCTTGAAGAACTGGTTGCGCGTCCGGCCATGCACCGTCACCAATTGGATGCCGGCTTCTTCCGCCCGACGAGCGAGCTCCGGCGCATTGCGTGTTGCGTCGTCCCAGCCGAGCCGCATCTTCAAGGTGACCGGAACCTTGACCGCTCCAACCACCGCCTCGATGAGACTGAGCGCATGACTAAGATCGCGCATCAACGCGCTCCCCGACGCTTTGCCGGTCACTTCGCGAGTGGGGCACCCCATATTGATGTCGACGATATGCGCACCTGCGGCTTCCGCGATGCGGGCACCTTCCGCCATATGTTGTACATCGCAACCAACGAGTTGTATGACGTGAGGCGTGAGATCGCCGCCCTCGGCCCGTCGCCGTACATCGGCACGATTGGCAATCAATTCGGCGCTGGCGACCATTTCAGAAACGACCAGACCCGCGCCGAGATCGTGTGCTAACATTCGGAAAGGTAAGTCGGATACGCCAGTCATGGGCGCCAGGAACACGTTGTTCCTTGGCGTAATGGTAGCGATCGACACTGTCGCCTGCAAAAGACGGCCCCCCTCAGGCTCGCGGAAGTTTGAACGCTTTTTGTGCAGAACTGCAATCTGCCCTCAAGTTGGGCACCATACGGTTTGCCCATCCTTTTCGCAAGCGTCAACGCGGATGTTCAATTGCGGCCATACGACCGGTACGGCTATGGATCACGCCAACCGATAAATCGTCCAAAAGGAGCAACCGCCGGTGCGCATCGCTGCCCTCATCGTCGCCGCCGGACGCGGTACTCGGGCAGGATCGGACGTCCCCAAGCAATATCTTCAAATTGGCAGACGACACCGTTCTAGCGCGCACCATTGGTGCTTTCGCGAACCATCCCGGCGTCAGCCGCATCCTTGCCGTCATTCATCCCGACGATGCAGATCTTTACAGCGCGAGCCTACGGCACGCCGAAGACAAACTGGCGCCCGCCGTGGCCGGTGGCGCATCGCGTCAGGCGAGCGTCCACGCCGGCCTGGCGGCGCTTGCCGCCGAACGTCCCGACATTGTTCTCATCCATGATGCGGCCCGTCCGTTTATTGGCCACCCGGTCATCGACCGCGTGATCGCGGCCCTGGCAAGCCATTCCGGCGCGATCCCCGCACTTCCCGTGGCCGATACCTTGAAGCGCGAAGGCGATGGCGGCCTCATCGCCGGTACCGTATCTCGCGCGGGTCTGTGGCACGCCCAAACACCACAAGGCTTCCGTTTTACCGATATCATGGCTGCCCACGACAAAGCGGCTCAAGCCGGACTGGATCAGTTCACCGACGATGCATCCATCGCCGAATGGGCTGGTCTGTCCGTGGCCCTCGTCGAAGGCGCGGCCGCCAATATCAAGATCACAACGGCGGCCGATGTTGACGTCGCCCGTCGCAAAATCGAGACAGAGACCGTCATGGAACCCCGCATCGGCACCGGCTTTGACGTTCACCGCTTCGCTGCCGGATCAAGCGTCTGGCTGTGTGGAGTAGAAATCCCGCACACTCATAAACTGGAGGGCCATTCCGATGCCGACGTCGCCCTGCACGCGCTGACTGATGCGCTGCTCGGCACACTGGGCGATGGCGACATCGGTCAGCACTTCCCTCCCTCCGATCCGCAATGGAAGGGCGCGGCCTCGCACCTGTTTTTGGAGGATGCCGTCCGGAGGCTTCGCGATCGCAGAGGACGAATCGTCAATGTCGACGTGACGATCCTGGCCGAAGCGCCGCGCATTGGTCCCTATCGCAGCGCCATGCAAGCCCGCGTCGCCGCTATTCTGGGGATCACCCCTGACCGGGTCGGGGTCAAGGCAACAACAATGGAGGAACTTGGCGCCGTCGGCCGGCGGGAAGGCATCGTGGCAATGGCCAGCGCTCTTGTTCTCCTTCCGTTCACAACTCCGTCCGACTAATACTGGCCCCGCGACATTGACCCCACTGGCAGAATCGCGGCACACCCGCCATACCAGTTGTATGATCAAAAAGTCTTCCAGATCATGAGACCGACCCGCTTAGAGGCGATGCAATGAATATTATGACCCAGCCCGTCGATCGCGTGGGCAAAGAGCCCGCCAACATGGCCGATATCGCCGAGACAACGGCGTCGTCCTGCCTGGCCACCCGAGTGCGCCAGTTGTCCCGGATCATCACGCGCGTTTATGACGACGCGATGCGGCCGCTCGGCATAACGGCAAGCCAATATACGCTGTTGGCTCAGCTTGCGGCCCGCGATGGCATCACCGCCGTCGAGATCGGGCACGAACTCGACATCGAAAAATCGACGCTCTCGCGCAACTTGAAGCGGCTTCTCGCGCTGGGCCTGATTATCATGGATCCGCCGGCCGGTCGTCGGGGCCGCGGACTTCACCTGACGCCGAAGGGCCAGGGCGTTTTGCGGGATGCCTTTCCGGTCTGGCAGAACGCGCAGAGTCACGCCACGGCCGTAATGGGTAGCAGATTCGCGCGCCACGCTCGACGTGCTTTTGAAGCACGCTGAAAAACTGGTGGCGTCGTAAGTTTAGCCCGGGCCCAGGGCCGGGACTACCGTTTTGGCCGGTGCCTTCCTTGGGCGCCGGCCTTTTGTTGTTGGAGTGCAGCCTCGATGCTCCCCGATGATCTGATCGACAACGCCGCGGCACTGGTGTCGGTGATGCGCGCCGCCGGGCTGAAATTGGCCACCGCTGAGAGTTGTACGGGTGGACTCATCGCCGCCGCAATCACGGACGTGGCCGGATCCTCTGCGGTTCTCGATCGCGGCTTCGTCACCTACTCGAATGCAGCCAAAACCGTGTCACTCGGCGTCGACAGTGGCCTCATCGCCGCCGAAGGTGCTGTCAGCCGCGCTGTGGCTATTGCCATGGCTGAAGGCGCGCTCAGCCATTCCCTCGCCGACATCGCGGTCTCGGTCACCGGCATCGCTGGTCCCGGTGGGGCGACGGCAACAAAGCCGGTCGGACTTGTGCATTTGGCAGTGGCCCGGAAGGGTTATCCGACCGTAGATGAAACATGCCGTTTCGGTGATATCGGCCGCCGGCAGGTCCGCGTGGCGGCCGTTCGCAAAGCCTTGGCAATGCTGAGCACCGCTTGTGTTTGATCTTCTGGTTCCGGAGAACCGCATGTTTCGAATTCGCCTCGTCGCTGCATTGGCACTCGCAGGCATAGCCTCAGCGCCTGCCGCCGCGGCCGACATCACCGCCCGCGATGTGACCGAGCAACTGTTCCGCGGCTCCGGACCGGCGGATCTGTCGGGCAAGGATCTTGAAGGCCTCGATCTGTCGCTCATCGATTTCAAGCAGACGCGGTTCGTGAATTCAAAGATGTTCGGCGTCAATCTCTCGGGCTCCAACTTGTCCGGCGCCGATCTCTCATCCGCAAATCTGGATCGCGCCGTCATTATCGGAACCCGCTTCGACGGCGCCAATCTCTCGGGCGCGAGCCTGCTGCGGCCCGCGACGTCCGCCGGCCGTCAGCCCGGTGCCGATCCGCCGCCGACGTTCGTTGGCGCCGATCTCAAGGGCGCGAAGGTGTTCGGACAATTCGGGCGCGTCGACCTATCAGGCGCCAATCTGGAAGGCGCCTCGCTCGCGCCCTTCGGCAAGACCGGCTTCATCGAAAATCTGTTTCGCACTGAAATGGAGGGCGCCAATCTCGAGGGGGCGAACCTCGGCGGCAGCGATCTGACTTACGTTTCGTTCCGCTTCGCCAGCTTGAAAGGAGCCAGTCTCAAAGGGGCGAAGCTGCACAACGCCGATTTTTCCAAGGCCGACCTGACCGGCGCGGATCTGACCGGCGCGGATGTACGCAACGCCGATTTCGATGGCGCGAACCTGACCAATGTCAAAGGTCTCGACCGGATGGCTAGCCGCGACACCGCGCGCAACCTTCCCAACTGATGATGGAAATCAAGGCTCGACGCTGAATGACACGGCGGCGCGCGCCTCCTCCTCGCTGCCGATCGGCAGCTGATCATCGAGCGTCTCCGCGTTGCCGGCACCGGTGCGAAACTTTCGCAAATCGTCCTGCGTCTTCTGGTAGGCCGCCTCGCGCACGGCCGTTTCCGCAAGAAACGTCCGCCAGTCGCCGAGCACCGTAAACCGCTGCCGCTCAAAATCGTGCCCGATGCCTTCCGGCCGCTTCGCCGTGGCATTGCAGATCGCAATCACGGACTGCCGCCCCGGCTTATCGAGCCGAATCTGAAACGGCGCCGATGGCGGCGGGAGCAGCACCGTTGATCCCTTGCCGACGCGATTGTCGACGCTGGTGTCATTGGGATAAAGCACCGTTGCCAAGCCATCCGACTCCACAGCGATCAGCGTCAAATTGCAGTCACCGTTTGGCCGCGCCCGCACGGTCAATAGATCGCCGGTCCGATAGGCCGGCGCATCTGTCCATAACGCAATCCGAAGCCTATCAGCGCCAGCCGGAATAGCCGTTGCATCCTTGTCCACTGCGCGTCCCTCCAACACCGCACGCAGCTGCTCCCATTCGGCCCGCGTCAAATCATGAGCAGCAAGCTGCAGCGCTAGCTCCCGTTGGCTGCCCGTGACAGCGGCCAAGCGCACGCGCAACGCGGCCTCGTCGAGAGCCAATTCAAGGGCTGCCCGATGCATGGCAACGGGCCGTGTATATTCGAGAGCCAGCGCCTCGACCGCGTCGATGCCGTCGATAAGTCCCGGTACTGCGGTGACCGGCGCTGGAGCTGCCACGGCTTGCCCGATGGCCCCGCCTCCGTCCGCGACCGCAAATGAGGACGTCGCGGCAATGGCCCGCGCCGCCAGCGCGTCGGCATCGACGACCCCCGCGATCTCGTGACCGCCGCCCGCGCGCAAATCCCATGCGTCCGCCGTAAGGCCGAAATCCGATGGCCGGAAAGCCAGCAACACGCTCGCCTCCCCAACTGTATCAAGCGTCACATTTGCTTTGAGGGTCAGCCGGGACAGCAGCGCCGCGACGGCGTCCCGATATGCCGCGATCGTCGCATCGCTGCGACAAAGGTTGTGCAAGTTGGCCAATGAAACAAACCGCAGCGGCTTGCTGGCGTCAGGTTCGAACGCCGCGCGCCAGGCCGCAATATCGCGGCGCAGATCGGCCTGTGTCACCGGCGGCTTGTCCCGGCATGGCATCCCACCCGGCTGTAGCCCGGCAATCCACGCCCGTACCGCGTCGATCTCTGCCGTTGTCGGCCCCGGGATCGGTCCAAAAAACGCCGTCAGCGGCCGGTGACGTGCGAGCAAAATCTGGTACAGCCGCGATGCATCCGGGTCGGAGGCAACGATCAGATCGTCGCGTTCAACGAGGCGCTCCAGGTCGAGGATATTGCCGAGGTGTCCCTTAGCCGGCGGATTTTCCAGCCGACCGGCCTGATGGCAACGCGCGCAATGCGCGTCGAGAATGGCCCGCGTCCGGACAGCAATGTCCTCCGCACATGCGCTCCCCGCCGCCGTTGCGCCCAACAACAAGGCTGCGGCCCAACTGATCCCGGCCCTGAATGCCGACCCCTTACTCGTCAACCGTGCACCCCGCGCTCGTCTCTCGCCGACTGCCGGCGCCCCCGCCCGCGGCGGGCACCATACCGGGGCAACCGCGGCGGGCCAATGGCTCCTCCGCCACAGGCCCTTGTCGATAGACAACGCCAACCTACGTTCAGTCGACGGCCATAACCCAGCCTGCCAGCCTACGTAGCTTTACCTATCGAGCCGGGCACCGTCTCCTGTCACAACCGCGGGAGCGGCCAGATCGACCAATCGATCCGACCATGGGAGCACCACCGGACGATGTCCGCACCATCGACGACACGGCATTGGCTGATCGGCCTCGGCTTCCTCGCAGCTTATGTTGCGCTCGATTTCGTCAGCTACGTGAAACCCTACCGCGATATCGGCATCACGCCATGGAACCCGCCCGCGGGTCTTGCCGTCGCCCTCATCTTTCTCGAGGGTCTGCCGCTAGTCCCCTTTGTGCTGCTGGCACCGTTTGTCGCCGACCTTGTCGTGCGCAATGCACAAATCCCCTTCCCGTTGGATGTATTGAGTTCGGTTCTGGTCGGTGGAACCTTCGCCGCCGCTGGGCTCGTCTTGCAGCGCATCCGGCAATTTGATCCTCGCTTCAGATCGGTTCGTGATGTGCTGGCGCTCGCGGCCGTTGCTGTTGTAACAGCGCTGACGGCGGCCAGCATTCTCGTGACCATCTTCTTCCTGGCCGGTCTGCTGCTGAGCGACGAAATCGGCATCGTCATATGGAGTTCGGCGGTTGGCGACATCATCGGCATCTTGACACTCGTGCCGCTCGTCCTGTTGTGGCGCACCTATCGGCCTTGGCCGGCGCTGGGGAAATGGATGCCCATGCAGCTGACTTCGCTGCTGTGCGCGCTGGTTATTGTTTTCGGCTACCAGGAAGCGTCTGCTTTCCAGCTCTTCTATTTGCTCTTCTTGCCGGTCCTCTGGGTCTCGTTGAGTTACGGCCCGCCGGGCGCGGCCACGGCCTTGGTTGCGGTTCAGATCGGCATCGTGATCGGCGCCGAGATCCGCTTCGGCTCCGATCCTGGCTTTAGTTCCTTGCAGGTCCTGATGATCGCGTTGTCGATTACGGGGCTCATCGTCGGTGCCATCGTTGCTGAACGCGAAGACGCGGCCGCCCGTTTGCGCGATCAACAGGCGGCGTTGAACCGAACGCTGCGCATCCGCTCTGCAGGCGAGATCGCCGCCACGATCGCGCATGAAATGAACCAGCCATTGACGGCTCTCGCAACCTATAGCGGCATCGCATCCAAAGCGCTGCGCGACGGCGATACGCAACTCGCGGCCAAGGCCATCGGTAAAGTGGAAAGCGAGAGCCAGCGAGCCGCCACCGTGCTGACCGGCATTCGCGATCTGCTCCGGCAGGGTGCGTTGAACAAATCGAAAGTCGATCTATCCCAAGCCTTCGCGCAGATTTCGGATCTTTTGCGCGCCGACCTCGCCAAACGCAGCGTCACCCTCTCGATCGAACCCAGCGAGCACTTGCCACCCATCAATGCCGACCCGGTACAATTGCAGCAAGCGCTCCACAATCTCATTCTAAATGGTGCCGAATCCATCGAAAGCGCCGGCGGCAAGGGCCGGGTGAATGTCCGGGCCATGACCGTCGGTAACGGCCGCGTCCGCATTGAAGTCAGCGATAGCGGACCTGGCTTTCCGCCGGCCTACGACATCGCCGATCCACCCCCCTTCACATCGACCAAGGCCGAAGGATCGGGCATTGGACTGACCGTTGTGCGCTCGATCGCCGAAGCCCATGCCGGCAACTTCCATATCCAGTCATCGGCACGCGGTGCCACCGTCAGCCTTGAAATCCCCGCGACAGGAGATCTCGCATGAGCGACACCGTTGCTATTATCGACGACGAAGCATCCGTGCGCGACGCCGTCAGCATGCTTCTTGAAACCAACGGGTACATCGTCGCCTCCTACGCGAGCGCCACCGAGTTTTTAAACGCTCCCTTCGTCCCTGGCGCCATTGTCAGCGACGTCCGCATGCCTGAGACGACAGGTCTCGATCTGGTGCAGCGGTTGAAAAGCAAGGACGACCCCCGTCCCGTGATCCTGCTGACCGGCCACGGTGACATCGAAATGGCGGTGCAGGCTTTAAAGCTCGGGGCCTATGACTTCATCGAAAAGCCTTTCGAACTCGACCGTTTGCTGTCCTCCGTCGCCGCGGCCATAAAAACATCGGTCACGTCACTGAAGACGACCCTTGAGCTGCAGGAATTGAAGGGGCGCTACGGCTCCCTCTCCGAACGCCAGCGCGACACCATGCACCTCCTGATCCGCGGCATGTCGAACAAGGAGATTGGATTGGAACTCGGCATCAGTCCGCGGACGGTCGAAATCCACCGGACCTGGGTCATGACCCGCATGCAGGCCAAGTCCATGGCCGAACTGGTCCGCATGGGGTTGGCGCTGGGCCTCGCCTGAAGCCGTCAACTGAGTTCGCACTTTCCGTTAACGGCGGCGCTGGACGCTCGCTTACAAGACCTGCAGGACGTTGGCGCCGCCGACGCCATCGAGGGTTCTAGCGATGCGCAGCGGAGGCCGCATACTCGTCGATCAACTCGCCCTGCAGGGTGCGAGCACGGCGTTCTTGGTCCCCGGTGAGAGTTTCCTCGCCGTTCTCGACGCTCTGTTCGAAACGACGGCCGTCCGCACCGTCATCTGCCGGCATGAAGGCGGGGCCGCCATGATGGCCGAGGCAACGGGAAGGCTGACGGGCCGACCGGGGATCGCCTTCGTGACCCGCGCTCCCGGCGCCACCAACGCAACCTCGGGCGTCTATGTGGCCGCTCAAGGCCAAACCCCGATGATACTTTTCGTCGGCCTGCCGCCACGCGCCCGCGCCCACCTGAATACGTTTCAAGCCTTCGATCTGCATGGCCTCTTTGCCAATATGGCCAAGCATGTGGAGATCGCGTCGGCGGCAGCCAACCTTCCCGAGACCATTTCGCGCGCTTACGCCTATGCACTCAACGGTCGCCCCGGCCCCGTGGTTATCGGATTGCCCGAGGACGTCCTGACCGAGACCGCGCACGTCCCCGATGCACCCTTCATTGATGCCGCGTCCGCCGAACCGTCCTCGCAAGCCATGTCGGCCGTCCAAAAAGCTCTTCATGACGCCGAACAACCTGTCGTCATCGTCGGCGGCCCGCGCTGGTCATCCGACGTCAAGGACGCCGTGCAATCGTTTGCTCAGCGTTTCGATCTACCGATCGCCGTTGGATTTCGTGCCCAGGATTACATCGACAACCGCCACCCGTCCTATTGCGGCCATATCGGCATCAACATGGACGAGCGACTGGCGACGGCCCTGCGCGCGGCCGATCTGCTCGTGGTCATCGGCGCGCCGCTGGACGAAATTCAAACCAGCGGCTGGTCAGTGATTGCCTCGCCCGTGCCGACCCAGCGCATCATCCATGTTCATCCCGCCGGGACTGATCCGCGCGATGGTGTGCGCACCCAGCAGCAAATCGTTGCCACGGCCGAAGGTTTCGCCAAAGCGCTGCATCATTTAGAACCGCCGAACCAAAAGCGCTGGAGCACATTCCGACGCGACATGCGCGCGGCCTTCGAGCGATCGCAGCGGCCGGTGCCGACGCCAGGCGCGGTGCAGTTCGCCGAGATTGTCCGTCGCGTCAGCGAGCGACTGCCCGAGACCGCCATCATCGCCAGCGGCGCGGGCAACTACAGCCAGTTCGTCCACCGCTACACGACTTACAAATCCTATCCTTCGAGCCTTGCGCCCGCCTCCGGCTCCATGGGTTACGGATTACCCGCAGCCATCGCCGCCAAGTTCGAATACCCCGACCGGGATGTTGTCGCCTACGCCGGTGACGGCTGCTTCCTGATGACCGCGCCAGAACTCGCCACCGCCGTGCAGTATGGTCTATCGATCATCATCATCGTTGCCGATAACGGCATGTACGGCACCATCCGCATGCATCAGGAAAAGTCCTACCCGGGGCGCGTCAGCGGTACGAGCCTCGTCAATCCGGATTTTGCCGAACTGGCGCGAAGTTTCGGCGCCTACGCTGCAACGGTCACCGACACGGCACAGTTTGACAGCGCATTCCAAGCAGCGCTCACGTGTGGTCGCCCCGCACTGATCTCTCTGCGTCTGGACCCCGAAGCCATCACACCGGCAACGACGTTGAGCGCCCTGCGCTCTCACGCCTTGACGTCCAAGGCATGATCGTTACGGGTTTGTGTCGACGTGTGCCGCAAGGTGCTAACGAGACGTAAATTTCCCGGAAAGCGGGTTAGGGATGTCTGCGCCCATTCGTGGACGGATCGACGTTTTTGGCCTAAACAAATCCTCAACGCGGTCGCCGACAAACCGCACTTGGCCTCTTCGATACCTGACGTCATTGACGGCAACAAAGAGTTCCCGGACATGGATCTTGACGCCCCATCCTTGATTAAGCCTCCGGCCTCGCGCTGGACCATGTTTCTGGCCTTTGTCTGCTTCGCAATGGCCAGCTGTTTTCTTCTCAGTTCGCTCAGCAAAGGGCACCCAGCCAGCACAGCGGCCGCTCCCACCGCCGCGCTTTCTGCGAGTGCCATAACTTAAATCCACCACGTCCCCACCCACCGGTTCGGTCCAAAAGCAAAGCCTCCACCTGCAAGGGTGGAGGCTTTCGCTTTTTCGATCTGCCATTCAGGCGTGCGTCTGGCCAAACTGGCGCAGCGCGATCTGGTCGAGCACCCGGTGAAATCGGCGCACCGCCTCGGCGATGTCGCCCGCATGGCGAACCGAGGCTTGGCCCGGCGCAGGCGACTGCGGCGTCCGGCCGGAAGGCCGCACCGCATCGATCTCCGACCCGAAGGGCACCACTTCAACATTCGGCCACAACGCCCTGAACGTCTCGACTGCCCCCGGCGGGACAGCAACGACGACAATGCGCCCCGCCTCCAGCGCTTCCAGAGCACCGTTGGTCAAGCCGTGACGTGCATCGTCGTTTTGCCACGACACCGCAAAACCCCGATTGCGTTCGATGTCCCGAAACACCCGCCGCGGCACCCCGATATGCGCGCTATCCAGGGCCGATGACCGGGTTTGCAACCGCACTGGAAATTCAAGGCGCGGATCGCCAGCATATCGCCGCCGCGCTGCCGCGATCAGCAGATCATCGCCCCGCGCCTGCGCGCTTGCCAGAAGAACCAGAAGACCGCGCTCGTCGCGATCGCCTGACGCTGCGCTTGTCTGCATATGCCACCTCCCCGCGTGGTCCATCGACTCAAACGAGACTGTGGCGACACTAACGGCTGCAACCCGAGCAAGCCGTGTCTGCAGCGGCACAGGCGCGCGGTAAGTTGCATCGTGAAGGGGCGTCGCTTGGGCGTCAAAGTTCGGCCGCGGAGCGCTTGAGCAGCACGCGGTAGCCGGCCTTTTCCAGAGCTGTCACGGTCTCGGTCAGATGTCCCGCATCTCGGGTTTCGACAACGAGGTTGAGTTCGGTACCCTTCGCGGGCAAATCGGTGAACACACGCTGATGGTAGACCTCGACGATGTTGGCCCCAGCGCCGCCGATCACGCCAGCCACTTTGGCGAGTTGTCCCGGCCGGTCGGGGATGTCGATAGCCAGCCGTGCCAACCGCCCATCGCGCGCCAATTCCCGCGTCAAAACGCTGGCCAGCAGTCGCGCATCGATATTGCCCCCGCACAACACGAGGCCGACGCGGCGGTCGCGGAACCGGTGCCGGTCGGCAATGATCGCCGCCAGACCGGCCGCGCCCGCGCCCTCCACGACTGTCTTCTCGACGCCGATCAGCAGCGCGACGGCCCGTTCGATTTCCGCCTCGCTGACCAGCATGATGTCATCGACGACGTTGGCGATGATGGAGCGCGTCAGGGTTCCCGGTTCCTTGACCGCAATGCCCTCGGCCAGCGTGTCGCCACCGATCGGCAGACTGGCGTGCTTCACGAGGTTGTACATCGATGGATAAAGCCCAGCCTCGACGCCGATCACCCGCAGCCCCGGCTTCAACGCCCGCGCCACGGTACCCATGCCGGAGATCAGTCCACCGCCGCCAATCGGCACCAGGAAATCGTCGAGATCGGGCATGACGGCCAGCATCTCGAGTGCAACGGTCCCCTGACCTGCAATCACTTTGGGATCGTCGAATGGATGAATGAAAATAAAGCCCTGCTCGCGGGCCATTACGCGCGTGATCCGCGCACTGTCCTCAAACGTCGCGCCTTCCAGGATGACGCGTGCACCCAGCGCTCGCGTATTCTCGACCTTCACCGCCGGTGTGCCTTCCGGCATCACGATGGTTGCCGGAATGCCCAGCCGCCGCGCGTGGTAGGCGACGCCCTGCGCGTGATTGCCAGCCGACATGGCGATCACACCGGCTCGACGCTCCGCTTCGCTGAGACTCGCCAGCCGGTTCAAGGCGCCGCGCTCTTTGTAGGAGGCGGTGAACTGCAGGTTCTCGAACTTGAGCCAGATCTCGCAGCCGAGCATGCCTGACAGCGTGCGGCTGTGCGCGAACGGCGTCGCAACGATCGCCCCGTCAAGCGTTCGCGCGGCCGCCTGGATGGCGCTGAGGTCGATGGCCGTCGAGGTCTCGCCGACGGATGCCGTCATCGCTGCTCTCCATTCCCGGCTGCCCGGCAAAACGCGGCCGACCATGACCCGGCGCAACCGATTCTAAAAGCTGCCGCCCTGTCCCGACGCAAGACGGACCGTCGCTCATCCGCTATATCGCCCCAACTGGGCAGCAACGCAGCAAGGGCGGAGATCGAACAATGGCGAATGTGGCATGGATCGGGCTCGGCGTGATGGGGTTCCCGATGGCGGGCCACCTCAAAGTCCGCGGCGGACACGACGTCACGGTCTATAACCGCACGCCGGCCAAGGCCACTGCCTGGGTCGAGGCTCATTCAGGCGGCAGGTCGGCACCGACGCCAGCAGCGGCTGCCGACGGTGCCGATTTTGTCTTCGCTTGCGTCGGCAACGATGAAGACTTGCGCGCGGTCACGATCGGCCCCGACGGCGCTTTCCGCAGCATGCGACGTGGCGCGATTTTTATCGATCACACGACGGCGTCCGCCGAGGTCGCGCGGGAGTTGAGCCTCGCCGCTAAGGCAAGCCAGTTGAACTTCATCGATGCGCCGGTGTCGGGCGGACAGGCCGGCGCAGAAAACGGCCAGCTTGCCGTCATGTGCGGCGGTGAAGCCGAAGCGTTTGCCCGTGCCCTGCCACTCATTGAAACTTACGCCAAGCTCGCGCGACTGATCGGCCCACCAGGCTCGGGCCAGTTGACCAAAATGGTCAACCAGATCGCTATCGCCGGCCTCGTACAGGGCCTTTCCGAAGCCATCGCCTTTGCCGAGCGCGCGGGCCTCGATGTCGAGAGCGTCATCGGCATCATCTCCAAGGGTGCCGCACAATCCTGGCAGATGGAGAACCGCTGGAAGACCATGCACGACCGCAAATTTGATTTCGGATTTGCCGTCGACTGGATGCGTAAGGATCTCGGCATTTGTCTCAGTGAAGCGCAACGTTGCGGTGCAGCACTGCCGGTGACGGCGCTCGTCGATCGCTATTACGCCGACATTCAGGCCCAAGGCGGCGCGCGTTACGATACATCAAGCCTGATCGTGCGCCTCGACGACGCAACTCCATGAGTGCAGTGCACTCAATCCAGATGACCGCACTGCACCATGCGCAAACACGCATAAGTGCAATGTTTAGCAATAAATCTTGGTCGTCATACTCTCGACATTACGCCAAAGTATCGCTCTACTAGGGATACGGGGAGGCATTTGAAAGCCGCGCTGCAGTTGGGGTCTGCAGGGCAACGAAGGAGACAGCCATGGCCTTGCCGACCATATCGATCGACAACCGGGAAATCATCCTTGTCAGCGGTTTCGAAACGGTTGCGACAGGAACGAATGCAAAGAAGCAGTTCCTGGTGATCCTCGACGAGCGACAGCTGGAACGCTCAGTCAAGAACGACAACGACGCCGTAGCCTACGGTTATGTTGCCGGACGCTGGATCGCCGTCGCCTAACGGCTTGCCTCAAAAAATCAAAGGGCGTGTCCTCCTGAAGGCACGCCCTCTTTCGTGTTGTCCGCGGAGCAAGGGTCCCCCCAATCAACCCGCATCGCCCGAACGGTTGGAGCGGGCGAATTGCAGCGGCAGCGCCGTCGTATATTTCATCTGCTCCATGGCGAAGGCCGACGACACCTTGGCGATTTCGATCCGCGAAATCATCTTTTTGTAGAACTCGTCATACGCCCGAATGTCAGGCACGACGACGCGCAAAAGGTAATCCACCTCGCCCGACATGCGATAGAATTCGATGACCTCTGGAAAGTCGTCGACCGCCTTGTGAAATCTGTCGAGCCACGCGGTTGAGTGCTTGTCCGTCTTGATTGAAACAAAAACGGTAACGCCCGCGTTGACGCGCTCGGGTTCGAGCACCGCGACCCGCTTGCGAATGACGCCCGTCTCCTCGAGTTTCTGAATCCGTCGCCAGCACGGCGTCGTCGAAAGCCCCACCTCTTTGCCGATGTCAGCCACCGGCCGCGTGCAGTCTTCCTGCAGGATCGACAGGATTTTAACGTCCATTTCGTCGAGCATGCATCCTCCTGCGGGAGCAAAATTATTCCACTCACTATGGCTGAAACACAGCGTTTTGGAAAGTTATTGCCAGAACTCGAGAATCTGATACCGCCCCTCAACCACAATGCGGGCTCTGCGTCGAAAACCCCGATAGGACTCGCGCGGTCAGATCGACAGCTTCAAACCATCGAAGGCAAAATTCACGTTCGGCTCACGAACAGCGTGCTGGTTAGCCAGCATGTCCTGCCCCATGTGGGTCAGCAGAACCTTGCGCGCACGGATCGCCGGCAGGGCGGCCTGCAGCGTCGGCCAATTGAGGTGGTATCGCGCCGGCTTCTCGAACCCCGAGCACTCGGAAATAAAAAGATCAGCGTCGCGGGCCGCTTCGGCAAGGCTTTCGATCCACTCCGTGTCACCCGAGAATGCGAGCACTTTGTTGTCGACATTGAAGCGCAAGGCATAAGGTGGCGCGCCGGAAGGATGCGAGACTTGGTACGGCGTGACCGTCACCCCGCCTGCTTCCATCGGTTCCCGATCCCGAAAGGCGCGAAATGTCAGTGTGTATGTCCGCTGTGTCTTTGACGAGCCGGGAAACAGGACCTCTGCGGCCGCGATAAATCGCTCCTCAAGCCCTTCCGGGCCAGCCACGACCAAGGGTGCCGTGCGCTTACCAATGTAATTGGAGTAAATAAGCCACCAAACGAGCCCTGAAAAATGGTCACCGTGCAGGTGGGTGATAAAAATAGTGCCAATGCTGTTGGGATCGATGCCTTCGCGTTCGAGACCGATCAGGGATGTGGCACCACAATCGATCAGGAACGAAGCACTGGTGTGGGCGACGTGGTAGCAGGTCTGAAGCCGCGCTCCGCTTCCGAACGCGTCACTGCAGCCAATGACAGTCAGTTGCATGTCACCCCTATTGGCTCGCCGGAGTGCAAAACTATACCCGCCCCGCGGCCTCCTCTGTTCCGCACGTAACAGCAGACCAGTAAGGCGGCAACCGCTCCTGCAGTGAAATCTGTCTCACGCCGGGGATGGGAACGTTTCCAGTCGCTGCCGCGGCCAACAGGTCACAACCTTTACGGGAAGTGATCATGAGCCCCCTCCGTCGCGGCGTCGCCACTGCTGCGGGCGCTCAAACTCAGACGCCCAGATCCCGCGCCGCGCGGCTTTTGCTTCTCGCTCTTCCTGTTCATAACGGCCAAAAGCCACAGCAAAGCCTTCCGCCACCATGCGGGCATTCAAGTTCTCGCCCGTCGCCGCGTAACATGTGGCGAGCCCCCGGCCATGCTGATCCTTGGAATGAATGTCACACCGGATCGGCGCGCCGGCCATAAGCCGTTGCAGCGTACGCTTTGCATCCTCCCCGCACCGCCAGGGCCGTCCGTCCCTGAGGCAAGACTGCCGTCCTTCCGGAGCGTCTATGCCTTGCATGCGCACTTCCGTTTGGCCGATGAAAAAACTGTCGCCATCCACCAGACGTGGCCGCCCGTCGACTGAACTTTGAACGTTTTCCGGTGCGAACCGAGCCGCAAGGGCCGCCAAAATTCCAAGGACGAGGAGGCCGATCCTGCGCATCGCCCGCTGGCTGAGCCCAAACGGACCGCGTGCATCGTCCGCCCGCGAACCCGGACGTGCCTGTCTCAATCGCGGCTGATTTCCCATGACCTGAACGTCGCCGCCATCATCGATAAACGCAACATTAGCGAATGACTGCGAGATTAACGACGGTTGGCGCCTAGGGGATTGCCGCCGGTCCGACCCTTTGCGCCCTCGCGCGATGTCGAGGCCCGGCCGACGCCTGGGCGCCCGGTGGCGGCGAGAATGACCAGAAACGCAACAGTCGAACAGCTCGAACGTCAGCGCCAGCGTCGCGAAACGCGCAAGCGCAGTTCGGACGAACTTCGCGCCGCGCGCGAACGGCTGAGTGGCACCTCCGCCATCAAACCCGAATTCGAGTACGAACTTCTGGCGATGTTCGCCCGCAATGAAGTCGGCGCGGCCGTAACGATGCCCGCGCTGTCGGTCATTTTCGCTCTAGCTGCCATGTTCTGGGCCCCTGTCGGCGAAGCCATGGTCTGGCTCGGCCTCGTCATCACGGCGAAAGTCGTCCTCATCGAGAATTGTCGCCGCTTTCTGTCCCAACCTCGCGACGAAGTCAGTCTGGCCACGTGGCGCCGTCGCCTCATGTTTTCCGAACTGCTGAATGGCACAACCTGGGCCGGGTTCGCCCTGGTCGGACTCGACGATGCGCTGTCCATGCAGCCCGGCGCGATGTTCACCTCGCACGTGTTTCTGTTTGCGACGCTGATCGTTGTCCTCGCCATCCGCATGAGTTTCGGTTCGACCGTGATGGGCATCCTCTACGCCGGCACGATCCCGATGACGCTTGTCGTCGTGGTGCGCCTGCTGATGCTCGGCGATCCCTTTTATCTGGCACTTGCCTCGATGGCCGCTGGCGTCAACGTGTATTTCATTTTCCTCGCCAAGGGACTGCACGCCACTGCCATGTCAATGCTCGAATTCCGGGCGCAAAAGGACGCTCTGATTTCAGAACTGGAGGAGGCCCGCCTTCTTTCTGATGAAGCCCGCCGTCGCGCCGAAGCCGCCAACAAGGCAAAATCGCGATTTCTGGCCACAATGAGCCATGAACTGCGCACGCCGCTCAACGCGATCATGGGCTTTTCCGAAGTCATGCAAAACGAGGTCATGGGCCCGATCGGATCGCCACTCTACAAGGAGTACGCCGGCAATATTCACGACAGCGGCAAGCACTTGCTCAACCTGATCAATGAAATTCTCGACCTGTCGCGCATTGAAGCCGGGCGCTACGAACTGCACGAAGAACCGCTCCGCATCGCCGACATCGCCGAAGACTGCGTCCGTCTCTTGCGGTTGCGTGCGCAGTCCAAGACCGTCGAGATGGTGGAAGATTACGATACCGGTCTTCCGCAAGTTTGGGCCGACCAGCGCGCGCTGCGTCAAATCTGCCTCAACCTTCTCTCGAACGCCTTGAAGTTCACGCCCAAGGGCGGGCGTATCACGCTGACAGTCGGCGCCACCACCGACGGCGGCCAATACCTCTCCGTCCTTGATACCGGACCCGGCATCCCGGCGGATGAAATTCCCAAGGTGCTTCAGGTCTTCGGGCAAGGATCACTGGCGCATGAGAATGCCGAAGGCGGCACCGGCCTCGGCCTGCCGATCGTTCAAAACCTCATTGAACTTCATGGCGGCGCCTTCGAACTGCTGTCGGAATTGCGCAAGGGCACCGAAGCCATCATCACGCTGCCCAAGCAGCGCATCTTGGCGGCCGTCCCTCCCCTGCAGCCGCTCGGCCAGGAACGCCATCGCGGAGGCCATGCGCGCCAGTCGCGGCATGGCCGGCTCCGCGCCATTGCCTCCTGAGATTTACACGTCTTAACAGGCCCTGTGGCGCCCCGGCCCTTGCGGGTCATCGCCCCCAGCCTTAAGTCAGGGGGGTCGGATTGGGTTGGCTCAGCGCTTCGCGGGCCCGCGGGAATGCTGAGAACCACACCATGGAAATGCCGCGCATTGAATCGCCGTGCATTAAGACCTGCGTAATCGACCCAGCGACGCGACTTTGCGACGGTTGCGGACGCACCCTCGATGAGATCGCCGCTTGGTCGACCTATACCAACGACGATCGCCGCCGCATCATGGCCGAATTGCCGAGCCGGCTGAGGCGTCCAACCAAGGCGTGAGCGCATGCTCGTCTGGCTGATGGTTCTGCTCGCCGCCCTCTCGGCACTGTTCTATTTGCTGTCGGGACAGGTCGGCTACCTCTCGCAACTGGAAGGCGGCGAGATTGCAGTTCTCGTCGTTTTCGGCGCCTTGGCGCTGGTCTATCTGATTTCGCTTGCCGGAGACTATCGTGGCCGCGCGCTGCTCGCCCTCCGGCACGCCGCCATCTGGATCGTTTTGTTTTTCGTCGTCATCGCCGGCTATGCTTTTCGCCAGGACCTCGGACATGTCGCCCAACGTGTCGGCAGTGAACTTCTGCCGCCCGGTGCACCGCTGCCGGAGGCTTCCAGCGAACTTGGTGAACGCGCTGTCCGCCTCCGAAAACATCCCAGCGGCCACTTTCTGGCCCGCGGAACGGTCAATGGCGCGCCGATGTCCCTGCTGGTCGATACCGGTGCTTCAACCGTCGTCCTGAAGCCAGCCGACGCCGAACGCGCGGGCATCGACCTTGGCGCCTTGAACTTCTCAACCCCTGTCAATACGGCCAATGGAACGACGTTTGCAGCCCCTGTCCGTCTGCGCTCCCTCGCTATCGGCGACATTATCCTCGACGACGTAGAAGCGCTGGTGTCGAAGCCTGGAACTCTTAACGAAAGTCTTCTCGGTATGAGTTTCTTAAGGCGTTTGCGATCCTATGAATTCAGCGGTGACTTCCTGACGCTCAGGGGCTGAACAGGGCCCGCGGCGGGTACCCTGCGCCGGCAAACGCCATTTGGATGCCCACGATATGTTTTCATCCGGACATCGCACCCTAGTCTTCGAGGTCGCGACTTGGGTGTTACTCGCGGCCGTCTCGGTCGTGGGCGTCACCCATTTCGATGCCCTGAAAGCAATAGCCCATCGCCTGGTGGGAACCGACATGGCGAGCCTTGCCGCAACCCGAACGGACGTGCCGGCTGCCCATTCAGGACCGGTACGCCACGACGGCTACACGGTCGAACTCCCGGTCTCCTCCGACGGCCATTACCATGCCGAGGCCGAGATCAACGGACGCGCCGTGACCGCTCTCGTCGACACCGGCGCCACGGTTGTCGCCCTGACCTCTGAAGACGCGGAAGCGGCCGGCATCTACGTAAGCGACAAAGACTTCACCGCCCGAATCCAGACCGCCAACGGCGCGGCCCGCGTCGCCCCCGTCACACTCGACACAGTCTCCATCGGTGACATCACGCTTCGCAATGTTCGCGCGGTGGTTTGCGAACCAGGCGCGATGCCGATCTCCCTGCTCGGCATGACCTTTCTTGGCGAACTCGACCGAGTTCGACATGCGCTCCGGGAAACTTATTCTGCAGGACTGACGTTCTGCGCCAGTGCCAGCCCGCGCTCCGCCACATTCAACGGGCAAAGCCGGCCGACGCGCTTTTGCGCTGACACTTCAATTCAAGCCCGACATATAGGTTGCTCATGCTCCCCCGCCCGCGCGCCGATCTCAAACCCAACACCGCCGATTTCGAACGCTATCCTCTCGTCAAGCCGACGGGATTTCGCGAGTATGATGCGCGCTGGCTCTTCCCTCAAGAAATCAACCTGATGGGGCTTAACGCCGTCGGCCTGGGAATGGCGACATTGTTTGCCGAGCGCGGCGTGCCCAAGCGCCTCGTCGTCGGCCACGATTATCGCTGGTATTCGGCGAGCGTGAAGCAGGCGCTGATCACGGGCCTGCTTGCCGGTGGTTGCGAGGTGCATGACATCGGCCTCGCCCTTTCGCCGATGGCCTACTTTGCCCAATTCAATCTCGATGTCGAAGGCGTGGCGATGGTCACCGCCTCGCACAATGACAACGGCTGGACCGGCATCAAGATGGGGCTCGCGCGCCCCCTGACCTTTGGTCCCGACGAAATGAGCCGGCTAAAGGAAATCGTACTGAATGGCGGCTTCAAGACCGCCGACGGCGGACGCTATATCTTTGTTCCCGACATGGCCGAGCGCTATATGTCGGCGCTGACGAACCGGCCGAAACTCAAGCGCAAGTTGAAAGTGGTCGCGGCATGCGGCAATGGCACCGCCGGCGCTTTCGCCCCACACGTCTTAGAGGCCATTGGCTGCGAGGTCGTCCCCCTCGATTGCGATCTCGATCACTCCTTCCCACGCTACAATCCAAATCCCGAAGACATGCAGATGTTGCACGCGATTTCGGAAGCCGTGCTGGATCATAATGCCGATGTCGGCCTCGGCTTTGATGGCGACGGCGACCGCTGCGGCGTTGTCGATAACGAGGGACACGAAATTTTCGCCGATACTGTCGGTGTCATGCTCGCGCGCGATATCTCGGCCCGGTATCCGAACGCGACGTTTGTCGCGGACGTGAAATCGACCGGCCTCTTCATGACCGATCCCGTCCTGCAGGCCAATGGTGCCAAGGCGCTCTACTGGAAGACCGGCCATTCCTACATGAAGCGCTACACGTTCGAACAGAAAGCGCTGGTGGGCTTCGAGAAGTCGGGCCATTTCTTCTTCCAGCCGCCGCTGGGACGCGGTTACGACGATGGCCTCGTCGCAGCACTCGCGGTGTGCGACATGCTTGATCGCGTGCCGGGTAAGACTATGGCGGATCTGAAACGTGCTTTGCCAAAAACCTATCAGTCGCCAACCATGTCGCCGCACTGTGACGACGAGAAAAAGTACGGCATCGTCGACGAGATCGTGAAGGAATATGAGGCCATCGCAAAAGCCGGCGGTTCGATTGCGGGGCAAAGCGTGCGCGATCTGGTGACTGTCAACGGTGTCCGCGTCACGCTGGCCGACGGCACGTGGGGTCTCGTCCGCGCCTCCTCCAACAAACCCGAACTTGTCATTGTGGTCGAGAGCCCGGTCTCGGAAGAAAACAAGATCGCGATGTTCCGCGACATTGAGGCGCGACTGGCCAAGCACCCTGAAGTTGGCGCCTACAATCAAAAAATTTGACCAACGTCAGTATAATGGCTGGCAATGCCCGCCTCTCCATACCCGCTTGCTCATCAGGCCACAGAAGCGACATAAACGAGCTACAAGCGGGTAAGCTTCAGTTTGGAGACGCACGGATGATATTGGCGCTGGCGGACAACACCCCAGACGGGGGACTTGGTGGCGTCCAGAGGCGGCGAAAATGGGCGCTGTTGTCCTCGATCATCGTTGCGATCGCGCTTCTGGCGGTGACATCGTCGTCCTGGGAGGTCGGCTCGTCGCTGATTTATGAGTCCATCGAATGGATCGGAATGGTTCTCATCCTGATTTGCGTCGCCGGGCGAACATGGTGCAGTCTTTATATCGGCGGTCGAAAAAAGGCGGAATTGGTCGAACTGGGACCGTACTCGGTCGTTCGCAACCCCCTCTACGTCTTCACGCTTATTGGCGCGGTTGGAGTTGGCTTCCAAACCGGCAGTCTGACTATTGGCGCCCTTTGCGCCCTGGCCACCTACGTCATCTTTCGCCAAGTCGTCGTGCGTGAGGAGGCTTTCCTCGCCGGGGCGTTCCCTGAGGCATTTCCGATCTACGCGGCGCGCGTACCCCGGCTGTGGCCGAATTTATCCCTGTGGGTCGATACCGACATGTTTGTTGTCGCGCCGCGGCCGGTTGTCAGAACCTTCGCCGATACGTCGCTTTTCCTCCTCGCGATACCGCTCGCGGAGGTCATTGACGCGCTGCAGGCCAGCGGATCCCTGCCGATCTTATTCAACTTGCCCTGAACTTCGCTCGAGTTTTCCGCGTTGGCGTTTTATTTGTCGATCAGCGCCAAACATTTACCGGCTTGCTGAGCGGCCGATCGCGCTTCGAATACCCGCAGTTGGCCCTCTGCAATAAGCTGCTTTGTTTGAGCGGTCACAATGCCGCGTGCGGTTTCGGGCGTTGGCTTGTTGGCCAGCGTCCGCTGATAAATCTGCTGCGAGGCAGCGGACAATCCTGCGGCACAAGCATCACCCGCACCACGATCGGCGACGGCTGGCACCGGCGCACACAAGATTAAGCCGATCATAAGCAAACGCGACACGATCATATTCCTATTCAAGCAGGGAGGGTTGAATAGCATGGCGGCTAAGGTCACGTTTACGCTTCGCTTCCGCCATCCTTAATTTGAAATCACGCCAAGCAGCAATGTCCCGTCCGTGCGCCACGGATCGCCGCCGCCGTTGCGGCCTTCGCGAACTTCATGAAAGCCGGCGACCGGAATCACCTCTGCAAGCCGGCCGGCGGAATTCAGGCTCTTCATGACGTGATCGCGCTCGGCATCGACATCGGGGGCGATGTGGTGCGTGATCTGACCCGTCGTGTGGCTCAACCCGACACTGCGATCGAACGAGGCTGACCCGACCCACAACGCCAGTCCCGACGTTTCATCGGCCGGTGCCCGCCAGAAGCGTACGTGATGCCGTTCGCGCGGCGACGCGCCGGCGGCCATTTCGAATGCGAGATCCTCTTTGCGGCCGAACAGATACAGATTGCTGACCGGAGCGTCGGCATAGGGCCGGTCAAGGACCGCATCCGCGGCAATCCTGACGTCGCTTTCAAGCGACAGCGCATCGGCCGGGCTCCACTTGGCGGCGGCAAAAGCCGCGCGGATTTGAGCCTCCGTTCCAGCCAGTGCGACATTGACCGGATCGCCAGGAATGCCGCTCGCGGTTTGCGTGACGCCGGGCACACCATCGAGCGAGGGATGCCGATGGGCATACCGCTTCCACCACAGCGGCATCCCGACATAGGCGACGGCGGCCCAGGCGGCCAGACACACAACGATGATCGTAATGACAGTGGTCCGCGTCATGTCGGCAAACCGACAGCGCACACGGCTGTCGTCCGCGCAGGGAGTGTAACAGGACGAGGCATGACTGCTCTCCGGGATTGAGTCAGGACCAAAGCCTATCGGCAAAGCCTCGGTCGCGTCACACCAATGTCATACGGACGCTCGCCACGCCACCCCGCCGCTGCTATTTGGTTTGCCATGTTGAACCTCATCACCGATGTCGCAGGCCTCAGTGTCGGCAATGCCCACGATGCAGCCGTCGCGTCCGGCGTCACGGCTATCGTCTTCGATCAACCGACAAATGCCTCCATAGCCATCCACGGCGGCGGACCGGCCGTTCGCGACACCGCGCTCTTGGTGCCGGAGGCAACTGTCGAAACAATCGATGCCGTGGTGCTGTCAGGCGGCTCCGCGTTCGGGCTTGATGCCGCCGGCGGCGTGATGGCTCAGTTGGCCAAGATCGGTCGCGGTTTTGAGGTCGGCAGCGTGCGCGTCCCGATCGTTCCCGCCGCCAGCGTTTTCGATCTGGCTGTCGGAGGTGGCGGATGGGGCTCATCCCCGCCTTGGTGGGAACTGGGCTTTGCGGCTGCCGCAGCCGCCAAGCAAACTTTTGCCCTCGGAAGCGTCGGCGGCGGATATGGAGCCACAACCGCCAACCTCAAGGGCGGGCTGGGTTCGGCCAGTGCTGTCACGGCGGCGGGATTTACCGTCGGGGCCATCGTGGTTGTCAACGCCGTGGGAACGGTCACGATCGGCGAGACAGCGCACTTCTGGGCCGCCCACGAAGAAATCGGTCATGAATTCGGTGGGCTAGGCGCTCTCCAGCGAGTGCCAGACGGCGCCCGCTCTCCAGCCATCAAGGGCGATGCCAATCCGCGCGCCAACACGACGATCGCTCTCGTTGCCACCGATGCCATCATGCCGAAGGCGTATCTGCGCCGGACGGCCATCATGGCCCACGACGGCATGGCCCGCGCGATCCGTCCCTCCCATGCACCGCTCGACGGCGATCTCGTCTTTGCCGCGGCCACCGGTCAAAGTGGTCGCAGTCCCGATTTGCGCCAGCGGGCCGACATCGGCCACATCGCTGCCCATTGTCTCGCCCGTGCGATTGCGCGCGCGGTTTTCGAAGCCTCTTCTCTACCGTTCCTGGGTGCCCTTCCGAGCTATCGGGAAAAGTTCAGCCGATGAGAGCGCGAAGATTATTCTTCTCGGTCACCTTCATGGTGGTTTCGGCTGTCACGGCGGCGCAGACGGGCAGCCAGCCGGAAGGCGTGATCGACACGGCGGTGCGCGACCTGGAGCTGGCGCAGCACGAGAAACTTTTGCACGCGCAGTCGGCCCGAGGCGCGTCGTTGTCAGCGTTCACGACCGATGGCTGTAGCGGTGGTCTCTCCTCGGTGTGGCAGACGACGACCGGCGCGATATCCGCAATTGCCCGGCGACATGGTGCCCATCCGCCGTGGGAGGCCTGCTGCGTGACGCACGACCGGCTTTATCATGCGGCCGCGCCACCGGGGGCCGATGCCCAGGCCAGCTATAATGCCCGTCTCCACGCCGATGCGGATCTGCGCCAATGCGTGCGCCGCACCGGAACCGACCGCCTCGCGGCCCTATCGGCGGAATATGGTTTGAGCGAAAGCGAGGTCCGCACGATCTACGATGGCATCGCGAGCTTCATGTACCGGGCCGTCCGGCTGGGTGGCGCGCCATGCACCGGCCTGTCCTGGCGATGGGGCTACGGCTGGCCCAACTGCCAATGACGAGGCCGTTCCCGATTGGGTGGCTCCAGTCACGCCGCCTTTTGCTACTACTCAGTCCCGGCTGGCTCCGCTATGGTCCGCCCCGTTTTCCTTCTGCGAGCCCAAATTGAACTTCCATTCGATCCCCCTTCCAGACCTCTTCGCACTCGGCTGGTTCACCGGTCTCATCGCCCTGTACGAGTACATATCCACGCGCCCCGGCATCTATGAGAAATCGATCGCGGCCTACGTCCAAAACCATCGCCGCGATTGGATGATTGAAATGAGCCGTCGCGACAATCGCATCGTCGATGGTCAATTGCTCGGCTGGCTCGTCAACGCCAATGCGTTCTTTGCCTCCACGACGGTCATCGTCAATGGCGGTCTTGCGGCGCTGCTGTCGTACGGGGAAAAAGCTCGCGAGATCGTCGCCGCCCTGCCCTACGCCGAAAACTCGACGGCGACGCTGTGGGAAATCAAGGTCATTTTCCTGATGATGATCATGATCTACGCCTTCTTCAAATTCGCCTGGGCGTTCCGGCTCTCGCACTACACCGTGATGATGATGGGCGCGACCCCAGCCCACGATGATCCCCACGCCAAGGACCGCCTCGATCACGCCAAGCGCACCGCTGAACTTTTGGGTCTTGTCGGCTGGCATGCCAATCTCGGCCTGCGCTCGTTCTACTACACGATCGCCGGTCTGACGTGGTTCTTCCACCCGATCGCGTTCATCATTGCAACGACGTGGGTCGTTCTCATTCTAACGCGGCGCGATTTCTTTTCCCACTCGCGCGCCATTCTCAAAGGCCCGGACGCGGCTCAACCATAGATCGTCCAAAGAAACTTCACCGCAACGAGGGCGAGGAACGCGGCGAACGCCAGTTCCAGAGACCGTTTCGCCAGCCTGTGGCCAACACGAACGCCCAGCGGGGCAAATGCGATGCTCGTTGGCAGCATGATCAGCGCAGCCGGAATATTGACATAACCCAGTGACCCCGGCGGCAAGCCAGGTGCGCCCCAGCCGGCCCACATGTAGCCCGCGATCCCCGTCACCGCGATGATCGGGCCGAAACCCGACGATGTGGCCACCGCCGCCAGCACGGGAAATCCGAACAGCATGAGCAACGACACCATGAACAACCCGCCGCCGATGCTCATGAGAGCCGACAGGACGCCGATGAAAAACGCGGCGATCTCGACCGCGCGCGACGGCGGCAGCGCATCACCGAGCCGCCAGTCATCACGACCCAGCGCCAGTTTGGCGCTCATCACGATGGCAGCGATGACCCAGACCCAGCGCAAATTGGCACCCGATAGGTTGCTCGCGATCACGACGCCGACGACAACGCCCAGAAAGACCGCCGGCGCCAATCTCGTCAACGCGCCCATGTCGACGGCGTCGCGTGCGCGCTGGGCGAGATAAGATCGATACCCCGTCGGACCGATGACGCCGAACGAGGTGCCGAGCGTCACTTGCATGCGGATATCTTCCGGCACGCCCGCCGCGCCCATGGCCGTGTACAGCACCGGCACGAGCACCGATCCCCCGCCGATGCCGAACAGCCCTGATAGAAAACCGGCCACGATCCCCGCTGCCGCAAGAGCCGCGATCAGGGGCGCGTGGTCGACGAGGGAAGCCAATGTGAGCATGCTCACCACAGACTATTCGGCCGCGGCGGCTAGGGATGTACCGTGGCCGTCTTCCGCCGCAGCAATCGCTTTGATGAGCACCTCGGCATCCGCTCCGGGCCGCTGTCCGTCTTCGCTGAGAATGCGTCGGAATAAGCGGCCGCGTGGCCGCCCATGATAGAGGCCGAGGACATGACGGGTGATATTGCTGAGCCGACCGCCTGAAGCCATATGGCGTTCGATCACTGGAACAAGCCGCTCCAGTGCCGCCCGCCGTGTGACCGCTTCTTCACTCGCGCCAAAAAAACGCCGGTCGACGTCGGCCAGAAGAAATGGATTTTGATACGCCGCCCGGCCCAGCATGACCCCGTCCACATGGGCGAGATGTCTGTCGGCCGCGTCGAGATCCTCGATGCCGCCATTGAGCACGATCGTGAGTTCGGGTCGGGCCGCCTTGAGACGATAGACGCGACTGTAATCAAGCGGCGGAATCTCCCGGTTCTCCTTCGGCGACAACCCCTTCAGCCAGGCCTTGCGGGCATGAACGATGAAGATGCGGCAGCCGCCGCCGGAGACGGCATCGACGAAGCTTTGCAGATCGGCCTCGGCGTCCTGGTCATCGATGCCGATCCGGCACTTGACGGTGACCGGGATCGACACAGCCTCGGCCATCGCCGCAACACAGCTCGCAACGAGGCTGGGTTCCGCCATGAGGCAGGCTCCAAAGCGGCCCTCTTGCACCCGGTCGGATGGACAACCCACATTCAGGTTGATCTCCCGATAGCCAAAGTCGGCCCCGATACGAGCCGCGGCTGCGAGCTTCTGCGGATCAGAGCCTCCGAGTTGCAAAGCCAGTGGCTGCTCCGCGGCATCGAAGCCGAGAAGACGGCCGCGGTCGCCGTGCAGGATCGCTTCCGCCGTCACCATCTCCGTGTACAGCAGCGCATGCCGCGTCAACCCACGATGAAACAGCCGGCAATGCCGGTCCGTCCAATCCATCATCGGTGCGACGCAAAATCTGTGATGCGCGGTGCTCATGCGGTCTGGTAGCGATCCGCCGCCCCAATCGCAAGCCGGTGAATACCCGCTTATGCTCTTTACACGTGAAAAAACGTCAACAGAGCAAACCTTCATTTTTAGCTCTGGGCCGCCTTATCAGTTGATTTCTATCAATCAAAGCAGTGCGCGCTCAGCCTAGGATTCAATGATAATCGGGCGCGAAACGGGTCAGTGGCGCGCCTTGAGGTTCTACCGAGGTGCGATTGTGACTGTCCGCATAAAGTGCCTGCAATGTGCCGTCCGGCGGATCGCGCCGTGTGGTGCCGTTTCGGCTGAGGCGGCCAACGAACTTGCGCGCATCGTCCATCGCCGCCGTATTGCCGCGGGCCAGATCCTCAACAATACCGCCAACCAAGCGCAGACCTTCTCCATTATCGTGAAAGGGGTGGTGAAGATCGTCGACGAACAGACCGACGGCCATGTGCAGATCGTCGGGTTGCAGTTCCCCTCCGAATTCGTCGGCAGGCCCTACGTCGACAGCGCCAAATATTTGGCCGAAGCCGCAACCGATCTCGAAGTCTGCTCCTTCGCAGGGCCGGTTTTCGAAAACCTCATGCGCGTTCATCCCGACCTGGAACTCAACATCCTGAAGCGTACCCTCGACGATCTCGATCAGGCGCGGCAGTGGATGTCGCTGATCGCCCGCAAGACCGCGGAGGAACGTGTTGCCGGCCTGTTGCTTTTCATTGCCGACAAGTTGCAGGCCGACGCCGCCGAACCGTCCAATACCGTCGCGTTCGACCTGCCCCTGTCGCGCACGGAATTCGCCGAGTGCCTTAATTTGCGTCTTGAGACCGTCAGCCGCCAATTCGCGGTCTTGAAGGCGGAAGGCATAATCAAGACCAATCGGCGGCGTGCGCTGCAGGTTTGCGATCTCGCGGGATTGAAGGCCCGCGCCCAGGTCCAGATGCATAGTTGATTGAGGCACGGACCGGCCGCATGCCATGCTGGGTTGACCACGGCCCGCTGCACCGCGCACCGTGCGGGGAACCGAGCCGGATCGAACGCCCAATGACCACAGCACAGATCGCTCCCCAGCAGCGCGATGCCGTCGCGTTTCTCACCAACCCCGCATCCTATCCATCCATGCCACCCGTCGAACGCATCGATACGCACGGCGCGCATGTCTTTTTGTGCGGCAGCGATGTTTTCAAGATCAAGCGCGCCATTCGCTATCCCTACATGGATTTCTCGACGCTTGAAAAAAGGCATGCCGCCTGCGTGCGCGAACTCGAGGTCAACGCCCCCAACGCACCCATGATCTATAAGTCGGTGGTCGCGATCACTCGCGCCCACAATGGCCGCATGGCGTTCGCCGGTGACGGCGATCCCGTCGAGTGGGCGGTGCACATGGCGCGCTTCCACGAAGGCGACGTTCTAGCCAATCGCATCGTCTCAGAGCCGCTGGCCGACCAAGAGGCCAAGGCCCTGGCCGACGCCGTGTATGCCGCTCACGCCGCCGCAATCGTGATCCAGCAGCCCCCGCCCGCGGCCCAGATATCCCGCGTCGCCACCGATGTCCTCGCCGCGTTGACGTCACTGTTCGGACCTGAGGATCAGACAACAGTCGCAGGACTGCGGGCCCGGTTGACGTCGGGTGCCACCGACCTGTCCGACCTTCTCGTTCGCCGCGCTCGGGACGGCCATGTGCGTCGCTGTCATGGCGATCTCCATCTTGGCAATATCGTACTCATCGACGGCCACCCGACACTCTTTGACGCCATCGAATTTGACGAGACGTTGGCGACCATCGACACCCTCTACGATCTGGCCTTCCTGCTCATGGATCTCGACCATCGCGATCATCGCGAAACCGCGAACGCCGTACTCAACCGCTATCTGTGGCGCTCTCAGGCGCTAAGCAACATCGAAGCCCTCGCAGCGCTTCCGGTGTTTTTGGCGCTTCGCGCAGCGATCCGCGCCATGGTCGGCGCTCAGAAGGCATCCCTTTCAACGCAGCCCTCGACCGAGCCGCGCGGCTATCTGCAGCGAGCCCTGTCCTATTTGCATGAGGAAGCACCAGCCCTCGTTCTCATCGGCGGATTATCGGGCTCTGGAAAATCGACCCTTGCGGCGGCTCTGGCACCATCATTTGGACGGGCGCCCGGCGCGTTGCATCTGCGCAGCGATCTGGAACGCAAAGCCCTCTTCAACGCCGATGAATTCCAGCGCCTGCCCGCGTCGGCCTACACCGCATCGGCCACCGCCGCCGTTTACGATCGCATGCTTACAAAAGCGCAATCCGCCTTGCACGCCGGCCATTCCGTCATTGCTGATGCCGTTCACGCCGATCCCCGCGAGCGAATCGCAATTGCAGCGCTGGCCGGTGTGACGGGCGCGCGCCTCGCGTCATTATGGCTCGACGTTCCCGCAAACGTTCTCATTGAGCGCGTCGCACAGCGTAAAAATGACGCCTCGGACGCCACGCCGCAGGTTGTCGAGCAGCAGCTGGTCTACGGTCTGGGGCCGCTCGACTGGACGCGCTTAGACGCCAGCGGGCCATTCGAGGAAACGCTGCGCATGGCGATGTCACATTTGCATGCGAGCTTCGACAAGCGATGACGATCCGTAACCTAGATGCGCTGCTCACTCCCCGCTCTGTCGCTCTCATCGGCGCCAGCCCGAGGCCGCAATCCGTCGGCAACATCGTCGCGCGCAATCTGCTGCGCGCCGGCTTTGCCGGACCGATCCAATTCGTCAACCCGCGGCACCGTCACGTCGAAGACCGCGTTTGCGCAACCTCCGTGCGTGAGTTGGAGGGCGTCCCCGATCTGGCCGTGATCGCAACTCCACCCGAAACAATTCCCAGCATCATCGCTGAACTTGGCGCAAAGGGAGTACGCGCGGCGGTGATCATCACGGCCGGCCTCTCCACCACACAGAAAGTAGCCGTCCTCAAGGCCGCGCAACCAACCTGCCTGCGCGTGCAAGGTCCGAATTGCCTCGGGCTGATGCTGCCGCAGATCGCACTCGATGCAAGCTTTTCACATCGCGCTCCTTTAAGCGGCGACCTCGCCTTCTTGTCCCAGTCCGGTGCCTTGGTGACCAGTATCGTCGATTGGGCGGGCTCCCGCGGCATCGGTTTCAGCCACGTCGTCTCCCTGGGCGACATGCTCGACGTCGATTTCGGCGATCTGCTCGACTACCTCGCCGTCGACGTCTCGAGCCGCGCCATCCTGCTTTACATCGAGAACATCACGAACGCGCCGAAGTTCATGTCCGCGGCCCGTCGCGCAGCCCGCGCCAAGCCGGTCATCGTCATAAAGTCCGGCCGCCACGCCGAAGGCGCCAAGGCCGCGCTGTCGCACACCGGCGCTCTCGCCGGCTCCGACAAGGCCTATGAGGCAGCCTTCCGTCGCGCCGGGGTTCTGCGCGTGCGCGAAATCGAGCAGCTCTTCGATGCCGCCGAAACGCTCTCTCGCGTTGGCCGCCTCAGTGGCGAACGGTTGACCATCATCACCAACGGCGGTGGCGCCGGTGTCCTTGCCGTCGATCGCCTGGCCGACTGGGGTGGAACGCTCGCCCGGCCCGACCCGCAGACGATCGCCAGACTGGATGCGATCCTGCCATCCACGTGGTCGCGCGCCAATCCGATCGACATCATCGGCGATGCCAATCCCGAACGTTACGGGCAGACCGTCGCCGCCGTCCTCGACGATAAGGGCACGGATGCCATTCTGGTGATGAATTGTCCGACCGCGCTGTCCGACAGCACACGAGCCGCCGAGACGATCATCGAGACCGTCAAGGCTCATAAGTCGGACGGCCATAAGCGGCCGCTGCTCAGCGTCTGGCTGGGGGATGGCACAGCCGAACCGGGCCGGGCTGCCTTCCGTGCCGCGGGTCATCCCGCATTCTCAAGCCCCGACGACGCGATCAACGGCTTCATGCAACTCGTCCGACACCGCCGCGCGCAGGATCTTCTGATGCGCACGCCGCCCTCGCTGCCCGACGACATGCGGCTCGACCCGGCCAGGGTCAGCGCGGCCTTGAAAGAAGCCCTCAATCGTGGCGAGACCGTACTCGGCGAAGCCCTGTCCAAGGATATCCTGACGGCTTATGGCATTGAAACGGTTCCGACCCGGATTGCCACCACGCCGGAAGAAGTGCGCTCGGTCGCGGCGGAGTTGCTTACGTCCAACAAGTCCGTGGCGATCAAGATCCGCTCCCCCGACATCTCCCATAAATCCGACGTCGGCGGCGTGCGCCTCGATCTGAGCACGCCGGAAGATTGCGCCGACGCAGCCGAAGCGATGCTTGCGCGCATCCAGCGCGTGCGACCGCAGGCGCGCATCGACGGTTTCACAATTCAGCCCATGATCCGCAAACGCGATGCCCAGGAACTCTTTGCCGGCGTCAGCACCGACGCCACATTCGGTCCGCTGATCGTATTCGGAGCCGGCGGAACGGGCGTGGAAATCATGCGCGATACAGCCGAAGCGCTGCCCCCGCTCGATCTTGGCCTCGCCCACGACTTGATTGCGCAGACGCGCGTCTCGCGTCTCCTTGCCGGCTATCGCGATCACCTGGCGGCCGATCTCGACCAGATCGCCATGGTGCTCGTGCGATTGAGCTACCTCGTGGCGGGCCACCCAGAGATTCGCGAGATCGATATCAATCCGCTGATTGCCGATGATCGCGACGTGCTGGCGCTTGATGCCCGTATCGTCATCGCCGACCCTGTCGCCAACCCAAGAACACCCATGAGCATCCGCCCGTATCCCACGCGCTGGGAGGCCGATTTTACGATGTCGACCGGACAGCACCTGCTGATCCGGCCGATCCGGCCCGACGACGAACATCGCTACGAGGACTTTTTTCGGCAAGTCACGCCGCACGACATGCGCATGCGGTTCTTCATGGCGGCCAAAACTTTGACGCACGCCACCATCGCGCGCCTGACGCAGATCGACTACGGGCGGGAGATGGCGTTCGTGGCAATTGAGAAGGACACCGGAGCGCTGCTCGGCGTCGCCCGCATGATGGCCGGGTCGGACTATCAACGGGCCGAGTTCGCGATCCTCGTCGCCTCCGGCCTGAAGGGCAAGGGGTTGGGCCGCCGCCTGATGCAGCACCTCGTCGCTTACGCCCAGGCAGAGGGCTTAAGTGAACTGTCAGGCACCGTTCTGGCGGAAAATCAGATGATGCTCGATTTCTGTCAGCGGCTCGGGTTCACGATCACCGATGACGCCGAAGACTGCAGCATCCGCATCGCGACGATGAAACTGCCCAAAACGCTCGCCGCCTGACCGCTCAGATCGGCGGCACCGAGGACGGCGGCACATCCGCATCCTCCTCGTGCACCTCGACCAGACCACGACCCAGATGGCTCGTGTGCCGGCTGTAAGTGAAGTAGATGATCAGCCCTATGGTGGCCCAAGCGACAAACAGCGCGAGCGTATACCCCGACAAATTGAAGAACAGATACACGCAGCCCGCAATCGCGAGTGGCGCGACGACGTTGATCGCCGGGGTGCGGAACGGCCGCCGCCGATCGGGATCGGTGCGCCGCAGGATCATCACGGCAAGCGCGACCATGGCGAACGCAAACAGCGTCCCGGAATTCGTTATGTCGGCGAGCGTACCGACCGGAAAAAAGGCGGCAAACACGGCAACCAGCACGCCGGTCATCATCGTGATGATATGCGGCGTCTTGAAACGCGGATGCACGTCCGAAAGCCGCTCTGGCAAAAGACCATCGCGGCTCATGACGAAAAAAATCCGCGTCTGGCCGTACATCATCATCAAGATGACCGAGGGCAACGCCAGTCCGGCCGCTAGTCCAATAAGGTTGCCGATCTGAGGCCAGCCGATCTCGCGCATGGTCCACGCCAAGGCTTCCTTCGAGCAGACCACGGCGGCATCGCCCGCGGCCTTGCAGGCCTGAGCCAGTTCGGCGCTGCCGGGTGCCATGCCGGTGCCATCGGCGCGCAACAGCGGCTGGGCGCCGACCGTGCCGATGACGCCGCTGGCCACCAGAATGTAGAAGATCGTGCAAATCGCCAGGGATCCGATCAGGCCGATCGGCACATTCCGCTGCGGGTTCTTCGTTTCCTCTGCGGCCGTCGAGACTGCGTCGAAACCGACGTAGGCAAAAAAGATCGACGCTGCAGCGCCGGACACACCGGCAAAGCCCAACGGCGCGAACGGTTCGAATTTTTCCAAGTTCATCGCCGGCAGCGCGAGGACCACGAATATCAACAACGCGGTCACCTTCACAGCAACCAGGATGGCGTTGACGAAGGCACTTTCCTTCGTGCCGACGATCAGTAGCCCCGTCACGAGCAAGGCAATGGTGAAAGCCGGAAGGTTGATAATGCCGCCTTGGCTGGGGCCCATTGTCAGAGCTTCGGGAATTTTGATTCCGGCGAGGTTGTCCAACAAGCCGACGAAGTAGCCCGACCAACCAACGCTGACCGCGCCGGCCGCCACCGCGTATTCAAGAACGAGGGCCCAGCCCACCATCCAGGCCAGCAATTCGCCCATGACCGCGTACGTGTAGGTATAGGCCGAACCCGACACCGGACACATGGACGCAAGTTCAGAGTAGCATAGCGCCGCAACAGCACACACGGCGCCCGCGATCACGAAACTCAGCAACATGCCCGGCCCGGCCTTCTGCGCGGCCTCCGCCGTCAGCACGAAAATGCCGGTGCCGATGATGGCTCCGATGCCAAGCATGGTCAGTTGGAATGCGCCGAGCGATCGGTGCAGAGATTTCTTCTCAGCGGTTTTAAGAATGGCGCTGAGCGGCTTCACGCGATCAAACAGCATCGACTTTTCCCCCATTGGTCGTCGTGGCACCAGCCGGTGCCGCTTCGCCGAACTTAGCCGCCACCCCGCGACCACCCCGAGCCAGAGTACCAAGCAAATTACAGGCCATTCCTTTACCCTAGAACGGCGCCAAGACAGCGAGCAAGTCCGCAACCGCTGCCGGTCGCGCCTTTGGCCGACAAGGGTGGTGCCGAAACCCGCGGTTACGATAAAATGGTGCACGCCTAGCCGTGGACCGGTATCCCGTGCAAGGCGAAGGATATGGCAGACACCTGCCTCCCCTGATCAATCGGAAATCGCGCACTTGGATACTCGCCGGATCCTACGTCTCCTGATGACCGCAATGTCGCTGGCGTCAACGCCCGTCCCGGCCATCGCTGAAGTGGCGTCCGTCGTGGTCGCCGGACCCGCCACGGGCCGCCATGCCGAGCTTCTGCGTGCCATGCGCGAAGGTGCCGGCAAAGCCATCGCAGCGCATCCCGACGTGACCGTGACCGAAGTCGACGATGGCTGCGATGCCGGTCGTGCCGAAGCCGCGGCCCGTCTGGTCGCCGCCGCGCGCCCCGCTCTTGTCATCGGCCATCCCTGTGCCGCCGCAGCAATCGCCGCCGCACGCATTTACGCCACCGCCGGCATCGCCTTTGTCGCGCTCGGCGTCCGCCATCCCGACTTGACGTCAAAACGGGCCGGACCAACAATTTTTCGCTTAGCCGGACGCGACGATCGCCAAGGCGAAGCAGCAGCCGTTGAATTGATCGCCCACGCTGCCGGCGGTGCGACCGCCATTGTCCAGGACCGAACGTCGTACGCTCGGACCCTCACCGCGTCGATCTCCGCAGCGCTGGTCGCAAAAAAACAACTCCCGCCCGTCGTCATCCCAATCGTCGCTGGCCGACGCGACTACGACGCCGAACTGGCTAAACTGAAAACGGCTTCGCCAAAGGTCGTATTCTTCGCCGGTTATCCGCCGGAGGCGAGCGTGGTGCTGCGCGGCTTGCGCAAGGCCGGCATCACGTCGCCGCTCATTGCGTCCGACGCGAACGCAACCGATGACTTCGCCGCGACCGCCGCGGCCCTCGATCCATCGGCGTCGGGCGTCAAGGTCATGTTGCCCGCGCCGCACTCGGGCGGACGAGCCGCTGCCGATCTGACAGCCGCCGCACAAATGGCCGTTGCTGCTTGGCTCAAGGTCTGGCGCGCCGCAGGCTTTGGAGGTGACGCGATCGCGCTGCTGTCGGGGCCGGACGGGTCCGCGAAGCTGTTTGATAGCAACGGCGATGCACGGATTGCTTCGTTCATCGCCGTGCCGCTGGTGGCCGGACGATGGTCGCAAAACGCCAACGCCGGCCCCTGACGGGACCGGCGCTGCAATCTCGATCGTGAGACTAAAATCAACGGCCTTGCGATTCCGAAAGGCACTCCTGCAAAAGAACGCGTTCCATGCGCTGCAGGGGCTCGGGAACGACGATGCCGCGCGACCTGTAAGCGTTGATGCGCTCTTTCAAAAGAGCGTACTGTTCGCGGGGATCATCGAGCTCGTCGAAGCGCTGATTGAGTTCCGAAATCTCGCACTGCATCTGTTCAGACATTGTTTGCCCATTCGTCCATTTTTATCGGGACAGTTCCCAGGGTCGTCGCGATCGGTTCACAACCGGCTCTGCTGTCTCTTCCTCATCGCGTGCAATCATTCGGGAGAGTGTACCCCGGCTGACATTTACACAGAGTTGCGGTCGCGCCCGTGGGATGCAAGTGCCGGAACGCCGCTCCGTTAAGAACCGTGTCCCTTTTCCTACATCGAACCTGAAGCAAACCTGAACAGTTTGCTGCGCGGCTCAATCGCGATACTCCACCTGAATATGGCTCGAAAGCGGCACCAGCTTCGGCTGTGCAGCAAAGCGTGGCGAAGCGGAAACAACCCGCAAAAATATTGGCAATATTCGACCTGCCACGAAGCAGCCACATGCGCAGCGCGACACGAGATTTTGCACGGCACAATAAGTCACTTGCCGGCTAAGGCTCGCCCTCGACTTCGCACCTGCGAGATGAATATTCGTTCAGTTTTGGGTGTTTCTTTTTAATTGGTAAGAATTGCCGCAGGCGGCGCAATTCGCGCCGTAACCTGAATTTTTGCGCTCATCCCTGGAAATGTCGCCGGCAGAATTGATTCGAACGACGGGTCACGTTGCTGCCTGGGCCGCCGGGTGATACCCCCTCGACGCGATCCGATCGGCGTTATACGCCGCCGCCAGCCCCAGCCCGACGAGAGGTTCCATGATCCCCCGCTACTCCCGGCCCGAGATGGTTCGCATCTGGGAGCCCGAGACGCGCTATCGCATCTGGTTTGAAATCGAAAGCCACGCCGCAACCGCGATGGCCAACCTCGGCATCATTCCCAAGGAAGCCGCCGACGTCATCTGGAAAAAGGGCTCTCAGGCCCGCTTCGAAGTCGCGCGTATTGATGCCATCGAGCAGGTCACCAAACACGATGTCATCGCCTTCTTGACCCACCTTGCCGAAATCGTCGGGCCGGAAGCCCGCTTTGTGCACCAGGGGATGACATCCTCCGACGTGCTCGACACGACGCTCAACGTGCAATTGGTGCGCGCAGCCGACATATTGCTCGCCGATATCGAGCGTCTGCTTGAAGCGTTGAAACTGCGCGCCTTCGAACACCGCTTGACGCCAACGATCGGCCGCAGTCACGGCATCCATGCCGAACCAACCACGTTCGGCCTCAAGCTCGCCTGCGCTTATGCCGAATTCGAGCGCGCTAAGGAGCGTCTTGCGGCGGCCCGCGAAGACGTCCGCACGTGCGCGATTTCAGGCGCGGTCGGCACGTTTGCAAACATCGATCCAAGGGTCGAAGAATTCGTCGCCGAACGCATGGGTCTGCGGCCCGAACCGGTCTCGACGCAAGTCGTCCCGCGCGACCGTCATGCCATGTACTTCGCCACGCTCGGCGTCGTCGCCTCCTCGGTCGAGCGTTTGGCCACCGAGATCCGCCATCTCCAGAGGACGGAAGTGCTCGAGGCCGAAGAATACTTCGCGCCCGGCCAGAAGGGGTCCTCAGCCATGCCGCACAAGCGCAATCCCGTGCTGGCGGAAAATCTCACCGGTCTTGCCCGCATCGTCCGCGGTTATGCGGTGCCGGCCATGGAGAATGTCGCACTGTGGCATGAGCGCGACATTTCCCACTCGTCGGTTGAACGGATCATCGGCCCCGATGCCACCGTCACGCTGGACTTCGCCCTGAGCCGGCTCGCCGGTGTGATCGAGAAACTCGTCATCTATCCTGACAACATGCAGAAAAATCTCGACCGTCTCGGCGGGCTGCATAATTCCCAGCGTGTTCTGCTCGCATTGACCCAAGCCGGCGTCTCGCGCGAGGATGCCTATGCCATGGTCCAGCGCAATGCGATGAAAACTTGGGAGGAAGGCAAGGACTTCCTGACCGAACTGAAGAACGACGCGGAAGTCACCGCTAAGGTCGCGGCTGCGGACTTGGAAACCATGTTCGATCTTGGCTATCACTTCAAACACGTCGACACGATTTTCGATCGCGTCTTCGGCAAGGGCTGATGAAAGGTCGATAATGTACACCGTGATTGGAGCACCAACGACACGCACATTTCGCGTGATCGGCATGTTGGAAGAACTGGGCCAACCCTACACCCTTGAGCCCAAGCGCCCGCATGATCCGGCAGTCGCTGCTCTCAACCCGTCCGGCAAGGTCCCCATTCTCCTCGACGGCGGCGTTCCCATCATCGACAGCGTCGCGATCTGCCAATACCTCGCCGACAAGCACGGCAAGTTCACGTTCCAAGCCGGAACAATCGAGCGCGCGCAGCAGGACAGCTTCACACAGTTCAGCGTCGATGACGTCGAAGGTCCGCTGTGGGTGGCCGCGAAGCACTCGTTCGCCCTTCCGGAGGAGTACCGCGTCAAGGAGGTCAAGCGGGCTTGCGAGTTCGATTTCGGCCGCGCCGTCGCAACGTTGTCGAAGCGCCTCGGTAACAAGCCCTATGTCATGGGAGAAAACTTTACGGTACCCGACCTGCTGCTCGGCCATTGCCTGTTCTGGGCGCTCGCCATCAAATGGCAGCTGCCCGAGGGCAATATCCGCGATTACTTCGACCGCATTTGCGCCCGACCCGCACAGAAAAAAGCTATTGCGATCCGGGCGGCCGCTTAATCCCGGGCTTGCCCGCCGGCCGTCGTCTCCGCTATTCGGTCCGTCATGAAAACTTCCGAAGCCGATATTCTCATTATTCCGGGCTGGTCGAGTTCCGGTGCCGATCACTGGCAGACGCGCTGGGAAAACAACCTCAAGACCGCGCGCCGCATTGAGCAGCAGGACTGGGTGCGTCCCGATAAAGATGCATGGGTCGCCCGCATTGTCGAAGCCGCGGCGCAGTCCGTTCGCCCCGTCGTGCTGGTGGCGCATAGCCTGGGAGCCGTGGCGGTTGCCCACGCTGGTGCCAGGCTTGCGCGCTTGCCCGCGCCCCCGGTTGGGGCCTTCCTCGTTGCCCCCGCCGATGTCGACAACGCTCACGCATGGCCGGTGACGGCCGGAGAGATGTTTGGTGCCACCCAGGAAACCGGCTTTGCGCCGGCGCCAAAGTCGATCCTGCCGTTTCCCTCAGTTCTGGTCGCGTCGTCAAACGATCCGTACTGCTCTCTCGATCGCGCCCGCCAGCTTGCAACAACGTGGGGGTCCGCCGTGATCGAAAGCGGCGCGGTCGGACATATCAACATCGCGAGCGGTCACGGCCCGTGGCCGGACGGCCTGCTGGCTTTCGGCATTTTTCTGCAGCGGCTTTCGCCGGCGCCGGTGCCGTTGAAACGCACACCGGACGCCTGAGCGGAATCAGCGCCTGCTGTCACTGTTACGAGGCGGGCTTCTCCAATTCCGACACGGCGGTGGCCAGTGCTTCGTGCATGACTTTGCGGATATCTTCGTCGGTAACAGACAAGCCCTTTGCCACAAGATCAGCTTTGACCTTGCGAAAAACATCATCATCGCCCTTTTCGGCAAGATCCGCCTTGCGCACGTCCTTGATGTAATCGTCGAGCGCGGCACCGGTCAGGCCGAGCAGTCCGCCGGCCCATTCCGCAAGTGCGCGGTTGCGGCGCGACTCGGCCTTGAACTTCAGCTCGCTATCGCGAGCGAACTTGTTTTCATAGGCCTTTTCGCGGTTGTCGAAGGTTGTCATATCGTGTCTCCAGTGAGAAATGTTCTTGAAATGTTCAACGCCTCGCTCCGGTTGTAGATCATTCCGTGGAGACATCTGTTGTTGCTGCCTAACCGGTCCACCATGACAAATCAACGGCTTGTGGATGACGTGAACCATTGGCCTGAGATAGCGAGCGGTGCGGCGTCGTTAAGATTGTTTCTCCCCCCCGGTTCGGCTAGGGTCCAACAGTCGCTTTTTTCCGAACGGCGCTTCCTGACCCTACCCCCATAAGAAGCAGAATAACCTGCAACGTCAAAGGGCAGCGGCTTCGGCAGCGCGTGGCCGGCGTGTTGAGTGAGCATGAGCGTGATCGTCAAAGGACCAGGATCAATGAACAGGCGGCGGCGGATCTACGAGGGCAAGGCAAAGGTACTCTACGAGGGTCCAGAGCCCGGCACCTTGATCCAGCACTTCAAAGATGACGCGACCGCGTTCAATGCGAAGAAGCATGCCCTCATCGAAGGCAAGGGCGTGCTCAACAATCGTATTTCCGAATACATCTTCTCGCGCCTCGGCGAGATCGGCGTGCCGACGCACTTCATCAAGCGTCTCAACATGCGCGAGCAATTGATCCGCGAAGTCGAGATCGTACCGCTTGAAGTTGTTGTGCGCAACGTCGCCGCCGGTTCGCTCGCAACGCGGCTCGGCCTTGAAGAAGGCACGCCCCTGCCGCGCTCGATCATCGAATTCTATTACAAAGCCGATGCGCTGAACGACCCGATGGTCTCTGAAGAGCACATCACGGCGTTCGGCTGGGCAACGCCCACCGAAATCGATGAGATCATGCAGCTTGCGCTCCGGATCAATGATTTTCTTGTCGGCCTCTTTCTCGGTATCGGCATCCGTCTGATCGACTTCAAGGTTGAATTCGGTCGCCTCTGGGACAACGAACAGATGCGGATTGTGCTGGCCGACGAAGTCAGCCCGGATTGCTGCCGCCTTTGGGACATCACGTCGGGCGACAAGCTCGACAAGGACCGCTTCCGTCGCGACCTTGGCGGCGTTCTCGAAGCCTATCAGGAAGTCGCCCGCCGGCTTGGCGTGTTGACTGAAAATCCGCGCCCGAAGGGCTCGGGTCCCGTCCTCGTTGCGTCGAACCCGACAGGCAAGCCCAACTGATGCCCGCACCGCGCGACCGGCTTACGCCGCCGAACCTTCATTCGGAGCGGAGACGGTTGCCGGTGATCGGTTGCCGGAGATCGATATGAAGGCCTTGATCCGCATTACTTTGAAAAATGGCGTTCTCGACCCGCAGGGCAAGGCCATCGAGGGCGCGGTGCGCGGCCTCGGCATTACCGGCATTGGCGATGTTCGACAGGGCAAGTTCATTGAAGTCCAGTTGACTGAGATGGATCACTCCAAGGCGAAACAGATCGTCGAGCAGATGTGCAAGGACCTGCTCGCCAACACGGTCATTGAAAACTACGCCTACGACCTGGTGCCATGACGCTGGGGCGATACTGCGGGCTTGTTGCTGCAGCATTCCTGATGCTCAGCGTCCTGGCGGTTGCCGATCCGAGTCCGCCTTCGAAACAACCGCCCACCCCTCTCAAGCTTGAGCCGGCCAAACCCGTCGAACTGACGTGCAAGTCAAAATCGGTCGTCGTCTCGACCAACGCCGCGAACGCGACGAACGGAACTTTGACGCTGACCCTCGTGCTGAAGGACATCTCTGCCAAGCCCGCCACCGGTGCGTGGCGGATCGCATCCGTCGATCCGGCACATACCGGCTCGCTCGGTCAGCGCGAAGCCAAGACCTGCGCCGAAACTTGTCCGTTGACGTCTCGCCGCCGACGGCAACGTGGAGCTTTGGTCGCCCGCTCCCAAGGCGATCGACAAACTGGCCGAGGGTGAATGGCTGTTGCTGGCTGTCGTCAAGGCTGCAACCCTCGACTTGCGCGCCACGACATTCAGCGGCAAACAGATCGAGAGCCTCGAAGAAGGCACTTGCAGGATCGGATCATGATCAAAGCCTCCGTCATCGTCTTCCCCGGATCGAATTGCGACCGCGACGTCAAAGTCGCGATCGAGCGCATCACGGGTTATGCGCCCAACATGATCTGGCACGGCGATGCCAGCGTCCCGTCTTCCGATCTCATCGTCCTGCCCGGCGGCTTTTCCTACGGCGATTACCTGCGCTGCGGTGCCATGGCCGCGCATTCGCCGATCATGAAGGACGTCATCGCCAAGGCGAAAGCCGGGACGCCGGTACTCGGCATCTGCAACGGCTTTCAGGTGCTGTGCGAGTCGGGGCTGCTGCCCGGCGTTCTGATGCGCAACCGCTCGCTCAAGTTCATCTGCAAGGACGTATTCCTGCGCGTTGAACGCGACGATACGTTCTTTTCCCGCTGCTACCGCAAAGGCGAAGTCATCAAGGTCCCGATCGCCCATGCCGAAGGCAATTATTTCGCCGATGCCGAGACGCTGGACCGGCTCGAAGGCGAAGGTCGCGTCGCGTTCCGCTATTGCGACATCACCGGCACCGTCAGCGATGCCACCTCGCCCAACGGCGCCCAGCGCAACATCGCCGGCATCACCGATCCGACGGGCCGCATTCTGGGCATGATGCCCCACCCCGAACGCCTCTATGAAGCCGCCCTCGGTGGCACCGACGGTCGCCGCATTTTCGAAAGCGCCGTCATCAGCCTCACCGCCGACGCGGCGTAGTCGATCCGCTTTAAAATCACAGCTCGGACACTTTCAGCGGTCGCGCACAACTTACGCGGGCGTCTCTCTTGTGGCGAATTGCAGGCTCCTTAGGCTCCCAACTTTTTAGGGAGCATATTTATGCGATTTGCTTGGACAATATTTACGCCCTTGATGCTCCTCGGCTGCGCTGGACGCGCACCGGACATGGTGCCGATCGTACAAGTCAACGATCCACTCCTGACGTGTGATCAGATCATCGCCGAGGCTAAGATCAACAACGATCGCATTACCGAACTTGCCCGAGAAGAGGGTTGGAAGGTGACGCAAAATGTGGCCGCAGGTGTGGTGGGACTTGTAATTTGGCCCGTGTGGTTCGGAATGGATTTCCAGGACGCCGCAGGCAAAGAAGGCCGGGCTCTATCGCAACGAAACGAATATCTGGGAACATTGGCAACGCAACGCTGCAGCCCGCCAGGCACCACAGCGTCAATCTCCAAAAGAAGCAGCTGACTGAAAACCCGCGCATTCATCGCTCAGGCCGCGCGTTCATCGCTCAGGTAAGAGCGGCCGTCTTTGTAGCACCTCAACGTGAAACGGATGCGCCTTTGGATTGTGGCCAACCGGTTCGCGGAGTGCCACCTCAAAGGCGTTCTCTAAATCGGCTGCTACCAACCCTCCCCTGTGGATACCTGGGAAAGCTCTCGCTTGACGCCCTCCCGGCAGCGATTCGCATCTGCCGACCGGGACGGACTCGGGCTACCACAGACCCATGGCTGAACCCGTCCTCCTCCCCACCGAAAAGCTTCGCGCCGTGGCGAACGCCGCCGAGCCGGTCAACTTTCGGCATGTCCCGCATAACATCGAGGCCGAGCAGGCGCTGCTCGGCGCGATTTTTGTCAACAACGAGGCGCTCGATAGGGTCACCGACTTCCTCGAACCGGTCCATTTCTACGATCCGCTCCATGCCGAAATCTATGAGACCGCGACGAAGCTGATCCAGGCCGGCAAACAGGCGACGCCTGTGACGCTGAAGACGTTTTTTGAGAACGCCGAGCCGATCGGCCCGAATATGACGGTGCCGCAGTATCTCGGTAAACTCGCCGCCAGTGCCACCACGATTATCAACGCACACGACTACGGCCAGACCGTCTATGACCTCGCCATTCGCCGCAATCTCATCGTGATCGGTGAGGATCTGGTCAACACGGCCTTCGACAGTCCCGTCGATCATTCGCCCGACGACCAGATCGCCGACGCGGAATCGAAACTCTACGCGCTCGCGGAGAAGGGCAAATACGGCCAAGGCTTCCTCTCGTTCGGCACTGCGCTGACGCACGCGATCGACATGGCCAACAGCGCTTACGAACGCGATGGTCACCTCTCGGGCATTTCCACTGGCCTCACCGATCTCGACGGCAAACTCGGCGGCCTGCAATCGTCCGACCTGATCATCCTCGCCGGTCGCCCCTCGATGGGTAAAACCGCGCTCGTCACCAATATCGCCTACAACGTCGCCAAGGCCTATCGCTCCGAAATGCAGCCGAACGGCGAGGAGAAGGCTGTCGACGGCGCGATCGTCGGCTTCTTCTCGCTGGAAATGTCGGCCGAACAGCTCGCCACCCGTATCCTGTCGGAACAATCGGAAATCGCGTCGGAACGCATCCGCCGCGGCATGATCAATCAGGACGAGTTCAGCAAGCTCGTTCACGTCTCCCAGGAAATGAGCCGCGTTCCCCTCTACATCGACCAGACCGGCGGTATCACCGTGGCGCAGCTCGCCGCCCGCGCCCGCAAGTTGAAACGACAAAAGGGGCTTGGCCTGCTCATCATCGACTACTTGCAGCTGCTTGCAGGGTCCTCGAAGTCGGCGAGCGCAGGGCGCGTGCAGGAAGTGACCGAGATCACGACCGGCCTCAAGGCTCTCGCCAAGGAACTGCAGGTTCCCATCATCGCGTTGTCCCAGCTCTCGCGCGCCGTCGAACAGCGCGAAGACAAGCGCCCGCAACTGTCCGATCTTCGCGAATCGGGATCGATCGAACAGGACGCCGACGTCGTCATGTTCGTCTTCCGCGAGGAATACTATGTCGAGCGCCTGAAGCCGAACGAGAGCGATCCCAAATTCCAGGAATGGCAGCAGAAGATGATGCAGGTCTCCGGCAAGGCCGAAGTCATCATCGGCAAGCAGCGGCATGGTCCCGTGGGCACGGTACCGCTGTCCTTCGAAAGCCAGTTCACCCGCTTCGGCAACCTCGCCCGCGACGCCTGGATGCCGGAACGCATGGAATAACGGCCGATAAAGTCAGCAGCGGACGCACTGTCGGCCACAAGCCAAGGGGGATCGTAGCCCTGCATCACCTGTGGCACCTCGGGCCTCGCAACGGCCATCGCGGTGTGCGAAAGCTCCACCCATGAGCCGTCCCGAGCCAAAGTCTGCGCCCCCTCCTGAGGTCGCCGTTGCCATGTCCGCGGCGGAAACCGGCGTGCTGCGCATCGATCTTGCGGCCATCGCTCGCAATTGGCGCGCACTCGCCGATCACGTCTCGCCGGCCGAGTGTGGCGCCGTCGTCAAGGCGGATGCCTACGGTCTGGGGATTGCCCGCGTGCTGCCTGCACTCGCCGCCGCCGGATGCCGAACCTTTTTCGTGGCAACACCGCGTGAAGCGGCCGAGGCCCGCGCTCTGCATCCCACCGCTCGTGTGTTCGTGCTAAACGGCCTGTTTCCCGGCGCCGCCGACACGATTCTCGCTGCCGGTGCGATCCCGTGCTTGGCGAGCCTTGCCGAAATTGAGGAATGGTCCGCACATGCCCGCCGCATCGGCGCCCGCCTCGCCTCCGCAATTCATATCGACAGCGGCTTGCATCGCCTCGGGATGCCGGCCGGCGAAGTCGCGCGGTTGGCGGCCCGTCCGGAATGGCTCGAGCCGCTCGACGTCGTTCTGATCATGAGCCACCTCGCCTCCGCCGACGATCCGAGCGATCCCGCCAACGCTGCCCAGCAACAGACTTTCGAGAGGTTGCGCGAAATGTTGCCGGCGGCACCCGCCTCGCTCGCCGCCTCCGACGGCCTCATGCTCGGTCAGCCCTACCATTTCGATCTGGTGCGTCCCGGCTATGCTCTCTACGGCGGACAGGCCTCCGGAGGAACAAGAGCCCCCGTCGTCCCTGTCGTTTCTCTTTATGCGCGTGTGCTGCAGGTCCGCGAGGTCGGCCCCGGTGGAACGGTCGGCTACTCAGGCTCGTGGCGCGCCTCTCGTCCAAGCCGCATTGCGACGCTCGCTGCTGGATATGCCGACGGGTTCGCGCGGACAGCCAGCGCCGCCACCGACACCAGCGGCGGATCGGTCTTGATCCATGGCTCGCTGTTACCCATCGTCGGTCGCGTCTCCATGGATCTGATCACCGTCGACGCCACGGATTGCCCCATCCTGGTGACCCGCGGTGACATGGCGGAATTGATCGGGCCGGCCCTGCCGCTCGAAACCGTCGGCGCTGAGGCTGGCACCATTGGCTATGAGGTCCTCACTCGGCTCGGTCGCCGCTTCGAACGCGTCTATGCCGGAGACGGCGAGTAAATGGCCAAAACAGCAAAGTCGCTCTACGTCTGTCAGGCCTGCAGCGCCACCTCGCCGCGCTGGGCGGGAAAATGCGCAACGTGCGGCGAGTGGAATACGCTCGCCGAAGAAACAGACGCCGGCCCGCCACCCGGCTCCGGCATGACGCGCAAATCGAAAGGCAAGCCGGTCAAGCTCGGAACGCTTGCTGGCGGTGCCGACGAAGCCCCCCGCTTTACGACCGGCATGGCCGAACTTGACCGCGTCACCGGCGGCGGCATCGTGCCCGGCTCCGCAATTCTCATCGGCGGCGAACCCGGAATCGGTAAATCGACGCTTTTGCTGCAGCTCTCCGCTTCACTGGCCCGTGCCGGCCGCAGCGCGATCTACTTTTCCGGCGAAGAAGCGACCGCCCAAGTCCGCCTGCGCGCCGAACGGCTGGGTCTGGCTTCCGCTCCCGTAGCGCTAGCCGCCGAGACCAATCTCGCCAACATTCTGGCCACACTCGATGCCCGCGCCAGACCCGATCTTGTCGTGGTCGATAGCATCCAGACCCTCTGGTCCGACGAACTCGACGCCGCACCCGGCACCGTCAGCCAGGTCCGCGCCGCGACGCAATCCTTGATCCGTTACGCCAAGCTCGAAGGCGCCGCCCTCCTGCTCGTTGGACACGTCACCAAGGACGGCCAAATCGCCGGACCCAAAGTGGTCGAACACATGGTCGATTGTGTTCTCTCGTTCGAGGGCGATCGCGGCCATCCGTTCCGCATCCTGCGGGCCACCAAAAATCGGTTTGGCGCCACCGACGAGATCGGTGTCTTCGAAATGGTCCAGCAGGGCCTGCGGGAAGTCGCCAATCCGTCCGAAATGTTTCTCGGCGACCGCGAAGCCTCCGTACCAGGGGCCGCCGTTTTTGCCGGAATGGAAGGGACCCGGCCGATCCTGGTTGAAATCCAGGCCCTCGTTGCACCCTCGCCGCTGGGAACACCGCGGCGCGCCGTTGTCGGCTGGGATAGCAACCGCTTGTCGATGATCCTGGCCGTGCTTGAAGCGCGCTGCGGCGTCTCGCTGGCCCAACACGATGTCTACCTCAACGTGGCCGGTGGCCTAAAAATTTCCGAGCCCGCAGCCGATCTCGCCGTTGCGGCGGCGCTTTTGTCGTCTTTCTCAGGCAAGGCCCTACCACCTCAGCGGGTAACGTTTGGGGAAATCTCGCTGTCCGGGGCCGTGCGGGCTGGCACACACACCGCACTCCGCCTGAAAGAAGCCAAGAAACTCGGCTTCACCCAAGCCGTCATCCCGGCGGCCGGGGAAACCGGCGCCGATGCGGCCAACATGTCACTCACGCGCCTCACTCACCTCAAAGAGCTTGCGGACCCGTTGCGCACATGAGACTGACCCGTGCAATTATGATGAACTGTAGCCCATTCGTGGCCAGCCCCTTCCTGGAGAGTGCCTCGACATGATCGGTCCGCTGACCTACCTCGACGCCGCGCTGATTGCCGTCGCGTTTATTTCCGGGCTGCTGGCCATGTACCGTGGTCTCACCCGAGAACTGCTTTCAATCGTCTCTTGGGCCGTGGCCGCCCTCGCGGTGCTGTATTTCGTGTTGAACTACAAGAAGTTCGCCGAAGACATGGCTGCGCAGATGGGGACGCAGGTCGCGATTGCCCAAATCGCCATCGGCGCCGTTATCTTCCTGATCGTGCTGATTATCGTGCATCTGATCACGTCACGGATCTCCGACATCATCCTCGACAGTTCGGTCGGCATGATTGACCGCATCTTAGGGTTTCTGTTCGGCGTCGTGCGCGGCTTCATCCTCGTGGTCATTCCGTACATGTTCTACGAATCGTTCATTCCCGACCCTGCCAATCAGCAACCCTGGGTTCGCAATTCAGCCTCCCTGCCCTATATCAAGGCGACGGGTGATACGATCCGGTCCACACTCGAAACCCACATGCCCTCGAGCCTGACCAACCCGCAACCGGCACCCGCATCGCCGGTCGAACCTCCGCCCGGCTGATCTCGGCAGGGTACATCGTGTTAATCAATGAAAAACACTTTCTCACAGCCGCCAATGTGACAGTGCGGCGACCAGCCATGGCGCTCGACCCGAAAGTGGTGTTAAAGACGGGCGATCACGGGCCGGCATCTCTCATGAGCCGGTCTCGCGCAGCGGATGCTTGAGCGGGAGGCAACCATGGCGCAGTTCCATGACGCCGGTTCTACGGCCGGCGATTTCGGTTACTCCAAGTTCGGCGACGACCGGCTGCGCGAAGAGTGCGGCGTCTTCGGCGTCTTCGGCCATCCAGATGCGGCAGCGCTGACGGCACTCGGCTTGCACGCCCTGCAGCATCGCGGGCAGGAAGCCGCCGGCATCGTCACCTACGACGGCCAGCAATTCCATTCCGAACGCCATCTCGGCCTCGTCGGCGACAATTTCAACGAAGCAGCCGTGATCGGCCGCCTCAAAGGCTCTATGGCCGTCGGCCACAATCGCTATTCGACGACCGGTGAACCGGCACTGAAAAACGTCCAGCCGCTCTATGCGGATATCGACACGGGCGGCTTTGCCGTCGGCCATAACGGCAATCTGACCAATGCGCTGACACTGCGCCGCGAGTTGATTTCCTCCGGCGCGATCTTCCCCTCCACCTCCGACACCGAGGTCATTCTTCATTTGCTGTCGCGCTCCAAGAAGCGGCGCATGGTTGACCGCTTCATCGAGGCGATCCGGCAGATCGAAGGCGCCTATGCCTTGGTGGCCCTGACGAACGACATGATGATCGCCGCACGTGATCCGATCGGCATTCGCCCGCTGGTGCTCGGCCGCCTCGATGGCGCAACGATCCTTGCCTCCGAAACCTGCGCTCTCGACATGGTCGGCGCGCAGTTCGTTCGCGAAGTGGAGAACGGGGAAGTCATCGTCGTGACAAAGGACGGGATTGAAAGCCATCGCCCGTTCCCGCGGCGACCTGCCCGGCCCTGCATTTTCGAGTACATCTACTTTTCGCGCCCCGACAGCGTCATCGGCGGCCGCTCGGTTTACGATATCCGCAAGCAGATGGGCGTGCAGCTGGCGATTAAATCGGCGCCGAACGCCGACGTCATCGTTCCCATTCCCGACTCAGGCGTGCCCGCCGCCATTGGCTTTTCCCAGCAATCCGGCATTCCCTTCGAATTAGGTATCATCCGCAATCACTACGTCGGCCGCACCTTCATCGAACCCGAGCAGCGCATCCGTGCCCTCGGCGTCAAGCTGAAGCACTCTGCGAACGCTGGCGTCATCCGCGGCAAAAGCATTGTCCTGATCGACGACAGCGTGGTGCGTGGCACGACATCGAAGAAAATCGTGGAACTCATGTACGACGCGGGCGCGCGCGAGGTGCACATGCGCATCTCCTCGCCTCCCATCACCCATCCCGACTATTACGGCATCGACACACCCCGCAAGAAGGACCTGCTGGCCGCGAACATGGATGTCGAAGCCATGCGCCAGTTCATGGGTGCCGACAGCCTCGCCTTCCTGTCGGTTGACGGCATCTACCGCGCCGTCGGCTTCGAAGCCCGCGACCCACGCGCGCCGCAATTCACCGATCACTGCTTCACCGGCGAATATCCAACCGAGCTCGTCGACCAGAACGGCACCGGTTTCCGGCAACTGTCGCTGCTTGCCGAAGTGGTCTGAAACTTTGACTGACGCCGCGGGACCGCCGCCGGCCAAATCCTGAGGCCCACACCCGTGACGTCTGATCCCGCTTCCCTGAAAGGGCGCCTCGCCCTCGTCACCGGCGCCACGCGCGGTCTCGGCCGTGCGGTCGCGCTCAGTTTCGCCAAGGCCGGCGCGCACGTCATCGCCGTTGGCCGGACCACCGGCGCTCTGGAAGAACTCGACGACGAAATCCAGAAAGTTGGCGAACCGGCAACGCTCCTGACACTCGATTTGCGCAAAGGCGAGACGATCGACGCGCTTGGGCCGACGATCTTCGAGCGCTGGGGCAAACTTGATGTTCTGGTCGGCAACGCCGCGATGCTAGGCCCGTTATCGCCGCTTCCGCACATCACGGCCGATGCCTGGCAGCACGTCATTGATGTCAACTTGACCGCAAACTGGCGGCTCATTCGGACACTCGATCCGTTGCTCAAGCGCGCGGATGCCGGCCGCGTTATTCTGGTGTCGTCGGGTGCCGCCGATGGGCTGCACGCCTACTGGGGTCCGTATGCGATCTCCAAGGCGGGCATAGAATGCATGGGCCGGATGTATGCGGCCGAGTGCGACAACACACCCATCCGTGTTGCGATCGTCAATCCCGGCGCAATCAGTACCGCGATGCGGGCCAAGGCCTTTCCCGGCGAAGACCCAGCGACGCTGCCATCACCGCAGGATGTCGCCCCTCTCTTCCTTGAACTCGCAAGCCCGCACAGCACGATCCACGGTGAGGTCGTCCGCTACCGGGACTGGCGCGAAACCCGCTCCCTCGCGGCCAACGGCTGATCAGCCGGGAACCTCAATGACCATCCCGTCGTAAGCGGGCTCCACACCCGGCGGCAGCTCGGCCGCCAGCGTCGCATAGTCCAGATCGCTGGTCATATGCGTGAGGATGGCGCGCTTCGGTTTCAGCCGCGCAATCCATTGCAGCGCCTGCGCCACATTGAAGTGGCTTGGATGCGACGTGTAGCGCAAGGCGTCGACGATCCACACATCGAGGTTTTCCAAGAGCGGCACGGATGCCTCGGGAAGCGCGGAGATGTCGGGTGAATAGGCAATCCCACCAAACCTGAAGCCAAGCGAAGGAATGTCCCCGTGTGCCTGCGGCACCGCGAGAATATCCAACGCAGTGTTCACGCCGTTGATGCGGATTTGGCCGTCGGACGGGATATTGACGGCCTTCAGGATGGGGTGGTACCCCGACCCGGCCCTGTTCTCGAAGCAGTAGTTGAATCTCGACACCAGGCTGTCGCGCGTCGCCTCATCGAAGTGGCACGTTACCTTCGACTTCATGGCGTAGGCGACCATCCGCAGATCGTCGATGCCATGCGTGTGATCGGCATGATCGTGGGTGAACAATACGCCATCCAGATGCGTGACCCGCGCGTCGATCAACTGCTCGCGCATATCGGGCGGCGTATCGACCAGCACATTGACAAAACCGCCGCCAACGATCTTTTCCACGAGCACCGAACACCGCCTGCGCCGGTTCTTCGAATTGGCCGCATCGCACGCGCCCCAATTCGGCCCAAGCCTCGGCACACCGCCGGACGAGCCGCAGCCAAGGATCGTCAGGCGGATCGTCATGCGGCCGCCCCAGGGCGCGGAACTTTTCGATAGAGCTTGAAGAAATTTTCGGTCGTGGCGCGGGCAAAATCTTCAAAAGCGATGCCGCGCGCGTCGGCCAGCGCCTTCGCCGTGTGCACGACATAAGACGGTTCGTTCTGCTTTCCTCGATACGGTTCAGGCGCGAGGTATGGCGCATCGGTTTCGATCAGCACGCGATCGAGCGGAACCGCGTTGGCGATCGCACGCAGAGCGTCATTTTTCTTGAAGCTCACGACACCGGAGAAGGACACATAAAGTCCGAGTTCCACCGCCCGCCGCGCAAGTTCCGGTCCGCCGGTAAAGCAATGCAGAACCGCAGAAAAAGCGCCCTTTTCCTGTTCTTCTTCCAGAATCTGGATCGTGTCGGCATCCGCATCGCGTGTATGAATTTCAAGCGGCAGCCCCGTCAGCCGCGCAGCCGCGATATGCGTGCGAAATCCCTGCGCCTGCGCCTCAGGCGTCGAATGCTTGTAGAAATAATCAAGCCCCGCCTCGCCGATCCCGACGATCTTTGGGTGTTCAGCGTAGTGCGCCAGATCGAGCGCGGTCACGTCCAATTCCTCGTGCGCGTAGTGCGGATGCGTTCCGACCGTGCCGTAGACCGTGTCGAACCGGTCGACGACCGATATCAAATGTTCGAACTTTCCGACCCGCGTCGAGATATTGACCATCAAGCCGACGCCGGCTGCCTGCGCCCGCGCAACGACTCCATCGAGATCATCGGCGAACTCGGGTCGGTCGATATGGCAATGGTGATCGACAAGCAACATGTCAGGCGCCGGTCCCACCTTGCGATTTCTGGCGGTTGGCCTCTTTCTGCGCCCTCTTGGCAAGCCGCGCCGCCTCTTGCACGTCAGCCGACGACGACCCGCTCTTCTTTGCCTCGGCCTCGGGATCGACGTAGCGCGGAAACACGCCCTGCGGCTCGGGCAGCTGAAGGCCCGGCTGCAATCGGCCTTTTGCCCCCAGAGCCGCGAACTGCCGCGCCGCGGGCTCTGTCTGACCGAGCTGATCGAGCAGTTTGTCGGCAGCGACCGGCATTGCCGGCTGTACGAGAATCGCGAGCTGGCGAACCACTTCGGCTGTCACGTAAAGGATTGTTCCCTTGCGTTCGTTCGTCAAGGATTTATCGAACGGCTTCTCGCTCGCGAAATATCGATCCCCCTCGCCGACGACGTCCCAAACGGCATCGAGCCAAGACTTGATCGCTTGTCGGTCCATGGCTTCGCGACATACGGCGTACAGCGCATCGGCCTTGGCCAGCAGCGCCGCATCGGCGTCTGTGAAGGCTTGCGGCGTCGGCACCACGCCACCGAAACCTTTCCAGATCATCGACAGGCAGCGCTGCGCGAGATTTCCCAGTCCATTGGCGAGATCCGCGTTGATGCGGTTGGCAATGGCTTCGGGTGAATAGTTGCCGTCCTGCCCGAAGATGACCTCGCGTAAAAAGAAGTAGCGCACCTGTTCGCGTCCGTAGGCGCTGACGAGGTCGAACGGATCGACGACATTGCCGACCGACTTCGACATCTTCTCGCCCTTGTTCAACACGAACCCATGCGAAAAGACACGCTTTGGCAGCGGCAAGCCCGCACTCATCAGGAACGCCGGCCAATAGACGGCATGAAACCGCACGATGTCCTTGCCGATGACGTGCACGTCGGCCGGCCAGTAGACTTTGCGTGGTTGATCGCCGGCATTGAGCAGGCCCGTGGCCGTGACATAGTTGGTCAACGCGTCGACCCAGACATACATGACATGTCCCGGCGCGTTTGGAACCGGAATACCCCAATCGAGGGTGGAGCGAGAAATCGAAAGATCCTCTAGCCCCATCCGCACGAAGCTCACAACCTCGTTGCGCCGCTCCACCGGCAGAATGAAATCAGGGTTCGCGTCGTAGAACGCCAGCAGCCGCTCCTGATAGGCCGAGAGCCGGAAGAAATAGGTCTCCTCTTCCGTCCATTCGACGGGCGTGCCGGTCGCAATCGCAACCCGCTCCCCGTCCCGAACCTCCGTCTCGCTTTCCTTGTAATAAAGTTCGTCACGAACCGAGTACCAGCCGCCGTACGCTTTCTGAAAGATATCGCCGGCCTTTTCCATCCGCCGCCACAGGTCCGCGCAGGCCTCATAATGCCGCTCTTCGGTCGTGCGGATAAAATCGTCGTTCGACAGTCCCAGAATGGCCGCCATCTCAACGAAGCGCGCGGAGTTGCGATCGGCGAGCGCACGCGGGCTCGTGCCCTCCTTTGCCGCCGTCTGCTTCATCTTCAGCCCATGTTCGTCGGTGCCGGTGAGAAAGAATACGTCCCGGCCGTCAAGCCGCTCGAAGCGCGCGATGGCATCCGTCGCAATGGCCTCGTAGGCATGCCCGACATGCGGCACGCCGTTGGGATATGAGATCGCCGTCGTGATGTAGAAGCGTTTGCTCATGGCCTCGCGCGCTGGGATCAAAGGAGCTGCGGTTGCAGACAACCGCCAACGGTCACGCCGGAGCGGCGCCGCGTGTGGCCTGCACGATCCGTTGGAACGTCAACAGGATCAGAGATTTGCGATCCAGGTTGTAGATCTCTGTGCTGGCCTTGTCGGCGACCGTGGTTTCCCACAGTTGCGCCCATGCTGCAAGCCGCTCCTCCGGGATCAGCCGGGCGGCCAATTGGACGTCGCCGCGCTCCCCCTCCCCCGTGGCACCGGCCCGTATAAGCCGCGCCAGCAGGCCAAGCAGCAGATCGAAAAACAACTCATACTTCGCCTCGGCGGCCGGCGACGCCAATTCGTCCCCAATCTGGTGCACTGAGACCCAGTCGAGACGCGGTAAACCGGCGATCAGCTTGGCAATCTTACCGTAAAGATCGAGGCCTTTGCCCGTCTGCAGCATCAAGAGGCGGCGGACACTGCCCTCGGCCAAACGCGACAACGTTAGCCACTCTTCGCCCGACGGCAAAGCCGCTTCCGCGCCCGCATCCTCCAGCGCGTTGAGCGCCTGCGCCACCGCCTTGCGCAAATCCTCATCGCTCAACGGTCCCGCCGCAAGCATCCGGCACCGCGACCGGATCGTCGGCAGCAGCCGATCCGGCGCCGACGCGACGAGCAGAAAGACGGTCCGCCGTGGCGGCTCCTCAAGCGACTTCAGCAGCGCGTTGGCGGCATTAGTATTCAGTTCGTCGACCGGATCGATGATGACGACGCGCCATCCCTCACCCGCACCCATGCTCAAGAAACCCTTGAGGCGGCGAACCTCGTCGATCGTGATCTCGCTCTTCAGCTTCTTTGTCTGAAAGTTGTACGGACGGCGCAGCACCAGAAGTTCGGGGTGCGAAAGGTTGCCCACGAGCCGCGCCGCACGCGTCGCCGGATCGATGTCGAGCGAGGTGCCGAACATATCGCGTTCGCTCTCGGCGGCGAGCAGAAACCGCGCCATGCGATAGCACAGCGTCGCTTTGCCGATGCCGATCGGACCCGCCACGATCCAGGCATGATGCATGCGGCCCGAACGGAATGCGTTAAGAAAACCTTGTTCGGCCGTCGCCTGCCCGTAAAGCCGCTCCGTCAAGCGCGGCGAGGGAAACCGATCGAGCTTGTCCGGCTCGGGCAGCAGCTCGATTTCGGCCGATAGCGCTGGCGAGCGGGCCATGACTCAGGAAGCCTCGGTGAAGAGGCGCGTCGTCACCGCAGCCCACACCTCGTTGGCCACCTCGTCGGCCGATTTCTGACCATCGACGACAACGCACCGCTGCGGCTCCAGCCGGGCGATCTCCAGGAAGCCTTCCCGCAGCCTCTTATGGAAGCCAAGGTCGCGCGCCTCGAAACGGTCAGCCAGCAGGCCCCGCGGCTGCTTGGGCAATTTCTCGCTTGGTGGCGTCACTACCGTCGGACTGCTGAGGCGCAGCGCCGCGCGCGCCAACCCGATCTCGGCTGGAATATCGACCACGATCGTCAAATCCGGCTTGGTGTTCTGCACGACGATGAGTTCGAGCGCTTCGAGCAGCCGCGGCTCCACGCGCCCGGCAAATCCTTGATAGATCCGCGTCGAATCCGAAAACCGGTCGCAAATGACGATCCGCCCTTCTCCCAGCGCCGGACGAATGACCTGCTCCAGGTGATCCGCCCGCGCCGAAGCAAACAGCAAAGCTTCGGCAAGCGGGGCATGTTTTTCCAGACCCGGATCGAGGATCAGCGTCCGCAGTCGTTCCGCAAAGGGTGAGCCGCCCGGTTCGCGCGTCAGCGTCACGGCCCGGCCTTGCGCCATCAGCCGCTCGGCCAGACGCTTGGCTTGGGTCGATTTCCCCGACCCCTCGCCGCCCTCGAACGTAATGAACCAACCGGCCGTCATGAGCTCTTTCAGTCGGGCCATCCCGGCCCCGGACCGTTGTAACGATCCAACGAGCTTTTTCTAAAGGTTGACCCAGCGCAACGCCAGAAAAACCAGACTGTCCAGGCCCTGCCGCCACACGGTCGCCGCCTCCACGTCCTCAGCGGCCACCAGCGGCACCTCGGTTGTGGCGTTGGACGAACTCGTCACCCTCAGTCGCGCGACTTGATCGCCCTTTTTGACCGGCGGCTTCAGCGGCCCATCATAAACCAGTTCGGCGCGCAGTTTCTGGTTCGCTGGAAAACGCGGGAGCACAACGCTCAGCGGGCCGCTTCCCTTCGCCGCCAGCGGGACATAAAACTTCGTCCCGCCCCAAACCCGCGCGCTACCGACTTCCTCGTTCGCGTCAAAGAGTGTGAACTTGGCGAAGCTGCGTTGTCCCCATTCGAGCAGCCGCCGCGCCTCCTCGCGCCGCTCCTTTTCGTCGGCCATCCCCATGACGACCCCGATCAGGCGCCGACCGTCCACCAGCGCCGACACGACAATCCCGTAACCGGCCTCCTTCGTATGCCCGGTCTTGAGACCGTCGACGCCAAGTCCTTCGTCGCCGAGCAGCGGATTCCGGTTGTAGAATTTGTGCTTGCGATAATTGAATTCGCGCTGGGCAAAGATCTTATACTCCTCCGGGTACTCTCGGATGATGTGCTGAGCCAGTAACGCCAGTTCCCGCGCCGTCATGAGATGCTCGGGATGATAAAGTCCGGTGGCGTTGCGAAACGTCGATTTCTTGAGCCCGATCCGCCGCGCCTCTTGCTCCATGAGCTTGGCGAAGCCCTCTTCGGTCCCACCCAATGCCTCGGCAACCGCGATCGCCGCGTCATTGCCCGACTGTACGATGATGCCCTGCACGAGTTCATCGACCCGTGCCCGTGTGTTGATGGGAACGAACATCGCTGACGTGCCCGACGGCGCACCGCCTGTCCGCCACGCATATTCGCTCATCAGGAATTCGTCTTCGGGCTTCACTTTGCCCTGCTTCATGGCCTGGAACAGCACCTCCAGCGTCATGAGTTTGCTCATGCTCGCCGGCGGCGCCAGTTCATCGGCGTTGAATTGGAACAGCACCGCTCCAGTTTCGGCGTCCATCAGGATCGCACGCTTGGCCCGCGTCGTGAACTCGCCCGACGCCTGTGCCATCGCGGATCCGCCGCCACACAGCCACGCAGGCCCGCCCGCAGCCACCAGGGAGGCGGCGAAAATTGTCAAACACAGAAGCCGAAAACTCGATCGCGCTGCCGGTAGAACCACGGGGACGTCTCCTCGGCGGTCGTTGAGGCGCTTATGTCAGCAAATCAGCAGTGCGAACTTATGCGAGCGCTCGCCGGTAGGGTCAACCCCGCGCGGGCACTTGCGCTCAGCGAATATCGCCGCCCAGGCTCGACCGCCGGTGATCCATCACCCAATCACCTTGCGACCGTGGCTCTTCCGCCGACCACGGCGGTGCAGCGCGACCGGCAACCCTGCCGTCCGTCGATGGTTTCTTTGCAAGAAATTGTCGTTCCCGCGTATCGTCGCCGTTCATCGGGGCCCGCCCGGCATAGCGCACCCGCACGCGGCCCAAACCCTGGCCTTTGGTCCCCAGCGCGTGGGCCGCCGCCCGCGACAGGTCGATGACCCGGTTGCCCACATACGGTCCACGATCGTTGACGCGCACGAGCACCGTGCGCCCGTTGTCCAGATTGGTGACATAGGCATAAGTCGGCAGCGGCAGCGTCGGATGCGCAGCCGACATCCGGTTCATATCGTAGATTTCGCCGTTCGCCGTCCGGCGACCATGGAAATCGTCGCCGTACCAGGACGCGATGCCGACTTCATCAAGTCCGGGCTGATCACGCGGGGTGTACCAACGCCCACCCACCGAATACGGGCTACCTAACTTGTAGAAGCCACCGCCTTTGGGAATTCGGTCATTGGCGCCATAGACGCGCGGGCTGGCGCTTACCCCCCACTTTGGATCGGGTCCGCCCGACGAACAGCCGCCCATCACGGAGATAGCTGAGACGAGCCCGACAGAGACGAGCACGCCATGGGCCAGCGAACGAATCGCGAATTCGGTACGCACACCACACACCCAATAACCGGCAGCCGATTAGCCAACAGCCGAAGACGCACGAGTGTCGACGACAAGCGCGGCTCGGCCAGGACCGGATCGTGGCGAAATGTGCTTAGGATCGGGTAAACTCGGGCCCGAACTGACCGGCGGCAGACCGCCGCGAGCCCTTGAGGCCGCCCACGCCCCCGCGTATAGGGAGCGCACCGGAGGGATGGTCGAGTGGTTTAAGGCACCGGTCTTGAAAACCGGCGTGGGTGCAAGCTCACCGTGGGTTCGAATCCCACTCCCTCCGCCAGTATCCAGTATAGAGGACGTGCGCTCGCACGTGAGGACGTGCACACCCTTCTCCAGGAACAAGCACGAGGTCCGTCATGGTCCAAAAACAGATCTCGGATGGCGTCGTCCATGAGCTGCCGGCAGATTTTAAGAAAGCGCTTTCAAGCAACAAGAAAGCACTGGCGATTTGGGAAGATATAACGCCACTTGCCCGCAATGAATGGATATGTTGGGTCGAGACAGCCAAAAAAATAGAAACGAGAATCAAACGGATCGAATGGGGCACGGCCAACTTGGCAAGTGGTGAGCGCCGGCCTTGCTGTTGGCCCGGCTGCCCTCATCGCTAAGTGAAGCTGTGAAATCCGAGCCATCGCGGCGGCTCGACAACCTTCATCGATCTCCTTTGCCAGTTATCGCGAACATCCGCAGTTACGGTCGGGAGGGAAATCTGCATGCCTGTTGACTCCGCAGACGTTGTCCGCCGCGTCCATGCCGATCCCAACTTCCATGAACTCGTTCGGCGCCGGTCGCGCTTTGCTTGGCTTCTGACGGCGCTGATGGTCACTATCTATTTCGGCTTTATCCTGACCATCGCCTACTTCAAAAACGTCACGGCCCAATCGCTGGCCGGCGGCGTCACCACCGTGGGCATCGTTTTAGGTCTCGGCGTAATCATCTCCGCGTTCGTGCTCACCGGGATTTATGTCGCGCGCGCCAACGCCACTTTCGACGAACTCACCCGCAAGATTGTCGATGGGCTCGCGAAATGAGATTCCGGCACGTCACCGTTACAGTTTTCGCCATGGCCATCGTCGCCGCCAGTGCGACATCGGCCACCGCCGACAGCATCCAGGTCGCTGGCAAATCTTCGCTGAACTATGCCGCCATCGTCATGTTTCTCCTCTTTGTCGTGGCGACCCTCGGCATCACGAAATGGGCCGCCGGTCGCACGAAATCGACCTCCGACTTCTACGCGGCCGGAGGCGGCATCACCGGCTTTCAAAATGGTTTGGCGATCGCGGGTGATTATATGTCCGCCGCGTCGTTCCTCGGCATTTCCGGCCTCGTCTTCGCCAACGGTTTTGACGGCCTGATCTATTCCGTCGGCTGGCTTGTCGGCTGGCCGATCGTTTTGTTCCTGATCGCCGAACGCTTACGCAATCTCGGAAAATTCACTTTTGCCGACGTGGCCGCCTTCCGCTTGCAGCCGACGCCGATCCGCATCCTGTCTGCCGTCGGCACGCTGGTGGTGGTGGCTTTTTATCTGATCGCGCAGATGGTCGGTGCCGGCAAACTCATCCAGACGCTTTTCGGTCTCGAATATCTCTACGCCGTGGTCGTTGTCGGTGTCTTGATGATCATCTACGTGGCCTTCGGCGGCATGGTGGCGACGACCTGGGTGCAAATCATCAAGGCGTGTCTGCTTCTCGGCGGCGCCAGCGTGATGGCCCTGCTCGTACTCGCCCATTTCCACTTCTCACCTGAAGCGATGTTCAAGCGGGCGACCGAGATCCACCCCGGCGGCATCGCAATCATGCAGCCAGGCACCCTCGTCAAAGATCCCATTTCGACCATCTCACTCGGATTGGCGCTGATGTTTGGCACCGCCGGCCTGCCCCATATCCTGATGCGCTTTTTCACCGTTGCCGACGCCAAGGCGGCCCGCAAATCCGTATTCTATGCCACCGGCTTCATTGGTTACTTCTACATCTTGACCTTCATCATTGGCTTCGGCGCCATCACCCTGCTGTTGCAGGATCCGGACTACTTCAAACTGGGTGCTATCCCTGCCGCCAATGGAAGCTATGCACCATCCGACATGATCGGGTCGGGCAACATGTCGGCGGTGCATTTGTCGAATGCCCTCGGCGGCTCTTTGTTCTTGGGGTTCATCTCAGCGGTTGCATTCGCGACCATCCTCGCCGTCGTCGCTGGGCTGACATTGGCCGGTGCGACGGCCATCAGCCACGACATTTACGCCTCGATCATTGCCCGTGGCCAGGCCAACGAATTCTACGAGATTCGCATTTCAAAAATCGCAGCCGTCGCGATCGGAATCTTGGCAATTTTTCTCGGCTACATTTTTGAAAATCAGAACGTGGCTTTCATGGTCGGATTGGCATTCGCCATCGCGGCGAGCTGCAATTTTCCAGTTCTCGCCATGAGCATCTTTTGGCAAGGCACCACCACGCGCGGCGCCACGATCGGCGGCTTCCTTGGGCTGCTCAGTGCGACAGCCATGGTTGTCCTGAGCCCGTCGGTATGGGAAAAAACACTTCACCACGCACCAGGCTCGGCCCTCTTCCCCTACGACAATCCTGCACTCTTCTCGATGAGCTTGGCATTCTTCGCCATTTGGCTCTTTTCAATCACGGACCGCTCAACAACCGCGGACGCAGAACGCGCCGCCTTCGATGCGCAGTATGTCCGGTCTGAAACGGGCATAGGATCCGCCGGTGTCGGCCATCACTGAAGCGAAGTCGGCGATGCATCCGCATCGCCGCACTCGAATGTGGATTACCAGCGCCGCCGGTCCATTTTCCACAACGCGCCGATGACAAGACTGGCTGCGGCAACCGCTGCCAGGGTCAGCATTGGCTGATCCCGCATTGTGCGATCCACAGCCGACATCGCCCGCTGCCCTTGCTCCGCGGCATTGCGGGCAAATGTTTCCGCGCTGTCGTATGCTTGGTCCATCTGCCGTCCGGCAGCGTCGCCAAACTGAGCTGCGCGTTCGCTCATATCGCCGGACGAACTGCCATACTTTCCCGTACCCATACCTATAATCCTTCTCATGAACTAGAAATCTCACTCGAACTTCAGCGCGGCGCGTTTCAGCGCCTGGTCCACTCAAGTTCGGTGAGGGTTCAACGGCCAAACGGCCGTTACGTTCCAATTCGTCAGGAACGCCAGTGCAGCGTCAGCGTTGCACCCTTATGCAACCGGCGGTCATCGCTTTGGATGAAATGAATTGGCGCGCGATCTTCGAACCGTCGCTCGCGATTGGCGAACTGGTCGTACGCGGCTCCCTGATTTACCTCAGCCTATTTTTCATCATTCGACTAATAGCTCGACGGCAGACAGGATCGTTGGGTACGGCCGATCTATTGGTCATCGTTGTGATTGCGGATGCGGCCCAGAATGGCTTCGGCAAGGAATATACCTCCGTGACCGAGGCGGTGGTTCTTGTGCTCACGATCGTCGCTTGGGACTACCTGATTGACTGGCTCGCATGGAAATCACCCGTATTGCGCCGGTGGCTGATAGCCCCTCCACTGACGGTCGTTATCGATGGGCGATATAACGAACCCAACATGCGCCGAGAAATGATTTCGCGTGATGAACTCGATGCTCAGATCCGATTAGCGGGCATAGATGATATTGCCGAAATAAAAATTGCCCGCCTCGAAGGCGATGGACGACTAAGCGTTATCAAAAAGATGGGGAGCGCTGGCCAATCGACCAACGCTCCCTGAAGTCCCACGCTTAGCTTAGCTTAGCGCGACGGCGTGGATGTACCGGACGACGTTCCTGACGTGGTCCCCGACGAATTGCCCGTGGCACCGTCCATGGAGTTGGCCGTGCCGTTGCCATCGCGATCAATACGGCTTTCCGGCCGGGTTACAGCGCCCGGTGCCGCATTACCCGATGGATTGTACGCGCTTCCGCTCGATCCTGGAGACTGGGTCGGACTTCCCGGCCGCGCCGTCGAACCTGCGCCCATTCCCGTCGAGCCGGCGCCCGGAGATGCTCCAGCACCGCTGCTACCCGCTGATCCACCGGCACCTCCACCAGATCCGCTGCCGCCGCCACTGCCGGCGAACGCCGCGGTCGACATAACAATCAACGCGCCTGTCAGCATTGTTTTGAGTTTCATCTCGGTTCATGTCCTCTGTTGTTGAAGTTGGATTGAACCGGCTCAGCAACCGTTGGTTCCCCATGCTGCGAATTCGCGGCCTAGCGCGCTCGACGTTCACGCGGGAACCCCGCGATCAAATTCGCGTTCCCGCTCTGCAGCAAGCGGAGCTTGCAAAACAAAGGATCAGAAAATTGGCCGAAGATCTGGATAACAATGTTGCGCGCGATAAGCTGTGGAACCTGGTTGAAAAATTTCACGCCACGATCCTTGTGACGCGGGGGCCGGATGGGCGATTAAGCGGTCGTCCGATGACGCCCTTGGTGCGCAGGAACGACAGTATTATTTATGTTCTGGCTGAGCAGGGAACTGAAGGTGTTACGGCAATTGAACATGATCCAACGGCGCTGCTGACCTTCGCCGATGGCAAGCGCTACGTCTCGATATCCGTGCGCGCTGCCATTTCAACAGATCGGTCACTGATCGCCGAATTGTGGAATCCAGGAGCCCAGGCGTTTTGGCCGAATGGTCCGTCTCAACCGGGCATTTGCGCGCTCGTGTTGCAACCGCTCGTTGGCGAATATTGGGACGGAGATAATTCAATATCAGCCGTAGTGCAGATGTTGGTCGCGAATGTAACAGGCAAGCAGCCCGATCTTGGCGACCATGGCGAAGTCCGCCTTTAATTCCTTTTCATCGACCAGCGACAAGCGAGCTTGAACATGTCTGATCGAACATCCCTCCACTTATGCGTCGGTATCCTTTCACTCGCTCTCACGGGTTGCGGAGAAGAGAGCACATTGCCGAAAGGGGCAGACACTGGAAAAACTCCGGTCATCGCCAAACCGGTCGAAGGCTCAATCCCCACCGTCAATATTGCACCCGCCAAGGGTTGGTCCTCGGATCAGGGCCCCGCAGCCGCCCCGGGATTGACCGTCGCCGCGTTTGCCCGCGATCTCAATCATCCGCGATCGATCCTGATCTTGCCGAATGGCGACGTCCTCGTAGCTGAGAGCAACGCTCCGCCAAAACAACAAAGCACGGGCCTTAAGGGTCTCGTGATGCAATTCGTGATGTGGCGGGCGGGTGCTGGTGTCGAAAGCCCAAATCGGGTCGTACTGTTACGCGACACGAATGGCGATGGCACCGCGGACTTGAAAACCAATTACATAGAAGGCCTTTTCTCGCCGTTCGGTATGGCGCTGGTCGGCGATAGGCTTTACGTGGCCAACGCCGACAGCGTTTTGGCCTTTCCATATGTGGAAGGGGCCGACAAGATAACTGCAAAGCCGGAGAAAATCGTTGACCTTCCTGGCGGCCCTCTGAATCACCATTGGACTAAGAGCCTGATCGCGAGCGAAGACGGCCGCACGCTCTACGTCGGTGTCGGCTCGAATAGCAACGTCGGTGAAAACGGCTTGAACATGGAGCAGGATCGCGCCGCTATCCTGTCCGTCGATATTGCCGGCAAGATTTATCAGCCGTTTGCCACCGGCTTGCGAAACCCGGTTGGTATGGCGTGGGAACCGACCACAAAAGCGCTTTGGACGGTCGTCAATGAACGCGATGAAATCGGCTCGGATCTCGTCCCCGACTATCTGACGGAAGTAAAACAAGGCGCATTTTACGGCTGGCCATACAGCTACTATGGAAGCCACGTCGACGAACGAGTTTCCCCGCAGCGGCCTGACTTGATCGCTAAGGCTTTGGCTCCTGACTATGCTCTGGGCGCACACACGGCCTCCTTGGGTCTGGCCTTTAACCAGCGCAGTGTCGGTTGGCCGACCGAGTTCACCAATGGCGCCTTCATCGCTCAGCATGGCTCCTGGAATCGCAATCCGCCGTCTGGCTACAAAGTCGTATTTGTTCCATTCGAGAGCGGCAAGCCGAACGGTGAAATGCGCGACGTGCTGACAGGTTTCTTGAGCTCCAACGGCGATGCCTTTGGCCGACCCGTTAGTGTCGCATTCGACAAGTCGAACGCCCTTCTTGTCACCGATGATGTCGGGAATGCAATTTGGCGCGTAACCGCCCAGCCTGCACAGGCCAACGCCCGATAAACTGCCCTGCCGAGAACGAACAAAGGAGGGGCCGCATCACTGCGGCCCTTCCCCTGTCTGCTGTTAGTCCCCGATTACGTAGACAACTTGCCGATTGTCGGGAGCAACGATCGCGATTTCATCTTCAATCCGAACAAAACGATACGCGCGCACGCTTGGAACCCGCTCCACAACAGGAGCAGGAAAATCCTCGAACGCGAATTGGTCGGGGAGATCGATGCCAACTTCAAGATCGCCGTCATAGTCGAACCTCCGGCCACCGCTGCTCACTTCGCTGCGAATGATCTCGATTTGATCGTTTGTAAGCTCCAGTCGGGCCCGATCGCCGCCAGATCGATATGCGTACTCGCCCCTTCCGGAGCCACCGCGGTTGATCACGTCAACGATCACGTACGTTTCGGGATCAATGATGCAGTAATCATCACCGACGACAACATACCGATAGCCACGATATGCTGGAGCCAATTCAACGATATCCGACGGCAGATCGTACACCTCAATGCGTCGCGGTAGCCTCGTGCCTATATTGACCCGGATGTTGACGTCGTTGGCACGGCGAACATTACCTTGAAATGCTTTTTCACGTAACCGATCCCGATCCTTCTGATCGACCTTAGCGCGAACCTGCTCGGCCTTCTGGCGATCCTCAGGCTTTACATCACCAGCAGCCTGATCGGCGTTTCGATCGCGGTCTTTGGCATTATCCGAACGGTCCTTGGCTTGATCACCAGAGCGCTGCTGGTCGCGGTCGCCTGCCGTCTTTGCCCGCTCGCCGTCATTCTTTTGGCCACGATTATCAGCCGCGCCACTCTTGCCCTGCTTGGTGTCATCAGACCCGGCACGGTCATCATTGTCCCGACGTCCGCGGGCATTTTCACCACCAGACTCCGCGTCCTTGGCACTCTGCCGGGTCTTGGTGTCATCTTCACCCGCCCGTTCGGCCTTCGAGCCTGCCTTCTCATTATTATTTTTTCTGCTCTCCGAACGCCGCGCGTCTCCGTCGGATTTATTCTGGTCGGCGCGTTCTTGGCCGCGCTGACCAGCTCTCTCGCTTCTGTTGTCGCCGCTCCGCTCAAGCCCACGCTCGGATCCACCGGCGTTTGGTGAAGTCTTGTCAGCGGCCGAAGCACCACCGCGATCTTCTTTGGGTTGTTGAGCGATAACGACCGGCGACATAAGCACAAGAGCGGCTAAGCTCGTCGCACATTTTACACCGAATTTCATGGTCATTTCTCCTAGCTGGCCCGACGTTGCACTCAAACGTCAACTGTCCAGCTAAGTTCCGCATAAACTGCCGCAGCACTTCTGCCCAAGCTCCACTCATCACGACTGCAAACCGCTTTTCAACTCGGAGTGGAACAAACTCGTGCATTCCCTGGTTCATTTGCACGAATTCCAAATCAGAGTTCGCACACATTCGCAATTGCGGGAGAAGTGTAATGGCTGACAAGAACCAGCGCTCAGGGTCATCCGCAAGGGGATTCGCTGCGATGGACGAGAACAAGCAGCGTGAAATCGCGCGCAAGGGTGGCGAGAGCGTACCAGCCGACAAGCGAAGCTTTTCTCAAAACCACGGTCTGGCCGCACAGGCGGGACGCAAAGGTGGGCAGAGCGTCGCGGCTGAGGATCGAAGCTTTTCCAAAGACCGTGAACTAGCGGCGGAAGCGGGCAGAAAGGGCGGACAGGAAAGCGGCCGCGGCAATTCATCGGCGGGTCGAACGCCGACGACCGGTCGGCCGGTACGCGGCGGCGACGACGACAATCAATAAATCGGCCTATCTGCGTGCCGCTCGCGAGGCACGCAGATCCATGACCTAAACTATGGCGCGACCGCGGGCGGGGAATTTTGCTGCGGCGTGCTCTGACCAGCGGTCGGTTCAGCGCCCCTGTTCTCGCTGTGCGGCGTAGAGAGGAAGAAGAAATATAGCCCCGCGAAAATGATCGCAATGAGAACCATTGACGTCGCCAGAACGCGAATATTCATTTTCTCTTTCGTCCCTTGGCGGACTGATACCTTTTCTTTGTTCTGTCGGGGATCTTGCGTTGTCATCAGGCGTCGCCTCTAATGTTCTCACGAGATGAAAGAACGCTGCCCGCGACGTTGAGTTTCATTCCACTATAGGGTCACCGGCTAAAGAAGAGCGTCTGACTGATGACGGCCTTGACGTGGTCTGGAGCAAACGGTTTGGCAATGAGGAAGGCCGGTTCTGGCTTGCACCCGGTCAGCACCTTATCGGGATAGGCTGTAATGAAAATCGCTGGCGTCTTGCGTGCGCTCACGATGGTTTGCACGGCATCCAGGCCTGAACTGCCATCTGCAAGCAGAACATCGGCTAAGATCATCCCCGGCTGATCACCCTGGACGAGTGCCAAGGCTTCGTCTTTTGTTCCAGCAATCCCAAAAATTTCATGCCCCATTTCAAGCACGATACTTTCGATCGTCATCGCGATCATCGGCTCATCTTCGATAATGAGAATGCTAGTTGCAATCTGCCGCGCAATGTCACGACCGGCCTCTTCCAATTCAAGGGCGACCTCGGACGGCGTCAAATCAAGAACGTCGGCGGCTTCATTCAGTGAAAACTCTTCAACGTTGACGAGAAGAAACGCATCGCGCGCCGACCGCTGCATGGCGCTCAAACGCTGATCAACCAGTCCGCCCACGACCTGTCGACTAAGGGTCTGGCCCCGGCAACCGTCATTCATGGACAGAATAAGCGTCTTATAGAGAACAGTCCGCAGCGGGAGATCCGCAGAACGATCGAACCCTTGGCTCAGAAGACGCTCCAACATCGTGGCAACGGCGGCATCCCCGGCTGCTTGCTCCCCCGTCAGCAACCGTGCGTAGCGTCGTAACCGCGGAATGTGCGCCAACAATTGTTCCGGGTTCATCGCAGTTACCCCTACCTACACGTATCAAAATCAGTGATGCAATCTCCGTTTAGGAAACCTCCGCCCGGCGGCCAAGTTCCAGATATGGAACCGAAACAACGAGTGGGCGTTAGCGTCGACTTGCGAAGCCAGGGCGTGGCTTCGCAGAAACCAGCGAAGGAGCACGGGGTTATGGCCAAAACGGCTAGTCCGGATCAACAACCGGCAGCGGATACAGCTGCGAACGAGAATGGCACGCGCGATCAACATCATCACCGCGAGAAAGAACCGATCTATCTCCGTCAAAAATATCACGGCGGGTTGGGCAAGTTGCTCCGCGACTATTATTCCGAGGTTGTCGAACAGCCAATCCCTGAGCGCCTATTGCACCTCGTCGAGCAGTTTCGCAGCCAGGAGCAAAACAAATGACGGAAAAATCCCCGTTTTGCTTTTCCGATGAACTCATTGTCGCAATGCCCAGCCTACGCGCATTTGCGGCAGCACTTTCGGGTAATGTCACGACTGCTAACGATCTTGTGCAAGAGACGTTACTCAAAGCCTGGTCGCACCAAGAGTTGTTTCAGCCAGGCACCAATTTCAAGGCATGGCTTTTCACCATTCTACGCAATACGTATTATTCGCAGTACCGCCGCTTGCGCCGCGAAGTCCTCGATCCGGGCAAACTCGCTGAAATGCGCTGTGTGGCCCCAAATCAACCTAGCCACGTTGATATGATTGAATTCTCGGCTGCACTTCAGTCCCTTCCGGTTGACCAGCGCGAAGCTCTGATACTGGTCGGTGCGGAAGGCTACTCCTATGAAGAAGCCGCCAACATCACTCAGTGTGCCATTGGCACCGTGAAAAGCCGGGTGAACCGTGCGCGCGTTCGACTGGCCCGCGCCCTTGAGATGAACAGTGCCGACGATTTGGGCGCTGATTGGTCCTCGCGGGCAGTCACCAGTAAGTGGAGTCGATAATTCGTGTTGAATTATCATCCGCGGCAATTCCTGCCGCGGATGATTGGTATCGAGTCACTGCGCGACCGGCGGAGCAGGCGTCGGTACGACCGGTGCCGGAATCGCGCCACCTGTCCGCGTTCCGGTGGCGCCACCTTCTTCACCCTGAGCTTCGCGACGATCGACAGGCGCGGTCGGAACACGCGCAGCAGGATTGCTCCCGGCCGCCGGATCAGCAGGCTGCGAGTTGCTCGGTGCCGGCGTCTGATTACGTTCGTTGTTCGGATCGGCAGGCGAAGCACCGCTCGACTGAGCATGAGCCGGAACGACAGCAGCTACCATCAGCACTGCGGCAAGGCCGACAATTGAATTCAATTTATTCATGGTCTCACGCATCTTTGGTTTTCTTTCCTTTTTCAACGGCGCACGACTTTCGTGGCCAACCCTGCAACCCGCCGGACAAACCTGGGTTCCATGGAACGGTCATGCTGCACATGCGTTCTACCGAGTGAAAATCGAAAGGACTCAAGACCGTGTCGCGCCTAATTTGCGTTTCCAATCGTGTTGCAATGCCAGACGCCACGGAAACCAGTGGCGGTCTTGCCGTCGCCGTGCGTGAGTTATTAACTCAGCGCGGCGGACTGTGGATTGGCTGGTCGGGAAGTATCTCTGACAGATCTGAATTTGATATTCGCCGCGGCCGCTTCTCCGCCGTGACACTCGATATGACCGCTGACGAGCACGAAGGAGCTTATCTCGGATATGCGAATTCGGTGCTCTGGCCTGTCTTTCACAACCGGCTTGATTTGGCGCGATTTGATCGCAACTTCTACGGCTCGTACGCCGCCTACAACATCAGACTTGCAGACGTCATTGCCAGTTTGGTTCGCCCCGGGGATCAGATTTGGGTGCACGACTATCATTTTATGATCCTCGGGCGCCTTCTCCGCGCACGAGGCGTCAATAATCCCATTGGCTTCTTTCTTCATATTCCGATGCCACCCCCCGAAGCGTTTCTCGCTATTCCGGAATATCGCGAATTGGCATCCTCACTGGCAGCGTATGATTTGGTTGGATGTCAGACCACCAACGACGTTGGAAACATGCTGTCATGCCTGCGCTCAGCCACCGGTGCAGAGCTTCTACCAAGCGGCCGACTATCGATTGCCGGCGAGACATTTCATGTCGGCAGTTTCCCGATCAGTGTCGACAGTCAAACGTTCGCCATGGCAAGCAACCAGCCCCGCAACAACGCCATTAAGCGGGTCCTTGGCGTTGATCGGCTCGACTACACCAAAGGATTGCCGCAGAAATTTCGCGGCTTTGCGCACCTTTTGCGATCATACCCGCACTTTCGCAAGCAAACCGTCCTAACTCAAATAGCGGCCCCGACGCGCGATAGCGTCGAAGTCTACGCCGACATTCGCCAGGAACTGGAAGGCATCTCCGGATCGATCAATGGCGAATACGGTGACGTTGACTGGATGCCCGTACATTACATCCACCGCTCTATTCCGCGCCAGCGGTTGCGCGCGCTTTACCGCTCCGCGGCTGTGGGGTTCGTCACACCCTTGCGCGACGGAATGAACCTCACCGCAAAAGAGTACGTCGCGTCGCAGGACGCCAGTGATCCGGGCGTTTTGATACTCTCCCGGTTCGCTGGAGCCGCTGAGGAATTGCAGCAAGCCCTTCTCGTCAACCCGTATTGCGTTGAGGAGTTGGGTGATGCACTTGCCAAGGCCCTCGCCATGCCGCTTGCCGAACGCCAACGCCGCCATGCTGCGCTTTACGCCACCATTTCCCGTCGCGATACGACGACATGGGCAACAGATTTTCTCGATCACCTCGACCGCGCCAGTGCCGATATGAGCACGCCCCACGTTTCCAGTCCGGCGGCGTAACCGATGGTGGGCCATCACTCCAGTCAACTCGCCGGCGAGTTGCTTCTCCTCGATCTTGATGGAACACTCCTTGATATAGCGTCCCGACCCGACAGCGTCGTGGTCGACCCAAAACTCATCTCCAGTCTTCATCGTCTATTCGCTTGCGATCCGCTGAGCCTGGTTGTGGTAACCGGTCGTGCTCTCGCAGACGCCGATCGATTATTAGCTCCCCTCAAGCTCGCGACCATTGCCAGTCATGGCGCTCAAGTTCGAGTAGCGGGTACGGGAGCGGGCCCTTCGCCGCCGCCGATCGGGCAAGTTCGCCCGCAGATAGAGAAATTATGTCGCCCGTTTCCGGGTCTCATTCTTGAATGGAAGCCGTTTAGCGCTGCAATCCACTATCGCGATGTGCCGTCCCTAGCCAAACCGCTCGGCGTAGTTCTATCCCAATTCGTCGATGCCAATCGGATGTACCGCGTTCAGGAAGGTCGCCGGGTCTTTGAGATCGTCCCAAGCGGCATTTCAAAAAAGGCGGCGGTGCAACGACTGATGCAACACCTCCCCTATTCCGGCCGACAGGTTCTCTACATTGGCGATGACCGCGCCGACCATGATGCGATGCTGGCCGTCGAAGCAGCAGGTGGTGCAGCGCTCAAAGTCGGCGGCGAATATTTCAGCCAATCGTCTTCCCAATTCCGCTCACCGTCTGAAGTGCGGTCATGGCTCGCCATTCGCGCCGAAGACCTGTGCGCTGGAACTGAGCAGTCAGCTTCGCGTTGCATCAGCGAGGACGACAGGAGAATTTCATCATGATGCAGTTGATACTGACAGCGTGTTTGACGGTCTCTTCATATGCCTGCCGCGAGCTTGCTGTAACAATTTACGAAGACATGAATGAGTTTCAATGTGCGATGACAGCCCAGCCGCGCGTTGTCACTTGGAGCGAAGAAAATCCGCAATGGCGTGTGGTTCGCTGGCGTTGCAGGTTCGACCGTGTTGCCGGAAAATTTTGAAATGAATCGTCGATTTTGGTCGGCAGACGACCTTGCCATGTAATTTCAAATTCATGGATCTCGTTCGGCCGGCTAGGTCGGAACCCGCAACGACACTCCGCGTTGAGCCACGCTGTACTCGTGCAGCCAACCTCAATGAAGGAGTGCTTGTGATGGGACACCGATATGGATCAAACAAGTCGCGGTCGCGCTCGTTTCCGCGTCAAGATGAAGGCGACGAACAGGGCGGTCAGTGGGGACAGAACTCCGGTCGATACGGGGGACGTCAACACGAAATGGAAGATCAGTCCTGGGCCCAAGGCGGCAATGACCAAAGCGGCTACGGCCAGCAAGGCTACGGCCAACGAGGGCGCGGTGGCCCGCAAGGCGGCTACGGCCAACAGGGCGGCAGCTACGGCTATGGCGGTCAGCAAGGTGGCTACGGATCGGGTGAAAGCGGCTGGCGTGAACAAGGTGGCTACGGCCAAGGCGGTTACGATCGCGGCGGTTTCGGGCAAAGCGAACCAAGCAATTACGACCAAGGTCGATCCGGGCAAGGTGGCTATCGTGGTCAATCCGGATATGCCAACTTCGATTCGAACTACTCCGGCGAAGGTCAAAATCGGGCTTACGACAATGAACAGCGCGGTGGCGCCGGCGGGCGCGGATCGAACCAGAGAGGCTCTTCGAACAGCAGCTGGATGACCGATCGGATGAGCGAAAGCCATCAGCACCACGACCCCGACTACCATCACTGGCGCAATGAACAGCTTCGCAATCTCGACGAGGAGTATGATGCGTGGCGCAACGAGCGGCGGCAAAAGTTCTCTGACGAATACAATAATTGGCGTAAGGGCCGAAGCTCCGGCGGCAGCTCGTCCGGCCAATCCGCGAACCAATCCGGGAGTTCGGGCGGTCTCGGCGGTTCCGCGTCTGGTCACTCACAAGGTTCATCCGGTAGCGCAGGGTCGGGAACTTCTAGCTCCGGTTCGGGTTCAGCGGGAAATTCCGGCGGCGGTTCGGGAAGCGGCTCACGCTGAGGCGAGCATCGAAGTCTCGCTGTAAGTACCGGCGGGCCGTCATTGACGGCCCGCCTCGCATATACCAAGAAAGCGGCCGAATGATCGTAGGGTGACTTAACGAGGCCGCCGCTCACATCGCGGCGGCCCCGACGAATCGTTGCTTATTCCGCCGCCTGGCGATTGATGTTTTGCAGTGCGACCTCAGTGAGCAGCTTGTCTGCCCGCTTTTCTTCTTCGAGAGTTTTTTCCAGCAGATCCTTCGCCTTCCCGAGACCGATCTGATCAGCCCAAGCGATCAATGACCCATAGCGAGCAATCTCATAATGCTCAACGGCCTGACCGGCAGCGACGATGCCCGCGTCGAGGACGTTCTTGTCGTCAACCTCGTTCATCAGTTCTTCGGCTTCCTCAATTAGCCCGTCAACGGCCTGGCATTCCTCGGTCGATGGCGATTCATCGATCATCTCGAAAACCTGTTCGAGCCGCTCAACCTGCTTTTCCGTCTCTGCCAAATGCGAATTGAGAACATTTCGCAATTCGTTCGTTTCGGCCTTCTCGATCATTTTCGGCAGGGCCTCGACGATACGTTGCTCGGCGTAATAGACGTCTTGCAGCGTATGCACGAACAAGTCCTTCAGCGTTTTCATGGCGCGCAAATCCTTTATGTTGCCGAGTGCTTTGCGGCGGATCCCAATTCCGCCACGTGATTTTCATCAACAGTCGGCCCAACCGTTGGTTCCCATTGCAGCGGAACCTTTTGACCTCCCGTCACGTTCAAGCCAGCCCCGGGAAAACGAGCTTCGGGAGTAGCGCCGACATTTCGGTGCAATGAACCACAAGGAGGTTTGCCATGAAGACCCTACTGAGCTTGGCCGCGTTGACCCTGATGACGGGATACGCCGTAGCGCAGACGACCACGCCCACCAATCCCCAGCCATCGCAGCAGCTACCAAGCGCCACGCAGCCAGCACCCGCATCCCCAAGCCCCACCGCCGTACCTGAGAAAATGCACAACTCCGGCAACGTGACATGGTATTCGCGCGCGAACGACGATTGGCCGGCGAGCGAAATAATCGGCACGACGGTACTCAACAGCGCCGGCGAAAACATCGGCGACGTCAACGAACTCGTCCTTGCCAACGATGGCAAAGTCCGCGCGGTCATCATCGGTGTTGGCGGATTTCTCGGAATGGGCGAGCGCGACGTGGCCGTAGCTTTCAATTCCTTGAAGATTACGCGCAACGACAATAACGACGAAGTCATCACCATCGATGCGAGCAAGGACGTGCTGTCGAAGGCGCCGCAATGGGAACGTCGCCGCACCAGCGGTTGAAGTAGGACAAGGGTATAAGGCACCAACCGAATCTCGATACGGTTGTCAGCCATTAAGCGCCCCTGAATCCCTCCCGCTAATATCGCTTGTCGGCGGCTCGTGAAAATTCCCCGACCTCACGGGCCGCCGCTCTTCCTTCGCTCGAGTATGCTATGCAGATTACCGACTTGGCCGCGGTCAAACCGTCACGAGACGGCTTCAGCCGCTATCTCGACCGCAAGGCGCGCGAACTGGCGCTGATCGAGAACACGCTGCACGAGACGCCGCCACCGCTCAACACCACGAATTTGCCGACAATCTTCAAACGCAAATTCAAAAGTGCAGCTCTCTGCCGCGCGGAAATGGCAGCCCATCAATGGTCTCGAACGGAGACATCCTGGAGCAGCGGGCCATGTGGATCGGGCGCTTTTCAATTCGATTATGACTATCAACGCGCGGATTTGAAAGTCGAAGGCCCGCCCGTTTATGCCGTTGGCGGATTAGAAGGCCTCATGCCAACCCTTTATACGGCTTCGGGAATGGCTGCAATTTCGGCGTCACTGTTGGCGGTGCGCAGATTATGGCCCCGCTGCAGCTTCGATATCCGCGCCGACGGCTATCCTGAAACGCGGGAATTGATCGCACTTTTGGATCAGGAACATCCCGAACAGTCGACCCGCATCGCCGTCATCGACTCGACCGTTGACACGCCGCTATCCGCACGGCGTCGTCTGCACGGAGCAACCGCCGCGATTTTCGACACGTCGTGCTTTGCCGCTTCGTCGGGCCGAATCCGAACAATTGTTGAATTGGCCCGCGCACGCGACATACCGATGGTTCTCGTTCGCAGCCACACGAAGCTCGACTGCTTCGGCTTGGATTACGGGCGTCTCGGGTCGATCGTCGCCGTGACCGCAATGACTTATAGTCCCGTGCCCGCCCTACACACACTGATGGCCGATTTCATCAGACTGAATGGTTCGGCCGCCCTGCCGATGCACTTTCCGCCCTTCGCCGGCAGCAAAGCCTTCCGCGAACTCAGTCGTGCCAGAACGGCCTGGACCATCCGCTGCACGCGCCTGATCGAACATCGGCTGCGAAGCACGGGCGTCCCGCTTCGCAGCTTTGGCCATGGGCTTTATCTCGTTCTCTACCCTTGCCCGTTCAGCGGTAAGGACGACGCATGTGTGGCCGCAACCGATATTGTTGCGCGCCTGATCGCAGCTGGCGTTCCGGCACGGCAGGCAGGGTCGTTCGGCTTTGATTTTTTCGGCTGTGATTGGTTTGAAGATCCCCAAACACATGAGGTCGGCATCCGGCTATCGATCGGCGATTTGCCGAACAATTTTGTCGAATGCGCCATCAACGTAATCTGCGCCTGGTTGAGCGAAAAGCGGATCTGACATCACCGCGCAATGGCACCCAACGAACAGGGCCTTACATGATGAGCCCCGCGATGCCAGGCATCACGGGGCTCTGTTGTTTTGTTTTATGGCGTAACGGCGTCGCGCGAGGTGTTGCCGCCCGGATTGCCGTCAGCAGGTGGCGATGGCTGCGCCGGTACTTGTTCCTGGGTGACCGGCGGAGCTGGCGGAGCTGCGCCGGTTTGCTGACGATCGCCCCGCACCGCATATTGCGCGATGGCGGCCGCGAAAATGAATACGAACATCAAACCTAAGAAAAACCCGATGATCGACCCAAACCCGGTCGGCGGCGAGCGTCTGTTGCCACGCTGGCCAACATATCCTGAAGCCGTGTCCGGTCCAGTCTCCGGAGAACGACCCAACCCCGAGCGCTCATTCGTGGAGCGCGGGTCGTGCCGGCCGGCGCCAGCCGACGCCGCATCCGACGCAATCGTTGACGGACCTCCCGGATGCGGGCGTCCAATTGGTAGATCATTCATTGTTCAGCCTCCTCATGGCATCGCGGTTGGAACGTTTGCGAAGAAATGAAACCAGCAGCAGCACGCCGATCGCCAGCGCGGCGCCCAACGTGAACATCATCAAAACACCGATCTCATCCGATTGCGGAGCCGGAGACGTCGTCGTCTCTTGAGCGAAAGCGACCGCCGGCAGCACTGTCAGCGGAAGAGCTGCAAAGGCACTCCACAGCATTGGCTCGGAACGTTGAAACACGGGACATCAAGAACCTCTCAGGGAATAGGGAACGCGGTCGAATGTGGCTGACGAATGCACCACAACGGCCAATGGTTCCGTCAGAGGTCGCCATACAGGTGCGGAAAGTCAGCCCGAACCAAACGCGCCGCGTGTCGTTGAACGGCTGTCTGAAAATTTCGCTGCGCGGTGATGCGACACGACAACCGGGCATCGCGCACAGACCTGACAATGGAGACCAACGATGTTGTCGCGAACGGAATGGATTCCACCGCAACGCCCATTGGCGCCGAAGTTAGCGTGTGAGAAATGGCTGGCGACCATTACCATCGGCGCCGCAGTCGTCCTCGCGGTCATCGGGATTTATGCGGCCGCTTAGGGGATCCCGATGAGCATCATACGCGCCGCTCGTCATTGGGTGGGCTGAAACAAAAAACGGGAGCCGAAGGGCCCCCGTTATCAGTCGAACACCTGCGTGATGTGGCAGACTTAAAAGTTGTGCTTCACAGTCCCGCGGATCTGCAGATCGTCGTCGGCAGGGTCCTGCGGCGTGGCGTCCGGCGAGCGCGTATCATTCGCGCCATAAAGCAGTTCCAGGCCGAAATCCATTTTCGGCAGCACGCCGAGCTTGCCCAAACCTGGAATACGAACCTCAGTCCCTTCGGCCGGCTTCTTCGCCTCTTCCGGGCTGAGCTGCATTTCTGCCGGCGCGACACCGGTTCCGGGCTGCGCCGAGGCAGCCGGAGCTTCTGTTTGCGCCGCCGGAGCACCGCCAACAGTCTGTTCCTGGAAAGCTAACGCCGGCAACGCTGCGCCCAACAGCAACGCCGACAAGCAAATATGAACTAATCTCATGGTCCGTCGAAACCCCGCTCCGGACGATTCCTTACTCAGACAATGACGTCCGCTCTGGTCGAAAACAAGGATGCGGCGAACGTCCTTAAGCCCTTGTGAAAGAATGTTCCCCCGGTGTTGTTTCTCTGTCATGTGGCTGTCAAGCAACATTTTCGCCCGTCAACCCCAAACCGCGGCCGTCCACAAAGAAAAGGGGCCGCCACTATGGCGACCCCTTCCCCCAACTGTCTGGCATATCTTAGAATTTGATCATCGCACCGGTCATGACGATGTCGAGATCGTCGAACTCGGTATTATTGAGAATGCCACCAGTCGCGGCAGTTGTGACGGTGGTCACATCCCCCGAGTGGTGACGGTATGCGATGTACATGTCGAGAGCGGCAGCTGAGAAGTTCTGGTTGAAACCAATACCCCAGTAGCTGACATCGGAGCTCGCCTGCCGAGATGTCGCAAGGCCACCGAAGGCAGCTTGATTATAAATGGCACCAATCGCACCTGCACCACTCACACCGGCGCCGGTATCAGCCTGCCAGTACTCACCGTACAGTGTGCTCTTGCCAACCGGTAACCACTTTTGCTCGATGCCGGCCTGAACTGACCAGAACTGGTCCTCATCATCGATCGCGCCATAACCGTTCTGAGTGTAGAGTTGCTGGCGGAGCTCATCGTGACGAATGCCGTAGGCGCCGGTGACAAACAGTCCGGTGTCCTCGTGCATGATCGAAGCCGACATGCCGAGATCATTACAGTCAATAGGCGATGAGGCAGTTGCAGACGCGCCACCCAACGGGCCATTGGAGTTGGGCTCCGCGCAGCCGCGCAAGTTGCTGTTGCTGGCCGGAATGCTACCAACTTGCGACGTGCGGAAGTTTCCGTCCGAATATTGCGCGTAAGCGATCGCGCCGATAATTTTGAAGCCGGCGTGCTCGCCCTTGTAGCGCAGCGCGATATCCCAAAAGTCGTCCTCGCCCCACGAAGCCGAGCCCATAAAGCCTGCAAATTCCGGCGTCTCATACTTAACCAGATTGCGACGATCGACCCTCACCCGGCACGTTGTCACCGGTGAAACCGCTCTGCGCAAGGAAGTCTCTCCACTCGAAGGACGTGAATTCGACGCCGTCAACGCGCACGTTGAAATTGCCGTTCCACTTCGACAGCGATGGGCGGGCAAAGTGATTCATGTTTGCCGTGTTGAGCTCGGTCACGCCGTCTGCGGCTTGAGACGTTAGGACCAACGTTAACTCTTTCCAAGCTTCACGCTTTCAATGAACCAAGTGCTATGGCGCAGGTCCGGCTGATTGGAGTTCGTATCCGGCAACGACTGATCGTCGCGGTTCAAACGATTGCCGCGAATACCCATCTCGAGCAAATAACCGGCCTTCCATCCGTCTGCGATCGTCGCCGAGCCCTTAAACCGAATGCGATCACGAGCCGTGTCGTTCGTTCCGACGTAAGCGTTTGATTCGACACCATCGTCCCAGAACATGATGGCTTCGTTGATCTGGCCAGAAACTTCGAGCGACACCTTGCGATTGCCCTTGCGAGCCGTCGTCGCCTCGAGTTCGGCAATGCGCTCTTCGAGGTCTGCGCAGCAGTTCCCGCCGAGATCCGCTGCGAGCACCGGCATCGCGCCGAAGCCCATCACCGCCAGTACAGCGAAAGTTGCCGTACCCACCTTTAATCCGCTAATCATACAAGTCCCCCTTGAGGCTTGCTCCGCATGGTCCGGAGCCGTGAAATTGGTGCACTCGGATCGTCAGAGCTACAAAGCCCCCGCTGGGCAGCGCCGCCGAATACCCATTCAGCTATCCCGATGTACTCGGCGACGTAAACGGTAATGACGAGTTTGACAGTTTTGCAAATTCGACTTTGTGGCGTAACGGACACAAAGTGGTTGCTTTGTTTCACTTTTATAACAGTTTGATGACAGTTACCGACGTTCAGCTATCGTCCGAGAGGTCACAAACATCGCACCTGGAGTATCGACGTGATTCTAGCTAGGTTTCACATCGCTCAGCAGATGCAAAGAGGATGCTTTTGAGCACGTTTCCCCAAAATTCACAGGCCGTTGTCGTCGGCGCCGGGCCCGCTGGATTGGCGGCGGCGCTCTCGCTGGCGACCGCCGGCGTTGCCACGACCTTGGCGGCAGCGCCACACCGGCCGGCAGGGATGTCACGCGATCGCAGAACGGCTGCGCTGTTCAACGGGTCGGTCGAACTTCTCCGCAATCTCGGTCTATGGGACGCACTTGCCGCTCACTGTGCCCCGCTCGCCGCGATCCGTCTGATCGATGACACAGGCCGTCTGTTCCGGGCGCCGGAGGTTACGTTTCACGCCCGCGAGGTTGGCTTGGAGGCCTTCGGCTACAACGTCCCCAACGACGCCCTGGTTGATGCGCTGTCCGCGCGGGCCGCGATGTTGCCCGGCCTCAATCTGCACGCGACTGCTGGGGCAACCGGAGTAAAAATTCGGGCGGGCCACGCCACGATTGAACTTGCCGAGGGCGACGAACTCGTCGCCCCGCTCGCTGTCGCAGCCGACGGCCGCCAATCGGCACTGCGCGATGCAGCTGGCATCGAAGTCAAAACGTGGACGTATCCCCAAACAGCCCTCGTGACGTGGTTCACCCATCAGCGTCCGCATCACGGCATCTCGACGGAATTTCACCGCTCTGCCGGTCCATTTACAACCGTGCCGCTACCGGGAAACGCATCGTCGCTGGTATGGGTGGACGAGCCAGCCGAGGCGGCTAGGTTGCTGTCGTTGCCGGACGCCGATTTCCGGCGCGCAATCGAAACCCGGCTGTCAGGTTTGCTCGGCACGGTCGGCGAGATCGGCCCGCGGGCAGTTTTCCCATTGAGCGGCCTAACGCCCAATGCCTTTGCGATGAACCGGGTCGCCCTCGTCGGTGAATCGGGACACGTCCTTCCTCCCATCGGCGCGCAAGGCTTGAACCTTGGCCTGCAGGGACGCGGCGACGCTCGTCGATTGCGTCACCGAAGCTCTCGCCGAAGGCCGCGATCCAGGCGGCTCGGCCGTCATGCAGCGCTACAATGAATTGCGTGCACCCGACGTCAACGGACGCATCACCGCGATTGACGTGCTCAACCGCACGCTGCTGTCGCCATTTCTGCCGGTCCATTTGCTGCGCGGATTTGGGTTGTATGCACTAAGCGCTGTCTCGCCGCTGCGGCGAAAAATCGTCCAGGAAGGTGTGCAGCCAGCGGCGTATGTGCCGCGGCTCATGCGCCCGGGCGGGCTCCATCAACTGCAAAATGCGGCCGCAACCACGTGTCTGGCGTCTCCGGCTTGACGGACGCATCTCCGCCTCCCATGACGCAGACATGACCTTCGAACTATCGCCGTTGCGCGATCTCCAGTTCCGCCTGGAATATGCAGCACTCCGGATCATCACCGGACCATTTCGGCTGCTTCCTCTCGAAGTGGCGGCGCCGTTCTCCGCCTGGTGGTGGCGCCGGCTCGCCCCTATTTTCAATCCCCGGCGCCATCAACGCGCGCTCGAAAACTTAGCCATCGCCTTTCCCGAAAAAACGCCAGCCGAACGCCACGCGATCTGCCTGGCCCACTGGGAAAATCTCGGCCGCGTGATGGTCGAGACGATCCAGATCGACAAACTCATCGCCGATCCCACCCGCATCGCGATCACCCCGGACAGGGTCTTCCGCCGTTACAAGGACAAGCTGGGTCCCGCCATCGGCGTGTCGCTCCATATGGGCAATTGGGAATTGGCCATTTGGCCATTCGTCGTCGCCAACGCCAATCCGGCGGCCGTTTATCGGTCGGTGAACAACCCCTACGTCGATCGCTACCTTCGCCACTTGCGCCGCGATCTCTACCCCGGCGGCCTGTTCGGCCGCGGCAAGGTCGAAGGCGACCACGGCGACAACCAAAGGACGGCACGCATCCTGACCGACTTCGTTCGCAACGGCGGCCGGCTCGGTCTCGTCTGTGATCTGTTCGACCGCACCGGCGTGCCTGTCGCCTTCTTCGGCGAACCGGCCCGGACCCAGGCGATCGGCGCCATGATCGCCCGTCGCGTCGGCAGCCGGATGTGGATGTCCTGTTGCCGCCGCATCGGATCCGAAAGCCGCTTCGTTGTCGAGATCAAGGAACTGCGCGTGCCCCGCTCCGCCAACCAGAGCGACGACATCCGCGCCATCATGATCGAGATGCAGCGCCAGTTCGAGACCTGGGTTCGCGAAACACCCGAACAATGGATGTGGTCGAACCGCCGTTGGAGTTGACCATCTAGGGATGTCCCGCCTCACGCGCAACGCCACTCGCGGGCAACGGCGCATGCGTAGCCGGTAGGCCGGTCAGTCGCTTGCCGCTCTGCGCTCGCTTCTCCTTGTCGATGTCCCCATTGCGCTCAGCCACGATCAGCGCCGTGAAAACAGCGTCGAGATGCCGGTCACTGAACGACACGAGCAACAAATCCGCCCCAGCATTGAGCGCCTTGACCGCAGCCCCGCCGACGCCGTCCGCTGATTGCGTGACGGCCCCCATCGACAAATCATCCGTGATGAGCAAGCCCTCGTGCCTCCACTCCGTTCGAATGAGCCCGTCGATCACCGGCCGCGAAAAGGACGCCGGTGTCACAGGATCAACTTCGCGCAGCCGCACGTGGGCGAGCATCGTCACGACATGCGCCTGGCTCATCAAGGACCGGAACGGAACCCAGTCCGCGTCGTACAGTTCGCGAACCGGCGCCTTGATGTCTCCGGCATGACGATGCGTGTCGCGCGTGACGCGGCCAAGACCCGGAAAATGCTTGATGGTGCAGAAAATACCCTCCGCAGCCAGCGTCTCGCAGTACCAACCGGCAGCATCGCTGACCAATTTGGGATCGGCCGACAGCGCCCGATAGCGCAACTGCGTTTCCCCATCGCTGCGTCGCTGCGGATCGATTTTGAGATCGACCACGGGTGAAAAATTGAGGTTGACCCCAATCCGTTTCAGTTCGCCCGCCTGCTTGCGGGCATAATCGACGACGGCGGCCTTCACATCCGCACCGGACTTCAAATTGGCAAGCACCCGCGACAGGCCGGGTTGCCGCGCTAGCGGTGGAGTGAGGCGCGAGACGGCGCCGCCCTCCTGGTCAGCGGCAATAATCAGCGGCGGCAGATTTTGAGCGGCCCGGATGGCCTGCCAGCTATCGATTTCCGCGCGAATAGCATCTATCCTGCGCCCGCGCACATTGTGGTCGGTCAGGAAGACACCGGCGATCGCCTTCTTCTCCACCAGCGCCCTCACGCTGGACGGACTGTGATAGCCGATCACGAGATGCCGTCCGAGGCGTTCGAGCCGCTCTGGATCGGAGGCGAGTATCCGTTCGCGGCTCAGAGTGGGACCCGGACGTGCCCGCACCTCCGCCACCACCTTGGCCGTGCTCGATGCGCGTTTCGATGTCGCTTCGCTGACCACCGGCTTGCAGGCGACAGCCGCCACGACGGCCGCGAGCAACAACCGCCCCATCCGGCCAGCGGCCCGACACTTCCGGCCTTGCGATGTCATCCTCGCCACGCTCAGACCTCCAATGTCGGCCAGATTGCTTTCATCCAGCAACCGGCGCCCCGAACGGAGCCGATTTGCGCCGGTGCCGCCGCTGCCAATGCGCCGATTGACAGTTGCGGGGTCCGGCCTAATGTGCCCGCCAAATCAGGTTTCGCCGTTCCATATCTCTCCATAAGAAGACCTACGAGGTACCCAATTACATGAGCGCCACGCGTACGCCCGCCAAGCACTTTGCCCCGCTCGCCATCGGTGCTCCCGAACCCTACCGCGCTCTGCCTGTCCGCATCGAACGGATGATTCATTTTATCCCGCCGCATAATGAGAAAATCCGCGCCAAACTGAAGGACACGATCCAGCAGGTGGATGTCGTTCTCGGTAACCTTGAGGATGCGATCGCTGTCGGCGAGAAGGAACAGGCCCGCGCTGGGTTTGTTTCAATGGCCAATGCGTTCGATTTCGGCCAGACCGGCCTGTGGACGCGGATCAACTGCCTTAATTCTCCGTGGATGCTCGACGACGTCACCGAAATCGTCAAGCACGCCGGCAACAAAGTCGACGTGATCATGCTGCCTAAGGTCGAAGGACCCTGGGATATTCATTATCTCGATCAATTGCTCGCTCAGCTCGAAGCCAAACACAAGGTAACCCGCCCGATCCTGATCCACGCCATTCTTGAAACCGCCGAAGGTGTAAAAAACGTCGAAGACATTGCGGCGGCCTCCCCGCGCATGCACGGCATGAGCCTCGGCCCGGCCGATCTGGCCGCGTCCCGCGGCATGAAAACGACGCGTGTCGGCGGCGGTCACCCTGATTATGGCGTCCTGGCCGATGCTTCCGAGCAGAGCGCAGCGCGGATGCTTTACCAGCAGGATCTCTGGCACTACACCGTCGGCAAGATGGTCGACGCCTGTTTGTCCTATGGCTTGAAGCCGTTTTATGGGCCCTTCGGCGACTTTGCCGACGGCGCCGCCTGCGAAGCGCAATTTCGCAATGCCTATCTTCAAGGCTGTCTTGGAGCCTGGTCGCTGCATCCCTCGCAAATCGAGATTGCCAAGCGCGTGTTTTCTCCCGATCCCAAGGAGGTCGCCTTCGCCCGCAAAATTCTCGATGCGATGCCCGACGGCACGGGCGCTGTGATGATCGATGGAAAAATGCAGGATGACGCGACCTGGAAGCAGGCCAAGGTCATCGTTGATCTGGCGCGACTGGTCGCCTCGAAGGACCCGGCCCGTGCCGCGGTATATGGATTTTGATGCGTCGTAACCGAACCATGAAGGATAAGCGCCGCGCTCCCTTGACACGCGCTGCCCGTGCGGCGCGTAATTCACCCATGAGTGCAAAGCGTAAAGGGCCGGCGTCGGCCAAGGACCAAGCCGCTAAGACTGTCGCCAAGCCACCGGTTGACGTGCAGGCCAAGGACAAACCGCGCGCTAATCGGGCCGCCCCGTTGGGCACAGCCAAGGCTGCCGCTAAACTTAAAGCCAAACTGAAACGCAATCCCAAGCCGGTTGCCGCCGCCACACTGCCGGTCAAACCGACAGTGGCTGCGAAAGCAAAGCCGGCACGTTCGCCCGATGCCGCGGCAGCCCCCGCTTCGCGCCCACGACTGCGGCGCTCATCCGCGGTCACGCGCAAAGCCCGGTCGTCGTCCGTCTCCGAGGCGCGTTTTGCCGTCGGCGACGTCGTCCGCCACAAGTTCTACCCGTTTCGCGGCGTGGTGTTCGACATCGACCCAGTATTCGCCAACACCGATGATTGGTGGTTGTCGATCCCCGAACAGATGCGGCCCAAAAAGAACCAGCCGTTTTATCACCTACTCGCCGAGAATGCCGAGACCGAGTACATCGCCTACGTGTCGGAGCAGAACTTGCTGCCCGACACCACAGGGGTTCCCGTACGGCACCCGCAGATACCTGAATACTTCATCGAGGAAGAAGACGGCCGCTACCGGCCGGTCTTCATGTCCATGCTCAACTAAACTCGACAGCGCGCCGCAGGCATGAAAAAGCCGCCCAGCTGATAAGCCGGGCGGCTTTTTAACTGCGCACCGAGCGCTCTGTTTAAGGCTTCGCGGCCGGCTTGGCTGGAGCCGAACCCGTCGTCGTCGGAGGGGCGCCCGGACCGTCCGTCGGGATTTTCTTCAACTGCTCGGCCTTGAACTTGTCGATCGCCGCTCTCTGGCGATCGCGGATCTGCGCCATCAACTGGCCGCGCGCTTTCTTGTATTCGGCATTATCGATCGGCTTGCCGGCGAAGGCGTCGCTGAAGCCATCCAGAGGTACGGGGAAACCAATCGGCTGCGCCGCAGCGTTCATGGCAACCACCATCAAACCGCCGCCGGTCTTCAACTGATCAAGAATCGATTGTTCCGCTTCGATTTCGGCGGTGCAGCCCGAGGCATGACAGAGCGAATACTTGAGGTCGACCGGCTTCAATTCCTTGTCGTCGACTTTCTCGTTCTTGGCGATCTTCGCCCACTGCTCTTTCGTGTACACCGCAGCGCGCAAGCCCGGTGGCAGAGCCATGCCGAGTGGCACCATGATCATCAGATGCTTCTTTTCCTGTCCCTCGACTTCGCGAATGGCGGCCGATATCAGAACCATCCCCGAATTTCCGTCCAGCCGCTCATGATGCGTCAAGCAGATGTCTTTTTCTTCTTTCACGTCTTTGCCGTCAGCGCCCTTCTTAACAAGCGGGGTCTTCTCGCACAGCTTGACCCATGCACTTTTGTTGGCAGCCGCATCCTTGGCAGCTGGAGCAGCTGCAGCAGCAGCCGGCTTGGCCGGAGCCGCGGCAGGTTTTTCCTGCGCCATGGCGGGCGTGCCCGCGATGACGAGAGCAGCGGCAACCGCGCTCAACGAACTCAAACCAAACGTTCCAGCGTGTGCCATGGGAAAATCGACCTTTCTATCTGAGCCGCATTGCGCAGCTCCACCCCTTCACGGCGCGCACTAAGGGTCACTGGGACACGGGTTCGACCGACAGTGTTGTCGAACCTGCACACCCTCCAACGCCCTTGCGCCAGCGGAGGCGCAGTAAGGCTCGGATTGCGGCAATCCCGTGACCGGGAGGTTGAGCAGCCCGGGGTGCCGCATGGGTACAAGACCTGACGTTGCAAACCGGCCACGGATCGGTCGCCTTTGCCCTGCATCACTATCGTCTAACCGTGTGGGAAGGTTGTGCTAAACGTCCTGCCTGTCGGCAGCCTCACCGGCTTGGCCGGCCGGCCCACAATCACCGGAGACCCGATGACGCGCCCCCAGCGCTCAATTCATCCTTGGCGCCCGCTTGCATCAGTCCGGGCCGCCGCCCTGTTCCTGGCCCTGGCAAGCCCATGCCTGATTTCGGCCAATTCTGCCGCTGCGGACGCCGCTGCGCACGCCTTATCCATGCACGGCACGCCAAAGTACACAGCCGGATTTACCCACTTCGACTATGCCGATCCCAACGCTCCAAAAGGCGGCCGGGTCGTGCTCGGACAAACCGGATCATTCGATACACTGAACCCGCTCATTATTCGCGGCGAACCGGTCGCCGGTATTCGCGAATGGGTCTATGAGACGCTCATGGCGCGCGGCCTCGACGAGCCGTTCACGATGTACGGTTTGATTGCCAAAACCATCGAGGTGCCGGACGACCGCTCATCCGTGACCTTCCATCTCGATCCGGCCGCGCGTTTTTCGGATGGCACGCCAGTGACCGCCGACGACGTGATTTTCTCGATGGAAACACTGCGTGCACGCGGCCGTCCCAATCATCGCAATTCATACAAAAAGGTCATCCGCGCCGAACGCCTGTCCGACCATGCGGTGAAATTTGTTTTCGACGACAGCGGCGACCGGGAAATGCCGCTGATCATGGCCTCCATGCCCGTGCTCCCCAAGCATGTGCTGACGCCGGAAAGCTTCGAGCGCACGACCCTTGTCCCGATCATCGGTTCCGGACCTTATACGATCGCCGCCGTCGACGCCGGACGCTCGATCACCTATCGCCGCAACCCCGACTATTGGGGGCGTGACCTGCCCGTCAACAAAGGCCGCTTCAACTTCGACGAGATCCGCTACGAATACTTTCGCGACATGAGCGTGCAATTCGAAGCCTTCAAATCCGGCGTGCTCGATGTCCGCACCGAAGACGATCCCAAGCTCTGGTCGTCGGGCTACGACATTCCAGCCAAACGCGACGGCCACATCCTCACGCGCGAAATTGAAACCGGTCTGCCGGCCGGAATGTCGGCACTGGCTTTCAACATCCGCCGCCCCGTTTTCCAAGATCCCCGCGTCCGCCAGGCCCTCTTGATGTTGTTCAACTTCGAATGGGTCAACAAGACGCTGTATCACGGGCTCTACAAGCGCACCGAGAGCTTCTTTGAGCGCTCGTATCTCTCGTCCGCCGGCAAGCCTGCCGATCCGCGCGAGCGCGAAATTCTTGCTCCCTTCCCCGGCGCGGTGCGCGCCGACGTGATGGAAGGCCGCCACCGTATGCCGGTCAGCGACGGCACCGGCCACAATCGCGAAAACGCCCGCGAAGCATTTCGGCTCTTCAGTGAGGCCGGCTTCGTCATCGATGCCGGCCGCCTCGTGCACAAGGAGACCCGCCAACCGTTGACGTTTGAAATTCTGGCCGGCTCGACGGTCCAGCAACGGCTGATCGCCAGCTACGTTTCCGATCTGGCCAAGCTCGGCATCGCAGCCCGCCTGCGCGTCGTCGACAGCGCGCAATACCAGTCGCGCCTGAAGGACTACGACTACGATATGATTCAGACCGCTTGGCCGTCCTCCCTTTCGCCCGGTAACGAGCAGGTCTTCCGCTGGGATAGCCGCACCGCTGACACGCCGGGATCGTTCAATTTCGTCGGCGTCAAGAACCCGGCGGTCGATGCCATGATCAACCACCTGCTCGAAGCCAAAACCGACGAAGACTTCACATCGGCCGTACGCGCGCTCGATCGCGTGCTCCTTTCGGGCGACTACGTGATCCCGTTGTTCCATGCCTCGCGCCAGTGGGTTGCACACTGGAAGCAACTCCGCGCGCCAGAGCGGTTCCCCCTCTGGGGATACAATCTCGACACGTGGTGGATTGACGGGCAGAAGTAGCCGCGCAATGTCGCCCACACTTTTCCGGTTCTGATCAATCCGCCATGACCGTTGCCCTGCCGCCTCTCGTCATTCCCGAACGTTTCAACATGGCGCGCTATTGCCTGGCCGCTCAAGCCGAGCGGCTGCCCGGCAAGCCGGCCCTCGTCGTCATCGATAACCCGGCACCCGACACGCCTCCGCTTGAAATCTGGACCTTCGCCGAACTGGAAGACGCCGTTCTGCGCCTTGCCGCCGCGCTCCAAGATCATGGCCTGAAACCCGGCGACCGCATCCTGATCCGGCTCGACAACACCAGCACCTACCCGATCCTCTATTTCGCAGCGATTGCCGCCGGCCTCATCGCCGTCGCGACGTCGAGCCAGCTCACCGCCGCCGAAGCCGAATTCCTGGTGCTCGACAGCGCACCCCGTGCGGTGGCCCTCGCCCCACAGCTCCCGCGCGGAACGATCCCGGCTGACGTGCTTGTGCTCGAAGAGGCGGCCGTGCGCGAAATGATCCGTCACCCGCGCCGCGCCGCCTATGCCGATACGCGCGCCCAAGACCCCGCTTATCTGCTCTACACCTCCGGCACCACCGCGCGCCCGAAGGGTGTCGTGCATGCCCATCGCGTGGCTCTGGGTCGTTCGCGCACGTATCAGGGCTGGTATGGCATCCGGCCCGACGACATCATGTTGCATGCCGGCGCCTTCAACTGGACTTATACGCTTGGCACCGGCCTCATCGACCCTTGGGCCAACGGGGTCACAGCAACGATTTTTGTTGGCGACAAGACACCCGAAGCCTGGCCCGCCATCATCCGCAAAAGCGGCGCCACGCTGTTTGCCGCCGTTCCCGGTCTCTTCCGCCAGATCATGAAGTATGCCCCGCCCGGACCCATCGACGTGCGCCCCTTACGTCACGGATTGATCGCCGGGGAATCCCCTGCCGCCTCGCTTTTCGAAGACTGGCGGGCGCGCACGGGAACTGAGATCTACGAAGCCCTCGGCATGAGCGAGATCTCGACCTACGTTTCGACCAGCCCCGGCATGGTTCGCAAAGACGGCTCGCCCGGACGCGGCCAGCCCGGTCGCCTCGTCGCGGTCCTCCCTGTCGCGGGCGGCACCGATCCGCTACCGCCCGGACAAGAGGGCCTCCTCGCCGTTCATCGCACCGATCCGGGCCTGATGCTGGGCTACTGGAATCGCACCGACGAAGAAGCCGAAGTCTATCGTGGCGAATGGTTTCTCGGCGGCGATCTCGCTGTCATTGATGCCGACGGCTACGTCTTCCACCAGGGCCGCGCCAATGACGTGATGAAGGCGCTGGGCTACCGCGTGTCGCCTTTGGAGGTTGAGACCGCGCTCGCTCAGCATCCTGACGTCGCCGAAGTCGCCTGCGCCGAAATCAGCCCCCGCGAGGGCGTCACCGTCATCGGCGCATTCCTCGTCGCCAAGCCCGGCCACACACCCGACCCCGCCGACGTCCTCAGTTTCGCCAAGCAACACCTCGCGCAATACAAGTGCCCGCGCGAGATCGTCATCGTTGACGCCCTGCCGCGCACACCCAACGGCAAGGTCAAACGATCGGAGCTGCAAAAGACCTACAAAACCCGGATCGCCGGGGCCTTGGGGTCAGACCCCAACTAACGCGCTCGGCGGCCGGCTCCCCACAGGGGAGTCGCCGAGCGCCAACACATCCGCCTGCGCTCGGCGGCCGGCTCCCCGAAGGGAAGTCGCCGAGCGCCTCAAAAAAGCCAGTCGCCGAGCGCCAAAAAAAACACTACGCCGCTTTCCTCGCTTCACCCGCGATCCGCGCCAGTGACGCAACGAGCTGCCGGACGCCCTTGATGCGGTCCTGCGCCGTATCGAAGTCGCCGCGGAAAACGATCTTGTGATCGGTCTGCATTTTCGCCCGCGTCCGCTCAGCATGCAGGAACTGCGCAAGCCCGGCCGCGTTGGCAAAATCGTTTTTGCGGAACGTAATGACCGCACCCTTGGGACCTGCATCGACCTTGGCGATATTGGCCATGCGGCACAGGCCCTTGATCTCCATGACGTCGAGCAGGTAGCGCACCTCGTCGGGCAGTTCGCCGAAGCGATCGACCAATTCGGCCGCGAACGCATCGATGTCCGCGCGAGTTTCCAACGACGACAGCCGCCGGTATAGACCGAGCCGAAGTTGCAGGTCGGCGACGTAGGCCTCCGGGATCAACACGGGCATGCCGAGCGCGATTTCCGGGCTCCACTTGTCCTGAGCCTCGGCAAAGTCGCCGCCCTTCATGGCCGCAACCGCCTCTTCCAGCATCGACTGATAGAGTTCAAACCCGACTTCGCGGATATGGCCGGACTGTTCCTCGCCGAGCAGATTGCCCGCCCCGCGAATATCGAGATCGTGCGAGGCCAGCGAGAACCCGGCCCCCAGCGTATCCAGCGATTGCAGCACCTTGAGCCGCTTGTCGGCCCCCTCGGTCAGGACGCGGTTGGGCGGCGTCGTGAAATAGGCATACGCGCGCCGCTTCGACCGGCCGACGCGCCCGCGCAACTGATACAGCGCCGACAGCCCGAACATGTCGGCCCGATGCACGATCAGCGTGTTGGCATTCGGCACGTCGAGCCCTGATTCCACGATCGCGGTCGACAGCAAAATGTCGTACTGCCCTTCGTAGAAGGCCGTCATGATATCTTCGAGTTCCGTCGGCGTCAGCTGCCCGTGCGCGCGCGCAACCTTCAAATCCGGCACCACTTCGCGCAAGAACTCGGCCACCTCGTCGAGATCGGCGATGCGTGGCACGACATAAAAACTCTGCCCGCCGCGGGCCCGCTCGCGCTTCAGCGCATCGGCGAGAATGACCGGGTCGAACGGAGAAATGAACGTCCGCACCGCCAGTCGGTCAACCGGCGGCGTGGTGATGAGCGAGAGTTCGCGCACGCCCGTCAGCGCCAGTTGCAATGTGCGCGGGATCGGCGTCGCCGACAGCGTCAGCACATGCACATCCTCGCGCAGCTTCTTCAACCGCTCCTTGTGCGTCACGCCGAAATGTTGCTCCTCGTCGACAACGATCAATCCCAGGCGCGCGAATTCGATCGCCTTGCCCAGAAGCGCGTGCGTGCCCACCACGATGTCGATCGTGCCGGCCTTGAGCCCTGCCTTGACGTCGGCAAGGTCCTTGGTCGAGACGAGGCGCGAGGCCTGCGCGACCTTGACGGGCAGGCCCTGAAAGCGATCCGAGAACGTCTTGAAATGCTGCCGTGCCAGCAGTGTCGTCGGCACCACGACGGCCACCTGCATGCCATTCAGCGCGGCGACGAACGCGGCCCGCAAGGCAACCTCCGTTTTGCCGAACCCGACATCGCCACACACGAGCCGGTCCATGGGCCGTCCGGATGCCAGATCGGCCAGCACGGATTCGATACTCAGCGCCTGATCCTCGGTCTCTTCATAGGGGAAGCGCGCAACGAATTCATCCCACGCGCCGGCCGGCGGAGATACGGCGGGTGCCTCTTTGAGTTGCCGCAGCGCCGCGATCTTGATCAGTTCGCCGGCGATCTCGCGCAGCCGGTTTTTCAGCCGCGCCTTGCGCGACTGCCACGCGCCGCCACCCAGTCGATCGAGTTGCCCATCGCCCTCGTCCGATCCGAAGCGCGACAGAAGCTCGATGTTTTCAACCGGCAGATAGAGCTTGTCACCGCCGGCATAGATCAGTTCCAGACAGTCGTGCGGCGCACCCAGCGCGGTGATGGTCTTCAACCCTGCGAACCGCCCGATGCCATGGTCGGCATGGACAACAAGATCGCCGACCGACAGGCTCGTCGCTTCCGTTAGAACGCTGGCCGCACGCTTCGGCTTGCGCCGCGGACGCACCAGCCGGTCGCCCAGAATATCCTGTTCGCCGATGACGGCGAGCGTCGGCGTCTCAAAGCCCTCTTCGATCCCCAGCACGCCGAGCGCTGTTGCATCCCCCGGCAGCGCCAAGGCTTCGTCATAGCTTTCGACTTTGCGCACGTCTTTGAGACCATGCTCGGCCAACAGGTGGCTGAGCCGTTCACGCGCGCCCGGCGTCCACGTGACGACCATGACTCGCCGCTTGGAGGCTTGCAGCGCACGAATGGTGTCGACGACCGCGTCGAAGACATTGATGTCTGGATTTTGCCGCTCGAGTGCGAACGTCTTGCCCTTCTTGGCGTGCAGCGATCGGACGTTCGGACCCTCCGACTGCTCGAACGCCGTCAGCCGCACGATTTCGTGCCCGCTGAGCGCCTGCCCCCACGATTTGGCATCAAGGAACAACTGCTCTGGCGGCACAGGCTTGTAGGGTTCGGCGCCGAAGGTCTTGCTTTCCAGCCCCTCGACACGCGCTTCGTAATGTTCGCCGATCTGTTCGAACCGCGACTTCACAACGTCTTCGGCATGATGATCGAATGAAACCTTCACACCCGGCATATAGTCGAAAAGCGCTTCCAACTTCTCGTGGTAGAAGGGCAACCAGTGTTCCTGCCCCTGGAACCGGCGGCCGGCACTGACGGCTTCGTACAGCGGATCGTCTCCCGTCGCGCCCCCGAACAATTCCACGTAGCGCCGCCGGAACAGCGCAATCGCGTGTTCACCGAATGCGACCTCCGAAACCGGCATCAGTACGACCTTGGGCACCGGCTTCAGTGAACGCTGCGTCTCGATGTCGAACGATTTGATGCTTTCGATCGTGTCGCCAAAGAAATCCAGGCGGATCGGCGTCTGCCGCCCCGGTGAGAAGAGGTCGAGGATGCCGCCGCGCACCGCAAATTCGCCCGGCTCCATGACCGTGGACGAACGCGTATAACCGGCAAGCGCCAGCCGCCTCGTCAGCTCACCCATGTCGATGCGCTGGCCTGGCGCCATGCTTTTCATCGCGTTCTTGATGAATTGGCGCGGCGGCACTTTTTGCAGCACGGCGTTGACGGTCGTCAAAACGATGGTGGGATCTTTGCGCCCGCCGTGCGCCAGCCTCGCCAGCGCCGTGATGCGCTTGGCGATGATATCGCTATTCGGGCTGACGCGATCATAAGGAACGGTGTCCCACGCCGGAAACGGGATCACCTTCACCTTCGGCGCAAAGAATCGCAGCGCCTGTTCGATCTCTTCCGTGCGGCGATCGTCACGCGCGATGTGCAGGTGCAGACCCGCTCCGGCCGAACTCCCGGCTTCCTGCACGAGCCCGGCTAAAACCAGCGCATCGAGGCCTTCGGGAACGCCACACAGGATTGTGTCGTGCTTAACTGTCATCAGGAGCAACTTATCTCGTCATCAAACCGCGGACATGCCGTGAAATGCGCGGACCGAATTGACGATGTCGGCAAACGGGACATCGTCGGCCGCCTTTGGCGACAAAAGCCACGCCTGGAGTTCCGCCTCCTGCAACAGCAGGAATTGTTCAAACCGCGCCAACTCGGCCGTGTCCATTGCCGCCAGCCGATTTGCCGCATAAGTGCCCAGAAGGATATCGAGTTCCTTGGTCCCGCGATGCGTCGCGCGCCATAGGGCCCGCCGTCGCCGCAGTTCCATTTCGTCGCTATCGAGAGAAGCTTCCATGACCGGCGCCATGTCCTTGTGGGGTTTTGAGCGAGAACGCTTGACGCCTTCATACCGGATCGCTTTGCTCCGTCGGGCGTCGAACGGAAGCTGATTGGCGAGGCCGGAACTCAAGTTCCCGTGCCGGTTCTATAGCCTCCGGCCAGGGTTCCGGCTAGACCACGCGGGGCCCGGCCGTCGCAGACGATGAAATGCCGCGCCTCTTTGGGCCGGCCGTCGCGCGCTGGCCCGGCAGCCAGCACCGTCCACCCTCGACCGGAGCCCCATGCGGCCCAACGAACTCATACCCCTCTTTGCACCGGTCGAAACGCTGAAAGGCATCGGCCCGCGTCTTGCCGTGCTGATGAAGAAAGCTCTGCGATTGCCGCCGGGCGTGCGGGATGCGCGGGTGCTCGATCTTGTCTGGCACATGCCGACCGGCGTGGTTGATCGGCGGGCCGAGCCCTCCGTCGCCGAGGCCATTCCCGGCACGATCGTCACTCTGAAGGTGCGCGTTCTGAAGCATAAGGCCCCGCCGCGCGGGAACGCCAAAGTGCCCTACAAAATCGCCACCGAGGATGACACGGGCCGCCTCGACCTCATCTTTTTTCGCGCCGAGCCTAGTTTCATCGAGCGCCAGTTGCCGATCGGCGAAATCCGATATGTGTCCGGCCGCGCCGAGAAATACGGCGACACTCTTCAAATGGCGCATCCCGACTACATCGTTGATGAGGATCATCGCGCCGACCTGCCGTTGCTCGAACCCGTCTATCCTCTGACGGCCGGATTGTCCGCCAAGGTGATCCTCAAATCCGTGCGCCAGGCGGCCTGCCTCGTACCCAACTTCCCGGAATGGCAAGATCCGGCGTGGCTGAAGGCGCGCCGATGGGATGGTTTTGCCCAATCTGTGCAGCACATCCATTTACCCGCCGACTCAAGTGATGTTTCGCCCTCATCGCCCGCCTGGCAACGTCTCGCCTACGACGAATTGCTCGCCAATCAGCTGGCGCTCGGCATCGTCCGCCAGAGCTTCAAGGCGCAGCGCGGCCGATCCGTGCGCGGCGATGGCCGCATCCGCTCAAAGCTCATCGACGCGCTGCCGTTCGCATTGACAAACTCGCAAAAGACCGCGCTGTCAGAAATCGCAGCCGACATGAACGCTCCAAAACGCATGCTGCGCCTGCTGCAGGGCGACGTCGGTTCCGGCAAGACCATCGTCGCGCTGATGGCTATGACCATCGCCGTGGAAGCCGGTGCCCAGGCCGCCCTGATGGCGCCAACGGAAGTCCTGGCCCGCCAGCACCTGGAAACGATCGCGCCGCTCGCCGACGCCGCTGGCCTGCGCATAGCCCTGTTGACGGGACGCGAGAAAGGCAAGCCGCGCGACCATCTGCTCGATGCTCTCCGCAACGGCGACATCGACATTCTTATCGGTACGCACGCCCTGTTCCAGGACGACGTGGTCTTCCGTGATCTTGCCTTCGCCGTCATCGACGAACAGCACCGCTTCGGCGTTCACCAACGTCTGGCCCTGCAGATGAAGGGCCGCGAAGGCGGCGCCAACATGCTCGTCATGACCGCGACGCCGATCCCGCGCACACTTCTCATGACCCACTATGGCGATCTCGACGTTTCCAAGCTCACCGAGAAACCCGCCGGCCGCAAACCGATCGTCACCAAGGCCGTTCCGACGGACGCCATGGAAAAGCTCATCGACCGCATCCGCGTGCAACTGGCCGAAGGAGCTCAAGTCTATTGGGTCTGCCCGCTGATTGAATCCTCAGAAATCACAGAACTGGCCGCCGCCGAAGAGCGTCACGCGCACCTGCAGCAGATTTTCGGCGCTCGTGTCGGCCTCCTGCACGGCGGCATGGCGGCAGCCGCCAAGGATGCCACCATGGAGGCCTTTGCCAAAAACCAGCTGCAAATTCTGGTCGCCACAACCGTGATCGAAGTCGGCGTCAACGTTCCCAACGCCAACATCATGGTCATCGAACACGCCGAGCGCTTCGGCCTTGCCCAGCTGCATCAGTTGCGCGGCCGAGTTGGGCGCGGCTCGCGCGAGAGTTTCTGCATGCTGCTCTACGCCCAGCCGCTGGGAGAGACAGCCAAAGAGCGCCTCGCCATGATGGAGACGACCGAAGACGGCTTCGCCATCGCGGAAAAAGACCTGGAGTTGCGCGGCGGTGGCGAAGTCTTGGGCGCGCGACAAAGCGGGCTGCCGGAGTTTCGCATCGCCGACGTGCCCGGCTTTCCCATGCTCCTTGCCGCAGCCCGCGACGACGCCACGATGATCCTTGAGCGCGATCCCGCTCTCGCCTCGCCCCGCGGACGCGCCCTGCGCACGCTACTCTATCTGTTTGAATGCGACGAAGCCGTTCGCCTGTTTCGCGCGGCCTAAGCCGCCGGCTTCGCGCCATCGGCCAGCTTGCGCAAACGCGCCACCTGCTGATCGGGTGTCACCATGCCGCCCGAGATGACGATTTTGGCCGCATCCTCCACGCTCAGCTTCAGCAGCATCACATCGCGGCGCGGCACGAAGCAGACAAAGCCCGTCGGCGGCACGATTCCTGTCGGCATGAACACGGCGACCAGATCGACTTCACCGCCCGGTTTTGCCGCCGCGACTTCTCCCCCGGCCTCGCCCGTCACGAAGACGATCGACCACAACCCCTTCGATGGAAACTCGATGAGACCGACCTTTTGAAACGCCCGCTTGCTGTCGGTCGCCGTCACCGCGCTCTCGAAAATCTGCTTCAGCGCGCGGTACACGTTGCGCACGATCGGCATGCGGTCGAGGATCATCTCGCCGCCCGAGATCAACGAGCGGCCGAGCAGATTTGCGCCAAGAAAGCCAATCAGCGTCAAGCCGACCACGCCGAATAAAACCCCGATGCCGGGAATCGCGAACGGCAGATACGTTTCCGGCAAATAAATCGATGGGATGAGCGGCTTCACATAGTCGTCGGCAAATTCAATGAACCATTTGATCAGGTACACCGTCACCGCCACCGGGCCGACGATGATAATCCCGGTCAAAAAGTAGTTACGGATGCGCGCGCCGAGCCGGAGCGGCACCGCTTCGTCCTCGTGCGCGAGACGTTTCAGCCCTTCCGCCAACATTCCGTCGCGATCGGTTGCGGTGGTTTGCGGCGATGGCGTATCGGGGGTGTCGCTGCTCATCGCGCCATGGTGCGGCGCATGGCTGCCCGCGTCAACGGCTGCAACAGGTCAGTGCCCGGCCGCGGGTTCACTTCGAGACGACGAGGCAGTCAAATCCCTTCGGCTTCAGCGCCGAACAGAACTGTCCAGGTTCGGCCGCACTGGCATAAGGACCGACTTGCACCCGGTAGAACGTATTGTTGCCGAAGGCCACTTCGTCGATCGCCGGTGCGGCCGCTCCGATGGCCGCACTGTGCTCGCTTCTGAGCCGAGCCGTGATCTGTTCGGCTTCCTCCCGCGACCGCACGATGCCGACCTGCAAACGGTATTTACCCGAAGCCGCGGCGCGCGAGGGATCGACGGCCGCCGTCTTGGGCTTCTTCACGGCCTTTGGTGCCGTCGGCGTGGTCCCTGACTGCACGCTGGTCGCAGCACCCCAGTCGGCCGCCGCCGGCACCGCGGGAGATGGCCGCGCTGCAGCCTCGGGCGCAGCCGCCGCAGTCGCAACATCGGCCGATGGCGCGCCCGTGGCACTATTGCCGCCCCCGCCGAACATATTGCCGAAGAACCCTGTCACCGCGCTTCCCGCATTGCTCATCGCCGTGCCGACGCCGCCGAGCGGGGCACTGGCCGACGTCTCGGCCGACCCTTCTCCCTGTGGCATTGCCGAAAGCGACGGCGCGCTCGGCGCCGAAACAAAACCTGAATCGGATGCCGCCGTCGGCAGGTTCGGCACCGAAGCCTCGGCCGCACCCTTGGCGCTCGTCGCCGCCCACGATGAGGTCGCCGCATCGACTGCAACCGGCGCCGCAGCCGGTGTTGCGACCGGAGCTGCCACCGGCGCATCCAGCGGCGGCGCCCCAACCGCAGCCCCCGTCCCGAGCCCAGCTTCCTTGTAGGCGCCCTGCCGCTGCTCGGTGGCCGCCGCGCGATCGGCATCGCTGAGGCCGTTCTTCAACCAAACCGCAGATGTGAGGTCGGAAATCGCCTGCGCTGACTTGCCGGTCTTGCGGTAAGCTGCGCCACGATAATAAAGCGCCTTGGCCATTTGCTGGCTCGAAAGTCCGCCGGTCGACAGCGCCGACGACAGTGACTGGATCGCGGGAGCATACTTGCCGGCTTCATAGGCCTTAGCCCCGGCTTCATAGGCTTTCACACCGTTTGCCGACGTCTTCTGCGCTGCCGCGGGCGCCGCAGGCACCGTCTGCGCCTCGACCACGGCCGGCACAGCGAGCATGGCAGCCGTACACCCGGCTGCGAGCAACAATCGCTTGGCATGCATGCTTCTCGTCATCCCCCGGCGTTCAGCACGCTGCACACGGACAAAGAATCTGGGCCACCTTCTATGTCAAGCGCTCGCGGGTGGCAATTCTACGGCACGACCCGCACAGCCTCGTGACGGACCTGCTGAAGCCCCATGTCTGCGGCCGGATTGCAACGGTTAACGGCCGGCTGACCGCGCCGCCCTATTCGACCGTGACCGACTTGGCGAGGTTGCGCGGCTGATCCACGTCCGTGCCCATGAAGACGGCCGTATGATAGGCGATAAGTTGGATCGGCACCGCGTACAGCAGCGGATTGGCAAAGTCGTGGCCCGTCGGCACCTTGATGTGGGCCACCAGTTTGCAGCCGCATTTCTCTGTCGGCGCATTGGAAATCAAAATGATCTGACCGCCGCGCGCCGCCACCTCCTGCATATTGGAAACAGTCTTTTCGAACAAATCATCGTCGGGCGCCACCACGATAACAGGCACATTCTCGTCAATGAGCGCGATCGGCCCGTGCTTGAGTTCTCCCGCCGCGTAGCCTTCGGCGTGAATATAGGAAATTTCCTTCAGCTTCAGCGCCCCCTCGAGCGCCAGCGGATAGTTGATCCCGCGGCCGAGAAAGAGAACATCGCGCGCTTTCGAGAGATATTGCGCCAGATCCTCATATTGCTGCTCGGAGTGCAACATCGACGACATCAATCGCGGCACTTCGATCAGCGCCTTGACGAGTTCGCCTTCCTTCTCCGGTGTAATCGTTCCTTTGGCCCGGCCAATCGCGATGGCAAGACACGCCAGCGCCGACAACTGACACGAGAATGCTTTCGTGGACGCGACGCCAATTTCCGGTCCAGCCAACGTCGGCAGCACCGCGTCGCTCTCGCGCGCGATTGACGATGTGCGCACGTTGACGATCGCCACGATCCGCTGCCCGCCCGCCTTGCAGTAGCGCAGTGTCGCCAGCGTATCCGCCGTCTCGCCCGATTGCGACACGAACACCGCCAGCCCGCCCTCGACCAGCGGCGCCTCGCGATAGCGAAACTCCGATGCAATATCGATCTCGACCGGCACGCGCGCATACCGCTCGATCCAGTATTTGGCGACGAGGCCGGCATAGTAAGCCGTCCCGCAGGCCGAGATCGTGACCCGCGGGACCTTCGCCAAGTCGATGCCAAGATCCGGGAACGCGATGGTGCCCGCCCCCATGTCGAGATAATTCGCCAGCGTATGGCTGACCACTTCCGGCTGCTCATGGATTTCCTTGGCCATGAAGTGGCGGTGGTTGCCTTTATCGACGAGCAGAGCGCTCGCCACCGATTTGATTTTCGGCCGATCGACGCGGCGGCCGGCCTCATCATAGATTTCAACGCCGGAACGCCGCATCACCGCCCAGTCACCCTCGTCGAGATAGGTGATGGTGTCGGTAAAGGGGGCCAGTGCGATCGCATCCGAACCCAGATAAACTTCGCCCGTGCCATAGCCGATCGCCAGCGGACTGCCCTTGCGCGCCGCAATCATGAGATCGTCGTGACCGGCAAAGATGATCCCCAGCGCGAACGCACCCTGCAGCTTCGACAGCGCCGCCTTCGTGGCGGCAATAGGTTCCAGCCCCTTGTCCAGTTCGTGCGTTACCAGGTGGACGACGGCTTCTGTGTCGGTGTCGGTTTCAAAGACGTGCCCGGCCGCCGTCAGTTCGGCCTTGAGCGATCGATAGTTTTCAATGATCCCGTTATGCACCACTCCGACCTTGGCGCTCATGTGCGGATGCGCGTTGCGCTCCGTCGGCCGCCCGTGCGTGGCCCAGCGCGTATGCCCGATGCCGACATGGCCCTGCAGTGGTTGCTCGTGCAGGCGCAGTTCCAGATTGCGCAACTTGCCTTCCGCCCGCCGGCGGTCGAGATGCCCATTCTCCAGCGTCGCGATCCCGGCGCTGTCGTAGCCGCGATATTCGAGCCGCCGCAGCGCATCGACGAGATCGATCGCCACGGGCTTGTTTGCGAGAATTCCGACGATGCCGCACATGCGCGCTTTCCTGTCGTCCTGGAGATCAGATGAATAGGCGATGCGTCGCTGGCGACGACAAATCAAACTGTGTTGCGAACCGTTGTCTCATGTCTTGGCCGCCTTCCGGCGCGCCATGACAGCGCGGAACTTCGCCGCCCATTCCGGCCGCTCCTCCTGCGCCGAACGTTCTGTGGCCAGTGCACCCGCGGCGACGTCCTTGGTAATAACGCTGCCGGAGCCGACGTATGCGCCGTCTCCGATCTTCACTGGCGCGACCAGCGACGTATTCGATCCGATGAAAGCGCCCGCGCCGATTTCGGTTCTGTGCTTGAAGAAGCCGTCGTAATTGCAAAAGATCGTGCCCGCGCCAATGTTGGCGCCGGCCCCAACCGTCCCATCTCCGAGATAGGCGAGGTGATTGGCCTTGGCACCCGTGCCGACCGAAACATTTTTCACTTCGACGAAATTGCCGATGTGGACGTCACGTCCCAGCGCCGCACCGGGTCTGAGACGTGCATAGGGGCCAACGCGAGCGTTGGCGCCGATGACGGCCCCTTCGAGATGACAGAAAGATTTGATGTCCACGCCGTCGCCAACCGTCACGCCGGTCGCAAACACGACATGCGGTTCGACGGTGACATCGCGACCGAACACGGTGTCATGACTGAGAAACACTGTCTCCGGCGCAATCAGCGTCACACCTTCGAGCATGACTTTCTGGCGCGCACGGTCCTGCCAGATGCGTTCGGCCACCGCCAGTTGCGACCGCGAGTTCACGCCGATCACCTCGTCTTCAGGACAACGCACGACGCTCGCGCGTGCCCCGGACGAGCGCGCGATCTCAATCGCATCGGTCAGGTAGTATTCGCCCTTGGCGTTCGCATTTCCAATTCCACCGAGCACACCGAGCAGATCGGGGAGGCGAAACGCCAGCACGCCCGAATTGCACAACGTGATCTTGCGCTCCTCAGGGCTCGAATCCTTATGCTCTCGAATAGCAAGCAGCGTGTTGCCGCCGACGGTGATCAGGCGGCCATATCCGGTCGGATCCTTGGCTTCAAAACCCAGGACGGCCACGCCAGCCCCGGCATCGAGCGCCGCTTGTAACGATTGCAACGTTTCGGCTTCGATCAATGGAGTATCAGCGTAGAGAACGATCACATCGCCGCCGTGCCGCTCCAGAGCCGGGCGAGCAGCGAGCACCGCATCGGCGGTGCCAGCCTGCCGCTCTTGCACGAACACATCCGCGGCCGGCGCAATGCGCCCCACCTCGTTGCGCACCTCGTCCATGCCAGGCCCGACCACGACTGCGATCTCGGCCCCGGACACCGTGGTGGCCAGCGCCAGAACGTGGCCGAGCATCGACCGCCCGGCGACCTGGTGCAGGACCTTCGGCAGCGCCGATTTCATGCGCGTGCCTTTGCCGGCGGCAAGAATGACGATCAGCGGCGCTGCGTTAGCCATGAGAAATCAGTGCAACCTTCTGTAAGGACGGCGGCGGTGAAACCGCACCGCGATCCAGTTCTGCAAGGAGCATACCGCCGACGAGCTATCCCAACCCCATGACGGCGGGAAGGCGAAACACCAACCCGGCCCACCGCCGCAACGTGCCCGGATTCGCCCCCGCGCGCTGCACGGAACCGAGTGATGCAACCCTGAATTGCATATCTTCAGCCGTTGTCGTGACCGATGGGACGTCGTCCACAGCCCCTCGTTAACGTTGGCGCCGGGTGCGTTGACCGCCCGGACCGACTCAAGCAGCAATCCGCGAAAGGCCTATTTTTTCGAGGGTTTTAGAGCATGTCGCAGCTGCACAACCCCTACCCACCGGTGCCACCGCCGCTGCCGCCGGCCTACGCCGCCGGCCCGGCGCTAGGACCATCGCAGCAGCCAGGACCCGCGGCCGGCCGATTTGACCACCCGCTGGAACCCGCCTTCGAGCCGCACCACGAACGGGCCCCACGCGCGCGCCGCAACCGATCGCCGGTCTCGCTTGGAGCCGCGCTATGGGGCGTGGCAGCGGTAACCGCCGTCGCCTACCTCGCCGTCGTGTTGCTCAGACCCGACCTAGTGGCCCGCATCGACACGGGCGCACGCAGCGCCGTCGCCGAGATCGAAACCCTGCGCGGCGAGGTCGACGGGCTGCGCCGCGACGTGGCTGATATCCGCACCACCGTGACTGAGGCCACATCACAGCAAAAAGTCATCTTTGAGCGGCTGGCCGCTCTCGGCGCGCCGATGGTTCAGCCCATACCGGCGTCGGACCCCAACGCCCCTCCGCCCGCCTTGCGTCTCGACAGCGCGCCCGTCAATGCCCCTCTTTCACCTCGTGCCGACGTGAGCCCTGCACTCACGCAGCCCGTCGCCCCGCCTGCATCAGCCGCCAAGCGGATCGCCGACGCGAAGATTTTGAATGCCAAGCCCGCGCTTGAAACTGGCAGCGTCAAACCCGCGCCCGCGACGGCGCCTCAACCCGCCGCGACACCCGCCGCCACACCGGCGGCCGCTCCCCCGTTCGGCGCCCCTGTCGTGACGCCCGCCGCCAAGCCCGTCGGCGTTCAAATCGCCTCCGGGTCATCGCTGGACAGCTTGAAATTGAGCTGGAACCTCCTGTCGGAAACGCACGCCGACAAGTTCAAGAACCTGGAGCCGCGCTACTCACTGTCCGTCGATGGCAGTACGGTCGTGTACAATCTGATGGCAGGCCCCGTGAAATCGGAGGCTGAAGCCCGCAAGATGTGCAAGGCCCTCGTAGCCAAGGCGGTTCCGTGCAAGATCGTCGGCGAATTCGGCGGCGCTGCGCTCTAGCTCATTCCCATAGAGAACAGAAAATGCCGCGTTCGCGCGGCATTTTTCATGCCGTCGGTGCCCTCGCCCAGGTCCGCCGCTTCACGAACCGCCGCTCGATCTCGCGCGCGATGAGCCCCGTCGCATCGATCGGCGAATAGCTCCACCGGGGCAGCCTCTCGACGACATCCGGCAGCGGCCGCGTCGCGTTGAGACCGGCGAGCCGCGCGTGGAACCGCTGAAATTTCGCCTTCCCCCCCGTCGGATGAAAAACGTAAACCGGCCGCCCCGTCGCGCAGCACTCGCCCGTCATGTTGACGCTGTCGGCCGTGACGACGAAAGCGTCCGCGTGTGCCAGAAAATCAGGATAGGGGTTGGCGCCTGTTCCATCCCAAAGCAAACGCGGCGCCCCGCTCGTGGCTTCTTCTGTTACCTCAAGCAGTCGCGGATGGGTCCGCCGCGACGGCGTGATCATGAACGACGCCCCAAGAGCTGCCAGCGACCGCAAGGCCGCCTGGAAACGCTTGTCATCGGCAGCGCTGAAGCGGTACGACCCGTTCTTTCCCCCCAGCAATACCGCGACCCGCGGCTGCGGCAACGCGGCGATCTCCGGCGGCACGTGCGCCCGCAAGCTTGCAATTCGCTCCGCCGAAAACCCATGTGGCGACGTCGGCGTCGTAAAAACGTTCGCCCCCCGTCGCCGATCGTGTTCCGGCACCCAGATGAAATCCGCGGTTCCCGGCCCGGTCTGCGGATCGAGCAACACCACGGTGAACACTGATGGACCAGCCTGCCGCCGCAACTCTCTCAGATACGGAATGGACGCTCGTCCCGTGGCAATAGCCAGCGCCGGCCAGGGAGGATGAAACGCCGACCCCACCGAACCGAACGCCGCCTGCCTCGGCACACCGCCCCAGGGCGCCGTCCACTTCTTCACCCCGTCCAGCCTGACGCGCTTCATCTGGTAATCAACACCCAGCGCGTCCGCCAGACCGCGGGTTTGCGTGTCCATGCCCGCCTTGGCCTCGCTGATGATCCAGCAGGCAAGTCCGGCTAGCGGACGGTCGGTCGGGCGCGGGCGGTCGGATGCTGGATCAGGCGTCATGGCTGCAAAGTGCGGGCAACCGTGCGGGCTGTCCAGCGGGCGCGTGTCGCGCACGTCGGCAATTTCATTTCCCTGCAAAGGCCAACACAGACATAATCGGTCGATCGGATTCGACCTTCCCCGGCCCCATGCCCCGCAAACTCGACAGCACCGACTGGCGCATCCTGAAAGAACTCATGGCCGACGGATCGCTCACCAACGTGGCGCTCGCCGGCAAAGTTGGGCTCTCTGCACCTCCGTGCTTGCGCCGCGTCCGAGCCCTCGAGGAAGCCGGCGTCATTAGCGGCTATACGGCTCTCGTCGACGAGCGCGCACTGGGCTTCGAATTGACGGCTTTCGCCATGGTCGGCCTGCACAATCAATCGGAAAACGACCTGCGCACGTTCGAAAATCGCGTCCTGGGCTGGCCGATCGTGCGCGAGGCCTACATGCTGTCTGGCGAAAGCGATTACATCCTGAAATGTGTCGCCCGCGATCTCTCTGCGTTCCAGGACTTCATCCTGAAGGACCTGACGGCGGTCCCCAACGTCGCCAGTGTGAAAACGACGCTGGCCATCAGGCGGGCCAAGCTGGCGCCGGGTGTTCCCCCGGCCGGCGACCGAGACGCTGGCTGAACACTCAACCCATCCGGTCGAGATGCCGGACGGTTCTGAGTTCGGGAAAAAGTCGCGCCCAGAGTGCAGCCGTAATCAGCGCGCCCGCCCCGCCGATGAGAACCGCCGGCACGGTACCGAAGCCGGCCGCCATGCTCCCGGCGCGGAACTCGCCGAGTTCGTTGGAAGCACCGATGAAAGTCATGTTCACCGCGCTGACACGGCCCCGCAATTCGTCGGGCGTCTTGAGCTGGATCAGCGTCTGCCGGATGAACACGCTCACCATATCGGCCGCCCCCATCACGATGAGCGCCACAACCGACAGCCACACCAGCGTCGACATCCCGAACACGACGATGGCCAGACCGTAGACCCCGACCGCCGCGAACATCGTGATCCCCGCGTGGTCGCGCACCGGATTGTTGACCAGCCACAGGCTCATCAGCAGGGCCCCAACCCCAACTGCCGACCGCAGCGCGCCAAGCCCCCACGGCCCCACATCGAGAATATCGCGGGCGAATACAGGCAGCAATGCGGTCGCCCCACCCAGCATCACCGCCACCATGTCGAGCGACAAAGCACCAAGCACGATCGGCTGGCTCCAAATATATCGGAACCCCGCAAACAAAGCCTCGCTCGACACGGGCTGCGAAGAACTGCGCTGACCTGTTTTCGGGATCATCAATGTCAGCAAACCCGCGCAGATAAAGAACAGGATGGACACCGAATAGGAAAGTTCCGAGGACACGCCATACAGCAATCCTCCGGCGGTCGGTCCGACGATCGTCGCGACCTGAAAACTCGACGAGTTGAGGGCAATGGCATTGGCCAGCGCCGACTGCGGCACCAGATTGGCAAGCAGCGACTGTACGGCGGGCCCCATGAAAGCGCGCGCGATCCCGAACACAAAGAGAACCGCGAACACCGGCCACACCTGCGTCGTGCCCGAGTGCAGGATTGTCAGCAACGCCAGCGCGCACAGCCCTTCAACCGCCATGCAGGCCGCCATGATGAACTGCCGGTTGTAACGGTCGGCGACCGATCCCGTCACCAGCACCAACACCGGCGCGGGCAGAAACTGCACCAGCCCGACAAGCCCGAGAAGAAACGGATCACGGGTCTGGTCGTAGATTTGCCAGCCGACGGAAACACTCAATACCTGGATGGCGAAGACGAGCAGAAATCGGCCAACCCAATAATAGCGAAAGCCAGGATAATCGAACGCGCGGTCGGACTGAGGCGCTCCGGATTCGGACACACCGGCCGGCGGATCGGGAACGGTCATCGGTCTGCTGCTCTCCAGACGTCCGCCGCCGCGCCCGCGCCGACCTTGCCGGCCGATCGCCGGTTACTTCCACTCGACCTTCAAGATCTCATACGAGCGCGAACCCTTCGGTGTTGTCACCTCGACGCTGTCGCCTTTGACTTTGCCGATCAGCGCGCGCGCAATCGGGGACGAGATCGAAATCTTACCGTCCTTCACGCTGGCCTCGAGATCGCCGACGATCTTGTACCGGACCTTGTCTTCCGTATCCTCGTCGATCAAAGTGACGGTTGCGCCGAACTTCACGTTGGCGCCCGACAACCCGGCCGGATCGATGACTTCGGCCCGGCTGAACTTGTCCTCGAGTTCCGCGACGCGCAATTCGTTCAGCCCCTGCGCCTCTTTGGCAGCATGATACTCGGCATTTTCCGACAGATCGCCATGCGCGCGCGCTTCCGCGATCGCCTGAATGATGCGCGGGCGTTCGAACGCTTTGAGGCGATGCAATTCCTCTTCGAGATTCTTGTACCCCTCGAGGGTCATCGGAACCCGATCCATCGACATTGCTAACGTCTCCTGATTGGCCTGGCCGCAGGGCCAGCACCCTTAGTGGAAATCGCGTTACGCGGGAAAAACTTGGGTAGAAACCCGCGCGGGGCGCCACGGTTTCCGCAGCACCCTCATCAACGGGCAAAGCTTCCCTTTCAGGTCGCGCGCGCGACGTAGGCCTGCAGAGGCGCGACCTTGAGGGTGTCGGACTTCATGGCCTTTATGGCCTTGGTCACGGCAACGGCCCCAGCCAAGGTTGTATAATACGGTACGTGGTGAAGCAAGGCCGTGCGCCGGATATCCTTGCTGTCCGCCAAAGCCTTGGCACCCTCTGTCGTATTGAAAACCAGAGCGATTTCGCCGTTTTTGATGGCATCCACGATGTGCGGCCGCCCCTCAAGGACCTTGTTGACGATTTCGCACGCGATGCCTTCGGCTTCCAAATGCCGCCGCGTCCCGCGAGTCGCGACGATCTTGAAGCCCATGGCCGACAGTTCCCGCAGCGGCGCCACGATTCGGTCTTTGTCGCGGTCTTTGACCGAAACGAAGACGGTTCCACCCATCGGCATCTTCTGACCGGCGCCAATCTGGCTCTTGCCGAAAGCGATCGCAAAGTCCCGGTCGATGCCCATGACCTCGCCCGTCGAGCGCATTTCCGGACCCAGAATCGGATCGACGCCGGGGAAGCGGGCAAAGGGGAACACCGCTTCTTTAACCGCGATATGGCCGAGCTTCTTCGTCTTCAGACCGAAGGACGCCAGCGACTGGCCGGCCATGATCTTCGAGGCGATACCGGCAATCGGCTCGCCAATAACTTTGGCCACGAACGGCACCGTGCGCGACGCGCGCGGATTGACTTCGAGAATATAGATCTCGTCGTCCTTGATCGCGAACTGGACGTTCATGAGGCCTTTGACCTCAAGTGCCAGGGCGAGCTTGCGCGTCTGCTCGCCAAGTTCGGCAATAACCTCGTCGGAGAGCGAATGCGGCGGCAACGAGCAGGCGCTGTCACCGGAATGAATTCCAGCCTCCTCGATATGCTCCATGACGCCCGCAATGAAGGTGTCCTGGCCATCGCAGAGACAGTCCACATCGACTTCGACCGCGTCCGACAGATAGCGATCGATCAGCAGCGGTCGCTTCGGCGACACGATCAGTTCCGATGGATTGTTCAGCGTCGCCGACAGTTTGGCGATGTAGCGGTCGATCTCGGCCCCGTCATGGATGATTTCCATCGCCCGGCCGCCAAGAACATAGGACGGTCGGATGACAACCGGGTAGCCGATCCGGTCAGCCACGGCGCGAGCCTCACCCGGCGTGCCGGCAATGCCGCTGGCCGGCTGTTTAAGGGCCAGCTTCTCGATCAGCGCCTTGAACCGGTCCCGGTCTTCGGCAAGGTCGATGGCATCCGGTGACGTACCCAGGATGGGAACGCCCGCCTCTTCCAACGGACCGGCGAGTTTCAATGGCGTCTGCCCGCCGAACTGAACGATGACGCCTTTGACGCGCCCGTTCGACTGTTCCTTGCGAATGACTTCGAGCACGTCTTCCGCCGTCAACGGCTCGAAGTAGAGCCGGTCCGACGTGTCGTAATCGGTCGAGACAGTCTCCGGATTGCAGTTGACCATGATGGTCTCATAACCGGCGGCCGTCAGCGCGAAGCAGGCGTGGCAGCAGCAGTAATCGAACTCGATACCCTGCCCGATACGGTTCGGGCCGCCGCCCAAGATGATGATCTTCTCGCGATCCGTAGGTTTGGCTTCGCAAACCGGCTCGCTCGTAAGACCCGTCTCATAGGTCGAATACATATAGGCCGTCGGCGATGCGAACTCGGCCGCGCATGTGTCAATGCGCTTGTAAACAGGCGTGACCCCAAGGTCGTGCCGCGCGCGCCGGACATCGGCTTCCGGCCGTCCGGACAGCTTGGCCAGCCGGGCATCCGAAAATCCAGCCGCCTTCAACATCCGCATCTGCCGCTCGCTGGTCGGCAGGCCATGCGCCTTCACGCGCGCCTCCAGATCGATAATTTCCTGCAGCCGCGCGATGAACCACGGATCGTATTTCGCAAATGCGTGCACCGTCTCGTGGTCTACCCCCATGCGCAGCGCTTGCGCGACCTTCAACAGCCGGTCGGGGGCCGGGCGCGACAACGCCGCGCGCACGACATTTTTGTCATCGCTCAACCCCAAGCCTTCCAGTTCGATATCATCCAGGCCCGTCAAGCCGGTCTCCATCGACCGCAAGGCTTTCTGCAAGCTCTCGACGAACGTGCGGCCGATCGCCATCACTTCGCCGACGGACTTCATCGCCGTCGTCAGCGTGCTGTCGGCGCCGGGAAACTTCTCAAACGCAAAGCGTGGGATCTTGGTGACGACATAGTCGATCGTCGGCTCGAAGGACGCGGGTGTTGCGCCGCCTGTAATGTCATTCTCGAGTTCGTCGAGCGTGTAGCCGACGGCCAGACGCGCGGCGACCTTGGCGATCGGGAAGCCCGTCGCCTTCGAGGCCAGGGCCGAGGACCGCGACACACGCGGGTTCATTTCGATCACGACGAGCCGACCGGTCGCCGGATCGACGGCGAACTGCACGTTCGACCCGCCGGTCTCGACCCCGATCTCGCGCAGAACCGCCAGCGAGGCGTCGCGCATCATCTGATATTCTTTGTCGGTCAGCGTCAGTGCCGGCGCGACGGTGATCGAATCGCCCGTGTGCACGCCCATGGGATCGAGGTTTTCGATCGAGCAGATGATGATGGCGTTGTCCGCCTTATCGCGGACGACCTCCATCTCATATTCTTTCCAGCCGATCAGGCTTTCGTCGATCAGGATCTGACCGACGGGCGACGCATCGAGACCGGATTTGGCGATCGTCTCGAACTCTTCGCGATTGTAACAGACGCCTCCGCCCGTACCGCCCATCGTGAATGCGGGGCGGATGATCGTCGGCAGGCCGATCGTGTCGAGCGCGCGCATGGCCTCGGCAAAACCAGCCGCACGATCGTAGCCGATCACCTTGCCGTCTGCGTTGCGGATTTCGGGCGACGACGCGATCAGCGCGCGCGGACTTTCCAGGCCGATGCGATCCATGGCCTCGCGAAACAGTTTGCGGTCCTCCGCCATGTCGATGGCTTCGGCTTTCGCGCCGATGAGTTCCACATTCATTTCCGCCAGCACGCCCTGCTTTTCGAGCGCAAGGGCGGTGTTGAGCGCGGTCTGCCCACCCATGGTCGGCAACAGCACCAGTTTTTTGCCTGGGTGCAGTGCCTTTTCCTCGGCGATGATTTGGGCGACGACATCGGGCGTAATGGGTTCGATGTAGGTCGCATCCGCCAGATCCGGGTCCGTCATGATCGTTGCTGGATTGGAATTGACCAGCACGATCCGGTAACCCTCGGCTTTTAAGGCCTTGCAGGCCTGAGTGCCGGAATAATCGAATTCACAAGCCTGCCCGATGACGATGGGCCCGGCTCCGATGATGAGTACGGTGTCGATATCTGTGCGTTTGGGCATGGCGGGGCCGACTCATATGTCAGGGCAGGCAATTTGGCTATAGGCCGCGACGTCTCGCGCCTGAGCTTCGCCTTGGGGCGCCGGCATGGCGCGGCAACCCCAGTCGCAACACAGCCCGGCGCCGCCGAGCGGTCCGGGCTGTGTCACAAATTCGTTGCGGCTGAAATGCGTCAGGGCGCCGGCTTTTCGATCTTCAGATCGGTCGGATAGCTGTAAACCTCCTTGAAGATCGGCTTGTCCAGCATCCCTTCCCGCGCAAAAACGATCCGCGCCGGCAGCCCGGTCTCGACGTCGAGATAAATGACCCGCACCGCCTCATTCTTCGGCGTTTCAGGCACCGGCTCACCCTTCTTTTCAGCTTCAATCTGCTCCGGCGTCTTCTGCGGCGGTTCGTCGATGCCCTTGTAGGCGCGGACCTGCTTGCCTTCGATCGTTTCCGCACCCATGCAGTCGAAATTGCCGATGCCCTGCGACACCTCCGCCAGCGTGCTCTTGAAGAAGTTCACGATCTGATCTGCCGTCGTCTGATCGACCTTCTGCCACGCCCCGCCGGCCGTCTTCGACCAGGCTTCCTTGCCGATCAGCACCGTCTCCGTGGGTTTGTCCGGCTCGATCACTGTCGTCACAACCTGGCGCATCCGATCCGGCTTCAGATACTCGACGGTCATCGTGAACGGACCCTGCTCGCCGATCAGGTTCGACACCTTGCGCATCATGTCCGAATTGCTCTGCCGCGTGAACGCCTGCAGCACCTCCCGCGTACAATCGGCCGACGCGGTGGAACACGTCGCAGCCAGAGCCAATACGGCAACCGCGCCGCGGATCAAAGTCGTCATCTCGTCGTCTCCATGGAACGTGAAAAAGCACAACGGCAACCGCAACGGTGCAACCTACTTCTTGTCGGCCGATGATTCCGATCCGGCCAGCAATTCGCTCGGCGCCGTCACCGTGATGCCCTCATACGAATACGCGGCCACGAACTTCGCCGGCCCATCCGACTTCGCCGACTTGGTGACATAGAACGCCGGCAGACCCGTTTCCGGCGCGACATAAACCGTCGTAACGACGTCCATGCCGTCGGTATCCTTGGCCACCGCCGTGCCGTAACCGACGAAATCCTTGCCCTCGTACTTCACCGTTCCCAGGCACGCGAAATCTGCGGCGGCCTTCGGCGGCACCTTGTACGCATCCCGTTCCTGCGCCACGACCTGCGCGTTGTGCGGCGGCTGCTCTTCCCATCCGCCTTCCGTGTTCGCCCAAGCCCACTTGCCGATCCCGATGGTCTCGACCGGAGCATCTTCCGTCGGGCTTTCGATCTTGTTGTAGATCGCGTCCGGCGCCATGAAATCGATCGTTCGGATCAGCGGCCCATTGAGCGTCTGCGCCGACGCCACGGTACGGAACGCCGGCTGGGCCCGCTGCTTGACGAACGCCGCCTCAACCTCGCTTTTGCATTTGTCATCGGCCAAGGCCGGAAGGATCCCGACGGCCAAGGCAGCCACGGATAAAGCAACAGCACGCATCGTCGGGTAACCTCCCAGTTATATGACTTTTGCCGGTCTTATACGCGGGACCAACGGCCGGCTGTCCTTAAATCTGGGAAAGGTTGACGGCCCCGCCTGCGTTTACTTTGCAAACCCCGCGCAGGGGTCATCGCGGACGATGGTTGGCGTCAGCACGAGATAATCGGCGGCCGGCTCCCCATCCGGATCGCGCGGAACATAAGCCTCCGGATCGTTCTGCCCCGCCTCGACCTCGACGAACGCGACCGAGATGACCTTCGTCCCTGGGGCCCGGGCATGAATGTACCAAGGCACGCCGCGATCCGTCCGGGCATGGTTGTTGCCGGTCAGCAGCACGACGGAACCGCTCCCCGCCGCCGCCTTTGCTGCCAATGTCACGTCCGCAATGTGCGCGTCCCGATAGCGCTGCGCAAAAGCCATGCGCGGGATGGCCGCTTTAGGCAGCATGCCACAATGCGAGGCTTCGATTTCCTCAGCCGACACCGCGTCGAACTTGTCGCCCAACGATTGATCCAGCGCCAGCCGCGCGCGTTCAGCCTGCGGTAACGCTTCGAAACCTTCCTTCGCCGTTTTGCGGATGACCTCGCGCGACGGGTCGCCCGCGTACACCGGCACCTGCGCGGCGATCACCGCACTCAGCAGCGGATCGTAAGGATACTTGTCCCAACCGCCCGTCGCCCAATCGACCTTGCTCTTGAATTCCTGCAGCGTCGCGCTCCGCGCTGCCTTGAGATTGAAATCGTTGAACGCGGCCAGCCCACCGTTCTGGTCGGCGCGCAGCTGCTCCATCACGATCGCCTTCGCCCGCGCGGCAACGATCGCGACCCGAGCTTTATGATGATGCGGATTGTCGTGTGCCTCGCCGAGCACCAGCACATCGACGACCGGCGGAAGAGCAAGGGCTGCAACCACATCGCTACCCGCAGCAAGCTTCGTCAGTGATCGTGTCCCCGTCGATCGCCCGGTATCGTAAACGGCGCAAGCGTCGAGCCTCGGCCGATGGACATAATGCATGCACGCCACTCTCGGCGAACGCCACCCCGGCGGCCATCGCGCAAGGTAACAACCCCAGGAGCATCCCAACCAGCGACGGCAAATGTTTCATGCCAAGTCTACTTGCCGCTCCCGATTGCGGATCACCGTTCGCTGACGAGAGGAGCCCCCTTCTGCGCGCGCATGAAGTTGGCGAACCGGTTAAAGAGGTAGTGACTATCTTGCGGACCCGGCGACGCTTCGGGGTGATGCTGCACGGAAAAGACGGGCTGACCTTCCACGGCCAGACCGCAATTCGAGCCGTCGAACAGCGATACATGGGTTTCGATGACACCCTTCGGCAACGACGCCCGGTCGACCGCAAAGCCATGGTTCATGGAAACGATTTCGACCTTGTTCGTGGTGAAGTCTTTGACCGGGTGATTGGCCCCATGATGCCCTTGATGCATTTTCTTCGTGGTCGCACCCAGCGCCAGACCGAGCATCTGATGCCCAAGGCAAATGCCGAACACCGGCTTTCCACTCGCGACGAGTTTCTGGATCTGAGACACGGCATACTTGCCGGTTTCAGCCGGATCGCCCGGACCGTTTGACAGAAAAACGCCGTCCGGCTGGCGCGCAAGAACCTCTTCCGCCGTCGCTGTTGCCGGCACGACAGTTACCCTGCACCCGGCATTGGCCAGACAGCGCAGAATGTTGCGCTTTAACCCGTAGTCGATGGCCACAACATGGAATTCGGGGGAGGCATTGCGCGGATATCCTTCGCCCCAAACCCAACGCATCTCGTCCCAAGTGTAACTCTGCCCACTCGTCACGTCGGGAACCAGATCCATCCCAACAAGTCCCGGCCAAGCCGCCGCTTCTGCCTTCAGCTTGCCGATGTCGAAGTTGCCCGATGGGTTATGAGCGATCACACCGTTCGGCATGCCCTTTTCACGGATCAAGCCCGTCAGCGCCCGCGTATCGACACCCGAAATCGCGATAATACCCCGCGCCTTCAGCCACAAATCGAAGTGTTCGGCGGCCCGGTAATTTGATGGCTCCGTAATCGCAGCGCGCAGAACGCAGCCGCGAACGCCCGACAGCGAAGCAAGGTTGGATGTTTCCGTGTCCTCGATGTTCGTGCCGACATTGCCGACATGCGGAAACGTGAACGTGATGATCTGACCGGCATAGGACGGGTCGGTGAGAATTTCCTGGTAGCCCGTGATGGCCGTATTAAAGCACACCTCCCCCACGGCGCTGCCCTCGGCGCCCAGGCCCTGGCCCTCGATCACGGTTCCGTCGGCAAGAACGAGCCGCGCCGTGGTCGGCGCGTCGGTCCATGGCGCGGGGGTAGTTGCGGTCATCTCAGGCCTCGTTGGATCGACGTGGGCCGCGCGGAAGGCCGGACCGCGCGCTGGCGCGGCCACGGATTGAGCGTCTGGACCCCTGAAAATTTGGCCGGACCCTAGGGGAAGTGCTCTGTGAAATCAAGGAACAGCCGGTTCGATCCCGCCTTCCGACCGCGTTCACCGTCCGCCACCTTGCCGCAGCTGTGACCGCGCCCCGCGCGACCGGCCAATCGACGTCCAGCACGAGTGCCCGTCTTGCCCCCTGCCAGCCATGATCCTACACACCCTCCTTAACCTGAGGAGCTTTGGCCATGCGCACCCGTCTCACCGACGACATCAAGACGGCAATGAAATCCGGCGACAAGCGCCGCCTCGGCACGCTGCGACTTATCAATGCGGCCATCAAAGACCGCGACCTGAACGCCCATATCGATGATCAAGGCAAGCCCTCGGGCGTGGACAAGATCACCGATCAGGAAATCCTGTCCGTGCTGCAGAAGATGATCAAACAGCGCCGCGAAAGCATTGCGACCTACCGTCAGGGCAACCGCGAGGATCTGGCCGCACAGGAACTCGAAGAAATCACGGTCATCGAAGGCTATCTGCCGCAGCAGTTGACCGAGGCTGAAATCCGCGCCGCCGTCACGGAAACCGTGGCCGCCCTCCAGGCCAAGGGACTCAAGGACATGGGCCGCGTCATGGCCGCGCTCAAGGAGCGCTTCACCGGGTCCATGGATTTCGGCAAGGCGAGCGGCATCCTCAAAGAAGCCCTGAAGTAAAGCCCCTCCACCTGTGAATAACGGGGGCAGTGCCGATCCGGCGTCAGGTCCGCACCGCGAATCACCTAGCGTTCGCCCATCACCGGGCCAGATAGTACCGGCTGAGGAGCACCATGCGATTTTCGCCCCACCTGCTCGATGAGATCCGAGGCCGCCTGCCCGTGAGCCAGGTGGTGGGGCGCAAGGTTGCCTTGAAAAAGAAGGGCCGGGAATGGTCTGGCCTGTCGCCGTTCAAGATGGAAAAGACGCCCTCGTTCTTCGTCAATGATCAGAAGGGTTTCTACCACTGCTTCGCCTCCGGTGAGCATGGAGACATCTTCACTTTCCTGATCAAAACCGAGGGGTTGACCTTCCCCGAAGCCGTCGAACGGCTGGCGGCGGAAGCCGGCGTGACACTTCCCAAGCCGGAAGCACGCGATCAGGAGGTGTACGATCAGCGCCAGCGCCTGTCGGCGCTGCTCGAAGCCTCGGTCGGGTTTTTCGAAGAGCAGTTGGCAGGCCCCGCCGGTGCCGACGCGCGCCGCTATCTCGCCGAAAAACGCGGCCTCAGGCGCGAAACGATCAAGGCCTTCCGCCTCGGCTACGCACCAAATTCTCGCACGGCGCTGCGCGATCACCTCACAAAACAGGGCTTCACGGTCGAGGAAATGACGGTCTCCGGCATGCTGATAGCCGGTGAGGATATCCGCGAACCCTACGACCGCTTCCGCCACCGCGTCATGTTCCCGATCTGCGATTGGAAAGGCCGCACAATCGCTTTTGGCGGCCGGGCGCTCGATCCCGACGCTCCGGCCAAATACCTCAATTCGCCCGAGACGCCGCTGTTTCATAAGGGCCATAACCTTTATAATGCCCACGCCGCACGCGGCCCCGCGCATGACAAGGATCGCGTCATCGCGGTCGAGGGGTACATGGACGTCGTGGCGCTCAACGAAGGCGGGTTTGCCGAAAGCGTCGCCCCGCTCGGGACCGCCCTCACCGCTGAGCAGATCGGCCTCCTATGGCGGATGCACGCTGAACCAATCCTCTGCTTTGATGGCGACACGGCCGGCAAGAAAGCCGCGCATCGGGCCATCGACACGGTCCTTCCCATGCTGAAGCCCGGAATGAGTGTGCGATTTGCGTTCCTACCCGACGGGCTCGACCCCGACGACCTCATCCGCCAGCAAGGCCCGCAAGCCTTGCAGGCGGCCCTCGCGGCCGCCCAGCCCTTGGCGCAAGTCCTGTTTGATCGCGAGTGGATGCAGGACGACTGGTCGACGCCCGAGCGCCGTGCCCGGCTGGAACAGCAGATCCGCCTGCTGACGGCCCGGATCGAGGATGCCTCGGTCCGCACTCATTATGAACAGGACATGCGCCGCCGCCTTCAGACCGCCTGGGGCGCTGACCGCGCCGCGCCCTTTCGCCCGTCGCGGGAAACGGGCTTTGGCCGCCAGTACCCCACAAGCCGCAACCCCGGCCAAACGTCCTACCGCGGTGTTCCCGCAGGTGGACCGGCGCGCGGTGGCTTTGGCGGACGTCCCAGCGGCTACAGCGGGGGGCGTGGCCCGGCTTTCGCACCAGGAACGCCCCCGATCCATGCATTGGCGTCCTCCAGTCTCCTGAACAGCTCTCTCGTATCTGGTGACAAAACCCGTCCCGGATACCGGGAACTTCTCCTCATCCGTACACTGATTAACCACTCGTGGCTGGTGCTCGAGCACGCGGAAGCCTTATCGGGGGTGACGTTCCTGGCACCTGTGCTTTCGAGGTTGCGGGATGCCATCCTAGCTGCGGTTTCACTTGACAATTCCCTTGACAGCTCTGGGTTGCGATCCCATTTGGTGCAAACTGGACATGGCGCGGTTCTCGACCTCGTCGATCGTTCGGTAACGCATAGATGCCACAGGTTCGCCGAACCCGGTACCGGGCACGCTGAGGTGGAAGCTGGCTGGCGCCACGCCCTCACGCTGCACGAACGGCAAGTCGGGTTGAAGGCGGCGCTCGAATCCGCGGAGCGGGCTTGGCATGAAGATCGCAGCGAAGATGCTTTTCAGCGCATCTGCGAACTTCAGGCCGAGTTTGAACGCTTGGCGCGCCCGGAGGACCTGGATCACACTACAGAAGATGTCGCTGCGATATGAGGGAACCGCGCGCTTATCGTCCCGGAGGTCCCGGCTGTGCCACGCGAGTTGGCCTGCCCGAGGCTCCCGTACCGGTTGACGTGAACGCTGCTTTGATATCGCAATTATTTCCAGACCTCTCGAGAGGCAACACCGTATGAGCCGCGCCCCGCAGACTAAAACCAACGCCGCCCCCAAGCGTGCCGCGCCCGCCGCAGCACCGCGTTCGGACGAGCCCGCCGCCGATGCGCCCGAGCGCGATAGTCCCCTCCTTGATCTCTCTGATGCCGCCGTCAAACGCCTGCTCAAAACGGCCAAGGCTCGTGGCTACGTCACGTACGACGAGTTAAACGCCGTCCTCCCGTCCGAAGAAGTGTCGTCCGAGCAGATCGAAGACACGATGGCCATGCTCTCCGACATGGGCATCAATGTCGTCGATCAGGAAGAGGCCGAGGAAGGCGCCGAGGCGGTCGACGACGCGGGCGACGAGGAAGAATCGGGTGGCCGTGCCCTGACCGCGACCACCGCGCTGGTCAAGACCGAGACGCGCGCCGAACCGACCGAACGCACGGACGATCCTGTGCGCATGTACCTGCGCGAGATGGGCTCGGTTGAACTGCTCTCGCGTGAGGGCGAAATCGCCATCGCCAAGCGCATCGAGGCTGGCCGCGAAGCCATGATCGCCGGCTTGTGCGAAAGCCCGCTGACATTCCAGGCCATCATCATCTGGATGACCGAACTCAACGACGGCAAGATTCTGCTGCGCGACATCATCGATCTCGAAGCAACCTATGAACCCGAGGTCAAAGGTCCCGTCGCCGGCGAGAACGGCGCCGAACCCGAGGTCGCCGCCGCACCCGACGGCCAGGCCGCCCCCGCCGGGGATAACCCCGACGACGACGACGACTTCGAAAACGCACTCTCCCTCGCCGCCATGGAAGCCGAGTTGAAGCCGAAGGTTCTGGAAACCTTTGACCGCATTGCCAACACCTACAAGAAGTTGCGCAAGCAGCAGGACAAGAAGCTTGAGCAGCAAGTCGCCGGCGAACAGGGCTCGCGCCAGCAGCAGAAGGCGTATGAGAAACTGCGCGATGAAATCATCGTCGATGTGAAATCGCTGTCACTCAACAACGCTCGCATCGAAAGCCTTGTCGAACAACTCTACGCCATCAACAAGCGTCTCGTCGGATTCGAAGGCCGGCTGATGCGCCTCGCAGACAGCTACGGCGTTGGCCGCCAGGATTTCATTGACGAGTATTTCGGCAACGAACTCGACCAGACCTGGATTGAGAAGATCTCGAACAAGGGTAAGAAGTGGACCAACCTCGTCAAACAGGAGCGCCCGAACATCGAGCGCATCCGGGGCGACATCCACAATCTGGCCACCGAGACGGGCCTTGAAATCCCCGAGTTCCGCCGCATTGTGAAGGCGGTACAGAAGGGTGAGCGCGAAGCCCGCCAAGCGAAGAAGGAGATGGTCGAGGCGAACCTTCGCCTCGTCATCTCGATCGCCAAGAAATACACCAACCGCGGTTTGCAGTTCCTCGATCTTATCCAGGAAGGCAACATCGGCTTGATGAAGGCTGTCGACAAATTCGAGTATCGCCGCGGCTATAAATTTTCGACCTACGCGACATGGTGGATTCGTCAGGCGATCACACGATCGATTGCCGACCAAGCGCGAACGATCCGCATTCCCGTGCACATGATCGAAACGATCAACAAGATCGTCCGCACGAGCCGCCAGATGCTGCACGAGATCGGCCGCGAGCCGACGCCGGAGGAACTGGCCGAGAAGCTGGCCATGCCGCTGGAAAAGGTCCGCAAGGTTCTCAAGATCGCCAAGGAGCCGATCTCACTTGAAACCCCCATCGGCGATGAAGAAGACAGTCATCTCGGCGACTTCATCGAAGACCGCAACGCGGTCCTGCCCATTGACGCGGCGATCCAGTCGAACTTGCGCGAAACGACGACCCGCGTGCTCGCCTCGCTGACACCGCGCGAGGAACGCGTTCTGCGCATGCGGTTTGGGATCGGCATGAATACCGATCACACGCTGGAAGAAGTCGGCCAGCAATTTTCGGTCACGCGCGAGCGCATCCGCCAGATCGAAGCCAAAGCATTGCGCAAACTGAAGCACCCGAGCCGCTCACGCAAACTTCGCTCGTTCCTCGACAACTGACACGTATTGCGCTGTAGGGAATTCCCCATAGACGTACTTTTTGCCGGCGGCGCATGTTGTCCCGCCGACAAAGTCCCTCGTTTAATCTCACGCCGGCGCACGAGAGACACATCACACCCAGCTCAGGTATCGTAGTCTGAGCGACGCGCCGCACCACGACGGATGCCGGCTCTCGGGACAACGTCAGCTTATGCTGAAACGGAAAACTGAAGTCGAAACGCGGCCCCGGACGGTGCTGATCACTGGAGCGTCGCGCGGCATTGGTGAAGCTGCAGCTCGCTACTTTCATAATGCTGGCTGGTGTGTTGCAGCCACCATGCGTGCGCCCGGCAAGTCGCAACTCGCACCGTCCAATCGCCTCAACCTCTACGAAATGGACGTCACCTCCGCCACCTCGATAGAAAGTGCCATCCGAGCCGCCATTACCGACCACGGCCGCATTGATGTGGTCGTGAACAATGCCGGTCTATGCCTTCTTGGCGCACACGAAGAACTCACCGAAGCCGACGACCGCGCAATCATATCGACCAACATCCTTGGCACCATGCAGGTGACCCGCGCCCTGCTTCCGCATTTTCGGGCCACCGGCGGCGGCCGGATCGTCAATGTCTCGTCGATGTGCGGAAGTATAACGCTTCCGCTGTACAGCGCCTATTGCGCCAGTAAGTGGGGTATTGAGGGGTTCAGCGAAGCCCTTTCGTTCGAACTCCGCTCACAGGGCATCAAAGTGAAATTGGTCCAGCCGGGCGTTCACAGGACGGGATCATTCGCAGGGCAACTCTCGCATCGAGCCAACCGCACGCCGCATCCATCCTATGCGACGTTCACGAATCAGGTCCTGCCGCGGCTGGCGGCCTTCGAACAAACAGCCCCACCCCCTGACGCTGTTGCCCAGGCCATTTACAAGGCAGCGACCGAACGATGGCCGCGGTTGCGATATCCTGTGCACAGCCGGGCAATCCTGACGGTCCGACGTCTGATTCCAAGCGCACTATTCATCCGCGCAGTGCGCCGCGCGTTAGCGGCTTGGTAACGTCAGCTGCAGCGTCAAGATGGTCCGCAACGTGGGTCATTCGTGATGCGAAAATCAGCATTTGACTGAAAATCGAAGTCAAATTGCGGCATATCCCCAACAGTTCCACACCGGAAACGGGTCTAGGCCAAGCCTTTAAACCATTGAAATCATTACATCAGGACGAGCGCGCGTGGCGCTATCGCCACACAGCCGACACAGTCTCTGCCACATGCCCACTGCACGATTGTTGCGCAGGGGAGAATCACAGAGTCTCCGGCTTCAACGGCGGGTCACAATCTTATCGATGTGCCGTTCCTGTCTGAGAGCGCGGTTTCAGTTTGCGTATCAAAAAGTAAGGCGTCCGCCTTCGAAGATGCCAACGCAGATTGGGAGAAGCTCAATGAAGAATTATAGCCTGAGCGCCCTGGTGGCGGCCGGCCTGCTTGCAGGCGGTCTGTCTACTGGCGCGAACGCTGCCGACCTCGGCGGCAATTGCTGCGCAGACCTTGAAGAACGCATCGCTGAACTCGAAGCCACGACGGCTCGCAAGGGCAATCGCAAGGTTTCGCTGACCGTGTCCGGTTGGGTCGGTCAGCAGATCTCGTTCTGGGACGACGGCGTTGAATCGAACGCCTACGTCCACGACCTCGGCACGACGCTGGGCAGCCACGTGAAGTTCACGGGTTCGGCTCAGATCTCGCCCGGCTGGTCGGCCGGTTACGTTCTGCAGATCGAAGCCATCGGCTCGGATGGTCTGACGACCAGCCAGACCAATCCGGATGGCCCGGCTGCACTTGTCGGCACGCCCAACGGCGTCCAGACGCTCCAGTCGTACTGGTTCGTCAAGTCCGACACACTCGGCAAGATCTCGGTCGGCAAGCAGTCGCAGGCCTCTGACAACACCGCCATCCTCGTTGACGGTTCGGGCTCGCTCGTTCCGGCCAACTGGGTCGCGTTCGACGTCAACAGCTTCGCCATCCGTCTCAAGCGACGGCGGCGCTGTCCGGCTTACCTGGGGCAGCGCTCAGTCGTGCTTCGGCCAAGGCGGCGCCTGGGGTGACTGCAACGGCTTGACGCAGAACGCGGTTCGCTACGACTCGCCCACCTTCGCCGGCTTCTCGGTCTCGGCCTCGTGGGGTGAGGACGACTTCTGGGATATCGCCTGGCCGTTACGCCGGCGAGCACCACGGCTTCAAGTTGGCTGCTGCTGCCGCCTACAACGAAGTCACCGACCAAGCGCTACAACGGCGGCACTGAACGTTCCCGATCATGGAATACTTCCAGCTCGGTGTTTACGTCCAGCACGTCGCGACCGGCCTGTTCGGTCTGTTCAACTACGGCAACCTGGACGTTGACATCACGGGTCAGCCCGACGCTGACACCTACTACTTCAAGGGCGGTCTCCGCACCAAGTGGAACCACCTCGGCGCCACCGTGTTCTACGGCGAGTACCTGAATGGTCAGGACGGTGCTGGATCGGCGACTTGGTCGTAACGGCTGACAGCTCAATCCACGTTACTCTACCGATCTCGACGTCTGGGGTCTCGGCGTCGTGCAGGAAGTCGACGCTGCTGCGATGTCGGTCTGGATCAAGTATCGCAACCTCTCTGTCGATGCGACCGTGATCCGATCGATCGCTGACGGTGGTCGCTTCGAAGACTTCAACTACGTCGGCGTCGGCGGTCTGATCAACTTCTAAGCCTGCTCAGATCTCCCATCTGGTCGAAGGCCGCCCCGCAACGGGCGGCCTTCTTCCTTTTTGGGCAGGCGATGGACGGCCGAGAGAGCCGACGGTGGCAGACCCCTTCTCAGGGGGCAGCCCCCTCACTAAACTCATCCCATGCTGACCAAATTCTTCACCGAGCTTGCGTTCCGCCAAGCTGCCCGTCTCCGTCAAGGAATACTTGGCGCTGCTCGAAGCCATGGACGCTGGCTGCGCCAACGGCCGCGTCGAGGACTTCTACTATCTGGCGCGTCTCACCCTAATCAAAGACGAGCGCCATTTCGATCGCTTCGATCAGGTCTTCGGCCACGTCTTCAAGGGTCTCGACCTGATGAGCGAGGCCATCGAAGCCGACATTCCCGACGAATGGCTGCGCGCCATATCGGCGCTTTATTTGTCCGACGAGGAAAAGGCCAAAATCGAAGAACTCGGCGGCTGGGACAAAATCATGGAGGCGCTGCGCCAGCGGCTCCTCGAGCAGAAGGAGCGGCACCAGGGCGGCAACAAGTGGATCGGGACCGGCGGCACGTCGCCCTTTGGCGCTTACGGGTACAATCCGGCCGGCGTCCGCATCGGCCAGCCTGAGAGCCGTCACCGCCGCGCGATCAAGGTCTGGGACAAGCGCGAGTTCAAGGACCTTGCCGGCGATGTTGAACTCGGCACTCGCAACATCAAGGTCGCGCTGCGCCGACTGCGCCAGTTCGCACGCACGGGCGCCGCCGATGAATTTGATCTCACCGGCACCATCCGCGGCACGGCTGAAAAGGGCCACCTCGACATCCACATGCGGCCGGAACGTCGCAACGCTGTGAAAGTTCTGATGTTCTTCGACGTCGGCGGATCGATGGACTGGCACATCAAGGATGTCGAAGAACTGTTCTCGGCATCACGGTCCGAGTTCAAGCATCTCGAATATTACTACTTCCACAATTGCATCTACGAGCGCGTCTGGCGCGACAACCATCGCCGCTGGTCGGAGACCATTCCAACTTGGGATGTGCTCCACACCTACCCATCCGATTACAAGATCATCTTTGTCGGCGATGCTTCGATGAGCCCATACGAAATCATGCAGGCCGGCGGCTCGGTGGAACACATGAACGAAGAGGCCGGCCACGTCTGGCTTTCGCGCGCTACCACGACCTACCCGCACGCCGTCTGGCTCAATCCGGTACCTGAGGAACACTGGGGCTGGACCCCGTCGATTGGCATGGTGCAACGACTGATGCAGGGCCGGATGTATCCGCTAACCCTCAATGGCCTCGAAAACGCGATCCGCACTCTTCTTCGCTAGCCCATTTGCCTTCTCCCCGCCGCAATATAGTCGTGCGGTTGACGTGGGGACGCGTTCGGTTGCAATAGCGAGCAGCGGAATTGAGATTCGGGTCTGGGATTCGGGGACGGGCGAAATGTCGGGGCGGATTCTGATCGCAGCAGGTTTGGCGCTCACGCTGGGCGGTTGCGCAAGTTCTTCGGGCCTGTCCACAGGCTCACTGTTTGGTGGCGGAGAAGCTGCCGCCGCCGCCCCGGCCGCGGTCGGCAACCCGGCCGGTGATCCAACGAGCCGTGCCTTCCAGGTCGGATCCACCTCCGCACGCGCGATCAAGTGTGGCTATAATTTCGATCCCGTGAAATTGCGCACCAATTTCTTGGCAACCGAATCAGCCTCCGTTGCGGTGGCCGACATTTCGCGCGTCGAGAAAGTCTATGATACCGCCTACAACGGCGTCGCCAAGGCCGTCGCAGGACAACCCGATTACTGCTCGGCGGAGAAGACCGCCGACATCAAGGCCCATCTCACGCGCCACCTTGCCGGCGATTACACGCCCGCCGCAGCCAAGAAACAGCCGGAAGAAGCCGGCTGGTTCTCGAACTGGGGCGGCTCAAGCACCGACGGTGGTCCCAAGTTCGGCACCGGCGACTGGTGGGATAAGCAGACGGACGCGCTCGGCGGTTAACTCACCGGCCAACGCCCCGCCATTCACCACCTCGCACGCGTCAACCGTTTATTGGCAATATTTGCATCGATCAATCGCGTGGCCGGTTGAATAAGCCGTCATGGCACCGCGCTTGCTGCGGATCGGCGTCACCGCCCGCTCCCGCACGCAAGGCCACCACTCATGACCGCAATGACGCTGGGATCGTCCCCGATTGAGACGCCATTCACCGCCAGCGCGGCCGCACCTGTGCAACAGCGATACACGGCAATAACGACCGACAGCCCTCTTGCAGCGATACAAACACGGTTAACTTTGCAATTGATCGGCGACCGCCTCGCCTTCAACGCACTCGAAAACGAATGGACCGCGCTGTTCGCCCGCTCCGGCCGGCCCGAGCAGTTGTTTCAAAACTTCGGCTGGCTCTGGCATTGGTGCAATCACTTCCTGACGCCGGGTGATCGAAAACAGTCGCTGGCCGTTGTCACCGGACGCCGCAATGGAATCCTCGTCGTCGCGTGCCCGTTTCTCGTCACGTCTGCGGGGCGGCTGAAGATGCTGACATTCATGGGCGATCCTGTCCGCCAATACGGCGATGTTCTCGTCGAACCCGGACCGTTCGCGACCCAGGATGTCCGAGCCGCTTTCGAATTCGCTATTGAAACAACCGGTGTCCAGCTTGTGCATCTGCGCAAGGTACGCGCCGATGCGGCAATCGCTTCGGTTCTGCGCGATCGGGGAGCGGAAGTAACTGATGTCCAGCAAGCTCCCTACGTGGCCTTCGACGGCACCCGCGACTTCGCAGCCTTCGAAGAGCGCTACCCGAAGACGGCACGCAAGAACCGCAAACGGCAAATGCGCCGCCTCCAGGACGCCGGCCCAACGTCGTTCGAACGGCTGCCGCCCGGCGACATGGCAAGCGACGCGGTTGGTCACGCTCTCGGCTTGAAGCGCGATTGGCTGCGTCAGCGCGGCCTCTTATCCCCTGCGGTGAGTGATGACCGCACGCAATCGTTCTTCAGTGATTGCGCATCGGGCCGCGGCCCGCACAGCGGTGTTGAGATTGGCCTCGTCAGATCGGGCGACGACATCGCAGCCATCGAACTGGCAATCGAATGCAAGGACCGCGTCGCCATCCACCTCATCGCCTACGATCCCCGCTTCGAGAAAACCGGCGCTGGCGCGCTTCTGATGGAAGACAGTATCCGCCGTGCCTGCGAGCGTGGCCACTCTGCGCTCGACCTGCTTGCGCCGGGTGCAGCCTACAAATTCGAATGGGCCGATCGCACGGTCGACATTGGCGACTTTGCACTCGGTTTGACCGCCGCCGGCCGCTTTTTCAACAGGCACTACCTGTCGCGCGTCAGGCCGGCCGCAAAGACCTTCATCGAAAACCTTCCAGCCAATATGCGCCGGCCGGTCTCCACGCTGCTGAGCGCACTTCTGCTGATCGCCCCATGATCGACGGGCTATTTCACTCCAAGCTTCTTCTGCAAGCTTGACGATGACGTCGTGTATTGAAACACGACCTTCTTGTCCGGATAGACGATCTTCTGCGCGGCTTGAGCCATCAACGCGGCTTCATGGAAGCCGGACAGGATCAGCTTCAGCTTGCCGGGATACGCATTGATGTCGCCGATGGCAAAAATGCCCTTCTCGCTCGTTTCGAATTTCTCGGTATCAACGGGATCAGGTTTTCATTGAGATTGAGACCCCAGTCCGCGACCGGACCGAGCTTCATCGTCAAACCGAAAAACGGCAGCATCGTTTCGACACCAATCGTTTCCTCGCCGTTGGCAGTCTTGACCGTAGCGCCCGCCAATCTGTTGCCCTCACCCTGCAGGGCCGTGACCTGTCCGATCATCAGCCGAACACGGCCTTCGCCGACCAGACGACGCATTTCATTGACGGAATGCGGCGCGCCGCGAAACTCGTCCCGCCGGTGCAACAGGGTCAGGCTCTTGGCCACAGGCTGCAGATTGAGCGTCCAGTCGAGCGCACTATCGCCGCCGCCGACGATCAGGACGTCCTTGCCGCGGAAATCTTCCATCCGCCGCACGGAATAGAAGACCGAGGTGCCTTCGTAAGCCTCGATGCCTTGCAGCGGCGGTCGCTTGGGCGTGAACGAGCCGCCCCCGGCCGCGATCACCACCACCTTGACCAGGAATTGTTTGCCGCCGTCGGTGGTCAGCACGAAGCGGCCATCTGTCTGTCGCGCCAGACCGTCAATCCGCTCGCCGAAGTGAAACACCGGATTGAACGGCTTGATCTGTTCCAATAGGCGATCAGTCAATTCTTGGCCGGTAACGATCGGCAGTGCCGGCACATCGTAGATCGGCTTTTCGGGGTAGAGTTCGGAGCATTGCCCACCCGGCTTGCCGAGAATGTCGACGACGTGGCATTTCAGATCGAGCAAGCCCAGTTCGAACACGGCAAACAGTCCGCACGGACCCGCGCCGATGATCACCACATCGGTCTCGATCGGTCCCGGTTGGGCACCTTCGAGGCGCTCCACTACGGTCATGCCGTCACTCCTTTTTCAACCGCGCGGCGACGTATTAGAACTGCTTGGCGGGTACTCTCAGCACAAGCCCATCCAATTCCGCCGTCACCTTGACTTGGCAGCTCAGCCGGCTTTCCTCGCGGACATCGAACGCAAAATCGAGCATGTCTTCTTCCATGTCCGACGGCTTGCCAGTTTTTTCCCGCCATTCCGGATCGACATAGACATGGCATGTGGCGCAGGCGCACGCCCCGCCACATTCAGCCTCGATACCTGGAACGTCGGCCATTTTCGCCGCTTCCATGACCGTCAGGCCCGGCTCCGCAATGACGACCTGTGACGAGCCATCGGGCTGGATGAAAGTGATCTTGGCCATCTCGCCTCTATTGAATTGGTGTGTTGCAGTTGCGGTCGCCTCGGCTCGAAACCAGAACCTGAACGGCACGTTCCGATCAGCGCCGCTCTTGTATTTGTTCAACGGCGCCGCCGACGGGTGCGCGCATGGCCTTAGACGCGGCCAGACCCGAATTCAAGGCTGTTTGGCATCGCACCCAGCACCCGCTCACGCCGGCGCAGTGAGCCCACGAATGTAGATGATGCAATCACGGACGGCCAACTCGCAGACCGCAACCGTTTCGGCCTTCCTCACCGGGTCGGAAACAAGCCGCGGGTCAGCCTCTGCGGCAACCGCCGCACTGGCGATGCGCCAGGCACCGACAGCGCGCGCCGAACCTTTCAGTGTATGCGCCGCAATTTTCCACTCAGACGTCGTCTGGGCCGCGCGCAAGGCTGCAACTGTCTTGGGCAACTCGCCTGCGAAGAGATCGAGCACCTCGGTTTCGAGTTGCCGATCCCCCATCGTGTACCGCCGCAGGTGATCGTGATCGATGGCATAGGATGCGACGCGTTCGGACCTGGTGGCGACCGCGTTATCGATGGGCATGGCCGCACCACTTTCCAGCATGCCCGAAACTCCCGACCTATGGCCACGACGTCAGATACCTTGGTGGTCTGCTCTCTAAGCAATTCTAAACACTTGCAAAGAATTGCTCTCACCGTGAACAAAGCGTTGCCGGATTGTCATAGAGCGGGACGGCATCTTCATTTGGCCCCAAAACGCCGCTACCGGCTGATACCTAGCCAGGTAACGCAGCACCCAATTCAGCGGTGCGCACCTTCAATTGCCAATTGAGGGTACGAACCGAATTGGTCTATCTGTCGAAAGGGGACAGCGCCGCCAGGCGCCGGGGGACTGATCGCAGAGATGGCGCAAGACAACAAAGCATCGCGAGAGCCGCCCGGCTTGCTGTTGCCGCCGCCGCTTGCCATGGAACTTTCGCAGCCGCCCGCTCTGCCCTTGCCGCCGACATTAGACGCGGATGGCCCTTCCGCCCTGCCGCCACCGCTTCCCACGTCAGAAACAAAGCCACGCAAACCGAAGCCCGTTGTCGAGGATGACGCGGCCGATCAACCCTCCCCGCGTCGTGCCGCGCGGCGCCGGCCTGCCGGCCCACCACGCGGCAAGGTTGCAGCCAACGATGATGTGCCCTCCATCGGCGGCCTGATCTACGCTCTCGACCAGAAGCCCGACGGCAAGCCGTTCCGATACGCCATGATCGCCAGCGCCGGCTGGGCCGTCACCACGGCGATCTTCAGCTGGATGGTTTTTTCGGCCAAGGTCAGCGACGGCTTGAGCTTCGGCGGCATCCTCGCCGATCCCGCCACGTTTCTGTTCCTTGCCGCTCTCGTCGTCCCTGTCGCAGTAATGTGGTTCCTGGCGCTGCTCGCATGGCGGGCGGAGGAATTGCGTCTGCGCTCCTCGACCATGACCGAAGTGGCGATCAGGCTCGCCGAACCCGACCGCATGGCCGAACAGTCGATCGCCTCGCTCGGACAAGCGGTCCGGCGCCAGGTTTCGTTCATGAATGATGCCGTCTCGCGCGCGCTCGGCCGCGCCGGCGAGCTTGAGGCCCTCGTCCACAACGAGGTGGCCGCTCTCGAACGCTCCTACGAAGAGAATGAACGCAAGATTCGCGGCCTGATCCAGGAATTGTCCGGCGAACGCGGTGCATTGCTGGGCACTTCGGAACGCGTGACCGACACCCTGCGCTCACTCGGCACAGAAATACCCCAGCTCATCGACCGGCTGTCGAACCAGCAGATCAAACTCGCCACGATCATTCAGAACGCCGGTGAAAATCTCACATCTCTCGAGACCGCCGTCGGGGCCAGCGCCGACCGGCTTGAATCGACGCTTGGCCAGCGGACGGAGGAGATGCACTCGGTCCTGGTCGGCTACACGTCCGCGCTGGCCGATGCGCTCAGCTCTCGGACTGAAACCATCCAGAACGCGTTCCAGGACTATCTCGACAATCTCAACCAGTCGCTCGACGGCCGCACGCAGAACCTGCAAGCCGTCTTCGAGGAGTATGCCCGCGCGCTCGACAGTTCACTCGCCAATCGCGCCCAAATTCTCGATACTCAGTTGATTGAGCGTACGCGCGCCCTCGACAGCGCCTTCAGCGACCGCCTGACGCTATTTGATGAATCGATCCAGCGCTCGACGCAGGCCATCGATTACGCCGTCACCGAGCGCTCACAAGCGCTCACGTCGGCGCTCGACAATCACGCTCGCGTCTTCAGCGACACCATCCAGCGCCAGACCCATGATCTCGATGAGCAACTCGTCGCGGGCATCAGCGCCGTTCGCCGCTCGTCGGAAAACATCACGCGCCAGTCACTCAAGGCAATCGAAGGTCTAGCCGGCCAATCCGAAATGCTGCGCAACGTATCGGAGAATCTGCTCGGCCAGATCAACGCGGTCACCAACCGCTTCGAAAACCAGGGCCAGACGATCATGCGCGCCGCCAACGCGCTGGAGTCGGTCAACTATAAGATCGACAACACGTTGCAGACCCGCCACGCCGCGCTCAACCAGACTCTCGAAAGCCTGTCCGGAAAAGCCGAGGAATTCGGCCGCTTCGTGCAAGGCTATTCATCGACGATCGAGGGCTCGCTGTCGGACGCGGAATTGCGCGCTCGGGCTTCGGCCGAGGAAATCCGCCTACAGGCCGAGAGCACGCGGCGCAATGCGCTGGCCGATCTGGAGCGGCTGAAAACGGAAACGGATGCCGAAAGCGCCCGCCGTCTCGACGAACTCCGCAACCGCTTCGCGACCGTGTCGTCCAGCGTCACCCGCGATCTCGACAGCCTGTCGTCCCGCGTCGACCAGACAGCCGACGAAGTCCGTCAACGCGCCGCGCGGACTTCCGCCGAAATCGCCGCCGAACAGGCCCACCTGAAGGACCAGCTCGACAAGCTGCCGCTGGCGACACGCGATAGCGCCGATCAAATGCGCAAGGCGCTGTCCGACCAGTTGAAAGCCCTCGACACGTTGGCCAACCTGACCCAGCGCACGCTGCAAAATCGCGATGTCACTCGCCCGTCGGCACCACCCGCCGCACTTCCCCCGCCAGCCGCAGCATTCCAGCCGCCTCCTCAACAACAGCCGGCCCCACTCTCGCAGCTGGCACGACCGGCACCGGCCGAACCGGGCCGCGAAGGCTGGTCGCTCGGCGATTTGCTCGCCCGCGCGTCGCGCGACGAAGAGCATGCCGCTGCCCCGCGCCCTCCAGGTTTGCCGCCGTCGCACGCTCAGCCACCGGCCTTCCGTCTGGATATCGACGTGGTCGCCCGCAGTCTCGACCAAGCCACCACGTCCGCGCTCTGGTCCCGCATCAATGCCGGCCACAAGAACGTCCTGTCGCGCGGTCTCTACTCGGCCGAAGGGCGTCAGGTTTTCGATGACATCACGCGCCGGTTGCCGACCGATCCGGGCTTGCAGTCGACACTCGGCCGATACCTCGAAGACTTCGAACGGATCCGCCGGGATCTTCTTGCTCGTGACCCCAGCGGCCGGTCGACGCAAACTCATCTGCTGTCGGATTCCGGCCGCGTTTATCTGTTTCTTGCTCACGCAACAGGCCGGCTTAGCTGACCGCCGGCGCCAGCGTGCGGGTCCCTCTTCATGCCGACGAACCGCACGATCCATGTCGCGATCGAAACTTGGCCCCTCGTCGAACCGTTTATCATCGCCCGCGGCGCCAAGACGCAAGCTTGCGTCGTCACCGTCACCCTGCGCCAGCATGCCTCCGACGGCGGTGTCGTTGAAGGCCGCGGCGAGTGCGTGCCGTATGCGCGCTACGGCGAAACGCCCGAGGCGACCCTCGCGGCCATCGAAGCGACAGGTGCGCCAACGTCGCACGCAGACCTGCTTCGCAAGCTTCCTGCGGGCGCGGCCCGCAACGCCCTCGATTGCGCCCTTTTCGATCTCGAAGCCAAACTCGCCGGCGTGCCCATCGCCGTTCTCCTGAAGCGTCCCCAGCCGGGCGCCCGCGAGACCTGTTTCACCTTGAGCCTGGACACACCCGACGCCATGGCGGCGGCAGCCCATCGCGCCGGCAACCTGTCGCTGCTGAAATTGAAGCTCGGCGGCGTGGGCGACGAGGCCCGGATGCGCGCGGTCCGTGCCGCCCGGCCCGACGCGCGCCTCGTCGGCGACGCCAACGAAGCCTGGACCGTTGACCTCCTGCATCCGCTCCTGACGGTGGCCGCAGACTGCGGCTTCGAAACGATCGAGCAGCCCCTTCCCGCCGGTGACGATGCTGCATTGGCGCAACGCCCACGGGCGGTCCCGGTCTGTGCCGACGAAAGTGCGCACGTGACGGCCGATATCGCCGCCCTCGCCGGGCGCTACGATGCTGTCAACATCAAGCTCGACAAGGCCGGTGGCCTCACCGAAGCGCTGGCGATGGCCGATGCCGCACGCGCGAGCGGCCTCGACATCATGGCCGGTTCGATGGTCTCAACCTCGCTGGGCGTCGCGCCGGCACTGCTTATCGCTCAATATGCCCGCTGGATCGATCTTGATGGACCGCTGCTCCTGGCTCGCGATCGAGACCCGCGCATCACGATCCGCGACGGCATTATCGAGCCACCCGCGCGGGCCTTATGGGGCTGACGGTGCAAGCGCATCCGACACAGCTAGAGCGTGCCCTGACTCCAACGAGTGCGAATGATCCACGCCGCCAGTGCGGAGATGACCGCGAGACCACTCATCGCCAGGTAGGCCCCGCCCGCGTAAGCATGAAAGAGCGGCCCGCACGCCCACGTCGCAAGTCCCATCGCCACACCCGAAGCAAACGTCGCGTACAGCGCCTGCACCGTGCCGGAAACGTCGTCGGGCACCGCACGCGCCACGAACAGGATCGCGCCGAGGTGCGTCGCTCCATAAGAAAGGGCATGCAACAGCTGCAGCGGTAATAGCAGCTCAAGGGGCGGATCGAACGCCATGACCGACCAGCGCACCAGCGCCGCCCCAGCGCCGAGTAATAAAAGCGTGTCTGGCTTCAAGTGCCGGAACCGCGTCCCGGCCACCGCAAAGAGCGCCACCTCCGCCAGCACCCCGATCGCCCACAGCGCGCCGACCCAAGTCCCGGAGATCCCCTGCGCCCTGAGATGCAAAGCGCCGAACGTGTAGAACATCGCGTGTGAAGCTTGCGCCGTGCTCGCCGCGACGAGAAAGGCCACGAAAACCGGCAGGCGGAACAACCGCCAGACTTCCTTCGTCACATCCCGCCGTGGCGGGGCTACGTCGCCATCACTCAGCGCGGCGGTGGCCGGCGCCGGAAGCGCATGCGCACCCACGACTGTCAACACGGCTCCGGCGATCAACACCCACAGCGCCGCTTCCGATCCGCTGCGGTCGATGAGTGCCCCAACAATCAGCCCGACGATGACGAACGACAGCGACCCCCACAGCCGCATGCGGCCATAATCGAGCGAGAAGAGCCGCACGCCACGAACCGCGATTGCTTCGACAAGCGGCATCATCGTCGCGGCCGCCAGTGAGAGCACCGCGGCTACCATGAGAATCGGCCAGAACCCCGTCACGCTATGCAGCGACAGCGAAGCTGCCAGCGCCACCCAACCTGAAGCGATAATGAAACGACGATGCGCTGCGAACCGGTCTGCAAAAACAGCGACCGATGTCGTGACCGCGAGGCGGAGCATGAACGGCACCGCGATCACGATCGCCACCTCGTTGGCATTGAGCCCGCGCCCGTCGAGCCAGACCGGCAGGAACGGGATCAGCACGCCGTAGATGACGAACATGGCGCCAAAACACGTCGCGACCCTCTGGCCGTACGACGCGCCGAGATCGGGCAGGCGGTCACACTGGTGCAACAAGATCAAGCTGCCTTTGGTAATAAAAAAGCAAAAGGGCCGGCGCACGGCCGACCCTCTCTAGCTTGAAACGGCAGAGGGCGGGAGGCCCGCTGCTCTAAAGTTTCGATCGGATACCGATCGAAATGATATCGACGGCCGAATCCGTACTGCCTGTGAACACCGGCGCGGGAGGCCCCGCTGGCGGATGACGCTCGAAGTCGCCCTCTTCAACAAAAACGTGCGAATAGGCCAAGTCGACGGTCGCGTCGCGTAGCAGACCCATGACATCGCCGACCTTGTAGCTGGCGCCCGCGCTCAGCCAGTACCGGTCGTTGTCCGGCAACTGCACGAGCCTCTGCGACGGATCGTCGATGGGTGAAATTTCATAGGCGAAACCGGCGCGCAGGGTGAGATCGGCACTGTAGTCATATTCGCCGCCGACCGAGAAAAGCCAGCCGTCTTCCCACTGGAAGTCGAGGCTGGTCGCCACGGCCAGACCATCGATCGGAATGACGCCCAGACGGCTCCAGTTGGTCCACTCGACGGTCGCACTTGCGCGCACACCGGGCATGATGGCTTGAATGAGGCTAGCCGTCACTTTTTCAGGAAGGTCGAGGTCTGCGCTGATCGGAAACGTTGGGACCGGCGTTGAGAAATCGCCTGCCAGTTCGTGACTGATCGACGACCTGAAACCGATACCGATCGATGTTCCCGGCGCAGGCGTCAAATTGATACCGAGCGTGTAGCCCACTCCAAAGTCATCGCCGTCAAGCGCGCCCGTTGGGCCGCCGGGAGCCCCCAACAGCCGAGCTGAACCGCACCAGATCGAAATACTGCAGTTGCAGACCCGCGCCGACTTGAACGCCGGGGGCAATCTGATAGGCGATCGTTGGCGCCGCATTGACGCTGAAGACTTTCGCCGTCCGGCCGAGCACGTCGCCCGCCCACTGCTTGCTGTCCGATTTGGTGGTCAGGCCGAACTGCGAATTGATGCTCAGGGCAAACACGAGGTCGTTGCTCAAGCGGTAGGCCATGTAGCTTGCCGGCACGAGTGCATCGCGGCCAAAATCAACGGAACGGTCTAATCCAGCCGAAAGGTGGTGTGACTACCCCGCCAGGTGCAGCCCATTAGGTCTGACCGCTTCCACCGTCACGTCGGCCCGTGGAATGATCAGCGACAAGCTCGATTCAAAGCTCAGCCCATCCTGCGCATAGCCGGCAGCTGCCGGGTTCCAGAACATGGACGACAATGACGAGCCGCCAGCGGCCGCGCCCGCAAAGGACATGCCTTGGAAGTAAGTCGACTGCTCGCGGACATCGAACCCGCCAGCCATGGCCGACCCGGCCGTCACTGTTAAGGCGAACAAGGCACTGCACGTTGCGCGAATAATTCGCGGTGTCTGAAATGCGTGACGCATGCCCCACCCCTATTCAAATGTCCGGGCCGCCGGATTTGAAAATAGTAAAGCGGCTGTGTGCCGCAGCCTCAACAGTGGCGTGGCGTTCAATTTGGCAACGTGACGGTTTTTGCACTGCGGTGTTGCGGTTTGGCGACTTGCGCAAACCGGACGAATTTTATCCGCAAAAACGAGAAAACCGGCCCGGATGAACCGGGCCGGTTTTCAATTGGAGCCTGCAGCAGCGTCCCTGATCGCTGTTGCGGCTCTCCCCCCAACGAGATAGCTCCCCCGAGACCTCGTCAGCAATACTGAAGGTTGCAGAAAGTTCAGGCAGCCGCAAGCACCGGCACCGCAATGGTGCAAACCACGATGCATCGCTGATGCGCAAGGATCACACATCCGGTGCGGCTGGCGGCCTGGTTCAGCCATCGTCAGCGGCGAAAAACATGCAAATGATCGACCGGCCCGCAGCCATGCCCGATGCCCAAGAACCGCCCGCCATCAATGGCTTGCGCAAGATAATCCTTGGCGCGCGCAACCGCTGCATCAAGCCGCGTTTCGCCCTTCGCCAACTCGGCAACGATGGCAGCAGATAAAGTGCAGCCCGTGCCGTGGGTGTTTTTCGTATCGACCCTTGGCGCCGAATGATGCGAGACGCCTTCCGCTGATACGAGAACATCGACGGCCATATCTCCGGTCGCGTGGCCGCCCTTGACGAGGACCGCGGGCGCTCCGAGCCCTTGCAGCCGCCACGCCTGCTGCTCCATCTCTTCAATCGACGTTGCGACCGTTTCTCCAAGCAGCTTGGCCGCCTCGTGCAGATTGGGCGTGATCAAGGTTGCAAGCGGGATCAGAAGGTTGCGGACGGCGGCCACCGCATCGGTGGCCAGCAGCACATCGCCGCTCGTCGCCACCATCACCGGATCGACGACCAGCGGCCCGAAGGCGAACTTGCGCAATAGACCCACAACCGTGGCGACCGTAACTGCATCGCCGAGCATGCCGGTCTTGACGGCCGAGATCTCGAGATCGTCCGCCAGCGTTTCGGCCTGCAGCATGATGAAGTCCGGCGGCACCGGATGCACCCCCGTGACCCGCACGGTGTTTTGCGCCGTCAGCGCAGTGACGACCGTCGCGCCGTAAACCCCAAGGGCGGAAAACGTTTTCAGATCGGCTTGAAGACCCGCACCGCCCGAGGGATCGGACCCCGCGATCGTCAGAGCAATCGGCGTTTTCACAAGCAACGACATCGGGGCATCCTTGATTAGGGGGCCGGCCGCTGGTTCATGATCTCACGCTGCAGATCGCTGGGCAAAAACTTCTCCTCCAACGTCGTCAGACCGGGAAACGTTTCGATGATCCATTGCCCGAACGCGTTGATCGAAAACCAGTCGAAAACATTGAGGAACGCAATCCCGGTCAAGACCAGCAGGGCCCCCATGATCTTTTCCATAAGGCCCAGATGCCGCTTGAACCGATTCATGAATGAGAGAAACGGACGGATCGCAACGGCGGCCAAGACAAACGGAACGCCCAATCCCAACGAATAGACGGCCAGTAGCCGCACCCCGGCACCCAGACTATCGGCGTTGGCGGCGAGTGCCAGGACCGTCGCCAGGATCGGCCCGATACAAGGCGTCCAGCCGAAGGCGAAGGCGAGACCTAAAACATAGGCACCCGCGAAACTGGCCCCGTCCACATCGGCATGAACCCGCTTGTGCGAATGCAGCAGCGGAACATGCAAAACCCCGAGGAAGTGCAGACCGAAAAGAATGATCACGATACCGGCCACGGAAGCAAGCTGTGTCCGGTACTCCTGCACGAACTGTCCGAGCACAGAAGCCGTCGCGCCCAGCGCGATAAACACCGTCGTAAAGCCCAGGACAAAAAAGACCGACGCCACGACGACACGCCGCCAGACGTGCGTCTCCAACCCCTTCTCTGCTGTCAAACCGTCGATGGTCGTGCCGCCGATGAAGCCAAGATAAGGTGGCACCAACGGCAAGACGCACGGCGACAGGAAGCTCACAAGGCCCGCGAGCGCGACACCGGGATAAAGATGAGCTTCAGCGAACATGATGAGGCGACTTTCCCATTCGGTGAACCGTCAGCTAGGACGGGCGCGAGCCGGTGCGGTGGATAAAGGGTCATGCCCCAACCAGCGGGCGATTTCACGGCCGGCCTCCGCCAGCCCTGCCACCACCACGTCGGCCCCCAGACTGTCACGCGGCCGCTGTTCATAGCCATGTGCGACGACCATCGACGGACAGCCCGCAGCCCGCGCTGCATCGACATCGACATGGCTGTCGCCCACCATGAGCGTTTGAGCCGGCACCGTACCGAGGTCAACGCATAATGTACGCAAACACGCCGGGTCCGGTTTTAGGGGTCGCCCCGCGTCGCCGCCCCAAACTGCGCAAAAGGTTGCGGAAAGATCGAGCCGGTCGAGAATAGAATGCGTCAAGCCTATCGGCTTGTTGGTGCAAATGGCAAGCGGCAGTCCGATGTTAGCGAGGTCATCCAAGAGTTCGCGGGCACCGGGATAAAGGCGCGTCCGCCGCACTGGATCGGCTTCGTAGCGGACCAGAAATTCGCCAAACACTCGGTCGACATCGCCCGCCGCAAAGGTGTCACCCATCGCTCGCGCAACGAGTTCGCGTGCACCTCCGCCAACCAGCGCCGTCACGCCCGCCTCGGTCAGCGGGGCAAGGCCTTCAACAAACAGGCAGTCGTTAAGCGCAGAAGCAATGTCGGGAACGCTGTCGATGAGTGTTCCGTCGAGATCGAAGACCACGGCGTGAATTGACCTCACCGCGTCAACGCCGAAATGCCGGGCAGGTCTTTGCCTTCGAGCCACTCCAGAAATGCGCCCCCGGCCGTCGAGACATAGGTGAATTCACCAGCAACACCGGCAGCATTGAGCGCGGCAACCGTATCCCCGCCCCCGGCGATGGACAGCAACGTCCCTTCGCTTGTCAGATTTGCCGCCTCGCGGGCAAGCGTGAACGTGCCCTCGCCGAACGGACTGATTTCGAACGCGCCCATCGGCCCGTTCCACAACAGCGTCCGGCACTGCCGCAAATGAGCCCCCATGCTGGCGATCGACGCCGGACCGATGTCGAGGATCATCGCATCGGCTGGCACATTTTCGACGCCAACTACCTCGCACACGGCACCCGTCTTGAATTCACGTGCAATCACCGCGTCCGACGGCAGGATGACGTCACAACCGTGGGCCTTGGCCGACCACATGATCTCTCGCGCGGTGTCATGAAATTCTGGCTCGGCGAGCGAACGTCCGACATCGATGCCTTGAGCCTGCAGGAAGGTGTTCGCCATCCCGCCACCGATGATGAGTTTATCGACCTTGCCGACGAGGTTGGTGAGAATGGGAATCTTTGTCGAGACCTTGGCGCCGCCGACGACGGCAGCCGTCGGACGCTGGGGCACGTCCAGCGCCGCTTTCAGTGCATTAATCTCCTCCATCATCAGCGGTCCCGCATAGGACGGCAGATGGTGTGTCAGCCCCTCCGTCGAGGCATGCGCCCGATGTGCGGCGGAGAACGCGTCGTTGACGAAAAGATCGCCAAGTTCAGCCAGCGCCGCGGTGAAGGCGGGATCGTTGGCTTCCTCGCCCTTGTGAAAACGCGTGTTCTCCAGAACGCAGACATCTCCGGGCTTCAAAGCATCGACAATGGCGTGGGCATGCAGGCCGATGCAGTCACCGGCAAGCGAAACGTGGCGCTGCAGGAGGCCACCGAGCGCCGCCGCCACCAGACCCAGCGAATTCTCTTTGTCGGGTCCCGACTTCGGACGTCCGAAATGCGAGATCACGATGACCTTGGCGCCACGGGCGGCTAAAGCCTGCAGCCCCGGTGCAACACGCTCCAGGCGCGTTGCATCCGTTATGACACCATCCTTTGCCGGAACGTTGAGGTCGGCGCGATACAGCACGCGCTTGCCGGCCACATCGATGCCGTCGGTCGTCTTCAAATTATCGAGGTTCATCGCCCACTCTATTGAGTTGGTCAGGCCTTGAGGCTGGCCTTGGCGGCTTCGGCCACCTTGCTGGCAGTAATGCCGAAATGCTCATAAAGTTTCTTGGCTGGTGCGGACGCCCCGAAACCTGCCATCCCGACAAAGCGGTCACCCGGCCGTAGCCACTCGTGCCACCCTTGCGCAATGGCGGCTTCAACGGCAACACGCGGCGCTTGTCCCAGGACGCTGTCCTGATACGAACTCGGCTGCTCGCGAAACAATTCAAACGACGGCATGGACACAACCGCGGCGCTGATACCGGACTTGCTGAGAAGAGCGGCGGCTTCGACCGCGATCGCCACCTCCGAACCCGTTGCAATCAGCGTCACGTCGCGCGCATCTCCACCGCTGACGACATAGGCGCCGCGGGCCAGCAGATTTTCAACAAGGCTGCCTGACCTTAATTTTGTCGGCACGGCATCGCGCGTCAGCGCCATCACCGTAGGTCGCGTATTGGAGGAGAGCGCGACGTGCCATGCCTCCGCCGTTTCCATTGCATCCGCCGGCCGCAGAACCTGCAAATTCGGAATCGCACGCAGCGCCGCGAGATGTTCAACCGGCTGATGCGTCGGACCATCTTCGCCAACGCCGATGCTGTCATGCGTCATGACGTAGATGGCACGCAGTCCCATGAGCGCCGACAACCGGATCGATGGCCGGCAATAGTCCGTGAAGACCAGGAACGTCGCACCGAACGGAATGAGCCCACGGTGCAGCGCGATGCCGTTCATAGCTCCCGCCATGGCATGCTCGCGCACACCGAAATGGATATAATTGCCGTCGTATGTGTTGGGCCCAACGGGCTTGTAATGCGACGTCTTCGTGCCGTTGGACGGCGTCAAATCGGCCGACCCGCCTACGAGTTGCGGAATGGCCGGGATGAGATGCTCGAGCGTCATTTGCGACCAAACTCGGGACGCGCGCTTGGCCGTGTCGCTCTCGAATTGGCTCTTGGCCGCAGCAACAGCCGCGACGAGTGCCGCATCATCGACGTGCAAATCGTGAACACCGTCAACGCCGGCAGCTCGCTTGCGCCACTGGGCGCCGAGCTTGTCGCCTTTGGCGCCGACCGCGCGCCAGGCAGCGAGAATGTCGTTGGGAATTTCGAACGGTGGCGACGACCAGCCGAGAGCGGCTCGGGTCCGATCGACTTCTTCCGCCCCCAGCGGACTGCCATGCGTATCTTTCGTTCCCTGCTTTGTTGGCGCGCCATAGCCGATGATCGTCCGCGCAGCAATCAGCCACGGTTTCGACGGATCAGCCTTGGCCTTCGTGATGGCTGCTGAGATTGCCGCGTGGTCATGGCCATCGATGGCAATCGTATTCCAGCCGCAGGCCTCAAACCGCTTCAACTGATCGTCCGACACCGACAAGTTGGTCGGGCCGTCGATGGAAATTGAGTTGTCGTCCCAGAAAACGATGAGCTTGCCGAGCTTCAAGTGTCCTGCCAGCGAGATCGCCTCGTGGCTGAGCCCTTCCATGAGGCAGCCGTCACCGGCAATGACGTAGGTGTGATGATCGACGAGTTCCCCGCCGTGCCGTGCCGCCAGCATCCGCTCCGCGAGTGCCATACCGACCGCATTCGCGATCCCCTGTCCGAGTGGCCCCGTCGTTGTCTCGATACCCGGCGCATGTCCGTACTCGGGATGGCCGGCGGTCTTGGAGCCCAGTTGACGAAAGTTTTTCAGCTCCTCGATATCCATCCCCGGATAACCGGTGAGATAAAGCAGCGAATAGAGGAGCATCGAGCCATGGCCGGCCGAGAGAACAAAGCGGTCGCGGTCGGGCCACGTCGGATCGACCGGATCGAAGCGCAGGTGTTCGGTGAAAAGGACGGTCGCCACATCCGCCATGCCCATCGGCATGCCCGGATGGCCGGAGTTCGCCTTCTGCACCGCGTCCATGGACAACACCCGTATGGCATTGGCCATCTCGCGGGTGCTGACCGCCGTCTTCGTATCCACCATTCGCCCGCGCCCTTTTGTCTTTGCCCGGAGGAGAAATTTTGCTCCGGCGCGGCAGGTTTAGCGGCGCCGACACGGCTCGTCTACGGGAGCGGACCTCGAACACGTGCAAAAGGGCGCCCCAGTTTCCCAGGACGCCCTCATCTTGCTGAAGATTTGGCTTTTCTTCGTCGAAACAACATAGCGAAGCCGATCCCTGCCGGATCAACCCCGCAACACCATCATAACGGGCGTTGCTCCAGATCGGATCCACCCCGCGTCATTATGGTATCAGGACACGATTGATGACGTGGATGACACCGTTGGACGCGTTCACGTCGGCCGCCACGACGCGAGCCCCATTGACCGTTACGCCACCGTGTTTGCGAACGGTCAGCGACTGGCCGTTGAGCGTCTTGACGTGTGAGCGGCCGGGCTTGATATCGGCGGCTTCAATTTCACCCGCCACAACGTGGTACTTCAGGATCGCAGCAAGCTTATGCTTGTTCTCCGGCTTCAGCAGCGATTCGACCGTACCCTTGGGCAGCTTGGCGAACGCGGCATCCGTGGGAGCAAACACCGTCAGCGGTCCCTTGCTCTTGAGTGCCGGGACGAGGCCAGCGGCCTTGGCGGCCGTCAGCAGGGTGCCAAACTGACCGGCACTCTTTGCCGTCTCGACGATGTTGGCGGCGTTGGCCGAAGCGGCCGACATCGCAAGCACCGCCGCAGCGGCGATAAGCTTCACGAATTTCATAGTGAGAAACCTCAATGTGGTTGATCGCAACGAGGCAATTAACGTGCAGCGAGCAACGACCGGATTGGAGATGACGAAGAATTAAGCCACCGCCACAACGAAGGTTTCGTCATACTTCCAACAATTATTCAGCGGCCCGCGCGCGCTCGGCGGACGCCGATTTCTTGGCCGCGGCCGCTTCCGTTTCTCGCGCGTCTTCCTCGAACAACTGTTCGAGCGTTGCGGCGTCGGAGCGGGCCTTAGCCTGCATCCGTTCTATGTCTGTATAGTGTTTGTAGTCTTCCGCCAGGCGGCGTTCGTCATGGGCGCGGAATGTTGCGACGGTCCGCTCAGCCTCCCGCTCCGAATAACCAAAACCCTTCAGCAATTGCTTGGTTGTCTCCAGCGCGGATAGAAACGTCTCGCGCTGGATGAGCGTCACGCCAAGATCGAGAAAGCGATGCGCGTGATTGCGGTTTCTGGCCCGCGCGTAAATCGGCACCTTCGGCCAATTTGCTGTGACGAACTCCGCCGTCTTCAAGGAGGCTTCGACATCATCGATGGCGAGAACAAAGGCTCGCGCGTCGCCGATCTTAGCTGCGACCAAGATATCGGGACGGCTGGCATCACCAAAGAAGGCTTCTGAACCGAACTTTCGAACGAGTTCAACCTGCTCGGCACTGATGTCGAGCGCCGTAAATGGTATTTTTTTCGCGCGCAGCACACGCGCGACGATCTGGCCATACCGCCCGAAGCCTGCGATCACGACATGGCCTGCATTTTCCGGCAGCACGTCGAAAACTGCACTCGCGGTGGCTTTGCGTGTCAATCGACTGTCAAGGATCAGCAGGAACGGCGTCGCAATCATCGACACGGTAACGACGAGAACGAGCAGCGATTGCGTGTCCCGCGTCAGCACGCCGGCGCTGAAGCCGGCCGCGAACAGGACGAACGCAAATTCACCACCCTGGCTGAGCGACAGTCCCAACCGCCGCGCGCCACGGTCGCCAAGACCCTGCCAGCGGCCAAGCCCGTAGAGCACCGTCGCCTTGACGACGACCAGAATAGCCGCGAACATCAATACTTCCCGCCAGCGGCTGACGAGCAGATCAAGATCGAGCGACATGCCAATCGCCGTGAAGAACAGCCCGAGCAGCAGGCCCTCAAACGGCTGAATGTCGGCTTCGAGTTGATGCCGGTAGGAGCTCTCGGCCAACAACGCTCCGGCGATGAACGCCCCCAGCGACGCCGTAACGCCGGCCCATTGCATGATGGCGGCGGCCGTGACAACCGTCAGCAGGGCCGCCGCCGTCATGGCTTCACGCACCCGCGTCCTGGCAACGAGCCGGATGAAGACGTCCAGCGTCAGCCACCCGATGCCGGCCACCGCGATAATGACACCAAGCGTTTTCACAACCGCAATAAAATCGAGCTGTGGGGCATCAGCGACAAAGGCAACCGCAAACAGCGGCGCCAGTGCGATTAGGGGAATGGCGGCCAGATCCTGAAACAGCAGCACCGCGAACCCGAGCCGGCCATGCTTTGTGCCAAGCTCGCCATTCTCATCCATAACCTGTAGCGCGAAGGCCGTTGACGAAAGCGCCAAGGCGAAGCCCATGAACAGGGCGCTTTTCCAAGGCAGTGCAAAAGCCACGGCGATGGCGGACAGCAGAGCGGCCGTCATGGCGACCTGCGCCCCGCCGAGACCGAAAATAGCGCCCCGCATCGCCCAGAGCCGCAACGGCCGCAATTCCAGACCGATCAGGAACAGCAGCAGCACGACGCCGAATTCTGCCAAATGCAGGATTTCCTTGGCCTCGCCGGTGGAAAAAAGCCCGCCCAGGCCGAACGGTCCGACCACCGCTCCGGCAGCCAGATACCCGAGCACCGTACCGATCCCAAGCGTCCGCGCGATGGGTGCCGCAATGGCGACGGCTGCGAGCAACACGGCAATAGAACTAAGTTGTACGTCCGGCATGCGTTCTCCCTTGTAGGCCCCATCTGATCCGGACCCTTAACCCCGCCGTATGTTTGGCATCGGATGCGAGGTTAAGCTATGGTCCAGGTCTTGGAGAATGCGCGTGCCGCTCGGCGCCCGTATTCCGTTATCATCCCGAGGACCATGTCCGACCTCCTGCAAAAAGTTGCCCAAAGCCGGGATGTCGAGGCATTCCGCAAGCTGTTCGAACTGTACGGCCCTCGCGTCAAATCCTACATGATGCGCCAGGGAGCCGACGCGACGACGGCTGAAGACTTGGCTCAGGAAACCCTCCTGACCGTCTGGCGCAAGGCGCAGCTCTATTCCGACGAAAAAGGCAGCGCGACGACGTGGATATTCACGATTGCGCGCAACCTAAGGATCGATCGGCTTCGCCGCGAGGTGTCCTGGCAGCCTTTGCCAGAGAATCGCGATGAGGAAGCCTCCGATGCCCCCGATCCGGAACAGGAAGTCACCGAACGCGAGCGCCGCGACAAGGTTCGCGCCGTATTGGCAACTTTGCCGCCCGACCAGTCCGAAGTGGTGACGCTCTCGTACGTTGAAGGGCTGTCACATAGTGAAATTGCAGAGCGGCTGCAGCTACCGCTCGGGACCGTGAAGTCGCGTATGAGGCTCGCGTACCAAAAGGTGAAAGAAGCAGTCGAGGACATTCGTTAAGACAATGAAAATCACCCATCACCTCGATGACTCGACGCTGATGAGCTGCGCCGCTGGTGCCCAGCCGGAAGCGCTCGCCGCAGTCGTCTCGTCGCATCTGTCGGTTTGCCCGCGCTGCCGCCAGGAATTGAAGAAGCATGCCCTGATTGGCGAAGCTCTCTTCGAAACCCTGAAGCCGGAACCCGTGACGCGCGATGCCCCCGTCGTCGCCATGCGCGCGGGCGAAGCCGTTCTTGACGAATTGGTTGTCGACGAAATGCCGGCCGCGATGAAGGCTGCGCTCGAAGGCCGCTTTGATGATGTTCCGTGGCGGCGTGCGGGTCCTGGCATTTGGCATTATCCGCTGCCGCTGTCGGCCACTGCGAAGGGAGACTTGCGTCTCTTGAAAGTGGCTCCCGGCACGCGCCTACCCGAGCATGGTCACGGCGGTACCGAACTCACTCTCGTGCTCGACGGCGCCTATGCCGATGATTTCGGCACCTTCCGCCGGGGTGACATCGCCGACCTGGGTGATGATGTCGAACATCGTCCCATTGCCGACCTCCAGCAGGGCTGTATTTGCCTCGCAGCGTCCGATGAGAAGCCACGCTTCACCGGCCTCTTCGCGCGCCTGCTTCAGCCGCTGGCCGGGCTATAGAGCCAACTCACAGCTCGATCTCGCGAAAGCAAAAGGCCACCGCAACCCTGCCGGTGGCTTTTTTGTTTCAGCTCGGCAGGTCTTCGCTGCGCGGCGGTATTCACCTGTGGCTAACCATTAGGACTCTGTTAACATTCCCTACTGCATTGTGAATGGGTTCAGCCCCGGCACGGTGCCCAAGATCGGCAAGATCATTCCGCGTGATCAATGAGTATCCCTGCGCTTTCTGGACGTACGTCTCACTCGTTCACCCCCGCAAGGTCCAGCCATGTCCTTTGACAACACACTGCGAGCGATCGGCGCCATCGCCTGCGTCTATACGATCGGCTTGTTTGTCACCATCACAAGCACCGCTGCTCTGAACGCAGTCGCTCATGAGCCCGGCGGCATCTGCTCCGATGCCAGCTGCGCCGTCGCAGCCCAGCATCACGCTTTGGCGGGCACCACCGACGACCCTGGCTACGCCGGTGTCATCCACACGGCCGCCCTCTTCCTCGCCGGCGAATAATCGCTGGCCACGACTGTACGCTCTCCCGGAGGTTCGGCCCGGGATTGCGGTCTCGTCCCGCTGTGAAATGAAGTGGAAGCGCGCGCGGCTCAGGCCTGCGCGCGCTTCTGTTTTTTGACCACGGCGTCGATCTCCATGAGATCGCGCACCAGGTTTTCGAACTCGGAGAGCGGCACCATGTTGGGCCCGTCCGAGGGTGCGCGGTCGGGCGCTTCATGCGTCTCGATGAAGAGACCCGCGACACCGACGGCGACCGCCGCGCGGGCGAGCACAGGCACGAACCGTCGATCGCCACCCGAACTCGTCCCCTGACCGCCGGGCTGCTGCACCGAGTGCGTCGCATCGAATATCACCGGAGCCCCTGTCTCCGCCATGATCGGAAGCGAACGCATGTCGGCGACCAGCGTATTGTAGCCGAAAGACACCCCACGCTCAGTCAATAGGATGTTCGGATTGCCGCTGCCGACAACCTTTGCGACGACGTTCTTCATGTCCCAAGGAGCCAAAAACTGCCCCTTCTTGATTTTCACGATGCGGCCCGTCTCGGCGGCCGCAATCAAGAGATCCGTCTGACGGCACAGGAAGGCTGGAATCTGGAGGATATCGACCACTGGGGCGACCCGGGCACAGTGCCCGACTTCATGCACATCCGTCACGACGGGTAGACCTAGTGACTGACGGATTTCAGCAAAAACAGATAAGGCCGCCTCTAGGCCGATTCCGCGCTTCCCAGATAGCGACGTGCGGTTGGCTTTGTCGAACGACGACTTATAGACCAGACCAATGCCAAGTCGGCCGGTGATTTCCTTCAGCGCGGCGGCCATTTCCAACGCGTGCTGGCGGCTCTCCATCTGGCACGGACCGGCTAGAATCGCGATCGGCGCGTCGTTGGAAAACGTCACCTGACCGGCCGTGACGGCACCTGCTGGCCGCAAAATTTCTGGCTTGTTCATGGCGCATTTATAGCCTGACTAACCGCGCCGTTAACAGGGTAAGCGGAAGCGTTTTCCCGCTCGTCGTAGATCATCCACCCTGGGGGGCTTGCGGAACACGAGGTGAACGGTTAGGGTACGTTCCTGATTTGTCCATTTCGCGCGTCAGCCGTAATCCTTGCGGCAATCGAACCCGGAGCACCGATTTTGCCATGCTGACCCAGAAGCAGAAAGAGCTGTTGCTGTTCATCCATGCCCGCATGCAGGATGAAGGCGTCCCCCCCTCGTTCGATGAAATGCGCGATGCCCTGGATTTGAAATCGAAATCCGGAATTCATCGCCTCATCACCGCTCTCGTCGAACGCGGCTTCATCCGCCGCCTGCCGCACCGCGCCCGAGCGATCGAAGTCATCAAACTGCCCGAAAATAGCCTGCCAGCTCCCGCCCACGAGCCGCCCCGGCGTGGTTTCCAGCCGAGCGTGATTGAAGGCGACCGACGAATATCCGAGCCGGCTCTGCCGCCGGCTTATCAAATTGACAGCCGCTCGGTCTGCGTTCCGCTGATGGGCCGCATCGCCGCGGGTGTTCCGATCAGCGCCATTCAAAACCATTCCAGCGACATCACCTGTCCGCCCGACATGCTGGGATCCGGCGAGCACTATGCGCTCGAGGTCAAGGGCGATTCGATGATCGAAGCCGGCATTCACGACGGCGACACGGTCATCGTCCGTCGTTGCCACTCCGCCGAAAACGGCGACATCGTCGTGGCGCTGGTCGAAAAAGAAGAGGCGACGCTGAAGCGCCTGCGCAAAAAGGGTTCGACCATTGCGCTGGAAGCAGCAAATCCAGCTTACGAGACGCGCATTTTCCGCCCGGATCAGGTCGATATCCAAGGCCGCCTCGTAGGTCTCATCCGCAAGTACTGACATAAGTTCAAGGCAGATCGTCCTCAACGTCGGGGCGCAACTCGGCTGGCACATCGAACGCGTCAGCGACGGCCTGGGGTGCCGCATACCGGCTGATATCAACCGTTCCGTCCGCCGGGAACGCGCGCATGCTAGGCGTTGTCTCGCCAGGAACCATCACGGGACGCGAGCGGCGTTGCGGCAGTGGCAAGGACCATGGCCGTGTACCACGCGCCTCGGAAACGCTTTCGCGGCGAAAGCCGCCGCTGCCGTCGCCATAAAGAGCAATCGTACCACTGGCCTTCAACTGATCTCGGTCGAACACCTCCTGCGGACCAATGCAATGACGAGGCGCGGCACCCAGCGCGATCAGCACGCGCGCCCGTTCGCAATCATCACCCGCCCCAGCGGGATGGCGCGAGATCGCCAGAATGCCGCCGCCAATGTCTGTGACGCAACCCAGTGCATCACATCGAAACGCGCGCCCGTTGCGAACGAACTTCGGATCTCGGGCATCGCCATCGGCTTCCAGCCAGCGCTTCAACTCGAATGTCGACGCCCGTTCCGCGCGCGCAACGAGACGGCCCGTCACGTCCCGCACCGCGACCAGCCCGCCCTCGCGCCCAATTAGAACGTCGGGCCGAGGGGACCCAGGTGCCAGCAGAAGTCCCACGAGAATGAGCGGAATGCCCGTCAGCCGCCAAGGCTTTTGCCACAGAACGAGCCACAATCCGCCGCCCAGCACGCAGACAAACGTGGCGTCCGCCACCTGAGGCAGATGCGTCACCGCACCTGGTAATCCGGCGACGAAACGGGCCGTTGCCCCCATCAGGTCGATGCCGCCTCCCATCACCCACAGCGGCCACGCCTCCAACCCGAACGGCATCGCAGCCAGTGTCGCCAATGCCGCCGGCATTACCACCAGATTGCACACCGGCACCGCAACGAGATTGGCGAGCGGCGCATAATGCTGCATGGCGTGGAAATGATAGACCGACAGAGGAGTTACAGCGAACCCCGCGATCAACGTCGAGAAGAGAATGCCACCCAGAAACAGCGCTCCCGCCCAGATCGGACCCGGCGTGATCGCGCGCCGATCCATGTTCAATCGCACCGCTTCGTATGCGGCAACCAGCGCCGCCACTGCCGCAAACGACATTTGAAATCCGACATCGAGCAGGCTTTCGGGAAACACGACCAGGATCGCCAGCGCTGCGATGGCCACGTTGCGCATCGCAATGGCCGGACGCCCGAGCATGATCGCCAGAAAGAACACGATCATCATGATGGCCGACCGCAGCGTTGCCGCCGAACCGCCCGAGATGGCGAAGTAGAGGATGGCGCCTAACGCGCCGCCCGCGGCTGCCCATTTCTTGATCGGTCGAGTCAGCGCCAATGGCGGGATGGCCGCCATGGCCAGCCGCAACAAGGCGAACACGGCGCCCGCCATGATCGCCATATGCAAACCTGAGATCGAGAGAATGTGGACAAGACCGCTGTCGCGATAGGCGTCGGTCGTCGCTTCGCTCACTCCGCCCCGCTCGCCGGTGATCAGAGCTGCCGCCAGCGCACCCCGCTCGCCGGGCAATGCGGCCTGAATCCGGCGCCCAATGTCTTGCCGCAGATCTTCGATAAGAGCCCGCGTGCGCAGCGACATATCCCGGTCCACCGGAGGGTCTGCTGACTTCACTGGCGCCTTCAGCGCGAAGCCGACGGCACCCACACCCTCGAAATAGGCAGATCGCGCGAAATCGTATCCCCCGGGCATTGCCGGAGCAGACGGCGGCGACAGCGTTGCAGTCAATCGCACCACATCACCCGGCACGATGTCGCCGGCCGGCATCAAGGTGCGAATACGCGCCCGCCGCGGCAATCGACCCGGTTCGACATCCCCCACCGAGATCAAACGCAATGTTAGCCGCTCGCCGCGCTTGGCATGCGGTTCCCGCCGCTCCACCACGCCGATGACACTGACACCGCGCAAATTTTTCTCAAGAACAGGTGCCGCAACGATCGCGGACCGCGCCTTCGCGACGGCAAAGCCGGCACCGGCAATGATGAGGATAACGCCGATCAGCCGCAGCACACTGTCGCGTTGCGCGAGCGCGGTCAGGATTGCGCCTGTAACCAGGGGCAAACCGGCCAACGCAAAGGTCGGCTCTTTACCCAGCGCAAAATAGACCCAGATGCCCGTTCCGAACATCACCGGCAGCCAGTTGACGAACCTTGCCCTTTCCTCCGCGAACGATTGCCAGAGCCAGGCGTACAGGCGCGGTCCAACCTCTTGCCGGGCCGATCGCCACCCGTTTGCCGCGCGGCTGTGTCCGCTCTGGAGCGCATCCACGTCGGGCTTATCATCCGCGGCACCGGTCCCCACCTGTGACATCACCCTTTAACCGCTTGCAAAGCGTGTGCTACAGGGGAATATCATCCAACAATCCCCAATCATACGAAGACGCTCATGAGCACAACGACTGAGAGCGGCAAACCCGTTGTCCGGTTTGCGCCCTCCCCCACCGGCTACCTGCACATCGGCGGCGCCCGCACAGCCCTTTTTAATTGGCTATACGCCAAGGGTCGCGGCGGCCGCTTCGTGCTGCGCATCGAGGATACCGATCGCGAACGCAACAACCCGGCCGCCGTCGCAGCCATTCTGGATGGGCTACAGTGGTTGCAGCTCGATTGGGAAGGCGAACCCGTCTCCCAGTTCGCAGCAGCCCCTCGCCACCGGGAAGTTGCCGAAGCGCTGCTGGCTGCCGGCAACGCCTATCGCTGCTATCTCACAGCCGGCGAACTCGACGAGATGCGCAAAGTCGCCGAAGCTGAAAAGCGTCCGCTCACCATCCGCTCGCCCTGGCGCGACCGCGACCCCTCCGAAGCGCCCCCCGGCGTCCCGTTCACGATCCGCCTCAAGGCCCCCCGCGATGGCGAGACGGTCGTCGACGACCGCGTTCAAGGCCGCGTGACGTTCGCCAACAAGGACCTCGACGATCTCATCATCGTGCGCTCCGACGGCAATCCGACCTACAATCTCGCCGTCGTCGTCGATGACCATGACATGGGCATCACGCACGTTGTCCGCGGCGTCGATCATCTGACCAACGCCGCACGTCAAACCCAGATCTACAACGGCATGGGCTGGGTCGTGCCGACATGGGCGCACGTGCCTCTAATTCATGGCGCCGATGGCGCCAAGCTCTCCAAGCGGCATGGCGCGCAGGGCATCGAAGATTACAGAACGATGGGTTATTTGCCCGCAGCCTTGCGCAATTATCTGGTCCGCCTCGGTTGGAGCCATGGCGACGACGAAATCATGTCGACCGATCAACTCATCGCGTGGTTCGACATCGAAGACATCAACAAGAGTGCATCACGGTTTGACTTCAAGAAACTTGATGACTTGAACGCGCATTACATTCGCCAAGCCGACACGCAAGAACTCGTCGAACGCATCCGGAACATGCTGCCCCACCTCGATTTCCCGGCCCTCGCCGCCATGACGGTTGATCCGAAGGCGCCGCCCCGCTCCGACATTGCGCTCGCCCATGAGGTTTTAGCCGTTCTGCCCGAAGTCAAATCCGGCGCGGAGCTGTCGCACAAGTTCGAGGCCAAGGGGTGGGACCGGTTCGCAGCCGCCATCCCCTCGCTGAAGGAGCGCGCCAGGACGCTGGCCGAGCTGATCTCCGGAGCGCTCTATCTTGTCGCAGAGCGTCCACTGGCGCTGGATGAAAAGGCGGCAAAGCTGATCGATGCAGAGGCAAAGGCGCTGATCGGCAGATTGCTGCCGCAGCTTGAATCGTCGCCCACATGGACCGCTGCCGATCTGGAGACGGCCGTGCGCACCCATGCCGAGCAAACCGGCTCCAAACTTGGTAAAGTAGCCCAACCCTTACGGGCGGCGCTAACCGGGCGCACGGTTTCCCCGCCTGTCTTCGACGTCATGGCCGTGCTCGGCCGCGATGAAGCTTTGGCTCGTCTGCGCGACCACGCCGCGTAAAGCTGACGATCTGCCGTCGCCTGATTTGCAGGCAGGTCTCATCCTTAGGCGGCATTGGCCAACACTGTGCAGTCGCGGTATGATATTCGGCAGTGCAACATTTTGGCGGCAGGCCACGGCCGGACCATCTTAAGGCTCGGCGAAGGAGACACCCATGACTATCCAGGAGCAGCCCCCCACGGCCGGCATCGTCGAAGGCAGCGCCACGCTCTCCTACCAGGGCAAGCCGACCGAGTTTCCGCTGCGCCACGGCACGATTGGGCCGTCGGTGATGGACATCGGAAAACTGTACAAGGACACCGGCTGCTTTTCCTACGATCCAGGCTTCACCTCGACGGCCAACTGCGCCTCGAAGATTACCTTCATCGATGGCGACAAGGGCGAATTGCTTTATCGCGGCTACCCGATCGAACAGATCGCCGAGCACTCGAACTTTCTAGCGACCTGTTTTCTGCTGCTTAACGGCGAGTTGCCGACCAATGAGCAGTTCCGCGAATTCCGCCGCACGATAACCCACCATACGATGGTCCACGAGCAGATGACGCGCTTCTACACCGGGTTCCGCCGGGACGCGCATCCAATGGCCGTCATGGTCGGCGTCGTCGGCGCTCTGTCGGCGTTCTACCACGACAGCACCGACATCACGAACCCCGAGCACCGCCGCGTCGCGACCAACCGCATGATCGCAAAGATGCCGACCATTGCCGCGATGGCCTACAAATATTCGATCGGTCATCCGTTCATCTATCCGCGCAACGATCTCGACTACACCTCAAACTTTCTGCAGATGTGCTTTGCGGTGCCGTGCGAACCCTACATCGTCAATCCGGTCGTTGCCCGCGCGCTCGACCGTATTTTCATCCTGCACGCCGACCACGAACAGAACGCCTCGACGTCAACGGTCCGGCTCGCCGGTTCATCGGGCGCCAATCCGTTCGCCTGCATCGCGTCTGGAATTGCCTGCCTGTGGGGCCCGGCCCATGGCGGCGCCAACGAAGCCGCACTGACGATGCTGTCGGAAATCGGCTCCGTCGAGCGCATTCCCGAGTTCATCGCCAAGGCCAAGGACAAGTCGTCGGGATTTCGTCTGATGGGCTTCGGCCACCGCGTCTACAAGAACTATGATCCGCGCGCCAAGGTCATGCAGAAGACCTGTCACGAGGTCCTCGATGCCCTCGACAAGCGCGACGACCCGCTGTTGAAGGTGGCAATGGAATTGGAGCGCATTGCGCTGCAGGATGAGTACTTCGTCAGCAAGAAGCTCTACCCCAACATCGACTTCTACTCAGGGATCACGCTGCGGGCGATCGGCTTCCCCGTGGAAATGTTCACCGTGCTCTTTGCCGTGGCCCGGACCGTCGGCTGGATCGCCCAGTGGCGCGAAATGATTGAAGACCCCGAGCAGCGCATTGGGAGGCCGCGTCAGTTGTACGTCGGCCCGGCGCGCCGCGAATTCCCGCTTTAGTTCTTATAAGGGCGAACGATCGCCCACAGCCTTGTGCTGCTTTGGTGCCACTACGGCTCGCAATCCGCGGCCGCTGACCGGCAGCATGCTTCTCGCCTGCGAGGTCGAGCGGTTAAATACCTCCGCCGCGTGGGCGTGGGGGTGGTGGGATGCGTCGATTGTTTTTACTTGTAACGGCGTGCGTGACAGGCGCTGCCGGAGGCGCGGCGGCGGATTCAATTTACGACAATTTGAATGTCATTCGCATGTCGCCGCCGCTCGCCTACTACACACCGGGCACCATTGCGCGCGGATATCTGGACAAGCGCACATACGATCGCACCGGTGACCGCCTACTGAAAGTCAATGTTGTGCGCTGCCGCGCCAAGTTCGATGAGGATGGCTTCAGCCAGATACTCGACAGCGCGGCCTTCACCAGCCACGACCAAAAGTCATTCGGCCTCTCCGCCGGCTGGGCCAATATTCTCAACGCTTCATTCAAGGGCAACCACGTCACCGCTGTCAATCTGACCTTCACCGGCACCATTTACGAATACGATGAAGCAAAGCTCATCGCATTGCGCAAGAAGTGCCTGGGATCGGTCAATCCGAGGAACGACAAGAGCCGCAATCAATTCCAGATCGTGCGCCTCGCCGTCGGCAAGTTCGAATACTCCCTGCAGTTCGCGGGCGATGCCAGCGCCGGCCTCAAGGCCGACATCGTCAATAAATTTGCCGGTGAACTGGGCGTCAACGGTGGCATCGATAAGCGCGGCACCGTGACCATACCGAACGGAGCCATGGCCTTCCCCCTCTGGCGCGACGACTGGTGAACTCGAATGACTGAATGGGCGATGCAATGGCTCGACTTCGCCGCAGGCTTCGTGGCAGCGAACCAACGCTATTTCGCCGTCGCACAAGCCTCCAGCAGCGTGATGAGCGTCTTCGGCTGGAGCATCGGCTTCCTGTTGCTGCTCGGTGCTTGGCGCCGCGGACAGATCGTCGGCTTTGCCGGCTTCAATTTCGAACGTCGCGATGCGCTGCGGGATACGGCGGCCGCAATGCGCAATTGGCAAGCCCAGACCGGCGAAGGTCCCGTCGACATGGTGCGTTTGCGCTCGACCATCGACCGCGCTTTCGATCCTGAAACTGTCGACCACCTCATAGGGCGGTCCGTGTTGTGGGTCGACGACAATCCGGTCAACAACGACCTCGCCATCCGGGCGCTGCGCAAACTCATGCTCGACGTCGTCCAAGTCACAAGCACCGAGGACGCGTTGGCCATGCTGCGATCGCGCCATTTCGACATCATCATTTCCGACATGGGGCGCGGCACCAACAACACCGCCGGCTACGAACTCCTGGCTGCCGTCCGCGAAACCGGCAGCAGAACTCCATTCTTTATTTTTTCAAGCGAGGACAAGCCCGAGTTTCGCAAGGAAGCCAAAAAGCGCGGCGCGCAGCTGTCCACCAACGACATGCTCGAACTCATCGATTGCATCGTATCCAAACTCAGTCGCCTGCCCTGAAACAGAGCGGCTCCCGATCGCTGTCGCCATCGGAAGCCGCCGTGCGCTCGGGAGAAGCTGACGCGGTGAAGATATCAGTAGCAATTCTGGGTCAGGGTCCAGGCCACGACCTTCATGCGCCCGTTGATCGTCTTGTGCACCGGGATGCGCACGTAGCTGCAATAATAGTCGCCATAGGGAGCCCGGCCTTCAAAACCGTGCAGCGGTCTGTCGGTCACGTAGGTCTGCGAATAAAATTCCTTACCGCGGCCGCCCGCTTCGGCCGGAGCCGCACACGCGAAGGCCGCAAGAGTAATCGCCAGGGCGGAAGCTGTCTTGGTGGTTGCGAGCATGGCAGTCCCCTTGTCAGTTCAGGCCATCGGGCCGGTTCATTCTCGATGCGACAAGGATTACCAGCGCGCCCCCAAAATCGCTGTCCCCCACGGAACACGACCTCCAATTCGGCAAACCGAGGTCCGGTCCGTTGCCATCGGCCCGTCTCAGCTTTAGGCGCGCAAGGGAAAATGGCGCCGGAACAGCGCAATCGTGGCCGGCAGAATGACGAGCTGTCCGATCAGCGACGCCACGAGGCAGATGCCGGCCAGCTCACCAAACAGGCGCAGCGACGGCAGATGCGACAGCATCGTTACGCCGAGCCCCAGCGCCAGAACGATGGTTGTAAGGACGACAGCCGGCCCGATGTGATGCGCGGTCGCCATTAATGCCTGATGCGCTGAATCGGGGCCAGGCCCGATCCGGTCTTCCTCCAGCCGGAATCGGTTGAGGAAGTGGATGGTGCTATCGATGGCCAGTGAGAACGCAACGGTCAGCGCCATGATGGAAGCGAATTGCATACCCTGACCGGTGGCCCAAAGAAGCGCGCCCGTGGCAAAAATCGGGAACAGCGACGGCAACACGGCGGCGACTCCCACCATGACGGAGCGCAGCGCGATACCGAGGAAGATGAAGATGACGAAAATATCGCCGACCAGCCCCCAATTCATTTCACTGATCAGCTTGGCGGAATTGCGCGCGGCGATGGCCGGCAACCCGGTCACGCTGAGTTCGTAGGCTGGGTACTCTTTCCTGATGGGTTCGAGTGCCTGATCGATCTTATCCACGATCGGCAGAATCTGGCTGGCGTCGATGTCCGGCAACCGCGCGGTCACGAGCACCGCACTTTCCGTCTGATCAATGAACCGGTGCACGAGATGCTTGGGCAGAATATCGACGTAGCTCTTTATCGTCTCGACGCGCGCGTCGCCTGCCTCCGTGAGCCACCGCCGCAAGCTTTCCAGAGACCAGACATTGCCGAGCCCGGCTTCGGTCTCCAGAACCTGGTGCGCCCTTGCGATCACCGCCAGCGTTGAAACGTCATAAAGACCGATGCCCGGAGCGGCGTCGGTGCCCCTCTTCCATTGGATCATCACATGGACGGGATTGGCGCCTGTCAGCTTCTTATCGAGCTTCGCCGTGGCGGCGAGCGCCTGCTCCTTGTCCGGCACCTGGTCGGCGAGCCGGTACATAGGCGTCAGCTGCGAATAGGCCCAGCCGGTGAAACCCACCGCGCCGATACCGAAAGCGACAAAGATGATCGGCCACGAGATGACGAACGCAATGATTTTTTCTGTCACTCTCTGCAGGAGACCGACACCACCGGTGTCATGTTCCTTGATGTCCGGAATGGTTTCCGCTTCGGGCTGAATGAGAAGAGCCGCCAGCGTCGGAACAACCACCGCGACGGCGATATAGGAGATCGCCACAGCCAGCAGAGCCGCCTGCCCGAAAGTTCGGATCAACGCAGAATCGGCGAACTGGAACGACACCAGCGCCAGCGCGGCGTTCATGGCCGTCAGCAGGCAGGCCGGCGCCACGTCACGCACGGCGTTTTTTGCCGCCTCGACCCGCGGCACGCCAGCCAAAATATCGCGCCGGATCGCGAACACCAGATGCATGCTGTCGGAGAATCCCGACACCAGAATCAGCGGCGTAATGACGTTGACGAAAAGATTGAGCCGATAATCCAGGCCACCGAGCACGCCCAGCGTCCAAAGGATTGCGATCGTCGGCCCCGCCACCGCAATCAGCGTCAGCGACAGACGCCGAAAAAACAAAAACGCGACGCTGAGACCAGCGAGAAACCCAAGCCCGTTGTAGACGAGCCGGTCGCGCTCGACGGCGTTGCGGATTTCAAGTTGCATCACCGGCGCACCGGTGAGCTTGGCATTCAGACCCGATCCCTCCAACTCCTTATCGACGACCGCCTGAATACCGCCGATGACCGTCCGCGCGGTCTGCGCCTCGACCACCTTGCGATCCAGCGCAATGACGATCAGTGCCAGTTCGCCGTCTTCCGAGATGAACTTGCCTTTGACGATATCGTTGGCCTTTAGGGCGGCCACCATCGCGTCGAACGCCGGGCCATCATCAGGCAACACATCGGGAACCACCGGCGCGGCGTACCCGGTCGCATCGGGCTTGGATCGCGCCGAGAGCATCGACACGATGCCATCGACCCCATCCGTCAGTTGCAGTTCGACGACCATGTTGACGACGGCCTGCAACCCCGCCCGCGTCACAAGGTTCTTGCCATCCACGGCAACCAGCACATCGTATTCGCTCGAAGGAAAGCGCCGGTCGATTTCCTCGTATTGACGGAATTCCTTGGTGTCGGTTCGGAACAGTTCTGCCAGACTGTCATCGACACGCAGATTCATCAGCCCATAGACGGCGAACGCCGTGATGAGCGCGATGAGAAGCGCGGAGAAACGCGGCGCCTTCAGCGCCACGAGCCCCAATTTGTCGATCCCGAACGAGAACAGAAACGAGCGGCGCGGCGCGTCCCCGGATGCCATCTAGATTATCCCCTCTGGGCCGGCCGATGTCGTTGCAGTGCCCCGGCACGTCCCCCCGGCGGGCACCCTATAACCGCTTCGCCTCGAACGCCAAAGACCTTTGCAGTCCGGCCCGCAGGGAGGGCTTCAGCGTGACAGGAGGTCCCGATCTCTTCAAACCGCCATCTTGAGAGCCTAAGCCTTTCATATTAAAAGCCGCACCATAGCCATGGCGCGCCGACGCCTGGCCCGTACAGGTGCGGCAATTGCGAGATCATGGCCGACAAAACGATCGATACCCGCGGGATGCCCTGTCCGCTTCCAATCCTCAAGGCCCGCAAGGCCATCGGCGAGTTGCCGGTCGGCGGCATTCTAGAAGTGCTGGCGACGGACCCGGGCGCGCACGACGACTTTCGGGTTTTTGCCGAAACGACGGGACACGTCCTGTTGGACGGCAGCCAATCCGACGGCGTCTTCCGATTTCTGATCCGCCGGATGCGCTGACCGGCCACGACACGCCGCGCGGCGACCAGTCCGGTCCGCTTGACACCCTGACGGCGGCTCTTCATAACGCGCCTCTCGGACGGCTTTCGCACGACGCGAGACATTATTTGCGATCCGGACCGGGCGGTTAGCTCAGCGGTAGAGCACACCCTTCACACGGGTGGGGTCGCAGGTTCAATCCCTGCACCGCCCACCATAAAAAAATACAAAATCATCGAGCATTGAAGAATGACGCCGTACCGGTGGGCCGACGTCTGCGTTCGGCGACGACGTTAGACGTGCGGTGTAACCATAGTAGACGTTGGCATTCGGCGCAGGGTTTCCGATGATGGGTCGCGCCGGGCACGACCGCACAGGATGAAGGGCCTCAATTAATGGAATACGCCGCGCCTGACTTATCGACCTATGTCCGCAAGCCTCTGGAGCCTGCCCATGTCGCGCAGTTACATGCTGCGGGCGAGATCGTGAATTTTGCGCCGGGCGAGACTCTCGTCGCTTTTGGCCAACCCAGCGACGCGTTCTTCTACATTCTCGAAGGCGAGGCTGCCGCTTTTGACGAGGTGACGGGAGAACGCTACGGCAACGCGACGCTGGGTCCCACGCAATTCACTGGCGAGATGAGCTTGTTGACCGGCGGCACGGCCATGCTGACCAATCGAGCCATTACACCCTTGCGCGCAATCCGGGTTCCGCGTGGCGCGGTATTGCAGTTGATGTCCGCTATCCCTGACATGAGCGATATCATCGTGACGGTCCTGGCCGCCCGTCGTAGACGCCTTATTGACAGCGATCAGGCGGGATTGACGCTGATCGGAGCCGCTGATGATCGCGACGTTCGGCGCGTCGAAGCGTTTGCCGCGTCCAATCGAATTCCGTTCCGATCGTTGGCACTGGACAGTGCCGAGGCACATATGCTCGCCACGCGCTGCGAGATCACCGCCGGCCAACCTGCAGTCGTACTCGGTGAAGCCACGGTGTTAACGGACCCGACCCCACGCAGCATCGCGCGGCACTTCGGGCTGGACTCAGCTGTCGAGGAAGGCGCCCAATTCGATGTTGTCATCGTCGGCGCCGGACCTGCAGGGATCGCCGCTGGCGTTTACGCCGGGGCGGAAGGTCTGCGCGCCCTCGTGATCGATGAATTATCCGTCGGTGGTCAGGCAGCAACGTCGTCGCGCATTGAGAATTACATGGGCTTTCCTACCGGCATATCGGGCGCAGACCTTTGCGCACGCGGCGAAATTCAAGCGCTGAAATTCGGTACCCGTTTCGCCGTCCCGCGCCGGGTTTGCGTCATCCACGAGACCGCTGACGGTTTTGCGCTGGAACTGGACGATGGTGTCAATGTGAAGGGCCGGGCCATCGTCGTTGCGACTGGCGTGCAATATCGCCGCTTGCCGATCGCTCGTCTCGACGAATTTGAAGGTGCAGGCGTGTCCTATGCCGCCACCGAGATCGAGGCGCGCCATCTGCGCGGCGGAGACGCCATCGTTGTCGGAGGCGGCAATTCTGCCGGCCAAGCGGCCATGTTCCTCAGCCAGCGCGCGGGCCATGTTCATCTTGTGGTGCGCGGCACTTCGCTTTCGGCCTCGATGTCCGAATACCTGATCGATCGCATTCACAAGACGCCCTCAATCACTCTGCATTTCCGATCGGAAGTGACCGGCCTTGATGGCGGCGACCGCCTTGAGCGCGTGACGTTGGCCAAACAGGACAGCGGAAATACGGTCCAGCTACCTGCCGCTGGGCTTTTTCTGATGGTCGGAGCAGCCCCCAACACAAGTTGGCTTTCAGAATTCTTGGAATTGGATAAGCAAGGATACATCATAAGCGCGTCGGACTTCTGCACATCGCGCTCAGGCGTGTTTGCAGTGGGCGACGTCCGCGCCACATCAGTAAAGCGGGTCGCCTCGGCGGTTGGCGAAGGCTCGATCGTCATTTCGAGGGTGTGGAAATACCTGGCCGGCTGACGTGAGCTGCAGATCGTGACCCACGTGCGCGAGGTCCGCCCTCCGCTTCTATCCCGGCTAATCCAATCTCGCTGCAACCTTGCGCACATACGCGGCATAGGCCGACTTGCCGAGGCGATCGAGCCACGGACCCATCTTATCGATCGTCGTAAAACCTTGTCGCAGCGCGATCTCCTCCGGACAGCAAATCTTCAGGCTCTGGCGCTGCTCAAGCGTCGACACGAACTCACCCGCCGCCAGTAAGCTGTCGAACGTTCCGGTGTCGAGCCAGGCAAAACCGCGGCCCATGCGGATGACGTTGAGTTTTCCAGCTTGAAGATAGCGCTCGTTGACCGTGGTAATTTCCAGTTCACCGCGCGCCGAGGGTTTGATGTCCCGCGCGATCCCAACCACGTCGTTGTCGTAGAAGTAGAGCCCCGTCACGGCGAAATTTGATTTCGGTGCGATCGGCTTTTCTTCGATCGAGGTAGCCCGGCCCGTTGCATCGAACGCAACCACGCCATAGCGTTCCGAGTCCGCAACTTCATAGGCGAATATGCTGGCGCCGATGGGCGTCGCCACAGCGTGGCTCAGCAGCTCCGGCAATCCATGCCCGTAAAAGATGTTGTCGCCAAGGACGAGAGCGACGCGATCCGTCCCGATAAAATCGGCGCCGATGATGAACGCTTGGGCGAGCCCATCGGGCGCCGGTTGGACGGCGTAGGATATCGACAGGCCGAGCAGATCGCCGTCGCCGAGCAAATGTTTGAACAGCGGCTGATCCTGCGGCGTCGTGATGATGAGAATCTCGCGGATGCCGGCCAGCATCAGCACCGACAACGGGTAATAGATCATCGGCTTGTCGTACACGGGCAATAGCTGCTTGGAGACCGCATAGGTCAACGGATACAGCCGCGTGCCACTGCCGCCCGCCAGAATGATGCCCTTCATGCCAACGGTCCTTTGCCGGTCTCTGCCATCGCTTGTTTCGCTGACGATCGGACGGCAAACCGTACAGCGCGCTCGACTTGTAATTGGATACTTCGAAAAACGACAATGCCCAGGTGGCATTTTACATCCGCACGCGATATATCCGAACAGCTATATCCGTGCTGGAGAGACGATCGATGCATCTTTTGAGGTATTTGAAGTTACGTCTGGCTGTTGCCATTGCCGTACCTGTAACTTTCGCAGCGGGCTGGTGCGATACGGGGGTCGCCGAAACCCCGCCCACCAGCGGAGTTGCGTCTAGTGTCACCATCTTCGCCGCCTCAAGCCTTAAGAACGTTCTCGACGCGGCCGGCAAAGCTACCCAGGACGCCGGAAAGCTAAAACTGGTCGTGGCGCTCGCGTCTTCGTCCGCCCTGGCCAAACAAATCGAGCAAGGCGCGCCCGCCGACGTCTTCATCAGCGCCGATGCCGATTGGATGGACTATCTCGTCGGCAAAGATCTGGTGCGCGCCAACACACGCACCGTTGTTGCAACCAACACGTTGGTGCTTATCGCACCGCGGTCGAGCCAAACGCAGGTGATCCTGACGCCCGGCGTGGATTTGGCCAGCATCCTCGGCGACGGGCGCCTTGCTGTTGCTGATGTCAAAGCCGTCCCGGCCGGCAAGTATGCCAAGGCCGCCTTGCAAAACATGGGTGCCTGGGCCGGCGTCGAAAACAAATTGGCTCCGGCGGAAAATGTTCGTGCCGCCTTAGCGCTCGTCTCGCGCGCGGAGGCGCCGCTTGGAATTGTCTATGCTTCCGACGCCAATGCCGATCCAACCGTGCGCATCGTTGCGACGTTCCCCGCCAACTCCCATCCAGCAATCGTTTATCCCGCCGCCGTGACGAAGGCTGCGGCCTCGCCCGACGCGGCGGCAGCTTTCATCGCCTTTCTCAAGTCAAGCCAAGGCGCAGAGTTGTTTGCAGCACATGGCTTTGGCCCGGCGCAGTGATCGAAGAGAAGACCGATGCCAGAGTTCATGCCAGAATTCACGCCTGAAGAATGGACGGCCATTGGCCTGAGCTTGCGGGTCGCCATCACGGCAACGCTGGTGTCACTTCCTGTCGCGATTTTAGCCGGATTTGCACTCGCGAGATGGTCATTTCCAGGCAAGACCCTGCTCAACGGCCTCTTGCATCTGCCGCTCGTGCTGCCGCCGGTCGTCACAGGTTACCTGCTACTGCTTTCGTTTGGGCGGCAGGGGCCGGCCGGGGCATTTCTTTATAACACGCTCGGACTGACGTTCTCGTTTCGCTGGACCGGCGCGGCGCTGGCCGCGGCAGTAATGAGCTTTCCGCTCATGCTGCGCGCTATTCGCCTATCGTTCGAGACCATCGACCGCCGTCTGGAACGAGCCGCCGGCACGCTCGGTGCGGGCCCACTGGCGACATTCTTCACCGTCACGTTGCCGCTCGCCGCGCCCGGTATCCTCGTCGGCATCATTCTCTGTTTTGCCAAGGCACTCGGCGAATTCGGCGCCACGATCACGTTCGTCTCCAACATACCCGGCGAAACCCAGACGATCCCCTCCGCCATCTACACCTACACACAAGTGCCCGGCGGCGAGGCAAGCGCACTGCGCCTTGCTGCCGTGTCTGTCACTATCGCGCTGCTGGCGCTCATCGCGTCCGAAGTCTTGAGCCAGAAGGTCCTCAAGCGCACCTCGGTCTTCGAATGAGCGCTCTCGAATTCGATTGCACCGCGCACCTTGGCACCTTTGCACTCGAAGCCGCATTTTCGGCCGGCACGGGCATCACGGTTCTGTTCGGGCCCTCGGGCGCCGGCAAAACGACGATACTGCATCTGATCGCCGGACTGGCAAAACCCGTTCGCGGCCGCATCGTAATCGGCAGCGACGTGTTGACCGATACAAGCGCCGGCGTGTTCGTTCCCCCCTACAAGCGCCACATCGGTCTCGTGTTCCAGGATGCGCAACTCTTCCCGCATCTGACCGTCGCGCAGAACCTTGCTTTCGGCAGCTGGTTCAGAGGCCGGGCTGACAACGTCATCGCACGCGAGCATGTCATCGAGGTGCTCGGCATTTCGCAATTGTTGGCCCGGCGGCCGGCGCGCTTGTCGGGCGGAGAAAAAAGCCGCGTCGCCCTCGCCCGGGCACTGCTGTCCTCGCCCAACTTGCTGCTGATGGATGAACCCTTGGCGGGACTGGATGAAGACAAACGGCATGCCATCCTGCCGCTCATCGCCCGCGTCCGTGACGAATTCCACGTGCCGGTGCTGTATGTCACGCACACGCGCGAAGAGGCCGTTCAGCTCGGCGACAGCGCGCTTCGCATCGAGCATGGCCGCATCACAGCGTCGGGCCCGCCAGCACAAATCCTAGCCCGTTCATCAGCCACTAGGCTTGCGTAACTTCGCCGATCTTGTCGTCGCGACGGTATTCGATACCAAATGGCTTTCAAAAAAAGTGATTGGCTCGGCAAACACGCTGACAGCCTTCGCTTCCATCGCGCGGTACTCGTCCACCAGCCGTTCGCCGAACGGCGTCAGCGACGCCGAGCCCCCGCCCTTGCCGCCGTGCTGGCGTGCGATGAGCGGTTCGATAAAAAGGCTGTTGAATTCGTCGATGAGGTACCACGCGCGCTTGTACGACATGCCCATGGCTTTCGCGGCCTGCGCGATCGAACCGTGACGGCCGATGAGTTCAAGTAGCTCGATGCGACCGTGACCAATGTAACGGTCGCGATCGAAATCAATCCGCAGCCGGATCCGTGTCATGGCAAATGTCCTTTCCCCCCCGTCCTCATTAACGGCGCGACCGGACAGCAGCCAAGTCTAGAATTTGTGGGGCACGCTCAGACGGACTGAGGAATATCGGGGTTAGGCCGTTCCCCCTCGACCACCGCCGCGAGCCGAGCGCGATAGGCCGCGCTGCGCAGCTTTGCTCCCAGAACAAATGGCTCGCCGGACAAGCGCTCCGCGCCGGTGACAGAACCCGTCCGCGTCACGTCACGGCGAAGCTGGCGTAATTCGTATTCGCAGCCGGCAATCATTTGCCCGGCGGATCGATCGGAGGGTGGTCCGGTCGTGGGCGTGACTTCGGGGCGAGACATGTCACCGCAAAGTCGGTTCCATAAATCCACAACGCTTGCCATGCTCATCTCCTCAGACTGCTGAATGAGCATAAGCCGTGCTGTGATTCGTCAGCCGCCGAGCCGGGCGCTCGTCATTCGCCTGTGGGTAAGCAAGGGACGTCTGGGCCTTAACGTTGGCCGGCCGCACGGTTGATCTCGTCCGCGCCGTAAAGCGACATCATCGGCTCATCATCCAGAATGACTTCGTCGTACCGGCCGTAACCGTTGAAGTCACCGGCAATGGCGCGCCCATAGGCGCCAACGTTGCCGATTTCGATGTAATCGCCCTCCTTAATGTTCGCGGGCAGCACGAACGGCCCTTTCATGAAGTCGATCGAATCACACGTCGGCCCCCACAGCGCGAAGGCTTCGGTGCCTTCACCCTTTGCCGGAACGCGCGAGACCAGCTGTGCGGGAAACACCCAGTTCAAATGAGCGGCGTCAAACAGCACCCCGTAGCCGCCGTCGTTGATGAACAGATCTGTGCCCCGCCGAGCCTCGACCCGCACGATCACGCTCTCGGCTTCCGCCACAAGCGCCCGCCCCGGTTCGCACATCAGTCGCACGTCCTCGCGCACCGGCAGCTTCTCCACACCCTCGCGGATGGCGGCCATGAAGCTCGAAAGTGGTGCCGGTGTCATGCCCGGATAAAGCGCCGGAAAACCGCCGCCGACATCGAGACGATCCACGACGACACCCGCATGCCCGATCAGCTTGCCGACTTCCGCAAGCGCGTGCGAGTACGCATCAGGCGTCATGGTTTGCGAACCGACGTGGAACGTGATGCCAAGCTCGTCGGCAGCTTGCCGCGCCTTGATCAAGAGGCGAGCCGCCGCATCCCCCGAAATGCCGAACTTCCGCTCCAGCGGCACGGCCGAGTTGATCGGCGGCACGACGATGCGCACGAACAGCACCAGATCACTTGCGCCACCTGTTTCGGTGACGATCTTTTGCAGTTCATCCTCACTGTCGAGCGAAAAGGATCGGATCCCGTGCGAGTGATAAGCCTTCGCGATCGAACGACGAGACTTCACCGGATGCATGAAGTGCAAGTGCGCATTCGGAATGGTTGCCGCGTCTTCAAGTTCCGGCGTCGACGCAACATCGAAGTGCCGAATACCGGCGCCATAGAGCGCCCCGATCATGAAGACAGACGAATTGGCCTTGTAAGCATAGGCGACGTCGCCGGGGAAATTCTGCAAAAACCAACGGGCAGCGCGCGCCGCGGCATGCGGCCGAGACGCCAGAACCGGACGTTCAGGCTGCTTGGCAGCGACAAGGGCGGCGGCAGACGGAAAGCGTTCCATCACGGTCGGGACCTCCAGCAGGATAAAACCAGAAGCGCCGTGCGAGGTCTCCCGCCGTGCGTGACGCGGAAATAAGGCCTCCGCTCCCCCCTGTAAAGTCCGAAATCGTTAAGGCCCGTCATAAGGTTGTCGTAGACAGTGATTGCCCATTGCGCAAAATTTCAGTCGACGCGAGCGAGAAAGGCTTCCAGCGCTGCCCAAGCAGCGGTCGAACCCTCAGGATTGCTGTCGGCGCGAAGCAACGATGCGCCATGTGGCCCAGCCTTTGGAACGAACTGTTCCTTTAGTTTGGACGGGCTTGCCGCCAGGATATCTGCCGCAGCGCTGATCTCGAAGCTATCTGCCGCCGATGTAACGAAGACCGGCGCCGTCACACGCTTGGCTGCCGCGTCGACCGACGCACCCGACAGATATTCGCCGGGCGAAAACGCAACCACGGCAGCCACATCTGCGGGATGTCCCGCGGCCAGAAGAAAAACCAGCGCGGCGGAATAACTCGATCCGACAACGACGATTGGTTTGCCCGGCAGGCGTTGACGCGCATCCGCCAACGCCGCTTCAAGATCCGGCAGCGCGGCAAGAAAACCTGAAATTTTGCCACGCGCGGCAACCGTCGCGTTGGCCCGACCAAACGCGTTTCCGCCCGCTCGTTGATCGATCGCCGTCACGTCATAGCCTAGATCTGCAAGTCGCGGACCGATCGGAGCATACTCGCCGTAGTTCGAACCGGCCTGATGGAATAGGAGCACGCCGGCCCTCGCTTCACCAGCCGGGGTCCAGCGCATTCCCGAAATGACACCGCCGTCTGATGCGCGCAACGTGACTTCGGCGTTTGCCCGCGCACTCGACGCGGACATGATGAAAACGGACGCGACGAAAAGAAAGCGAAAGCAATGCCGCAGCTGCATGTGACCCCGACCGTTTGAACGTCTCTGCTCATTACGTGTGGCGCTGCCACTGAGTTTCGCGTCTCCAGATCGTCATTGCCCACGACGTGTCAGAGCAGTGCTTTGGGTGCAGCGATAGGGCGACGTCCGTAGACCACCGTGGCGCGCTCCTCGAAAGCCTCGGCAAACCGCCGGAAAGCCTTGTCGAAAACCGCCCCCATGATCACCGCCAGTAGGGGCGAGCTGAATTCATAGTCGATTGCAAAATGAACATCGCAACTTTGCTCGCCCTGCGGGGTAAAGCCCCAGACATTTTCGAGCCGGCGAAATGGACCGTTTTTATGCCGGACGACAATCATCCGCGCCGCCGGATCGAGCGCGACATGGGTGGTAAATTCTTCCCGGATCGCTTTGTAGCCGATCCCCATCGTGGCCGTGATCGAGCCGGTTCCATCGGGCGCGATCTCGTGGCTGTGCACAGTCAGGCTCTCGCACAACGGCACAAACAGGGGATATTTCTCCACGTCCGCTACGAGGGCAAACATCTCATCGGCCGAGAACGGAACGGAGCGGACGGACTTGAAGCGCGGCACCGAAAGTAACCTGTTTGAGCGCGCGCCCCGTCAACGAGCGATGATGCGCGCGATGATAACAACGATGATCGCGCCAACGGTCGAAACGAGTATTTGATCCCCGAGCGCAAATCCGGTGGTGAAAGGCAAGGTCAATAGACCAGCCTTGATCAATACGCCGGCAAGAATGGCTCCGATGATACCAACCAACAAGTTGCGGATCAAACCGCCACCGCCGAGCAGGAGACCCGCCAGCCAACCCGCAACGAGGCCGTTTATGAGCATCACCACCCAAGGATTCTGCAAAGCGGTGATGGCCTGTTCCATGTCCGGCGACCTATGGGGCTGTATTAAGCGACGTGGCAGCGCGCGCCAAGATATTGATTGAGAATGCGATTGTATGACTTTGCATCGGCCCTATCTCGCGCCGACAGCGCCCGCCCGGCGCTCAGCGCTTCGACTTTTGGCTGCACGCCTTTGGCAAGAAGTCGATCGAGTTGGCCGCGCAAAGACTGACATGTCTCGCCGGGAGGCAGGGATCGCGCACCGGGGTCGCCATAGCCGCCACCGCCGCCCGCACAGGCCGCAACCGAGATGGTCAGACATGCAGCCAAGATTGCGCGCGCGCGTCGGCCTGCGCTCACCACTTCGTACGACACCATCGCCCTCAGCCCCTCTCGCCGTGGTTCGACCGTCAGCGTCACCACGACCGTCCTCGTCTGCCGCCCCGCGCGGCCATCTTACGCGTGTCTCACATACGCGTCCTCGAACCGCAACCCCCAGGCCCCAATGCAAGAACGCATAGTGACCTCATTGCTGCACTTGCAGCCAAGCTCACCAGCAGAGAAACAACTCATCGTGAGCGAATGAAGGCAGAGCACCTGCTCACTGAGCTTTCGCTGTCGTTGCAGCCGCCGCAGAGGCCGACTTCGTGGCCGTCGTAGCCGGAGCAGCGCTGCTGACCGTCGGCTTGGCCGCTGCGGGAGCAACTGGTACCGCCGCGGAGGCCGGCAGTGGCACGGAGCACTTGCGTTGGAACTCAGCGTTGGCTTTGTCAAGTTCCGCGATCTTGACCAGCGACTCACGCTTGACTGTCACCGACTTACCGGTTCCGGCTGCAGCTTTCTCGACCCGATCGACAACGCCATCCTTGCGCAGCGCGTCGATCCGCGACGACAGCGCGACACAGGCCGGATCGAATTTCGCGGCGGTCGTGGTGGATGCCGTTCCCGGAGTGATCGCGGCGGTAGACAGCAAGCCATTCGTACCGTCAGCACATCCGGAGACGGCTAAGCCTCCTACAGCGGCAAGCACAAATTTGAAGCAGGTATTGGTCATGGCGATTTCCCTCGGTCGCGCTGAGTTGCGATTCTTCACGACTGCTTTCTAGGACCGGCGATGCCACGAGAGATAGCCGAAGCAACCGTCTCAACGGTTGAAGAACGCGATTAGTGGCGCCGAATTTGTGGATGCGCGGCCATTCCGCAACGGTTCGACATCACAAAAGCCCACGCCGTTTGAGAGCGGCCCGCTCTTGCCGCGAAATCCAGTTTCGATGGGCTCGATCGCCCAGATTCGCCAGCACGATCAGCGGCAGGGCCAAGATGTAAAGGGCGAAGGCGCCAGGCGCTCCCGGATGCCTCCAGTTGAGGCCGACCTGCCCCCGCTGGCCGATGACTATCAGCGGGGTGTAAGTCCATTTCTGCCAAAAGTACGGTTCACCCATCGGACGGGCGACGAGCCGGCCCTGGCGGTTCGCCTTCGTCGCCTGACCACCAATCATGGCGCACAAGCGAGCGCGACAGCGCGGGCGGCCATCGCAATCTCATCCCGCGCCAATGCCTCGATGGCCGCGATTTCAGTCTCCGGCACGCCGGCGGCGATCAGGTAGCGGCGGCATTGCGCGATTGGATCGGGGCGATCCTGCCGCACGGGTGCCCGCTGACCTGATGCACGCGCATGACCGACGTAGGGTGGCGTCAGCACAGCAAGTCCAATCCGATAGGCGCCGCGGCTATGTCCGTCCCGCGCAGCAACCAATGCAGCGTTGACGCCAACGACATCGGCGCCGTCGCATTCGCGCAGTAAAAAATCTGGAGATTGAGGCCACTCCGTCGGCCTGCGATCGACGGGCGCAATAACGACCGACAGAACCACATTGGCAAGCTCGGCCGCGGCTGCCATCACCGGCGCTGCATGCTGTCCCGCCAGTACGACGCCAGCTCCGCTGGCCGCAGCGGTCGTAACGGCCGTCGCAACGTCCACAAGCCTCGGCGCCTCGCCCGGAAGCCGCAGGACCGCCGGGCGATCTGCTTTGTTGTCTTCGCGAGACCGTAAGCGCTGAAATATCTCGCCAGGAGTCTCTCCCAATGCCAGCGCCAAGCCCGCTCCCGCTTCGAGCGCGACCACACAATCGTTCGCCGTCGTCGCCGCCGCAAGCGCTGCAATCGCGCCTTCCTGGCCGATCCCGAGCGGCACAGGAGTGCCAAGCGTTCCCAGCGCGTACAGCATGCCCGCCTTCTCTTCTAAGCGGCGCATTCGCAACATCGCTAGAAATAAAGCACGAACACTCTCGGCCGGCGCTGGCGCACCTGAAACCTGGCGAATGGCAGTCGTCACGGTGAGCGTCATCCCCTACCCGGCGGCTTTGTTTTCCCAGCCGGCCCGCAGATACTGCGGCAGGCTGCCGCGGACCGCAACCCACCCCCGCGCTGCTTTCGTAGTCTTCCATCAACAGAAAAGAAGGTCATGAACAATAGGGGGACGTCGGAGTGCCTTTTCATCGCCCCATTGCCACGCTGCCGTTGCCTGCCATTCACGAGAGCCATTGAGATGGACGATATTGTACGAACAAATCCCACCGCGAATGTGACGATCCAGGATTACCTGGCGGTCACGGCGCCACGCACGCAGCTATCGGTCGATGGACGAGATTGTGACAGTGCCGTGCAGGAGGCTGAACAGCGCGGCCACGAACTCGCGCGCCGCCTCGGCATCGAAAGCAAAAGCGGGCGGCTGCCCGCATATATCTGGGCCATCGTCTTCCGGCACGGGCCGTAAGCGGCCCGTCAGCGGGTGACGATCACGCGGTCGTCGGGATGCACATAGCCCAGAACATCGCGCGCGATTTCTTCGACGAAGTCGGAGTCAGGCTGGTTGCGGGTCAAAAGAGCCACATCGTGGCGCAGACGGGAGCGCACAGTCTCGAGACTACGGATCTCGAATTCAAGGAGATCCGCTCGCTCGATCAGTGCCGAGCGTGCCTCGAGACCATGCCGTCCGTGGATAGCGTGATGGGCGAAGTAGGCCGTCGCGCTCAGGCTCGTAAGCAGCACAAGAACCTGTCGGACCCTCGATCGCCAATCATACATGAGATGTACGCAACACTCGGGGCTGTTCGTGGTGACGCAAGAACTATCAAACCGGGAACAAGACATTTCTAACGCGCCACCACTTAAAGCGAAGTAAAGCCCCGTACGAATTTCGGGCTAACCACTTTTGTTTGTCCGAGAGGACGAACTCTAAACCACGCTCGCCCTGAGAATGCTCTTGCCCGCATAGACGGCGACAGGACCCAGTTCGCCTTCGATCCGGATCAGCTGGTTGTATTTGGCGAGGCGATCTGAACGGGAGAGAGATCCGGTTTTGATCTGGCCACAATTGGTGGCGACCGCAAGATCCGCAATCGTCGAATCTTCTGTTTCACCGGAACGATGCGACATGACTGCGCTATAGCCCGCCCGTTGCGCCATGCTGACGGCATCAAGCGTTTCGGTCAGTGAACCGATCTGGTTGACCTTGACGAGGATGGAGTTGGCGATCCCCTTCGCGATGCCTTCCGACAGGCGTTTGGTGTTGGTGACGAACAGATCGTCGCCGACGAGCTGACATTTCCGGCCCACCAGTTCGGTCAACGCTTTCCAGCCAGCCCAGTCGTCTTCGGCCATGCCGTCTTCAATGGAGATAATCGGATACCGCGCCACGAGGTCGGCTAGAAATTTCGCGTTACCGTCGCTATCGAGCGACTTGCCCTCGCCTTCCATCACGTACTTGCCGTTCTTGTGGTATTCCGTCGAAGCGCAATCGAGGGCGAGCATCACGTCGGAGCCGGGCTTATAGCCGGCCTTATCGATGGCCTTCATGATGAAGCCTAGCGCGTCGTCGGCGCTCTTCAGATTGGGTGCGAAACCACCCTCGTCGCCGATACCGGTGTTGTGGCCAGCGTCCTGGAGAGCCTTCTTGAGAGTGTGAAAAATCTCCGCCCCGACGCGCACCGCGTCCGCAATCGAACCGGCGGCGACCGGCATGATCATGAATTCCTGAATGTCGATCGGATTGTCGGCATGCGCACCGCCGTTGACGATGTTCATCATCGGCACCGGCAGCACATGCGCGTTTGCCCCGCCGACATAGCGATAGAGCGGCAAATTGGAAGCGGACGCCGCCGCTTTCGCCACCGCCATCGAAACGCCGAGAATGGCATTGGCGCCCAGGCGGGCCTTGTTCGGTGTGCCGTCGAGTTGGATCAGCGCCGTATCGATGCCGCGCTGATCTTCCGCATCCATGCCGACAACGGCATCTGCGATCTCTCCATTGACGGCGGCCACCGCCTTCATCACGCCTTTGCCGAAGTAACGCGTCTTGTCTCCGTCACGCAATTCGATCGCCTCGTGCGCTCCCGTCGAAGCGCCGGACGGCACGGCCGCACGGCCCATCGAGCCGTCTTCGAGCATCACGTCCACTTCGACGGTGGGATTGCCGCGGCTATCGAGAATTTCGCGGCCGAGGATGTCGACGATGGCAGTCATGGTTTTTCCTATCTGATGCTCAAGGGCGAGCGGACGCTCAAGTCCAATCCCCCTCGCGTGAATCTGCGCCGGGTTGTAGCCTTGGCAGGCGCCAATCGCAAAGCCCCGCGGGGCGACCTTGCCCTACCCGGTCGGGCAGTCTCCTCCGACACCGCGCTTCCGGATAGGCTCTCTTGCACCAAAGTCGAAAGAGTGGGTGACCCGTGAATGAACAATCCGCGCTTGTTTTGTTTTCTGGCGGACAGGATTCCACCGTCTGCCTGGCCTGGGCCTTGGAGCGCTATGACCGCGTCGAAACGGTCGGGTTCCGCTACGGCCAACGGCACGAAATCGAACTTACCCAGCGTGGCGGCATACGCGAGGCGCTCGCGAAGTTCGCAGACTGGGGCAGCCGCCTCGGCCCCGACACGATGATCGCATTGACCGAACTGGGCCACATCTCTGAAACCGCCCTCACGCGCGATCGCGCCATCGCTTACGAGCAAAGCGGGCTGCCCAATACCTTCGTCCCGGGCCGCAACCTTTTGTTTCTGACTTATGCAGCGGCCGTCGCCTATCGCCGCGGTATCACAGCTCTCGTCGGCGGCATGTGCGAGACGGACTACTCCGGCTATCCCGACTGCCGGCAGGCCACGATGACCGCCATGCGCGAAGCGCTGTCTCTTGGCCTCGACTATCCGCTGCAAATCGAAACCCCACTGATGCACATCGACAAAGCCGGCACGTGGGCCATGGCGGAGGAACTCGGCGGCTCGGCCTTCGTCGACATCGTGATCGAGCACTCACACACCTGCTATGTCGGCGACCGCTCGCAGCGCCATCTCTGGGGATACGGATGTGGGACATGTCCCGCGTGCGAATTACGCGCTAACGGCTATGCGCGTTGGAAAGCTGTAGCACGCAGCCCCGCTTAAGCTGCGAATGGCCAGCGGGAAGGTCGGACAATCGTATTTTGGCGCGATGGCGCTGTCTTTTTCTGCAAAGGATTTTTGTTCGACGACTGACGTATAGACGGGCCCGACAAGGATGGCCCCGCGCCCGGAATAGATACGCCGGTCTTTCCTCCCGCTACGGCGCTCACCAGCCGCTTGGCAACGGTGAGCAACTGTCCGACAGCAGTCTGCACCGCCCGACCCATCATGTAACGCACGTAGAGCGCCATCGCCCCAACCGTCAGCAGCATGATCCAGCTGACACTCGGAGGATTGCTAGAGATTTTCTGACGAGACGGCACAACCGGCGCCGATTGCTTCGGGCTAACAACGCGCATGGGCGCGGCTGGCATTTCCGTAGACGGCAACACGGCTTCGCCCGGAACCATATGGGAGAATATGGCTAGGTCGGCCTGAGTTCGTTTGCCGGTGTGCGACACACTCCGAGCCATCGGCTTAACGGTGTCGTGGAAAGTTCCGCCGAAGGGGCCAGCCGAAAGGGCACTCAACATATTCAATGCCACGATGGCGATGAAGATGTTCCTGACGGTCAGGTGCTGAGTGAATTGAAACGTCGGCATAGCCACTCGACCCCAACTGCGACGCAAAGAGCTTAAGCTGCAAGTGGTAAGTAGCCGGCTACGAGACGTAGTCAAAAATCGGTAAAGAACGCCAGCCGTGTGTGCCGCGCGGAACAGACGAACGGCCCGCGACGATTGCCAATGCGCCCAGCTTATTCGCGACTGTGTGCCATGTATGTCAATTCTCAATCGTCCGCCCGCCACCTCGTTCACATCGTTGCCGCGCTTGCGGTTCTAGCGTCTCTCTGTCCAAGCGACGGACACCTGCCCGAACGCCACGCCGGCATTCGCACAGCCTTTGAGCTGATCGATAAGCGCAGTGGCCTTCACTCCTTCAGCGTAAATGGATTGAAGTCCGTGTCGCGGTCGTAATGGTCCTCCTGCTCGGCTTTTTTCAACGCCGTCACGATGCGGGTTGTGACCGGCAGAAACGCGACTTCAACGAGCGTCTTGGTTACGAATTGCGAGATGACAAGAGTCAGCACAAGTTCGTTCGGCATGATGCCGGAATTCCAGAAGGCGAGCGGATAGAATATGGAGCTGTCGACCGCTTCGCCTGCGACCGTCGACGCCACGAAGCGCGTGCGCATATAAGCGCCTTCCGTCGCCACTTTCATTTTGGCCAGCACGAACGAGTTGACGAATTCGCCGCAGAAGTAGGCGATCATCGACGCCCCAGCGATGCGCCACGTGTTGCCGAACGCAATCTCGTAGACTTTCTGGTTTTCCCACGTCGGCGCCGGCGGCAATGCCACGACAACGGCGGCCATGACGGCTGCAAAAATCAGTGCAGCAAACCCCGTCCAGATGACGCGCCGGGCCCGCGCATATCCATATACTTCCGTCAGAATATCGCCGAAAATGTACGAAACCGGAAAAAACAACACACCGGCGCCGAAGGTCACCGCACCAATCAGCGGCAGGTCGATCTGAGCCGCCTTAGCCGGCCCAATCAAGTTCGAACAGACCAGTACGACGACGAAGGCCACCATGACGAGGTCGAAATACTTGTAGGTCCGCTCCGTGTTCGTCATGCCCCGCCCCCGATCTTGACACCTGCCACCGGCTAGCTACGTGTGGGTCCATGTATCAGGTCAAGGAAATCTTCTACACGCTGCAAGGCGAGGGCGCGAACGCCGGCACGCCCGCCGTGTTCTGTCGCTTCACGGGCTGCAACTTATGGTCCGGTCGCGAGGCGGATCGCGACACCGCGCACTGCCGCTTCTGTGACACGGACTTCGTCGGCACGGACGGCACAGGCGGCGGCAAGTTCGCAACCGCCGATGCTTTGGCGCAGGCGTGCCGGGCGGCCATCACAGCGACCCATGGTCCGGCCATGATCGTCCTGACCGGCGGCGAACCGATGCTCCAGGTCGATCAGGGCCTGATCGACGCCCTGCATGCCCGCGGCTTCCAGATCGCCATCGAAACCAACGGAACGCTCGCGGTTCCCGAAGACATCGACTGGATCTGCGTCAGCCCGAAAGCCGGCCAGCCTCTTGTCCAGCAATGGGGCGACGAACTGAAACTTGTCTACCCCCAAGCCGGCGCTGCGCCGGAGCAGTACCTTGATCTGGAATTCGAGCACCGATTTTTGCAACCGATGGACGGGCCCAATCGCGAGGCAAACACGGCCGCAGCCATCACATACTGCAAAACAAACCCGCCCTGGCGTCTCTCCGTCCAGACCCACAAAATTCTGGGAATACCCTAGCCCATCAAGCCCCGCCTCAGCTTAACCCCGAGACATTGCCGCCCCTTGCATGGCCCTGACTTCCCCCCTATTCCCTCCCCCATGCGCATCTACCGCGATTTCCTCTTCGAGGCGGCCCATTACCTGCCGTCCGCACCTCCGGGCCATCCGAATTCCCGCGTCCACGGGCATTCGTTTCGTGCCCGCGTGTGGATCGACGGGGAGCCCGATTGCGAGACCGGCGTGGTGTTCCACTTCGATGACCTATCGGAAGCTGTCGCCGATTGTCAGGATGCTCTCGATCATCGAATGCTGAACGAGGTCGAGGGGCTCTCCGCCCCAACCCTTGAGCGGATCGCCATCTGGATCTGGCAACGGCTCGACAACAAGGTGCCCGGCCTCGCGCAAATCGAGATACACCGCGATAGCTGCCACGAAGGATGCATCTATAACGGACCGCAGCCGCCGCTGCGGCGGGCCGCGGAGTAGATCATGGCACGCAAGGCCCCACCCGTCACGCAATTGGGTCAGCAGACCTCGATGCCTGCCAGCCCGGAAGCGGCGCTGCTCGAACGCGTACCCAACCCGCATCCCGATACGCTCTATGTCGCCCGATTTACCCAACCGGAGTTTACATCGCTGTGCCCGGTCACCGGCCAGCCCGACTTCGCGCATCTGATGATCGATTATGTGCCCAAGCAGTGGCTTGTCGAAAGCAAGTCATTGAAACTCTACCTGGGCTCATTCCGCAACCACGGGGCTTTTCACGAAGACTGCACCGTCGCGATCGGCAAGCGGATCGCAGACCTGCTCGATCCGCATTTCCTGCGCATCGGCGGCTACTGGTACCCGCGTGGCGGCATGCCGATTGATGTGTTCTGGCAGCGCGGTGAAGTACCGGCAGGCGTTTGGCTGCCCGATCAGGGCGTCGCGCCCTATCGCGGTCGCGGCTGAGCCGCTCGCTAGCGTCGAAGACCATTGAATCCCGGCAGATGCGAACCAGCCTCCGAGCGCGCCAGCATCATGCCGCGATCGTGCGCATATTCGAAATCACGCAGCACCGACGTTCGCGGAATGCGCGATCGAAAAAACTGCGCCCATCGGAACTCGGCATAAGGCAGATCCGACTTCATGAAGCCACCGGCTTCCCGCACTGACCAGGCTAGATCACGATGCGCATCGCGCTTCAGTTGCCGGATTGCGCCCGGCAGCGTCGACGGCGCAATGCGCTGGCCATGATGATCGAACGGATGCACGCAACCGCGCTTGGACATCAGTCGCCAGAATTCTGAGCGCGTCAATCCCGACAGATCATCAATCACCTGTACAAAGGCCTCAGTCACTTCGTTCTGCAGAAGCGCCACGCTTAAGTGATGGTGATCAATGATGTAGTAGCCGTCTTCGGGACCTCGCACTGCGGGAATGGGGCGTTTCTCCAGGTAACGCTGGATCTGCGTGCGACACTCGGCGCGCCGCGCGACCTTCTCCCGCTTGGCCGCCACCGCCCGCATGCCGACCGCGCCCTGCGTCGGCCGCAAGAGGTCGAGTGGCACCAGGATGGGAGCATCGGGTCGGCGACGGCGCATGTCTGATCCCATCAGCGGGGACGAAACACGGGCGGCTGGAATCAATTGCGCGGACGCTCGGCGAACGGATGATGTCGGCATGGCCCTCTGAACAAGTGGGTCTGTCAGTTGATCCTGCTGTTATGCTTTCGTCATCAAGGTTAAGGAATGGTTGACTTGCCATCGGAGCCGTCCATGCGACACGCCAGACACCTTCCCATCACACAAGTGCTGCTCCTGCTGGCGCTGCCGCAGTTTGGCCATGCCGACGACCTGCCTCGCGTTGAATGTGCGCAGGCCCTATCGACCGCTGAAATGAACCAGTGCGCATCGGCGGAATTCGACAAGGCCGACGCCGAACTCAATGCCGCGTATCAGACAGCGCTAAAGGCGATCCCAGAGATGGCGACGGGTGAACCTCCCTGGGACGCTAAATCTTGGGAAATCGCACTCCGCAATTCCCAGCGCGCCTGGGTCGCCTTTCGTGATGCGGAATGCGACAACCATGTTGCAATGTTCTGGACCAACGGCACTGGCGCCACCGTCGATATCCTCGGCTGCAAGACGGAGAAGACGGAAGCCCGCACCAGAGAACTGAAAGACCGCTACGAGGCCCGGTAGCATCACCCCTCAGCCCAGCTTCGCAAAAGGTTCGAATACGATTTGGCGACCAGATCGAATGTGCCGGTCTTGCCCTCCTTCTCAAAGATCGCGCGGCGCACCCGATCGAGATCGAACAGGATCTCACGTTGTCCGGGGTCGCGAACGCGGCTTTCGATCCACGTCACGGCAACAAGCCGCTGACCGGCGGTGACCGGCGCCACACGATGCAGCAGCGATGAAGGATACAGAACGGCATCGCCGGCCGGGAACTTGGCATCATCCTCACCAGCCAGCGTCTCCACCACTAATTCGCCGCCGACATAGCTTTCCGGATCGGTCAGAAAAACCGTCACCGACAAATCGCTTCGGATTCCCGACGAACCGATGATGGCGTCGTCAACATGCGTCCCGTAGCCCTGTCCGGCCTCACATCTGGAAATGAGTGGCGGCAACATTCGCCGCGGCAGTGCCATCGATTGCAACACGGTGTTTGCTTCCAGCGCTGCGACCACCAGCTTTTGCATCCGTTCCAGAACCGGCCCCGACAGCGCTTGATCGTTGTCCTTGACCGTGCGCGCATGCCACCCTGCCGTTGCTGCGCCAGGTCCCCACTGCAACCCTTCGGCAAGCGATTGCACGCTGCCAAGCATTGCAGCGTCGAGCACATTCGGGATATGTACCAGCACCATTCAAGCTTCCGATCGAGGACGTGGATACATGCGGAAAACGCGCCGTCTTTGGACATCTCTTACGGTGGCCGGAGCCATTCTGCCAGTCACGAGTGCTTTGCAATTTCCAGCTGTTGCCGCCGACGATGGCCAGTCCTCAGCCGTCCACACAACCGCTGGCCCCAGCGGCCCCGTTCTGGCCCAGGGCGGCGAAGGTGGCGAGGGCGGTGAAGGGGGCGCGGGTGCTCTCGGAGGCGAGGCCGCGTTCGACGCCACCAAAGCCACGACCGATCCCGTGGTGTATCTCACCGCCCTTGAAGTGATCCGCGCCCACTACCTCGCCGGACTGGCCGCCTACGCGGCCGGAGAAGTGGAATCGGGCGCGGAAATGTTCGCCCATGCCCGTAGCGAAATCTACGTCGACCTCGAACCGGCGTTGACAAATCTCGGCGTCAATGAATTCGACGATCTCATGCAGTCAACCGGTGACCTTGCGAATTCCAATGCTCCGCCCGCCGAAGTGGACGCAGCCGCCAAGTCCGTATTCGCAGCACTCGATCGCGCGGCCGCGAAAGCGCCAGGCTCCCCAACGGTGAAGGACACCACGACTGTGTTCGCCGATCTGATGGATCGCGCGGCTCTGCAGTACGCACGAGCCAAACGAAAAGCCGACGAATCCGATGCGTATCTCGACGGCTACGGATTCTACCAAGCAGCCAAGATCCAGTCTGCGATCGTGTTGCCGACCCTCGACGCGTCCAATCCGGACGCTGCGAGCGCAGCACGCGCGGCGCTCGCAGCCTTGGCCGCAGCCTACCCCTCGATCGAAAAGCCGGCTGCCGGCGCGCCCGAACCCGGACCATCTCTCGTTGCAACATCTAAATTCCGTCTGGCATTAAGCAGCCGCTGACCCTTCGCCGGACAGCCGTTTGCGGTGCGCGCGTTATGCTCGCGGAGACCTCTCTCGCGACACTTTTCGGCCATTGGAATCAGGCGTTTTCGCTGCCAAGGGGCGGACTGCAAGACGACACGAGGGATCAGCCATGAGCGCACTGCCGCAGAACGTCCACGACCTCTTGACCCGCCTCAACGAAACCTCCCGCAACGAACTCGATCTCGTCCGCGACCTCTCAGATGCCATTCGCCGCGCTGACGATCAGCTGTTGAAGGAAGTCCGCAGCGTGTCCATGCTGCACGAACTGCGCCGCGAGGCCATCATGACGGAACTGCAGCTGCTGGCGCAACGCCTGTGCACTCTGCCCGCCCGCGAACCGATCCGCACCCACACCGCAATTGCGGAGCCCGCGGCCGCCCTCGATGCACCTTCGCCCGCAACGGTTCATCAGCAGCTCAATGGCGCAACGCCGATCGAGGAGGCCGTCATCACCGTCGAATCGCCAACGGTTGGACGCGCGGGCGACTGGCGGCAGGCTGCCCAGCGGATTGACGAAGAACTGGCGCAATATTTCGGCGGGCCCGGCCCCCGCCACTGATGCATTACGGTCCTGACAACCGCGGATCCGCACGATCTTTTCTGCGGAACGTGACCTTCGCTGAGACGTTCTCCTCAGGTGTTCAAGAAGTACGAGAGGAGGCGAGCCATGACCGTGACAAATCCACCCGCAACACGGCCGGAAAATCCCGGCGTCAAAGCACCCGGAGAAGACCCGCGCAGTGAGCCAATCGACAAGATCGCGCCACCCGCGCCGGGGGTAGGCCGCCCATCCGATGCGCCTGTCGATCCCAATCGCAGCCCTGATGATCTGCCGCCCGTTGATGAACCAAAAAAGGACCCGGCATGATTTCTGGAGTCGAGCATGCGACGACCTAATCCGTCACGTGGACGTTCAATCGAGCCTCGGGCATAGGAGCGCTTCTCCTAGCCCGGGCTTTTTCCATGTCATCTCGTCCACACCTGCTCGGCATTCTATTCGCCGGGCTTGGTGCGACCTTGTTCTCGACCAAGGCCATCTTCATCAAGCTCGCCTATCAGGATCAAGCCGACGCGGCGTTGATGCTCGCCTACCGGATGATCTTTGCCATGCCCGTCTTCGCTGTTGTCGGCTGCTGGGCATGGATGCAGCGCCGCGCACGCAATCAACCGCCGCCCTCTTCGACAGACATCGCCCGTGCCGCTTGCGTCGGCTTCCTGGGGTACTACGTTGCATCGCAATTCGACTTTGCCGGGTTGATGTTCATCACCGCTCAGCTCGAACGTCTGGTGCTTTTCACGTATCCGCTGTTTGTCATGTTCCTCGGCGCTCTGCTCTACGGCGAACGCGTCACCGGATTTGGCCTGATCGCAGCCGCCATCACGTACACCGGACTTGCCATCGTCTTTCTCATTGATCTGCCGGAGGGTGGCCGCGATACCGTCATCGGTACGCTGCTTGTCCTTGGCGCAGCTATTTCGTTCGCGCTGCACCAGATCTATGCCAAACGCTTCATGGCTCCCATGGGCAGCGCCCTCTTCACCGCAATCGCACTGACGAGCGCATCCGTTTTCTGCATTTTGCACCAGCTCGTCGTAAGTGGGAATTTTGCCGCCACGCCGCGCTTTCTCTGGCTCTCGGCCGGCTGCGCCATCGTTGCAACCGTCTTGCCGACTTTCCTCATTAATGCCGGTCTGGCGCGTATTTCCAGCGCCACCGTCTCCATGATTTCGACCGTCTCGCCCGTCGTGACCATCGGACTTGCCGTAATGATATTGGGAGAACCTTTCACTCTCGCTGATGCTATCGGCTCGACCCTCGTCCTTGCCGGAGTGGGCCTCTACGCTTGGGGCGAGAATGCACGAACTTGAGCTGGCACCGCCGCGCTCCCAATGAACCCCCGGAAAGGCTTAACTGTAGAAATGCCGCGCGGTCACGTATCAATTGGCGGTATGGCGCACGGCCTTGGCGCTGGTGCTGGAACTGGCGGGCCCGAGCATGCGCCGCTGCTGGCCCGGCGACGCCATGAAGCAGGTGTCGCGCGACCCGAACCAGCCAATCCGGTTGCGTTGAACAATGTCGTATAACCGGTCGCCGAGCCCATTGGGCACGAGCCTTCCGACTTGCGCCAACCAACGCCATGCCCCGGGCATTGTTCGCCCGGCGGCCAGAACGCCCTGCCATTTCAAGTAGGGCATGCCGCCGGCAAGTACCATGAACGTGTCGAACCGGACCGGATCAAGACCATAATGAAGATACAGTGCGCGCGAGACCGGCTCCTGCACCGCCGCAAAGCGCGTGGACCCGTCAGGATCGCGGCCCAGCATGAACTGCACGCCCGAAGAACACAGCACACACATCCCGTCGAAAATGACGAGCGGATGCGCATCGTCAAACGGTGGCACTGACGGATCGGTTCGATAGCTGAAGGCAACGGGCGACATGAGGCTCATGCTATTCAAATCCCGACCAACCGCCTAGCCGTCACCAAGCAAATGGGGCGGCGACAATGCTCCGGGAACCTAATGTCCGACGTTGGCAGATGAGCGGTGCGCTTCCTCCTACGGCAAACCCGCTGGCAACCGCTAAGCTCGCACCTTAGCCCGCTCCTCCGCGCCGGGCAGCGGGGTCCCCAAGTCATCCAGACCAAGTCACCCAGAACCGCTGTTAAACCCGCAAATCCGGCGGCGTGGCTTCGTCCTTCAGCGCCGGCACAATATCATCTAAGGCAATCACCGTTTGCTCCTGTGAGCCCAGCCGCCGGACGGAGACGTTGCGCGCCTCCGCGTCGCGCATGCCGACGGCGAGGATGACTGGAACTTTGGCCAGTGAGTGTTCGCGAACCTTGTAGCCGATCTTCTCATTGCGCAGGTCGGCTTCGACGCGCAGCCCGGCGGCTTTCAGCGCTGACACGACTTCGTTCGCGTAGGCGTCAGCTTCGCTGGTAATCGTCGCGACCACCACCTGCAGCGGAGCCAGCCACAGCGGGAAATGACCGGCGAAGTTCTCGATCAGAATTCCGGTGAAGCGTTCGAGCGAGCCGAACATCGCGCGGTGGATCATCACTGGAGTCTTCTTGTCGGAATTCTCGTCGATGTAGAACGCGCCCAGCCGGCCCGCGAGGTTGAAGTCAACCTGCGTCGTGCCGCATTGCCATTCGCGGCCAATGGCATCTTTCAAGGTGTACTCGAGCTTGGGTCCATAAAACGCACCTTCGCCGGGCTGCAAGGCTGTACGAATGCGCCCGTTGGACTGCCGCTTCACTTCTTCCAGAACATCCGACAGCGCCTTTTCAGCTTTATCCCACAGATCATCCGCGCCGACCCGCTTTTCCGGCCGCGTCGAGAGCTTGATGAAAATATCCTCGAAGCCGAAGTCCTTATAGATCGCGAGCATCAGATCGTTGATCTTGAGGCATTCCTCCATGATCTGATCTTCGGTGATGAAGATGTGCGCATCGTCCTGTGTGAAGTGGCGCACGCGCAGCATGCCATGCAGCGCCCCCGACGGCTCATAGCGGTGCACCTTGCCGAATTCGGCGATCTTCAGCGGCAGGTCGCGATAGCTCTTGAGCCCGTGCTTATAGATTTGCACATGCCCCGGGCAGTTCATCGGCTTGCAGCAGAACACGCGCTCGTCCGGCAGCGTCGTCGTGAACATGTTCTCGCCGTAGTTCTCCCAATGTCCAGAGAGCTCCCAGAAGTGCTTCTCCATCATGTCAGGTGAATTGACTTCAACGTAGCCCGCGCGCTGCTGCTGACGACGCATATAGGCAATCAGCGTCTGGAACAGCGTCCATCCGTTCGGGTGCCAAAAGACGGAGCCTGGAGCTTCTTCCTGGAAATGGAACAGATCCATTTCGCGGCCGAGTTTGCGATGGTCGCGCTTTTCGGCCTCTTCGAGTTGATGCAGATAGGCTTTCAGTTCGTCTTCGCTCGCCCAAGCCGTGCCATAGATACGCTGCAGCTGGGGTCGGCTCGAATCCCCACGCCAATAGGCGCCGGCGAACTTCATCAACTTGAACGCCTTGCCGATGTGCCCGGTGGAGGTCATGTGTGGGCCGCGGCACAAATCGAACCACGCGCCCTGCCGATAGATTTTGAGGTCCTGGTCTTCCGGGATCGCGTCGACGAGTTCGACCTTGAAGCCTTCCCCCATCTCCGCGAACGTATCCCGCGCCTTATTGCGCGCCCAGACTTCCTTCGTGAAGGCTGCGTTCTTCGCAATGATCTCGGCCATCTTCTTTTCGATTCTGCCGATGTCTTCCGGCAGGAACGGCTCAGCCTTGGCAAAGTCGTAATAAAACCCGTTCTCGATCACTGGACCGATGGTCACCTGCGTGCCGGGCCACAACGCTTGCACCGCTTCGGCCATGACGTGCGCCGCATCGTGCCGGATGAGTTCCAGCGCGACAGGGTCGGTGCGGGCGACAAAATTGATCGTGGCGTCGGCGGTGATGGGATCGGCAAGGTCGGTCAGAACGCCATTCAGTTGCATGGCGACCGTGCGCTTGGCGAGCGAGGGCGAGATGGCCTTCGCCACGTCCAGGCCCGTACTGCCGCCGGGAACCTTACGCGAAGCGCCGTCCGGAAACGTCAAAGTGACGTCGGTCATCTCTCTCTCCTGTTGCTCACTCGTCGCCAACGGGTGCGACGTAAGACATATGCCGCCGGTGTCATGCCGTCGGACGAGCCAGGATGTCAAGATTGCGTCGGGGGGAACTGGCCAGGGATGTCGCCGAGACGAACGGCATCAGCGGCCAAAGTAAGGGTCATGAAACTCTCGTGGAATGGTGTCTTTCGGCAACGACATCCGACGATATTGTTCCGGCCCCGCCACCGAACCGCCCGATTTACCCAGCAGCTCAAAGTCCGTCCTGAACCTCGCCAACTTCGTGTTGCGAACGGTCATTGGCTCGCTTATTGGTCCAAGTATTCGGGTTGACCGCACTATGGCCGGACAGCCACCGCTTCGACTGCCATCGGGCTGTTGACGCGAGACAGCAGCTCACGGCTCTCAACGTCACCCGATACGCCACTAGACCAAGGTGGCCCGGCCGCCCGCTCATACCGAGGTTGTTATGCTTCGCAGCGTGTTATCCTGGTTTGTCGTGATCCTTCTCATCGGCGGCATCACGGCGGCGTTGGGTTTTTATAAATACACCCAGATCCTGGCTGGCATCGCGTCAGGGACATCGCGGCCAGAACCCCAGGAAGCGGTCGCGACCGCGCGCGCGACATCGACGATTTGGGCGCCGAACACGCGCGCCATCGGCACCGTTGTAGCGAGTCAGCAGCTTGAGTTGCGCAACGAGATTGCCGGCCTTGTCGCAGCGCGCGGCTTCTCGTCCGGCGACACTGTAGAAAAAGGCCAGTTGCTCGTTCAATTCGACGATCGCCAGGAAAAGGCCGCGATGCAAGCCGCTGAAGCCGAGGCGAGGCTGGCCAAAGCCAACCTCGCGCGCCGCGAAGCGCTGCGAGACAGCCCGGCATTCAACATCCAGGAATTCGACAAATCGCGTGAGGAATTCGAGGCGGCAAGCGCGCGCGCTGAAAACCTGAGGGTCGCTATCGACAAGAAGCGCATCGGCGCGCCCTTCAAGGCTCGCGTCGGCATCACCGACCTTCAGCCGGGTGCCTACCTCGATGCCGGCACACTCATTGTCAAGCTTCAGGGCGTCGAAGACGATCTCTACGTTGACTTCGCATTGCCCCAGGAAAACGCGGCACTCCTGCGTCCCGGCGATGAGGTTACGCTGATGTCTCCCGCCCTGCGCGATGGTCCGCGCCAGATCAAGATCATGGCCGAGGACGACAGCGTCGATCCAGCCAACCGCAACGTCCGCTTCCGCACCCTCGCGAAGGGTCTAGGCTCAGTCTTGCGCCCTGGCGCTTTCGTTGACGTCGTCGCCAAGACCGCCGAACCTCAGCCGCGCATCGTTGTGCCGCTTTCTGCGGTGCGCCGCTCTCCCGCCGGCCAGCACGTCTTTGTTATCGAGACGAAGGACGGCCATAGCCGGGCACGACAGCGACCGGTACAGACCGGGGCCGTGATCGGGGACATGATTATCGTCGATAAAGGTCTCGAACTCGGTGAACCGATTGCAACATTCGGCTCCTTTAAACTCCGCGACGGACTTCTGATCGCCTCCGAACCCTCACCAACCACCGACGGCGCCGCCGCGCTGAACTGATACGCAAACGAGGCCGCATGAAAGCGCTCGATATCTTCGTCCGGCGGCCGGTCATCGCGATCGTGTTGAACCTGGCGCTCGTTCTGATCGGTCTGCGGGCTGCTTCGCAGCTGCCGGTCCAGCAATACCCGCGCATTGAAAGTTCTTCGATCGTCATCACGACGATCTACGTCGGCGCCTCGGCCGATACCATTCGCGGCTTCGTCACGACGCCGATTGAACGCGCCGTGTCATCACTGACCGGCATCGACTACGTGGAATCCTCCAGCGTCCCCGGCCTCAGCACTGTCACAGCGCGCCTCAAACTCAATCAACCAAGCACCACGGCGCTGGCCGAGGTCGGCAACCGCCTCGACCAGATCCGCAGTGAGCTGCCAATTGAAATTGAAAGTCCCGTCGTCGAAGTCCAGCGCGCGGACCGCCCCTACGCCACGTTCTACGTCAGCGTGACGTCCAGCGCGATGACACCAGCCCAGGTGACCGACTACCTGATCCGCAACATTCAGCCGCGCCTCAGCACCATTTCCAATGTCCAGCGCGTCGGCCTCGAAGGGGCCCGCCCCCAGGCCATGCGAATCTGGCTCGACGCCGACCGGCTATCGGCTTTCAGTCTCAGTGCACTCGATGTCGAATTGGCACTTCGCCGCAATAACTTCCTCGCCGCCGTCGGCCGCGCCAAGAGCAACGAAATCCAGGTCGATCTTCTGGCCGACACCGATCTGCACAACGCGCAGGAATTCGAGCGCCTGATTGTCCGCGAGGACTCCGATCGCATGGTCCGCATTTCCGACCTTGGCCGCGTCGAGTTGGGGGCCGAAGAAGAAACGTCGAACGTGCGCCACAACGGCAAGGACGCGGTCTATCTCTCGGTTTGGCCGCTCCCTGGCACGAATGAGATCAAGGTCGCACAAGATCTCCGCCGCGAAGTGGCAGCCATTGCACCGGCGTTGCCGGAAGGCATGCAGATCGCCCTCGCCTATGACGGCGCGGTCTACATGGAAAATTCGATCAAGGAAATCCTCACCACCTTCGCCGAGACGGTGGCGATCGTCGGCCTGATTGTATTCTTGTTCCTGGGTTCGTGGCGCAGCGCGCTGGTCCCCCTTGTCACCATCCCGATTTCGCTGATCGGCGCCATGGCGGCCATGATGGCGATGGGCTTCTCCCTTAATCTGCTGACGCTGTTGGCGATCGTTCTATCCGTCGGACTTGTCGTCGACGACGCTATTGTCGTTGTTGAGAATGTCTCCCGCCACATGCGCGACGGCATGAGCCGGACCCAGGCTGCACTCGTCAGTTCGCGGCAGTTGTTCAGCCCGATCGTTGCCATGACGATCACGCTGGCCGCGGTCTATGCTCCGATCGGCCTGCTCTCCGGCCTGACCGGCGTTCTGTTCAAGGAATTCGCTTTCACATTGGCCACCGCCGTCATCGTCTCGGGCATCGTCGCCATCACGCTGTCGCCCATCATGAGCGCCTACACGGCGCCGGCAGGCGGACACGAAAGCCGCTATGCACGTTTCATCGGCCGCCAGATGGATCGCCTTTCTGCCGGCTATGGTCGGCTGCTCGATGCCATGCTGCCGCTCAAGGGACCGATCATCGCCTTCGCGGCTTTCATCGGATTGATCGCTGTGCCGCTGTACATGTTCTCGGGCAAGGAACTGGCGCCCGTCGAGGACGAAGGCTTCATCTTGCTGATCGTCAACTCCGCACCTGACGCGTCTCTGCCCTACACCTCCGGCAACATGAACAAGGTCTACGACGTCGGCAAGGCGCTGCCGGAATTCGCGGCGATGTTCGAGATCGTATTTCCCTCAACCGGCTTTGGCGGCTACCTGTTCAAGAACTGGCACGAACGGCAGCGCTCCGCCCACGACATTCAACCGGAAATCTTTGCTGGCGTGTCAAAGATCAAGGAGCTGCAGATCTATCCGATCCTGCCGCCGCCGCTGCCCGGTGCCGGCAACTTCGACGTTGAACTCGTTCTCAAAGGTCCCGGCACTCCCGAACAGATGGCCGACTACGCCAGCCAACTGGTCGGCGCCGCCTTCAAGAGCGGCAAATTCATGTTCGCCGATACGGACCTTAAAATCGACCTGCCGCAGGTGCGCGTTCAGATCGACCGCGAGCGCGTGGCCGACTTGGGCCTAGACCTTGCCGACATTGGCCGCCAGCTCGGTATTTTGATCGCCGGCAATTACGTCAACCGCTTCACTCGCGAAGGCCGCGCCTACAAGGTCATCCCGCAGGTCGAACAGATTGCACGCACCGCGGCTTCCACCTTGCTCGACTACAAGGTGCGAACCCGCGCCGGCCAGCAGGTTCCGATCTCCGCTTTCGCCAGTCTTGAAACGACGACAGCCCCGCGCACGCTCGCCCGCTTCCAACAGGCCGATAGCTTCCGCGTCTATGGTGGCGTGGTCCCTGGCGTCACCAAGGCGGACGGCCTCGACGCGCTCGAAGCCGCCGCCAAGGAGATTTTGCCGGCGGGATACACCATCGATTACGCAGGTGAATCGCGCCAGATCCGGCAAGAGGGCACGACGCTTGCCAGCACGCTCGGCTTTTCGATCCTGCTGATCTATCTGGTGCTCGCCGCGCAATTCGGCAGCTTCCGCGATCCTCTCGTCGTCCTGCTCGGCTCCGTGCCGCTCGCGCTGTCAGCCGCACTGCTGTTCACCTTCCTGGGCTTTACGACCATCAACATCTACAGCCAGATCGGTTTGATCACCCTGGTCGGCCTGATCGCCAAGAACGGAATTTTGATCGTCGCGTTCGCCAACGAGCTCCAAGAGATGGGCCACAGCAAAATAGCCGCCATCCGCGAGGCGGCGATGACGCGCCTGCGGCCCATTCTCATGACCACGGCGGCAACCGTCTTTGGACATCTGCCCCTCGTCTTCGTGACGGGTGCCGGCGCGGAGGCGCGCAACAGCATCGGCATCATGCTCGTCAGCGGCATGGCGATCGGCACGCTTTTCACGCTTCTGATCCTGCCCGTCATCTACCTTGCCGTCGCTGCCGAGCATCGGCCACGCGTTGAGGAGGACGACGTCGACATGACGAAGGTCAAGCCTGCGATCGCATAACTCCCGCGCAGCACATACCTAGACCTGCGGTTTCAACGGCCCCGGCGGATTGGCCGGCTCACGGTGGTAGAACTTCAACGTCAAATACGCCCCGATCCAGGAGCCGACGATTGCGAAGGCGACGTAGATATAATTTTGCGTATAGCTGATGACGGCGAACGACGAGAGCATGTACCAGGCGCTGCTCCAGTTGGCTGCCGCCAGCGCTTTACGGGCGACGACGGCGGACGTGAACATGACATACGCCGCGTCCGTGGCAGCCGTTGCCAACAAGACACCTACCGCAATCAAATAATCGAATTCCATATTCATCCTCCCGCAGAACGCCTGGCGAAGGGTGTTTGCAATTTTATCGATGTTGCAACCAGATCTTTCACCCTTCCCGGCTAGGCTCGTTAATGGTTCGCGCACGGCCGGGGGTCGGTCTGCGCGCGAGCGGGGAGTTGAGCATGCAGCCGCCGAAGCTTCTGATCCGCAAAGGCATGGTCTCGATTCAGGGCCGCAGCCGGCCCTGTATTCAGGTTTTGGCCGTCGTCGATCCTGCGGCCAAGGCCAAACTGGAAGAACTTTTCAGCACCGAGAACCTGTTCAAGCGGACGGCCTACGCCACGGGCTTTCCCGCCGGCTTTCCGATGCCGTCGGCACCGCTGGCACCGCACTTGGCGAATTTCATGAAAAGCGATGCCTGCCCGGAAATCACCGTCAAAACCATCCTTGCGGGGCAGTTGTACCAGGCGCAGTCGATCTGGGAAATGAAGGCCTTCGAATTCATCGCCTGCCGCGCGTTCGACGCGCTGGTCGATTTCACGACCGCGGTCATGGAACTCGGCCGCGAGACGACTTACACCACACAAGCAGCAAGGAGCTACGCCGAGGCCGCAACGCTCGCGGCAGACGCCGCTGCCGCGGCGGCTGCGCTTCAACCCCTTGCGATCCCCGAGGTCATTGTGCAAACCGCCGCCTGAAATCGATCAAGGCTTATCTGAGAGCGGCCTGGATCGGGGCGGCGTCGTCTGTCGCCACACACCATATCGCCATGGCGCAAACGGGTGCCGCTGGCCGGTAAGATCCGGGACCGGGTCATAGCCGTGCGTCCCCCAAGGATGGCATCGCGCCAGACGCGACAGCATCAGCCAGAAACCCTTCCACGCCCCATTGCGGTCAATGGCCTCCAAGGCATATTCCGAGCAACTCGGCAGATGCCGGCATTCCATTCCAACCCACGGCTTGATCGTTGCCCGGTAAAGGTGCACCGGCGCTTTCAGCATGGCCCGGGCGAACGTCATGGATAGGGCTCGCCCGACTTGCGAAAGAACTGAAATTTGCCCTCGCGTTTTTGGGCGACAAGATCCACATCGGCGTAAACGACATCCTCCGATTGCGCTCGTGTCCCGACTTCCAAATAGGTTGCCGGCTCCACGCCTTCATTGACAAGCTGATGCGCGTTCGCTTCGCCAGCGGGAAATGACGCAGCCGCTCCCGCCATCAAGACAGTGCGCCCCGCGTCGGTGACGAGGGTAATCGTACCCGTGAGTACAAAAACGAACTCATCTTCCACAGCATGCCAATGCCGCAAGGACGAACATCCCCCGGCGTCCAATGTGGTGAGATTGACCCCAAATTGGGTCAGGCGCAGCAATTCCGTAAGCGCCCGTTTGTAGCGGCGATCAAAGCCGTCATCGTAAGGCGCCGGATAGATCGTCGTCCGCCGTCCGGGAACACGATGAGTGTCTTCGATAACAGGCATGCGCGGCGGCTCTTTCGCTCAGCTGGAAATACGTACGCTAGAAGTGCTTGTCTCCGCCGCCTCTGACGCGCGCAAGGCCCGCTCGACAGCGTCGAAAATGAGCAGCGTCGAGGCATGCCGGTGCCGGTAATCGCGGACCGGTTGCAAGAGCCGCAAATCCAACCAGCGCCCCCCCGGACCGGCCCCGTTCTCCTTCAGCATCCCGCGCATTTCGTCTGCCACCTGCCGGAACTCAGCCACCCCGGTGCCGACAATTTCGCGCCCGACAACGGAAGCTGACGCCTGACCGAGCAGACAGGCCTTCACGTTTTGAGCAAAGTTCGTAATGCAATCCCCCTCCACAATGAGATCGACCGAAACAGTCGATCCACAAAGCTTGGAATGTGCTTCCCCGCTCACCGCGGAGCCGCCCAATCGGCCCGTTCGCGGGATCGCTGCCGCGAGTTCGAGGATCTTCGTGTTGTAGATGTCGTCTAGCTCAGCCATTCGTGCTCCGTTGCGGCCCCAAGCTCAGACGAACCGCGCTATACATATAGGCTCAAACCATACGGACGACACCATGCCCCCGAAATTTACGGAACCCGCTGATACGCAGAGCCTCGAACAGGGTCAGCTCCTGACCCCGCGCTTTGACGGTAACGGCCTTATTGCAGCCGTCGCGACCGATGCGTTAACCGGCGACGTTCTCATGCTAGCCTGGATGAACGCCGACGCACTGAGTCGCAGCATCGAAACCGGTCTGGCCCATTTCTGGAGCCGCTCGCGAAGCAAGCTGTGGAAGAAAGGTGAGGAAAGCGGCAACGAACTCGAAATCGAGGAGATGCGCGTCGACTGTGACCAGGACGCGATTTGGATGAAGGTGCGCGTTAAGGGTCAGGGTGCCGCCTGCCACACCGGCGCACGTTCGTGTTTCTATCGCCGCGTTACGTCGGGCAATGGACAAACGGTGCGCCTTCAACCTGTACCGGCGCCCAAGTAACGCTGACATTCGTCCGTCCGCTCAACATTTCTCCGGCTTGGGATGTTTTGATACGCGCAGTAGTAATCATTTTACCAATCTTCTAGGGCGTCTTTAATGTCCTCCTGGCACGCTATGGCGACAAAGTAGGTACGGGCCTTGCTTTCGACAGACCGCAAGCGGTCGGAGACGCACATGGCAGTCGGCAAGATTGGATTGGCACTGGGCGGTGGTGCGGCGCGCGGATGGGCACACATCGGTGTCGTACGCGCGCTGACGGCCGCCGGCATCAAGCCCGACATCGTCGTTGGAACCTCGATCGGTGCCGTCGTCGGCGGCTGTCATGTCGCCAACCAGCTTGACGATCTGGAAGACTTCGCCCGCAGCCTCACCAAGCGCCGCGTTTTCGGCTACCTCGATTTCAACCTCGCCGGCACCGGGCTTATCTCCGGTCAAAAACTCTGCGAACGACTCGAGCGCCATTTGAGCGACAAGCGCATCGAAGATCTGGACCGCCGCTTCACAGCCGTTGCTACCGAAATCGGTTCGGGCCACGAAGTCTGGCTGTCACGCGGCCGCCTCGTCGATGCGATCCGCGCCTCCTATGCGTTGCCGGGAATTTTCAAGCCCGTCAAAATCGACGGCCGCTGGCTCTTTGACGGCGCGCTCGTCAATCCCATTCCGGTGTCCGTCTGCCGGGCCCTTGGCGCCCGCTACGTGATTGCAGTCAACCTGAACTATGACATTTCCAGCCGCTCCGCAGCGGCCAACGCTATTGTCGAACATGACGAAAAAGACGAAGCACGCGAACGCGAAGAAGCCGCCGCTGGCGCGAAATCTGGCGTCGGTGCACGCTGGCTGCTAACGCGCCAGCTCTTCGGTCGCGGCGATAACGCTCCCGGAATCTCGACCGTCATGGTCGATGCTCTCAATATCGTTCAGGATCGAATTGCCCGTTCTCGTCTTGCCGGCGACCCGCCCGACGCCATGATCAGCCCGCGCCTGCAAGGCATCGGCCTGTTCGACTTTCACCGTGCCGAAGACTTGATCGCCCGCGGCGAATCCGCTGCCAGGCGCGAGGCCGAGGATATTGCTCGCGAGCTAAAATTACGCCGCGACGTCGATGCGCGACTGAACGCCCACGCCTGAGAAGCGCTAACTTCCCTCAGCCGGTCGCCAGATAATTGCGCATGGCGGAAACTTCCATTTCCACCGTTGCCACGTGGTTTTTGACGACGTCGCCGATCGAGATGATGCCAACCAGCGAACCGTCTTCGACAACGGGAAGGTGACGGAACCGACCCGCCGTCATCATCTCCATCGTCTCGTCGACCAGGCTCGTTTCGCTGCACGTAATGACATCGCGCGTCATGAATCTCGAAACCGGCATTTCGAGTGCGGCGACGCCGCGCTCCGCGATAGCGCGGACCACGTCTCGCTCTGATAAGATGCCGTCAACGGCACCATTGTCACCGACAACGACCACAGCACCGATTTTCCGTGCGGCGAGTTTCACAGTGACGTCCTGCAAAGTATGATCCGGCCGCACCGTTGTAACGGAGCGACCCTTACCTTTGAGAATGGTTGCGACGTTCATCGTGTCTTCTCCCGTCTGGTGCCGTTCGTTGACGAAGAGGAGTTCCAGAAGTGCACAAACTCGAGCGCTTCCAAATTGCTGGTGGCCCGAGCCCGAGCCGTCCGATAATCCCGGGGACAACGCGACGCTCTATATAACATTCCGAATGGTGGTCCAGAATGTCGCACGATTCAAGCGCAATTCTAATTCTAGTCCGGCTCAATTTCATGCCGCGGTGCAATATCGAATAAACCGAACAACAGCAGCCCTGAGATATAGCCACCGACGTGAGCCTCCCATGCAATCGAATTTGAAGCGTTGATATCGCCGAAGCCGACCATTGCAGCGACATTCATCACCACAAAAACCGCCGTAACGGCCAACAGCCGCTTGTCTCGCAGCGCAACACGAAGCGGCAGCAGTCGAACACTGGCCGGCGCTTCACTGAGCCGGCGCAATCCACCACCCGTATCCATCGCGCTGAAGAAAAAACGCATAACGCCACCCATCAGCCCGGCAATTGCACCCGAGGCACCGATCATCGGCGCCATCAATCCCGGATTGAGTGCTACAAACGTTATTGCACCCGCCAACCCGGTCGCCAGAAAAAACAACAGCAGGCGTAATCCGCCGATCCGCTTTTCCAAAGCGCCCGCAAACGCCAGCAGTGATGCGCCGTTGAATGCTAGGTGCATCGCGTCGGCATGAACGAACATGTGGGTTACGAACTCGGTATAAATCGCCGGGCTTCCACCTGGAAGATTTGCAGCCCCGCCCGCGAGGCGAGCGGGTATGAGGGCGAGCGCCAGAACGAAATCCGTGTCGGCCTCCGGATTGAGCGTTAACCGGTACGCCATGACGGCAAGCATGATCGCAAGCAGACTGAGCACCATCGGCGGCACGTTGAAGATCGGTTCGCGCGCCGGCTCAGCCGGATCAGGTTGGACGCTATCGCCGCTCTCGGGTCGTCCGTCGTTCACGATGGTCAATGTCCCCTCCTCAGGGCTTGGCCGGAAAAAACACCGATGCTGCGCTGCGATAACGCCACGATGGCTGCCGCACCGACGTTGGGCAACCCAAAAACCAAGACCCCGTCTGACGCAATTCCATCGCCGCTTCTTATAGATGAACGCTGGCCAGTCCGCTTGGAGGGGCCACGCTGGCACAAATGCTGCGATCCCGGCGTTAGCACGTGCGGGTCGGCCCGGGCGTAGTCCCAAACGTCCCCGCCGCATCAGGGCGGGATACGATCAATGGCCAAAAATGAGACATAAGACGTCCCAGTCCCTGTACGCCTATTGGAATACTCTGCGCGGCAGCCGGGTGGCCCCGCGCCGTTTCGAAATTGAACCCGCCAGCCTGGGCGAAGCACTCCCCGATACGTTCATTCTCGAACGACAAGATCAGACCACCTTCCCCTATCGTCTCGCAGGAACCAGGCTCTGCGAGCGCTTCCGCACAGAATTTCGTGGCCGCAACTTCCTCGCCGGTTGGAGTGCGGCCGACAGCCTGATACTGCGCGACCGCTTGAATACCATTTCGATGCACGGCGGCGTCAGTCTCCTCGTGGCACAAGCCAATAGCGCCGGCGGCAAGACACTCCAGGTCGAAATCCTGATCCTCCCGCTCATCCACGGCCCCGACGTCGCCGACCGCTTCCTCGGGGTCGTAAGCGCGCTGGAACTGCCCGACTGGCTCACTTTCGATCCGCTCTGCAACATGCGTATCTTGGCAGAAGAAACGATCTGGCCCGATGGTCGACCCAGCGCCGCCGAAGCCGTCACGATTGATGACCGGCAGACACCGTTTCTGCCCCAGGTTCGTCACGCCCGCATTGTCCGTTCGAAGCGTCGCCAATTTCGAGTTTTTGAAGGCGGGCTCAGCGGCGCCCCCCAAGATCCGCCACTGGAATCCTGAAGCCCAGCACCCGGCCGCCGTTCCGACCCGCTGCATGTCCACTTTCGGGATGGCTTTAGTCGTTCATTAACGGGCTCCGCCCCATAGTCGTCCTGTATTCGCCCGGATACCTGCACCTTCCAGGTGTTGGATCTCGATCCGGATCAGTTCCGCAGGTTGCCTATCGGGCCAACGAGCATGTCCATCGCGTTTCAGGCTCTCAAGGAAACCGCCGTCCTTAGAGCCCATCCATCGACTGATCATCGCCGCCACCGTCGCGTGGCCGTGACGCTGCTCGGCCGCTTCATGCGCGCCAACAGAAACGAGTACCCCTGTAAACTGAACGACATTTCCGTCGGCGGCGCTGCCATCAATTCTCCGGTTGCGGTGGAAGAAGGCGAGCGCATCGTCGTTTACTTTGATCACATCGGCGGCCTCGAAGGCAGTGTCGTACGCGTGTTCGAGGGTGGTTTTGCCATGTCGTTCAAGATCACCGCGCACAAGCGCGAAAAACTGGCAGCGCAACTCACCTGGCTTGTGAACCGCGACTTCCTCACCGGCATCGATCAGCGCCGCCACGATCGCTATCCGGCCACCGGACAAGCAAAATCTGTTGTGCTCGACAACGGGCAAACAATCCACTGCGACGTCCTCGACGTCTCGATCTCGGGCGCATCTTTAAAGATGGAACCGCGTCCGCCGGTGGGCACCGGCTTGACGCTTGGCCGCCTGCGCGGGCGCGTGATGCGCCATCACGGGCACGGCGTTGGCATCTCGTTTATCGACATTCAGGAACCGGAGGCTCTGCGCCGGCATTTCATGTGACGGAGCAGAGCAAAAGGGACATGCGGACACACGAACGGGCGCGGCAGAAAGATAAAGTTTTACGAAAATGCCGGGCTTCGAATTCAGGGGACAACGACGAATTTACGCTAGTGTAAAGCGATTAGTACGGGGTTATCGCATGAAGTGCGTTTCAGTAATCGTCGCTGGTGCCGCGCTAGGCGCCTTGATCGCTCAACCGGCCGCGGCCGAAACAGCGATGAAAACCACAATGTCCGAACGTGCCGCCTACATGCGCGTATACGGCTCGTCACAGCCCCCGTACGGCTTTGTCCGTTTTTGCGAACAGAGCCCTCAGTACTGCGTTCAGCGCGGCAATGGCAGTCGCTTTGAGGCGACGCCGGAAAGCCTGAGTGACCTTGACGAGGTCAACCGCCTGGTCAACCGCTCCGTAGAGCCGGCGACCGATATCGAAATTTATGGTGTCAGCGAATACTGGACGCTCCCGGGCACCAAGGGCGACTGCGAAGATTATGCTCTCCTCAAGCAAAAAATTCTGGTCGGCCGCGGTTGGCCTTCAAGTTCTCTTCTGCTCACTGTCGTACGCGATGAAAAAGGCGAAGGCCACGCGGTGTTGACCGCCCGGACCAGTCAGGGCGATTTCGTGCTCGATAACAAGAGCGACGATGTCCGACTGTGGTCGCGGTCGAACTACCAATTCGTGATGCGCCAGTCCTATCTCGATCCGAAAGTCTGGGTGTCGCTTGACCCGCAGGATGCCGGCGTGCCCTCTTCTCTGGCCGGCGTCCAGAACGACCGCTGATCCAACCTTTGAAAAATAGAAGCCGGACGCATTGCGCGCCCGGCTTTTTGATTGGCGCCGCCCGACCGTCAGGTTTGCGCCGCTAGACCTGCAACATAGCGCTTCCAGTTCGCCACATAGCGCGCAGCGCTCGCCTTCAGCCGCTCACTCTCCTCTTCGCTAAGCTCGCGCACCACTTTCCCCGGCGAACCTAAAACCATGGACCTCGGCGGAAATTCCTTGCCCTCGGTGATCAGTGTATTGGCGCCGATCAGGCAGCCCTCTCCAATCCTGGCGCCATTGAGGATAATCGAGCCGATACCGATCAGGCTGCCGCTGCCGATGGTGCAGCCATGCAGCATGACCATGTGGCCGATGGTGCAATCCGAACCGATCTCCAGCGGGAACCCGGGATCGGTATGCAGCACGCATCCATCCTGGACGTTGGATCGTGCGCCGACCCGGATCAATTCGTTGTCACCGCGCAGGACCGCGCCGAACCAGACGCTCGCGTCCTCACAAAGCTCCACCTTGCCGAGCGCTACCGCATTGGGCGCGACCCACGCGCGATCTCCTCCGGGCATCACCACCGATGCCTCTCCCAGACGGTAGATGGACATCCGCTCCCCTGCCCCGTGCCTTAGACTTCTTCCAGATCGACGTCGAGAATGGCCATCTGGAACTGGTAGGAAACTTCCCCGTCTTCATCTTCGCGGAACAGGACGGCAACAAAGTCTTCGCCGATATACACTTCCGCACTGTCGTCCTTTTTGGGCCGCGCGCGTATCGACAGATTTTTCGTTCCAAACGTCTTGCGTAGGAAGGCTTCGACCTTCGCAATCTCTTCTTTCTTCACGTCTCTTCTCCGATTGTGTTCTGAAGCGTAGAAGGCGCTGCGCGAACGCAGCGGCTCACAACATGCTGTAGTCGTCAGGTCCAAAATAATCGGTCCCGAGCATCATTTGATCCATCGACCGGGCCGGTTCGGCGCAACTGACCCGACCGACAACCTTGGCCGGCACGCCGGCCACAGTCATGTTCGGCGGCACGTCCTGCAACACCACGCTGCCCGCCGCCACCAGGGCGCAGTTGCCGACGTGTATGTTGCCAAGCACCTTCGCTCCCGCACCGATCAATACCCCGGCGCCGATCTTCGGATGCCGGTCGCCGATCGACTTGCCGCTGCCGCCGAGCGTTACGGCATGCAGGAACGAGCAATTGTCCCCGACCACGGCTGTTTCGCCGACGACGAACCCGGTCGCATGGTCAAGCATGATGCCACGGCCAAAGCGAGCGGCCGGATGAATATCGGTGGCGAAAATCTTCGACGATTGGCTTTGCAGATAAAGGGCAAAATCCTTCCGCCCTTGCCGCCAAAGTTCATGCGCGAACCGGTGTGTGACGAGTGCGTGAAACCCCTTGAAAAACAGCAGCGGCTCCAGATACCGGTTGCAGGCGGGGTCCCGGTCATAGACCGCCGCAAGATCGGCGCGGATTGCCAGCGACAGGTCGGGCTGGCTCAACAGGACGTCCTGGAACGTGCTCAGGATGAGACCCGCGTCGACGTCGGAATGATTGAGCCTTTGCGCGACCCGGTAGGCGATCGCATCTTCCAGCCGATTGTGATTGACGACGGTCGCGAAAACGAACCCCGTCAACGCCGGCTCACCAGCCATGGCCGACTGCGCTTCGCCGAGCACCTGCTCCCACACCGCATCGGCCGGCGAGACAGTCCCCGTGGGTCTCGGCTTCGGCTTGACGCCGCCACGCGTCGAAGCGCTGTCGGCGTTCTGGGGTCGGGAAGCGGACATGATGCGCCAGTCCTTGGAACGTGGAGCGAAACCGGGTAACCGGCGCCAGCCGGAGCGTCAATCTAAACCTCCGCAGCGATGAAGGGAATGAGCGCAAAGGATTTGAGTTGCAGGACATACACAGCCACGACGCGCTAGCCTCGCGACCAGACGGCTGGTTGTTACCGTAACCGAGCGGCTTTAGAAGCCGGAAGTCACCCGCCGTGCTGGCCAAGGATAAAACATGACCGTTGATCAGATACCCGACATCCGGTTGCAGCACGACGGGGCACTGGCCCGTCTCATCCTCGACAATCCGGCTCGGCTCAATGCGTTGACCGCCAAGATGTGGGCCGCCGTCCCGCACCTGATCGCCGCCGCCGATGCCGATCCGGCGATCCGCGTCATTGTGTTGAGCGGGGCTGGCGGCAAGGCCTTCTCCGCCGGCGCCGACATCTCGGAATTCGACAGCGCCCGCACCGGCAAGGCGGTCGAAACCTACGATGCTCTCAACCACGCAGCATTCGACGCCTTGCTCGACGCCAAAAAACCGACCATCGCCATGATCGACGGATTCTGCCTAGGCGGTGGCCTTGGGATAGCGGCTTGCTGCGATCTGAGGCTCGCCAGCGAAACGGCGACCTTTGCCATCCCGGCCGCCAAACTGGGTCTGGGCTATCATCCCCGCTGGGTGCGCACGTTGCTGACGCTCGCTCCTCCGCCCGCCGTCAAGGAACTTTTGTTTACCGGACGCCGGTACTCCGCCGCCGAGGCACGCGCCATGGGTCTCGTCAACCGCGTGTGTTCGTCAGCCGAACTCGAAGACGAAACTCGCACGCTCGCCGCTACGATCGCCGCCAACGCGCCGCTGACGATCCACGCCGCCAAAGCCGCCATCGACGAACTGACACTCAAGCCAGAAACCGCTGACATCGCACGCCTCGAAGCGCTCGTGAAGCTCTGCTTCGACAGCGCCGATTATGCCGAGGGGCGCCGCGCGTTCGGCGAGAGACGCCAGCCTCTCTTCAAGGGGAAGTGATGTGATCCGTCGTGGCCTCGCCGTCCTTCTGTGCACGCAAATGACCGCCGCCCCAACACTCGCCGGCGATCGCGCCGGCCTCCAGAACCGCTGCTGGTCTGCGGCCGCACTGTCGGGTACGCCCAACGAAAAAAAGATCGTCAAAGGCATCAAGACGTTCGACGCGCCGCCCCCGGCTACAGCGCTCGAGCCGTCAACGCCCGTGCCCATGGCGTGGCGCGGCGCCGTGCGGCGGGTAAAATTGCCGCCTGGAAAAAAGCTGATCGCTCTCACGTTCGATATGTGTGAACTGCCCGGCGAAGTGACGGGATACGACGCCCAACTCGTTGACTACCTGCGCGCCAACAGCATCAAGGCGACGTTTTTTGCCGGCGGCAAATGGATGCGCTCTCACGCGGAACGCACAAAGCAACTGATGGCCGATCCGCTCTTCGAAATCGGCAACCACGCCGAGGCCCATCGCAATCTTCGACTTCTCTCGGGGCAGGCTCTGGCAGACGAAATCGAGGGGCCCCAACGCGCCTACGAAATTCAGCGTGCACAACAGCGTACGCACCAGTGCGTCGCCGATGATCCAGCGTTCGATACCATCCCGCCCCGCATCAGCCTGTTTCGCTTTCCCTTTGGCGCCTGCAACCAGGCCGCCCTCGATGCCGTGAACGACGCGGGATTAGTAGCGATCCAGTGGGATGTCTCGACGGGAGATCCGGTACCGGCCCAATCTGCGGCAGCGATTGCCGACGCGATCCTGCAGGCCAAGCCCGGCGCCATCATCATTGGGCACGGCAACGGCCGCGGCTTTCACACGTCAGAAGCGCTCGCCATCGCCATTCCGAAAATGCAAGCCAAGGGCTTCGACTTCGTCACCGTTTCCGAGCTTCTCGCCCAAGGAACGCCTGAAATTTCCGCCACATGCTACGACAGACGCCCGGGAGACACGGACCGATACGACACGTTCTTTAGACCGCACCCGCCCCACGTCGACATCAAACTTGATAAAGAGCACGCGGAGAAGCCGAATGAGCCAGCCGTCCCAGCCCGTTGAGCGCTACGAGACGGAACTGTTTTCCGGTGGCCGAACCGAACTCTCACTGCGTGGCCTTCCGCCTGGCGAACCCCAGCGGCTTGGACCAATCTTCGCTGCCATCGATCCTTGGGCTCGGCTTGGATACAAGGCCGATGCCCTCTCCGCCTACCTAGGCACCCTGGAAAAAAGCGCGCCACGCTACGCCATCATGATCGGTAACGAAGTTGCCGGCGTGGCAGGCATTCGGCTTAACTGGCTGCGCGGTCCCTACGTGCAGTTCCTCGGCATCCTGCCGCAATATCAGAAGCACAAACTGGGCACCGCATTTCTCGCCTGGCTGGTTCACGAGGCGCGCCGCCACGGCGAACAGAACGTGTGGGTGCTGGCGTCCACGTTCAACGCCGATGCGCTGCGCTTCTATGAAGCCAACGGCTTCGAACGCACCGGCGAACTTGCCGATCTCGTGTCTCCCGGCACGGCCGAATATTTGTTGCGCCGCAAGCTGACCTGATCCCCTGCTTCGCAAACGCGAGGCGCCATTCTTCGCAGTGCGGAATCGTTTTTCGTTGCACGCGGCAGGTTTGAACTCTTTAATTTGCCCAGGCAGGCAAGCGAACCCGCCACAACAATGAAACGAGGTCTGGAACAAGCGGTGCGGCCGCGCGTTCTTTGTCACGTTCAAACTAAGGGAGGCAGCATTGGGCTATGCAACGCCGCTGAATGTTCTTGCCGCGTGTTTGTCCTTTGGCTTCATCGCGGCCATCTGTTTCGGTTATGTCTGACGCGCGGTAAAGACGCGCGGGCATCCGCAGCAGCAACGAAAAAAGCGCCCAGACAAGAAAAGCGCGGAGCTTGCTCCGCGCTTTTCTAATTCAAGAGGTTCGGTCACCGCTTGGCAAAGTATCCAAGCACGGCACCGATCAGCACCGCCCACTGCGCCGGAATTCTATTCCACGGAAGATCCGGGACGAGCGGCGGCACAAATGTCCAGATCAGCGCAAACACCAGTGCAAGCACCAGCGCCGAAGAGAGCGTCGCGCTACTCGGCATGCCGACATCCTTGATGATCTGAGCCGCAATAACTCCGATCAGAAAGATGATGACCGAGACCACCACCGCATAGACAAAAATTGAAAGATCGCCCCGAACGGGAATGTAACCCATTGCGATCTTGCCCAGAAAAAATCCACCCGCAATTTGTAACAGCAGCAGCACGAGCCGTCCCAGCATGTCGTCCCCCTTAATGGCAACCGCGTGACCGCTCACCGGTCCCGCCCCACTCAAAACGCTAGCACGTGCGATACCACGGGAAAACAACAGGCTCACGATAACGCCCACCCACATCGTCCTGCCGAGTGTGGACCAAACGGTGAGTCCACACCGGCCTGCCGAGTGTGGACCAACAGCCTGAGCTTCCTCTCAAGCCACCTTCGCCCGCGCCACGCCGACGTCGTAGTTGAGCACGGGAGCGAGCCACCGCTCGCACTCTTCCACCGTCCAGCCCTTGCGGCGGGCGTAGTCTTCGACCTGGTCGCGCTCGACCTTGCCGACACCGAAATAATGGCTCTGCGGATGCGCGAAGTAGAGCCCGGAAACCGACGCACCCGGCCACATGGCGTAGCTCTCGGTCAGCTCGATCGACGTATTGCGCGGCACGTCCATGAGCGTCCAAAGCGTCGCCTTTTCCGTGTGGTCGGGCTGTGCCGGATAGCCGGGCGCAGGCCGGATCCCGTCGTACTTTTCGAAAATCAGTTCGATCCGCTGACAGCTTCTCGGAACTTTCATAGCCCCAAAATTCGCGCCGCACGCGCTCGTGCATCCGCTCGGCCAGCGCTTCCGCCAGTCGGTCCGCAAGCGCCTTGAGGAGAATGCGTCCGTAGTCATCGGTTTCCTTGATGTACGTCTTCAACGCCTCCTCTTCGCCGATCCCCGTCGTGACGGCAAACCCGCCGACATAGTCAGCCAGCCCGGTCGTCTTCGGAGCAATGAAATCGGCGAGCGCTGTGTGCGCCCGATCGCGTGAGGGATCACGCGCGATCTGCTGTCGAAGCGTGTGCAGCGTCGCCAGTTTCGTATGGCGCGGTTCGCCGGTGTAAAGCTCGATGTCATCGCCGACGCTGTTGGCAGGCCAAAAGCCCACAACGGCATTCGCCGTCAGCCACTTTTCGGAAACAAGACGGCGCAGCATGTCCTGCGCATCATCGAATAGCTTTTTCGCCTCCGCCCCGACCTTGTTGTCGGCAAGGATCTGCGGATAGCGCCCAGTCAGTTCCCACGTCTGGAAGAACGGCGTCCAATCGATGTAGGCGACGAGTTCGGAAAGATCGTAAGAGCCGAATGCGCGCGGCCCCATGAACGCCGGCTTCGGCGGCGCATAGGATGACCAGTCGATCTTGTAGGGATTGGCACGAGCCGCCACCAGCGAGATCCGGTTCTTCTTGGCTTCGTTGGCCAGATGCGCCTCACGAACCTTGACGTATTCGGCCCGCGTGCTGGCAACGAAACGATCCTTCTCGGTCTCCGAAAGCAGGTTCGAAACGACACCGACCGCGCGGCTGGCATCGAGAACATACACCGCTTGCCCGCGATGATAGTTGGGCGCGATTTTTACCGCCGTGTGAACGCGGCTCGTCGTAGCGCCGCCGATCAGCAAGGGAACGTTGAAACCCTCGCGTTCCAGTTCCGCGGCAACAAAGCACATCTCGTCAAGCGACGGCGTAATCAGCCCAGACAGGCCGATGATGTCGACCTTTTCCCTTTTTGCCGTTTCGAGAATTTTGGAGGCCGGCACCATGACGCCGAGATCGATCACTTCGTAGTTGTTGCACTGGAGCACGACGCCGACGATGTTCTTGCCGATGTCATGGACATCACCCTTGACGGTTGCCATCAAGACCTTGCCGGCAGCCGGCTTGGCTTCGAGGCCGGACGCCTTCTTTTCTGCTTCAAGATAGGGCTGCAGATAAGCGACAGCCTGCTTCATGACCCGGGCCGATTTCACGACCTGCGGCAGGAACATCTTGCCGGCGCCGAACAAGTCGCCGACCACGTTCATGCCGGCCATCAGCGGCCCCTCGATCACGTGTAACGGCTTGTCCGACTGCTGCCGCGCCTCCTCCGTGTCGGCTTCGATGAAGTCGGTGATGCCATGCACCAGCGAATGCGTCAGCCGCTCAGCGACAGGTGCATCACGCCACTTCAAATCCTTCTCGACCTTCTTACTGCCATCGCCCTTGTAGCGAGGCGCCGCATCGAGCAGACGGTCCGTGGCATCGTCGCGACGGTTGAGCACCACGTCTTCACAAAGTTCGCGCAGTTCCGCTGGAATATCGTCATAGACGGCAAGCTGGCCGGCATTGACGATGCCCATGTCCATGCCGGCTTGGATGGCATGATAAAGAAACACGGAGTGCATGGCTTCGCGGACCGGCTCATTGCCGCGGAAGGCAAACGACAGATTGGAAACACCGCCGGAAATATGGACGAGCGGCATCTTTTCCTTGATCTGGCGCGTCGCTTCGATGAACGCGATGCCATAGCCATTGTGTTCTTCGATGCCTGTGGCGACAGCGAAGATATTGGGATCGAAGATGATGTCTTCGGGCGGAAAACCGATGGTTTCTGTCAGCAGTTTGTAGGCCCGTTCGCAGATCGCCACCTTGCGCTCGATCGTGTCGGCCTGACCCTGCTCGTCGAAGGCCATGACGACGACGGCGGCGCCATAGCGCAAGACCTTGCGCGCCTGATCGAGGAACTGACCCTCGCCTTCCTTCATCGATATCGAGTTGACGATCGCCTTGCCCTGCACGCACTTCAGACCGGCCTCGATGACGCTCCACTTCGATGAATCGATCATGATCGGCACGCGCGAGATATCGGGCTCGGACGCGATCATGTTCAAGAACGTCGTCATCGCCCTCTCGCTATCGAGCAGGCCTTCATCCATGTTGACGTCGATGATCTGCGCGCCGCTTTCAACCTGTTGACGCGCAACCGAAAGCGCCGCCTGATAGTCGCCCGCCTCGATCAGCTTGCGAAATTTCGCCGAGCCGGTGACGTTTGTGCGCTCGCCGACGTTGATGAAAGACTGTGCTGCGGAGGCGGAGGTCATTTTCTGATTTTCTTTTCGATTTTTAGCCAGCAACAAACGGTTCGAGGCCGGAGAGGCGTAACTTGGCGCCGGCTTTAGGAACCGCGCGCGGCGGGAACGCCTTCACGTGCTCGGCGATATGGGCGATGTGCTCCGGCGTCGATCCGCAGCAGCCGCCGACGATGTTGACGAGCCCGTCGGATGCCCACGGTTCGATCTTGCAGGCCATTTCATCCGCCGTCTCGTCGTATTCGCCCATTGCGTTCGGCAGTCCGGCATTCGGGTAGGCTGAGATGCGTGTGTCAGCGATCATCGCGAGCTCGGCAATGTGCGGGCGCATCTTCTCTGCACCAAGCGCGCAGTTGAGGCCGATCGAGAACGGCCGCAAGTGGCGCATCGAATACCAGAACGCTGTCGGCGTCTGGCCGGTCAGCGTCCGCCCGGCTTCATCCGTGATCGTGCCCGAAATCATGATCGGCAGTTCGATGTCCTTCTCGTCGAACACTTCGAGCGTGGCAAAGCCCGCGGCCTTGGCGTTCAGCGTATCGAATATGGTTTCGATCAGGATGATATCGGCGCCTCCATCGATGAGGCCGCGCACCTGCTCCTTGTAGGCTTCGCGCAACTGATCGAAGGTGATCCGACGGAAGCTCGGATCATCGACCTTCGGCGAAATCGAGGCGGTCATATTGGTCGGGCCGACAGCACCGGCGACAAAGCGCGGCCGGTCCGGCGTTTTCTTCGTCCAGACATCGGCGGCCTTTCGCGCCAACTGCGCGCTGGCGACGTTCATCTCATAGGCCAGCCCTTGCATGCCGTAGTCGGCCTGCGAGATCACCTGTGCGCCAAACGTGTTCGACTCGCCGATGTCGGCACCGGCGGCGAAATACTGCTCGTGGATATCCTGGATCATTTGCGGCTGCGTCAGCGACAACAGTTCGTTGTTGCCCTTCACGTCCTGACGCCAGTCCTTGAACCGCTCGCCGCGATAGGTTGCTTCGGTCGGCTTATGTTGCTGGATCATCGTGCCCATGGCGCCGTCGATGATCAGAATGCGTTCGCTGGCGGCTTTTTCAAGCGCGGCGTAGCTGGCAAGGCGCTTCATGGCAGTTTCTTTCTATTCTGTCGGATCATGTCGTCACGCAGTCACGCGATCATGATGCGTCGGTCTTCGAGCGGGGCCGTCTTCAGCGGGCGCAAGCCCAGCAGATGGCAGATCGCATAAACGAGATCGGCACGGTTCAGCGTATAGAAGTGGAAGGTTTTGATACCCTCGTCGACGAGCTGCATAACCTGCTCGGTCGCGGCCGCCGAGGCCACCATTTTCGTCGTCTCGGGATCGTTGTCGAGACCCTCGAACCGGCGAGCAAGCCACGCCGGCACCGTGGCTCCGGCACGCACGGCAAAGCCCGCAACCTGGCGGAAATTGTGGATCGGCACGATGCCCGGCGTGATGGGAATCCAGATGCCGGCAGCCCGCGCCCGCTCGAGGAAGCGCAGGTAATGCGCATTGTCGAAGCCGAACTGGGTGATGATGCGGTCGGCACCGGCATCGACCTTGGCCTTCAAGTTATCCATATCGGCTTGGATCGTCGGGCTCTCGGGATGCTTCTCCGGATAGCCGCCGACGGAAATTTCAAAGTTGGCGATCTTTTTCAGACCCGCGACCAGTTCGGCCGCGTTCGCATATCCGCCGGGGTGCGGATCGTATTTCTGGCCGGCGCCCGACGCCGGATCACCACGCAACGCTACGACATGGCGGACGCCGGCGTTCCAGTAGGCCTGGGCGACGGCATCGACTTCCTCGCGCGTGGCATCGACGCAAGTCAGATGGGCCGCCGGACGCAGGGCCGTGTCCCGGACGATGCGTTCGACGGTCGCGTGCGTGCGCTCCCGCGTCGTCCCGCCGGCACCATAGGTCACGGATACGAACTCCGGCGCCAAGGGGCGCCAGCCGCTCGATCGACGACCAGAGCTGCTCTTCCATCTTCTCCGTCTTGGGCGGGAAGAATTCGAACGACACGGCGATTTCACCGGCGCCCAGAAGGCGACTCTTGCGTTCCTTGCCCTCGACCATCAGCGGGCCTCCTCGATCTGGCGGGCCGTCGCTCCCGCTCTTTTCGTTGCCTGGGATAACGCCGTGCCGGGCCGCTCTGCGACCCAAAGTGAAACCGTCAGCGCGCGCTGATCCGAACCGCCCTCGCGCGCCAACAGATCGGAACGCTTCAGATCAAGGCCGGCCGCCCGCATCCATTGGTCGATGACATCCGTCCCAATGCCAAGACGCTTGTGGGCGTGTTCGTCGCGCAGGAATTCGAGATCGTGCGGCGCAAAGTCGACGATCAGCAGTTTGCCACCCGGCGCCAGAATGCGTGCCGCCTCGGCGACCGCAGCGCCCGGATCGGCCAGGAAGTGCAGAACCTGATGCATCACCACGGCATCCGCAACGCCGTCCTGCAATGTCAGATCATAAAGATCGCCGTGCCGCACCTGCGTGTTGTTGTGACCGGCGGCAGTGAGCTTGCTTTCGGCGTAGGCGAGCATCGACTGATTGAGGTCAAAGCCAAGGCCGCGCTCGTAGCGGCCAACGAAAAGTTCGAGCATCCGGCCCGTTCCGGTTCCAAGATCGACCAGAAGATGAAAAGGACCCGTCCCCAGCGCCGCTAGCATCGCCTGTTCGACGGCCGCTTCCGGAACGTAAAGACTGCGGATGCGGTCCCAGTCCGCGGCATGCGTCTTGAAGTAGATTTGAGCTGCGTGCTCGCGATCACGCTTCAGGGCGTCCAGCCGCTCCCGATCGCGCCGCGCCACCGCGTCGCCACCCTCGACGGCCGCGATCAGCCGGCGCGCCAAATGCCCGCCCGCCGTGCGATCCGAAATATGAAAATAGACCCAGCTGCCGTCTCGAAAACGCTCGATCAGCCCAGCTTCGGTCAGGAGCTTCAAATGCCGCGACAGCCGCGGTTGGCTTTGCCCGAGAATTTGAGTCAGATCCTTCACCGTCAACTCGCCGCGGGCCAACAGCAGCAGAATGCGCAGACGCGTCGGTTCGGCCGCCGCCTTCAGCGACGCAACCAGATCAGACATGGGAAGGGCTTCAGACACGATGCTCTCCAGCGACCTTCCGGTAGACATAAAGATATGTTTATATCCGTCAAGACAAAAAACATGAACTCGCCCCTGAGACGTCGCGGAGGGAACAGTCTCCGGACATGTCTTAACCCAGCATCAAGCTTACGAACGCTAGAGTTGCACCAACCAATTTAGCCCATTCCCTGCCGGAGACTTTTGCTATGCGCATCGCAGCCATCGACCGGATGACCCCGTCGATGCCCGATTTGACCGCCGCTTCGATCCGCATCGAACAGTTCCCGGCACGCCGCACGACCGGGTTTCTACTCGCGGCCCTGATTGCCCTTGCCGCGATCCTGCTGTCACCATTCTATTTGATCGCCACCGCCGCCCTAGCCGATCAAGGCGTGCGCGAGGCTGTCGCGATCCGGCCTCTCGCCCTCGTGCAAATCATATCTGGCTTTGCGTTTTGGATCGTTCTGCTCGGCTTTCCGATCTATCGCCTGATCGATACACTGACCCGCAGCCGCATGATCGAGATAGCCGCGGGCAGCGTCACGGTCACCGATCGCGCGTTCGGCGGCACGAAAGTTTGGACTGCGCCGCTGGAAACCTTCCTCGGACTGGCCCCCTATTTGCGCGCCTCCCTGTCCGGCGTCCGGCACGAACTGATCCTGATTCACCCAGACCGCCGCCGTTCGCTTCTGATCGCCATGGCTCCCCGCCTCCTGCAATCCGATGTGGATCAAATTGCTGCCGTTCTTCCGGCTGCGCGAATTGGCTCCCCAGGCTTTCGGCCGCACGCACTCCGATTGCGGCCTGACGTCGCCGCTCGCAGCGCGATCGCGGTCGAGCATTTGACGGAATGGCCTCAGGATGCTGTACATTTTTCTGGAGCGCCCAAGCCACCAGCGTGCCGCATTCGCCCGCCATGGTTTTTTCAAATCCACGCCCTAGCGGGCCCCTCGAGTGAGCAAGTCCGAAATGCAGATCACGTCCCTTCGTCTCGCAGGCTTGCGCAACGCCTTGGCCTGCGTCGCATTTCTCGTTTCGGCCGGTGCGGCATTCGCTGAAACGCCAGCCGGCTATATGCAGCGTGTCGCCAATGAACTCGTCGCAGCCTCGCGCAGCGGTTCCGCCCAGGCATTCGCCACAACCCTACGCAGCCACGCCGATCTTCCAGCTATCGGGCTGACCGCTCTGGGATCGTACGCCAACCGGCTGTCGAAGTCCGACCGGCCCGCCTACTACAATGGCATGGTCAATTGGATCGCGGGCTATGCGGCCAAGGAGTCGCCCAAGTATCCGGTCGCGAAGGCGGTTATCGTCGGCCAGTCGGCCGGCACCGGCGGCGTCACCTATGTCGACACGTCCGTGACGTTGCGCAGCGGCGACGTCTATGATGTGCGCTGGACGATCGTACGCCGTGGTGAAACCTACAAGGTCCGCGAGGCCGAAATCCTCATGTTCCAGATGACGACCGTTCTGGGCAACCTGTTTCAAGATTATATCAGCAAGAACCAGGACAATCCCAAAGCCTTGGTCGCCGCACTCAATCAATCGCGATAGACGCCGCAATCATCGACCGGCACTATAAAAAAGGCCGCCCAGCAGGGCGGCCTTTTCTTATTCGAGGACGGGTCGCGAACTAAACGCGGAAGATGGCTCCAGCGACGGACCGGGCCCTGGTGCGCACTGCGCCACCATCGTTACCCGACTTGACGATCCACTGACCATTGGCCGCCCGACCGACAATCATGCCGACGTGATGGCGCCATACGACCACGGCGCCGACCTGCGGGCCGCTGGGCGAACCATAGTTCCGCCAATTCCAAGCGAGGTTGTACTGCGGTCCGCCGCCCTTCTGCGTGCGCATCCACCAACCGCACCAGCGCGCCGGCCGGGGACCGACGCCGGACCCGCGCGGAGCGCGTTCGACTTGCTGCGCATAGCGATGCTGCCGTCCAGACTGGCGCGTGCCGCGACGAAGCGGTTCGCCCGCTTCAGTTTGCTGCCAACCTTGAGATTGAGACGGATCGTACGGTCGTGCTTCGGCTGACGGGACAGCGGCGACAGTGGCCAACGCCGCAAGCGCGGCAAAGAAAAGTCTGCTCATGTGTATTGGTCCTGTTTTTGATTTTTCGTCAGGCAGGTTTCGCATCAGCAATGCGGCAGAAGCAAGTTGAGCCAAACCCGCCAAGTTCCAGCTGTCGCATGACAATTCGACGCCTGCGACCGTATGGTCCACGCGCAAAAGTTGCGCGGATCACGCAACATTTTTGGCAACAGCCTGAAACCAAGACATGTTTGCGGTTGTGACCTGGAAACCTTCGATCCGCTCAGCTTAACGATGAATCCGAGTTGTCGGAGTGAATTAGCGATCAGCGCTGACGTGCGGATTGCGATGGGAACGGCGCGCCCAACCATGCGTTCGCGATATCTGCCGCAGGCAGTCAACGCAACAATGAGGAGCGCTCAATGAAATTAATCAACCTGATCGCTATCGCCGGCCTGACGGCCACCGCCGCCGTGGCGCAGGAACCCACCTATCAGAAGGACCCCGGCGCCACCAACCGCACCGGCACCGGCGAAGCTCAGCCGGCAAATGCGAAAGCCAGCAAGGCGACGCAAGAGTTCACAATGAACGCTGCATCGGGAAATATGCTCGAAGTGGAAACGAGCCGCATCGCTCTGCAAAAATCACAAAATCAGGACGTGAAATCTTTCGCGCAGATGATGGTCGACGATCACACGAAGGTCGGCGAACAGATGAAATCGACGCTGCAGACCGCCGGTCTCCCCGCACCTGCAGATAAATTGACACCGAAGCACAAGGATATGGTCGACAAGCTCAATCAAGCCCCAGTCGGCAAGTTCGACAGTCAGTATGTAGCGGTCCAGATCAAAGCGCACGACGAAGCCATCAATCTGTTTTCGCGCTACGCAAAGAGCGGCGACAACAAAGAACTCCAACAGTTCGCTGCCGAACACGTTGCCATCTCTTGAGAAGCACCAGACGATGATCGAGGACCTGAAATCGAAGGTCGTCGGCGGCAGCGCCACCCAGTAACCCATTCGATTAAACAGAAAGTGGCTCGACCAGCACAGGCTGATCGAGCCATTTTTTAAGTCCCGGAATGAGAACACTGCGAGCTGAACGATCCGACTGACCGACCTACGACTTCGATCGCGACTTGACGGAAGATATGTCCCGCTTTCGCCGTGCACCGGTCACGCTCGTGCCGGCGACCTTCCCAGACTGTGAAATCGTCAACAAACGTCCGCCGCTCTTCCATCAGCCACGACCGGAACGCCTGCGCCGGTTTTGACAGCCGCGCCCCGCGTGGCATGCACGAAGTAATAACCCGCCGGCGTGATGGCGATGTCGAACGGCCTCACGAGGCGACCCGCCATCAAGGCATCACCGGCTTGCACATCGTCCGCCAGCGCAATGCCGCTACCGGACTCGGCCGCGGCAATCGCCATCTCGCCACGCACTTGCGTTCCACCGAGCGCGGCCGGCACCGTCACGCCCGCTGCCGCAAACCAGCCTAACCAGTAATCGTGCCGGTCTTCGCGGATGAGGGGTGCGTCGGTCAATCCTTCCGGCCCGACGATCTCCGCTCCGGCCCACATTTTCGGGCTGCAGACTGGCCCGATACGCGCGTCAAACAGCAACTCGGCCGCGACGCCTTTCCAATCACCACCGCCATAGCGAACGCCGATGTCCGCTTCACCCTTGGAGTAATCGACGAGTTTGTATTCGGATCGATGACGAGTTCGATATCAGGGTGCGCGCCAAGAAACCTCTTGAGACGCGGGACCAGCCACAGCGCGGCAAACGCCACGTCACAGGAAACAACGAGCTGCTTCGACTTGCCCGGCAGATCGAAACGATCGACGGCGGCGGCGAGCCGATCGAACGCGTCGGTCAAATCGGCAGCGAACGCGCACCCCTCGTTCGTCAGTGTCACGCCCCGCCCCGTCCGGTGAAATAGCTTGGCGCCGAGCCAGGATTTCCAGTTCGCGAACGTGCCGGCTGATCGCCGCCTGCGCGACGTTGAGTTCAACCGACGCCAGCGTCAGGCTACCGTTGCGTGCGGCCGCCTCGAACGCCCGCAATGCATTCAGCGATGGAAGCCTTCGCACCATGGAACTCACAACTTCTTGTTATGGGCACATCCTAGCAATGCTGTTTGTTCATAGTCAAAAACACGCGCAACGTCTCGCATGCCAACGGGAGACGTCACCATGTTCCACGCAATCGAAATGCTCGTCGAGACGATCGAGCGACTGTTGTTTCGCCGGGAACGCGGCTCACCATCGAACAGTGACGATGAGCCGGTCCTATCAGTCGCGCTTAGCGCTCGAACCGCTTGAATTTGATGCGATGCGGTTCGACGGCGGCGTCGCCGAGGCGGCGTTTTTTATCGTCTTCATAGGCTTCGAAGTTGCCTTCGAACCACTCGACATGGCTATCGCCTTCGAAAGCCAGAATGTGTGTCGCGAGGCGATCGAGGAAGAAGCGATCGTGTGAGATCACCACCGCGCAACCGGGAAAGTCTTCCAGTGCCGATTCCAGCGCGCCCAGCGTCTCGGTATCCAGATCGTTCGTCGGTTCGTCGAGAAGGAGCAGGTTGCCGCCCTCTTTTAACATCTTGGCCAGGTGCACGCGGTTGCGCTCTCCGCCGGAGAGAAGACCGACTTTCTTTTGCTGGTCCGGCCCCTTGAAGTTGAACCAACCGCAATAAGCCCGGCTTGGTATCTCGCGCTTGTCGCCATACTTCATGATGTCGAGGCCGCCCGAGATCTCCTCCCAGACAGTTTTGCTGTCGTCCAGGTGATCACGGCTTTGATCGACATACGACAGCTTGACGGTCGGCCCGAGCTTGATCGAACCGGTGTCGGGCTGCTCCTTGCCCGTCAGCATCTTGAACAGGGTCGTCTTGCCGGCGCCGTTCGGGCCGATGACCCCGACAATTCCGCCGGGCGGAAGCTTGAACGACAAGTCATCGATCAGCAGCCGATCTCCGAACGCCTTCGTGAGATTGTCCACCTCCACGACCATGTCGCCGAGCCGTGGCCCTTCTGCGATCGAGAAGGTGGCCTTGCCTGTCTCCTCGCGCCCCGACTGCTCCACGAGCTTGTTGAAATTCGTGATACGCGCTTTCGACTTGGCCTGACGCGCCTTGGGTGAGGATCGGATCCACTCGAGTTCGCGCGAGATCGCCTTCTGTCGGCCCTCCTCAGCCGCCTTCTCCGCTTCCTGCCGTTTGGCCTTCTGCTCAAGCCAGCTTGAGTAGTTGCCCTTGTAGGGCACACCTTGGCCGCGATCGAGTTCGAGCGTCCAGTCGGTGAGGTTGTCGAGGAAGTAGCGGTCATGCGTGACGAGGATGACGCATCCTGTGTAGTCCTTCAGGAAGCGTTCCAGCCACGCGACGGATTCCGCGTCGAGATGGTTCGTAGGCTCGTCGAGCAGCAGAATGTCCGGCTTCGACAGCAGCAGCCGCGTCAGCGCGACACGCCGCTTTTCGCCGCCCGAAAGTTTCGTCACCGCCGCGTCCCCCGGCGGACACCGCAAGGCATCGAGCGCCTGCTCGACCTGCGTATCGAGATCCCACAGGTTCATGGCGTCGATCTGATCTTGCAGCGCCGTCATCTCGTCGGCCGTCTCGTCCGTGTAATTGGCCGCGATTTCATTGTATCGATCGAGGATCGCCTTCTTCTCGGCCACGCCCTCCATGGCGTTGCCGAGCACGTCCTTGCTCGTATCGAGATCCGGCTCCTGCGGCAGGTAGCCGACTTTGACGCCGTCCGCAGCCCTTGCCTCGCCGACGAAATCATCCGTTACGCCGGCCATGATCTTCAACAGCGTCGACTTGCCCGCTCCGTTGAGGCCGACGACGCCGATCTTGGCCCCCGGCAGAAACGACAGCGAAATGTCCTTCAAAACCTGTTTGCCGCCGGGGTACGATTTGGACAGCTTGTGCATGTGGTAGACGTACTGATGGGCCGCAGCCATGGAAGGCGCCTCTTTGCTGGGTTCGCGCTGATTGGAATTGGTGTGCTTTCTAGCCGAACCCGCGACCGGGCTCAACAGACAGGGAGCCGCTGCATCAGCCGAGGTTCGATACGCCCGTGAAGAAGTAGCGGCCAAGGCCGATCGTAAATATGAACACGCCCCAGATCGTATGTTCGAGGAACACTGCCCAGAACGATCGTGTTTCCGCGTAGCGCGCGGCAAACAGGCACCCGCCGAACACAGTGGCGATGACCGCAAACGGTTGCCCGATCACGATATGTCCGAAGCCGAACAGAAGTCCGTTAAGAGCGATTGCCAGGCCCTGGCGATCTGCGAACAACGGCCCGTATCGGTGAAAGTAGAACGTTCGGTAGACGAACTCCTGCGTGGCGACCGAGAAAAACGGATAAGCGAGCACCACAAGGAGCCAAAGCTCGGGACGGTTGCGCGGAAATTCAAAGAGCCAATCGGGATGCGTGTCCTTGAGCCACGCAAAGACCCCGAGGCCGCCCACGGCGAAGACGGCCAGAATGGACAACAGCGTTCGCCAGCCAAAGCCGCGCCCAAGCTCCTTTTTCAACGCGAACGTGGGATCGAGCGCCAGAATTCCGACCACCACGACGAGCACCGGAATGAGCGCGACAAAGAGCGGGACGCGCGCTTCGTGCACCGCCCAATCCATGGCGAGGGGAGCGGCGATGAAAAGCAAAGACAGTTCCGCCACGAGCCAAACCCGGCGCGGCCCGGTCAGCTCCAGCTGCCTCAGCGTTCCACCCGCCGCGACCGGCACGCGCTTAGAGATCGTCGGTGTTGAAGGTATCGCAGGCTTGCATCTTGCCCGACTTGTAGCCGTTGGTGAACCAGCGCATGCGCTGTTCGGCCGATCCATGCGTGAACGCGTCGGGCACAACGTGACCCTGTGTCTTCTTCTGGATCATATCGTCGCCGATGGCGTTCGCCGCCCGCAGACCTTCCTCGATATCGCCCTGCTCCAACCGGTTGTTGAGCTGATGATTTAAGTTCGCCCAAACTCCAGCGAGGCAATCGGCCTGCAACTCCATGCGAACCTGGATGGCGTTGGACTCACGTTCGTTCATGCGCTGTTTCAAGTCTTGGACCTTCTCCGCAATGCCGAGCAGCAGCTGAACATGATGCCCAACCTCGTGCGCCACGACATACGCCTGCGCAAAGTCCCCCGGCGCATTGAAGCGCCGCTTCAATTCGTCATAGAAAGCCAGGTCGATATAGATCTTCTGGTCGATTGGGCAATAGAACGGACCCATCTGCGTCTGCCCGACGCCGCACGCGGTCCGCGTGCCGCCCGAGAAGATGACGAGCTGCGGCTCTTTGTAATTCTCGCCGAAGCTCTGGAAGACTTTGTTCCAGACCTGCTCGGTATCGGCCAGAACGCGGCCGATAAACACCTTCATCTCATCGTTCGACGCGGTTGATGTGCGGCCCTCGCCAGGAAGACCCGGAATGTTCGGACCTGCGCTCGGACGTTGCGTTGTCTCCTGCTGCGGAAGCTGAATGTTGGGGAAGTTGGCACCGCCCCCGCCGGTCAGGATGTCGAGCGGATTGATCCCGAACAGCAGCATGATGGCACCGATGATGAGGAGCGACGTCAGGCTCATCCCACCGCGTCCGCCGATCGGGATCTGAAATCCGCCGGGCATGCCGCCGAAACCGCCGCCCTGGCCGCGACGATCCTCGACGTTCTTGCTTTCCTGATCTTTGTCGTCGTAGCGCATGCGCTGCCTCTGTCTCTCGGCCGGTGTGCGGCTTGGTCGACACATCCATACTTTGCCGCGCCGCCTTAGTAAACGCAGGGCTTCGAGCCGAGCGCGGCGCAGGCGAGTTCGTCAATCGAACGGCGCGTGGTGGGAGCATGTCAATGCGCTGCCACCATGAATGCGACAACGGCGAACGGATCGACCGTGTTCCGCCTTCGCCGAGCCCACATGCGGTATGCTATTGTTTTCCTCGATCGCTGCCAGTCATGCAGCGCACGTGCCGGGGGAGTCAACAGCGCCATGTTCAACCGACCATTTCTGCCGTTCCGCGTTCGCCCAGTGCGGGAGGTCAAGGTGCGCCCGTCCGCACCGCAGGCAGCCGACATCCTCGCGGCCGTGGACACCTTGAAGCCGGTGGCCGTAAAAGCCGAACGCCGATCCATGCGGGCAACGCCGGTCATTGGCGGTGGCCGCGGCCGGCCAAACGCAACGTCGGAGGACTAGCCGGTCGCCAGTGCGCCGTTAACACTTTGTCAACCAACTGCGGTTGAAGCTCCAAGGGTCATATCTTAATGATTTGCCCGCGAGGCCGGCCGTGGACGACCTGGAACCGACCCGAAAGCTGACGTCCTCTCTCAACGACGTCACCAACGACACCGGCCGCGTCGCGTTCTGCGGCCCCTATGTCATTTCCGCCGTCACCGGCTATCCCGTGAGCAAGGTCGAGCGCGCCATCAATGCCTACCGGGACCTGCCGCCGGACCTGAAACACCGCGTCAAGGGCACCTACGCCGACGAGGTCGAGGCCGCGCTCGCGATCTACGGCTACGCGATGACGCTGAAGGAGAGCTTCACGCACCTGGAGCGCAAGAAACGCCCGAGCGTGTGGACGTGGATGCAGAAACCACGCAACGCCTGGTCGCACTACATCCTGGCCATTCACAAAGGCAAGGAAGGCCACTGGATCCTGATCAAGGGCGTCAAGATGTGCGACACCTTCACGGAAGGTCAGTGGACCTTTGTCTGCGACGGCCCCCACCGCGGCTGCCGCATCATGGAAATTTTCGAGGTCAAGCGCGCGATCGATTGCTGACCGCGTTCGCGGGCCAACACTCGCCCGCTTTCGCGCGCGCATCACTCCCACCGCGAACAGCAGAAAGGCCGCCCGGTGAGGAGCGGCCTTTCCAAATTTAGGTCGTGTGACGTGATCAGCTTAGAAGTTGATCAGACCGCCGACGCCCACGTACTGGAAGTCTTCGACCGCCATACCCGGCACCAGTCGTTCGACCGTAGTGTCCAGAGACATATGCCGATACTTGACCCATACCGACATGGCGGCCGCGTCAACTTCCTGCACGATACCACCGCCCCAAAGTTGCATGTCGTCTATGTCGACAGTGCCATTCGCCCGTGACAGCTGCACCACCCAGAGTGTCGGTAATTCCGACGTCTGTCGCGGTACCATCTGCGTTCATGTACTCACCGTAGAATACGGTGTGACCAAGGGCGGACAAGCGCGAGCGAAGACCAACCTTACCGTACCAGGTTTCGGCGTCCGGAATAGCCGGCTGACGGTATCGTTCTGCATGTTTCCATAGGCACCGTAAGCGAACAGACCTGTCGGAACGTGCATAACGAAAGCGCCGGCCTGGAAGTACTGGCATGCGATCGCCGAGACTGTGGTATGCACCGCACCAGTTAGTACGTAGCTCGTCCGTAGTTGACTTCGTTATAGGCGGCGGCAGCAGCCACCTTGAAGCCACCCCATTCACCGGCATAGCGAACGGCGACATCCCACATATCGTCTTCGCCCCACGAGGCGCTGGCCGAGAAGCCGCCGAAGGTGGGCGTGTCGTAGCGGACCACGTTCTGCGTCAGACCGTTGCAGTCACCCCAAGCGCCACCCATGCTGGCGCAGCCGCCCGCAGCGCCGCCCCAAACCGACTGGCGAGATTACCTCCATTGCGATCGTCCGAACGAAGAAAGCTGTTGACGTCGAACGCCACCCAGTTGGCGGGAACGAGCGAGCCCGAACCGTCAACGAGGATCGCGGTGTTGTCCGAAGCCTGCGACTGCTTGCCGACGCGACACCTTGCCGAGCTGGTCGGACTTGACGAACCAGTAGGACTGCAGCACCTGGATGCCGCCGATTCCGCAGCGGCGTTGCCAGCTGATAGTAGAGCGGCAGGACCATTCGGCGTGTTCTGGTTCGTCGTCAAGACCGTCTGAGCCGATGGCTTCGATCTGCAGCACGTAACCAGCCGACCAGCCGGGCGAGATCTGAGCCGAGCCCGTGAACTTCACGTGGCTGCCCAGCGTCGTGCCGAGGTCGTGGACGTAGGTGTTGATCTCGACGCCGTCGTCCCAGAACGAGATCTGCTGACCGACCCAACCCGAGACCGTCAGAGACACCTTGCGGTTGCCCTTGCGGGCCGTCGTGGCTTCGAGTTCGGCGATACGCTCCTCGAGATCCGCGCAGCAATTCCCCCCAAGGTCTGCTGCCGACGCGCTGGTGATGGACATTCCGCTTGCGAGCAAGCCGGCCGCCACCAGTGCGTAGAGGTTGTGTTTCTTCATTTACCTTCTCCCGTCTACTAACTTAAAGAACGGGCGCTTGACGCAACTGCTGCAAACTTCACGCAACGGACGTCACACGCTCAATCTCGACCAGCGGTCAAAGCCTCGCTCCGAATCACCGCTCAGGGCAGGATACTAAGCAGATCGATCCGCCCGTTTAAACGCCAAACTGCCATTCGACTGTGGATTCCGCCTCGGATGTTGCGCGATTGTCACGATTAATTTGGCGAGCCCTAAGTATCTGATTAGAATATGTAAAAAGACGATTTCAATACGAAGTCGCCTTGCCGTTCAATCGGCAAATTCGCTTTGCGCAACACTATCATAAGCACGTCAAACGACTGTCACATTGCACCTTTTCGCCCAGTCGACTGCCCTGCTCATCGTTGTCTCACGGCTTTCGTACGCAGCACCACTAGCAATAACCCATTAACGACGTGCGCCATCTTTTTTTGCGCGGCACAACCCCGCCCGCCTTGTTGAAACTTGCAAGCTTACCGTAAGTTTGCTGCGGCGCAGCATCGTCGGAACCCGTTGAACCAGCATTCGTTGTCTCGAAGGGTCCTCACCGGTCCGGCAATGTCGCCACAATTTTCGGGTAACAGACCGATGCTGACGATTTCCACCTGCGCCGGGGGGCCAGACTACCAAGGGACCAGACTTCGAAGTCTTAGAGCCGGACAAAACCACGCGATCAAGGGTCAGCCGGATCGGCGGGCATTACGGATCGCAGCGGGTTGGTCCTGCGTGCTCTTCTCGCATTCAACCCGACAGACAGCATGACTGACCCAATCGAGGGACCAACACGTCGAGCGCTGCTTTTAACCGGGTCGGCTTGGGCGACGGTCCTGGCGCTCGCGCAACTTGCTTCCGCTCCCGAACGCGCCATCGCGCAGGATGCGCCGCCTCCCACCGAGCCATTCGCAGCCAAGGACGTACTCAAGCTTGCCGAGGATCTTGCGGCGAAAGACTTCGCCCGTCCGGTCCTCGACGTCCCCGAACCGTTCAACGCCCTTAAGCAGGAACAGTATCGCGACATTCGCTTTCGCAACGAGCAGGCGCTCTGGCAGTCGGAGCGGATCGGCGTTGAGGTTCATCTGCTGCCGCGCGGCTGGATCTATGAAACACCCGTCGAAATTCGCGTCGTTGAGGACGGACAGGCGCGACGCCTGCAAGCCGACAGCCGCATGTTCACGTTTGGCGAAACAATTGCAGCCGCCCCTGAAGCAGCACCCTATGCCTTCTCGGGCTTCCGCCTCGCCGGTCCGCTCAGCCGCGCCGATCGCGTCGATGAATTCGCCGTGTTCCAAGGGGCCAGCTACTTCCGCGCCGTCGGTCTCGGACAGTCCTACGGCTTGTCAGCCCGCGGCCTCGCCGTCAACACAGCCCAGCCGGCCGGCGAAGAATTCCCGATATTTCGCGCCTTCTGGATTGAAAAACCGCGCACCCCCGGAGCCGAAGTCGTGGTCCATGCGCTGCTCGACAGCCCCTCGATCACCGGCGCCTATCGCTTCACGATCGCCCAGGGCGAAACCACTGTCATGCTGGTCGACACAGTGCTTTATCCGCGCCGCAGCTTGAAGCACGTCGGCTTTGCGCCACTGACCAGCATGTTTTTGAAAGGCAGTGCGCAAAGCCGCGTCAATGGCGACCTCAGACCGGCCGTCCACAATAGCGAGGGGCTTGCCATCCTCAATGGACGCGGCGAGCGCATCTGGCGCCCGCTCACCAATCCGCGCACCCTGCAGACCAGCGCTTTCATCGATAAGAACCCGCGCGGCTTCGGCCTGATGCAGCGCGATCGCGACTTTGCCACCTTCGACGATCTGGCTGCGCGGTTCGAACGTCGGCCAAGCCTGTGGGTCGAGCCACGCGGCAGTTGGGGCGACGGCTATGTCGAATTGATTGAAATCCCGTCCGAGGAAGAAATCCACGACAACATCGTTGCGTATTGGACGCCGGCAAATTCCTTGGAACCGGGAAAGCCCTATCCGCTTTCATACAGATTGCACTGGGGTTCTAACGGGCCGCTGCCGGCATCTGGCGCACGCGTTGTGCGCACCGTGGCTGGCCAGATGCGGAAGGACAACTGGGTTCGCTTCATGATCGACTTCGCCGGCCCTGCGTTAGCTGAAATGACCGAACTGCCGGCACTCGATCTGACCGTCAGTGCCGGCACCGTTCACGGTGCCGTGGTGCAGCCTCACCCAGGCATTGGTGGCGTTCGGGTCTCGTTCAACTTCGCGACCGACGGCGCCGAAGTCAGCGAGATGCGTCTGGCGTTGAAGCGCGGCGACGCGACAATATCCGAAACGTGGCTTTATCGGTGGACCGCCTGAAATGACGAACCCAGGTCTCATGGACACCGTTTCCACCGCACCCGTGACGCCGCCAGCGCCGGCCAAAGCCGTTGCCGCCCTGCCCACGGCACGCAAGGATGCGAGCAACCCCGAACTTCTGCCTGACGAGGCGCCGCTGGCCATGCCGGCACAGGACCTGGCCAAGAAAATCTCTTTCACTATCGACCCGACGCGGCGTGGATCGTGGGTCCCGCGCGCGGCCATCGTGGTCGGTGCATTATCATTGACGCTGGCCTTCGCCTACGAGTTGTACGGCGTCCTGTCGTTCGTCGCTGTCACACCGATCCAGTTCGTCTTCCTGGTCCTGTCGACCATCACGTTCGGCTGGATCGCCTTCGGCTCTCTCAGCGCCGCCATGGGCTTTCTGCCGCTGTTTGCCGGCGATCATACAGACACACTCAACGTTCCGCCGGCCAATGGTCCCCTGCACAGCCGCACGGCGCTGCTCTTTCCCGTCTATCAGGAAGAACCGCACAGGATCGCCGGCACCATCGCCGCGATGGCTGAGGAACTGATTCATCTCGGCAAGGCGCAGGATTTCGACAGTTTTCATTTTATCCGACACGCGCGGAGCGGATGAGGGCGACGTTGAGGAAGCTTGCTATCGCCAGCTGGCCGAGCGGCTCGCGGGTGTGGTCTCGATCTACTATCGACGCCGCATCGAGAATAAGGCCAGGAAGTCCGGCAACATCGAAGATTGGGTCGAACGCTTCGGCGGCGCCTACGATCATTTCATCATTCTGGACGGCGATAGCGTGATGTCGGGCGAGGCCGTGGTCCGGCTCGCGCGCGCTATGGAGGGCGACCCGCGCGCCGGGCTCATCCAATCGATCCCGCGGCTGACAGGCGGCACCACGCTGCTGCAGCGACTGCAGCAGTTCGCCTGCAACGTTTACGGTCCAGCCGTTGCCGGAGGCCTCGCGTGCTGGCACCGCGACCAAGGCAACTACTGGGGCCACAACGCCATTATCCGAACCGAGGCCTTCGCCAGCGCCGCCGGGTTGCCGATCCTAACCGGACGCAAGCCATTCGGTGGTCCGATCCTCAGCCACGATTTCGTCGAAGCCGCGCTGCTGCAGCGCGCCGGCTGGGGCGTGCACATGGTGCCGAGCGTCCAGGGCTCCTATGAAGGTATGCCGCCAGGGCTCATCGATCTCGTGGTGCGGGATCGCCGCTGGGCGCAAGGCAACCTGCAGCACATGGCGTTGATCCCGCGCAAGGGGCTCAGCACCATGGGCCGTGTGCATCTGTCGATGGGTGCGTTCGCCTATCTCGTATCCGCCATCTGGGCGCTGTCGCTCATCACAGGCATCGTGCTGGCGCTGCAGAGCCAACAACTGATCCCGAGCTATTTTCAGGACAGCAAAACGTTGTTCCCGATCTGGCCGGTCATCGATCCGGGCGCAGCCATGCGCCTGTTTCTTGGCACAATGGCCGTCGTGCTGCTGCCCAAGCTGCTGGGGCTTGCTCTCGAAGTCAAACGCGCGGCTGCGGCGGGCGAACTGTTCGGCCTGCCACGCGCATTGGCGGCTGTCTCGGTCGAAACCTTCTTCTCCATGCTGCTCGCACCCATCCTGATGATGACGCAGACGGCGGCCGTGGTGCAGATCCTCTCCGGCATCGACAGCGGCTGGAAAGCCCAGCGCCGCGATGACGGCAGCGTCCCCTTCCAGTTCGCCATGCGCTTTCACGTCCTGCACATGGTCACGGGCGCCGTGATTGCCAGCGATCTGCTGGATCGTCTCGCCCGGCCTCTTGCTGTGGATGCTGCCCGTGGTCGCCGGTCTCATCCTCGCCGGACCTCTGAATTGGCTGACCGGTCAACCGGCTGGACCAGCGATGACCGCCCTCCTCAGCACCTGGGATGATCGCGAACCTCCGCCGATCCTGTTCGGGCCCGCGAATTGACCCGCGAATGGCAGCAAAAGTTTCGCGAAAAAAATCAGCTGCACCGTCCGCCACCCGACGCTCGAGACGCCGGCCGAGGACGTACCCCGCGCCGCCTGATCGCCCTTGGCGTTACAAAGCTTACCGGCCGCTCGACGACGGCGGCTCGGCAGCTTTGATCTTGCGAAAGATCTCCGGCACGAGATCGCGCACGCGAATTTCGGGAGCATCCAGAAACGGCAATGGCCGCGTCACGCCCAGCGCCGCAACTCCGATCCGCGCCGTCAGCGCACCGTTGAACGCACCTTCACCGAGCCTGCGGCTGAGCCGGCGCAATAGATCCTGGCCGAGGAACTGCCCAAGCAGATCGTCGGTCATCGCGACACCACCGGTTGCCACGATGTGGCCGATGACCATGCGCGCGATGTTGAGCGTTCCAGTCAAGCCCGGACGCCCGCCGTAGATCGCAGCCAGCGTGCGCAACATCTTCAGGTTCTCGACTGCGACGTACAGCATGGCGATCCAGGCCATCGGGGAAATCGCCGTCACCGTCGCAACGCGCTTTGCCGATTTGAGGATTTGTCGCCGCGCCTGTAGATCGAGCGGGACCATCACTTCGCGGTCAGCAAGCCGCAAGAGGTCGCCCGGATCGCGACCGTCGCTCGCGTGTTCGACCAGCCGCGCTAAGCCCCACTGACAATCCGCGCGGTTCGAAAGCAAGCCGCTGCAGCGCGGCAACGGCGCTCTGTTCCGCCTTCACGTCGTGTTTGGAAAGCGCGGTCTCAACGGCCTCGTGCAACCCCTGCAGGCGACGCAACCGGAACAGGCCAACGATCTCCCGAACGATGAGGACGAACGTGGCAACGAGCGCCACGATCCCCAACCCGAAGGCCAACCAGCCGACCCAATCCTGCCGCTCGAAAGCCACCGCAACGAAACGGCCGAACGCGAGCCCGGCGGCAAGCCCCGCAAGTCCGGCCATCGCGGAGAACAGGATGGCCCCCCAACGGATGCCACGGCCAATCTCCTCCGTCGTCGGGCGCACCCGAACATCACCGGGCAAGGCGCGGTCACGACGATCGGCGCGCGACGATGCTGTCGCTTCGATGGTCGCCTCGCCGATATCGAATACCTGCGGACCACGCGGCGGTGACTGCGGTGGCGTCGGCTTTGTCATGGAAACCAATCCCCGATCAGATAATCGAGCGCCCGTCGAGCCGAATATGAGGCGTCGGCGCCGGTTCGCTCGACCCAATGGGAGTCGCCAGACGCGGCGGGCGGAACCGAACGAAGGTCGCGGCCGCACCGGAGAGTTCCCGGCCAGGGTGGGCGAGCGCCTCCTGCGGATCAGCCGGGAGATCGCCGGGGAAAGATAACGGCTTCACGCCGTCCGTCGAAAGTCTGGCCAGCCACGACCTCTCCGGGCATGGGAATGCCGGCAATGCACGGCAACGTCTCCGAACCGCGCCGAACTTCAGCTTCCCGCGTCGCGCGCAGCGCTGAGATCGCCATGACGCGCACGTCGCCGCCGGCCTTCGTAACCCGCCGCGCGGCACGCGCCGTCAGCGCCATCAGGATGGCTTCCAGACGGTCATGACTGGTTCGACTGACGTGATCGGCTTTGGTGGCCGCGAACAGCACCCGGTCAATGCGCCGGGCGTAGAAGCTGGACAGCCACGAGTTGATGCCGGGACGAAAAGCGGACAGGACGCTCGTCAAAGCATCTTCCAGATCGGCAACACTCTCCGCTCCCCGCGACAGCGAGCCAAGCACATCGACGAGCACAACCTGTCTGTCGAGCTTCAGGAAATGATTGCGAAAGAACGGCTTGACGACGTCCCGCTTGTAGCTTTCGAAGCGGCGTTCGAGCAGCCGGAAAAGCGCAGTTTCCGCCACGCCTGGCACGGCGGCAAGATCCAGCGGGAAGAATGTCAGAAGCGGCGAACCCGACAGATCCCCCGGCATCAGGAAGCGACCCGGCGTCAAGGCTCCCACACCATGTTCGGACGCCTTGGCGGCAGCAAGATAATCCGTAAACAGGCGCGAACCTTCGATCGCCGTCTGCTCCGGATTAGCACCTGTCGCGGCCTGCGCAGCGAACGCGCGCCACGCCTCGGACAGCGCGGCACGCGACGGGGCCCGCGCCTTGCGCAGCGGCATCCTCGCACCAGGTACTTGAAGGACTGATCGATGAAGCGCAAGGTCGATGAGCCACTCACCAGGATAGTCGACGATATCGACATGCAGCCGGTCGATGCCGAGCGAGCGGCGAATAAAATCGCGCGGGCGAAACGCCAGCGTCAGGCGCAATTCAGAGATGCGCCGCGTACTGTCCGGCCAGCCTGCGGGGTCGTCGGCCAGTGACTCAGATGGGCCTCGTAATCGAACCGGGGGACAGCGTCGTCGGGCTGCGGCTCCAGGAAGCAATCACGCAAGCCGCCCTTCGGCTTCGGGCGTGAAGAACGGCAGGCGCCCGCCGATCATCAAGTTGCGCACGAGTGCGGTGATGAAAACGGTTTTGCCGGCCCGCGACAGACCCGTCACGCCCAGGCGGACGGTGGGCGTCAAGGCATCTCGTAGGCTTGCTCCGGCGGTTCTGAACGTCGACCGGCTCGGCAGCTCGAATAGGGGGCGGTTCAATGGGAACGTCTCCGGTTCCCTTACCTAGGGCGCGAACCCTTCGACGGCAAGACGTTGTGGCGCCAAGGCCGGCCACTCGACGCAGCGCACTCGTTCTATGCCGCCAGGATCGTGCCGCGCCACCCGCTCGGCGTGCGCCTCGTGTCCAAGAACATCCGAGAGCGATCGCACGGAACATGCGCCGCGCTCTTCGGTCCGCAGACGAGAGGAAGAAATCGATTGCGTAAAGCTCGTCGTCCGTAAACGGCGGCACATACAGCGCCCCCCGCTGCGCTTCCAGATCGTCCAACCCGATCAGGCGATGCGAAAGCCCGCAGTCGGCAAGCAGTGCCGAGCTTTTGGACGTATTGCTACCAACCGCCAGGAACGGCAGGCGCATGCGCATCGCCATGCAAACGCCGTGGTAGCGGCCCGACACGACGCCGCGCGCTTGGCGGCTCAGAACGTCAACGAACTCATCCGTTGAACGGTGGGCATGGGCATAGCGCAAGGCATACGCCCCTCTCGGCATGAACTGACTACCCAGCCGCTTGAGTTCGAACTTCACGCGCCGAGCCAGCGATCCGACTACAGGCACGGGTGGAGCGGCGCGCAGCGAAATCATGCGGGATTTGTGACGCGCCGCAAGTCGCATCAGCGCGTCGGTCTTGTCCGGCTCGCACGAGTCGGTGACGAATGTTTCCTCGCCAACCGACGCACGCGACAGGTTCGCGGTTAACGTCAGGTCTGGAACAACAAGCGACTTGATGCCGACGCGCTTCAGCGATCTTTGGCTGGCGCTGTCGCGGACGAACACCTTCCGAAACTGCGCGATGCCCCGATAAACCCTGGCGCTGTTGTTTTCCTCGCTGGCGTTGATCAGATAAGCCGGAATGTCTTCGCGTTGCATCCACTCGCCGATGCGCGCAATTGCCCTGGCTGACTTGGTGTCGTCGTGCAGCGAGCCTTCGCCATTGACGATCACGAGATCGAAATCCGCGGCGCGCTTGGAAAGGATTTTTTCGACGGAAGGCCAGTCGCAACCGGTTTGTAACTCAATCCCCGCCTCGCTCGCCAATTCGCGTGCGCGGCGACTGACGAGTGCCGACCCGTGGTGGCCGGCGAGCGAAGTATCATTGACCAAGAGTGCTCGAAGCGAGCTCATGTTAACCAACTCCTGTACCGATCTAACGCCTGTGAAAACCACAGAATTTGGGAACACAAACGCAGACGGCACAGAAGCAGACAGAGACGCTAAACGAGTTACAAAGAAGGCGGCCGAACGAGCCGCGTTCTTACATCAGCGCCACGAATCAAAACAAGTCAACAGTCAGCAGGAAGATCTTGACCGAAATTCGCCGCCGGCAATCGAAGTGGCCATTGGATATCGGGGATAACTCAGATCGGAGATTAGAGCCAATCGCGCCAGCTGTTACCTCTTGAAGTCAGATCGTAGAGGGCGCGGGAGGGCAAGTGGCTGCACCGGGACCAGATCGAAAACTCGAGCGATGGTTAAAGGTGCAAATCGCAGTTTTTAACCGTCGCATCATGCCGGCGCGAGTGATCGCTGTCACGGGCAGCAGCGCCAAGTCAACGACGACATTGCTGCTCGGGCACATTCTTGCGTCGCGCCACGAAGTCCTCTGCCAAGCCGGCCACAACGGCCTCAGCCATTCCGTGCGCGCCTTATCGCGCATGAAGCGTCGCCATCATTATGCGGTCATCGAGACGGGCGCCGGGGAGCCGGGCGATCTGAAACGGATCTGTGACTTAGTGCAACCCGACGTCTCCGTCATCACGATGGTAGCGCTGGAACACAAATCAAGCTTTAAAACCGTTGAAGCGGTGCAGCGGGAAAAAAGCCAACTCGCTAGATCCCTGCGAGCGGGCGGTCTGGCCGTCCTTAACGCCGACGATCCCCGCGTGCTCGCCATGCAGCACCAGTGCTCCGGCCGTTGGGTGACTTTCGGCTGCGACAATGCCGACGCGACCTATCGTACGACCGACGTACGCTGCACACTTCCAGAGCGCTTGCAGCTGACCCTGAAATGGAACGGGCAATCGCTACCATTACGCACGCGCTTTGCCGGCCGGCACTTCTGGCTGCCGACGGCCGCTGCTGCCGCAACGGCTCTTGAACTTGGCGTGCCGCCGGATTTGGTCGCGGAACCGCGTGGCCTCGTTCGAACCCGTTCTTGAACGATGCGGCGTGCTCACCGTCCGCCGCGGCCCGACCTTCGTCGTCGATACCGCGAAAGCCCCCTGGCATTCCATCGGCTTGAGTTTTGAGATGCTGGCAGGCGCGCGCGCACCGCGCAAGCGCATCGTGCTGGGACAAATGTCGGACTTCACGGGCAGCAACAGGAAGTACCGCGATGCCTACCGCATGGCCAGCGCCGTCGCCGATGAAGTGATCTTTGTCGGCGATCACGCGCACCGATCCGAAGCGACGCCTCAAGACATTGCTAGCGGCAAATTCGCGGCCTTCACAACACCACGCGAAGTTTTCGATCACCTGCAAGCAACCGCGATACCGGGTGAACTCATCCTCCTCAAGGGATCGGGCAATCTCCACCTGGAACGCATTGCTCTGGCCTTCGCCCGCGACGTCGCGTGCTGGACGCCGAAGTGCGGCAAAACACTCGCCTGCCTGGATTGCAAGAATTTCGATCCCGCTAACGCCCGCAGCGGCGGCAACTCGAACCTTTCAACCCGCCACTCCGTCATCAGCCAAAGTATTTCCTCGATCAACGCATAGTTTTTTCAGGAGCAACATTATGCTTACGGCGTTTCCAAAGACATCGCTGAGTTCGCCCGTCGCCGTCGAAGTTGAACGCAGTGACCGCGAATACACTGTGGTCTTCGACCAGCAGCGGCTTACATTCAAACTGCACGGCCCAACGACACCACCGCCGTCAAACGATGACTTCGCCATATGGTGCATTCTGCCCTTGGCGATGCGGGCGGGACGCAACGTTGAATTCAAGGGTCCGGTTTCGAAAACGGCGCTGGCCAATGCGCAGCAGCTCGTCGACATCTGGGCGATGTGGGTACCCGAAAAGTACAGCCCCGTCACATTGAGTGCAAAGACATACGCCGCAAATGGCCAAGGCACAGACGGTGCGGCGCTCCTTTATTCAGGCGGCGTTGATGCCACTTTCGCTCTGGTTTCGGAAAAGCGGGCACACGACATTCGTCTTGCCGTCACGGTCCATGGGCTCGACTATGATGCGGTCAAGCAGAAGCCCTTCGACGGCCTCAGGGCGCGCACTCGCCCACTTTTGGCCAAGTACCGTGTTGAGCAGGTCATCGTCGAAACCAACGCCGGCAAAATCATCGGTGACCTTGGCCTGACCCACGCCTTCGTCTTGGCCAGTTGCCTGTTCCTCGCGGCCACCGCGCAAAGCAAGGGACTGCTCGCTGCTGATCTGACGCCCGCGCAAGAGATGATGGTTTTTCCTTGGGGCACCAACCACGTCACAAACCGCCTGTTTGCGTCCGACGACTTCACCATGCACACCGTCTCGTCAGACTTTGACCGCATACGCAAACTGGAAATCTTGCTGGAAGACGATACAGCCTTGGCCGCACTCAGCTGCTGCGGCGACAAAAAACGCCGGCCGGATAACTGTGGCGTCTGTCCTAAGTGCATGCGGACAAAAAGCATGTTTTTGGCCGTCAGTGGAGAAGTGCCGCCAATCTTCCTCGATAACACCGTCACCAGCGCGCAAATCCAACAGCTCGACGTATCGAGCAACGCTGCCTACAAGCATTATTCCCAAATCGTCCGCACAGCTCGACAGCGTGGCCATCTCGACGCTCTTCCCGGTCTTGAAGATCATGTCGAAAAGAGTGTCCGAGCGCAGCGTCAAGGTTATGTCCGCAACTCGATCGTTCGCCGCATCAGTCGCAGCATCGGTCTGATATGACCGCGAGGGGCGTCACCCCAGGATCACGTGGTGGAACGCAACGAAAATGCCGGCGCCGATGACGACCAATCCCATCAGCAAAATGGCGCCCGAACGAAGCAACTCGCGCATGGACAAACCTCCGAGAGCCGCACATCGGCTCGAGGGTGCGAATTTGCGCCCGATCGGCTGAATGACGTCTGAAACGGCAATTCATCTGCGGTTCATGTGCGGGCGGTTCAAGCGGCCCCCGTCCACAGAACCTGCTCGATGTGCGTTGCGCCAGCCGCGAGCATCACAAGTCGATCGAAACCCAGCGCGCACCCCGATGCCGCGGGCATCTCGGCAAGTGCGGCCAGAAAGTCTTCATCTAAGGGGTAACGCTCTGCGTAGATCGCTTGCCTGAGAGCCATTTGGCTCTCAAGATTCGCGCGCTGTTGCACAGGGTCGGTCAGTTCGCCAAAACCGTTGGCCAGCTCGATGCCGCAACAATAAAGCTCGAACCGCTCCGCAACCCGCCTGTCCGCAGCTGTCCGCCGCGCCAGGGCCGCCTCGACGGCCGGATACTCGATCAACAATTGCGGCTGCCCGACGCCGAGCTTCGGTTCGATCTTCGCCGCCAGAACCCGCGCGAACAGATCCGACCAGCTGTCGTCGGGCCGCACGGTCAGACCCTGCGACCGGACTTGCTCGGCCAGGACTCGCGGTCCGGCTCACCCTCGGAGAGCGTCGCCAACAGGTCGATTCCCGCAAACCGCGAAAACGCCTCCGCCACGGTCAGCCGATCCGCCGCCCCCTTGGGCACCGCAACCGAACCGCGCCATGAGACAAGCCGCTGACCGGTCGTCGCGCAAGCCAGCCGCAACAGTTGCGCGGCATCGTCCATCAACGTCTCATAGGGTGCGCCCACGCGGTACCATTCGAGCATGGTGAATTCCGTTGCGTGCAACGGGCCGTGTTCGCGATTGCGAAAGCAAGGCGTGAACGCAAAAATCTTCTGCTCTCCCGCCGCCAGCAGCTTCTTCATGGCAAACTCGGGGGACGTGTGCAGATATCGTCGCCTGACCGAGAGATCCGGCCCGACGACATCGGTGGCCAGTGCGTGCAAATGCGCTTCGTTCCCCGGCGACACTTGCAGACATTGCGGCTCGACTTGGATGAACCCTTCGCTCTCGAACCAGGCCCGGATCGCGGCCTTGATACGCCCCCGCGCGATGAGGAACGGACGCCGGTCGGCATGCCGCTCGCGGTTCCACCAGGGGGAATTTTTGATCATATTGCTAGACTTTCCAGCCTTTGACAGCGGCCGGCGTCATGCCGAACGGCCGCACTTGGCCTTTTCACCGCGAATAGAGTATGAGAGGCGCACAAATCCCCGCTCGCCACCCCGCCCTTCGAGGCTTTTGGCAACGCGCGCCGTTCCGGCGCGTCCGACGGGGCGGCTTTGATGGAGACCACTCGTGGCCAAGGTTATCGCAAGCTCGGTGCGCAAGGGCAACGTGCTCGATCTGGACGGCAGGCTTGCTGTCGTCATGCACGCTGAAAACATTCACCCCGGTAAAGGCACGCCGGTCACCCATCTGGAAATGCGCCGCATTGCGGATGGCGTGAAGATCGTCGAACGCTACCGCACGACCGATCAGGTCGAGCGCGCCTACCTCGACGAGAAAGACTACAATTATCTCTATGAAGACGAGATGGGCTACAACTTCATGCAGCCGGAAAATTTCGACCAGATCACCGTCTCGCGTGACGTGCTGGGCGATCAGGCTCAGTGGTTGCAGGAAGGCATGACCTGCTCGGTGTCCCTCCACGAGGGCAACCCGATTTCGATCGAACTGCCACAGCGTGTTTCCCTCGAGATTGTCGAAGCCGAACCCGTCGTGAAGGGCCAGACGGCGTCGTCGTCCTACAAGACTGCGAAGCTCTCGAACGGCGCCCGGGTCATGGTGCCCTCACATATCGGAGCCGGAACCCGCGTCGTCGTCATGACGGCGGACGGCTCCTACGTCGAGCGCGCCAAGGATTGAATTCAATCTCGCCCTGCTGAGTTCCGGCGCCGGATGCCAAAAGCGTCCGGCGTCTTTTTATCGGATGGCTTCGATCTCGGCGTCTGCCTGCCCCATCCGGACGGTGTCGCCTTCCGCCTTCCCCATCAGCGCTCGCGCCAGCGGCGAGACAAACGAAATGCTGCCCTGCGCGGGATCGGCTTCGTCTTCACCCACGATGCGATACGTCACCCGCTGATCTGCGCTGCGCAAAAGCGTCACGCGCGAGCCGAATTGAACCGTGCCGCTCTCGCTCGGCTCCGGCATCAACTCCGCCGACTGACGTCGCTGAGACCAGTAACGCAGATCGCGCGCGACTTTTTGCAACTGCGCCCGGTCGGCCGAAGTTTGCGCTTCGGCATAGGCTTCGTTGAGCCTTGCCACCTCCGTCTCGATGGCAGCTAACCCTTCGGTGGTCACAAAATTGCGATGCTCGGAGATCGGACGATCGGGCAGGGTGTCGAGCCCCTCACCCGTGTCTTCTTTGACGAATGCTCGGCTCATGGGAAAACAACGTTCCGTTTCGATTGTGTAGGCAACAGCATGCGTCAAAAACTCGAGACATTCACGGTAAAAACGCGCGGTCCGGGGCTTTACGAGTTAACCGACGAGATCGAACGGCTCGTCGCGCTGTTGGAGATCACGACTGGCCTCGTCACCATCTACTGCGCCCACACCTCGGCATCCCTCCTGATCCAGGAAAATGCCGACCCTGATGTCAGGCGTGATCTCAACGCGTTTTTCCGCCGCCTTGTTCCGGAGGGGGATGACCTATTCGTCCACACGGCCGAAGGCCCCGACGACATGCCGGCCCACGTTAAAGCGGCGCTGACGCAGACGTCGCTCGCAATACCGGTCGACGCAGGCCGAATGGTGCTCGGCACATGGCAGGGCATCTATCTCTTCGAACATCGCACCGCACCCCACACCCGCCGCATCGTGGTGCACGTGCTAGGGACGTCAGGGGTCACATCCGAAAGCCGCCTATGACGAAGACGCGTAAATGCACGGTCTGATCAATCAGGCGCGTGTAAATCAGCCGACGGTCGATGAAATCGCCGCATAAATCATCAAAGTGGTGCGGGATCGACGATGAAACTCACGATCCGGCCGGCTACGAGCCCCCGCAAAACATCGTCGTAGATGGCTGTTCGAGCGTGTCGTTCGCCGCGAGCATCTGCTCGACCGCAACCATCTGAGACGCTGAGATTAAACAGTGGCTCAGATCGTCTTTCCGAGAAACATGACGATCGCAAAGCTGAACATTGCTACAGCGCACAACGAGAGGTCGACAACAGGATCGTCGGGTCCAAATTCGTCATAGGGGCCATAAAGACCCTCACAAGATTTGCGAAACATTGCAAGTCCTCCGCTGAACTAACCAATCGTTAAACTGATTCGCACCGGACTTCACGCCCTCGAACGCTTGCTGCACACCGCAACTTCGACCGCAGGATGACGCTGAACCGTGGATCGGCGCGTGAATAACGCTTCGCGCGCCTAACTATTCCCCCATGAGTTCCGCGGGCGAGGGCAAGTGTGTATGTCTTCAGCGGCGCGTTCGAAAAATCCGCGAAATTCGTCAAACTGGTACCCAATCCAAACCCTTTGGACTTTGCATTCCTGGCTATGGCCTCTGCGATGCTTGTACGAAGAGGTCGCTACCCGTGCCGCTGCCGAAGAACTCCGTCGACGAGATGGCGCGTGGAATGTCGAGACATACTTGAGCGATAACGGCGGCTTTCCGGAAAAACTGACACGCATGATTGTTGAGGCCGCAAGGAAGGCCGCCGTTCCATTGTGCGCACCTGCCGAAAAGCTCAATGACAATTTAGCGTTCATACGCCTTGCGGTGTGTGACGAGGAGCGGGCACAGCAGCAATCGAAGGCGAAAGTCGGAGCGCAACCCACAAGTCTACTGGAGCAGCAATGATCAGCCTTCGAGCACCTTAGCGACCGCCGCGGTGATGTCCGGCACCGTGTGCGCGGTCAGGTCCTTGTCCAGCGTCGCCACGATCTTCTTCGCCAGCGGACCTTGCGCGGCTTTGCGCATCTCCCCCAGAGCCACCGGCGGCGCCACGATGACGAGTTCTTCGAACAGACCAGCGGCTGCGTCTTTCGCAAGGTCGGCCACGATCTGATCCACAAACCGATCCTCGGCGCGCCGATGCAGATCGGGCGTGGCCATGGCGGATCGGCTGTCACTGAACGACTGGAAGGAGCGCGCCGGCCGATCGCGGCCCTGCTCGCTGGTCTTGGGATTGTCTTGCTCATAAACGCGCACGACCTTCAACGCCGGCTCCAGCGCATCGCCTTCGTTGATGAGAACGAGCCCCCGCGCGCCGTCGGCAACAACGACCCACATGCCTTTTTTGATTTTCATTTTCGTCTCCTTACTTCTGGTTGGAGAAGATTAAACGCCCCAGCCCGGGACCTGACTGTGATGCAAATCAATGTAAATTCGGCCGGGAACGGACGACCCGTTCCATTCGGTCTGAAAACGCCGCGTTCACCGGCCGCAGAGCCGGGTCTTGTCTCGCAGGGCGAACCTGTTAATCAGGCCTCAATCCGCAGTCGTCCATCCCCCGAGACCGAACCGCCTGGAGGCACCATGACCGAAACGTCCGCCGAGAGCGCCGCCCGCACCGCCACCGCCGCCCTCATCCGCGACTACTACGCCGCCTTTAACCGCGGCGACACGAACACCATGCTCGACTTCCTGACCGAGGACGTCATCCACGACGTCAACCAGGGCGAGCGCCGCGAGGGCAAGGAGAAGTTCCGCGCGTTCAACGCGCGCATGGACCACAATTATAAGGAAGAACTGAAGGACATCGTCGTGATGGTGTCGAAGGACGGTGCCCGCGCGTCGGCCGAGTTCAACGTGCACGGCGTCTATAAGAACACCGACGAAGGCCTCCCCCCCGCCAAGGGCCAGACGTATGTTCTGCCGGCTGGGACGTTCTTTGCCATCCGCGACGGCAAGATTGCGCGCGTCACGACGTACTACAATCTGACCGATTGGATCACGCAGGTCGCCGGCTGAGCATCGACCAGCCGAGGGAGACCGCGATGGAGAAGAAAAAGCTCGACGTTCGGTCGCTGACCGGTGCTGAGATCATTCCGATCCTGCCCGATCTCGCCCGTCTGCGCATCGTCGTCTTCCGCGACTGGCCCTATCTCTACGACGGCACACTCGATTACGAAGAAAAGTATCTGGCGAACTTTGCCGCCGCCAAGGGTGCCGTCGTCATCGCCGCGTATGACGGCAACGAGATGGTCGGTGCGTCCACGGGCGCTCCGATGATCGAGCACGCCGATGAGTTTGGCGAACCGTTCCGCGCGGCAGGTTTCGACATTGCGAAAATTTTCTATTGCGGCGAGAGCGTTCTCCTGAAAAGTCATCGCGGCCATGGCTTGGGCCACGCGTTCTTTGATGGCCGTGAAGCCCAAGCCCATGCTCTCGGCGGCTTCACGCATTCAACCTTCTGCCGTGTCGTTCGGCCAGACGATCACCCGCTGAAACCGGCCGACTATGCGCCCCTCGACGGGTTCTGGAAAAAACGCGGCTACGCGCCGGTCGATATCTTCGCGACCTACGACTGGAAAGATATCGATCAACCACTGGAAACAACGCACCGCATGCAATTCTGGATGAAGGGTCTTTGAATTTGGCACGCGCCCCGCTCACCATCGCCAGCGCTCAGTATCCGATCGGACAGCCCTCTCAGCCTCGACGCGTGGGAAGAGAAGATGTCCAAATGGGTCGCACAGGGCGCGGCGACCGGTGCCAGTCTCTTGGTGTTTCCCGAATACGCGGCGATCGAGCAGGCGGCCTGCTTCGGACCGGACGTTTATTCCGATCTGCAAAAAACTCTGCACACCGTTGCAGAACTCGCCGCCTCAAGGGTGGCGTTTCATCTCGATCTTGCGCGCGAAAACGACGTCCACATTCTCGTTGGCTCAGGACCGGTGCTCAAATCCGACGGCCGCTTCGTCAACGCGGCCCAGCTCGTGACGCCCCACGGCCTCGTCGGCGAGCAGGAAAAAATCGTCATGACACCGTTTGAACGCGACTGGGGAATTTCCGGCGGCGGGCCGCTCCGCGTCTTCGACACGGACCTCGGCATGCTGGCAATCCTGATCTGCTACGATAGCGAATTCCCGCTGCTCGGCCGCGCCTTGACCGAAGCCGGCGCCGAAGTCGTTCTCGTTCCCTCGTGCACCGAACGCGTCTCGGGCTTCCACCGGGTCCGCACCGGCTGCATGGCGCGCGCACTCGAAAATAGCATCGTCACGGTCCAGAGCCCGACGGTCGGCGATGCGCTCTGGTCTCCCGCCGTCGATCGCAACGAAGGCTCCGCCGGAATTTTTGTGCCCTCCGAACACGGCGTCTCCGATACGGGTGTCCTTGCCGAGGGTCCGCTCAGCCAACCGGCGTGGGTGACCGCGACGATCGACCTGGAACGGCTGCATCGCGTCCGCACGACCGGCGAAATGCGCAACTACGCCGATTGGACGGCGCAGCCGGGCGCGCAACCTCTTCTGTCAGCGGTCGAGATCGTCTCGTTACGTGAAGACTTTATTCGAGTTCCCACGTCACGGTGACGTTGGCTTCGAGAGACTGGGTCCCTCGCTCGATGGGCACAGCCTCCATGGCCGCAGCCGCGCGCCCGGCCTTGAAGAACGGCCGCGGCTCTGGCGCGCCGCCTTCGTTGATCGCCATGACTTTGCCGACCTTCGCCCCCGCCGCCGCCGCATAGAGCTCCGCCCGCCGCCGCGCATTGGCGATGGCAGCCTTGCGGGCTTCGTCGCGCAGTGTCTCGGCCGCGGTGACCTCGAACGTGATGCCGTTCATTTGGTTGGCGCCAAGCGACACGAGTTTGTCCAGGATCTCTCCCAGCGCATCCAGATTGCCGACGCGCACCTCGACGCTGTTCGAGGCCTGATATCCGTCGATGACGGGCGGCTGCCCGTCGCGCGGATTGGTGTAGCGCGGGTTCAAATTGAACCCCGACGTCTGGATGTCTTTCGGCTCGATGCCGCTCTGCTTGAGACCGGCCACCAGCTTGTCCATCGCCGCGTTGTTTTCCGACAACGCCTCCCGCGCCGTCTTGCCTTCTGTGACGACCCCCGTTTGAACGCGTGCGGCGTCGGGCACGGCAGCCGCCGTCCCGGTTGCAGATACGGTGATGCTACGGTCCATACGCGTGTCCTCGGCGGCGGCGGACATTGGATGGAAAGCAAACATCGCTGAAATAAGAGCGGCGATGATAGCAGGGCTGCGACGGGCCATGATGATCAGGTCCTTAAGCCAAAAGTCTGTAGGCCGGACGAAATGATCACCCTGCATCTCGGCGCTTTAATGACGTCTGTGCCGACCAATCTTGCATGAGTTTGAGAACAGTCGGAAGTCGTGGTGGGCCCGCCAGGACTTCGAACCTGGAACCAGGCGGTTATGAGCCGCCAGCTCTAACCATTGAGCTACGAGCCCGCCGTACGCTTGAACCTCAAATGCAGCAGACATGCCATTCCGTGCATTGGCCCACAAGCGACCAATATTTGCGCGATTGGAGTGAGACATACCAGCGTGTTGTGAGGCCCCCGCTGCGGGGATCCTTGCCCCGGCAAAGACGGTCTTTACCAAATTGGGTTCGTTTCGCAATAGAGCACTAACTTCTTATTCGACATGAGACCGCCATCATGGTCGAGAGATCTTGATCTGCCGGTCTTGAAAATATATACATGATATATCTACTTGTCATTCTGAGGGCGGCTCATGAAGAAAGCAAAGCTGTTCTCGACCGGCGGCAGTCAGGCGGTACGCCTACCCGCTGACTATCGGTTTGAGGGGACAGAAGTGGATATCCGGCGCGATCCGCTGACGGGAGACGTGGTTTTGTCGAAGCCGGCTGGATCGTGGACCGCGTATTTCGACTGGGTGAAGACATTGGATCTGCCGGACGATTTTATGGGCGAGCGCGATCAGCCCGTTGATGATTTGCGCGATCCATTGACCGCACGCCGGGGCAAGCGTGGCTGAATACCTGCTCGACACCGAGGCCGCGTCGCGTCTTATCCGAGCCGAGCGCACCGCCGTGACCAACCTGCGCCGATCCGGTGCCAAAGCGTTGTCGATTTCATCGATCAGTATGGCTGAATTGCTCTATGGCGCACGTCTTCGTGAGAGCAATCCAGCCGTCATGGCGGCGGTGCGAGGGTTCCTCGCAAGAATTTCGATTGAACCCTGGGACGGCAAGGCGGCCGAGGCACATGCCCGAATTCGCGAGCGCGCCAGGCGCGTCGGTCGAAGTGCAGGCGTCTTTGATATCATGATCGCGGCTCACGCCGAAGCGCTCGGCATGACGCTAGTCACCCGCGACGCGGCCATCAAGAACTTAGCAATCGAAGGCCTGACGATCGTCAGTTGGTAGCTGGGGCACGTCGTTCAAGGCCAAGACCACTGCGCCGAACCAACTCTGGCAGACCGATTTCACCTACCCCACCTGAAGACCATTAGCCGTGACCGTTGGGACAGCGCGCGCGGCTAACATCCCTCAAAAACTGCTGACGGCAGTCAGCAAAAGGCCCAAGCCCACGATCGCAACATTAGCGCAGCGGCTTCTCCAGGCGGACACCCGGTCCCAGCTTGTCATCCTGTTCGATGAAGATGATGCCCTTCGACTCCAGCGCCCGTGGAATGCGGCCAAGGTCCAAGCCGGACGGCGGCGCCACTGCCCTTCACGATCAACATCCCCGCCCCACGAAGGCCAAACTCGATCAGAAGACCAATCAAAAAACCAATACTCCCCGTGCATCTCGCCGCCAACGACGAATCGCGAGACGAACCACCTGGAAAAATGCTGGCCACCAGCCAGAACTTGAGCTACGTCGCATCGCCGCAGGAACCAAGTCATCTGCTATGGGAGCACGAAAGTAGGCCTGGTCAGTCGCGGTCGAGTTGAACATAGCGCAAGGCGTTGGAAGCCTCAGTCGGCAACGTCTGATCCGATACGGTGAAGCTGCTTTGATCGTCTCTGCCTCGGCCGCTGTTCGGCGGCTCGGCAGACTTCGCGTCGAGCAAGATTCCGATCCCGCAACGATTGAGCGCCTTATCACCCTGCTCGATGGAGCCATGGGCAAATCACGGCTCGGGCGACAACAGTGCCCGTCACCCTTAGGCCGCTTCGCCCTTGCGGATGGGTTGGATCAGAACCTCTGCAGAAATACCAAGTTTCTCGTGCAAACGCCGGATCATCGCGATCGAAAGACCGCGCTTACGTGAAAGCACTTCGGTGATCCGCGAGCGGGTCCCGATCAGGACCTCGAGATCCCGCCGTGTCAAACCCTGTTGCTCCATTCGGAACTTGATCGCTTCGATGGGGTCGGGTGGGTCGATCGGGAAATACCGATCCTCGTAGGCCTCGATCAGGGTTGCGAGCACGTCGAGGCGATCTCCTTTCGGCGTTCCTGATTTGGCGCCCCAGAGGCGTTCAACTTCGGCCAGCGCCGCCTCATAGTCGGCGTCGGTACGAATTGGTCTGATCTCACTTGCCATGTTGTACCGTCCTGACATCGATCCGATCGTAATTGGCGTGAGTGCCGATCCATTTGATGAAAACGATCGCCTTCTCGAAATCCACCGCGACCACGAGCCGGTAGCTGTTGCCCTTGATATTGAACACGATGCGATCGGCCGAGACGATACTCGCTGTAGCATAGTGCCGCTTCACATCGGCTGTACTCGTCCACTCGGACCGCGCGACCTCGTTGAACCAAGCGTCAAGCGCGGCCTTGAGAGCTGGTTGATCACGTCTCCCAGCGCGCGCCGCAACGAACTCCCTCAAGGTGCGCCGGGCGATAATTCTCATCGTGTTACGCATATCATGTGCCCAAAATGGGCGCAAGTTCGATCTGGACTTGCCGGTCGCGATGTCCCTTGGGAATCCCGGACGACGGCGCCACTGGACCGGCCTCTGCAAGCCTCTCATTCCTACCTTATGAGGACGCACTTGAGCGACCAGTGGCGGATCTGCTTTAGATGGACTGAGACCGGACCGTCGGACGATGAGATTACCGACTACCACGAGAGGACGAACTGATGCCGCGTTCCGCCAAGATCCGCATTCGCACCCACCCCGGCGAGGTATTGCAGTGTGAGTTCATGGAGCCGTTGGGGCTCAGTGCGCGTGCATTGGCTACTATACTAGATGTGCCCCCGAACCGGCTGACAGAAGTCATCAAGGGGCGCCGTGGCGTCACGGCCGACACCGCGTTGCGGTTCAGTCGCTATTTTGGCACAACGCCGGAATTCTGGATGAACCTGCAGGCGGCGCATGACCTGTCGCGGGCTCTGTCGAGCCAAACCTACGTGAAAATTTCGACCCGTTCGATGACCTAATCGTCCCTCATCAATAGAAGGTCGTTGGCGCTCGAATGAGGCGACCGACCAGAAGTGATCTTTCGGCTGTATGAATCGGTTCACAGCTCAAGGGCGATGCCGAACCATCACGCGCCCTCCTCCCGATTACGGCATCAGCGCAGCGGCTTCTTCAGGCGCACGCCCGGACCCTGCTTGTCGTCCTGGTCG